>DAINDF010000010.1:0-107215 GCA_036732005.1 Phycisphaerales bacterium
GTGCAGCCGTTGGAATACTCACATAGACTCTGGACTGCTTACCGGGGAAAGGTCATCTCAACGAGCCGCTCCTCGTTTCACTGAGCGTTCAGAACGAGATACTGTCCTGCAAAGCAGTTAGTTCTTCCGCTGTTCTCTGGACATATCGCCGTGTAGTCTCAAGCGATTCGTGCCCAAGAATGGCGGCAAGCGCGACCAGATCATTCCCGCTTTCGGCAAGGAAGGTCTTGGCGAAGCTGTGACGCAAGGCATGTGGGTGAACATGGACGCCCGTGATCGCTGCATACCGGCGGCAGATCGACCTGATCCCCCGATCCGTCAGCGCCCCTCGCTCGCCGACGAATACCCGGTCCGTATCGAACGGCGGTCGGCAGGCGAGATACCCGAGCAAAGCTTTCCTCGCCGGGAGAGGGACAGGCACCATCCGCTGCTTGTTGCCCTTGCCCAAGACCCGTGCCCAACCCGATCGCTCGCCGAGTTCCAGGTCTCTAAGAGTTAGGCCGGCCAGTTCCGACACTCTCAATCCGCAGTAGCTCAGAACGTGAAAGACCGCTGACGCACGGAGATCCTGCCTCGCTTCCGCCTCCCTCAGCAGCTTCCGTACTTCGGGTCTGTCCAGGCCCTTGGGCGCTAGTGGCTGCCGCCTGAGTTCCTTGACGCCCTTCGCGGGCGAGGAGGAAAGCTCTCCCTCAGAGACGAGCCAGTCGAAGACCCGGCGGACCATGACCAAGCACCGGTTGACGGTGGCGACGGCCCGTCCCTCGACCCGTACCAGATGCTCCCGGAAGTCTGCGATGTCGCGAGTGACGACCCGCTCCCATGCGAAGGGCTCCTGGTTTGCCTTGATGTACCAGCGACCGAAGCGGAGCAGGTCGGAGCGGATCGCCCGGCGGCTCGACTCGGCGTAGTCGGTGGCGTCAAAGAACCGCGCGAGGGTCTGCTCCATGACCTCGACCAGAGATCGCTGGAAAGCATTATCACCCGAGTTCTGCATGGCTTGCTGATCCCTTTCAGACACTGAGTGGACAGGATGAACCCGAGACCCGACCGGGAATCAGACTTCTCGCCTGACGTTCTCGCTCTGGTTCCGACAACTGAGTCGCCTGAAGACAGCCGTCAAGACCGACTCTGGGGCTTCGGTGCCGATGCCGAACGGGTACAACTCGGCGACGATCGCCTCGACGGCGGACGAATCCGGGTCGTTCATGCCGAGTTGCTTGAGGCCGTTCAGCAGCGACTCCATCTCCGGGTCTGACCTCAACGCCTTCGACCCGCTGCCGCTCTTCCGGGTCGCCCTGGGAGCAGTCGTAGAAGACCTGGCGGCGTAGAAGACGACGGGTTCGCCATTGACACCTTCGCCCGACTCTCGTACCCGAATGCAGATCGCTTGTAGCTCCGTCGGGTAGTAGGGACGCTTCGTACGGATCAGGTACACCGGCGGCGGCATCACGCCCGACTCGATCAACTCGTAGAACCTCGCGCGGCTGAGTCGAAGCGAGCGTGCCATCTCGCTGACCGAGACTGCGGCCTTGAGGCGTACCCCAGTTGGAGCATCAGACGGATTGCTTCGGCGAACGGACATGGCGTTTCCTTTCTCGCGCGAAAGATGGATCAGACGGAGTTGACGTGGGACAGACCTGCGGCGGTGAGCGTGCGGCCTCGATCGGAGCGTTCGATCAACCCAAGCCAGATCAGGTTGCTCTCGACGACGCGCGAGACAGCTTCGGGCGGTTGACCCATGCGCGAGGCGATGACCCCGAGCCGGAGCGGACGGGATGCTTCAGCGAGGATGCGCAGGTACATCCGTTCGTCAGGTCCGAGTCCGGCCTCGTCGAGTTCTTCAAGCTCGAAGGCAGCGGAAGCATGGGTCGCATCGATGACCGTTGCGCCAACAGCCCGAGCGGAACGACGAACCGCTTCGAGAAGTCGCAAAGCCAGTCGTGGCGTTCCGAAACTCCGCTCGCTGATCGCGCTGAGGACGGCATCTTCAACCTCCCATTGAAGCTGTGTGACCTTTTGACAAAGGATCGAGACCAGATCGGAAGCCTCGTACCTCCGTAGCTGACAGATGAGACGCATCCGATCCCGAAGTGGCGGGAGCAGTCCTTGCGGATCGGTCGTAGCCAAGACCAGCGTGAATGGCTCGATGGCGAGTCGGGAGACCTTGTTGTCGGAGTCGCTACAGAGGAAGACCGCGCGTTCATCAATCGCCTTGAGCAGACCTGTTTGGACGCTCGCCGGGATTTCGTGCGCTTCGTCGATGAACAGAATCGAACGGGGTTCCGAAGCTCCGAGGAGGAAGCCATTGAGAGTCGCCACATTGACCAGAGACTGCCCAAGAATCTCTCGGAACTCCGTCGCCATCTCTCGGGCAACGACCTGCGACAGCATCGTCTTGCCGGTGCCCGCCGGACCCGTGAGCATGACATGGGGGAGCGGCTGCTGATCGGCAAACGCCGCTTCAACAGCAACCTTGAGTTTGGCGGTGACCTGAGGCTGACCGACGACATGGTCGAGCGTTGGTGGAATGATCGCGCTGGCGTGAATCTGACCTGACATGGCGTAACCTCCGCAGCACATCGACGCCGCCTGGGATTCGGTGATGGCGACGGGCCACCACACACCCGCCGATCCAGTCTCGGGTCAAGCCAGATCCCGCCCGAATGCTGAATTACCTGCCAATTCAGCCCCATAATGGACTAAAACCTGACAATGCTCTGCGGATCTCGCGGGAAGACTTGGAGGATCTGGAAGGCGGGGTGTGCAGAGATGTCTTTGCGATGCGGATGTTTCACGCCGGGCGGAACGTTGTTGCTGGCGTTTTTCAGCGTGTGGTGAATTGCGCATCCGGGGCGGAAAGATGAGTGTTGCATGGCTCTGAACCCTCTGGATCGAGGGCCCGGGACGGTTGTTCAGAATGGGATTGCGATCGGCTCAGCCTGCTGTGCCCGCCGTTGATGGCGAGGCAGGGCTAGCGGCTGATCGGCGTTGAGCCGCTTCCAGCGGTTGAGCAGGTATCGCCCCGTCTGCCGAAGCTCGGGCGAGACTGTGGCGTAGACCCGGCTGTTGACCTTCAGCCCGATCGTGACCAGCATCTTGTCGAGCGACTCTCGGGTATTCGGAAGCTGCGTCTTCGCCGCCTTGCAGGTCCGCAGGCATGCGTGATCCGTCAACCTGAGCATGAGACGCAGCCAATGGCGTGCCTTGTCGGTGTCGAGCGTCCCGCCGTGGTACCGGCTCTCCCATCGAGGGGAGGGATCGAACAAGTGGATGGCGTTGAACCCGCTTGTCCGGGGATGCCCCGACATGACCCGGCTGATCGATGCCAGCGACCCGCAGTCGTTGAGCAAACCGGGTCGATCGGGCATCGGGCTGGCGTAGCGGCCCGTTCGACGGCTCGGAGCGACCAGCCCATAGATGAGGGCCTCGTACCTGTGCAGGGTGTTGTAGAGCGATCGGAACGAAGCGACCCGATGCCGGACTTCGGGCATGGCGATATGGACATGGTGCCCGGTCGAGGCGTTGACCCGTCCTCCCAGGTACCGGCAGATAGCGAGGGCCTTGGGAACGATCCGCTCCCAGTCGTCGATGCCTTCGAGGATCCGGGTCTTCAACTCGACCGACTGCCAGCGGATACCCGAAAATCGGCTCTCCCCCCGGACCGAAGCGTCGTATTCGATCGCCAAATCGATCCCATCCGGCAGCGGACGGTGGCTGTATCCCCGAGCGATGGCGGGCAACCCATTGGCGGTCAAGACCTCGGCCAGCGTCCGGCGGACATCGTCGCCGGTGCCCGTTCCGATCTGGGGAAGGGCGAACTCAAACTCGGTCCCGATCCGGCGGCTCCGATCGATCTCGGCATTCAGCATCAGAGGCTCCTCGCAGCGGGCTGGTTGTTCCCGCTTGGGAGTCGCTTGATGTCGGCGTGAATCGGTGCGGGGAGAAGGCCCCAGAGGCGCACTCATCTTTCGGCTCTGTGGACCCCCTCCCCCTCCCGGGTTTGTTTCTGTGGGGCCCCTTTGGTTCGGGTATGGGTTCCCTTTGAGCCTCTCCGTTTCAGCCTGCCCGTCACGCTGTAGTGAAATCGAGGGCGAGCGTTTCCGCCTGCTGCAGCACGAGTTCCGTTGCTGCTTCCTGCTGATCGGGCGGGTACTTGTACTTACGGAGCAGCCTCCTGACCATTGCCCGCATCTCCGCTCGGACCGTCTCCTTGATGGTCCAATCGATCGTCGCGCTCTTGCGAATGCGATCGGCAAGTTCCCTTGCAATCGTCTTCAGCGTCTCGTCGCCAAGGTCTTCGACGGCGCTCTTGTTGTTGGCGAGAGCGTCGTAGAACGCCTCCTCAGACTCGTTGAGGCCCAACTCCTCGCCGCGCTGCTTGGCTTGCTGCATCCGCTTGGCAAGTTCGATCAGTTCCTGGATTACCTCCGCCGTCTCGATGCCTCGGTTCTGGTATCTCTTGATCGAGGCCTCCAGCATCTCCCGGAAGGATCGTGCCTGAACGATGTTCTTCCGGCCCCTGACCTTGATCTCGTCGTTCAGGAGCTTGCGGAGCATCTCCAAGGCAAGGTTCTTCTGCGGCAGCCCCTGAACGTCGGCAAGGAACTCGTCCGACAGGATCGAGATGTCCGGGTTCTTGAGCCCTGCTGCGGCGAAGATGTCCACCACGCCCTCGGATGCGACAGCTTTGGAGACGATCTGGCGGACAGCCGTATCGAGATCCTCAGGCGACTTGCCACCGCCAACCGTCGCCTTGACGATCCCCGCTCGGACCGTCTGGAAGAAGCCGACATCGTCTCGGATCGCCAGAGCATCCTCATGCGGAACGGCCAGGGCAAACGCCTTCGCCAGTTCGAGGACGGCCTGCAAGTACCTCGTCTTCCCGTCTTCAAGACTGAGCACGTGTTCGATCGCCTCGGGGATGACCGCCATGCGTTCTGACGCCTTGGTTGAGAAGAATGTGCCGTAGTCGAAGCCGTGGAACATGGCGGCGACGATCTCGTACTTCTCCTTCATCACGGCAACGGCTTCGTCTTGGTCCACCGTCGTTCGGCCCTGACCGCCGCTCTCCGTGTACGTCGCCAGCGCCTTCTTCAACTGATCGGCGATGCCGATGTAGTCAACGACGAGCCCGCCGGGCTTGTCTCGGAAGACCCGGTTTACTCTCGCAATCGCCTGCATCAGGCCGTGACCCCGCATCGGCTTATCGACGTAGAGGGTGTGCATGCAGGGGCAGTCGAAGCCCGTCAGCCACATGTCTCGGACAATGACCAGCTTGAGCGGGTCGTCGGGGTTCTTGAAACGCTTGGCGAGTTCTTCTCGACGAGATTTGTTCCGGGCGTGCTTGGCGATCTCGGGGCCTTCGCTGGCGTTGCCCGTCATCACGACCTTGATCGCTCCCTTGTCATCGTCGTCGTGATACCAGCCGGGACGGAGCTTGACGATGGCGTCATGCAGCGCCATGCAGATGCGGCGGGACATGGCGACAATCATCGCCTTGCCTTCCATCGCCGACTGACGATCCTCGAAGTGAGCGACGATGTCTTCGGCGACCTGTTCGATTCGTTCGTCCGAGCCGACGATCGCTTCGAGCGCAGCCCACTTGGTCTTGAGCTTCTCCTTCGACGACAGTTCCTCGCTCTCGGTCAGTTCATCGATCTCTTCGTCAATGGACTCGGCTGCGGCGCTGTCCAGGCCCATCTTGACCAGCCGCCCCTCGAAATAGATCGGAACGGTGGCGTTGTCTTCGATCGCCTGCTCGATGTCATAGATGTCGATCTCGTTACCGAAGACGCCCCTTGTGCTGACATCGGAGCTTTCAACAGGCGTTCCCGTGAAGGCGATGAACGTGGCGTTCGGCAATGCATCTCGGCAATACTTGGCGAAGCCGTAGCCGACCTGTCCCGTCTCCTTATCGATCTTGGCTCTGAACCCGTACTGGCTTCGATGCGCCTCGTCAGCGATGACGATGATGTTGCGCCGATCAGAGAGCAGGGGATGCTCGTTGGCCCGATCATCGGGTAGGAACTTCTGAATGGTCGTGAAGACGACGCCCCCGCTCGCTCGCTTGAGCAGGTCTCGCAACCCATTTCGATCAGTTGCTTGCTCAGGCGTCTGGCGCAGCAGCGCCTTGCCTCCGGCGAAGGTGGCGAACAACTGCCCGTCCAGGTCATTGCGGTCGGTCAGGACAACGACGGTGGGGTTCTCAAGCTTCGACTGCTCGATGAGCCGTCCAGCGTAGAACAGCATCGTCAGGCTCTTGCCCGAGCCCTGCGTATGCCAGATGACGCCCGCTCGTTTGTCGCCGCTCGGCTGCGAGGCATTGACCGTCGCCCCGATCGCCTTCCGCACGGCATGGAACTGGTGGTACGCAGCGATCTTCTTGATGATCTTCCCGTCGTCGTTCTCCTCGAAGACGGTGTAGTTGCGGACGTAGTCGAGGAAGTGGTGCCGATCGAAGATGCCCTTGATCGCCACGTCGAGTTCGGGTTGAGTCTTCGGGGCGGTCTCTTCCCCATCCGTCGTTCGCCAAGGCGTGAAGCGGTCCTTGCCCGCCGTCAGTGAGCCCATCCTCGCCTTGTTCCCATCGCTAACGAGTAGGACGGCGTTGCCAACGAACAGACTCGGGATCTCGGCTTTATATGTCTGAAGCTGCTTGTAGGCTGTCCAGATCGTCGCCTCTTCATCAGCGGCGTTCTTCAACTCGACGACAGCAAGCGGAATGCCATTGACGAACACAACGACATCGGGTCGGCGGTCGTGTTGGTTGGTCCCGATCTTTTCGACGACGGTGAACTGGTTGACGGCGAGCCAGTCGTTCCGATCGGGATCCTCGAAGTCGCACAGCCAGACCTTGTCTCCCTTCGAGGAGCCGTCAGGCAGGCGGTACTCCACGTCTACTCCGTCTCGGAGTAGCGAGTGAAACGCTCGGTTGCTCTCGATAAGCGTCGGCTGATCGGGGCGTTGCAGCCGCTTGATGACCTCTTCGAGACACTCAGCGGGGATGTCAGGATTGAGCGTGAACAGGGTATTGCGGAGCCGATCGACCAGCAACACATCGGCGTAACTTGCCCGCTCTGAGCCTACGGCATCCGGCGCAATCTCGGGGCCGTGAGCGATGGCATAGCCGAGCCCCTCGAACCATTCGAGGGCAGCATCCTCAACCACGGATTCCGAGAACTTCGTCATCACACACCCTCTACAGAAGCCCCATTTCCTTCAGAAATCGGGAAGGGCGCTTGGAGTACCCCTGATACCGCTTCGCATGCGTGAGCGTCAGTACATCCTCTGCTCGGGTAATGGCCACGAAGCAGTTTCGCCTCTCCTCCCGGACCTCGTTGCTGTTGTCGCCTTTCTTGAGCGCCGCCCAACTTGGAAGCTCCTCATCGACCATGCCGATGACATAGACCCGGCTGAACTCCAGTCCCTTCGCCGCATGGATCGTCAAGCACCGCACTGCATTCGGCGGTACAGGCTTCTCTTTTGCCCGCAGGTCAAGCTCCTGAAGAAACTCATGCAGAGCAAGATCGGATAGACTGTGGTGTTGACGGATGTCTGAGAGCAGAGCATCCCAAATCTCCGCTTCGTCCTTGGCCTCGTCGCTGGACGCTTCGGGAACCGAAGGATCGTCGGCGAGCGACTGAAACCACTCCCTGGCGGCATTGACGAAGCCCATGTAATCCAATCTCGCAATCAGCCGGTTCTTCAAGGCCGTCAGCGCCGCTTGCGCTGGCTGGCTGATCGAATCACGCCGATGGACCAATGAGAGCCATGTACGAAGCAGCCCCTCGGACTCAACGGCGGCACCCGCAACAACATCCTCATCCTCGATCTGGATTCCCTCCAACACGAAGAAGGCCCGAGACATGCGCCGAAGCTGCTCACGCTCTTGCGGCGCATTGGCGAGCCGCAGGGTTGAATGTAGCCATCGATAGGGCGCGCTTTGGAACTCGTTCTTGCGGACTGCAATGTAGCTATCGACCTCCGCCGAGCCGCATGCCTCCACAACCGATTCGAGCAGCTTCTTGCGGCGAGCCAAAACCGCTGTTCTCGCTCGCTCCTCGGACGAAAGCGAGGCGAGGTCTTTGGCGATCCATGCAGCCTCTTCAGCGAATGAACCAAACGCATCGGGCGTGCGTACAGCGTCGCCTGCCGCTGCCGCCTTGTTGGCGGCCAACGGTTGCTTGTCCGCTGCCCGATCGGAGTTGTGGGCAATGAGCTTGTTGGCCAAGCTGATTACTTGAGGTGGGCATCTGTAGTTCTCGGGAAGCTGGATGGTCGCCATCTCGTACCGCTCTTGAAGCTCGGTCAATCTGGCGGGGTCTGCCCCGTTCCACTGGTAAATGATCTGGTCGTCGTCTGCAACGACAAACAGATTGGGCGAGTTGTCAGCGACGATGCTCGTCAGGAGGCGGAACTGCGCCTGGTTGGTATCTTGGAACTCGTCAACGCAGACGTACTCGTAGACCCGTCGCACTTGCTTGGCGACAGCAGGTCTCTTCTCAAGCAGTTCGATGCAGAGCGCCAGCAGCGTTGCGAAGTCCAGGGCATTGCTCTGAAGGAGGACTGAGCGGTACGACCTGTAGACGGCGGCAACATCGCTGGCATGCCGCTGCCCCTCAAGAAGCCCCTCGACCTCGTCTGGGTGAACACACTCGTCAAGCAGGCGAGTGATGACTGGGAGAAGCTGCGATGGCTTGCTTGGAGACTCTTCGAGATTGCCTCGACAAGCTGCAACGGCATCAGTCAGGGCGGCCTCTCGGTCTGCCTGATCGCTCAGGATGCCAAAGTCAGGATCGATACCGACATGGCTGCCATGTTGCCTCAGAATATCGACAGCGAGGGAGTGAAACGTCGTGAGCGTCGCTCGATCACGGCCCTCGTCAACCAAGCCATCAACCCGAGTACGCATCTCCGAGGCGGCCTTGTTCGTGAATGTCACAGCGAGTATGCGGAATCGGTCGCCTGCCGACTCAGCGAGCAATCGAGCCACCCGGAGCGTCAGTACCCGGGTCTTGCCTGACCCCGGCCCTGCGAGGACAAGAACGGGCCCCTCGTTCCACTCGACGGCGCTTCGTTGATTGTCGTTGAGACCAGCGAGGTCGATCGTCATACATGCCTCCTGGCGAGGGCTACGGCTTGTTCGATCGCCGTTTTGATCTCCGTCGGGACGCCCGGCGAGCCTTCCTTTTCGGCTTCGAGCAGAACGGCATACGCAAGCGCTGGCTTGGAAGACGGGCGCAGTTGTGCCAAGTCGATAACCTCCGATGGATAGCCCGTATCGCCCTTCTTCGTGGACATGGACTTCGCTCGCTGTTCTGTCACCGCCGCCTCGTAGACCTGCTCATACCCGCCTTCCCAACAGGTATGCTCGATATCCTTCGCCGACAGTCGGCTGATGCGATCCGCTTCCGCTGCTCCGTTGAGCATCTTCCTGGCGGTCTTTGCGTAGCCGTTCCCTGCCGGATCTCCATCAGCGAGTACGTGCCACTCGATCCCCAAGGCGTTTGCCAGCTTGATTAGCGGCTCAGCACCGCATTGGCTGAATTCAAGGCAGACGACTCCCTCATGGTCGAAGTCGATGCCCGACATCCTCGCAAACTCGGGGATCATCACGAAGTCGGTTTCGCCCTCTACGAGCAACCAGCAACGAGCGAAGAACAGGGCTCCCCGCTTCAACCTGACGTGATAGCGGACTTTCTGGGCCTCTCTATCACTGAGTGTCCCAGAGGAAACCTGAAATACTTTGACAACGCCATCCTCCCGAACGAAGCGCCGCAAGGACTCAAGCGGAGCGTTGGCGAGAAGATCGCCTGAGTGAGTGGCGATGATGGACTGCCCTGTCAGCCCTTCCAGTACAGACCAGAGCGCCCGGATCGCAGATGGATGGAGATGGGCTTCTGGCTCCTCCAGAGCGACGATGGGCTCGGCCTGCTCGTCGTAGGCCGCCGCCAGTTGGCTGCGCAGAAATGCCTCGAAAAGGAAGAGTACGGAGACGCTTTGCGTTCCCGCACCATGCCGGGAGAGCGGCAACCGAGCGCCCGTACGGCAGGCGAGTTTGACCTCAGTCTTGGAGACCATCTCAAGGACTCGGGCAGGCAGCGCATCAATCGAGACCAAGTCCTCAGCATCGCCGAGAGGGAGTAGAGATGCGGCACGCTCAATTCGATCCTTGACCTCACCGAATGGGGCGTGGCTGTCGAGGATGGACTGATTGATCTCGGCAATCTGCTCCTCGATCTCCTTCCGTACCTTGTCGTCAATCGACAGGCTGCGAGTAAAGGGAGCCCAGAATGGCGATCGAGCCCCGAACGACTGCGCCGCATCTCGGAGGGCAGGGAGGTAGAAGACGGGGGCCAGCAGTTGGAGGTCGTTCAAATTCCGAGGATTGCGCGCTCCCGGTAGCTCCTTCCCATCTTTGTTGAGGAAGTTCCAACTCGTCTTGATGTCCCGAGTCGCCGTGTCCCATTCGGTGATGATCCGAAGGGAGACCCGACGACGATCGTCGTCGAGGATCTGGACTGCCTTGTCGAGGATCTGAACAACCGGAACCGGCCATTCGTCCTCGGCCTCTTCCTCAAACGTCAAGGTCAACGTGATCGGAGGAGCGGACGATGGATCAGCACCGTCCGAGTCGAGATGGAAGTCAAGCTCGTTGAATGGGCTGGATCGCCCAGTCAAGCGACGGCCCAAGCATGCATGCAAGGCCTCAAGAACCGTGGTCTTGCCTGCGTTGTTCTCACCCACAAGAACGGTCGTCTTGTCGAGGTCGAGGGATAGCTCAGTGATGCCTCGAAAGTTCTGGATGTGAAAGTGCTTCAGACGCAAGCTGTCTCCCTCCCCGCCGGTTGGGACAGCGAAAGCGAACCAGAGTGGAGCGGTGCTTGGGGTCTGAGCAACTGAGGCTCGAACGATCGTGACCGACCTGAAGAACGGCAGTACAACGCAAACAAACTGCAGCGAAATGGCTGTGGATACAGATGCCCGAGCCCGGTAGATCGGCAGAGTGAAAGAGGCAAGCGAGGTAGAGGGAGCAATCTCATGCCGCAAGCTCCGCCTTGAATGCCTTGCGTTCAGACCACGCTACTGGAACGATGCCGTAGTTCGAGATGGCGTCTCGGACACCCTGCGGTACCGATTGGTCGCCATCGTTCAAGATTGCATACATCTTTGAGTCTGGCGGGCGAACGTCCTTCGTGTCGAGCCAGTCAAACATCAAGCGCTCGGCAGACTCCTTGTTGGCCCGGCTGACTGCCTGTAGTACCCGCTCAGGCTGTGACCGACTCTTGGGGATGACGAAGTCGAAGAGGTGGTCGTACCCGCTCTTGCCCGTGAACTTGACGCGCTCGGTATAGCGGATGTCTTCGGCGTTCAGCCAGGCGACGACATCCTCGTAGAACAAGCTCGCCACCGTCGGAGTTGCCAAGTAGAAGAGATCGTTGACGGCGAGCATCGCCTGAATCAATGAATGCTTCTTTGATGGGAAGTTGTCCGAAGACGCATTGACCTCCAACGCGCTGGTCGAGTCGTTCATCCGAACCCCGAACCCGTTGAGCGTTTGCCTCAGAAGCGTCTGCCGCTTCGGCGAGTCGAGCTTGCACCCTTGAAGTTCGAGGTCGTTGATCGTGTATGAGTCGTCGGTCAGTACAAATCCATGACCGGCCTTCTTGGCGTAAATCTGGAGATGGTCGTTGTGGCGATCAAGGTACGGGGTGGTGATCTCGACCCAGTCTCGAACGTCACGCAGCGTCGTGCGGTCTTGAAGCCACTTCACGTACCGGTCAACAAGCTGTTGGATCTCGTCCCTCATGCCCACAGTCCTTCTCGGAGCTTGGGCGGCTCGACAATCGCGCAATAGGAGAAGAATGCCCTGAGCAGCGCCATCACATCTTCGGGATCATCGCAGAAGTCGGGATCAAGCGGCTGAGCCCATTTGTCGCCGAACCCCTCTCGGTAGACATGAATGTGCGGCGTCTCGATGGTCTCGCCATCCGGGTTGGTGTGCGGCGGCCCTCCGAAGTCGAGTCGTACAAGCGGAACGACCTGCTTTGCTCGATTCTGATAGGTCCCCTTCTTGAGGTCGATCCGGCCTCGATGGATGTCGAGCATGAAGGCGTCACGCCCGTCTCTACTCTGAAGAGGGAGTGATAGCTTGCCGCCCAGCGACGGCAGGTCATGCTCATCATCCGAGGTCCGGACCTTCTCGATGGCGATGAGGGCATCCGCTTCAGATTGACTGAGATCGAGATCAGCCATCATGTTCCCCCCGATGGTCCAGGCGTCGTGAGTGGGTCAAACACATGAAGCCACCTCCGAACCAGCAGCGACTCCGCGAATCCTCACCTCGCCAGACATCAGCTTCGGCAGTAATGCATCCCGAGTGTCGGACAAGGCCTGATTCTCAGCAGCGTTGGAGTCAATCAGGTCATACAACGGCTGAAGTCTCTGGCCGAGTTCGTGTTGGTCGTCTGGCTCAAGCAGGTCCATCGTCATCGAGCGTTGGTCAGTCAGACTGACGAAATCAGCCATGTCCGTTTGCCCCTTGACCGCCTGCCACTGCCTTGTGAACAACACCGACTTCATCCACTCATGGAGAACAAGAGGATGCAGCGCCTTGTCAGATTGGGAACGCCAAAAGCAGACTTGCGGTGCATACACGACATCGCCAGTTGAACGTGTGACAAGACCCAGGCGGCCTACGGTGCCCTTCGTTGTAAATACGGAGTCCCAAAGCTGGGAGTTCTTGACTCCTGCTCGCTCGGCAGACTCTACCGAGAGCCGCTCAGCACTGCTCGGATCGACTCTGCCTTTGACGTTCCCAGCACGGATAAATGGCGGCCCTGAGTCGGAAAGCTCTGACCGCTTGGCTCGGTACCCATCACCAATGAGGAGAATGGCTCGTCTTTCTAGCTCTGCGACGGGAACAGCCACCTCAGCGGCATTAGCACGTTCCCAATGCTCCCTGAAGATCGCCGCCGCCATTTGCTCCAGCGTGCGGTTCATCCGCCGGTTCAACTTGATCTTGTCGTCGAGCGAGCCGAGGACCGAGGCGATGGCTCGTTGCTCGTTGAGGGGAGGAATCAACACTGGAGCCAAGTGCAGGTGATTCCGGTTCACTCCTGGAACTGCCGCCTTGTCTGAGTATGCATAGTAATCGAGTGTCCGGAGAAAGTAGCTGATGAATCGAGGATCGTTACCCTTGAAGTCCCTGACGTAGAGCGATGTGTTCAGAGGCCAGTACGGTGTCTCGATGTAGTACACTTCGCCAATTGTGCCGTATCGTCCGGTCACTACGCCCGGGGCCTCGGCTTTGAATGCCTCATGGGTGCCGCTCACTCCGGACGACGAAACAATCGGAAACGGACCGTCTCGACGATCTCGATGCGGAAGGTCGTAACCTCTCTTCAGTTCAACGACATCGCCCAGCAAGCACTCAGACCAGTCATTCATGCGAGGCCCCCTCGCAGGATCTCAAATGCCTGTCGATAGCGATGTCCCTGTCTACTGCTCGCGCATGATTGTGAACCGCCAAATCAAGCTCCAACACCGCCCTCTCAAACGACTCCCGACAAGTCCGCCGAGCCAGTAGGGGGCGAACAGAAGGGGCAGGGAATCGTTCTTCATGCGCTTTGAAATTAGTCTCAACGAGAACAGGCGGCAATGCAGCCCCGAACTGGTCAGCAGTAATGTCGATGTCGTAGCCATCGAATCGAAGCCAGAAATGCGACTCGAACGCGCCGTCGCCGTTCCACTCGCAAAAGTCGATGTCTCCTCGCCTCAAGACCCGAGCAACGCGCAGTCCGAGGACGCAGGAAGCGTACTGGCACCAGTTCTGTGGGAAAACGCACGGCTGACCGTTGAATGTCTCTCTGACAGCGATTGCCGCTTCATGCGACTCGGCATCAAGTTGTTCAAGAATCCGTCGAGTGTCCTCGGCGATCGCTCGGATGAGCGAATGAGTATCTGGATCAGATGCATTCATGGACGCCGCCTTCGAGGAGGCGTGATCGACTGCCATCGCAATGCGATCTCTCGACAGGAAGCTTCGAGATCACGCATGCGTCTTACAACCGCATTCGGTGCGGCATAGACATCGCCAGAGAAAACGTCCATGACTTGGCAATGCCTTTTGGACACTGTGCGGGTTCGGGAGGACGAGACCTCAGAGTAGCGATGTACGAGCGTACTAACGACCGCTGCCGACTCGTCCGTCAATCGGTCCGACCGGGACAGGTACAGCTTAAGTCCGCCTCCAACCCGTTTGCCTCTGTAGCTGCCAGAGAGAACGAGTTCTGGTCTGACACTGATCTCGACGCCCTCAATCGAAAGTGTGGCTTTCTTGGGGCCGCGCTCGATGCTCAGCGAGTCCAACGTGATGTCGGCGCAGCCGCCAAGAAACCCCTGCAGCGCTTCGGCGTTGTAGCGGAGTCGCTTCTGCTCGTGATCAGACCCGCCAGCGGCCATGAACCGGTCGATTGACCGAACGAGTATCTCTTCGTCCCAATCTTCCGAAAGGAGGAATCGGACGATCGTGTTCGTCGCTTCTTTGTACCACATCTGCTTGAACTCAGGTGGGTACTTCTGATCCCGTAGGATCGACTCTCGCTGCGAGGCAGTCGCCGTAGCGTACTGAGCCAACGAATTGAGAGACATCCGTGGTGATCGCCGTACCTTCGGAGCGGAGTCAACCATCTTGCCCCCCTTCACCAACTGAGATCAGATGACCCTTGATCTGCTCTTGCAGACGATTGGACTCTGCGAACTGCTCCTGAAGCGTCACCGTCAGCCGAGCCATCTTCTCCTCGAACGGCTCGCCGTCGTCTTCGACATCCTCGGCCCCGACATACCGACCGGGCGTCAGCACGAAGCCGTGGCTCTCGATCTCTTCAGCCGTCGCCGACTTGCAGAACCCGGCGATGTCCTCGTACTTGCCGCCTTCGCCCCGCCAGGCGTGGTAGGTCTCAGCGATGCGGGCGATCTCCTCATCGGAGAAGTCACGCAGCGTTCGGGTGGCGAGCGAGCCGAGCTTGCGGGCGTCAATGAAGAGCGTTTGCTTGCGACGATCCCGCAGCTTCTTCCCCCCAAGGGTGCCGCCCGCCTTGCTGCGGGTCACGAACCAGAGGCAGACGGGAATGCCCGTTGTGAAGAACAACTGGCCGGGCAGCGCGATCATGCAATCGACGAGATCGTTCTCGACGAGGGCCTTGCGGATGTCGCCCTCTCCGCCCGAGTTTGAGGACATCGAGCCGTTCGCCATGACGAACCCGGCAATGCCATTGGGGGCGAGGTGATGGATGAAGTGCTGGATCCAGGCGTAGTTGGCGTTGCCCACCGGCGGCGTGCCGTACTTCCAGCGGACATCCTCCCGGCGTCGATCGCCGCCCCAGTCGGAGACATTGAACGGCGGGTTTGCGAGGATAAAGTCGGCCTTCAGATCCTTGTGAAGATCGTCGTGGAAGGTGTCGGCGTGCTTCTCGCCGAGGTGGGCCTCGATGCCTCGGAGGGCGAGGTTCATGTTGGCGAGCTTCCACGTCGTCGGGTTGGACTCCTGGCCGTAGATGGAGATGTCGGTCGCTTTGCCTTCATGGGCTTCGACGAACCGCTCGGCCTGCACGAACATGCCGCCCGAGCCACAGCAGGGGTCGTAGACCCGGCCCTTGAACGGCTCGATCATCTCGACGAGCAGGCGGACGATGCAGCGGGGCGTGTAAAACTCGCCGCCCAGCTTGCCTTCGGCGGCGGCGAACTTGCCGAGGAAGTACTCGTAGACCCGCCCGAGGATGTCCTTGGCTCTCGACTCCTTGTCGCCGAGGCCAATGCCGGAGATCAGGTCGATGAGTTCGCCGAGACGCTCGGCGGGGATGCCCCGGCGGGCGTAGTCACGGGGGAGGACGTTCTTGAGGCGGGGGTTGTCGCGCTCGATGGCGTACATGCCGTCATCGATGAGCTTGGCGATGTCGGGACGCTTGGCCTGCGCCTGAAGCTGCTTCCACCGAGCCTCGGGCGGAACCCAGAAGACGTTCTTGGAGGCGTACTCGTCACGGTCTTCGAGGGTCTGATTGGCCCAGTCCTCGTCGCCGTCCGTGAAGTAATCGGACTTGGGGTCGGCGGTCAGCGCCTCAAGCTCCTCCCGTCGAGCCTGAAAGGCATCGGAGATGTACTTCAGGAACAAGAGTCCGAGGACGACGTGCTTGTACTCGGCGGCGTCGATCGACCCCCGGAGCTTGTCGGCGGACAGCCAGAGCTTCTCCTCGAAGCCGAGGGACGCTCCATTGCCATTGGCCTTGGACTCCGTCTTCTTGGACCGCTTCTTCGCCATGCTCGGCCCATCCCTCGCGCACCACAACTCCTTGGGGCGGCGTTCGCCCCTGATACCGAACATTGTACGTCGGAAACGCCTCTGCTGCCCGATGAGCGAATATGTCGGACACCTGCCGGAAGCGACCGATCTTTGACCCATCGGTCAGCGATCGACGATTGAAGGTCGCTAGGCAGGTGCCGTCGTTGCGTGTCGATGCGGTGCTTGGTGTCGATGTGAGGGCAGGTGGCCAGCAGCATGTCCGATCGTCTCGACCACGGCAAATCGAGTCGGCGAGATTGGGCCAGGGCTGTACCCAAAACCTGTACCCAAACCCAGCCTAAAATGGCCCTTATTGGGCCGGGAAGGCGGATTCGAGCGATTCAAAATCCGCTTCTGGAGACAGAGTGGGGGTTCGAGTCCCCCCTCCGGCATTGGGCGTCCGCCCACAGAACTGGCACGCGCTGACGGTTACGGCACGGCGTCGGCCCGGGCTTGGGGTGGGGGATTGAGACCGATCGCCGTTCCACCTTGTTCTCGGCGCCCGTCAGATCGAAGTGTGGCGGCGGGTCGGGACGGCCCGCGCCGTCTTCTCGCGGTTTACTCTGCGAGATGAACCACGGCCCCGATCGTGGTTCGTTGGCACCTCTCGTGGTTCGCTCTTTGGGATGAACCACGGCACCGAAGCCCGAGGACAACCGGGAATCCGCATCACACGCTCGCGAGGCGGTTGGGTTGCTCAGGTCACCGCGGGCTTGGGCGTAGGGTCGTGTCGCAGTTCGAGGCCGCGGGTGATGACATAGGCGATCAGGGCGAAGACGAAGAAGACGAGGAGAAGCCACGCCTCGCTCTGGAGCGTGCCGATCACGGTTCGGTAGACCTCGAGGCCCCAGCGTTCCGCGTTGAGCGTGATCACGCTCGCCTCCTCGGGGCGTGGGGTGATGTACTTCTCGAGGTCCCATACGCGCACGCCGCCGGAGACTCCGACGACGAGCATCGCGAAGGCCATGTACCGCAGCCAGGCGTTGCTTATCTGCTCGGCGATGACGCGGTGCAGGATCGCGCGGAGCGGCCTCAAAAACAGGAGGAAGACCAGCCCCGACACGGTCAGGGCGATTGCGAATGTCGCCGCGAGCAGCGTCATGAACATCTGACACGCTCCTTTCTGATCGGGGTGAGCCGTGAAGCCTGTCCGAGCACAGTCTACCGCGCGTCGTGCGATCTCCGATCAATACAGAATCCGTTACGAGTTCGTGCGAATGGCGGCGTGGGACGATGGAGAGATCGTGCAACCGGATTCCGCGGGCTCGCGCCCGCGGCTCGTTGCGGATGGGCGAGCAAGGGGATCGGTTGAAGGGGAGATGGGAATTGCGTGAGGTGGCGTGACCATGATGCGGACAGGCAAACACCCGTACTTGGCGGGAGAACCGGCCCGAGCGATCCGAGATCCGCCAGCGGGCTCGGCGCGGAACTCGGGTTTCCCCTTGGAAATCAGGCGGGTGCGGTGAGGAGGAGGGCCTCGCCGGCGAGGCCCGGGCCGAAGGCCATGGCGACGAGGGGGAGCGTTGCGCGGTCGGGATCGGCGAGCATCTGCTCGATGATGAACAGGACGGTGGCCGAGGACATGTTCCCGTGGGCGGCGAGGATGGCGCGTGAGGTGTCGACCGCGTCGTGTGGGAGTTCGAGCGCGTCGCGCAGGGCGGAGAGCACGCGGGGCCCGCCCGGGTGGATGGCCCATCGGGCGATGTCGCGGGTGGCGAGCCCGGTCTGGTCGAGCCAGGCTTTGGTCCACGGCGGGACGGCGCGGGCGAGCGTCTCGGGGACGAGGGGGGAGAGGCTCATCTCAAAGCCGTGGTCGCCGATGGACCAGGCCATCTGGTCGCGGGAGTCGGGGAGGATGACGGAGGCGAAATGGTGCAGTCGCGGGGAATCGAGGCTGGTCGCCGCGACGACGGCGGCGGCGGCACCGTCGGCGAAGAGGGCGTTGGCGACGAGGCGATCGGTCGCGGTGTGGTAGGAGAAGTGCAGGGTGCAGAGTTCGACGCAGCAGACAAGGACGCGGGCGTCCGCGTCGGCGCGGGCAAACGCGGCGGCGACGGCGAGGGCGTTGATGGCGGCGTGGCAGCCCATGAAGCCGATGTTGGTCCGGCGGACGGTGGGTTTCAGGCCGAGTTCGCGGATGAGGTGCTGGTCGGCGCCCGGGGCGTCGAATCCCGTGCAGGAGACGGTGATGAGGTGCGTGACGGCTTGGGGCGCGAGGTCGGCGCGTTCGAGGGCCTGCCTCGCGGCGCGGGCGGCGAGCGGGCCGGCGTGCTCGCGGTAGGCGGCGGCTCGTTTGGCGGTGGACGGGCCGTGGGCGAGCCCTGCCCGGAAGAAGGCGCGGAGTTCATCGGGCGCACCGAGCGCGGTGGCACGCGCGAGGATGCCGGCGCGGGCGTAGAGGGCGCGGATCGCGCGGTCGTGGTCTGGTGTGGGCTGGACCGCGACGGCGAGTTCGGCGGCCTCGGCCTGGGGGACCCGGCCTTCGGGCGTTGCGGTTCCGATGGAGAGAAGTCCCGGGGAGGTCATGCCCCCCCCACTGCCGAGGGCGGGTGCGCGGGCGGCTGCAGGGCGAGGATCGCCCGCTCGATCGCGGCCCCGGCCATGGGGGCGGTGCTGGCGAGGGCGATCAGGGCGTGGGCGAGTGGCGGGGCGTCGAGGAGCGAGGTGACGGCGTGGCAGAGCCGGCGCTGGCGGGCGCGTCGGCGGCGGCACTCGGCGGTCCACCGGCCGGGGCGGTCGCGGCCGGCGAGCGCGTCGCGGGCGTGGTCGGCGGCGCGGAGCCCGGCTTCGAGGGCCCATGTGATCCCCTCGCCTGTGAAGGGCTCGAGGTATCCGGCGGCGTCCCCGCAGAGAAAGATGCGGCCATCGAGTTCGAGCGGGCCCCGGGAACGGGTCAGGGCGGGGGCGCCGTCTGCGGAGCCCGGGAGCGGCGCGGGGAGTTCGACGCCGAGTTCGGCGAAGAACGCGTCGAGGGGCCCGGCGCCGTGTTGGCGGGCGCCCGCCGCGCCGGGGCTGAGGGCGGCGGCGACGACAGCCCGGCCGTCCGCGAGCGGGGCGATGCCGGCGTAGCCGGTCGGGCCGAGGAACATGGTGACGGCATCCGGGTCGCAGGCGTTGGGCGCGGCGGGAATAAGCCTGCCGACGCCGACCTTGGCGCGTTTGCGGATCCGCCAGGAGAAGGCGGGATGGTCGCGGAGGGCGGAGCCCTTGAGGCCGTCGGCGACGATAATGATGCGCGGGGTGAGGCGGGCGGTCGTTCGATCTTCGGCGGTGAGCGTCACGGACGCGTCGAGGTTGACTGCGGCGTGGACACGGGTGTGGAACTCGGCGCCGGCGTCGGCGGCGGCGCGGGCGAGCTGCTCGTCGAACGCGGCCCGATCGATGACGGCGTAGGGCGGGATAGCAATATCGAGGCGGCGGGTGCGCGTGCGGAGCGCGAGGCGGTTGACGGGGCGGGCGTCGAGGAGGGCGGGGAGTCGATCGAGGCCGACCGCGGCGAGGGTTTGCCGGCCGGCGTGGGCCAGGCAGCCGCCGCAGAGTTTCGATCTCGGGAAGGGGCTGCGGTCGACGAGGAGTGTGCCGACGCCCCCGGTGGCGAGGCGGTGGGCGGCGAGGGCGCCGGCCGGCCCCGCGCCGATGACGACGGCCTCTGGGCTGGGGGTGCTCATCGGGTCCATGTCAGGATGATTCGCTCGGGCCAGACGGTCCGGATGCGGGCCCGGTGCAGGCCGGCGTCGTTGGCGAGTTGTTCGAGTTCGCTGGGGGTGAGCGCGGCGCGGACGGAGAGCAGGGCGTCGGCGTGCACGACGGGAGATCGCGTGGCGAATCGCGACGCCGTGGCGGCGAGCGCGAAACCCGCGGCGGAGCGGGCGAGGTCGGTCACGAGGACGGCGTGGCGGGCGGCGTCCTTCATGCGGGCGAGCAGGGCGACGATGTCGGCCTCGTCGAGATGATGGAGAAAGAGGTGGCACATGAGCACCGCGTGGTGCTCGGGCAGCGGGTCGCGGAGGGCGTCGAGGACCGAGGTTTCGATGCACAGCCCCTCGGCGCGGGCGTGGTCGCGGGCGGCCTGCATCGCGATCGGGCTGATGTCGCAGGCGGAGAACGCGTAAGGGCGATCGCCGCGGGCGGCGCGGCGGGCGAGGGCGACGGCGAGGTCGCCCGAGCCGGCGGCGATGTCGAGGATCGAGGCCTCACGGCGGCAGAGCAGCGGGTCGAGGGTGCTCCAGACGGTGCGGTCGATGGCGGCGATGCGGTTGAGGCGGGCGAGCCCGCGGAGGGCCCGGCGGTGCGCCTCCGGGTCGATCGCGGGGTCGTCCATGAGTTCGGGGCGTCGATCGCGTCGGCGGAGGGACGCCGGGCTCACGCGCCCACCGCGAGTTTGAGCAGCCACATGCAGATCAGGCCGGCGTAGGTGCCGAGGACATAGCCCGCGACGGCGAGGAGGACGCCAACGGGTGCGAGCGTGGGGTGGAAGGCGGAGGCGACGATGGGGGCTGAGGCGGCGCCGCCGATGTTGGCCTGGCTGCCGACGGCGACAAAGAAGATCGGGGCCCTGATCATGCGCCCGACCGCGAGCATGACGGCGGCGTGGATGAGCATCCAGAGGGCGCCGACGGCGAGCAGGCCGAGCGCGGCGGGGTTGGCGAACATGGTGGCGAAGTTGGCGTGGGCGCCGATGGAGGCGACGAGGAGGTAGAGAAAGACCGAGCCGATCTTCGAGGCTCCCGCGCCGTCGTAGCGGCGGGCTGGCGTGAGCGAGAGGACGAGGCCCAGCGTGGTGACGAGGATGAACTTCCAGACGGTCGCGCCGAACAGGGGGACCGGTTCGCCTGACTCATCCACGCCGAACGCCACGAGGCGGTCAATCGGGCCGCTCAATGCCGAGGCGGCCCATGTTCCGCCGAAGGCGATGGCGAGCATGACGAGGTAGTCGGCGAGGGAAGGGTTCCGGGCGGACTTGGCCTGGAACTCGGCGACGCGGCGTTTGAGGTCCTCGATGGCGGTCGTGTCGGCGCCGGTCCACTTGTCGATCGCGTCCGCCTTGCCGGCCATGAAGAGGAGGACGCCCATCCAGATGTTGGCGACGGCGACATCGACGATGACCATGAGGCCGAGCATCTCGGCGGAGACCTCGGCGATCTGGCCCAGGGCGACGAAATTGGCGCCGCCCCCGATCCACGAGCCGGAGAGGGCGGTGAACCCGCGCCACGCGTCCTCGGGGACGAGGGACTGGAAGCAGAAGAGGGCGACGGGCCCGCCGACGACGACGCCCGCGGTGCCGGCGAGGAGCATGATGATCGCTTTGGGCCCGAGGCGGAGGATGCCGGGCAGATCGAGAGCGAGGATGAGCAGGACGAGCGAGGCGGGCAGGAGATAGGCCTTGATCCAGTCGTAGAGGGGGGATTCCTGCGGGAGGACGCCGAGCGTGGTGAGCGTGGTGGGCAGGAAGTAGCAGAAGACGAGCATCGGGACGACGGAGAAGAACCGCCGGCCGGCCCCGGTGCCGGAGAACGCGAAGAGCGCGGCCAAGACGGCGAGGAGCACGCCGAGCACGCCGATGTCCGACTGGATCAGCGGGGCCGCGGTGGTGTTGGCGAGTGTCGAGAGCGTCATATCGACCGGACTCCGCCGGCCGAGCATGATACCCGGATTGCGTGGGTGGGGTCAGTGGGCGCGGCCGTTGGTGGGGATCCAGGTCTGGAGTTGGCGCACATACTGGGCGCGTGTGAGGGCGGCGGGCTCGGGGCAGCGTTCGATATTCATGCTCGCCCGCATCATCTCGATGGAGCGGTACTCGTGCTCTTCGAGCCAGGCCGCGAGGCCCTCCCGGATGGACGCGAGGACCTTGGGGCCCCGGGTGAAGGCGGCGGAGACGATCTGGACGGCGTGGGCGCCGGCCATGATGGCCTTGACGGCGTCGTGCTCGTCGTGAACGCCGCCGGTGACGGCGAACGAGCAGTCGAACTCACCGGAGAGGATGGCGAGCCAGCGCAGCCGAAGGAGCAGTTCGGAGGAGTTGGAGAGGGCGAGATGGGGGACGACTTCGAGTTCCTCGGCGTTGATGTCGGGTTCAAAGAAGCGGTTGAAGAGGACGAGCCCCGTGGCGCCAGCGCCGAGCAGTTTGGCGGAGAAATTCGGCAATGCGGTGTAGAAGGGCGAGAGCTTGACCGCGAGCGGAAGGCGGGTTCTGAGCCGGATCTCGCGGACGACCTCGACGGCCCGGGCCTCGATAGCGGCGGCGTCGAAGCCTGGGTCGGTGACGACATCGTAGAGATTGAGTTCGAGGGCGTCGGCGCCGGCGTCTTCCATGAGGCGGGCGTAGTCGAGCCAGGGCCCGGGCTCGACGCCGTTGAGTGAGGCGATCACCGGAACGCCGAGGGCGGCCTTGGCCGCGGCGAGGTGGTCGAGGTACTCCTGCGGCCCGAGGACGAACTCGTCGGGATGCGGGAGATAGGACAGGGCCTCGGCGAAGGAATCGGCGGCGCCGACCATCGCGTCGTGGGTTGCGACGGACTCGCGTCGGAGTTGTTCCTCGTAGAGCGAGCGGAGCACGACCGCGGCGGCGCCGCCGTCCTCGAGTCGTCGCAGCCCGTCGAGGTCGCCGGTCATCGGGGAGGCGCCGGCGATCAGCGGATGGGGAAGGGTCAGGCCGAGGTAGGAGATCTGCAGCGGGTTCACTTGTCGCCTCCCTTCGCGGCGGCGGCCTGGGTCGGCGCGGGCGTTGTGACGGCGGGGCCTTCATTGCCGGTTTCGATCACGGCGCCGTCGCCCCCGAATCGGAGGGAGGCCATGTGGCGATAGACGGCGATGCGTTGCTCGGCGTACTTCTGGGTCTGGGCGGAGAACTTCTTGAAGCGAGCGGGGTCCATGCGCTCGACCATACGGAAGCGGGTCTCGTTGTTGAGGTACTCGGAGACGGGGACCTTGCCCGCGGGGGCGTCGATGATCAGGGGCGGCTCGCCCTGGGCGACGCGCCTCGGGTCGTATCGGTAGAGAGGCCAGATGCCGGAGTCGACGGCGCGGGTCTGCTGGTCGGCGCCGAAGGCGAGGTCGTAGCCGTGCGCGATGCAGTGGCTGTAGGCGATGATGAGCGAGGGCCCGTCGTAGGACTCGGCTTCGAGGAAGGCCTTGACGGTGTGGTTGTCCTTGGCGCCCATGGCGACGGAGGCGACATACACATGGCCGTAGTGCATGGCCATGAGACCCAGGTCCTTCTTGTCGGTGACCTTGCCGGTAGCGGCGAATTTGGCGGCGGCGCCGAGCGGCGTGGCCTTTGAGGCCTGCCCTCCGGTGTTGGAATAAACCTCGGTGTCGAGGACGAGGATGTTGACATCGCGGGGCTGGGCGAGGACATGGTCCAGCCCGCCGTAGCCGATGTCGAACGCCCAGCCATCGCCGCCGACGAGCCACTGCGACTTGCGCACGAGGTAGTCGGCCAGGAGCGCGAGGCGGACGGCCTCTGGCTCTCCCATCCCGGCGAGTTTCTCTCTGAGGGCGGCGACGCGCTCGCGTTGGGCGCGGAGGCCGGACTCGGAGCGCTGGTCGGCGTCGAGGATGCCGTCGGCGAGGGCGTCGCCGATCCGCGGGGCGAGGAGACGGACGAGGTCTCTCGCCTGCTCGGCGAGCGCGTCGGAGGAGAGCTTCATGCCGTAGCCGAACTCGGCGTTGTCTTCGAACAGTGAGTTCGACCACGCGGGCCCGCGGCCGTTGTCGTCGACGCAATAGGGCGTGCTGGGCATGTTGCCACCGAAGATCGAGGAGCACCCGGTGGCGTTGGCGATCATGAGGCGGTCGCCGAAGAGCTGGGTGAGGAGCTTGATGTAGGGCGTCTCGCCACAGCCGGCGCAGGCGCCAGAATACTCGAAGAGGGGCCTGAGGAACTGCGAGCCCTTGACATCCAGGCGGACGACGCGTTCGCGGTCGAGTTGCGGGATATCGAGGAAGTGGTCGTAGTTGGCCCGCTCGGCGTCGAGCACGGGGAGCTTGGGCTCCATGTTGATGGCGCGTCGCCTGGGCTGGGCCTTGTCCTTGGCGGGGCAGACGCTGACGCAGAGGTTGCACCCGGTGCAATCGTCCGGCGCGACCTGGATGGTGAACTTGAGGCCCCGGAGGTCCTTGGCCTTGTAGTCGGTGCTGCGGAATGTGTCCGGGGCGGCGTCGATGGCGTCGGGCTCGTAGGCCTTGGCGCGGATCGCGGCGTGGGGGCACATGAGGGCGCACTTGTTGCACTGGATGCAGATGTCGGGGTCCCAGATCGGGATCTCGACGGCGATGGAACGCCGCTCGTACTGGGTCGTGGCGGTGGGCCAGGTGCCGTCGGGCGGGAAGGCGCTGACGGGGAGCAGGTCGCCCTTGCCCTCCATCATGACCGCGGTGACCCGCTTGACGAAATCGGGGGCCTCGTCGCGGACCGCGGGCGGCCTGGTCCAGGTCGAGGTGACCTTCGCCGGGACGGCGACCTCGTGGAGGTGGGCGAGCGAGGCGTCGATCGCGGCGATGTTGCGGCGGATGATCTCGTCGCCCTGTTTGCCGTAGGACTTGCGGACCGCCTCTTTGATCTTCTCGATCGCCTCCTCACGCGGGAGGACCCCCGAGAGCGCGAAGAAGCAGGTCTGCATCACGGTGTTGATGCGCCTCCCGATTCCGGCCTCGGTGGCGACGGCGGTGGCGTCGATGACGAAGAGACGGAGCCCCTTGTCGATGATCTGCCGCTGGGCCTCGCTGGGGAGATGGTCCCAGACCTCGCCGGGCCCGTAGGGGGCGTTGAGCAGGAAGGTCGCGCCGCGGTCGGCCTGGGCGAGGATGTCCCGCTGCTCGATGAAGTTGAACTGGTGGCAGGCGATGAAACTGGCCTTGCCGATCAGGTAGGGCGAGCGGATCGGGTCGGGCGAGAACCGCAGGTGCGAGACGGTCCAGGAGCCCGATTTCTTGGAGTCGTAGACGAAATACCCCTGGACATGGCGGTCAGTTTCCTCGCCGACGATCTTGATGGTGTTCTTGTTCGCGCCGACGGTGCCGTCGGCGCCGAGGCCAAAGAAGAGGGCGCGGAGGACCGAGTCGGGCTCGATATCGAAGGACTCGTCGATGTCGAGAGAGAGACGCGTGACATCGTCCACGATGCCGAGGGTGAAACGGCGTCGCGGGTTCTCGCGGGCGAGCTCGTCGAGCACCGCCTTGACATGGGCGGGGGCGAACTCCTTGCTGGAGAGCCCGTACCGTCCGCCGATGACCAGGGGCGCCTCGCCCGTGGGGAGGACGCCGGCGATCTCCATCTCCTGCATGGAAGCGAGGATGTCAAGGTAGAGCGGCTCGGCGGGGGCGCCGGGCTCCTTGGTGCGGTCGAGGACGGCGATGCGCCTGGCGGTAGGCGGAAGGACACGGGCGAGGTGCTCGGTGGAGAACGGCCTGAAGAGGCGGACGGCGATGACGCCGACTTTCTCGCCCTTGGCGGCGAGGTACTCGACGGTCTCCGTGACGGTCTGCACCCCGGAGCCCATGAGGATGATCACGCGCTCGGCTTCGGGGTGACCCGCGTATTCGAAGAGGCCGTAGCGGCGTCCGGTGACCGAGGCGAACCGGTCAAGGACGCGCTCGACGATGGCCGGGCAGGCGTCGTAGTAGGGGTTGCAGGCCTCGCGGGCCTGGAAGAAGGTGTCGGGGTTGTGCGCCGTCCCGCGGACCACTGGGCGGTCGGGGGTCAGAGCGCGGCCTCTGAACTGGGCGAGGCTCTCCGGGTCGATCATCGCGCGGAGGTCGTCGTCGGCGAGCGTGGTGATCTTGGCGAGTTCGTGCGAGGTGCGGAAGCCGTCGAAGAAATGGAGGAACGGGATGCGGGACTCGAGCGTCGCGGCGTGGGCGACGGCGGCCATGTCGTGCGCCTCCTGCACCGAGTTGGCGGCAAGGAGGGCAAAGCCGGTCTGCCGGCAGGCCATGACATCGGAATGGTCACCGAAGATCGACAGGGCGTGGGTGGCGATGGTCCGCGCGGCGACATGCATGACAAAGGGGGTGAGCTCGCCGGCGAGCTTGTACATGTTGGGGATCATCAGCAGGAGGCCCTGCGAGGCGGTGAAGGTGGTCGCGAGCGAGCCGGCGGTCGCGGCCCCGTGGACCGCGCCGGCGGCGCCGCCCTCGGACTGCATCTCGGCGACGGTGGGTACTTGACCCCAGATGTTGCGGTCCCCCTTGCCGGCCCATTCGTCGGCGAGTTCCCCCATCGCGCTCGATGGGGTGATGGGGTAAATCGCGGCGATCTCACTGAGCCGATAGGCGACGCTCGCGGCGGCCTCGTTGCCGTCCATGGTGGCGATTCTGGGAGAGTCGGACATGGTGATTCCCCGGTGGATGGATGCTCCGGATAAGTAAATCCATTTTAGGGAGCCCGCGGGAATCTGGCGACCGATCGGTCTGTTTTTCGTGGCGCCAGAGGCGAAATCTGTGTTAGTACAGTTCGGGCGCTTCGATGACGCCGATCTCCGCGTCAGGAAATGCAAGGCGGAGCGGACGGACCCCGTCCGGACCGAGGACGCAGGCGGCGCTGGCGAGGGCATCGGCGATGGCGCCGTCGGGGTGGATGACGGTCGCGGCACGCCGAGCGGTCAGGGCCCGCGCGGTGCGCGGATCGAGGATGTGGGAATAACGCCGACCGGCGATGAGCGCGAATTGCTCGGCGTCGCCGGATGTGGCGATGCAGGTCTGGGCGAGCATGCGGGTGCGATCCGGGCCGAGCGCATCTCGGGTGAGGATCGACCATCCCCGTGTGCCGGGGGGCGGGGCGCCGAGCGCGAGGTCTCCCCCGAGGTCGACCATGGCCGAGTCGTGCCCGAGCGTGCGGAGCACTCGGAGGGCTTCGAGCGCGGCGTGGCCCTTGCCGATGCCGCCCGGGTCGAGTTGCATGCCCTGCTTGTTGAAGCGGGCGCGGCGACCTTGCGGATCGAGTTCAAGGGACCGCCACCCGATGGCGCGGGCGGCGTTGGCGATCGCCTCCTGATCGGGGAGCGTTCCGGTTCGGCGTGCCTCCCGCCAGAGTGTCACCGCGGGGGCCACGGTGATGTCGAATGCGCCATCGGACGCCTCGGATACCGCTTGTGCTCGCTGGAGGACGAGCATGAGATCGTTGCTTACCGGGATCCAGCTCCCCACGGGGTGTGCCGAGAGCTCGGAGAGTTCGCTGTCGGTTCTGTAATCACTGAGGACGGCGTTGAGGGTCTCGATGCGGTCGAAGGCCTGTTGGGCGGCGGCGGCGGCGGTGGCCTCGGAGGGCGCGTAGAGCACGATCCGGGCCCGCGTGCCCATCTGGATCCTTGCGAACTCGAAGCGGGTCGCGGTAGTCTGGGTTTCCCCGTGCGGCGTGCCGCGGCACCCGACGAGCAGCAGGAGCAGCAGGATGCAGGGCGTCGCGAGTTGCGTATGGATGGCGAGCCTCGCGATCGGTGCGGCGGTTGCACCAGCGGGGGAGGATGCCCGCGCGGCGTCGGTGCGGATCCCGGGCACGACCGTCTCGCTGGAGCTTGTGCGCACGCCGCCGGGCGAGGTGCGGGTCGGGGAGGCGACGGTTGAGGTCGGGGCGCTGTGGGTGGGTCGCACGGAGGTCACCTGGGATCTTTACGACATTTACCTGTACGGGCTCGACAAGCCCGACCCGGACGCGGAGGACGCGGACGGGATTTCGCGTCCGACGAAGCCCTATGTGCCGCCGGACCGGGGGCTGGGGCACGCAGGGTACCCAGCGCTGGGGATGACGCGTCGCGCGGCCGAGCAGTTCTGTGTGTGGCTGAGCGAGAAGACGGGGGAGCGGTACCGGCTGCCGACGGAGGCGGAGTGGGTGTATCTCGCGCGCGGGGGCGTCGATGAGGCGGCCCGCGGGGCGGAGTCCGAAGCGTCACTCGAGGCCTCGATCTGGCACGCGGGGAATACGGATTGGGCGCCCCGGCCCGTGGGGACCAAGGAGGCGAACGCCTTCGGGCTGCACGACATGCTGGGGAACATCGCCGAGTGGGTGGTTTCCGAGGAGAAAACGCCGTTCGCGATGGGCGGGTCGTACCTGGATGAACTTGAGATGTGCGCGCCGGGGTCGAAGCGGCACCAGCGGCCGGCGTGGCAGGCGAGCGATCCGCAGATCCCCAAGAGCCAGTGGTGGCTGGCGGACTGCGGGTTTGTCGGGTTCCGGGTTGTCCGGGATGCGGGCGACCCGGGCGGCGAGGCCGGGGAATAGCACAAGGGAGCGTGGACCATGGAGAGCCGAACACGGCGTGAGTTCCTGAAGGCCTCGGCGGCGGCGGGGACGCTGGCGATGACGGCCGGGCTGGCGTCGGGGGCGCGGTCGCGGCGTTTGTCGACGGTGAAGGTCGGCGTGGTGGGGTGCGGCGGTCGGGGGACGGGGGCGGTGGTGCAGGCCCTCTCGGCCGACCCGGGCGCGGTGCTGTGGGCGATGGGGGACGCGTTCGGCGAGCGGATCGAGTCGTGCCTGGGGCATGTGAGGGGGTCGATCGAGGAGTCTGAACAGGGGCGGAAGCTCGAGGTGCCGGAGGGGCGGCGTTTCGTGGGGCTTGACGCCTACCGGGGCGTGATCGAGAGCGGCGTGGATGTGGTGTTGCTCACGACGCCCCCCGTGTTCCGCCCCGAGCAGCTGGCGGCGGCGGTGGCGGCGGGCAAGCATGTGTTCTGCGAGAAGCCGGTGGCGGTGGACGCTCCGGGGGTGCGGAGCGTGCTGGAGAGCGCGCGGCTGGCGCAACAGAAGGGCCTGGCGCTGATGTCGGGCTTCTGCTGGCGGTACCAGAGCCAGATGCGTGAGGTGTTCGGACGCGTGCTCGACGGCGGGATCGGTGAGGTCCGCGCGATGCAGTGCACCTACAACACCACGGGCTGGGTGGAGCCCAAGCCGCGGCAGGCGGGGTGGAGCGATACCGAGTTCCAGTTGCGGAACTGGCAGTACTTCACGCCGTTCTCGGGGGACCACATCGTCGAGCAGGCGGTGCACGCGATCGACTGGATCGCGTGGGCGATGGGCGGGCGGATGCCGACACAGTGCACGGCGATCGGCGGTCGGATGACCCGGCCCGAGATGCCCGAGACCGGGAATGTGTGGGACAACTTCTCGGCGACCTTTGAGTTCGAGAACGGGGCGAGGGCATATCACATGTGCCGGCATTGGCCCAACACGCCCTCGGACAACACGGCGTACTTGATGGGGAGCGAGGGCGTGTGCCGCGTGATGCCCTGGCGGGGGATGCATGTCATCGAGGGGGCCCGGCCCTGGCGGGGGAAGGCCGAGGCGAACGACATGTATCAGCAGGAACACGACGAGTTGTTCGCGGCAATCCGCGAGGGCGAGCCGATCAACGACGGAGAACTGATGGCGTACTCGACGCTGCTGGCGATCATGGCTCGGCAGGCGGCCTACACGGGGCAGGTCATCTCGTGGGAGCAGATCCTCAACTCGCAGGAGAACCTGAATCCCGAGCCCTGGGCGTGGGGCGATCGGGCGATGCCGGAGGTGGCGGTCCCAGGAAGGACGAGGTTCTCGTGAATATCGAATACGGCGCGATGGACAGACGCGGCTTTCTGACGGCGGCGGCCGGGCTCGCGGCTGCGGGGGTGGTCGGCGGGGGCTCGCGCGGCGCGGCCGGGCAGGTTGCGTCGGGGGGCAGCCCGGTTCGGTGGGGGCCTCGGCAGGTTCGCAAGGCGCTCAAGTTCGGGATGATCGGGGAGGGGGGCTCGATCGCGGAGAAGTTCCGGATTGCGCGGGAGGCGGGGTTCGAAGGTATTGAGATGGACAGCCCGAACGATCTCGACCGCGCGGAGGTGCTCGCGGCGCGGGAGGCGTCGGGGCTGACGATCGCGGGTGTGGTGAACTCGGTGCATTGGGGCAAGCCGCTGAGCCACCCCGACGCGGCGGTTCGGATGGAGGGGCGGCACGGGCTTGAGCGGGCGATTCTCGACTGCCGGGCGTATGGAGGCACGACGGTGCTGCTTGTGCCGGCGGTGGTGAATGCGGAGGTGAGTTACGGCGAGGCGTGGGAGCGCTCGATGCGGGAGATCCGGGCGGTCTTGCCGATGGCCCAGGATGTCGGCGTGCAGATCGCGCTCGAGAATGTGTGGAATAGCTTCCTGCTGAGCCCGCTGGAGGCGGCCCGGTATGTGGACGAGTTGCGGGCGACGCCGGGCGTGCGGGAGTCGACGGAGTGCGCCGACGGCATTTCGAGGCCGACGGTGGGCTGGTACTTCGATGTCGGGAATGTCTGGGCGTATGGGTGGCCCGGGCACTGGCTCGGGGCGCTCGGGAGCGGGCGGATCGCGCGGCTGGACATCAAGGGGTACAGCCGGGCGAAGGCGGACAAGGAAGGCAAGTGGGCCGGGTTCGGGGTGGAGATCGGGGACGGGGATGTGCCGTGGGATTCCGTGCGAGACTGGCTGACGACCACGGGCTGGTGGGGTTGGGCGACTGCCGAGGTGGGCGGGGGAGACCTTGCCCGGCTCAAGGACATCGCGGCGAGGATGGACCGGGTGCTCGGGATCGAATCGTGAGCGAAGGGAGCGGGCGATGCAGAACGCGTGGACGCGGCGGGAAGTGATCAAGACCGGGGCGGCCCTGGGGACGGCGGCGATGGTGAGCCCGGCGTTCGCGTCGCGGCTCGCCCGCGGGGGGAGCGATGTCATCCGGGTCGGCGTGATCGGGTGCGGCGGCCGGGGGACCGGCGCGGCGGTGAACACGCTTGAGGCAGACGCCGGGACGAAGGTGGTGGCGCTGGCGGATCTGTTTGCCGACCGGCTGGCGGGGAGTCTCTCGCACCTGATGGGGCAGGAGGCGTTCGCGGGTCGGGTTGATGTTCCGGAGGAGCGGCGATTCGTGGGGTTCGACGCCTACCGCTCGCTGCTCGAGCGGGGCGGTGTGGACATGGTGATCCTGGCGACGCCCCCCCACTTCCGCCCGATTCACTTCGAGGCGGCGGTGTCGGCGGGCAAGCATGTGTTCATGGAGAAGCCGGTCGCGGTCGATCCCGTGGGCGTGCGGAAGGTGATTGCGGCGGGCGAGTCGGCGGACGCGAAGGGGCTGAGCGTGGTGGCGGGGACGCAGCGTCGCCACCAGGACAACTACCTCGAGCTCATGGAACGGATCGGGGGAGGTGAGATCGGGGAGATCGTCTCCGCGCGGTGCTACTGGAACCAGGGCGGGCTTTGGGTGCACGAGCGGACGGATGCGTATTCGGACATGGAGTGGCAGTGCCGGAACTGGCTTTACTTCTGCTGGCTCTCGGGCGACCACATCTGCGAGCAGCACATCCACAACCTCGATGTCATCAACTGGGTCAAGGGGGGGCCGCCCGCCAAGGCGGTCGGCATGGGCGGTCGTGAGGTGCGCACGCAGGAGAAGTACGGGAACATCTTCGATCACTTCGCGATCGACTATGAGTATTCCGACGGCACGCCGCTGCTGAGCATGTGCCGGCAGATCGACGGGTGCGCGGGTCGGGTCGCGGAGACGATGCAGGGCACGCACGGGCGGGCGGTCTCGTGGCACGGGTTCAGCTCGATCGAAGGGGGCCGGTCGGGTTCGTGGCGGAGGCAGGGCGAGGACAACCCGTATGTGCGCGAGCATGTTGACCTGTTCGCGTCGATCCGGGGGGCGAGGCCGCGTCTGAACGAGGCGAGGCGCGTCGCGGAGAGCACGCTGACCGCGATCATGGGGCGGATGAGCGCGTACACGGGCAAGGAAGTGACCTGGGAGCAGGCGATGAACTCGATGCTCGATCTGTCGCCCGCGGCGTACGCGTTCTCGTCGCTCGAGACCGATCCGGCGCCGACGCCCGGTCGGACGCCGCTGATCTAAACGCCCCGGGCGCCGGTGCGTCCATCACACCATTCGACAGGAAGCAGGCATGGAATCGGCACAGGGAATGACGCGGCGCGACTTCGTGGCGGGCGTTGGGGCGCTGGGGGTCGCGGGCGTGGTCGGGACGGGCGGGGCGAGTTCTTCCCGGGCGGTGGGCGGCGGGCGGTTTGCAGCGCACTTCGCCCCGCACTTCGGGATGTTCAGGCATCTCGCTGGCGATGACCCGGTGGCGCAACTCGAGTTCGCCGCGGGCGAGGGGTTCACCGGCTGGGAAGACAACGGGATGGCGGGCCGGTCCGTCGAGGAGCAGGAGCGGCTGGCGTCGGCGATGTCGAGGCTGAACCTGCGGATGGGGGTGTTCGTGTTGAACCCGTCGACGGCGTGGGGGCCGAGTTTCTCGCGGAACGACGCGGGGGACCGGGAGAAGTTCCTCGCCGAGTGCCGGGCGGGCGTCGAGGTGGCCAAGCGCGTGAACGCGACTTGGGCGACGGTGGTGCTCGGGACGCGTGAGCCGAGGCTGGACCTTGGGTACCAGACCGCGTACGCCGTGGACCAGCTGCGGCGGGCGTGCGAGATGCTGGAGCCGCACGGCGTGGTGATGGTGCTCGAGCCGTTGAACCCGCGGGACCATCCGAACATGCTGCTGGCGGAGATGGGGCACGCGTACGAGATCTGCCGGGCGGTAGACAGTCCTTCGTGCAAGATTCTGTGCGACATGTACCACCAGCAGATCACGGAGGGGAACCTGATCCCGAATATCAATCGCTGCTGGGAGGAGATTGCCTATTTCCAGATCGGGGACAACCCGGGCCGGAAGGAGCCCACGACGGGGGAGATCAACTACGCCAATGTCTTCCGGCACATCAAGGACAAGGGCTTTGATGGCGTGCTCGGCATGGAGCACGGCCTGAGCCGGGAGGGCGAGGAAGGCGAGCGGGCGTTGATCGCGGCGTATCGGTCGTGCGATCCGGGGGCTTGATTCACGCAGAGCCGCGCTCGTGACCGCTTCCGCGCACGAGCCTCCCGGGCCACACGATGCCCGTGCGGGGGGCGAGCACACCCTTCGCCAACGCACATTGAGCGGCCTCGAGTCAGATTACGGGCGGTCGGTCGCGCGGGCCGTGCTCGTCGGGTGGCGGTCTCCTCCGGGGTCGACCGCCGCGGCGATGAGGCGGTCGAAGCCGCGTGCGTCCAGCCCGGGGGGGAGAGAGATTCGGACCTGTTCCCGCGAGCGGGTGCGCGGGAGTTCCGGGGGTCGCGTGAACCATGCGGCGGGCTCGACTCGCGTCGGGTTCTGCTCCCCCGCTTCGCTTGAGAGCGGGTTGCGGAAGGTCCGGATGCCCCCGACGAGTCCCCGCTCGCGGAGCCACGCGTTGCGGAGGGCTCGGAGCTCCTCCGCGGCCCGGTCCGCAACCGGGTTGGAGAAGCCGGAGGTCACCCGCGTGGGCCTGGTGTGCCACGACGCTGGGAGCGGACGGCGGAGCATGAGCGCGCCATGCGGGGCTGGCAGTTCGCCGTGGCGCGGGGCGCGGCAGCGGGGTTCCTGAGTGTGGGCGTGCTGGCCGCCCGGGGTCGCGGCGAGGTACGCGGACTCATGGGGATCTGAGGAGCCGTGCCTGGAGAGATCCGACTCGGCGTGGCGTGTGATGACGCCGCCATGCCAAGGCCTGCCGTTTCCGGCTTCGGGGGGCGTCGCGGTGTGGCGGATGATGGCGGGACGATCGGCGGGGCTGGGTGCGTCGTGAGGGCGGGGGGACGCCGGGGCGGGCGTGGCCGCGAGCGCGGGGGCGAGGAGGAGAACAAGGGCGGAGGGGCGCATGGGGTCTCTCCGGGTGGATGGGTGGCTCCCGGTACGGGGGCCGATCTCCATCTTGAGAGAATTCGCCCGTGATGCAAGGGCTTGAGGGGATTCCCGGTAGGTCTGGGCGGGGCGTGGGTCCGATCACAGGTCCGCGGGCCCGAGAATGCTGGGGGAGTCCGGGCCGATGCGGACTGGGTCGCCGGCGACCCATTCGTAGGCGTCGGTGAGCGAGACGATCTGCCGCGTCGCCCGGTGGTTTTTCTGGGCGAACTCGGCGGCGGAGGCGGTGAGCGAGCGGCGGGCGTCGGTGTCGGCGACGAGGTGGGCGATCGCCTCGGACCACAGAGGCTCGGCCGCCTCGGCGACGAGGCGAGCGGTGACACCGTCGATGAGCGACTCGGCGAGCGGATCGGCGGCGGCGATGATCGCCACGCGGGAAGCCATGGCTTCGAGGAGCAGAGTTCGTGTCTCGCCTTTGGCGTCTGGGTAGATGAGGATGTCCGCGTGGAGGGCGAGGTCGCGCTGCGCTTCGGGGTTTTCCACCAGGGAGAGGCGGTCGAGGACGCCGGCATCCCGGGCGGCCTTCCAGACCCGGTGCCGGGCGGTGGCCGCGGCGTCGGCGAAGAGGTGGACGCGCTGGTCGGCTCGCATGGCTCGGATCGCGGAGAGGAACGCCGACTGCCAGGCGCGCGCATCCCGGCCCGGTCCCATGAGCAATAGGCAGATCGCGTCAAATGACCCGTGGCGTTCTTCGCGCGAGGTGTGCACGCCCCAGGGGATCCGGCGAACCACCGCGTCGGGGAAGGCCTGGTTGGCTCGGGCCTGGGCCGCGGCGGAGGGAACGACGATCAGCGGCACGCGGCGGGAGCCCGGTTCGCGCGACGCGGGCCCGATGGCCCGGTTGATGCTCAGGCGAACGACCGGCTCGAGATGCGGCCTCCAGAGTTCGTACGCGGGGACGGCGGAGGAGCCCCTGGCGATCTCCGCGGCGAGGCGGGCGGCCCCCCCGCCGAAGACATGCACGATGTCGGGCTCTCCGCCGAGCGTGACCCTCGCGGCGTCGTGGAGGCGGGCGGCTCGGGCCTTGAGCGTCAGGCCGAGCCTCGGTTCCTGATGGGGGATCACTGGAAAGAGCAGGGAGGCGCTCAGGGCGGGGGCGACGGAGAGCGGCACGGACCAGGTGACGCGGGTGCCCTCGTCGGCCAGCCCGATCCCGAGGCGCGCGATCATGTCGCGTTCATGTTTCGTGAAGAGAAGGTCTGAGAGAAAGAGGACTCGCATGTCGGCTGGATGGACTCAGCGGTCTTGGGTCGGTGCACCGGGCCGTAGGTCTGAACTGTGGACAAACAGACATGGGCGTGATGCGTCGCCCTTCATTTGGATGGCGGGTCTAGATTGCGGCTTTCTGGATCCGCAATCGTGTTCGATCTTGGAAGGTGGGTCGCGATCTTCGTAAAGCCATTCTGAAAAACCTCTTACGCCTGCCCTTCCGCCCTCGACGAGGTGACGGCCTTGCAGGCAATCCCTCGTGGCATGGACGAGGACGGAGAACCAATCTGGATCATGATACAGGCCCCGCGGAGTTGGCAGCCTGTGGACAAATACGATCACGGTTCGCTCCAGACACACACTTCATGGCCGGGCGTGGACGCGACCATCATGGGTATCGGGTCGCTCGGGCGGCGACTCGGCCTTGTTTCCGTCGGCCACCAGGCGCGGCGGAGCGAGCCGTCAACGGGAATCTCGAAACAGCCCGGGTCGGCGAGGAGCGTCCCGAGCGTCTCGAGCCTGGGTCTCTCGACACCGAGGACCGGGGCCGCGGCGAGCAGGCCCCTCGTGTATGGGTGGAGCGGGCTGGCGAGCACCGCCTCGGCCGGTCCGCGCTCGACGACCCGACCGGCGTACATCACGACGATGTGGTCGGCGTGGTTGGCGACGAGCCCGAGGTCGTGGGTGATGAGCATGACGGCGAGGCGGTGCGATCTCTTGAGTGTGCTGACCAGTTCGAGAATCTGGGCCTGGATCGTGACATCGAGCGCGGTGGTCGGTTCGTCGGCGATGAGGACGCTCGGCTCGCAGACCAGGGCCATGGCGATCATCACGCGTTGGCGCATCCCGCCGGAGAACTGGTGCGGATAGGCGGCGAGCCTTGCCTCCGGTTGTGGGATCCCGACCTCCGCGAGCGTTCGGACGGCGACAGCACGGGCCTCGGCGGGCGAGGCCTTGCGATGGAGACGCACGGCTTCGACGATCTGGTCGCCGATGGTGAGCACCGGGTTGAGGCTGGTCATGGGCTCTTGAAAAATCATCGCGATCTCCGCGCCACGGACGGCCCGGAGTGTTGGCGTGGGCGCCTTGAGAAGATCGATGCGGGCGCCCGAAGGTCTTGCAAAGTCGATGCGGCCTGACTCGTAGCGTGCGGGCGGCGACTCGAGGAGGCGCAGCACGCTCAGCGCCGTTACCGATTTGCCGGAGCCGGACTCCCCCACCACGGCCGTGGTCTGGGCTGGGTAGAGGCGGAGCGAGACGCCCTGCACGGCGTGGGCGCGGGTGCTCGCGGACGCGGGGAAGGACACGGTGAGGTCATCGACCGCGAGAACGGGTGAGGACGCGAACTGCTCAGGCATCGGCGCCGGTCCTCTCCGAGCGCCTGGGGTCGAGCACCTCGCGGAGCCCCTCCCCGACGAAATTGAGCGCGAGGAGTGTCGTTCCGAGGAGGCCCGACGGCACGGCGAGGAGCCACCAGTGGCTGCGGTACGGGTTGACCTCTCCGAGCCCCTCGGCGGCGAGGTTCCCCCAGCTCGGGAGCGGGGGTTTGACGCCGATTCCGAGGAAGGAGAGGAAACTCTCCTGGAGGATCGCCTGGGGCACGGTGAGCGTGGCGTAGACGACGATCGGCCCGAGGAGATTGGGAAGCAAGTGTCGGGCGAAGATCCGCGTGGGCGAGGCGCCGGCCGCCCGGGCCGCCTCGACAAAGGGCTGGTTCTTCAGGCTCAGCACCTGCCCCCGGACGACTCGTGCGAGCGTGAGCCAGGAGACGCCGCCGATCGCGAGCAGGAGCGTGGCGACATCGAGCCCGGCCCGTGTCGCGGTATCGATCTTCCTCGGGGGGATTGCCTCGAGGGCGCGAGCGGCGAGCGCTTCGGCCCGGGCCGGGTTGGAGGCGAGCCACGACTCGACCGAGGAAGTTTCCTGGAAGTCCCCTGCGTCGCGTTGCGCACGCACTTGCTGGGAGATCCAATCCGCCCGGGCGTGGGCGCGGGTGACATACTCGCCGACCACCGCGTCGCTCGCGACGGCGAGCAGGACCACGAGCAGGATGTAGGGCAGGCCGTAGAGCACATCGACGATCCGCATGAGCACGGCGTCGACGAGGCCCCCGGCGTAGCCGGAGATGGCGCCGTAGAGCGTGCCGATCCCGACGGCGATCAAGGCCGCGGCAAACCCGATGCCCAGCGAGATCCCGCCGCCGACGAGGGCCCGGAGAAGGAGGCTGCGGCCGAGGAGGTCGGTGCCGAGCAGGGCGCGGGGCCGTTCGCGCTCGAGTGCTTCCTGGAAGGCGCGGGCGGCGTCGGTGTCTCTGGCCATCCCGAGAAGAAGCGGGCCCGGTTCGACGCCGAAGCGGGCCGCGACCTCGGCGGCGATGGCGGCGCGGCGTTCCTCGGGCATCGCCTCCACCGCGCGGCGCACTTGCTCGGGCGAGTGCGGGACCCATGACGGTGGGAGGCGGCCAGCGCCGGGATCGCCCTCGTTGTACCGTGGGACGCCCGATGGGCCCAACGCGAGGGTCCAAGGGAGGGTGGCGATGCAGGCGATGACCATCGCCGACAGGAAGGCCAGCCCCGCGAGGGCGGGGAAGCCGGGACGCCGCGGGCCGCTGCGGCGTGCGGGGGCGGTGCGGGCGCGTGGTTGGGTTGGACCGTCCTGATCCACGGAGACAACGATACTCGGTCTCGGGCGGACGGGCGGGATGTCCAGGAACGGAGGCGGCGATGAGGGATGATCTGGTCCGCGCCTGGCGGGCGGGGCCGAGGCGTGAACTGGCTCGAACGCGGATTCTCCGCGTTTGCGAGCAGGCGTTTGAGTGCCCCGACGATGCCGATCGATCGGGCGTGTTCACGGTCATCGAGAGCCCGGACTGGGTGAATGTCATCGCCTTGACGCCGGACCACGGTGAGGGCCCGGGTGTGGTCCTGGTCGAGCAGTTCCGGTACGGGACGGGCGAGGTCACGCTGGAGATCCCGGGGGGCATCATCGATCCGGGGGAAGGCCCGGTGGCCTCCGCGGAGCGGGAACTGCTGGAAGAGACCGGCTTTGGGGGTCGGGGTGCAAGGCTGATCGGGCGGCTTGACGCGAACCCGGCGATCCTGACGAACCGTGTGGCCACCGTGGTGGTCGTGGATGCCGAGCGGGTGAGCGAGCCAACGCCCGATCAGCACGAGCGCATCGCGGTCCGCGTGGTTCCGCTCCGGGAGATTCCCGGGCTCATCGCGGGCGGGAGGATCACCCACAGCGTCATCGTCGCCGCGTTCCTGCTCTACTTTCTCGACAGGGGACTTGTGGGCGACTCAGTTTGATTCGGCGGCGTCGTCACGCCCGAACCGGTCGAGCCGCAGCCAGGCGGGGAGTGGGCGTGAGCCGAGCATCGCGTTCGCGGCGACGCCCGCGGTGCGGAAGGCCAGGGACATGCCGTGCCCGGTGAAGCCCCCGCAGAACCAGACCCGCGGGCCGAGATCGGTCGGGCCCGCCATGGGGAGATCGTCGGGTGAGAAGCCCATCGTGCCCGCCCAGCGGCGGGTGATGGTGTACTCCTCGGCGACGAGGGCGCTGAGAAACCGCTCGATGTGCCGCTGCACCTCGTCTGTTGTCTCGTCGGATTCGGTGCGCTCGTGGTCGGCGTGGTAGGTGCGGCAGCCGCCGAAGATGATGGTCTCGTCGTCGAGTTGGCGGACATATTCCGAGCCGTGGTTGAGGTAGTAGGCGAAATCCAACCGAACCCCGGGCGCTCGGGCGGCGAGCATCTGACCTCGGTTCGGGCTGACCCGTCCGGTGAGGCCGGGCAGCAGATGGGCGGCGTACGCGTTCGTGGCCACCAGCACGCTCTGTGCGCGGAGGAGGCCCAGCGTGGTGCGGAGCGTCACCCCGTCGCCGTCCGGCTCGATGCGGTCGACGACACACCCGGTGTGAACCTCGGTGCGTTCGAGCCGAGAGGCGAGGAGACCCACGAGTTCGACCGGGTTGACGACGGCGTCGTGCGGGTTGATCAGGCCAAGGCGGGGGGAGCCGCGGGTCCACAGCGTGTCCGTCGCGTTCGGCGAGCCGGGTCGGACAAGCTCGGCGTCGAAGCCGTCCTCGGCGAGCATCGCGGCGGATTCTTCGATCTCGGCGGCCTCCTCGGGTGCGAGGGCCGCGAGGCAGGAGGGCCGGGCCCGGTAGGACGGGAGGGAGGTGACGCTCTCGGCGCGGAGGTCGGCGATGTTGTCCTCGTTGAACTTCCAGAGTTCGCGGGCGGTCTCGCGGCCGAGCCGGCGGGAGGCGAGCGCGTAATTCGCGGCGACGCCGCGCATGAGGTATCCGGCGTTGCGCCCGCTGGCGCCGGCGGCGGGGGCGTGGCGTTCGAGGACCACGGCCTTGCGTCCGGCCCGCTCGAAGGCGATGGCGGCGGCGAGCCCGGTGATGCCCGCACCGACTATGGCGATGTCGACCTCCCGACCGCTGAGCGGGCCCGAGGCGTGCCAGAGGCTGGTAGACATGTCAGCGGGGCCCCTTGATGCGGCTGACGAGACCCTGCGCCTTGACCTCGACGCCCTTGATCATCGCGTCGAGCGCCTCCTTGTTGGGAGCGAAGTGCCGGGCAACGGGCAGCGTGACCCACTCCCTGCGGACGAGCTCGCCGAAGGACTGGGTGAACGAGTGCATGCCCTCGCCCTTCGACTGGTTGATGATCGCCGGGATGTCCGCCTCCTCGCCCTCGCGGATCTTGTCCCGCACGGTCGGGGAGTTGAGCAGAACCTCCGTGGCCGGCACGATCTTGGCCTCGAAGTCCTCGACCGCGGGAATGAGTCGCTGGGCGCAGATCGCGACGAGGCACCCCGAGAGGGCGCTGCGGACGAACGCCCGCTCGCTGGGCGGGAAGAACTCGAGCATGCGTCCGAAGGCCCCCATTGTGTCGATCGTGTGGAGGGTCGCGAAGACCAGGTGCCCGGTCTCGGCGGCCTGGATGGCGGCGAGGATCGTGTCGTGGTCTCGCATCTCGCCGATGAAGATCACATCGGGGTCCTGCCGCACGACGGACCGCAGGGCGGTGTGGAAGTCGGGGACATCGATGCCGATCTCACGCTGTGAGATGATGGACTTGTCCTGGGTGAAGCGGTACTCGATCGGGTCCTCGATGGTGATGATGTTGACACCCCGCGTCTGGTTGACATGGTTCACCATCGCGGCGAGCGTGGACGACTTGCCCGACCCGGTGACGCCGCACACGAGCACCAGCCCCTGGGCGTTGTTCTCGACGATTTTGCCGTAGATCGGGGGCAGGTGCAGAGCGGCGTAATCGGGGATCTGCGCGTTCACACGGCGGATGGCCGCGTTGGAGTGCTGGCCGGCCTTGAAGAAATTGCAGCGGAAGCGCTCCCCGGCGTGCGGGCCCGATTCGAGGAACCATGCGAAGTCGATGTGCCCGTCACGCTCGTAGTCGTGGTTCTGCTTCTCGTTCATCAGGGGGCGGACGAACTCATCGCACTGCGCCGCCGACATGGGGGGCGCCGAGATCGGGCGGAGGTGGCCGCCGATGCGGTAGGTCGGGGCCACGAGCGGCTTGATGTGCAGGTCCGAGGCCTGGAGTTTCGGCATCGCGGCGAGCAGCTTCTTGAGCGTGATCTGTTCGCCGTTCTCGGCCGTGATGGTGTCGGACATGTCGGCCCTCTTCCTGGGGTCCGGTCCAAGGGCTGTGCTCCCCCGGAAATCTCGGACACGCGTGTCCGGCATTGTACCCGGAGACCGGCCCGGTCACAACGGGGTCACCAGACGAGCCCGATCGCGATGTCGTTGATGTTTGTTCCAGTGGGGCCGGTTCGGCGGAGCGATCCGACGGCGTCGAGGGCCGTGTGGCTGTCGTGTCGCGCGAGGGCCACATGGGGATCGACTCCCGCCGCCCGGAGCGCGGGGACGGTCCCGGAGTGGACGACGGCCCCGGCCGCGTCGGTCGGGCCGTCGACGCCGTCTGTTGCCACGGTGATGACCGCGGCCCGGGGGAGCGATTCGAGCGCGATCGCGGCGGCGAGGGCGAGTTCCTGATTCCGCCCGCCGACGCCCGTGGCCTCGCCGACGGTGACGGTGGTCTCCCCCCCGAGGACGACGCATGCGGGTCGCTGGTCGGGCGGCACCGCCGCCAGCGCACGGGCAAGGTCACGGCCGACCTCGGCGGCCTCGCCCTGCACCGCGTCGCGGACCTGCACGACCCGCAGCCCGAGGGTGCGAGCGTGCTCGACGGCGGCGTCGATTGCGGCGCGGTTGTTCGCGATCACGGTGTGGGTGAGCCTCGCGAAGACCGGGTCGCCCGGCTTGGGCGTCTCGGGGAGCTCACCTCGGCGGCCCCGTTCGAGACGGTTCCACGCCGCGGGGTGCGCCTCGCGCAGGTTGAACCGATCGAGCACGGCGGCGGCCTGCTCGAAGGTGGAGCGATCGGGCGCGGTCGGGCCCGAGCCGATGGTGTCCAGCGGATCGCCCAGCACATCGCTGAGCACGAGCACATCGGCACGGGCGGGGTGGATCAGCCGGGCGAGGCCCCCGCCTTTGAGCCGTTCGAGGTGCTTTCGGACGGCGTTGAGATCGTTGATGGTGGCGCCGGCGCGGAGCAGGGAGCCCGTGAGGGCACGCAACTCGTCGAGCGTGAGACCCGCGGCGGGTGCGGTGAGGTGGGCCGAGGCGCCGCCCGACACAAGCACCAGCACGGCGTCGCCCTCGCCCGCGGCGGAGGCGGTCGCCGCGATGGTGTCGGCCGCGAGGAGATTCCTCGCCGTCGGGAGGGGGTGGTCGGCGGGGCAGACACGGATCGGGAGGGCATGGCGTCCGATGTGATCGAGCAGGCGTTGCTCGTGGTCGGGGACGCAGGAGACCGCGCCGGCGACGAGGCGGGGGCCGATGCGGTCCAGCGCCGCTTCGGTCATCGGGGCCGAGGCTTTCCCGCTGGCGAGGAGGATCACGCGGTCCGCGGAGTCGAGGGCCCCGGCCCAGGCATGGCGCACGGCTCGGGCGGGATCGGCGGCGCGGAGCACCGCGGCGGCAAACCCCTCGGCGATCTCGTTCAAGCGATCGAGCGTGATCATCGGCCCGGATCCCCTCCGAGCCAGGCCGTCAGCCTGCGATCCGCCTCGCGAAGCAACCGCTCGTTCTTGCAGAAGGCAAAGCGAACAAACGGGCGGCCCAGGTCGGGGTTGTCGCAGAAGGCGGTCGGGGGGATCGCGGCGACGCGGGCCTCGGCGGTCATGCGCCGGACGAACTCGGCGTCGTCGGTGATCCCCAGGCGGCGGGAGAGCGGGGTGTGGTCGGCCATGACGAAGTACCCGGCGTCGGCGGGAATGACGCCGAACCCAAGCCGGAGCAGCGTCGCGGTGAACAGCTCACGCCTGTGGAAGAGCGTCCGGCGGAGATCCTCGACCCAGGCCAGGCAGCCCGGGTCGACAAGGGCCTCCGCGGCGGCGTGCTGGAGCGGGCGCGTGATCGAGAAGGTCAGGAACTGATGGGCGGCCCGTACTGCCGCGGTGAGTTCGGGCGGGGCGATGGCCCATCCGATCTTCCACCCGGTCATGCTGAAAGTCTTGCCGAGGCTCGAGAGCGTGATGGTCCGATCCCCCATGCCGTCGAACGAGGCCAGCGATCGGTGCGGGCGGCCCATGTCGTGCGAGTAGACAAGCCGCTCGTAGACCTCGTCGGTGATCGCAACCACGCCGCGTTCGATGCACAGGTCCGCGATGAGGCGGAGTTCTTCGTCGGTGTAGACCTTGCCGGTCGGGTTGTGCGGCGTGTTGACGAGGATCGCGCGCGTGCGGGAGGAGAACGCGGCCCGGAGTTCGTCGGGGTCGAAGACGAACCGGTCTCGCTCGCGGCGGAGGGCGACAAACCTCGCGGTCGCGCCCGCCAACGCGACGCAGGCGCGGTAGGAGTCATAGAAGGGCTCAAAGAGAACGACCTCGTCGCCCGGGTTGAGCAGGCCCAGCAGGGCGGAAGCGATCGCCTCGGTGCAGCCCGCGGTGACGGTGATCTCGCGGGCGGGATCGGGCTCCCGGTTGCCCCGGCTCCCCCACCACTTCGAGATCGCGGCGAGAAGGTCGGGGGTGCCGGGGAGGGGGGCGTACTGGTTGTCCCGGTCGCGCAGCGCGCGGGCGGCGGCTTCCTTGAGCAGAACCGGGCCGTCCTCGTCCGGGAATCCCTGGGAGAGGTTGACCGCGTCGTGCCGCTGCGCGAGCGTGGTCATCTCCGCGAAGACGGTGGTGCCGAAGGGGAGGAGGCGGGAAGCGGTCTGCACAGCGCCGGCGGCTTTCATACCGGACAGCGTACGGAGGAAATCATCGTTGTGCGTCCCGCTCGCCCCGTGCATCGAACGGGGGCCCGGTGACGAACCCAACGGCATGCGAGCACTGGTCTGGTTTCGCGCCGACCTCCGGGTCGAGGACAACACCGCTCTGTTCCACGCCTGCCGTGCGGCGGAACGGGGCGTGGTCGGGGTGTTCACGATCTGCCCCCGCCAGTGGCGGGACGCGCACGATTGGGCCCCGGTCAAGGTCGAGTTCATCCTCCGGAATCTGGCCGAGCTGCGGGCCCGCCTCGCCGGGCTGAACATCCCCTTGAAGATCGTGATCACACCCGACTTCGCGGGTGTGCCCTCGGCGCTGGTCGCCCTCGCGGGCGAGACGGGGTGCGACGCGCTCTACTTCAATCGTGAGTACGAGTGGAACGAGGCGAGGCGGGACGACGCGGTGGCCCGGGCCTTCGAGCGTGCCGGCCGGAGCGTTCACGCGTTCCACGACCAGGTGCTCTTTCCGCCCGGTGAGATCAGGACGCAGGGGGAGGGGAAGTTCTACACGGTGTACTCCCCCTTCAAGCGGGCCTGCTGGGCCCGTTACAACGAGGGGGAGGCGTGGGAGGTCTTGGCCGCGCCCCGCAAGGGCTTGAAGATCGAGGTTGGGGCCGACGAGATCCCGGATCGGGTTGAGGGCTTCGAGCGCAGCGGGGTGGCGTCTTCGCTTTGGCCCGCGGGTGAGGTCGAGGCGAGGGCCCGCCTCGACCGTTTCATCCGCTCGCGTCTCGACGGGTACAAGGACGACCGGGACTTTCCCGCGGTGGCTGGGACGAGCACGCTCTCGCCCTACCTCGCGGCGGGTGTGCTCTCGCCTCGGCAGTGCGTCGTGCCTGCCCTCGATCGCAATCGGGGTCGGATCGACGGGGGGAACAACGGGGCGGTGACCTGGATCCAGGAGATGCTCTGGCGAGAGTTCTACCGGCATGTAATGGTCGGCTTCCCGCGGGTGTGCAAGAGTCGGGCGTTCCGCCCCGAGTTCGAGGTCGTCGCGTGGCGGGACGACCCGGACAGCTTGGACGCGTGGAAGGCCGGTCGCACGGGCTACCCGATCGTGGACGCGGCGATGCGATGCCTTCTCGAGACCGGGTGGATGCACAACCGGCTGCGGATGGTCGCGGCCATGTTCCTGACCAAGCACCTGCTGATCGATTGGCGGGAAGGCGAGCGGCATTTCATGCGGCACCTCGTGGACGGGGACCTCGCGAGCAACAACGGCGGGTGGCAGTGGTCGGCGAGCACGGGGACGGACGCCCAGCCCTACTTCCGGATCTTCAACCCGATCAGCCAGAGCCGAAAGTTTGACGCGGAGGGGACATTCATCCGCCGCTGGGTGCCGGAACTCGACGCCCTCGATGAGAAGATCATCCACGAGCCATGGGTCTCGCCGCTCGCGGCCTTGAGCGTGGACTACCCGGCCCCCATAGTCGGGCAGAAAGAAGGCCGGGAGCGTGCGCTCGCGGCGTTCGAGGCCGTCCGGGCCACGGTGGGCTGAGGCTCCCGTGTACCCTGCGGCATGGACGCCGCCGGGCCCGACATGCCGCCGCCAGTGTCGACGCCGGTGTTCCGCTGTCCTTCGTGCGGCGTGTCGTCGTTTTCGGGCGAGAGATCGGGCCCTTGCGCGGCGTGCGGGGCGCTCGCGACCGATCAGGGCCGCGTCCCTGCCGGTGTCTGTTGCGTCACCTGCGCCTACGCCCTTGAGGGCCTCGCGGGCGAGGGGGTCTGCCCGGAGTGCGGCACGGAGATCGCGAGGTCGCTCCGGGGAAGTGTGCTCGCGCAGCGCGATCCGGTATATGTCCGTCGCTTGTGCGCCGGAGCGGCCCACGCGTTCAACGCGCTGTTGCTTATGGTGGTGCTCGCGGTCGCGTTCCTCGCCGCGACCGTGCTCCTCCCGTTCCTGCGGCACCAGGTCCCGCCCGGGCTGTCCGGCGTGGACTGGGAGCGGGTCTCCCAGGCGGCCTTCGGGCTGGCGTTCCTCGGCGCGTCGCTCTGGTTCCTCTGGGGCTGGTGGGGCCTGAGCACCCCCGACCCCGGAGGGGGCGGGAGCCAGCCTGGGGAGCGGGCGCGCCGGGCCACACGCGCGGGCATCCAGATTGCCGCGATCGGCTTGGTTGCGCAGTTTCTCGCCGGCTTGGCGCTCCGGTCGGGCTCGGGCGGGGGCTCGTGGGGCCAGTGGGTCGAGGTCGCCATCGGCGCCGTCACGCTTGCCGGGTACGCGTTGGTCTTCTTCGGCGGGCTGCTGATGCTCCGGGCGCTCGCGCTCCGGATCCCGAGCAGGCGGCTTTACCGGATGGTGGGGTTCCGGATCTGGTTCTGCCCGGCCGCGGTAATCTCCGGCGTCGCGGCCCTCGTGAGCGTCATTTTCGCCTGCTTATTTTTCGTCGGGCCGGTCGTGGCGTTCGTGTTGTATGTCAGCCTGCTGACCCGGGCCCACGCGGATCTGCGCGCGGTGCTGGTGCGCATGCGCGACGCTCAGGGCGCGGCGGCCGGGGCGTAGCCGAGCCTGGCGGCCGCGGTCCACGCGGGCTCCGTCCACGGGGCGACGATCGTTACGCGTTCGAGCAACCGCCGTGCCTGCTCGTCTCGGGGTGGCCCCTCGCCGAACCGCGCGATCGCCGCGTCGAGCGTTCGCCGCCCGGTTTCGGTCAGTTCTGCGACGCGGGCGGCGTGTGGTTCGTCGACCCAGGACAGCGCGGCCGCGAACCGCTCGGGCGTGCAGAGTTCGTGCCCCTGATCGGCGTGATCGAAAAGGCGGACCGCGAAGCCCTCACGCCGGAGCAGGTTCGTCCGGGCCCGGATCTCCTTGAAGTTCATGTCACGGGGGCCGGAGATCACGGCGAAGCGGTGGTCGCGCCCGGACCTGCCGAGCTCCCCGCCGGGTCGGGTGTGGGTCCGGGGCCAGGCCCGCCCGTCGCCGATCGGCGCGGCGTGGTGGGAGTTGAGGCCCACCACGCCGACCCCGCCCGCGAACACATCCGGGAAGCAGTCCCAGAGCATGGACGCGACCCGGGCGCCGCCGGAGATCCCCGAGACATACACCCGAGTCGGATCGACCCACCACCGCGCCGAGGCCGACTCAACGGCGTCGAGGGCCAATTGCAGGCGGTCCACGGCCGGGCGTTCATTGCCCGCGTTCTCCGCGGCGATGCAGATCAGCCCCATGCTGTCGGCGGCCTGGAAGAGCACATCGGGAGGGATCCCCTCAACATCCGCGCTGATCCACACGAGCAGCCCCGCCGGGCGGTCGGGCCGATGGCCCGCGGGCAGCCGTGCGTGGAACGCCTCGGTCCCAAGGTCACGCGAGAGCGGCTCGGGGAAGATGGGCCCCCCACCCCCCGAGAAACGCCGAGAAACCTCGGGCTCGGTCAGCACTTGAGGAGAAGGAGTCAGCGGGTTCGGCAGCTGCTGCACCCGCGCCGCGTCCCCCACCGGTGCGGCCGGATCGGGCCTCACCGGCACCCAGCGGGCGAGAAGATCGTCGAGCCCGCGGCCCCGTAGCCGGGCCGATGCGTCGGCCGCCGTCTGTCGGGCGATGACCCAGCCTTGGTCCGCGCGTTCGAGTTCCACAACGGCGTTGTCGTCGCCCGCGGTGAGATACAGCGTCGCGATCGGAATCCGATGGTCCACCCGCTCGGGAACGCGGGCCCTTGTGTCGACGGCTCTGCGGAGCGTCCCGAGATCCGCCGGGCCGAGGACGCCGCGCACGCCGATGAGTTGCCGGAGCATCGCCGCCTCAGGAACCACGCTCGGGCGCGACGCCCATGAGGCGGCAACCACACCCTCTCGCGCGGGCCGATCGGCGACATCGAACACCCGCCGCGCATCCGTGGGATCGGCCGATGTCGCGAGCAACGAGGCAACGACGGCCAGGCCGAGCCTGATCATGGCCTCGCGGGCTCCTTCAATTCCATGACCGCGGTCTGGCGGATCGACTGCTGCATCGGCGCGTCGCCCTCGGTCAACGCGGCGTCCACCACCCACTTCGTCTCCACGGTGTACTCGCTGCGGAGGAGCCGCCCGTGGCCGGTGTCGAATCTCGCTGACCCCACGATCGTGCCCGAGGTCAGCGTGATCGGGAGCAGGGCCTGCCTGGCGTCGTCCTCTCCCGGGGCATCCTGCGTGAGCAGGCCGTTGAGCCGGATCTCCGCGGCCCGATCGGGGCCGGACCACGACAGGAGTTCGCCCCGAAGGGCGGTCCGGATCGGTCTGCCGAGGGGCGTGGCATGCTCGATGGGGATATCCCAGGCCTCCCCGATCTCGACCTCGCGGCCCGGGATGACCCGCAGCGCCTGCTCGATCTGCCGCGCGAGCCGGTCCGCCCGACCCGGCTGCGTCATGAACGCCGAGACCCCCGCGAACAGCGATTGCTGCGACAGTGGCCCGAGCATCGCGTCGAGCACCTCCGGTGCCCCCACCACCTCCGAGACCCGCCCGGCCTCATCAACCCGGAACGAGACCGACTGGCCGGCAAGGGCCGTGAAAGGCCCCACCAGCATGTTGTCGGCCGGCGAATGCGTGGGCCCGGGCTCGCGCGAATCGGCGACAACGGGTTCCTGCCCATCGCGCCGGACCACGACACGGACCCACTGAAACTCCCGGCGCACCACGGCCCCCGCATCATCAGTGGCGAGGACGCGGTCCGCGATCCCGATCTCCCGGGTCCATTCGAGCCCGGACGAGAACGGACCGGAGATCTGCTGGTGCATCCGCTCGGTCAGCAGATAGTCGGCCGAGTCCCCCTCACCGCGGACCCACCGCAATGGCACCCCGGCGGACGCGGCGACGGCCGCCAGAGCGAGCAGGCCGAGAGCAAAGCGAACCATGACCCCCCCTTAATACGGGCCCACCCGGTCCGGGCGGACCTGCCCAGGCGCATTCGGCGGTTCGGGTTGACCGCCCGCCAAGACGGGGTACCCTTTACGCCGATCTCGGGATGCGTCCCGAGTCGACAAATCGGTCCCCGATAGCTCAATGGTAGAGCGAGCGGCTGTTAACCGCTAGGTTGTAGGTTCGAGCCCTACTCGGGGAGGTTTTTAGGGTTCTGTATGGGTACGAGTGCCCGAGTGGTTGACTCGGGAGCAAGCGGTTCGGGGCCCTTGGGGCCGTATGCGGGCCGATCTGCGCTCTCTGGTTTCGAGACTCGGTCATCGGTGCCGACAGGAACCCCGAATCGCCCGGCGCTCGCGCCCGAGACTCTCGCGCTCTCGGACTCTCGGTTAGCAGCGCCGGAAGTCATGGGTGCTCTTGCCCGCCAGTTTCGAGAGCGGCGAGACGCGAGCGGTGCGAACGGCTGACCTTCACATCGATCACGAGCGGCTGGCGGAGCTCTGCCGGCGGTTTGGCGTGTCGAAGTTGGAGGTCTTCGGATCCTTCGCAACCGGTGACGCCGACGCATCGAGCGATATCGATGTGCTTGTGACCTTCACGCCGGGTGAGGCCGTGGGCCTCGGCGTCGTGGCGTTTCAGCAGGCGCTTGAAGATCTGCTCGGGCGGTCGGTGGACCTGCTGACGCGCGATTCGGTCGAGCGGTCGGCAAACAAGTACTTCCGACGGTTTGCGCTGCGATCGACGGAGCCGCTGTATGAATCGGCGTGACCAGCTTGAACGCGATCTCGTGAAGTGCGAGGACATGCGGCTGCACGCCGAGCGCTCCGTACGGTTTCTTGGTGGGCGATCGCTCGATCAGTTTCTCGACGACGAACTCGTGCAGGCCGCGGTGATCCGGTGCGTCGAGGTCATCGGCGAGGCGGCGAAGCTGGTGTCCGAGGAGACGCGGACGCGCGAGCCCGGGATCCCGTGGCGTCTCGTCATCGGCATGCGGAACGTTCTGGCGCACGACTACGGCGTGGTGATGCCGGAGAAGGTGTACGAGGTCGCCACGGAGCATGTGCCCGAACTGCTCGAACGGCTCGGGCCGCTGATCGGGGTCTTGGAAGCTGAGGTCGGGTGGGATGATGCGAGCGATGAGGGATGAGGTCGCCGGCGGTACCGATCCGTCGGTTCGCGATCTACACGCGGCAGTCGGCTGAGCCGCGGGACGGGCTGTCCTCGTGCGAGGCCCAATTCCAGACCTGTCTGGATGTCGCGACCGCGGAGTCGGGGCGCAAAGCAGTTTGCATCGAGGAACGGTTCGATGACGAGGGCGTATCGGGGAGGACGCTCGATCGACCCGCACTGAAACGACTGCGTCGGCGTCTCAGTAAACGCGATGTCGATGTCGTCTACGCAGTTGCGATGGATCGGTTGTCGCGCACGCTGCGCGATGTCGTCGTGCTCTTCGATGAGCTCGAATCGGCGGGTGTTGCAGTCCGCTTGGTACATCAACCCGAACTGAGTTCGGGACCGGAAAGCCGCTTACTCCGGCACATTCTCGCCTCGTTCGCTGAGTTCGAGCGCGAGATGATCGCGTCGCGGATCGCGGAGACGCGGGCGTACCTGAAGCGCCATGGTCGGAGGCTCGCGGGGCCGCCGCCGTACGGATACGACGCGGACCCGGATACGAAGCAGCTGGCGCCGAACCGCGCGGAGGCTCGGCGTGTCCGCGCGATCTTCCGGCGGGCGGCTCGCGGGCAGTCGCCAGTAGAGATTGCGCGGGCGCTCGATCAGATGGGATGGCGGACGAAGCAACGTCTCGCGAAGCGATCAGGCGAGATCATCGGTGGCGGTCGGTGGACCGCTCGGCAGGTGGTCGAGACGCTTCGCAACCCGGTCTACCTCGGGGTGTTCGCAGATGGCGAATCGACGCGGCCGGGGTGTCACAGCGCGCTCGTGGACGAGATACTGTTCGACGCTGTGCAGCGAGAACTGGATGCCCGGCGAACCACGGATAAGGCGGAGCGGGGCACACTGCCGTTCCCGCTCCGGGGCAAAGTCAGTTGCCCCGGATGTCGGCGGCCGCTCTGCACATATGTGGTGACGCACCGGCGGGATCCGACCATTGTGAACTACCGGTACTACCGCTGCCGTTCGACAGCGGGCGGGCGGCCGCCGTGCCGGGGTGTCCAATTTGCTGCGGGCGAGATCGAGGATGCGGTGCGCGGCCTGCTTGAGAAGCCCGAGGCATGGCAAGGGGCTTGTAAGGCCGAAGTTGCTGATGCCGAACACCTTGCGATGGTGTGGAAGTCGCTTAGCGAGTCATCTCAGGACGCGTTTCTGCCGCATGTGATCGATAGAGTCACAATCAACCGGTGTTCCGGGGCTGTCGTGGTGTGTCTCCAACTGGGCTGCGTCCGGCGGCTCACCGACGATGTGGAGCAGTGGATCTCAGACGGCAAGAAGACCCAAACAAAACCCGTTGATTCGAGAGATCTCCGCCAGTAGAATCGCCCGATGCTGATCGTGTCGGGCACATCCCGGGCCGACAACCGCCGCGAACTCGCGAGACAGGCGTTGACCCCGGTGGTGCCGGTCTGGCTCGTCGTCCGGCGATCTCAGCTCGAGCTTCAGTCGTTGTTGTGGCGCGATTACTGGGCCCCCTGCCGACCGTTCTTCGAGGTCGACCTCAGGCTGGTCCAGCGCCTGAACCGGCTGAAGAAGGCGTGGCGGCAACTGCTTCAGCAGCCGACCGATCGGTACCTCCAGATGATCTATTGCTGGCGGTACTTCGGCCTCTTGCACCATGCGTGCGCCATTGCCGCTGCCGAGCCGGAGCGCCCGGATCCGTTCGCAGCGATCGCGAAGATCGTCGGCTTCGAGTCATTTTCGCTCGAAGCGTCGGGAGAATCGGGCGTGGCTGCGGCGTTGTTTACCGCCCGGCACCCGCTCGCGATTCTGGGGCAGCTCGCGTCCGAGCCTCGTGTTCCAACGCCGAGGTATGTGCCGCTGCTTCGACCGGCCGACGCGGATGGCATCTGCTACCACTACCGTCAACTCCAGATCTCTGGCACGCCCGCGCACCGGCTGTTCGTCGCGCCTGCTGTCGAATTATCGACCCGGGCATCGAGCTTCCTGCCGATCGATCGGCTGAACCGTCTCCTGAGCCATCGACCCGATCCATACTGGCGACCGCGAGCGCAGGTGCTATCGGAGCGTGTGCTCTCCCCGGTGATTCGAGGGATCGAGAAGACCACCGGGAGCGGGCACCCGGATCCGATCGACCTCCTCGATCTCGGCGCGGGGACGGGCCATCTTCTCGCCACGGCTTGGACGACCGCCCGGAAGTCGACGGGCATCGATCGGTCGGCGTCGCTTCACTTCGTCGATTCGAATCCGCCGGCATTTGGTCGATCGTTCGGGCTGGCCCGAGATCAGGCGGGCGTAACGCATGTCGAGTGGACAACTGCGGACTATCGAACGCTTGCTGATGACGACCAGTGGCTCACCGAACACGGTCCGTTTGGAGTCGTGTTTCTCTGCCGCGTCCTGGACAACACAAGCAACTTTGCGATCGAGAATATTGAAGTGGACGCGATCCACATCGACATGGACGAGGCGTGTCTGCCGCACCGGTGCCTCGCTCCTCGTGAACAGCCCGAAGGCGTGGGTCGTTTGCAGGTTGGCACGACGCGCCGATCGGTAGGCAACGGGATCGCATATCCACAGTTCTCGTTGCGCGACTACTTTGCGGCGTTGCGGGTCGTGCAGGACCGGGATATCGACGCGTTCAGCCGCCATTCATGGTACTTGCCGGTACGCCGGTTCAATCCGGCGGCCCTTATCACCCCGAGCGGCCGAAGCTTGATCGGACAACTCGCGAAGCACGCGCGGGCGGTTGTGATCGAGGATGTCGATCTCCAGCCGGAGCATCTGGTGCGTCATCGAGACGAGTTCGGACTGGCAGGAATCGCTGCGGTCGCGTGCGGCGATGACGGATTCCGAACCGAGGCGACGCACATCGTGGTCGGCATGCCGGACCTCGTGAAGGCTGTGAAAGGGGAACGGCTGTGGTGATCGTCGAGCGCCGGCAGCGGAAAGGCAAGGTACTGACGCCGTCGTCGCTGCCGTGCCTGGGCTCGATGCCGACGATCAACATCACCAGCGGTTGCGGCATGGACTGCGTGTACTGCTACACGCAGAGCTATCCGTCACATCCGGGAAGCGAGCGGGTAGTGCTCTACGAGAACACGCCAGACCTCGTTCGGGCGGAACTGATGCGCGGGCGAGCGAAGCCGCGCCGGGTCTACTTCAGCACCGCGAGCGATGCCTTCCCGATGCAACGGGAGGTGCAGGATGTCACCTTTGAGACGATGAAGGTGCTGCTGGAACACGGCGTCGAGGTGTCGTTCCTGACCAAGGGCGTGCTGACCAAGGGGTTCTACCCGCTGTTCAGCGAGCACTCGACACGGGTGCACGCTCAGATCGGCATCTCGACGCTTCGCCGGGAGTTCTGGGAGCGTTTCGAACCGCGCACAGCGTCGCCGTGGCAGCGACTGAGAACCGCTGCGCGGCTTGTCGAGATCGGCGTCGAGACACGGGCGCGTCTCGATCCGCTGATTCCGGAGATCACCGACGACCCCGATGATCTGGCGGAGCTTTTCGGCGAGCTCGGAGCGGCGGGTATCAGCCGAGCGGCCGCGAGCTATCTGTTTACCAGGCCGGCCTTCAAGCGCCGGGTCGAGGATGCGATCGCCCTGCCGCAACTCGGGGAACCGTCCCGGGCAACGGGCTGGTCGTGGCACCGGTTCTCGGAGGGCGTCGGCGGCGGGCGGACGATCGGCGTTGAGGAGCGGCGAGAGCGGCTCGAGCGAGTCGCGGCGATCGCGGCCGCTGAGGGCGTCCACGTGAGCATGTGCCACTGCAAGAACGCGGATGTACCCGGCAGCCGATACTGCGGGATCGCCGGCACCAAGGCAGCCGAACCCGCTCAGAATGCCTCAGAAACGCTGTTCCAGTCGGCATGTAACGCGGAGCCCAGTTAACCACCGGAGCGATTGAGTCAGGGCGATTTTGAGCTTGGCAGGCCCGTGTCCAGAGGACGCGGGCCTGTTTGTTTACCGGGAGAGGAGCGGAGTGGGCCGCCTGGGGGCGTCCGGGGCGGCCTGGGGCGCTCTCGGGTTTGGGGGAGAGGGATGGGGGGCGAGGGGAACCCCCGGTACGGCGGGCCGGTGGGGGCGGGACTCTCGCGCTCTCTGACTCTCGGTTAACGGGGGTGTGGGTAAGGGGTGCCGTTGCTGGCTAGTTTCGAGAGTTGATGGTCAGGACAGGTCCGCGCACAGCAACTCGGCCTGCTCCAGAACCGTTATGGTCGCCTGCTCCTGCTTGTCGGGCGGATAGCCGTACTTCCGGAGGATTCGCTTCACCAGCACGCGGAGCTTCGCGCGAACGGACTCCTTGATCGTCCAGTCGATCGTGGTGTTGGCCCGGACGGATGCGACCAGTTCGCGAGCGATCTGCTGGAGCGTGGGTTCGCCGAGGACCTTCACGGCGCTGTCGTTCACTTCGAGGGCGTCATAGAACGCGACCTCGTCGTCAGTCAGCCCGAGGGACTCGCCCCGCCGATCGGCATCACGCATGTCCCTAGCGAGTGCGATCAGTTCCTCGATGACCTGCGCTGCTTCGATTGCTCTGTTCTGGTACTTCTTGACTGCCTGTTCGAGCATCTCGGCGAACGAGCGAGCCTGGACGACGTTCTTCCGGCTGCGGGTCTTGATTTCCCCGGCCAACAGCTTTCGGAGCAGCTCGACGGCCAGGTTGCGCTGCGGCATCCCCCGCACCTCAGCCAAGAACTCCTCGGACAGGATGCCGATGTCAGGCTTCTTGAGTCCTGCCGCGGCGAAGACATCGATTACCTCGTCCGACGACACCGCGCGGCTGACGAGCTGTCGGATTGCGTGCTCTATGTCCTCCGGCGATCTGGTCTGACCAGCGGTCGACTTCGTCAGCGCGGACCGCACCGCGTGAAAAAAACCGACATCATCCCGGATGCGGATCGCCTCTTCATGCGGAACCGCGAGAGCGAAGGCTTGGGAGAGTTCTTTCACGCGTTGCAGAAAAGTCGACTTGCCATCTTGTTGCTGAAGGATGTGCTCCTGGGCCGCCGGCAAGAGCGAAAGGCGCTGCTCCGGTCGCCCTGTCGTCCACTCCGTCCAATCAAAGCCCTCGAACAACTCGCAGCACTCCTCGTGCTTCGCGAGCATCAGGGCCACAGCCTCATCCTGATTGATGGCCGCCTTGCCCTTGCCGCCACTCTCGGTGTAGACAGCGAGCGCCTGCTTCAGCTCGTGGGCGAGCCCGAGGTAGTCGACTACGAGGCCGCCCGGCTTGTCCCGAAACACGCGGTTCACCCGAGCGATAGCCTGCATCAGGCCATGGCCCCGCATGGGCTTGTCCACGTACATCGTGTGCAGGCACGGTGCGTCAAAGCCCGTCAGCCACATATCGCGGACGATCACGATGCGGAAAGGGTCGTCGGGCTTCTTGAACCGCTTGGCGAGATCCTCGCGCTTCGACTTTGTCCGGATGTGCTCTTGCCAGTCGAGCGGGTCCGACGCCGAGCCGGTCATCACAATCTTGATCACCCCGGCGGCGTTGTTCGGGTCGTGCCACTCCGGGCGCAAGGCGACGATCTCCTTGTAGAGCTCGACGCAGATGCGACGGCTCATGCACACGATCATCGCCTTGCCATCCATGGCGTCTTCGAGACGCCGCTCCCAGTGGGCGACGAGGTCGGCGGCTACGAGCTTGATCCGCTGCTCCGAGCCGACGATGGCTTCGAGCTGCGCCCACTTGGTCTTGAGCCGCTCCTTCCGGTCGACCTCTTCGCCCTCGGTCGCTTCCTCGAAGTCGGAGTCGAGTCGGGGCTGCAAGGCAGTGTCGAGGGCGAGCTTCGCAAGCCTGCTTTCGTAGTAGATCGGGACCGTCGCGCCGTCCTCCACGGCCCGCTGGATGTCGTAGACGCTGATGTACTCGCCGAAGACCGCCTGGGTATTCGCGTCGGTCTTCTCGATCGGTGTACCGGTGAACCCGATGAACGAAGCGTTCGGCAGCGCGTCCCGCATGTGGCGGGCGAAGCCGTCGATGAAGTCGTACTGGCTTCGGTGGGCTTCGTCCGCGATCACCACGATGTTCCGGCGCTCGGAGAGCACCGGATGCTTGTCGCCCCGTTCCTCTGGGAGGAACTTCTGAATCGTCGTGAAGACCACGCCGCCCGAGGCCCGCGACAGTCGGGATCGCAGGTCGGCTCTGTCCGCGGCCTGCTCGGGCGGCTGGCGGAGCAACTCCTTGCAGCGTGAGAAGACGCCGTAGAGCTGATTGTCGAGGTCGTTCCGGTCGGTGAGGACGACGATTGTCGGGTTCTCCATGGCCGGGTGCAGGATGGCGCGCCCGGCGTAGAACGCCATGGTGAGGCTCTTCCCGGAGCCCTGGGTGTGCCAGACGACGCCGATCCGTTGATCGCCGGTCTCGCTTGACGCGGCGATCGTCTCGTCGATGGCGTGGTTGACGGCGTGGAACTGGTGGTACCCGGCCATCTTCTTGATGACCTTGCCCGCCCCCTCGTCCTCGAACACGATGAAGTGGCGGAGGATCTGAAGGAACCGCCGCTTCTCGAAGACGCCGGTTAGCAAGACCTCGAGTTGGGCCATCCGGGCCGGGGCCAGTGTCTCGCCTTCGGTTGTGCGCCACGGCATGAAGCGTTCGCGGTCGGCGGTCAGCGAGCCGATGCGGGCTTCGAGGCCGTCGGACACCACGAGAGCGGCGTTGTAGTCGAAGAGTCGCGGGATCTGGGCCTTGTAGGTCTGGAGTTGGTTGAATGCGTCCCAGATCGTTGTGTTGTCGTCGGCCGCGTTCTTGAGTTCGATGACCGCAAGCGGTAGGCCGTTCACGAAGCTCACGATGTCGGGGCGCCGGACGTGGCCGCTGCCGCTGGCGCCGCCGCCCGAGGCGACGGTGAACTGGTTCACGGCGAGCCAGTCGTTGTTGCCGGGCTCGTCGAAGTCGATCAGGCGGACGATGACGCCGCCGATCGAACCGTCGAGTCGCTTCTCCTCGACGGTCACGCCGTCGATCAGCATGCGGTGGATGTAGCGGTTGCGGCTGACGAGGTCGGGGCCGTCGGGGCGGGAGACGCGGCGGAAGGCCTCGTCGAGCGCATCCGCGGAGACGCCGGGGTTCAGGCGCTGGAGGGCTTCGCGCAGCCGTCCCGCCAGGAGAGGCTGGTCGAACCCGTCGCGCTCTGCGTCGGGTTCGCCTGGGGCGATCACCGGACTGGAGGCGATGTCGTAGTGCAGGACCTCCAGCCAGGCGAGGGCGGCTTGCTCGACGATGGACTCGGAGAACTCTTCACTCATAGCGCCGGCCCTGCTCCGTTATTGCGGAGGGGTCGCCGCGTTGATTTGCGGGATGATCTGGAAGTTCGTGGGATGGTCGATCTTTCCAAGGCGCTTCCCGCGGGTCAGCACGCCGTCAACCCGGACGATCTCTTGACTCTTGTAAGCCTCGACCGCGATCGCGTGCGCCGCCGCGTTCAGCGTCGTCTTCGCACGAATCAATTTGTCGCCATCCACCGCCACCCGCAGAATCACGTCACCCTCAACTCGGCCGTCCGGACCTGGATCCCCGTCAAGCGTGTCCACATATCCAACGAATGTATCCGGCTCCGCGTCCAAACCCGGGCGTAGCTCCGCGTACACATCCTCGATCACTGAAAAGTACGACTGCTGGATTCGTACCGAGCGGGGAACATCTGTACCCGCAGGCACGCTCCGCAACTTTGACCAACTCGCTGCGATCGTCAACTCCGTCCCATCCACCGACGGCTTCATCCGCATGATCGCGTCACACAGGTTGGCGCTCACCGTCGGGTTCTGCTTGTTTCGCTCTACCATCTCTCGTACGCGGTCGCTCTCGATCGCGGTGACCAGTTCCGCGGCCGAACGCATAAGCTGCATCGTCGTCTTCCGCGCAAAGGGATCACCGTTGGTGTCGATCAGCGCCTGATCGGTCTCCACAGCCCGCAGCGGACACGCAACCGTCGCGACGAATGATCCACGCTCTGTCTGGCCCATCCGGCACGCTCGCAGAAGCTCCTCCGCTTCCCCCTTGCTCATCCGCTTGTGGTACCGCGTGGGCGAGATCACGCTGTGCGCTGCCGCCAAAATCGCCGTCCGCACCCCGTCGAGCAGGCGAAGGCCGTCCTCGAGCGGCAGCGATCCGCCCTCGACCGCCGCCGACGCGACGCGGAATCGCAGCATATCCGACGCGGCGTACAGCAGGTCGTTGGCCACCTGCACCACCGGGCGTTTCTCAAAGCGGGCGATCGTCTCCGCCGCTTCGCCCATACGGGCGTCGTAGTCGCTCGTCCGCTCGTCCAGCGGGATCAAAACCTGTTCGTCGGGGTTTTCGGGGCGCTCGAAGACCGCCACACGACCGAAGAAGCCGGGGGCGTCGCGGACCGGAAGGTCCAGCCGCCGCCACCCCGTCGCCAGCGCGTACTGCCGTGCATCTTGCGAAACAATCGTCCCCGCCAGCCCCTCCGGCAGCGCTTTAGTCGACATACCGGACCTCCTCCCGACGGCTGAACCGGCCCAAGAGCGTCCGCATCCCGACGATGCTCACCAGGTTGGCCTTGGGCACGTACACGGTAGGTGTATCGACCGTCACCGGTTCGGCCCCGTACAGGCTCACCCAGTAGGCACACTTCCTGCTCACCAACGACCCCTCGTCCAGCGTCACCCACTCCCCCGAGTCTTGCGGGAGCATGAAGAGGATCAGAATGATCGGAGCCCCGCGATCGACCGCCCGGAGCTTGTCGTACTGCCTGCGAGGAAGAGGGTACGAGAGCCGACTTCCGTCGTCGGTCAACACCCGCGAACAGCTCTTGAGCTGCACGTCCAGCGGGAACGAGGCGAGCAGATAATCGGGCGCCAGCTTGGAGTGGACTCTCAGCGTGGCGTCGATCGCGTGATTGTCACTGATCCGCCCGGCAATCTGACATTCCACGCCCAGCCGCCCCGCTACAGCGTGCAGGTACGCATAGGCGAGCTCACACTGGATATCGGCTTCGGTCATCGCCACGTGGCTGGTTCCTCGTTAGGCTTGCCTGGATCGAGAGAGCCGCTGATTGCTTGGGCGTTCGGTGGTGGTCGATCGGGAATCCGCTCATTGTACGGGGCGGTCGATTTCAAGAGCTGTTCCGCCATGGCCTCCGCGGCCGGGACGGGGAGTTCGCCGGAGATCAGCTTGGGGAGCAGCGCGTCGCGCAGGGCGGCGAGGGTGGCGGATTCGAGCTCGCACGCCTCGACACGATCGTCGAGGGACTTCGCGAGCTTCTCGAATGCATCAACGAGGTGATGCGGCGGGGCGATAAACGGAAGTCTCTCGAAATCTGACTTCCCGATTGCGCCAAAGACCGTGCCTTCGGCCTCGAACCGCAGGAATTGTCCGCGTAGAGCGTGCATCGCGTAGTAGGTGAACGAAACTGATCCGCTCTTGTGCCTGACCGCTGCAACACCGCGCCCGACAGCGCAGCGCTCAATGGCCATGTTCACGTCACCTACCGGTGCTCTAACGCTCACCATCGCGTCTCCCGGCTCGGCGTATCGAGTCGGGGCGGTGCAGTAGACACGTGGCGTGGGAAACCGAAAGCCGAAGTCAGTGCGACCTTGGTAAAACGGAAGTCCATCGCCTGATTCGTTATAAGTCGACCCGGGCGGCGATTGTCCCATAGTCAGACGGAAATGATCAGCGAGCGGCCGCACGTCCCACCCCTCCGGGATGTCGCCGAGGGGGGAGTCGACGAGGCGGGTGGGGAAGAGGGCGGCGAGGTCGTCGGGGAGGGCGGTGGGCTGGCCGGCGGCGGACGCGGTCTGCCGGTTGCGGACGGGGTCGAAGTCGACGAACCAGGAGCGGAAGATGGTGCGGGCGAGGCCCTCCAGCGCCCGGGCCGTGCGGCGGTTGACCTCGATCTTGTCGTCCAGCGAGCCGAGCACGGCGGCGATGGCACGCTGGTCGTCGGGCGGCGGCAGGAGAAAAGGGATCGACTCCATGATGGAGGTGTTCAGGTTGGGCATCGTCGCACCCACGGCATGCCGAACGATCCACGCTCGTACCTCTGGGTGACCGAGGTAGTACGACGCGAACTCGGGCTCGATGACGCCCTCACCGAGACGGAGTTTGAGACAACCAGTTCCGCAGAACCAACCGTCCTCCGCCTCTCGTACCAACGCCCGACGTTCAACATCGCCGCGGCGGCTGTAGATGATGTCTCCCTTCCGGACAATGTGCCGAGCGAGACGCTCTGCATCGCTTGGGCGAATGCATGCGATGCCGTCTCGCACCAGCCGGTTGTCACCAATGTTCACCGGCATGATGCAGGGGATGCCAACCGGGACATAGTCGGACGCGTGCAACTGGCTTCCAAACGGCCCCGTCTGGATGCTGCCACCGGCCCGCGCGACAATCTCGCCGAGCGTGATTCGTTCCCATGTATGCGGCGCGGTATCAAACATCACGTCGCCCCTTCTTCTTCGGGGCGGCCTTCTTGCCCGTCTTCTTCGCCGCGGGCTTCTTCGGCTTCGGCGCCGATTCGAGCCGCTTCACATCCTCGACGACGCGGTCGAAGTCGCTGACGGGCTCGGTGGCCTCGCGTAGGCGGCGGGCCTCCTCGTGCTTGGCGAACTCGCGGTGGGCGTGCTCCTCGGCGATGGCCTTGGAGACCTTGCCGGCGTGGGTGAGGATGTTCCGCTCGTTGAACTGGAGGAAGGCGTCGAGCTTCTTCACCCAGTCGGCCATGTGCATGGGGCTCTTGCGGCGGGCCTGGTCCTCGGCGTAGTCGAGGTACATCGTGACGACGCGGTTGAGGGCGTCGATCTCCTCGGCGGAGAGGTAGTTCTTCGCGACGGCGACATCGTGCTTGCGGATGGGGCCGGCGGGGGCGTTTTTCCACGTGGTCAGGCCCATGTTGGGCTTGGCGGCGTCGGCGCGGGCCTTGACGATCTCGGCGGCGGTCTGGCCGGTGATGGCCCAGTGGAGCTTGTTCTGGACGGTGGCGTAGAACTCGCGGGTGAGGTCGGCGTTGTTGTCGTAGTCGATGCTGGTGGCGTAGATGTCGGTGATCTTCTGGTAGAAGCGACGCTCGGAGGCGCGGATGTCGCGGATGCGCTCGAGGAGCTCGTCGAAGTAGTCGCGGCCCCCGCTTCCAGCCAGCGTGCGGCCCTCCTTGAGCCGCTCGTCGTCCATCGCGAAGCCTTTGACGAGGAACTCGGAGAGGGTGGCGGTGGCCCACTGGCGGAACTGGGTGCCGCGGTGGGAGCGGACGCGGTAGCCGACGGCGAGGATGGCGTCGAGGGAGTAGTGCAGGGTGCGGTACTGCTTTCCATCGGCGGCAGTTGTCAAGTATTCCTTGACAACTGACCCCTCGTCCAACTCCCGCTCGGACAGGATGTTGCGCAGATGAAGGCTGACGTTCTGCTTGCTGGTCTGGAACAGGTCGGCCATCTGGGCCTGGGTGAGCCAGACAGTCTCGCCCTCGATGCGGACGCGGAGGGCATCGCCGCCGTCGTCGGGGCGGAAGAGGACGAGGCCGGGCGGGGCGGCGCCGGGGTCGCCGCTGGGGAGCTGGTCCGGCTTCCGGGCCATCAGCGGGCCTCCGGTGCGGCGGGGACCTCGGGCAGGGGGAAGCCGATGGCGGCGAGGTTGGCGGCGATGGCCTGGTCGAGGGCGACGCCGCGGGCGGTGAGCGTGGCGAGCTCGGTAGTAAGCGCGGCCATCTTGTCCTCGAAGGGGATGCCGTCGTCTTCGGCTTCCTCGGCGCCGACGTAGCGGCCGGGCGTGAGGAAATGGCTGTGGGCGCGGATTTCATCGAGCGTCGCGGACTTGCAGAAGCCGGGGATGTCCTCGTAGGTCTTGCCTTCGGGGGCGTTCTTCTTGTCGCCGCGCCAGGCGTGGTAGGTTTCGGCGATGGTGGCGATGTCGTCGTCGGTGAGCGTGCGCTGCACGCGGTCGATCATGGTGCCCATCTTGCGGGCGTCGATGAAGAGGACGTGACCGCGGCGGTCGCGGAATCGTCCGTTCTTCTTGTCGCGGGCGAGGAACCAGAGGCAGACCGGGATCTGCGTGGAGTAGAAGAGCTGGCCGGGGAGGGCGACCATGCAATCGACGAGGTCCTTTTCGACGATCTCCTTGCGGATCTCGCCTTCGCCTGAGGCGTTCGAGGACATGGAGCCGTTGGCGAGAACGAAGCCGGCCAGGCCGGTGGGGTTGAGCTTCGAGAGGAAGTGCTGTACCCACGCGAAGTTGGCATTTGAGGCCGGGGGCGGCGGGCCATACGCCCAGCGCTTGTCTTCGCGGAGGAGGTGGCCGTTCCAGTCGGAGTCGTTGAACGGCGGATTGGCGATGACGTAATCGACCTTGAGACCCTGATGCTGGTCGTTGTGGAACGAGTCGCCGTGGGTGATCTTCGCGTCGATGCCTCGGATGGCGAGGTTCATCTTGGCGAGGCGCCATGTGGTGTAGTTGGACTCTTGGCCGAAGACGGAGATATCGCCGACACGGCCGCCGTGGTGCTCGATGAACTCCTCAGACTGCACGAACATGCCGGCCGAGCCGCAGCATGGGTCGTAGATGCGACCCTTGTAGGGGGCGAGCATGTTCACGAGGAGGCGAACGACCGGGCGGGGCGTGTAGAACTGGCCGCCCTTCTTGCCCTCGGCGCTGGCGAACTGCGAGAGGAAGTACTCATAAACGCGGCCGAGCAGATCTGTAGACCGCGCACTCTTGCTGCCGACTGCGCTGTTGCCAATGAGGTCGATCAACTGCCCGAGGCGCTGCTTGTCGAGGCCAGGGCGGGCATAGTCCTTTGGCAGCACGCCCTTGAGGTCTTCGTTGTCGCGCTCGATGGCCTCCATGGCGTCGTCGACGACTTTGCCGATGGTCGGCTGCTTGGCCATCTTCAGGAGGTGTGACCAGCGGGCGCCGGGGGGCACCCAGAAGATGTTCTCGGCCTGGTACTCGTCGGGGTCTTCCGGATCGGCGCCGCTCGACCGCTCGGCCTCGAGTTCGGCGTGCTTGGCCTCGAACGCGTCGGAGATGTACTTCAGGAAGATGAGGCCGAGCACCACGTGCTTGTACTCGGCCGCGTCCATGTTGTTGCGCAGGGCATCCGCTGCGGCATAGAGGTCTTTCTCGAAGCCAAAGTCGCCGTCACCGGTGGCCGGCGAGGCATCGGAATTCGCGGTCGCTGAGCGTCTCGCCATCGGGGCCTCCGGGCCGCCGCCCGCTCGCCTGGCGGCAATCCCGACCGGAGACGGGCGGCTGTCACCGGCTCATCATACAAAGCACCCACGCCGCATGCCGCTCTGTCTGCAAGGCCTAGGACGCCGGGACAGAGGAGGCACCGAGCCGGTTGCGTCGTAATCGCACCGATCGCGGAGTTCAACCTCTGGCGGTGGCCCCCTCCAACCGCCCCGCCAAAAAACTCCCTTCCCGCGCGACACTTCCCGCCGGTTTGCAGAACGGTACTGGTAGGGACCCATGACGGGCCCTCTGGAGGCCGTTGCATGGCACGGACGCGGGCAGCATCTGAAGCGCACGGGGCAAGCGAGCCTGCCCCACTCGACATCGCCGTCACCATTCTCGCCTCTGGCCTGACTCGGTTGATCGCCGGCCGCCTCGGATCTGTGGCGGATCAGCGTGAGATCCCGCCCGCTCCCCTTGAACTGTCGCCGCCGCGCGCCCTCAGTGTTCCGGGCGGTGAACGGTCAACCGCCTGCCCGGCATGGAGTTGCGTGAGGTGAGCATGGATCTCCAGCACCAGATCGAGGCCCTCGGGGCCATGACCAACCCGCAGCTGCGGGGCCGCTACGCCGAGGTGTTCGGCGAGCCCAGCCGGTCCAACAACCGCCGCTGGCTCACGCGGCGCATCGCGTGGCGCTTGCAGGCCCGGGCGGAGGGGGATCTCTCCGAGCGGGCCCGGCGGCGAGCGGAGGAGCTGGCCCGGGACGAGGACCTGCGGGTGCGCCCGCCCGCTGACATGGGGGTGTCAGCGGGGGCGGATCTCCGCACCGTCTCCGGCCGTCTGGTCCCGCGCGACGACCGGGTGCCGATCCCCGGCACGGTGCTGACCCGGGTGTTCAAGGGGGTCGAGCACCGGGTGCTGGTCCTGAGCGAGGGGTTCGAGCACCGGGGCGCCGTCTACCGCTCGCTCTCGGCGGTCGCGTTCGCGATCTCCGGCTCGCACTGGAACGGGTTCCTCTTCTTCGGCCTGGGCGACCCGCGGAAGGGGCGGGCGTGAAGACCAAGGGCGACCCGGTCCGCTGCGCGGTCTACACCCGCAAGAGCACCGAGGAGGGGCTCGAGCAGGAGTTCAACTCGCTGGACGCCCAGCGGGAGAGCGCCGAGGCGTTCATCGCCAGCCAGAAGGCCGAGGGCTGGGTCTGCCTCCCCCACCGCTACGACGACGGGGGCTTCAGCGGGGGCACGGTCGAGCGACCGGCCCTGAAGAGGCTCATGGCCGACATCGAGGCGGGGGAGGTCGACTGCGTGGTGGTCTACAAGGTCGACCGCCTCAGCCGCTCGCTGATGGACTTCTCGCGGCTGATGGAGGTGTTCGACCGGCGTGGGGTCTCGTTTGTCAGCGTCACCCAGCAGTTCAACACCACCCACTCCATGGGGCGGCTGACCCTCAACATCCTGCTGTCGTTCGCCCAGTTCGAGCGCGAGATCATCTCGGAGCGCACCCGGGACAAGATCGCCGCGGCCCGGCGCAAGGGCAAGTGGGCCGGGGGCCGGCCCGTGCTCGGCTACGACCTGATCTCCCGCCCCGGGGGCGGGCGGCTGGAGGTCAACCCCTCGGAGGCCGAGCGGGTCCGGGCGATCTTCGACCTCTACCTCGATCTGGGCTCGCTGATGCCCCTCGTCCGAGCGTGCGCTGCGCGCGGCTGGACCACGAAGGGCTGGACGACCAAGGGGGGCAAGCCCCAGGGCGGCCGTGTGCTGGACAAGGGGGCGCTCTACGCCCTGCTGACCAACCCCGTGTACCTCGGCAAGGTCCGTCACCACGACGAGGTATTCGAGGGCGAGCACGAGGGCATCGTCGACCCGGATGTCTTCGAGCGGGCGCGTCGCCAGCTCAACCTCAATGGGCGGACCGGGGGGGCGCGGGTCCGCAACGCCCACCACGCCCTGCTCAAGGGGCTGGTCCGCTGCGCGCCCTGCGGGTGCGGCATGATGCATCACTTCGCGAACTCGACGACGGCCAAGGGGACCAAGCGCTACCGCTACTACGTCTGCATGAAGGCCCAGAAGCAGGGCTGGGCCACCTGCCCGGCGCCGTCGCTCCCGGCGGGGGACCTCGAGGCGTTCGTCCTCGAGCGGGTCCGGGCGGCCCTCGCGGGCGACACGGTCATCAGCGCCGTCGCGGAGCGGGCCCTGGCCCACCTCGCCGCGGCCCGGCCGGACCTGGTCGTGGATCCTGATGAACTCCTCGGGGCCGCCGAGGCGTTCCAGCCGGTCTGGGATGCGCTGACGCAGCGCGAGCGGGAGGACCTGCTGCGGTGCCTGGTCGAGCGGGTCGTGTGGAACGGCGCCGACGAGACGGTCAGCGTCACCTTCCGCGCGGGCGTGCTCGAGGAGATCGCCGCGTGAGCACGACCATCACCAGCCGCGTGCACTTCCGGGTCGAGGGCAAGGGCCGCAAGCGGCTGCGGGCGGGGCCCGCGCCCGAGGCCCCGGCGTTCGCGGGCCGCGTGCCGCGGGTGGCGCGGCTGATGGCCCTGGCGATCCGGATGGACGACCTGATCGCCGCCGGGGCGATCTCCGACCAGGCCGAGCTGGCCCGGATCGGGCATGTCACCCGGGCCCGTGTGAGCCAGATCATGAACCTTCTGCACTTGGCCCCGGACATCCAGGAGGCGCTCCTGGACCTGCCCCCGGTGCTCGAGGGCCGCGACCCGGTCACCGAGCGGGACCTGCGGCCGATCGCCGCGGAGATCGGCTGGGTACAGCAGCGGGAGATGTGGGGCAGGCTGCGGCCCCGGCGGCCCGGCCCCGCGGGTTGACAGCCTCGCAGGACTTTGCCCGCCTGAACTCCAATCGGAACCCGTCTATAAACCGGTTTCTGTGGTATACTCCCACTATCCGGGACCCTGCATGTAGTGGTCGGGTCTCACGGACGGCACACCTGGAGGTTCTCTATGAACAAGTCATTCGGGAACAGGGGCTCGGGTTTCGGCCCGGGCCAGGGCGGCAACAAGGACTTCGGGCAGCGGTTCGCGCCCGCCCGGGCGGCGCCCGCGACGCCGCGGACCAAGGTGCTCGACGCGCCCCGGGGCGTCGGCTGGACGGGCACCGTCATCGCTGCCCCGACCCCGGCGGCCGCCGAGCCGTCACCGGCGTCCACCATGGACTCACCAAGCTTCAGCCGGTTCGCGCGGCTGTGGGCCAAGGGGAGAGAAACGCTCGACGCCTGGCGTGCCAGCGGCATCCCCGTGGACACCCAGCGGCTGATCGAATCCCGCGCCCGCCGCTTCGCCAGGGCGTACGGGTTGCCCAGGGACAGCATCACGGACCTCAAGCAGGATTTCTATCTCGAGGTCTGGACCGCCATCGAGGGCTACGAGGAAGGGCGTTCGACCCCCGAGGCGTTCGCGGCCGGGGTGGTCTACTGGTACTACAAGCAGCTGGTCCGGGAGCATTACAGGAACAAGGGCAAAGAGTCCGAGCACATCGCGTTGCTGGACCTGCTGATCGATGAGCCCGAGCGGTTCGTTCGGACCTACGGCGAGCAGCGTGCCGCCGAGTTGCGGCTGGATCTGGCGTCGATCCTCGAGAACGCCCCTGAGGACATCCGGGAGTTGGCGGATGCGCTGATGGAAAAGTCACCGGCGGAGATCGCCGTGTGCATCGGCGTTCACCGTGGCACCATCTACCGCCGGATCGAGCGTCTCCGCGACGAGTTCGGAGACAAGTTCGAAGAAATCCGCTGACCGTGCGCGACAGTTCGGCGCGATCCGCAGAGAGAGATAGGTGGGATCGCGCCTCGGACCCGCGTCAGACACCTGGCGGGGCCGGGGCTCCCAGGCGTGGCCGCGAGAGCGGGCGGGCAGGGTTCCAGTTCGATCGCCGTCGTGGGCCGGCAGCGCCTCAGGGCAGCCCACGGGCCAAGGGCCCAGCCTCGAAGGACCCAACGGACGGCCGGGAAGACCGTCGCGCCGTACCCGGTCGACGACGACGCACTGCCGGGGTGTGGAGCACGCCGTGCTCTGCTTGGCGCTGGGCAGGGTGGAACCCGCGGATGCCCAGACCAAACACCGCGGGCGGTTGATCGGCCTCCGACCGACGGGCTGGCACGACCGACCCCGGGGTGCCGTTCATTTTTGAACGGCTGCCTAGGGGTCGGTCTCCCGACCCCACTCCCTCCGGACTGGCATGGGGCCCGATGCCGACCCCTCAGCCGCGCAAGCGTTCGGCGCCGCCGGATGTTGATCACGCTGAATCGACAGTGACCGGATGATCGGCGCGCAGACGCGCACACGAACAACGCCGTCGCGCCCAACACGGAGCGCAGCGCCGGCGCGCAACCAACCTGTGAACCGCCCATCGCAACCGCGCGCGGGCGCCCGCGGACCGAGGAGCAGACCGTTGAAGATCACCACCTGCCCGATCGCCGATCTGGTCCCGTACGACCGCAACCCGCGCCTCAACGACCGCGCCGTCGACGCCGTTGCCGAGAGCATCCAGCGGTTCGGGTTCCGGCAACCGATCGTCGTGGACCCCGAGGGCGTGATCGTCTGCGGGCACACGCGCTGGAAGGCCGCGCAGCGGCTGGGGCTCGAGAAGGTCCCCGTCCATGTCGCCAGGGACCTCACGCCCGCGCAGATCCGCGCGTACCGCATCGCCGACAACAAGACCGCCGAGCTCGCCGACTGGGACAGCGACCTTCTCTCGATCGAGCTGGCCGAGCTGGAAGGCGAGGGCATCGACTGGACGCTGCTCGGGTTCGACGGGCGCGAGCTCTCAGGCCTCTTCGAACCGGCGGCCCACCAGGGCGCGACCGACCCCGACGAGGTCCCCGACGCCCCCGCCGCCGAGGACGCGGTCACCCGTCCCGGCGACCTGTGGGTCCTGGGCCGCCACCGTCTGCTCTGCGGGGACTCGACCAGCCCCGGCGATGTTGACAGGCTGATGGACGGCCAGCGGGCGGCCCTTGTCGCGACCGACCCCCCGTACCTGGTCGACTACACCGGGGAGCGGCCCAACGGCACTGGCAAGGACTGGACGGCGAATTACAAGGAGGTCGACATCGACGACGCCGAGGCGTTCTTCCGCGGGGTGTTCGCCAACATCGTGCGTGTGGTCGCCCCCCGCGCCGCGATCTACTGCTGGCATGCCCACAAGCGCTGCGGGGTGATCCAGCGGGTCTGGGAGGAGCTCGACATCCTCGACCACCAGTCGATCGTCTGGGTGAAGCCCACTCCGGTGTTCGGGCGCGTGTTCTGGCACTTCCGGCACGAGCCGTGCATGATGGGCTGGGTGCGGGGGAGCAAGCCCGAGCACGACGGCGACCACTCGATGGAGATGAACTCGGTCTGGGAGCTCGACTGGGAGGGCAAGAGCCGCGTCGTCGGCAACGAGCACCCGACCCAGAAGCCCGTCGAGATCTTCGCGCGGCCGATGCGCAAGCACACCGCCCACGGCGACATCTGCTTCGAGCCGTTCAGCGGCTCGGGCTCGCAGATCATCGCGGGCGAGAAAGAGGGCCGGCGCGTGTTCGCGATGGAACTCTCCTCGGTCTTCACCGATGTCGCGGTGCGGAGGTGGGAGAGGTTCACGGGGAAGTCGGCGGAGCGGGTGCCCCTCGGGCAGCCCGAGGCTCGCCCGGCCCCAGCGCGCCGAGGGCAGCGCCCATGACCTCGCGTAGCGCCGCCAGCGGGAGGCTCACAAGCACGGGGAGCCCGGCCAGGAACCCCTTGGAGCCCAGGGGGATGAAGACCTCGTTGACAAACCACTGCAGCATGATCCAGGACCCGCCCGTGCCCACGATGTACGGCAGCGCGAACCGATGCCCCCAGGTCGATGCCGCGATCAGCCGCAGCCCCACCATGAGGAACATCGCCAGCACCGCCCCCTCGAGCAGGCCCGCAACCCAAGGGCTGCCCGGCCTGCCACCGACCACCGGGAAGATGCCCGCCGCCAGCCACTCGACCGCGCGGCCGGCGAACGGGATGAGCGTGAGCAGCGCGAACACGCCCGAGAGCACGAGCGCCTTGAGGCTGACCTCGAGCGTGGCGGCCGCCCATTTTGCGGCGAACCGCGGCGGGTATCGGAGGTCGCCGAGCTCCGGCGCAGCCATGCTGGGGATGCCGAACGGGGAGAGGAACAGCCCCACCGAGAGCAGGACAGTGAGCTCGTGGAAGGCCGAGCCGCCGATGAGCGGCGCGCTCCACGCGGGCAGCACGAACACCCCCGTGCTCGCGAGCACGGCGGGGTGGCGGAACGGCAGCGGCCTGGCGGCCTTCCAGGCCTCGTACACCGACTCGGGGATATCGATGTGCAGGTATCGCTTCCACCCGCTGAAGATCATGTCCGAGCCGGTGATGCCCCGGAAGAACAGCAGACCGAACGCGGTGAGCAGGGCGGCATGGAGCACCAGCGTCCCGGCGGACGGGAGGCCGGCGGCCTGGGCGAGGATCAGCTGCTGCATGCGGCCCCCCGGAACCGTCGACGAGCGGCGGGCGATTCTACCGGCGGTCCACACACCGCTGTCACGACGGCAACCGCTGCCCCGAGCCCCGCTCCCAGATCGCCACATCAAGCTGGCGGACGGAGCGGCCGAGCAGTTCCCCCGCCCGCTCGATCGCGTACACCGTCTGGACCTCGCGGCTGGCCTCCCCGCGGATCGGCCGGCCCAGCACCTCCTCGGCGTACCGCAGGATGTGGACGTCGGGCTTGGTCGTCTCCGCGCCGAACAGCATGCGGAGGTACTGGAACCCCGCCAGCCCGAACCCCGGCACGCCCAGCATCAGGTAGTCGCCTGGGCGCGCCCACCGGGCCCACGCGCCGAGGCGCTCGTCCTCGCTTACCCCCTCGAACCGCTGCTGGATGTCGACCAGGTACTCGAGCACCCCCACCAGCGCCGCCGCCTTACCCGGGCTGTCCATCGCCAGCTCGGCAACATGGAACGACCGAGGCGACTCGAAGGTCCCGATCAGGGCAAGCAGGTCGGCGCAGCTCCGCACATCCGGGCGAGACGCCGTGAACCGCTCCACGCGGGGCTGCACCACCCGCCGGTAGGGCTTGCGGAGCGAGAGCACGCAGTCGATCACCTTTGCGGCGGGGGTGGACCTCCACACCGGGTCGGCCAGCACGCCGGGTTCGGGAAAATCCGCCGCAATACGCTCGGCCAGAACACGGGCGTCGGCTTCGATCATGGCCGACAGCTTACTCCCTCCCCCATGCGAGAACGCCCCGGCCTGCGCCGAGGCGTCGGTGCTGCGCCAGTGGCCGGTGTCTACCGCGCCGCGAACAGCCCGCGGTCGACCTTGACGAATCTGGCCGACTCGCCCTTCCTGGCGATCTCGCGGATCAGCGCGGCGGCCAGCATCGCCTCCGGGGTCTTGCCCTGCGGGCTCCGCCACAGCCCGTCGGCCTGCATCTTGGCCATCAGCTCCGTGACCCGCATGGGCGTGCCCGCCCTCACCAGCGCCGCGTGGGCCGCGTCCAGGCAGGTGGGCGGCCTGGGGGGCGGGGACGCCGCCGGCGGGGCCTCGGGCGAAGGGGCGGGGCCTCCCCCACCCTTGCCCGCCCTCGCCGCCCTGGCCGAACCTCCGCCCCCACGCGGGGGCTTGGCGCGTGCGGCCTTCGGGGTCGTCGTCGTGCTCGTCTTCCTGGTCGTGGACTTGGCCATCTTGGTCTCCTTCGCCGGCCCGCCCGGGTCGGCGTGGAGGACATGGAGCCGTTTCCGCGCCCTGAACGCAAGCGGAATCCCCGTTGTTTTGAGGAAGTTCCGCGCTCAACTGAGTGACTCAGGCAGAAGGTGAACCGCTATGGCCAAGGACCCGACCGGAACCACCAGGCTCGACGGCATCGACCGCAGGCAGGAGCAGGCGATCGTCGCGCTGCTCAACGAGCCCACGGTCACCAAGGCCGCGGGCAGCTGCAACATCCCCGAGCGCACAATCCGACGCTGGCTCGCCCAGGACGCGTTCAAGCGTGCGTACCGGGAGGCGAGGCGCGAGGCGTTCTCCCAGGCCGTCTCGCTCACGCAGCGCTACGCCCCGCTCGCGGTGCACGCGCTGGCGAAGATCATCTCCGACCAGAGCGCCCCGGCGAGCGCAAGGGTGCAGGCCGCCGTCGCGATCCTGCGGTTCACCCGCGAGTCGATCGAGCTGGACGAACTGGTCGAGCGGATCGAACGCCTCGAGCGGGCGTCTGGGGGCGACGAACCGCTTCGGGCCCAGGCGGCCTGAGCCCCGGGATGGACGGCGGGCCCCGGGGGAAGAGACGGGAGGCACGATGGCGAACCGCATGAGCCTGCGCACGCGGGTGAGGTCCCTGGAGAAGATGGTGGTCCGCTGCCGCGCGTGCGCCGCGGCGAGCCGGGAGTACATTCGCTTCATACCCGACGAGGAGTTCGAGGCCCTCGGGCGGGGCGGCCGCTGGCGCGATGTGTGCCGCGAGTGCGGGGTCGAACGCACCACGCCGCTGAAGCTCTACCCGCTGTCGCTCCGCGACGCGGTCTGAGCCCTTGCGTCGGGGGCGGCTTGAGGTACCTCACAGGCGCGTCTTTGCACGAAAGCGAGCCTGTCGATGCCGACCAACAAGAAGCCCCGCCGGCGGTACCCGCCCGAGATCCTCAGCCCCGGGGACATCGCAGCGCTCTTCGGCGCCTGCGGCGCCGGGACCACGGGCGCCCGCAACCAGGCCTTGCTCGCGGTGCTGTACCGGTCGGGGCTGCGGATCGCCGAGGCGTTGGCCTTGTACCCGAAGGACATCAACCTCAAGGCGGGCTGGATCCGCGTGCTGCACGGCAAGGGCGGGCGGTCGCGAACGGTCGGGATCGACGCCATAGGGCGGGCGCCCCTCGCCGACTGGCTGGCCCGGCGCGAGCGCCTGGGCATCCCCTCCACCACGCCCGTGTTCACGGGGCCCGGGGGCCGCCCTCTCACCGCGGCCTACTGCCGCCGGCTCCTGGCCGGCCTGGGCCGACGCGCCGGCGTCCTGAGGCGCGTCCACGCCCACGGCCTCCGCCACACCCACGCCGCCGAGCTGCGCGGCGAGGGCGTGGACATCGGGATCATCTCCAAGCAGCTCGGGCACCGGTCCATCGCGACCACGGCCAGCTACCTCGACCATATCGCGCCGCAGGCGGTGGTCGAGATCATCGGGAGGAGACGGGGGTGATGCGGTGGTCCGCCCCGCGAGCGGTCTCGTGAGAGCGTCGATGTCGATTATCCGAGCCGACCTCGATCTGCGGATCTGCGGGTGACCGCGTCCCGCGCCCGGCGGAGCGCCAACACGCCCACCCGCCTCTGGTTCTACCTGCAGGGCACGTAGAATCTACAGGGGCTCAACTATGTGCGGCCAAATGCCGTCCCCCTGCACCGCGGCCGACCAGGGCGGGTCCGATCGCCATGCTCTCCTTTCTGCGCTGCCAAAGTGCGTCGTCAACGTGCCGGATCGATGCCTCGCCCGACCTCCGATTTGGGCGTCTGCCTTCGGCACCCCGACCGGACGGCCAGGCAGCCAACTCGCACCCACGAACACAGCTGCCCGAAGTCAACCGAAGGAGATTCAAGGCATCCGGAAGTCCGACACCTCTGCCGAACGGCTCAGTTCGCATGAGGAATCTATCAGATATAACCCGTGATGCGAAAGGGGTTTAGACACCCGCTCAACTTTTTCCGCTGAATCCAGTAGCCGACCCCTCGATCCTGAAGTAACTTTCTCGGACTTCTCGGAGGGTGCGTTGAACAACACAACTGATTTCAAACTCTCCGCGAGAGCGCGATCCGCTATCGCAGCCGCCTGCTTGGCCACCTCGGCTGCCAGCGGGGGGTACGAGCTGAGCGTTGTCCAGAGCGACGGGGACGCCGAACTCCGTCCGGGCGACAGCTTCGCCCTCGATGTCATCCTCGAATCTTCGAGCGGGCTCGACCGGCACAACTCGGCGATCTTCTGGATGGTCTTCTCCGCGGCGGGCTTGCAAGTCACGAACTATGCATGGAGCTCGCCCTTCACGACCGGCGGGATCTTGGACCAGTCGACCGCCGGCCAGGGGGGAGAGCCTCTCACGATCGACAGCTCGACCTTTGACCGCCCTGGTGACGGCGTTGGCCTGATCGATCTTGAGTTCTCGAATGTCCTTCTCTCTGGCGTGTTTACTTCCGGTGTCCTGCTCTCGGTCGAGCTGGCGATCCCGGACGCCTTCACGGACTTCGGTGTCGTCACCGTGGCCGTGGAAGCCGACACCTTTGCGGACGGATTCGATGAGCTCGTGGTGGCGAACACGGGCCCGATCGAGCTCGTGATCGTGCCCTCGGCCGCGGCCTGGCCAGTTCTCCTCGGAAGCTGCGGGTTCATCGGGCGTGGGCGACGCCGCTAGTTGCAGGCCAGACACTCAAGGGGATGGTGAGTATGACGCGTTGCCTCTCGAACGCTGGCGGTTTGCTGAGCCGTGCGGCGGCAATTCTCCTTGGGTTGTTTGGCCTGAGTGCGGTTGCTTCAGGGCAAATCCAGATCGGCGCCGATGAGGCCGCGACGCTCGTGCTGCCGGATACAACCGGAGACGGCGTCTACATCGATGTCCACAACCTGATCGGGGGTGGCCGAGCCCCGCTGCCATCCGATGTTGATGCACGCACCCCGACGGGCTCAACGCTGAGCCCATTCGTCGACTTCCCCCGCCCCGGGTCGACTATCAATGTCGGGCAGTCGTTCACCACCTTCTTCGCCAGCACCACGACGCCGCCCGAGGTGCTTCGCACCGCCGCGGCCCGGAACTTCATCCTGGACATCCGGGCGCTGGTCCGTGTGGAGCAGCAGTTCGACCGGAACCCAGCCACTCCCGAGATCAATCTTTCGCTGCGGATCGGCAGCGACGACGGGTTCTACCTGGTGGTCGGCGACACCTATGTGGGCCAGACCGGCGACCGTGCGTTCGCGTGGAGCGCGTACGACTTCGCCTTTGAGAGCCCGGGGCTCTACCCGGTCCGCCTTCTCTTCGCGGCGAACGCCGTGGGCTTCAGCGGCCTCGAGTTCCAGTGGTACACCGCGCTGACCGGAAACTGGGCCCTGATCCCCCAAGAGGCGCTCTACCTCGCCGACACCGGGTGCGTCGACGAGTTCGACTTCGAGGGGCTGGACCTCGGTACGAGCCCCGCGGACCAGTACCTCGACCGAGGCGTGCGGTTCGAGGTGGTGAGCGGGGGGCCGGTGGTCACCGATGCCCGTCCTCTGGAGTTCATCCCGGTCTCGGGCGATCGGGTCATCGGCGATCCCGATCCGCTCTCGACTGACCCGGGCGAACTGCGTGTGAGCTTCTGGGCCTCAGACGGGGAGGGCGGGCTCGTGCCGGGCGAGACCGATGAGGTTGGGCTGTTTGTGATCAACGCCAATACCCGGGACGGTGGAACCGGCGCCCGGGTGACGGCGACCGGTGCCGAGCAGCAGGCACTCTTTGACCAGGTCTATGTCGGTGGGGTCGGGGCACAGGAGCCGGTCACGATCGTCGCGCCCGGGATTCTCGGCCTTGCGCTCGAACTCGGTCAGGGTCAGTCGGCGGCCGCGATCGACAATCTCTGTGTGGGCCTGATCAGGCCCGCGCCGGCCGACCTTGCCGGCGGGACCCCCTCCCAGGCGGGGGGGACCGCCGTGTTCGGTCAGGGCATAAACATGGAATGGACCGTCACCAATCTCGGTGGCGTGGGCAGCGGCGGAGACTGGACGCATTCGGTGTATCTCTCGCTGGACGGGATGCTGGACGCCTCCGATCGTCTTTTGGCGACCGCGATCCCGGGTCCTGACCTCGGCTACTCCGACGAGCAGACCGTCAACGCTTCGCCGTTTCTCCCGCTGGCGCTGGATCTCCCCGCGGGGGATTACCGGCTGCTGGTCGTGCTCGACAGCGACAACGCGGTGCAGGAGATCGCCGAGTCGAACAACACGCTTGTCAGCGACCCGATCGCGATCGCGAGGCCGGCGCTCCCCGATCTGCAGCCCGACGGGATCTCGGCGGCCACCTCGGGGTCGTTCCCGGGCGGCGAGATCGATGTCACCTGGACGGTGCGGAACATCGGGGCGGCGCCGGCGACGGGAACCTGGACGGACCGTGTGTACCTCTCGCTCGACACAACGATTGACGGCGACGATGTACTCCTATCGCCCGACACCTCGGTCAACGGCCCGATCGCCGCCGTGACGGGCATTTATCAGAAGCGGGCGGTCTTCAGCCTGCCGGCGATCCCGGTCGGCAGCTACTTCGTGATCGTCGATGTCAATCATGATGACGCCGCGCGCGAGCTCGAGAACAGGCAGAACAACATCGCCGTGAGCGTGGTCCCCTTCCGGATCGACCCGCCGCCGCTGCCTGACCTTCAGGTCACGACGCTCACGCCCCCGCCGAACCTCCCTCCGGGTTCGAATGTGACGCTGACCTGGACCGTCCGCAACAACGGCCCGGGCCCGGTGAGCGGAACCTGGACCGAACGGGTCTTCGGTTCGCTGGACGCGACACTCGGGAACGGCAACGACCAGGAGGTGGGCTCGTTCACCTTCAGCGATTCGCTGGCGCCCGGCCAGAGCGTGCAGCGGACCAGGTCGGTCACGGTCCCGCAGGTCCCTCCGGGAGGATACTGGGCGATCGTCGAGGTGGACTCGGGGCGGGTCATCGCGGAGGCCAACGAGGCGAACAATGTTCTCGCCGCCCAGGTCTGCGTGAACTGCCAGACGCCAGATCTGGATGTGGTCAATGTGCAGGGCCCCAGCGCGGGGGTCGCCGGGAGCGCCGCGGAGGTGACATGGACCACCCGCAACATCGGAGCCGGGGCCGCGTCGGGGGCGTGGACCGACCGCGTGTATCTCTCGTCCGATGCGCAAGCCGGTGGAGACACATTCCTTGGCGAGATCCGCTGGACCGGCGGTCTCGCGGCAGGAGCCCCTTACACCCGAAGTCTGAGCGTCGTGATCCCTCCGGAAACCGAAGGCCCGGTCTGGTTCGTCGTGGTCACCGACGCCAACAACGAACTCAGCGAACCGGGCGGGGAGTCCAACAACGCGGAGGTCGCCGCTGCTGAGACAGCCGTGGATCTCCCGAGCCTGCCCGACCTGAGCGTCGCCTCGGCCCAGGTCGAGACGCCGTCTCCGGTCTTTGGCGGGCCGCTCGCGCTCTCGTGGACGGTCCGGAACATCGGACCGGTGACCGCCGCCGGCCTCTGGATCGATCGGGCGTTCCTCTCTCGTGATGAGCTGCTCGACACGGGCGATGTGCCGCTGAGCCCGACCCGGCCCGCCCCGGTCGGGTCGCTCCCGCCCCAGGGCTCGTACGGCGGGAACGCAGAGATGGCGCTCCCGCTCAGCGCCGCGCTCGACGACGGCCAGTACTTCGTGCTCATCCAGGCCGACGGAGGGGCGTTGATCGCCGAGCAGCGCGAGTCGAACAACCTCTTGGCCGTCGGGCCGATCTCGATCGTGCGACCGCCGCTGCCGGACCTCGAGGTCGCCAGCATCTCCACCCCCAGCGGGGGCAACCCCGGTGACCAGGTCGAGATCGTCTGGACGACGACGAACACCGGGGGCGAGTCGGCCGATCTTCCCTGGCGGGAGCGTCTCTTGCTGGTGCTCTCGAACGGGACCGAGGTCCTCGCGGCGAATCTCGACGCCGACGCCCCGCTCGCCTCCGGGGAGGCCTCGAGCCCGAGGTCCGCGTCGGTCACGGTTCCGTCGCAGGGGAACACCTTCCGCGTCCGCGTGCTGGTCGACCCGGTCAATCAGGTGATCGAGAGCGGCGAGGACAACAACGCCCTCACGAGCGGAGAGGCGCCTGTGTTCCGCCCGGATGTCCTGGTCGCCGACATCGTCGCCGATCCGTCCGCGACGGCGGGGGAGACGATCGAGGTCTCCTGGCGGGTCTCCAATGTCGGGCTGGGCGACACCTCCACCTATTTCCTGGACCGCGTCTCACTCGAGTCCGGCGGCGTGAGCCACTTCCTCGGGATCTTCCCCCACAACGCCCCGATCCCGGCGGGCCAGTCGGAGCCGGTCTCGATGTCCTTCCCGCTCCCCGATCGCATCGAGGGCGAGTTCCTGGTTCGCGTGGTGACCGATTCGACGGACCGCCTGATCGAAACAGGTCCGACGACCAACAACACCGGTGTCTCGACCGGCACGGTGCTGGTGAGCCAGCCACCGCGGGCCGACCTTGTGGTCGAGGCGATCACGCCGCCGTCAGACGGCCTCGTCGGCTCAACAGGCTCGGTCTCCTGGCGTGTCCGGAACGCGAGCACCGAGACAGCCGCGGGCGGTCCATGGATCGATCGGGTAACCGCACGCCCGGTCGGGGCGACTCAGGGCGAGGCCATCCAGCTGGCGCTGGTTACACGGTCGGCGGATCTTCCACCCGGGCAGGACTACGAGCAAACCGTCGAGGTCCGGCTCCCCGGCGTCGCCGGGAGCTACGAGATCGAGGTCACTACCGACAACGGCGATCAGGTCAACGAAGGCCTCGGTGGCGGGGAGAGCAACAACATCCTCCGCGACGGAGCATTCGAGGCACGCACCTACACGGTCTCGGCGTTTGCTTCCGTGGAGACCGCGCTCTCCGGAGCGGCGGTCTCGGTCTCGGGCCAGGCGCTCGCGCCGGGTGGCGAGGCGATCCCGCAGGTGCCCGTGTCCGTGCGTCTGCGGGTTCAGGGAACAACACGCACGCTGGCGGCCGCGACCGACGCGGCGGGCTTCTACACAGTTCCGCTGCCGCTCTCGCCGACCGAGGCGGGGGTCTACTCGATCTTCGCCGGCGCCACGCCGGAGGAGACCGCCGCCCTCGGAGTCCCGAACGACACCTTCACCCTGCACGGGATCTCGATGAACGCCCTGTTGCAGGGGCCTGTGGTGACCGTGGACAGCTCCGCCATGGCCTCGCTTGAGGTGCGAAACTCCGGCGATGCCCCGCTCTCCTCGCTCGACCTCACGCTCGTGGACGGGCCCGACGGCGTGTCGTTCTACGCCGACGCGGGCGACGGGCTCGCGCCGCGGGAGAGGCGGCAGGTCCCGTACGAGCTGTTCGTCGACCCGGGGGTCTCCCCCGGGATCTACCGGTTGCAGGTCGCGGCGATGACCGCCGAAGGGGCGGCCGCGATCTCCGAGATCGAGTTCCAGGTTCGCGCCGCGCAGGCCCGGCTCGCCGCGACGCCCGGCGTGCTCCGGACCGGGATGCTCCGGAGCCTCCCCAACGAGCCGAGACTGACCACGGTCGAGTTCGCCGTGATGAACACCGGCGCCGCACCGACCGGGCCGGTTGAGGTGGAGCTGCCCTCGACGAGCTGGCTCTCCCTGGCCTCGCCTTCCCTGATCCCGGGCCTTGCTCCAGGGGATTCCGCGGGCGTTGTGCTCAACCTCCTGCCGGGCTCCACGCTCCCGCTCGGCGTCTACAGCGGCAACCTCGTGCTCGACCCGGAGAGCGGGCAAAGCCTCAGCGTGCCCTACGAGTTCAATCTTGTCTCCGACGGCGTCGGCGATCTCGAGGTGCTCGTCGAGGATGAGCTGACCTACTACGGCAACGGGGCCAACGGGACCCCGGACGGCCCCCTTGTCGCCGGCGCCAGCGTCACGCTGCTGAACCCGCGAACCGGCGCTGTTGTGGCGACGACGATGACCGACTCGAGCGGACGCGCGGCGCTCAACGGCCTCCCGGAAGGCGCCTACGACCTCGTCGTCAGCGAGCCGAACCACCGCAGCGAGCGCGTCGTTGTGGAGATCTTCCGGGGCCAGCAGAGTTCGGCCCGGCTCTTCTTGTACCGGGCCATGGTCCGGTACACCTGGGATGTCGACCCGGTCGCGATCGACGACACCTACCGGATCGTCCTCAACGCGGAGTTCGAGACCTTCGTGCCCTTCCCAGTGCTCGAGGTCTCGCCCGGCTATGTCGACCTCACCCAGTATGTGGGCCAGACGGTGCAGATCGACTTCGAAATCACCAATCGCGGGCTCGTCGCCGCCGAGCAGGTCGAGATCGGTGTTGGAACGGACGGGCGGTGGCGGGTCACGCCGCTGATCAGCGACATCGGGATCATCCAAGCTGGTGAAACTGTCACCATTCCGGTGATCTTCGAGGACACCTTTGTATTCGGCCGGGGCGGCGGCACGGAAGGCGGCGCGGACCCCGGCGACCCCTGCTACTTCCGTGTCTCCATGTCAGTCGCCCACCGGAAGTACTGCGGCCCCGTGCTGCGGACCTACACCGTGGGCGTTCAGTTCCGGCTTCCGGATGTCTTCTGCCCGGGCGGCTTCGATCCTCCGCCGACCTTCACCTGGAGCGGCGACGGCGATGACAACGACACGCCACCGTCAAACCAGGGCCCGAACAACCGGGCGGACGCCCCGCCCTGCGGCTGTTACGAGGTGGCGGTGGTTTTCTTCACGGGGAGCCCCGAACTCAGCAATGTGAATCCCGCCTTCAACAGCAAGGCGGACGAATTGAACGCTCGGTACCCGGGCCGGGTCGCGGCAAGGACCTTCTCGAGCTGGCCCTGTCCTACGACGCCGAGGGACAACGCCGCGAACTGGGTGCGGTCCCGCAATGCCGACGACTGTCCATGCGGGGATCCGAAGGTGATCTTGGTCGGACACAGCCTCGGGGGCGACACCGCGCACTGGGCGCAGGCAAACCCCGCGGGCATGGATGTCGGGTACACGCTCCTCATTGACCCGATCAACCGCGATTCATTCGGCTGTCTGCTGTGTGTCGACGGCCTCTCGTTGCCCTCAGAGTGCGAGGGGAACCTACCGGACAACGGCGATCAACGAAGTTGTACCTTCCCCGGTGGCGCTGATGAAGTGCACCTCGCCCAGCATGGACTGCCGATCCCAAATCAGGGGCCGCTGGGCGCTTGCGAAGTGGGCAACCTGCTGGGATATCGTGTCGACGGCGCGAGCGAGGTCTTTGTCCCTGGGAGCGATCACGGGAATATTGGCGGCCCGAACATGCCTTGGAGCCAATCGGTGGATGTGCAGGTTGAGCGGCTGCTGCAAGCCGGCTGCGGAAGCGGGGGCTGAACCGTGATTCATAGAACCAACCAGGGAGAATCTGCAAGCGCTCACGCGATGTCGCCTTCGGGCATCCTTGCCCTCGGCCTGCTCGTCCTTCAGTTCCTGTTTCCCCCGGCGGCCCTCGGCCAGGACGGCCTCTGCGCCCGCGTCCGGATCGAGTTGGAACAGCGGGTGACCATCACCCGCAACGCCTTCCGGGCCACCTTCACCATGATCAACGACACGGATGAGACGCTGACGAACATCAGCGTTCCCCTCGTGATCCGTGACTCGGAGGGCACGGTCGCCAATGACCGGTTCTTCATCGAGCCGCCCGTGCTCACCACGCTCACCGGCGTCGACGGGCAGGGAACGCTCGGGCCCGGCGAAACCGGCTCGGCCATCTGGATCATCATCCCACTCGACGACGCCGCCCCGACGGGGCCGGAGGTTTATGGGTTTGGCGGCTCAATGAGCTACCTCTCCTTGGCGGGCCAGTCGGGCGCTGAGTTCACGCCCGAGGAGCTCGAGGTGCTCCCGAACCCGAACCTGCGGCTCAAATACTTCTGGGAGCGGAACGCCTACAGCGACGACCCATTCACCCCCGACATCGAACCCGCCGTCCCTTTCACCATCGGCATGATGATGATCAATGACGGGTTCGGCGTGGCGAACAATGTCCGCATCGCGACCTCGCAGCCCGAGATCGTCGAGAACGAGCGCGGGCTGCTGATCGACTTCGAGCTGATCGGCACCAGGGTCGGCGAGGCCGACCTGCTGTCCCCGTCCCTCAATGTCGCCCTCGGCGACCTCGGCCCGGGCCGGATCAGCGTCGCAACCTGGTACATGATCACGAGCCTGCAGGGGCAGTTCGTCAACTACGAGGCCCGCTTCGAACACCTCGACGCGCTCGGGCAGCCACGCGTGTTCGACCCGCGGCTCTCGCTGATCGAGAGCGTGGAGATCTTCGAGTGCATCCGCCCGGTGCTCGCGCTCGAGGACGGCGACGACGTGATCAACGATTTCATGACCAACGAGGTCTTCTACCCGAGCGACCCGTTCGAGGACAACTCCGACCCTGAAATGACCGACCTGCCGGACACGCTGCACCTCAGCGACGGGAGGGTCGAGCCGGTGACCCCGGTGCTCGACGCGACGGCGACCGTTCTCGGAGAGGGCATGATCCGGGTCGAAGCGAGCATGCCGAACGGCTGGGCCTATATCAAGCTCCCCGACCCGTTCGGCGCCGCCTTCCGTCTCGCCCGGGTGACACGCGACGACGGCCGCGAACTTCCCCTGGTCACCAACGCCTGGCTGACCGACCGGACTTTCAGGACCGGGCAGTCCGCGCTCCGCAACGCGCGCATCCACCTGTTCGACCGGGGAGGCCCCGGTCGGTACACCCTCGAGTTCGTGCCCCGTGACGGCGAGCCGGGGATCACGGCGTGGAGGTCGGTGGCGTCGCACGGCAGCGGGCTCGAGAATGTGGGCGTCCAGCTCTTCCCGCCGGGGGACCCGTCCGAGGGGCGTCTTGGCGGCATCGAGTGCCTCGCGCTGGACTTCAACACGCCGGTGGACCCGGCGACCGTCGTCCCCGAGACCGTCGAGGTCTCCGCGAACGGGCTGGACGGCGCGCCCATCGAGATCGACCTGACCGGCCTCGAATTCACGCCCGGGCAGACGGGCACCTCGGCGGTCTTGCGGTTCAATTCCCCGTTGCAGGCACCGGGCGTCTACTGCATCACGGTGACCGGCGTCACCGATCCGTTCGGCCAGGTTCTCACGCAGAACCGTCGCCTGGTCGTGTCCGTCGCTCCCGGGGATGTCACCGGCGATCGCCGGGTGAACAACACGGATGTCGGCGCGATCGCGAGTCTCGCGGGGATCGACGCCGTGGCTCCCGGTGACCGAAGGCATGTGCGTGCCGATGTGAACCGCGACGGCCGCGTGGACGACGCGGACATCGGCGCTGTCCTCGGGCTCCGCGGGGCGGACGCGAGGTTTGTGCTCGCGCCCTGCCTCGCCCAGGGGATCGATTCCGGGGATGGCCGCAACGACCGCGGGGGACGGGTCGGTCTCGCCGAGCGCGATGAAGTCCAGGACGCTTCGCCCGGGATCGGCTCGGGGCCGATCGGTGCCTTCGCGGACCCGGGACTTGTCGCCGATCTCCGTCGCGGGGTCCCGCCGGAGACGCTCGGACTCGAGACCGTGGACACGGGGTTCCTGGGCGCGGGCTCGAGAATGCCGATGGATCCCCGGCTGATCGCGGCGAGGGTTCCGGAGGGATTGGGGCGTCTTGAGGTCGAAGCGGTTCTGGGGGCAGGCGGGATTGATCTTGACTCGCTGACCGCGTGGCCTGTCGCCGGCTGGTGGGTCGGCCGGCTGGATGAAACGACTCCGCGGGATGAGGCCGCCGCCGCGCTGGCCGCGCTCGGCGTGTTCTCATCGCCGGTGCTTCTCGCCGAGGACGGCGGGCTCACCATCCCGACGGAGACGGTTCTTCTCAGGTCCGACGCAAATCTCGCAGAGATCGCAGAGCTCCTCGGGGTCCAGGAGACCCAGGTCGGGCCCGGACCACGCGACGGGATCTGGGCGGTTGATGCGGGGCTCGCCGATGGAGACGAGGTGATGGGCCTTGCGGGCCGGATCGCGCAGGCCGGCATGTTCGAGTTGGTCGAGCCCGACATGATCGTGGTCGCGGGTCTCTCGATCGACCCCTCGACCCGGCCGGGACAGGGGACCAACGGCGACTTCGCGGCGATGCTCCTGCCGGAACTCACCGAGTCACCGGCCTCGATCCCGGCCGCAATGGGAGACCGTCTCGACTGGCGGGCGATGCTCGAAGTCCCATTGAACGACCCGGCGCCCCTCCTGCTCAGCCGCGCCGTCGAGGCCCGGCTGCTCCCGGTGGGCGTGTCCGTCGGCGTCTCCGAGGTGCGGTTCGGCAGGTTGGTGCGGGGCCCGGGCGGCAGCCCGGCGCTCGTCACCCGGCTCTCGTGGGTGCATCGCGCTCTTGCACAATCGAATCTCTCGGTCACGATCGCGCCCACCGCGTCGGGTTATCCATCCGTGACCCTCGCAACTCCGGGGTCGGCGACCGCCGGCACGATCGTCGGTATTGCCTCGGATAGGCTCCTCAATCGGGCGGGTTCGATCGGCGTTTCAACCGACCCGATCCGGAGCGGGCTCGTCGTCGACACCGCATCGGACGATTCTTCCGCGGCCATCGATGCCGGAGTGGCGCTCGGCTGGCTCAATCGAATGGGCCTTTCTGAGGGGGCGTTGACCTCGAGCCTCTTCTCCAAGGGGCCGCTCGGGGCGCCGATGTTGCTCGACGCCGCGGGTGATCGCGACGGGGACGGGGTTCAGTCGGTTGAGGATCTTCTGGCCTTCGTCGAGTTGTTCCGTGCGGGTGATCCGCGTGCCGACATGGATGCGAACGGATTGCTCGATCTGGATGATCTGAGCCTCTTTGGCCGGGCATTCAACACCCGCCCGGGCGAGAATCGCTGAGCCGCATCGTTTTACCGCCCCCGCGGGGGCAGAATGCTCGTCCCCGAGCGATCGTACTCCCGACTCCGTGGTTCTTCGTCGGATGGGCCCCTCACGAGCGACCGTATGTACCCGGGTGCGCCCCTCACTCCGCGCAATGGGCGTTCCCGGGATCTTCGAATGCACGAGGGTGCCCGTCGTAGCGAGCGTTAGCCGAGCGCCAAAGTGTCAGGGACCGTTCGCTATCAAAGGACACCACCCCTGCTGTCCCCGCCGTCGTGACCGCGGGGTGATGGCAGAATCGCCTGGCGGACTCAACATGGCTGCAATGTTAAATCTGTGTCTTTGAGCGAGCTCCGGTCGGGGAGCTTCTGACGCCGTCGCGGAATCGCGACGGCGTTTTGGTTGACGGGTGGGGTCGAATCGGGCGGTCGTCGCGAGATCGCGAAAAGTACCGTGCTGGCGGGGGTTTCGGCGCTTTCGACCCCACCAGCCGCGCTCTCGGTCTTGAAGCCCGATCTCGGGGTCCGAGAGCAACCCCGACGGTTGCTCTCGCCCCACCGGCGGCAACCCTCTCGGACTCTCGCGCTCTCTGGTTGACGGGTGTCGTGGGCTCAACAGTTGGGTTGCTCTCGGGGCCTTGATCTCAACTCAAGAGGTGTGGGCGTTCTCGGGCACCGTGGGGCTTCACCCACGAATGGCCGCATTCGGCGGCGGCGTTCCGCCGGCGAGAAGCGTCTGCACGGTCGGCCACCGGTAGGTCCAGATCCTGTCGTCGGCGCGGGCGTGCTTGGGCTTCGTCGGCACGCCCTTCCGCGTTCCCGAAAGCAGGAAGTACCGCTTCCCGAGCTTCTGGGACAACTGAACCTCAATGCCGACTCCGACGGCCTGATGCGTCTGCTCGCCGCACAGCACGATCACGAAGTCCGATGTTAGGATGAGCCGTTCCGCCTCGGCAGCCCAGCGCTCGTCGATGGGGGTGCTGATCGATTTGTCGACGAACTCCCACGGGCACTCCGGCCGCTTCGCCTCCGCGACCAGGTTCTGCTTGACGCCGAGGTCGTCGTAGTCGAACGCGACATACACCTTCTTCCGGATCATCGTGAGCCTCCATGCGGAGCACAGGCCTCGCAATCATATTATACAGAAGGCTCCAAGCGTGCCGCAGGCTGCCGAGCGAGGGAGAGTCGTCGACGGAGGGTCCATGCCCGCGCTTCGCATGTATCGCGTGTTCATCTCCCACTGCTGGGAGTGCAACGCCGACTACTACCGGCTCGTCCGCTGGCTCAACGGCGAGCCACTGTTCAAGTGGAAGAACCTCAGCGTCCCTGAGGAATCCGCCATGCGGGAGGACAAATTGTTTGAGAAACGGCTGCGGAAGCGCCTCGCGAAGAGCGACATCATGCTCGTGATCGTCGGCATGGAGATCGACCATCGCTACTGGATGAAGTGGGAGATTAAGTGGGCCAGCATTCGAGGCATCCCCTTCGTCGGCGTCATGCCCAATGGGGCGCTTCGCATTCCGCAGGTCGCGGAGAGCGCCAGATGCCCGATCGTCGCCTTGCGGCGAGATTCCGTCGTCGCGGCGATCCGCGCGTATGCCCTTCGTCGCCAATAGAATTGCCGCGACCATCGGAGAAACGACCATGCCGAAGAGACGTGCATTCATCAGCTTTGACTACGACCACGACGAGAGTGCGAAGATCATGCTGGCGGGGCAGGCAAAGCTGCCCGACACACCATTCGATTTCACGGACAGCTCGGTCAAGGAGCACCTGACCGGAGATTGGGAGGCGAAGGTCCGCCGGCGCATGGACAACATCGATGTCGTGATCGTGCTCTGCGGTGAGCGGACCCATACGGCGCAGGGCGTCGCCAAAGAGTTGGCCATCGCCCGCGACAGGGGCAAGCCGTACTTTTTGCTCGCCGCATATGGGGACAAGAACTGCACCAAGCCAACCTCGGCGCTGTCCAGTGATAAGGTGTACCGCTGGACATGGGATAATGTAAAAGCACTCATCGAAGGAGCGAGGTAGCCCACTATGCGCCGTGCTCTCGTCGTCGGCATCGACCTGTACTCGTTCGGCGCGCTGCGGGGGTGCGTCAGCGATGCCGAACGCATGGCTGCCCTCCTCGCCAAGCACGAGGACGGGACACCGAACTTCGAGTGCAAGACAATCGTTGCCCCCAACGGTGGTGGGACCGATGTCGTCACCCGCGCCAAGCTCAGGCAGGCGATTGAGCAACTGTTCAAGGACAAGGCCGAGGTCGCGTTTCTCCACTTCTCTGGCCACGGCACAGAGAACAACCTCGGCGGCTATCTCGTCACACAGGATGCCAAGACATACGACGAAGGCGTCGCGATGGCGGACGTGCTGCAGATGGCGAATGACTCCAAGGCCGACGAGGTTGTGATCTTCCTCGACTGCTGCCACTCGGGCAACATGGGCAACATGCCGACCATCGACAATACGAAGGCGGTGCTTCGGGAGGGCGTCTCAATCTTGACCGCAAGCCGAGGCGATCAGGTTTCCGTGGAAGCCAGCGGTGCCGGTCTGTTCACGTCGCTGGTGGGCGACGCGCTCGAAGGGGGCGGGGCAGACCTCTTGGGCGATGTAACGGCACCTTCGATCTACGCGTTCGTCGAAGGAGCGCTCGGAGCGTGGGACCAACGCCCACTCTTCAAGGCGCACCTCTCGAAGGTTGTGCCCCTCCGCAAATGCAGGCCGCCCGTGGACACGGCCATCCTGCGCGAACTCCCGACACTGTTCCCTGTTCCCGCCGAGGACTTCCCGCTTTCGCCCGAATTTGAAGCGACATGCGAGACGAAAGATGATGCAAAGCACAAGGTCTTCTGCAAGCTCCAAGCCCTCAACCGCGTGCATCTCGTAGTGCCGGTCGGCGCGGACCACATGTACGACGCCGCGACGCAGTCAAGGGGATGCCGACTGACCGCGGCGGGGCGGTACTACTGGCGTCTCGCCAAGGACAACCGGATTTGATTGAAGTGGGCCTGCGCGTGGTCCGCGGACCTGTGGTCCCAGCCCACGCCGCATGCGGTTGACGCCTGGGTTGCCCTCGCCACCCTCGCGCGCGACTTCGGAATCCCATCGCGTAGGTATCCAGTACCGGGCTGCGGTTAACAGCCCGGCGACCGATCCCTGATCACCTAGGCTATCCACGGACGCTCTCGCCTCTCCCACGCTTCAACGCATCCCCCTCGCTCGGACGCCTTCAAATCCAATGCTCACCGGCTCGATTGTCCCATCCTCACGGAACTCAAGCCGGTCGATGCAGACCACGCGCTCGTTCCGATCCGTTCTGCCGAGGGGGCGGCGGTGATACACAATCACCCACTCGTCCCGCCCTACCTCCAGCACGCTGTGGTGCCCGGCGCCAGTCGCCACCCCCGGGTCCTGCGACAGGATCACCCCGACCCGCTCGAAAGGCCCCACGGGCGAGTCGCTCACCGCGTACGCCACGCGATAGTCCGGCCCCGTCCACCCTCCCTCTGACCACATGAAGTAGTACTTCCCCTCCCGATACACCATCGTCGGGCCCTCAACATACCCCTCCGGCGTGATCTCGCGGAACACGCTCCCGTCCTCGAACGGCACGAAGCCGGTGAAATCCTCCCGCAGCCGGACCACATTGCACCGACCCCATCCGCCGTAGTACATGAACCACTCCCCGGTCGCCGGGTCGCGGAACACGGCCTGATCGATCGGCTGCGCCCCGTTGTGGAACGAGCCCACCAACGGCCCGCCCAGCAGGTCGCGGAATGGACCCGCCGGCGTCTCGCCCACCGCGACTCCGATCCCCCCGATCTCCCCGTCGCGCTGGATGTCGTTCGCCGCGAAGAACAGGTAGAACTTCCCGTCTTTCGCCGCGATGCAGGGCGCCCACATCGCCCGCTTCGCCCACGACACATCCGCCGCGGTCAGCACCCGCTCGTGCTTCTCCCACCGCACAAGGTCGCGCGACGAGAACGCATCGAAGTAGACCTGCTCGTCGTACGGCGCCGAGAAAGTCGGGTAGATCCAGTATCTCGTCCCCGTACCCTCCGACCAGAGCACCGCCGAATCCGGGTCGGCGTACCAGCCCTCCAGCACCGGGTTCCCCGACATCCGGGACGCGCACCCCGCCCCGAGCCCCAACAGGCACGCCGCCGCCCCGATCTTCGCCCTCATCCGCATCGCCCAGCCCTCCCGGCCGCTGCCAGCACACCCGCCCAAATCCACCTACACTCGTCCTGTTCACGCCCGCCCCGCGGGCCCGCATCATCGCCTTTCACGGAGCCAGTGCAATGCCCACCGCCATCACCATGACCCCCGCCGGCCTCAAGGTCCCCAACGACCCCATCCTCCCCTTCATCGAGGGTGACGGCACCGGCCCCGACATCTGGCACGCCTCCCAGTATGTCTTCGACGCCGCCGTCGACAAGGCCTACAAGGGCCAGCGCAAGATCCACTGGCACGAGGTCCTCGCCGGCGAGAAGGCCTTCCGCCAGACCGGCGACTGGCTCCCCCAGGCCACCCTCGACGCCTTCAAGCAGTACCTCGTCGGCATCAAGGGCCCGCTCACCACCCCCGTCGGCGGCGGCATCCGCTCCCTCAATGTCGCCCTCCGCCAGATCCTCGACCTCTATGTCTGCCTCCGCCCCGTCCGCCACTTCGCGGGCGTCCCCAGCCCCGTCAACAAGCCGGGCGATGTCGACATGGTCATCTTCCGCGAGAACTCCGAGGACATCTACGCCGGCATCGAATACCAGTCCGGCACGCCCGAGGTCGCCAAGCTCATCAAGTTCCTCCAGAACGAGATGGGCGTCAAGAAGATCCGCTTCCCCGAGACCAGCGGCATCGGCATCAAGCCCATCAGCTCCGAGGGCACCAAGCGCCTCGTCCGCGCCGCCATCGAGTACGCCCTGCGCGAGGGCCGCAAATCCCTCACCATCGTCCACAAGGGCAACATCATGAAGTTCACCGAGGGCGCCTTCCGAGACTGGGGCTACGAGGTCGCCCGAACCGAATTCCGCGACCAGTGCATCACCGAGCGCGAGTCCTGGATCCTCGGCAACAAGGAGCACAACCCGGGCATCTCCGCCGAGGACAACGCCAAACTCGTCGAACCCGGCTACGACATGCTCAACGACGCCGCCAAGGCCGCGCTGGTCAAAGAGGTCGAGCAGACCCTCGCCGCCATCTGGTCCACCCACGGCGACCGCAAGTGGAAGTCCAAGCTGATGGTCAAGGACACCATCGCCGACATCACCCTCCAGCAGGTCCTCACCCGCGCCAAGGAGTTCGATGTCATCGCCACCATGAACCTCAACGGCGACTACCTCTCCGACGCCCTCGCCGCCCAGGTCGGCGGCATCGGCATCGCCCCGGGCGCCAACATCAACTACATCACCGGCCACGCCATCTTCGAGGCCACCCACGGCACCGCCCCCAAGTACGCCAACCTCGACAAGGTCAACCCCGGCTCGGTCATCCTCTCCGGCGAGATGATGCTCCGCTACATGGGCTGGACTGAGGCCGCCGACCTGATTATCCAGGGCATCTCCGGCGCCATCGAAGCCAAGACCGTGACCTACGACTTCGAACGGCTCATGGGCGGGGCGACGCTGCTCAAGTGCTCGGAGTTCGGGAAGGCGATTGTGAAGCACATGGGGTAATCGAGTTTGCACGGTGGGACAGGCGTCCCGCCTGTCGGCCTTTGTCCCGTTCCCAACGAGCCCCCGGCGCGAGCCGGGGGTCTTCTTTGGGCCGCCGATCTCTGGCACCCTATCACGTCCCGCCTATCATCCGTGGATTCACCGGTCTGGGAGATGCTATGAGCGCTCAACCCGCCCAGCCCCGACCCGACCCGTTCCTCGACGAGGCAAGCGGGAACCACTGGAGCGGTCGGGCAACGACATGAAGCGGCACATCGAACGGCTGCGGGAAATCGAGAAGTCGCTCTCCGCGTGCGTCGGCCAGCCGCAGATCGACCGGAAGGGCGGGGCGGCGTGATGGTGCTCCGCTCCATGGGCTGGACCGAGGCGACCGACCTGATCATCAAGGGGATCGCTGGTGCGATGGGCGCCAAGACGATCACCTACGACTTCGAGCGGCTGATGGACGGGGCGACCCTCCTCAAGTGCTCGGAGTTCGGGAAGGCGATTGTGGAGCACATGGAGTAATAGCGTGATCGAGTCCAAAGTAAACCGCCAGTACAGCAATGCAGTTAGTATTTCAGTCGACGAACTGAAATGGCTCTCTAGCCGGGTTGCGGAGCTGTGCCCATTCAAGAGCTTCAACGCAAGATACCAATCAGGTCTCCAACACACCTATGACAGCCTCACAGATCTTGAATCCCTTGATAACTCTGCCGAGGATCCAATTCTAGAGATTGAGCTCCAATTTGGCTCCGACGGGTCGGATCACGGATACACCTACGTCAGCATTGCCTTCAACAAGGAGTATGACTGGGTCGCCGTTCGGGGGCAGGGCGCCCCACCAGCGATCGAGCTGTTTGCCCGGCAGGCCAAGAGTCTAGTTGAGAAAACCGAGACGTGGTACTCTCCTGCCGCACGGTTTTTTGGCGGGAGGTACCTGTGGATAATGCCGAGCAGCTTCATCGGCTTCATTCTCTTATGGGTATTTTCCGGCGGCCTCTATGAGTACTTTGTTTCGGGAAGCCCGCTGGCTTCGTGGTTAAGGCTGTGTGGCGTGACCAGTTTCTTCCTCCTGTCAGCTTCGGCTGCCTCCGGGTTCCTCAAGGAGCTCTTTCCTCGCATTGAGCTCCGAGTTGGTGAGAATCTGTCCGCCGCCAGAAACCGAGAGACTATCCGCACGGTTGTAGTAGTTGCGTTTGCGGTGAGTTTGGCAGCGGGAATAGTATTGTCATGGATCTAGTGCCTGATGCGCGCGACCTAGGTGCGGGGTGCCCGCCTCCCGCCTGCCGGGACCGTTGACGCTCGCCGACCGCGGTCGTCTCGAGGGCAGCCGCCCCCCTTCCAGCGGTTGATCGCCCGCGGCGCCCCCGGCTGCTTGATCGCGCGCAGAATCGCGGGCACACGAACCGCCCTCAGGACAACGATCCGAGGCACATGCTCCGGCATCGCCACCCATGCCAGCGACAGGAAGCCGCGACGCTCCAGCGCGGCGCCCCGATTCACGGCCGCCGTCACCCGGAAGCCGGATCCCCCCCAGACCATTGCACCCCCCGATCCCTTTCAATACACTGCCGTTTCGTGTCTGCCGGGTTCCGGCGTCGATCGGCATCGAGTGGGGTCACTCGGGCTGAGGAGATCTGAGAAAGGGCAAGCCGTCATGGATAGGTCGCCGCGCAAGGCCGTCGCCTCGCTGGTTGTGTCTCTCGCCCTCGCCCCCGCCTCGGCCCAGTACATCGACGCCGATGTGCATCGCCTCTTCGCTCCCGGCGCGGCCTTGGTGAACCACGCCGTCGCCGCGGCCCCGTATTTCGCCGAGCGGATCGACCTGGGCGCGCTGCCCACGATGATCGCGGTCTACGCCGACCCGGGCGTGCGGAACCCGGCGAACCTGGGCGCGGCGCTCCGCGACGCGGGCCTGGGCGGGGCGATGATCCACGCGAGCACGGTCCCGGGCTGGTCGTACATCATGCTCCCCCGGGACGGGGGCACACTCGCCTCGGCCGAGCTCGCCGTGGCCCGCCTCGCCGCCCGGGCCGACCTCGACACGGCGTCGCTTGTCTACCTCGGTCAGGGCGGCCTGCCGGAGATCCCGACGCGTGACCTGCTCATCCAGTTTGCGGAAGGCACGACCGCGGCGGAGCAGGGCGCGCTCCTCGCCGCGCACGGCGCCGTGATCATCGAGCGTGACGCGGCCGGCACCGCCGGGCTTCTCCGCGCCCGGACGAGCCTCAAGACCGGCGAGGCGATCCTCGACGCCGCCCTCGCGCTCAACGATCATCCCGCGGTCGAATGGGCCCAGTCCGACCGGATCTTCTGGGCCCGGCGCATGGGCGGGCCGCCGAACGACCCGATGTTCGCCCAGCAGTGGGCCCTGGAGCAGGCGAGCGACGAGGACATGGACGCCCTGACCGCATGGGCCATCACCGCGGGCGACGCCTCGATCCGCGTCGCCGTGCTCGACAGCGGCACGCAGCAGAACCACCCCGACCTCAGCCTGGTGCCCGGCATGACCTTCACCGGCTCGAGCACGGGCGGCAACCCGGGCAACGCCTGCGACAACCACGGCACCGCCGTCGCGGGTTGCATCGCCGCGACCATGAACAACGGCATCGGCGTCGTCGGCATCGCCCCCGGGGCACGCGTGCAAGCCGGCAAAATCTTCAACGAGATCGACTTCCTCGGCATCTTCTGCCTCCCCTTCCTCGAGTCGCAGGATTCCTGGACCGTCGCCGGCATCAACTGGGCCGCCAGCAGCGGCGCCCGCGTCACCAACTCTTCCTGGGGAGGCGGCTCGCCCTCCGCCGCGATCACCGACGCCTTCAACGCCACCCGCGCCCAAGGCGTCCTCCACATCGCCGCCGCGGGGAACGACGGGACCGCCACCATCGGCTTCCCGGCCAACCTCTCGTCCGTCAACGCCGTGGTCGCCGTCGACAGCACCGGCAACCGCGCGAGCTTCAGCACCTACGGACCCGGCGCGTTCATCAGCGCGCCCGGCGCCGCCATTCTCACCACCGACCGCACCGGCGCCGACGGGTACGGCACCTCGGACCACACCACCATCGACGGCACAAGCTTCGCCTCGCCCTACACCGCCGGCGTCGCCGCGCTCGTCCTCTCCGCCAACCCCGGGCTCACCCCCGAGCAAGTCGAGGACATCCTCGCCGCCACCGCCGTCAACAAGGGCGCGGCCGGCTACGACACCGGGTACGGGTGGGGCTTCATCAACGCGGGCGCGGCCGTGGCCGCCGCCGGCGGGAACGACTGCCCCGCCGACCTCGCCGAGCCATTCGGCGTGCTCGACCTCGCGGATGTCCAGGCCTTCATCGCCGCGTTTACGAACGCGGACCTTCTGGCCGATCTCGCTCCGCCCTCGGGTGTGCTCGACCTTGCCGATGTTCAGGCCTTCATCGCCTCGTTCGCATCCGGGTGCCCATGATCGAAGCGACGCCGCCGGCCGCGCGGCCTAGCCGCTCGGGCATGGTCCAATTGCTGGACTCCCCGATGAGCCCCGCGACCGATAACGGAGCAAGTCGATGCACCCCACCCGGACCTACCACTACCTCGTCAAGTCCCGCGCCATGCTCTTCGCCTGGATCCGCCCCCTCTCGCCCGAGCAGTACGCCTCCACCCCCCCCGTCGGCCTCGGCTCCCTCGCCCGGACCCTCCACCACACCATGGCCGCCGAGTGGCTCTACATGCAACGCATCAACGGCCGCACCGAGCCCCTCGGCCCCCTCGACCCGGAGCACGACCCCGAGCCCGCCGACCCCCTCCCCTTCCCCGCCCTCGAATCGACCTGGACCGAGCAGGCGTCCCAGACCGGCACCGATCTTGCCGCCCTACTCGAAGCCCGCGTCGATTGGCACGAGCCCCTCACCTACCGCACCGTCCTGAAGTCCGGCCCGGCGACCTACGACGCCAGCCGGTCGGACATGTTCACCCAGCTCGCCCTCCACGAGGTCCACCACCGAGCCCAGGCCCTGAACATGCTCCGCCGCCTCGGCGTCGAGACCGGCGAACTCGACTTCAACTCCCTCATGTTCCTGCCCGGGCACCCGTAGCCCCCGCGCCCACCCCGACTTTGATCACCTAATTCGGTGGTCACACTCACCGGGCGGGGTACATTGCCACCGGTCGATCGGGGATTTCGTCATCCTGGCCGGGTTGCGCACGGGTCTCGACCGCCCGCGGCCCCCGCCCGCTGCTCACCGCATATCACGAGGCCGTTCCCATGTTCAACGCCGCCCGCGCCGCCGCAGTCGCCGCCGCCATCCTCCCTGCCCTGTCGGCCTCCGCCGGCGTCGCCTACGCGCTCCGCGAACGCGACCAGTTCCGCACCGACCTGATCATGCTCAACACCGCCGACATCGCCGGCACCGCCACGCTCGTCGGGGCCACGGGAGTCACCGGGACCCGCCTCTCCGGCCTCGCCTACGCCCGCGGCTCGCTCTTCGCCTACGGCGAGAACCAGACCGTCGCCAACGGCCAGGGCGGCCTCTACCGCGTCGACGCCAAGACCGGCGCCGCAACATGGATCGGCGGCTCCGACCTCAACGGCTATGTCGTCCGCGACCTCGCCTACAACCCCGCCGACGGGCTCCTCTACGGCCTCGCCGTCATCACCGGCAACACCTCCAACTACGCCAACATGATCACCATCGACACCGACACCGGCCTTATCACCAGCCGGCGCGAGATCTGGGGCACCGTCAACATCCAGATGACCGCCCTCGCCGCGACCTCCGACGGCACCCTCTACGGCGTCGACAACACCCAGGACGCCCTCTACGCCATGACCCTCAACAACCTCAACCGCTTCCAGGCCGCACGCATCGGCAACAACCTCGGCGGCAACTCGATCACCAGCGACCAGGGCTTCGCCATCGACTGGCGAAACGGCGACCAGGCCGTCCTCGCCGCCAACGGCTCGACCAACGGCTTCAACAACCTCCGCTCGGTCAACCTCCTCACCGGAGGCTCGAGCGTGCTCGGGCAACTCCCCGCCGCCACCTTCGGCACCCTCACCGACATCACCGACCTGACCTTCATCCCCGCCCCGGGCGCGACCGGCCTGCTGGCCGCGGCGGGCCTCGCGATGGTCCGCCGGCGTCGGAGAGTCGCGAACCACTAAGCGAAGTACGCGACGAGACCCTCAGATCGCATGCTTCATTACCTGAATTCGGTCAAAGCGAAAAATCAAGCCGGCCGGAGGTCCCTATCTGACTTCACTAATCCAGACCTCGCCGGCCCCTGTACTATTTGGCCAAAGATCAAACTCCTTCGCAACCGCTCGTGTTAGTCGAATTTCCAGTACGGGCCGGCTTCCGGTCCGCTCAAAACCTACGAGGTGCACATCTTCAACAACATTTCCAACCGGGTAAGATACCAGGCCAAGCCGAATCGAGGCCGGAAATTTCTTGCTGTCGTAGCATCTGAGCCAAGCATATAGATCCAGCGAGTCCCCCTTGTTTTCGACGACAATATCATCCCTCGGAACGACCACGATCGCCTGCTTCTCCGAGTGCCGAAGCCTGATTCCACAGGTCGTGTGGTCGCCTTCGAATCTTTCCGCGATCGGAACGAGGCTGCACCCCACATGCACTTTCCCTTTCCGACGGATCTCGTCCTTAAAATCCTCCGGATTTATATTCGTTATTGTCTCATATGCAATCGTCATCTCATCATAAAAAAGATCTTTTAGAGCATCGGCGAACTCATCATTCCTCATGATTGCATCGTATTCTGGTCTATCCCCCCTCTGGACTGTCTCCCAAACCTCGGGAGGCAGCTCCTGCTTTAATCTCGGAAGTGTCGAGAATCCGAGAGTCTGCCCCCCCTTGTCCGGGATCGCCTTCACAATCTGCTCGCTAACGGCATCGGGAACGACCGCGACGCCTTCTTGTGCTCGCTCCTCCGCGACCTCGGTGATGCGATCCAGGATCAGGTCCGGAGGGTACACCAGTTGCGCGATTCCCCTGAGCATCGCGAACTTAATCGTCGTGTCGACGGTGCCCATGACCAAGAGCCCCGCACAAAACGCGACTACTATCCTGCGGTAACCTCTGAGTTTTCGTTCAAGCAGTGCCTCGAAGATCTCCTCAGTTGTTGGCTCGTCGGGTTCTTTGGCCTCCTTAGCAACATGCCCAGAGCGAGTGGCCATCCCATTGGCTTTTTTCGGTTCGGCTTGGCGAACTTGCTGTACAGCGTGACGCTTCTGCTTGGCCATTAAGGAGGCCCTCTGGGTACAACAGAATCAGATCGAGTCTAACTCATCTCCACCACCATCGCAACCGCGTTCCCGCCGCCCAGGCACAGCGCCGCGACGCCCCGCTTCCCCCCCGTCCGCTTCAACTGATGCACCAGCGTCGTCAGCACGCGTGCGCCCGAGGCCCCGATCGGGTGCCCCAGCGCGATGCCGCCCCCGGCGATGTTCAGCCGATCCTCCGGAACACCCAGCGACTGGATGTTGCAAAGCACCTGGGCCGCGAACGCCTCGTTGATCTCGAAAAGGTCAATGTCCTTGACGCCCATCCCCGCCTTCGAGAGCGCCGCTTGGATGCCCGTGATCGGCGCCTCGAAGATGTCCTTCGGATCCACGCCGCTCGTCGCGGACGCGACGACCTTCGCGAGCGGCTTGACGCCCAGCGACGCCGCCTTCGCCCCGCTCATCACCAGCACCGCCGCCGCGCCGTCGGAGATCTGACTCGCGTTCCCCGCGGTCACCGTCCCCTCCTTGTCGAACGCCGGCCGCAGTTTCGAGAGCCCGTCCGCCGTCGAGTCGGCCCGGATGCCCTCGTCCCGCGACACGCCCCCCTCAGGGCCGGGCGCCTTCCGGTTGCCGACCTGCTCGCCCGTCAGCGGAACCACCTCGGCGTTGAACCACCCCTTCTCCCACGCCGCCGCCGCCCGCTGATGGCTCTGGGCCCCGAACCGGTCCTGCTCGCCCCGCGACACATCGTGCTTCCTCGCGATGTGGTCCGCCGCGTTGCCCATCGGCCAGCACTCGAACGCGCAGGTCAGCCCGTCGTGGGCCATCAGGTCCTTCAACTCGGTCGGGCCGTACTTCACGCCCCCGCGCACATGCGCGAAGTGCGGCGCGGCCGACATGTTCTCGAAGCCGCCCGCGACGATGCACTCCGCCTCGCCCGCCCGGATCGCCGTCGCCGCCTGCATCACCGCCTGGAGCCCAGACCCGCAGACCTTGTTCACCGTGACGGCCGAAAGCGTCGAGGGAAGTCCAGCATGCAGGCCCGCCTGCCGTGCCGGGTTCTGCCCCAGCCCGCCCTGCAGCACGCAGCCCATGATGCACTCATCAATATGCCCCTTCGCCTGCGGCACCTCGTCCAGCACGGCCCTGATGGCGATCGCCCCGAGCCGCGGGCTGGGGACTCCGGCGAGGCCGCCAAGGAATCGGCCGATGGGGGTACGCTTGGCGGCGACGATGACGGGCTGGTTGCTCGACATGGCTGTTCTCCGTTGGTCTCGGCCCGGGTCGCGGGGGCGGACGGGGCCCGAACGAGGGGAGGGTAGGTCGTGACCGCGTGGCTTGTGGCAATCCAGGACTCGATGGGCCCCTGGGGCTTCGCCTGGGCGACCCTCGCCGCCGCCCTCCTGGCATTCACCGCCGCCCAGCGCCTCGCCCACGGCCTGCTGACCCGAGTCGCCCGCCGGGAGAAGGTCCTGGCGGAGACCGCGTTCCTCAAACGAACCCGTCGGTCGACGCTCGCCCTCGCCTGGGTGCTCGCAGGCCTTGTCACCCAACACCTCTTCCCCCTCGAACCCGGGCAACGGGAGGTCGCCCTCCAGGTGCTCCGGGCCCTGCTCGCGGGCTCCCTCACCTGGGTGCTCATCGGCGCGGTGGCCGTCATCGACGACCTGATCATGGCCCGTTACGACATCCGCGTGCGCGACAACCTCAAGGCCCGCCGGATGCACACCCGCGCCCGCGTGCTGACGCGTTCCGCGATGCTCGTCATCGCCGTCGCAGGCGCCGCCACCATGCTCATGTGCTTCCCCGCGATGCGGCAGGTCGGCACGGGCCTGCTCGCCTCGGCGGGCCTCGTGGGCGTCGCCGTCGGCTTCGCCGCAAAGCCCACGCTCGGGAATCTCATCGCGGGCGTCCAGATCGCGATCACCGAGCCGATCCGCCTGGACGACGCCGTCGTCATCGAAGGGGAATGGGGCTGGGTCGAGGAGATCACCACCACCTATGTCGTCGTTCGGATCTGGGACGAGCGACGCCTGATCGTGCCCCTCTCCAAGTTCATCGAAGAGCCATTCCAGAACTGGACCCGCCGTCGCGCGGACATCATCGGCTCGATCGATCTGTTCGTCGATTACACCTGCCCCCTCGACGAGATGCGGGCCGAACTCGACCGGATCCTCGAGGACAACCCCTACTGGGACAAACGCATCAAGGTGCTCCAGGTCACCGACGCGACCGAACGCACCATGAAGATCCGAGTCCTCGTCTCCGCCGGTGATTCCCCCGCCGCGTGGGACCTCCGCTGCGATGTCCGCGAGCGCCTGATCCGCTGGCTCCAACGCGAGCACCCCGCCTGCCTTCCGCGTGTCCGAGAGATCCATCACCAGGCCGCCGCGTCCGCAGACGAACGGGCGACGAAGCCCCCGGCGTGACGAACGACAATCCCACATCCTCACCGCCCCCGCTGAGCCCGGGCCGCCGGGCCTGGCGCTGGATCGAGATGGCGGCCCTGTTCTTCGCCGTCCCCGCATTCGTCGCGGCCTTCATCGACCCCCACCAACGCTTCCGCCCCTGGTTCGAGGCCATCGGGGCCGGCTCGCTCTTCGACGCGGGCCGCGTCGCCGCGCGGGCCCTGATCCCGCTCCTGCTCGTGTTCACCGCGGTGATCGCCATCGTGCTCTGGCGCGACCCGACCTTCGACAACCGCCGCCTCTGGAACTGGAGCGCCTGCCGACGCGACCTCCCCCGCGTGCTCGGGCTCTTCACCCTCGGGGCCGGACTCATGCTCGCCGCTGCTTGGGCGCTCGACGCCTTCACCCCCGTCATGGCGTTCACACGCCCAGACGGTCAGCAGGCCTCGGCCTTTCTTCGCCTCCCGCGCGAAGCGCCCTGGATTCTCCTCCTCATCGCCATCGGCTACCCCTGGCTCAGCGCCTATCCGCAGGAGATCCTCCACAGGGCCTACTTCTTCCACCGGTACGCCCCGCTCTTCCGACGACCCACGCCCCTCTTCGCCCTCAATGTCATCGCCTTCGCCTGGCTCCACATCCCATTCTGGAGCCTCGAAGCGATCCTGCTCACCCTCCCCGGCGGCGCCCTCTTCGCGTGGACCTACCTCCGCACGCGCAGCGCCCTCGCCGCGGGCCTCGAGCACGCCCTCTACGGCTGGTGGGCCTTCTTCACCGGGCTCGGGTGGTTCGTTTTCACCGGCTCGATCGGCCGGTAGCCCGCCCTTCGGGACACTATCATCGGGAATTCTCAATCCCCGGAGGCCCCGCATGCGCACGATCATCGAGCCCTTCCGCATCAAGGCCGTCGAGCCGATCCGGATGAGCACGCCCGACGAACGCGAGCAGATCCTCCGGTCGGCGTCGTTCAACCTCTTCCTCGTCCACGCCGACGATGTCGTCATCGACCTGCTCACCGATTCGGGCACCGGCGCGATGAGCGCCGAGCAGTGGGCCGGCGTCATGCGCGCCGACGAGTCATACGCCGGCGCCAGGTCGTTCTATCGCTTCGAAGACCGCATGAAGCAGATCACCGGCTTCGATCACATCCTCCCCACCCACCAGGGACGCGCCAGCGAACGCATCCTCTTCGAGCTCCTCGGAGGCCCCGGCAAGATCGTCCCAAACAACGCCCACTTCGACACCACCCGGGCCAACATCGAGCACTCCGGCGCTGCCGCCATCAACCTCCCCATCCCCGAAGCCGCCGAGCCCGCCAACCGCCACCCCTTCAAGGGCGACATGGACATCAACGCACTCGAACGCCTCATCGCCGAGGTCGGCCCCGACCGCATCCCCTGCGTCATGCTCACCGTGACCAACAACTCGGGAGGAGGCCAGCCCGTCAGCCTCGCCAACATCCGCGCCGCCCGGGCTGTCTGCGACCGGCGCCGCCTCCCCCTCTTCCTCGACGCCTGCCGTTTCGCCGAGAACGCCTGGTTCATCAAGACAAGGGAGCCCGGCCAGCAGAACCGCCCCGTCGCGGAGATCGCCCGAGAGATGTTCGACCTCGCAGACGGAGCCACCATCTCCGCCAAGAAGGACGGGCTCGTCAACATCGGCGGCGTCCTCCTCCTGCGCGAGCCCGACCTGCTCCGCCGCGCCGGCGAACTGCTCATCCTGACCGAGGGCTATGTCACCTACGGCGGCCTCAGCGGCCGAGACCTTGAGGCGATGGCCCAGGGCTTCGAAGAAGTCCTCCACGAGGACTACCTCCACTACCGCATCCGCAGCACCGCCTACCTGGGCGAACGCCTCCTCGAAGCCGGCATCCAGATCGTCGAGCCCCCCGGCGGGCACGCGATCTATGTCGACGCCAAGGCCTTCTGCCCCCACATCCCCCCCGCCCAGTTCCCGGGTCAGGCCGTCGTCTGCGGCCTCTACCGAGAGGGCGGCATCCGATCCTGCGAGATCGGCAGCGTCATGTTCGGCGGGGCCGGGCACGAGGCCCCCAAGATGGAGCTCGTCCGCCTCGCGATCCCACGCCGCGTCTACACCCAGAGCCACATCGACTATGTCGCCGAGGTCTTCATCGCGCTCAAGGCAAAGGCAAGAGCCCTGCGTGGCCTTCGCATCGTCGAAGAACCCCCGGCCCTCCGCCACTTCACCGCCAAATTTGAAGAGTTCTGAATCGCCTGCCCGGCCTGTCGCCCCCGCTTCACCCTCCTATTGTCTCAGCCCACCCGACCACGGAGCCCACCCATGCCCGACCAGTTCGTCCATCTCCCCGCCGCCTCCAACCAGGCCCTCGGCATCGCCCAGTACGCGATCGACTTCCTCTCCGCCGACGCCGCACGCGCCGGAAAGCCCGACCAAGCCGTCCTCCGCCAGACCAACCGCTTCATGACCGACGCCGCCATCTGCGGAATCTCCGCCCTCGCCCTGGGCACCAACGCCCCCACCATCCTCCGCCAGGAGGCCCTCGACTACCCCGCCGCCGGCAAGGGCGCCACCGTCTTCGGCTCCACCGCCCCAGTCCGCCCCGAGAAGGCCATCGTCGCCAACTGCGCCGCCGTACGCGAGTGGGACAGCAACGGCACCAACTTCGGCTACAACCCCCATCGCGGCCACACCGCCGGCGAGTTCGGCCACAACGACTTCTACCCCATCGCCATCGCCGCCGCCCAGATGACCGGCGCCAGCGGCGCCAAGGCGCTCCTCGCGATGGTCTGCCACGACGAGATCCGCGGACGCCTCGCCGAGGTCTTCAGCCTCAAGACCTACAAAATCGACCATGTCCTCCACGGCGCCATCGCCTCCGCCGCCGTCTACGGCGCCATGATGGGCGCCACCCCCGAGCAAATCGAGAGCGCCATCGGCATGACCGTCGCCCACTATGTCCCCTTCCGCGCCATCCGCGCCGGCAAGCAGCTCAGCGACTCCAAGGGATCCTCCGCCGCGATCAGCACAGAGGCCGCCATCCTCAGCGTGCAGCGCTCCATGCGCGGCTTCCTCGGCCCGCGCGACATCTTCCGCAACCCCGAGGCCGTCTTCCGCATCTTCGAGGGCCCGGGCCAGATGTTCAAGCCCGTCAACGCGACCAGCGCCAACACCGAAAAGAAGGACGCCAGCCCCTTCGATCTCTATCTCGCCCGCACGGGCGCCGACTTCGCCGTCATGGGCATGCATTTCAAACTGGGCCTCTACGAGCACCAGTCCGCGGGCGCCATCCAGGCCATGATCGATCTCTGCGCCGCCAGCCCCGCCCTCCTCGAGAGCAACGGGGCAGCGATCAAGACCATCACCATCACCGCCTACGAGCCCGCCTTCGGCATCATCGGCGACCCCGCCAAGCGCAACCCCACCACGCGTCAGTCCGCCGACCACTCCATGGTCTACATCATCGCAACCCTGCTGCGCAAGGCGATCGAGGGCAAGGCCGCCGGCCGGGCCACGCGGTGGGAGGACCTCATCCTCCTGCCCGAGGACTACTCCGCCGACGCGATCAAGAACCCGCTGACCCGGGCCCTCATGGACAAGATCCAGTTCGCCCACGGCGGGCCCGAATACGACCGCAGGTACCCCGACGGCATCCCGACCAGCGTCGTCATCGAGACCAGCGACGGCGCCAAGTCCGACTCCGGCCTCGTCATGTACCCCGCCGGCCACGCCCGCAACACCGCCGCCGACCTCGACGCCCTCCTCGCCAACAAGTGGAAACGCCTCGGCGCCCTCGCTTCCGACGACCCCGAACCCATCATCGCCCGCTTCGAGAACTACGGCGCCAAGACCAAGGACGAGGTCATGTCCACCCACGCCTTCGAGATCGACGTCAAGGGCGACTTCGAGTGACATGCAGTTCCTGAGGAACATCAGCGGGTCCAACGCGGAGGTCGCCGAGCAGTGCTGTCAGAGCGTGGAGCGTCAGCGACATGTTTTTCCCCTCCCTCCCCCGCGCCTGTGGGGGAGGTGGCCGGAGCAAAGCGAAGGCCGGAGGTGGCGTGCAACCAAACGTGGAACCCAAGCGACATGAGTCCGCTCTCCTCCCCCGTCACCGACGGGGGAGGTGGCCCGCGCAGCGGGTCGGAGGGGGTGCCTCTGAGTTTCAACGAAACTGCCAGAGAATCGGCTCAAGCACAAATATCCAGATCGGCGCAAAGAACAGTGTCACCAGGAACCAAAACGCCCAGCCGATCGATTTTTCGTGAAGAATCCCGGCGACGATAATGCGAATCAGAATCACGCCGAAGACAATCACATGCGCCAATCCCCTCGCGTGATTCGCCGCGGGGCCGTCAAGCGCCGGCGTCAGGATGCTCGAAATGAGCAGCCCAACCACCCAAGCCACAAGCAGATGCTTTACCGGCCATTCTCGCCGATACGGCGGCTTGAACAAACTCGCCTCTGGCATCGCACGAGTATAACTGGCCTATGCCAACCACATCCCTCGCCGTCTTCTGCTCCGCACGCGACAACCTCGCCCCCGCATTCGTCCACGCCGCACGCGACATCGGCACGCGGCTCGCCAACCGACGCATCGGCATCGTCTACGGCGGCGGAGGCGGCGGCCTCATGGGTGAACTCGCCACCGCCGCCCTGCACGCCGGCGGCCGCGTCACCGGCGTCATCCCACGCTCCATGGTCGAGGCCGAGAAAGCCCACCGAGGCGTCTCCGAACTCATCGTCATCGACACCATGCACGAGCGCAAGCAGATCATGGCCGACCGCGCCGACGCCTTCCTCGCCCTCCCGGGCGGCGTCGGCACCCTCGACGAGATCTTCGAGGCCATCACCTGGAACCAGCTCGCCATCCACGACAAGCCCGTCGGCTTCCTCGATGTCGAAGGCTTCTACACCCCACTCCGCGCCTTCCTCAACCACGCCCACGCCCAGGGCTTCATCCCCGAGGCGACAATGAAACGCCTCAAGTTCGAGAGCCGGCCAGAAGACCTTCTCAGGTCGGTCGGCCTTCCCGTGAACTGACCGGCTCGGCCAATTCCCCCCGCCGCCACGCCTCGACCGCCCGGTGGACCTCCCCGGCCGAACCCGCGTTCCGGATCGCCTCCTTCAAAGGGCGCGAGTGCGACCCGTTGATGTGCTTGCCGATCCGGCTGATCTTGTGCCCGATCCGGTGCAGCGCGTACCGCTCATCCCGGTACGCACACATCCGATCGAAGTACGCGAGCACGATGTCGAGCTTCTCGTCCTCCGTCGGCTCAATCGCCCCAGTCCCCGTCTGAGCCGCCCACGCCATCCGGAAGATCCACGGCATCGCAAAAGCGCCCCGTCCGATCATCACCCCCGCGCACCCCGTCTCGTCGATCATCGACACCGCGTCCCCAGGCGCCACCACATCGCCGTTCCCGATCACCGGCACCCCCCCGCCCACGGCGCCCGTGTACCGCCCCGTCGCCTCCCCCACCGCCTCCACCACGCGCCGGATCCCCTCGTGCCGGCACGAGCCCTTGAACAGCATCTCCGTCGTCCGGCCGTGCACCGTCACCCCCGCGACGCCCACGCCCGCCAGCCGAACCGCAAGGTCGCACGCACACCCCGCGTCGTACGCCGCCTCGTCCCACCCCAGCCGCATCTTGCAGGTCAGCGGCACGCCCCCCGGCAGCGCCGCCCGCACCGCCTCGGCGATCCGCACCGCCCCGGGAACATCGCACATCAGCTTCGACCCGCCGTCCCGCTTCGTCACCTTGTCGACCGGGCACCCCATGTTGATGTCGACCACCGTCGCCCCGTGATCGACGCACCACCGCGCCGCGTCCGCCAGCAGGCGAGCGTCCGACCCGTACAACTGCATCCCCACCGGCCGGTCCAGGTCGTTCGTCCGCGCCAGATCGACCGACTTCTCCCCACCCGCGAGCAGCCCGTGCGGGCTCAGCAGATCCGTGCACGCAAGCCCCACGCCCCCGAGTTCACGGCAGGTCACACGCCAAGCAAGGTCAGACCACCCCGCGATCGGCGCGAGCATCAGGTTCGTCGCCAGCCGAACCGGGCCAATCTGGAGCGGCACCCCGAGCACGGGCCAATGGTACGAGCCCAGCCCCTCCCGCCGACTCAACCCGCCGGACGCGTCCGGACCTCAGGCCGCATCGGCTTGCCCTCGATCAACACGCTCACCGGCGAGAAACGAGCCTCCGCCGCCCGGCGGATGACGATACGCCCCGGCTTGCGGGACTCGAACACACGCAGCTGCCGACGCACCCGCGGAGTGTCCAGCGCCCCAGCGCGGAACTCCACCACCCCGAGCCCCGGTTCCCCGTCCGCCATTGTCACCGTCTGCCACATCACCCCGAGAATGTCCGGCCGGTCCAGGTCATCCCCAAGCCCCTGCTTCCACGCACAGTCAAAGTCACGGCAAACCTGCGGGCGATCCGCGTAGATCCGGCATGGCGCCGACGCCGACTCGGTGTCGCAATGCCGGCACCAGGTGTCGATCGGCTTGCCCAACTCGGGGATGTCAGGCAGCCGGCAGCACGCCCGGCACTGCCCGCACTCCCGAGCCGCACTGAGCTCCGGGGCATCAGGCCGCCGAACAGGCCGAGTCGGCGGAAGCGGCCGACCGACAACGGTCACCAGAGGCACCGGCTCCTCCCGCCGTCCCGGCGGCCTCATACGGCCATGCTGCCCATCCTGCGTGGACATGCACCTAGTTATCGTGCATCCGCCCCGCCGGCTGCAGCGGCGAAGCCAAAATTGCCGCCACCCCCCCGGAACCGCGGACAACGCGGTACCATGGGCGTCCCCCCCGGGCCCCACTCTCTTCCCCAAGGACGGCGAACGCGCGTGTACCAGGCCCTGCTCACCCGCAAGTACCTGACCAGCAAGATCATGCCCCTCCTCGCGATGGCGGCGGTCATGCTCAGCGTCGCCACCGTCCTCGTCACATGGTCCGTCATGGGGGGGTTCCTCAACACCCTCCTCCGCTCCGGCAGGACCCTCATCGGCGATGTCTCCATCCACTGGCCCAATGTCGGATTCCCCTACTACGACGACCTCTGCCAACGCCTCGAAGCCGACCCGCGGGTCGCCGCCGCGGCGCCCGTCATCGAGAGCTTCGGCGTCGTCGCCCTCCCCGACGACCAGGTCCACGGCGTCCTCGTCAAAGGGGTCGAAGGCGAGCGATACGCCCGCGTCACCGGCTACGCCGACACCGTATGGTGGAAACCCCTTGCCACCCCCATGCGCAAGGACGCCGAACGACTCGACCCACGCCTCGGCCAGAGCGGCTACTTCGCAGGCGAAGACTGGGCCGCACGCCACGACGCCGGCCTGACCCTCACCAAGCCCGACGGCAGCGCCGCCGCCGTCCTCGGCATCGAACTCAGCGGGTGGAACTTCCGCCTCCCCTCCGGGGTCTATGTCCCCGGCGCCCCGGCCCGCGCCACACGCGAAGGCGAAACCGCCAACATCAACCTGTTCCTCCCCGACACCGAGGTCACCCTCCACCTCATGCCCCTCGACAGCCGGGGCAGAGGCGTCGAGATGGCCACCCGCACCATCCCCGTCGCCAACGAGTTCCATTCCGGCATCTACGAGGCCGACTCCCAGACACTCTTCGCCCGGCTCGACCTCGTCCAGCGCATGCTCAAGATGGACCGCGCCGAACGCATCGAGCAGCCCGAGTCTCCGTTCGCCTTCGACCCCGCAACAGGCCGCCTTGTCGAGCAGTCCGCCCGGGTCGTCGGCATCGACCCCGCCCGGGTCACCACCGTCCTCGTCCGCGCCGCCCAGGGCGTCCCCGTCGAGACCGAGTCCGAGATCCTCCGCTTCCGGGAGGCCTGCGAGCAGATCTATGCAGAGTTCGCCAAGGCCCACCCAGGCGAGGTGCCCGCGCAGGGGTCCATCGTCATCCGCTCCTGGCGTGACCTTAACCGCTCCATGATCGCCGCCGTCGAGAAGGAGACCGGCCTCGTCCTCTTCGTCTTCGGCCTCGTCTGCTTCACCACCGTCTTCCTCGTCCTCGCCATCTTCTGGAGCATGGTCAGCGAGAAGACCAAGGACATCGGCATCCTCCGATCACTCGGAGCAAGCACCCCCGGCATCACCTGGCTCTGGCTGCGATACGGCGCCGCCGTCGGCATCGTCGGCTCAGGCGCCGGATTCCTCGCCGCCTGGGCCATCGTCCGGAACATCAACGAGATCCACGAGTGGCTCGGCCAGAACCTTGGCCTCGTCATCTGGGACCCCTCCGTCTACTACTTCTTCGAGATCCCCTCCGACATGGACTGGCAGAAAGCCGCAACGGTCGTCTCCGCCGGCATCCTCACCTGCCTCGTCGGCGCCGCAATCCCCGCCACCCGCGCCGGCCTAATGGACCCCGTCCGCGCCCTCCGTTTCGAGTAGACGATGACCACCACACCAATCATCGCCGCGGAGAACCTCCACAAGACCTACCGCATGGGCCGCGTCCGCGTCCCCGTCCTTCGGGGCCTTTCCATCTCCGTCGAACAGGGTGAATGCGTCGCCGTCCTCGGCGCCTCCGGCTCCGGCAAGAGCACCCTCCTTCACCTCCTCGGAGGCCTCGACCGCCCCGACCGAAAGCCCCCCGCCCGCATCGCCTACGACAACCGCATTCTCGGCGACATGCCCTCTGCCGAACTCGATCGATACCGGGCGAGCCAGGTCGGCTTCGTCTTCCAGTTCTATCACCTCCTCCCGGAACTCCGCGTCCTGGAGAATGTCACCGTCGGCGCCATGGTCCGCCACGGCCGCTTTGGGTATCTCGCAAAACGCGGCGCGATCGCCCGCCGCGCCGCCGACCTCCTCGATGCCTTCGGGCTCGCCCACCGCCTCCGACACCGACCGGGCGAACTCTCGGGTGGAGAGCGCCAGCGCGTCGCCATCGCCCGCGCCCTCATCAACGAACCACGCATCCTCCTCGCCGACGAGCCCACCGGGAACCTCGACCGAGCCACCGGCGAGTCAATCCTCGACGCCATCGCCACCCTGAGGGCCCGTCTCGGCCTCACCATCGTCATGGTCACCCACGACCAGCATGTTGCCGACCGGGCCGACAGGGTCGTCCGGCTTGTGGACGGGGTGGTCGCCCAAGATCCCAAGGATGCCCCCGCCCCCGTGTCCTGACCGGTCGGGAGCCGTAAAGTCTCACTCCACACGAAACGCCACGGCACCGAACCCGCAAACATCACCAAGAGCACGAGTGACCCGAGCCGCCGAGACATCCCCCCAAGCCCCGGGCCTGCCCCAGAAAGCCCGGGTCCTCCCCTGGGAAGACTCCTCCGCCAGGAACATCGTCCTCCAGGGCGAGGCAGGACCCGTCCCCGGCAAAGTCGTCCAGGTCGGATCGGGCCCCGATGTCGTCTTCCTCCACGGCCTCGTCGGCCTCAACGACCACTGGGGCGGCGTGATCACCCGCTGCATGGGTGAGGTCCGCGGCACCCTCCTCGAACTCCCCCTCCTCGACCTCAAGGGCTCCGACTGCACCATCCAGGGCGTCACCGCGCTCACAATCTCCTTCCTTGAAGACCACCTCGCCCGCCCCACCGTGCTCGCCGGCAACTCCTTCGGCGGACATGTCGCCCTCCGCGTCGCCATCAAACGCCCCGACCTCGTCCGCGGCCTCGTCCTCGCCGGCTCCAGCGGCCTCTTCGAACGAACCCTCGTCCTGGGCGCCCCCATCCGCCCCCCCAGAGAATGTGTCGCCGAGATGATCAGCTAACTCTTTTACGACCCAAGGGCCATGCACGAGGACGACATCGACCGCGCCCACG
>DAINDF010000010.1:107225-146705 GCA_036732005.1 Phycisphaerales bacterium
CACGATCACGCCCGAGGCAAAGGAGCATATCTGGACCGCGCTGACCTCGCTCGCCTCGGCGCCGGTCGAGGAGCGGACTATCACCGGCCTGAACGTTCTGCTCCAGTCGAACGATCTGAAGCAGGCGCTTCGTCCCTATTGCGTCGGCGGCCCGTATGGGCGGCTGCTCGACGCGGAGACCGAACACCTCGGCTCGGCCGACGTGCAGGCGTTCGAAATCGAGGGCCATGGTCCGCCTCAGCCGCACCGCCCGCCGCAACCACCTCGGCGACCAGATCGGCGAGATCACCGCCCCCACCCTGCTCATCTGGGGCCGCGAGGATGTCGTCACCCCACCCTCCGCCGCCCAGGGCTTCCTCGATCTCATGCCCAACGCCCGCATCGTCTGGGTCGATCGCTGCGGACACACCCCAATGCTCGAAGCCCCAGGCATCTTCGCCGAGTCCCTCACCGCCTTTGTCCGCGAACTCGAAGGCGAGCCGGAAAACCACGGAGACTGAACAATGCCCTGGACACGCGCCGTCGGCTGGGGGCTGAGCGCTCGCGTCGCCCGCAGGGCGCGCCTCATCGCCGACCGCGAACACTGGCGCCGCTCCACCATGCCAACTCAGGCCGCCACCCTGCGCAGCCTGCTCCGCCGCGCCGCCACGACCACCTTCGGCCGGGCCAACGACTTCGCAAGACTCGCCTCCCTCGCCGACGACGCCGCCCTCATCCAGGCCTACCGCGCCGCCCTCCCCGTCCGCGATTGGTACGGCTTCAAGGACGAGATCGCACGCATGCGCGAGGCCGCCGAGCCCGATGTCCTCTGGCCCGGGCTCGTCACCCGTTTCGCCCAGACCAGCGGCACCACCGCCGGAGACAAGTTCATCCCCGTCTCGGACCAGATGCTCCGCTCAAACTTCCTCGCGAGCATGGACATCTTCGCCAGCCTCCGCGCCCGAGGCGTCTCCCTCGGAGACATCACCGACGGACGCTGCCTCTTCCTGGGCGGGTCCAGCGACCTCCGCCCAAACGCCCACGGCATCGTCACCGCCGACCTCTCGGGCCTCGTCACCCCGATGATCCGATGGCCCATCTCCGCCATCTACTCCCCGGGCCCCGAGATCGCCCTCCTCAGCGACTGGCCCGAGAAGATCGAGAAAATGGCCGACCTCACCAGGCACCAGGACATCCGCATGATCAGCGGCATGCCCTCCTGGACCGTCGTCCTCATGAAGCGAATCCTCGAACTCACCGGCGCCCGCTGCATCCGCGAGGTCTGGCCCAACCTCCGCGTCTTCGTCCACGGCGGCGTCCGCTACGGGCCCTTCAAACCACGGATCGGAGAACTCTTCACCGGCTCGCCCGACGGCGACATCCCCGTCCGCCACGAGCTCTACCCCGCCAGCGAGGCCTTCATCGCCATGCAGGACCACCCCGACCACCCCGCCATGCGCCTCCTCACCGACCTCGGCAACTACTACGAGTTCGTCCCCCTCGAATCCCTCAACAACGACGGCACCGTCCCCCCCGAGGCCCCCGCCTTCACCCCCGCAACCGTCGAGCCGGGCGTCCGCTACATCGTCGTCCTCACCACCTGCGCCGGCCTCTGGCGGTACAACATCGGCGATGTCGTCGAGTTCGACGAGGTCTGCGCCGACCTCGGCGCCCGCGGCGGCACCGGGCCCGCCCGACTCCGCATCGTCGGACGACACCGCCACTTCATCAACGCCTTCGGCGAGAACCTCATCGTCGAGCACATCGAACGCGCCGTCGAGGCCGCACGCGACGCCACCGGCATCCCCGTCGGCGAGTTCACCGCGGCCCCCGTCTACCCCGCCCCGGGGCGACAGGCCGGCCTCGAGCTCGTCATCGAACTCGAATCCCACGACGAACGCCGAATCGCCGCCTTCGCCGACCGCTTCGACGCCTCGCTCAAGGCACAGAATGTCGACTACACCACCAAGCGGGGCGACGATCTCGGCATGGGCCCACCCACCATCACCCCCGTCCCCCCGGGCGCCTTCCACGCCTGGATGCAGGCACGCGGAAAACTCGGCGGCCAGCACAAGTGCCCACGCTGCGCCAACCACCGCGAATTCGTCGACGCCGTCACCGCCATCGCCGGGCCCGTCCACGCCTGACCGCCCCGATCGCAACCGGCCCATGGGGGTGGGCCGCGGAAAGGAACCCGACATGCCCCAGGCAACCGAACTCGTGCCCCGCTCCGCTCACGCGATCCTCGACCAGACCGCCGAGACCATCGCAGGCCTCACCGACCACCAGTACCGCACCCCGGGCTCCCAGGGCGCCGCCATCGGCCAGCATGTCCGACACGCCCTCGACCACTTCCGCAAACTCCTCGACGGCTACCGACACGACGGCCGCGTCGCCTACGACCGCCGCGACAGGGGCGTCCCCGTCGAGCACGACCGCGCCGCCGCGCTCGAAGAAATCGCCTCGCTCGCCGAAGGCCTCCAGGGCCTCGACGAAACCCAACTCGGCTTCCCCATCCGCGTCGTCGCCATGGTCAACGGAGAAGGCGACGAGGTCGAGATGGAATCCACCCTCCTCCGCGAGCTCTGGTTCGCCACCCACCACGCCATCCACCACAACGCCCTCATCAAGGCCGTCGCCGCCGAGTTCCACGCCCCACTCCCCGCCGGGTTCGGCCGCGCCCCTTCGACCCTGAACTTCGAACGCGGCCCGGCCCGCTGACCGAGCCCCCCGCGTGTGCACCGTCTCGATCATCACCGTCCCCGGAGGATTCCGCCTCGTCCACAGCCGCGACGAGCAACGCACCCGCTCCCCCGCCGAGCCCCCGACCCGGCGCCGTAACCCGACCCTCGAGGTCCTCAGCCCCCGTGACCCAGACGCCGGCGGCACCTGGATCGCCGCCCGCGCCGACGGCCTTGTCCTCGCCGTCATGAATGTCAACCCCACACCTCCCCCACCCCTCGACCGCGCAGCCCTTCGCTCGCGAGGCCTGATCATCCCCGCCCTCCTCGCCCTGCCCGCCAGCGACATCGCCCCCGCGGTCGCCCGCCTCGAGCCCGGGCTTTTCGCCCCGTTCCGCCTTGTCGCCGCCAGCCCCTCCACCGGCGTGAACTCGTGGACATGGACCGGTCTCGGCCGCCTCACCCACGACAACCACACCACGCCCGTCTGCTGGCCCACCTCAGGACTCGGCGACGACCTCGTCGCCCCCCGCACCCCGCTCTTCGAGAAAATGGTCGCCCCCGCCCCCTCCCCCGCGGCCCAGGACGCCTTCCACGCCCACCGCTGGGCCGACCTCCCCCATCCCGCCGGGGCCCAGAGCGTCCTGATGAGCCGCCCCGACGCCCAGACCGTCAGCATCACAACCGTCGTCTCCACCGCCGCCGCGATCCGCATGGCCTACCGCGCCGTCCGCCCGGGATCCGACGCCTGGGACCGGGCCGCCTGGCATGACTTCGGCGAGCTCGAGATCCGCTGACCGCCCTGCGAACCCCGCCCCGGGCCGCTACAGTTGCACCCCTATGGACGCGATCAGGAATTTCGTCGAGGACAACATCTCCGCCCAGCTCTTCGTCAGCGCCCATGTGCTGCTGATCATGGTGCATGTCGTCCTCATCGTCGTGGCCTACTCGGTCTTCCTCGAACGCAAGATCTCCGCCTACATCCAGGACCGAATCGGGCCCAACCGCGTCGGCTTCGACTTCGGCCTCCCCTTCCTCAAGTTCCTCGGCACCGACGGGCCCCTCAAGGGCGTCCTCGGCCTCGGACAGCCCCTCGCCGACGGCATCAAGTTCCTCCTCAAGGAGGACTACACCCCCGGCAAGGTCGACAAGATCCTCTTCACCCTCGCACCTGTCCTCATCATCATCCCGGCCCTCATCGGCTTCGTCGTGATCCCCTGGGGCGGGTGGTGGCACCTCGGCGACATCCCCACCCCCTTCGGCACCATCCAGGGCGGAAAGGTCCTCATCGCCGGAGCCGATGTCAACATCGGAATCGTCTACCTCCTCGCCGTCGCCTCCCTCGGCGTCTACGGCGTCACCCTCGGCGGATGGGCCTCAAACAGCAAGTTCTCCTTCCTCGGGGGCCTCCGCGCCACCGCCCAGATGATCTCCTACGAGATCCCCCTCGGCCTCAGCCTCATGGCCGCCCTCCTCGTCGTCGGCTCCGTCATCCCAACCAAGCTCATCGACTACCAGGTCCAGCACGGCTGGCTCATCCTCGCCCAGCCCATGGCCGCCCTCCTCTTCTTCATCGCCATCCTCGCCGAGGCCAACCGCGCCCCCTTCGACAACGCCGAGGCCGAGCAGGAACTCGTCGGTGGATACCACACCGAGTACTCCTCCATGCGCTTCGCCCTCTTCTTCCTCGCCGAATACGCCCACATGGTCACCTCCGCCGCCTTCCTCGTCCTCCTCTTCTTCGGCGGGTACCACCTCCCCCTCGGCTGGCTCGGCCTGGGCGAAGACCACTGGCTCAGCCCCGAGGCCACCGGCTTCGCCGCCGTCCTCGCCAAGATCGCCGTCTACCTCGCCAAGGTCGTCCTCGTCATCTGCTTCGAGATGCTCATCCGCTGGACCCTCCCACGCCTCCGCTACGACCAGGTCATGATGCTCGGCTGGCAGACCCTCATCCCCACCAGCCTCGCCGTCGTCGTCGTCACCAGCATCATGGTCTACTTCGGCCAGACCCCCGCCGACCTCGCCGAGTCCCTCAACGCCTTCGCGTGGCTCCCCATGTTCGCCGTCAACGCCCTCCTCTTCGCCGCCGTCTACCTCGGCCAGACCATGCTCCCGAGGTCCACCGCGAACCGCCGCGTCCGCCTCTACGGCTCACGCTTCTTCCCTGTCGAGGGCGAGTCGCCGGCCTCCGCCCCCTCCCACGCCATGGCCCTCGAAGACCGCCCCGTCCAGGGCACCGTTTCAGGGCCCATCTGATCCCCGGGGCAGCCCCGGAAGCGGTGAACCCAGGCCCCCAGACCTCGCCGCCTTCTCCCCGAAGCCCCCTCCCGCCGCCCGTCGATTGGACCCCGCCCAGGGGGCCGGCCTACACTGGCGGTCCCGCCGGACCCCGCGACAAGGGCCGGACGAGGCTTCGGAGCGATCCCCATGGGCACCCAGCAGATCATCGAGTCCATCAACGAGGCAACCCTGAACAAGGACCTGCCTCTCTTCGACATCGGCGACACCATCAATGTCCACCAGCGCATCGTCGAGGGTGAGAAAGAACGCATCCAGGTCTACCAGGGCGTTCTCATCAGCCGCAAGGGCCGCGGTATCGGCGAGATGATCACCGTCCGCCGCATCGTCGACAATGTCGGCATCGAGCGGACCTGGCCCCTCCACAGCCCCTTCCTCGCCAAGATCGAGGTCGTCCGCCGCGGCGACGCCCGCCGCGCCAAGCTCTACTACCTCCGCGACCGCGTCGGCAAGAGCCGCCGCATCCGCGACCGCCGCCGCGGCCTCAAGCATGTCCAGGGCCTCGACACGGTCCAGAAGTAAGCCCACCCAACCCAAGCCCCCCCATGATCCGCCCGAACGCCTCCGGTGGTCGGGCGGATCGCCTTTTTGCCTCCTCTCTCTCGGCGTCCACAGCCTCACAACCCAGCCCGCCCCAACGGGCCCCGCTATCCTCTTTTTATGCCCGAAGAACGCCCCCGCCGCGCCACCGTCTCCATCGCCGCAGACAACTACCGCACCCGCTGCACCGCCGGCGACGCCCACGAGGTCACCTGCGACGAGCCCGTCGCACTCGGAGGCCAGAACCTCGGCCCCACCCCCGTCGAACTCTTCCTCATGGCCATCGGCGCCTGCAAGGCGATGACCGCCCGCATGTACGCCGACCGCAAGGGCTGGCCCCTCACCGGCGCCACCTGCGACATCACCCAGGACATGCGCCAGCCCGACGACGCCCTTCCCCGCAAGGTGCCCCGTATCGAAGTCACCATGCGCTTCGACGGCGACCTCGACGCCGAGCAGCGAGCCCGCCTCCTCGAGATCGCCGAGAAGTGCCCCGTCCAGAAGATGATCACCGGCGACTGCGTCCTCCACGCCCGTCTCGCCGACGAGGAGCCCCCACGATGAGCCCCAAGCGGACACTCGCCGCCCTGCTCTTCACCACCGCCATCACCGCCGCCCAGCCCAGCGCGCCCTCGCCCTCCCGCGACCCCGACGCGCTCCCCCAGCAGCAAGACGCCATCGAGATCGGCGGAGGCGCCCTCGTTCTCACCGACCCGCGACTCCACCTCGCCGACGCCCCCGCCTGCGCCTTCCGAAACGCCGTCCGCCCCGACGGACAGCCCCTCGTCATCGCCCACCGCGGCGCGTCCGGCTATCTCCCCGAGCACACGCTCGCCGCCTACGCCGCCGCCTATTTCATGGGCGCCGATGTCCTCGAACCCGATGTCGTCCTCACCCGAGACGCCGTCCCCATCTGCCTCCACGACCTCACCCTCGACGACACCACCGACGCCGCAACCAAGTTCCCCGACCGCGCACGCCCCGACGGAAAGCGCTACGCCATCGACTTCACGCTCGCCGAGATCAAGTCCCTCGCCAAACTCGGCCGCGAAGGCCGACCCCGCCTTCCGGGCCAAACCATCCCCACCCTCAACGAGACGCTCACCCTCCTCGCCGAACTCAACGCCCGGACCGGACGAACCGTCGGCGTCATCCCCGAGCCCAAGGACCCCGCCTTCCACCGCAGCGAGGGAATCCCCATCGAGCCCGTCCTCCTCCAGTCCCTCACCGCCCACGGCTACGAAGGCCCCAACGCCCGCTGCGCCGTGCAGTGCTTCGATCTCGCCTCCCTCGAGGCCATGCGGAAGGACCTCGGCTCGACCCTCCCGATGGCCTACCTCATCGCCGACCCCGTCGACCGCGCCACCCTCGAACGCGCCGCTCGCACCTGCTCCGCCCTGGGCCCCAAGCGCTCACTCCTCCTCGAGAAACGCAACGACCGATGGGAGATCGCCCGGACCCTCGTCGAAGCCCGCGAGATCGGCCTGGCCCTTTACCCGTGGACCTTCGCCAACGACGAGGACGAGATGTCCGTCTTCTTCGCCATCGGGGTCGACGGCCTCTTCACCGACTTCCCCGACCACGGCGCAGCCGCACGCGAGGCGGTCCGCCACGACGCCGCCCCGCCCCTCCACGCCGAAGACTGATTCGCCCCCGGTCCCCTCCAACCTGTGCGCCGATGGTGCCACCACCCGCCGCGTCAGCGGCGCGTGGTGGAGATCGGGCGCCCGCGCACAGAGCACGAGCGTCCTCCAGCCCGCGCATCGCCCCGCTCACACCCGCACCGCCCCCACCAACTCCGCCACCGACGAGACCCCCTGCGACCGCGCCCATTTCTCGTAGACCAGCGAGATCTTCACCGGCGCCCCCGGATCCGCAAACAGCGCCGTCCCGACCTGCACCCCGCTCGCCCCCGCCAGAATCAACTCCGCCGCGTCGTCCCAATGCATCACCCCGCCGATCCCCACGAGCGGCGTCCCCGTCTCACGCGCGATCCCCCGATACACCAGGTGCACCAGCCGCACGACGATGTTGTGCACCGCCGGACCGGACAGCCCACCCGTCACATTCCCCAGCCTCGGCTCCCGCGTCCGCACATCGATCGCCATCCCCGGCGTCGTGTTGCACAGCGACAACCCGTCCGCCCCCGGACGCCCGTTGGGCCCCCCGGGCCGCGCCCCGGGCCCGGGCTCGACCGCCGCCCGCGCCAATTCCACGATCGAATGGGGCGTCCCCACCGCCACCGGCGGCAACTTGACGAACAAACGAGTCCGCGCAAGCACGCCCCGAACCGCACGCACCAACTCCCCGAGCAGCCGAGGATCCGCCCCGAACTCCACCCCGTGCGCCACATTCGGGCACGAGACATTCAACTCCACCGCCGGAATCGCCCCCACCTCGTCGAGCTCCCCGGCCACACGCACATAATCCTCGATCGAGAACCCCGCGACCGACCCGAAGACCACCGTCGGCACCCCCGCCGCCTTCGGCGCGATGTGCTCCACGAAGTGCCCCACCCCCACATTCGCGAGCCCGATCGCGTTCAGCATCCCCGCCTTCACCGGAGCCACGCGCCACGCCCGGTTCCCCTTCCGCGCCTCGGGCGTGATCGACTTCGTCACCACCGCCCCCACCCGCGAGAGGTCCAGCACATCCCCCATCTCATCCAGCGAACCCGCCGTCCCCGCCGCCAGGATCACCGGGTTCCGCAGCGAGAGGCCGGCAAGATCGGTCTGCAGCATCGTCATCAGCGTCTCTCGGCCCCGCCGCGCGCCACGCCACCGCCGCACGCCGAAGAGCGTTCGAAGAGCCGCCTGCCGGACTCGAACCGGCGACCATTGGTTTACAAAACCAATGCTCTACCAACTGAGCTAAGGCGGCCACGCCGGGAAGACCCCGCGTCCCATTCTACGGCGCCGCCCCCGTCGCCTCACCCCCCGACCAGCACCGTCCCCCGGCTCCCGGGTGACTCCGCCTCCGCACGCAGCGCCCCCGCCTCCGCCCCAATGATGTGCACCGCCCCCACGCCCCGCTCCAAGTTCTCGAGCGCCTCCTCCACCTTCGGGATCATCCCCCCAACGATCACCCCCGCCTCGATCGCCCGCCGCGCCTCCGGCCCCGTAAGGCGCGGGATCCGCGTCCCCGGATCGTCCTTGTCCCGCAGCACCCCGGGCACACCCGTCATCAGGAACAGGTGATCCGCGCCCAACGCCGCCGCCAGCGCCGTCGACACCGTGTCCGCGTTGATGTTGTACACCTCGCAGGGCCGCCCCTCCGACGGGGCACGCTCGCTGATCCCGAGCGAGTTCAGCACCGGCGTGTATCCCCCTCGCCACAGGTGCTCGATCAAACCCGTCTCGATCCGCTTCACATCGCCCACCAACCCGAAATCCACCGGCTCCGCCCCACCGCCCGAGACCACCTTCGGAGGCCTCCGAACCGCCGTCACCAGCCCCGCCGAAACCCCGCTCAACCCCACCGCCCGCAGCCCCACCCCCGCCGCCGCGGCCACCACATCAACGCTGCACTCACCCGCAAGCACCTGCTTCATCACCCGCAGCGTCGCCGCGTCCGTCACACGCCGGCCGCCGACCTGCTTCCGCTCCAGACCAAGCGCCGCCGTCAGCGCGTTCGCCTGCGGGTTCCCCCCGTGGCACAGCACGAACCGCCACCCCGCGCAGGTCAGCCCCGCGACCTCCCCCATCGCCGACATCAGCCGCGCCGTGTCCGCAACGATCTCCCCACCAAATTTCAGCACCGCCGTGGTCATCGCGTCCTCAGGGCCACATCGCCGGCGCATCGATCCCCTGACCCTCGGGCAGCCCCAGCATCAGGTTCATCGACTGCACCGCCTGCCCGGCCCCGCCCTTCACAAGGTTGTCCAGCGCCGTGTCGACCGCCAACTGCCGCCCCTCCCCGTCCGGCTCCGACAACGCCCAGGAAAGATCAACCCACATGCTCCCCTTGATCGCCACCACCTCCGCCGTCCGCGTTCCACTCCCCAGCACACGAACGAAGGCCGCCCCCTCGTAGAAATCCCGATAGAGCGCCTCGACCTCACCCTTCGTCGCCGACTCGGGCAGCCTCACGAAACTCGTCGCCAGGATTCCACGCGGCATCGGCGCCGACCGCGGCATGAAGTGCAGCGCAAACCGCGAGTCATGCCCCCCGGCCGCCGCCGTCTCACGCAGGATCCGCATGATCTCCGGCGTGTGCTGGTGGCTCAGATGCTTGTACGACTTCAGGTTGTTCGCCCGAATCGGATGGTGCGTCCCCTCCTTCGCGTACGCCCCGCTCCCCGACGAACCCGTCGACGCCACCGTCTGCACCGCCCCACGCAGCAGCCCCGCCCGCGCCAAGGGCAACAGCCCCAGCATGATTGTCGTCGCGAAGCACCCGGGCGACGCCACCCGCCGCGCCGAACGGATCTCCTCCCGGTACACCTCCGGAAGCCCGAAGACCCACCGCCCGTCCAGCTGCTCCGGGTGCGGGTGCGCCCCGCCGTAGAACGCCGCGTAGTCCGCCGCGCTCCGCAGGCGGAAATCCCCCGAGAGATCGACAACCCGGCACTCGAGCCGCTCCAACGCCGGCGCCATCGTCGCCGGAATCTTGTGCGGCAGCGCCAGGAACAGCACATCCACACCCCGGGCCGTCTCCTCCAGCGGAATCTCCTCGAAGGTCAAACCCGTCTCGTGCAGGCTCAGGTGCACCGCCTCCAACGGCTTGTTCACCGAGTCGATGCTGCTCACCCGCGTCAACGCCACCGATGGGTGCCCGAGCAGCAGCCGGATCAACTCCGCCCCCCCGTACCCCGTCCCGCCCACGATCGCGGCCCTGAAACGCGCGCTCCCCGCCTCTGACTTCTTCATCGATCACTCCGCTCCAAGCAACAGTTTCCCCCCGCTCATCGGCCGAGCCCACGGGGCCCGTGCAGCCGATCCCCGCACACACCCGTTCGACAGGATCCTAGAGCACCAACCACGCGCCGCCTCACCACCCGATCCAAGGGGGACCCGCGCGAGAATCTGCACGCACGCACGCACGCACGCGAATTTCCTTCTCTGTTTGCTGGCAAGCCCCACACCGCGCGGCATGTTGACCCCAACAGGCGGCCGATCCGCGCGGCGTGGCGCGATCGGTCCACCTGAATAGGTGTGCAGAGAGGGAATCCCCGCATGAAGATCGTGATCGCTACCGTGGCCGGTCTCGCCGTCGCCGCCTCCGCGGGCGTCCAGACCGAGGGCTACTCCGGCTCGTTCAGCCTGGCCACCACCAACTGGAACCAGTCCTTCCAGATCGCCGGCTTCGACACCCAGAACGGCAACCGCGAACTCGTCGAGGTCAACATCCGCCTCGCCGGCGAGGTCCAGGGCGACGCCAAGGCCGAGAGCCTCGACGCCGCCCCCGCCGAGATCTTCCTCGCCCTCCAGGCCACCCTCACCCTCGAGCTCATGGCTACCAACACCCAGCTCGCCGAGGTCATCCCCGTCGTCAACACCTCCTTCAACGCCGACGCCTTCGACGGCAACATCGACTTCGGCGGCACCTCCGGCGTCTCCCTCCTCGGCCTCCAGGGCTTCGGCAATGTCAACGAGTCCTCCACCGACGCCGGCGTCCTCGCCCAGTTCAGCGATGTCGCCTTCGTCGACCTCATCGCCAACGCCGCCGGCTCCTCCTTCGGCTCCGGCGCCGGCAACCTCATCACTCAGTTCGCCACCGCCGCCGCCCTCGAGTACGAGGTCGAGTACAAGTACCGCCTCGTCCCCACCCCCGGCGCCGCCTCCCTGCTCGCCGTCGGCGGCCTCGCCTGCATCCGCCGCCGCCGCTGAGCCGCGACCGCAACCGATCCTCACAGCGACCCGCCCCCGGTGGCGGGTTTTTTCTGCGCCGCGTTCATCCCACCAGCCGCTGCCGCCGCAGCGAGTCCAGGATCACCGTCTCCACCGGCACCGCCGTGCTCAGCAGCACATGCCGCATCCGCCTGGCCCGGCAGAGCAACTCCAGCATCGCGATATGCTCCCCCAGCCGCGCCCGGTACCGATCGAGCAGCGCCTTGGACACCGTGATCTCCGCCGGCAGACCCGTCTCGATGTCGGTCAGCCGCACATCCCCGCGCAATCCCTGCTCCAACTCAACCGAAGGATCGAGTTCCCCGGGCGAGAGCACCTGCACGCAGCACGCATCCGCCCCGCCAGCCGACCCCGCGTGCAGGAAGTTCAGACCACGCTCCACACCCTCGCGGAACAGGAAATCGCTGATCACCACCACCACCCCGTGCCCCCTCCGACCCGACGCGATCCGGCGCATCGCATCCCCGAACGACTCCGCCTCCCCCCCCGCCGCCTCCCCCTCCAGCAGGAACGCCGCGAGCCGGTCCAACTGCCGACGCCCGCGAATCGGCGCCAGCCGCCTCGGCCCCACGCCGCCGAACCGCTCCACCACCACCCGGTTCTGATTCACCAGCCCGATGTACCCCAGCGCCATCGCCAGCCGCCGCGCATACAGCGACTTCGCCGAGACCCCCTCCCCCGATCCCCCCTGCATCGACGCGCTGTCATCGAGCACGAGGTGGACCAGCAGGTCCTCGTCCTCCCGGAAGATCTTGATGAACAAGCGGTCCAGCCGCGCAAAGACATTCCAGTCCACATGCCGAAGGTCGTCCCCCGGCGCATACTGCCGGTAGTCGTCGAACTCCACCGACTGCCCACGCCGCTTCGAGCGCCGCTCCCCCGGCAACTTCCCCGCGAACACCTTCCGGCTCAGCACATCCAGCCGGTCCAGCCGCGCCGCCAGTTCCGCCGGCAGCAGATCTTCCAGCCGTCGCGGGGCATCGGTGATCGGGCGAATCAGCAAGCAGAACTCCCCGGCGGCAAGCCCGCCTCCCCACCCCGCCCCCGCGGTAGAGTAACGCACAGCCCCTACCGGGGCGGGACGGAGAGCCCCATGAGAACCATGCTCGCCCTGCTTCTGCTCGCCCCACTCGCCCTCGCCCCGGCCCCCGCTCGCGCCCAGGACGAGTCCCCCGCGACCCTCCGCCAGGAGGCCCAACGCCTCGCCGAGCAGAACCGCGCCCTCCTCGCCGAAATCGCCGCCCTCCGCGAGCGGGTCGAACGCCTCACCCGCGAGGCCGACGCCCTCCGCGGCATCCTCGCCTCCCGCGAGCCCGCCGCCCCGCCCCCCGCCGCGCCGATCTCCCCCGATCCGACGCACCAGGCCCTCTCCTCCGCCCGCCCGGTCTCGAGCGACCCCTTCGCCGCCCCGGACGCCCTTTTCGTCGCCCTCGTCCTGCACTACGCCGAGCCCATGCCCCCCACCCGCGACGCGCAGACCGATCTCGACGCCCCCGCCGAACGCGCCAAGGTCCGCACCTGGACCCAGACCGCGCGACGCAAGTTCTCCGGTCAGGCCGACTGGCTCACCCGCCTCGTCCTCCTCGACCCCGACGACACCACCGCCGAGCGACGCGCCGCCGTCACCGTTCTCGACCGCTGGTCGCTCGAACCCCTCGGCCAGGCCTTCCCTCTCGCCGTCCCCGAGCGATTCGTCGCCATGATCGAAGCCGCCGCCTCTCCGACCCAGCTCTGGGAGATCCGCGCCCAGCTCGACGCCGAGCCCATCTTCCAGCCAGGCCGACTCAGCCCGGGGCCCTTCGACTACCCGAGGTTCATCGGCCCGCACGCCGGGTTCGGCTACAACGCCGAAATGCTCGCCATCAACGCGATCACCGAGGACGAAGCCCGCGCCCGCGCCGCCGCCGGCAAAACCCCGGACGGCCAGCCCGTCGAACGCTAAGCCTCAGCGGTTCCCGCCCTCGTCGTCGTACGCCCACACCGTGATCGGCAGGTCGCGAACGCCCCACTTCCGAGCGATCTCGTGCGTCGGGAACAGCACATCAAGCCGCATCCCCTTGATCGCACCGCCGCAATCAAGCACCGGCACGATCTCGTCGTCCGCGTACCCGGGCACCGTGATCATCGACCGGTACGGCAGCACCCGCGTGTCCGCCGCCACCAGACGCATCGCGTTCGTCCACACCGAGTGCAGCGTCGCCGTCTGCCCGTCCGCGAACACCCCGCACGAGCGGGCGTCCGGCGAATACGCCGTCACCCGCATCCACAGCGTCCGAACCGCCCGGACCCGCCGCCCGTTGAACCAACGCACCGTCCCGTCCGCCACCGCCTCCACGCGCTCGGGCAGCGGGATCGCCTCCAGCAACGCCCCGGCCACCTCCCGGTCCGCCACCGGGGCGGGCGCCCGCCCAACCTCCCCGGTCGCCACCAGGGGCGTCGTCACCGTCGCCTCCTTCACCACGATCGCCGACCAGGCCGTCAGGCCCAGCGCCACGACCGCAACCACGGCGTGCGCGATCAAACGCGTCAACCGCCCCGGCACCCGGATGCTCATGTCTTGGTGGTCGATATTCACCGTGCCTCCCCGCACGGGGCCCCTGCCCGGCAGTCCATCGGCCCGGGCTCCCAGTTCCCGGACCCTGCCCCGCCAGAGACTCTTGCGGAACGATACCCCGCGCTCTGAACCCAATCCTCCGGAACGCAAGGTCTTTCTTTTCAGGGGGATGGATGTGCCGATCATGCCGGTCCCGCCGATCTGGTAGGCTTCCCACCGGGTCGGGTGACCACCCCAACCCCACTTGGAGCCCCCCTTTGCCTCCTGACCCCCTCCTCTTCATCGCCCTCACCCTCGGCATCGGGCTCGTCGCGGGCGCCGTCGGCGGCCTCGCCGGCATCGGCGGGTCGATCGTCATCCTCCCCGCCCTCGGCCTCTTCATGGGTTACACCCCCCCCGACAAGGCCGAGCACCACCTCTACATGGCCGCCGCCATGGTCGTCAACGCCATCGTCGCCTTCGCCTCCACCCGGAAACACCGGCAGGCCGGCGCCATCGACCCACGCCTCACCGGCCGACTCCTCCCCCCCATGTTCGTGGGGATCCTCGCCGGCGTCCTCCTCTCCAATGTCATGGAGGGCAACACCCTCAAAATGGCCCTCATCGGCTTCCTCTGGCTCTATTGCGGCTACGCCGTCGTCACCAGCATCCGCCGCCTCCCCGAGCCCGGGCCCCACGAGGTCCGCGCCGGGTGGGGCACCATCGGCACCATCGGCGCCCTCACGGGCGTGCTCGCCGGCATCCTCGGCATCGGCGGGGGCATCGTCATGGTCCCGCTCATGATCCTCATCGCCCGCACCGCCGTCCGCCGCGCCGTCGCCGCCAGCGCCTGGGTCATGCAGATCACCGCCCCCGCCGGCGCCGTCCTCAAACTCGCCACCCTGGGCGACCACGGCCAGGCATGGACCCACGCCCTCCTGCTCGCCGTCCCGATGGCCGTCGCCGCCATGGTCGGGTCCTCCATCGGCGCCGAGCTCACCCACCGCCTCAACACCACCGCTCTCCGCATCGCCATCGCGGTCGTTCTGGCAGCCGCCAGCGCCAGATTGGCGGGCCTCTTCTAGGCGCCCCCACCTCTCGCCCCGCCAAGGCCCCCGCCCACCGGCACGCCCCGTGCAACGAACACCCCCGGTTCACGAACAACACCGCGTCCCCGGGCGTTCTCTGCTCGGGGCCACCGATTGCCCCCCAGGAGGTCGGACAAAGGCATGAACAGGTCTCTCATCAACCACGGCAAGACCGCGATCCTCATGGGCGCCATGATGGGTCTCTTCGTCGCGGTCGGCGGCATGTTCGGCGAGGGCTACATGCTCCCCGCCCTCCTCTTCGGCGGGGGCATGAACATCGTCGCCTTCTTCTTCTCCGACAAGATCGCCATCGCCGCCATGCGGGGCCGTGAACTCACCCCGCAGAACGGGGCGGACCTTTACCGCATGGTCGACACCCTCCGCCAGCGTGCGGGCCTGCCCATGCCCCGCGTCTACCTCACCCCCCACGACGCCCCCAACGCCTTCGCCACGGGCCGAAGCCCACGCCGCAGCGCCGTCGCCTTCACCCAGGGCGCCGTCAACCTGCTCTCGCCCCACGAACTCGAAGGCGTCATCGCCCACGAACTCGCCCACATCAAGCACCGCGACACCCTCATCTCCACCATCGCCGGCACGATGTCGGGCGTCCTCGCCTTCCTCGCCCAGTGGGGCCTCCTCCTCGGCGGGCACCGCAACAACGCCAACCCCTTCGCCATGCTCCTCGTCGTCATCCTCAGCGCCGTCGGCGCCGCCCTCCTCAAGGCCGCCATCAGCCGAAGCCGCGAGTACCTCGCCGACGCCGAAGGCGCCCGCATCGCCGGCTCCCCCGACGGCCTCATGAGCGCGCTCGCCACACTCGAGAACCTCAACCGCCGCATGCCGCTCCACAACCCAAACCCCGCGCAGAACAATCTGTTCTTCGTCGAGCCTCTCCACGGCGACACCGTCGGCCGGCTCTTCTCGACCCACCCCCCGACCGAGAAGCGCATCGCCGCCCTCCGCCAACTCGCCGCCTGAGACCGTTCTCCGCTCCGTCCCGTAATCGCCGCCCGCCGTCATACCGACGGGAGACGGCGGATCAGAACGGCCCATCCCGCCCCTCGGGCCCGAAGCGCACGCCAAGGTCCGCCATCCGTGGCCCCGGCTCGCGCTCGAGGCCCGCGACACGCCGTTACATCGCGTCGGCCCCGTGCATCGCCCGGTCGCCCGCCCCCGCAGCGGGCAGTCGCCCCCCCGTTCGCGCGCGCAGTTCCGCCCGCAGATCAAGCCGCATCCCGTCGATCGCCTCCTCGAGTCGGCGCAGCGCCGCGTCGGGCCCCTCCGCCATCAACGCCGCATGCGGGATCGCCTCCCCGTACCGGACCGCGACCCGGTGTCCCACCAGGAACGGCCTCGAACGGTGCCGGGGCCACGCGTCGTGCACCCCTTCGATCGCCACCGGAAGCACCGGGCACCCGGACCGCTTCACGATCACCGCCGCCCCCCGCTTGAACGGCCGCATCGCCCCGTCGGGTGATCGCGACCCCTCCGGGAAGATCAACACCGCCCGCCCCTGCTCGAGCCGGCGCATCGCCTCCTTCATCGCGGCCGTGTCCCCCCCCTGCTCGGCGATCGGCACGCTGTTGAGCACCGAGATCAGCCGCCCGAAGGGGCCGAACCTGAACAGCCCCGCCCGCGCGATGAAATCCGTGTGCCGGCAGGTGATGAACCCCCCGATCAGCGGCGGATCCAGGAACGACTGGTGGTTCGCGACGATCAGCACCGGCCCCGTCCGCGGGATGTTCTCCCGCCCCGAGACACGCACCCGGTACAGCAGCCACAGCACGACCTGGCACGCCCGCCGGCAGAACTCGAAGAACACGATGTGGGCGAGGGACGAGCCCGGGTGCAGTTCACGCAGGGAGCGCAGCATCGGTCGCACGCCTCCGGGCTCAGTCACGCTGCCGCAACGCCGCCAGCCTCGCCTCGACCCGCCCCGCCAGCTCGTGCACCACCTGCTCGATCGAGAGCTCGCTCGTATCGATCACCGCCGCGTCCTCCGGGCAGATCAGCGGCCCGTCCGAACGCGTCGAATCGATCCGGTCCCGCTCCAGGATCTCCCCCAGCAGCCGCCCCTCGTCCACGCTCGCGCCCCCCTCGCGCAGCTGGTCGGCGCGACGCCTCGCCCGCACCGCCGGGTCCGCGTCGAGATAGAACTTCACCTCCGCGTCCGGGAACGCGATCGAGCCCTGATCCCGCCCCTCCGTGACCAGACGCGGGTGCTGGTGCCCGATGATCCGCTGCTTCTGCACCATGTGCTTCCGCAGCGTCCCGATCTTCGCCACCCGCGAGACCAGCAGCGTCACATCCGCCTCCCGGATCCGGTCGTTCAGGGGCCGAAGCCACGCCAAGATCGCCGGCGGGTCCGCCTTCCAGTCGAAGTGCAGGTCCGCGTCGACCACCTTCTCCAGAATCCGCCCGTGCTGCCCCCGGTCCAGGTCCCCCACCAGCCCGTGGTCGATCACGATTGCCGTCGCCGCCCGGTACATCGCCCCCGTGTCCAGGAAGTCCAGCCCGAGCCGCCGCGCCAGCAGCCGCGCCACCGTGGACTTGCCCGTCCCCGCGGGTCCGTCGATCGTGATGATGACCGGGGTGTCGGCGGGCACGGGGCGGATCGTCCGGGGCTCGGGGTGCGCGGGCAAGACCTGGCGTGGGGCGTCCTGAATACCTGTCGCGTTCACCCGGGTCTCCCGTCGTCTCGGGCCCGGGGCGGGAATGCGCCGGGCGGGGCTACTCGGCCATGGCCTGCAGGCACGCCTCGATGGCGTCCCGGCTCTGGATCACGCCCAGTGTACCGTCTCCCCCACCCCGGTAGTCAATCGCGACCGTCCCCTCGAACCCCACCGACGCCACAGCCCTGAGCAGGGGGGAAAGGTCGTAGGTCGTGTGCACCGGCGCCTCCGCCGACATCAGCATCGCCGCCAGATCCTCCAGCGACCCCGGGGCGTCCGGATCCGGCTCGTCCTCCGCGGGCTCGGCGAACTCGTGCGTCGTCGCCAGCACCGCCGACGCATAGGGCGTCAGCCGACGAAGGTACAACTCCGGGTCCGGCGCCGCCACCGCCGCATCGAAGTCAGGCAGCGTCCCCACCCGGAACCCCCCGATCTTCTTGATCAGGTCCGTCACCCGCTCCGGGTCGGCCGTCAGCCCCTTCCCGGGGTTGATCAGCACATACAGCTCCAGCTGCTCGGCGGTCTCCATGACCTCCTTCATCGCGTCCGTCACCGTCTCGAACGCCGAGTCGCTGTCCGCCGCGTCAATCGAGATCGACGCCGCGTTGCACCCCAGCACATGCGCCGCGTTCACCACGCGCTTCGCCCGCTCCATCGAGGGCCCCGCCTTCGCGGCCGTCCCCATCGCCAACGCGTTGGGCTCAAGCAGCAGCAGGCACGCGCACCCCGCCTTGTCCGCCCGGTCGCGGAGCCGCTCCAGGTCCGCCCGCGACGCCCCGGCGAGCAGATCGGTCGAGAAATTCATCCCGTGCAAACCCAACTCGTTCTTGATGTACGCCGGGATATCCAAGAGCGCCACCTTCGGGCCGGCCTTGCCACGGGGCTTCAAGAGGTGGGCGATCGATCTGACAGTGCAGGTGAGAAGCATGGGTCGGTCACTGTACCCCCCGCAGCGACCCCGGGCGCGTCCGACGCCCCCCACTCGCGACGGGTAGCATCCGAGGCCCACCACCGATCGAAAGGAACACGAGTGACCACCCCCCCCACCGACCGCAAGTACGCCGATTCCCACGAGTGGCACAAGCTCGAGGGAACCACCCTCACCATCGGCATCACCGTCTTCGCCGTTGAACAACTCACCGACCTCACCTTTGTCGAGATCAAGCCCAAGGGAACCCGCATCACCCCCGGAGACCCCGTGGGAGAGGTCGAGAGCGTCAAGACCACCAGCGACATCTACTGCTTCGTCGCCGGTGAGGTCGAAGAGATTAACAAGGCCGTCGTCGACAACCCGGGCCTCGTCAACGACGACCCCTACGGCGCGGGCTGGCTCGTCAAGATCAAGGTCACCGACCCCGCCGGCCTCGAAGAACTCATGGACGCCGCCGCCTACGCCGCCGCCCACGGCTGACCCGCGACCGCCCCACCGCCGAGGACGCCAGACCCGAAAGCCCTTCCATGATTCGATGCCGCGGAGTTCACAAGTCCTACCACCTCGGCTCAGAGCGCGTCCACGCCCTCCGAGGCGTCGACCTCACCATCACCGAGCCCGGGTTCTACGGCATCATGGGCCAGTCCGGCAGCGGCAAGAGCACCCTCCTGCACCTCCTCGCCGCCCTCGACCGACCCGACCAGGGTGAGATCGAAATCGCCGGCAACGCCCTCCACCGCATGGGCGAGCGTGACGCCACCCTCTTCCGCCGAACCGGCCTCGGGATCGTCTTCCAGCAGTTCAACCTCATCCCCACCCTCACCGCGCGCGAGAACATCGAACTCCCGGGCCTCCTCGCCGGCGACGATCGCCACTCCCTCAAGCAACGCAGCGACGATCTCCTCGCACGCCTCGGCCTGGCCAACCGCGGCAACCACCGCCCCGAAGCCATGAGCGGGGGCGAGCAGCAACGCGTCGCCATCGCCCGGGCCCTGCTCTACGCGCCCCCGGTCCTCCTCGCCGATGAGCCCACGGGAAACCTCGACTCCGCCAACAGCGCCAAGCTCTGGAAGCTCCTCGGGGAACTCGCCGAAGAACACGCGATGACGGTCGTCATGGTCACCCACGAGCCCGCCGCCGCCGCGCACTGCAAGCACATCGTCGTCATCCGCGACGGGCGGGCCGAGGGAACCATCGAGACGGAGGGACTGGATGCAGGCGGCGTGGCGGCTCGCTATCAGCAGTTTGTCGGCGCGGCGTAGCCGGACCGCCCTCCTCATCGGGGCCGTCACGCTCTCCGCCTCACTCATCGCGGCCGTCGCGTGCGCCATCGCCTCGGCCAACAGCGCCATCACAGACCAACTCGAGGGCCAGATCGGCTCCGCCGAACTCCGCATCAAGCCCGCCACCGCGGGCGGCGCCTTCCCCATCGAGATCCTCCGCGACGCCGACGCCTGGGACGAGACCGACTTCGCCCTCCCCAAAGCCCGCGACGCCGTCTCCGTCCGCGTCACCCTCCCGGTCTACGAGCAGTCCGAAGACGGCTCCTGGCGGCGAACCGACCGCGCCTTCACCACCGACGCCATGGCCAACGGCGTCGACCTCGCCCGGGAGTTCCAGGTCAGGCCCCCACGACTCATCACGGGCCGCCTCCCCACGAAGCCCGGCGAGATCCTCATCGACGCGCAACTCGCCGAACGCCTCTCCCTCGCCTATGTCAACGCACGCGAACTCCAGGGCGAGTTCAACACCGCCGGCACCGAGACCGACTACCTCGCCCTCCCCCAGCCGCAGATCGCCGCCGAGCCCGTCGCCGAAGACCAAGCCCGGGCCGCGAACCAGGCCGTCGGCGTCCGCCCGGGCTCCCCCGTCAGCGTCCTCCGCCTCTTCCGATCCCCCGTCTCCTTCGAGCAACTCGAAAACCGCTTCGGCGTCAGCCGAGAGGCCCTCACCAATGTCGTCGCCCTCTTCCGCGCCGCCGCCACCTTCGAGGTCGTCGGCATCACCGAGCCCCCGCCACTCGGCGGCGCGCCCCAGGCCATCATGAGCCTCGAATCCTTCTACACCGTCACCGGCCGACCGGGCGTCGTCGACGAGGTCGAGATCCACCTCCGCGAAGGCCTCGACCCCGAACGCGTCGCCGAACAGCGACGCTCAGGCCTCCCCGAAGGGCTCATCCTCCAGACCACCGAGAAGGTCACCAGCGGCCTCGAACAGAACCTCGCCTCGACCAACATCGGCTTCATGCTCGCTTCCGTCCTCGCCATGCTCTCCGCCGCCTTCATCATCATGACCGGCCTCACCACCGGCATCGCCGAGCAGCAACGGGGCCTCGCCATCATCCGCTCCATCGGCGGGACCCGCCTCCAGATGGCCCAGAGCCAACTCCTCACAGGCCTCTTCATCGGCGGCATCGGCGCCATCCTCGGCGTCCCCCTCGGCGTCGCCTTCGCCGCACTCATGGTCAACCTCTACCGAGAGCACCTCCCCACCGGGCTCGAAATCCCCGCGATGATGCTCCTCATCGCGGGCGTCGGCTCCGTCGCCGCCGGGCTCGTCGGCGCCGCCTACCCCGCCTGGGTCGTCGCCCGCATGAGCCCCCTCCGCGCCCTCGCCAACCGCGCCGACCCCGTCCACCCCCGCCAGATCGGATGGGTCCTCCTCGCCGCCCTCGCCGGGCTCGCCATCCAGGCCGCCACCGTCGGGCTCCCCAGAGACGGCGACACGCTCTTCTGGGGATACACCACCATCGGCCTCCCCGCCATGTTCGTCGGCTACTTCCTCCTCAGCGTCCCCATCACCATCCTCGTCGTCCGCGTCGCCGCCGCCCCGCTCAGCCTCCTCCTCCGCCTCCCCCCGCGCGTCCTCGGGCGAACCGTCTCCGCCACCCCCTACCGCCACGGCTTCACCGCCGGCGCCATGATGGCCGGTCTCGCCCTCATGATCTCCATCTGGACCAACGGCGGCTCCGTCCTCCGCGACTGGCTCGCACGCATCGAGTTCCCCGACGCGTTCGTCAACGGCTTCCGCCTCCCCGTTGAGGCCCAGCAACGCCTCGAACAACTCCCCTTCGTCACCGACTCCTGCGCCATCACCATCCACCCCGTCCGCACCAGCGCTTTCGGAGTCTCGGGCCTCACCACCTACAGCACCTCATTCATCGCCTTCCAGCCCTCCGAGTTCTTCGCCATGACCCACCTCGAGTTCGACCAGGGAGACCCCGAAACCGCCCTGCGAAGACTCGAACAGGGCGGCGCCGTCATCGTCGGACGGGAGTTCAATGTCGCCCAGGGCCTCGGCGTCGGCGACACCTTCACCTGCGAAACCAACGGCCGCGAATTCTCCTTCGAGATCGTCGGCGTCGTCACCAGCCCGGGCCTCGAACTCGCCAGCAAGTTCTTCAACATCGGCGAGGAGTACATCGACCAGTCCATCCACGCCGTCTTCGGCAGCCGGCAGGACATGATCGACAAGTTCCACAACAGCAACATCCAGCTCATCCAGATGTCGCTCGACCGAAACTACCCCGAAGACCAGGCCATGGCCGAGATCCGAAAGGCCCTCCACGGCTACGGCATCCTCGACGCCGGCAGCGGCGCGCGAATCAAACGCGAGATCGAACGCTTCATCCGCGGCTCACTCGTCGTCTTCAGCGGCGTCGCCGTCGCCTCCATGCTCGTCGCCTGCCTCGGCGTCGCCAACCTCATCGTCGCCGGCATCGAGGCACGCCGATTCGAGTTCGGCGTCCTCCGAGCCGTCGGCGCCCAGCCCGGGCTGCTCACAAGGCTCGTCCTCGGCGAGGCCGTCATCATCGCCCTCACCGCCTGCATCGTCGGCACGCTCATGGGCATCCAGGGCGCATGGGCCGGCCAGAGGATCTACCAACTCCTCGTCGGTGTCCTCATGCAGCTCCGCGTCCCCCTCGGCTCGACCCTCATCGGCTGGGCCACCGTCTTCGCCTTCACCCTCGGCGCCGCGGCCCCCGCCATCATCCGGCTCAACCGCCACTCCACCCGCGAACTGCTCGCCGCGACCAAGGGCTGACGCCCCGCCCGTCAAGCGGACAGCGGCCCCCGCGACGCCTCCGCCTCGGACCGCCGCTCGGCCGCCGCGCGGGCGTGCCCGAGCGTCTCCCGTCCATGGTCCGTGATCGCGTACGCGTCCTCACGAGTCAGGTACCGGACAATCCGCCGCCGCTGCAGATGCTCCAGCACCCGCGTCCAGTCATCCCCGAACGCCAGCCAGAGGATGTCCTCGAAACGCGCCGAATCGCCCCGCGACAGGTGGAACAGGGCCTCGATGATCTTGTCGTGGTTGCTCACGCCGGCCACCATCGGAGGGGTCCTCGATCCTCGCAACACCCCCGCACCCAGCTTCGGCCAGGCACCCGGGGCGTGTCAATCAAACCGGCCGAAGACCGGCTCCAAGATCAAAAAGAGGGACGGGCCGAACGACGCGGAAGGGATCAGATCAGTGCTCAGAAAACACGCCGGTTCGGCCCGCCATCCTCCCAAGGGGGTCTCAGCGGGGCCGTCAGGCCCCGCACCACCCTGTACGCATCTCCGGGAGTCAGGTCACCAAATCTTCCGAATTTTGACAAAAACGCCCCTCATCCCCCGAGGTCAATCCCGGACGCCCTCGTCCGCCATTCCAGCCCAAGCCACCCACGCCGACCCGCCGGGTAGCATCAACCCGTGACCGACGGAAGCTTCCAAGTCGTCGCCCCCTACGCCCCCACCGGCGATCAGCCCGCCGCCATCGAGGGCCTCCTCGCCCGCCTCCACCAGGGCCAGCGCCACGCCTGCCTCCTCGGCGCGACCGGCACCGGCAAGACCTTCACGATGGCCAATGTCATCGCCCGCCTCGGCAAGCCCACCCTCATCATCAGCCACAACAAGACCCTCGCCGCCCAGCTCTACGAGGAGCTCCGCGAGTTCTTCCCCGGCTCCAGCGTCAACTACTTCGTCTCCTACTACGACTACTACCAGCCCGAGGCCTACATCCCCGCCCGCGACATCTATATCGAGAAGGACGCCAGCCGAAACGACGACCTCGACCAGCTCCGCCTCGCCGCCACCTCCAACCTCCTCAGCCGGCGAGACACCATCGTCGTCGCCTCCGTCTCCTGCATCTTCGGCCTGGGCTCCCCCAGCGCCTACTCCCAGAAAGTCCTCACCATCACCCGCGGCTCCCCCATCTCCCGCCGCGACTTCTTCCTCGCCCTCAACGCCATGCAGTACCAGCGCAGCGACATCGAGTTCAAACGCGGCCAGTACCGCGTCCGGGGCGACGCCATCGAGGTCTGGCCCGCCTACGAGAAGTTCGCCGTCCGCATCGAGCTCTTCGGCGACGAGATCGACCGCGTCGACCTCGTCAACCCCACCAGCGGCGAGGTCCTCGCCGCCGAACGCCAGTTCTTCCTCTTCCCAGCCGTCCACTATGTCATGCCCGACGACCAGCTCCAGGCCGCCGTCTCCGGCATCCGCGCCGAGCTCGACGCCCGCGTCATCCAGCTCCGAAGCGAGGGAAAACTCCTCGAAGCCCAACGACTCATCGCCCGAACCAAATACGACCTCGAGATGATCGAGGAGATCGGGTTCTGCAACGGCATCGAGAACTACTCCCGCTACATGGACGGCCGCGCCCCCGGCGAACGCCCCTTCACCCTCCTCGACTACTTCGACTACGCGCCATCCGCCCCCAGTGGAACAGACGCCCCGCCTGCCATCCCCGGTGGGACAGACGCCCCGCCTGTCATTCCCGGTGGGACAGGCGTCCCGCCTGTCTCCAGAACACCCTCCCCCCCCGACCGCGCCATCGGACGCGACATCTCCGAAGACCAACGCCGCTACGGCGTCACCCGCGCCAACGCCGGCGATTGGCTCCTCATCATCGACGAGAGCCATGTCACCATCCCCCAGGTCCGCGCCATGTTCAACGGAGACAAGGCACGCAAGACCGTCCTCGTCGACCACGGCTTCCGCCTCCCCTCCGCCCTCGACAACCGCCCCCTCACCTTCGACGAATTCGAAGCGATGGTCCCACGCACCGTCTTCGTCTCCGCCACCCCGGGCGCCTACGAACTCGAAAAATGCGGCGGCGACATCGTCGAACAGGTCATCCGCCCCACCGGCCTCATCGACCCCGAGGTCGAGATCCGCCCCGCCCGAGGCCAGGTCCCCGACCTCCTCGAACGCTGCCGCGAACGGATCGCCGCCGGCGACCGCGTCCTCGTCACCGCCCTCACCAAGCGCCTCTGCGAGGACCTCACCAACTACCTCGCCGACCAGGGCATCCGCGTCCGCTACCTCCACAGCGAGATCGAGACCCTCGAACGCGTCGAGATCATCACCGACCTCCGCGCCGGCGAGTTCGATGTCCTCGTCGGCGTCAACCTCCTCCGCGAGGGCCTCGACATGCCCGAGGTCTCACTCGTCTGCATCCTCGACGCCGACAAGGAGGGTTACCTCCGCAGCGCCACCAGCCTCATCCAGACCATGGGCCGCGCCGCCCGCAATGTCAACGCCCGCGTCGTCATGTACGCCGACACCATGACCGAGTCCATGCGCGCCGCCATCGAGGAAACCGAACGACGCCGAGTCAAGCAACTCGCCTACAACCAGGCGCACGGCATCACCCCCAGGACCATCGAGAAGGGCATCCGCCGCGGCATCGAAAGCGAGCTCAAGGCCCGCCGCACCGCGCGCGACGCCGCCGAGACCAACGAGAAGCCAGTCGACGCCGCCCTCCTCGTCAGCGAACTCGAAACCGAGATGTTCGAGGCCGCCGAATCGTTCGAGTTCGAGAAGGCCGCCACTCTCCGAGACCAGATGCTCAAGGTCAAGGAAATCATCGAGGCCGAACTCGCCTCCCGCGAAGAAGGCGACCACGGCCCCGTCCTCGTCCGCCGCAGCGAGGTCGAGCAAGCCATCGGGCCCCGCAGGGCGAAGGCACGCGGAAAGGCCGCCAAGAAGAAAGGAAAGACCGGCCGCCCACGCTCCTGACCCCAAGGCCCCAGCGCCCCGTGACAACCGCCAGACAGCCGACCCGCCCCCCCCCAACGCCTACCCTCCGGCCATGCCCGCCCCCTCCCCACACCTCCAAAACACCTCCCGGAGCACAATCTCCCAACGCATCGGCTATTACCTCGCCGGCGTCGCCATCGGGCTCGTCCTCCTCGGCTACTTCATGACCAAGAAGCAGCAGGCCGCTCAGGCCCAGCGGGCCCAGGAATCGGCATCCGGCGCCCCCGCCGAACCCAATACACCCGCGCCGGACCCGAAAGGCCCCTGAGCCGTGCCCGGCCGATCACGCAAGCCCATCGGAGACGGGTCCATGCCCCCACAAGCCGCGGAAGTGGTCGAGATCAAAAAGCACGCGACACGCCCCCAGGCCGCCCCGCCCGACCGCGTCATCCGCGTCCGAGGCGCCAAGGAACACAACCTCAAGAACATCGACCTCACCATCCCCCGCGACCGCCTCGTCGTCATGACCGGCCTCTCCGGCTCCGGCAAGTCCTCCCTCGCCTTCGACACCATCTTCGCCGAGGGGCAGCGCAAGTACATGGAGAGCCTCTCCGCGTACGCCCGCCAGTTCCTCGACCAGCTCAAGAAGCCCGATGTCGAGGAGATCGAGGGCATCCCCCCGACCATCGCCATCGAGCAACGCTCCGCCTCGCACAACCCCCGCTCCACCGTCGCCACCACCACCGAGATCTACGACTACCTCCGCCTCCTCTACGCCCGCTGCGGCTCCCCACGCTCCTGGGCCGTCACCAAAGCGAAAAAGGACGGCACCCCGCTCGAACGCTCCGGCAGGCCCATCCAGTCCTCCAGCGCCTCCCAGATCGTCGAGCATGTCATGGGATTCCCCGAGGGCACGCGCCTCATGGTCCTCGCCCCCGTCGTCCGCGGCAAGAAGGGATTCCACCGCGACGCCCTCGAGCTCTTCAGCGCCCAGGGCTGGCAACGCGCCCGCGTCAACGCCCAGATCGTCGACCTCCGCGAGGTCCTCAAGGAACCCAACGAGAACCCCCTCAACCTCCACCGACACAAAAAGCACACCATCGACGCCGTCGTCGACCGCCTCGTCATCCGCGAGGACGCACGCCAGCGACTCGCCGAGTCCATCGAAGCCGCCCTCCGCCTCGCCGACGGCACCGTCACCATCTCCGTCGAGAGTGCCCCTTCTTCTTCCGGTGGGACAGGCGTCCCGCCTGTCTCCCCCAACTCCTCTTCCTCCTCAAGCACCTGGACCGACCACACCTTCTCCGAAAAATTCGCCGACCCCGACCATCCCGAGATCGCACTCGAAGAACTCTCCCCCCGCCTCTTCTCCTTCAACTCCCCATACGGCGCCTGCCCCACATGCCACGGCCTCGGCGCCATCCTCGAATTCGCCGAGGACCTCGTCGTCCCCGACCCCGACCGCGCCATCCTCAACGGCGGCATCGCCCCATGGAAGAAAAACGGCCCCGGTGGCATGATCTACCCACGCTACCTCCGCCGATTCTGCCGACTCTTCGCCGTCCACGGCTCCACCCCCATGGGCGAACTCGAGCCGCAGACCCGCTACATCCTCCTCCACGGCACCACCCCCGAGAACGAAGCCGAGCGCGGGATCCAGTGGGACGGCGTCCTCCCCATGCTCCACGCCTGGTTCGAGAAGACCGAGTCCACCTGGGCCAAGGACCACCTCCACCAGTTCCAACGCGAGACCATCTGCCCCGACTGCCACGGCGACCGCCTCCGCATCGAGTCCCTCCATGTCCTCCTCGACTCCGCCCACACCGCCGAGACCGACCGCGCCTTCTCCGCCGCCGTCATCGGCCGCCCCAGGCACGACGGCTCCATGCTCAACATCTCCGAACTCGCACGCCTCAACATCAACGACGCCATCGCCTACATCGAGAAACTCACACTCTCCACCGAGCAGGCCACCATCGCCGAGCCCATCCTCCGCGAGGTCACCAACCGCCTCCGCTTCCTCACCTCCGTCGGACTCGACTACCTCTCCCTCGACCGCCGCACCGCCACCCTCTCGGGCGGCGAGGCCCAGCGAATCCGCCTCGCCACCCAGGTCGGCTCCGGACTCGTCGGCGCCTGCTATGTCCTCGACGAACCCACCATCGGCCTCCACGAACGCGACAACGACCGCCTCATCAAGACCCTCCGCCACCTCACCGACATCGGAAACACCGTCCTCGTCGTCGAGCACGACGAAGACACGATCCGCCGCGCCGACCACGTCAACGACATCGGCCCGGGCCCGCGACTCCACGACGGCCCCATCGTCGCCCAAAGAACCGTCCAAGACAACGCCGCCGCCCCCGAGAGCATCACCGGAGACTACCTCTCCGGCCGCCGCCGCATCGAAGTCCCCAGATCCCGCCGAAAGCTCGACGAGAAGAACGCCATCGTCGTCAAGGGCGCCAAACACAACAACCTCAAGAAGGTCGACGCCGCCTTCCCCGTCGGCGGGTTCATCTGCGTCACCGGCGTCTCCGGCTCCGGAAAGTCAACCCTCGTCAACGAGATCCTCCTCAAGGCCGTCAAACAACACCTCCACGGCTCAAAGGAAAAACCCGGAGACCACGCCCGCATCACCGGCCTCCACCGAATCGACCGAATCATCGAGGTCGACCAGTCCCCCATCGGCCGGACCCCGCGCTCCAACCCCGCCACCTACACCGGCATCTTCGACGAGATCCGCAAGGTCTTCACCCAGACCAAGGAAGCCAAAATCCGCGGCTACCAGCCCGGCCGATTCTCCTTCAATGTCCCCGCCACCCGCGCCGGCAAATCAGGCTCCGGCGGCCGCTGCGAAGCCTGTCAGGGCCAGGGACTCAAGAAGATCGAAATGCACTTCCTCCCCGATGTCTATGTCGAGTGCGAGGTCTGCAACGGAAAGCGATACAACCGCCAGACGCTCGAGGTCCACTACCGCGGCAAGAACATCGCCGATGTCCTCGACATGACCGTCGAGGAAGCCTGCGCCTTCTTCGAGAACCACCCCAAGATCCTCCGCTTCGCCGAGTGCCTCCGCGATGTCGGCCTCGACTATGTCAAGCTCGGCCAGCCCTCCACCACCCTCTCGGGCGGCGAGGCCCAGCGCATCAAGCTCGCCACCGAACTCGGCAAGGGCACCCGCTACGACGGCACCCCCTCCGCCGAGCACACCCTCTACATTCTCGACGAACCCACCACCGGCCTCCACTTCGAGGACATCCGCAAACTCCTCGAAGTCCTCAACCGCCTCGCCGACGCCGGCAACACCCTCGTCGTCATCGAGCACAACCTCGATGTCATCAAAAGCGCCGACCACCTCATCGACCTCGGCCCCGAAGGCGGCGACAAAGGCGGCCACATCATCGCCACCGGCACCCCCGAGCAAGTCGCCAAGGTCAAACAAAGCCACACCGGCCACTATCTCAAGAATCTCTTGAAGTGAAGGCCCCCACTCTCCCCCTCCCCCCCTCGGTGGGGCAGGCGTCCCGCCTGCCTCTCCCACCCTTGTTCAACAACCCTGAGGCACCAACAACCCCTCCCCCGTCACCGACGGGGGAGGTGGCCCGGCCCAACTGGGTAGGCGGGGGTCTTCCTCGCCCGGTGCCACCACCCGCCGCGCCAGCGGCGCGTGGTGCGTGGTGCCACGGCTCGCCGCAAAGCGGCGCAGTCGTGCCGACCGGCCATCACAAAATCACCGGCGCGCCCGCGACCCGACCACGCCACCCGCCGAAGCGGTCCGAGCCTCGATGAGGTACACTGCCTCAATCCCCGTGCGCCGAGGGCCCTACACGCGGGTGCCAAAGCGGGCTTGGTCGAGCGGCCATCAACTGCCCGAGGAGACGACCAAGGCGCACGCCGATGTCGAACTCTGATGTAGGGGATGGCCCATGTCGACAATGCCAACTAATTCACATGAATCTCGTCTCGTCCGCCTAAAGCTGGTCAACTGCCAACAGCCGGCCTCTGCAATCCAGAATGGGAAGAAGCTCGAGATCAACATCGACCTGAAGCAGGCCTTTCACCAAGGGTACATTGACTGGTATTCCAAGGCTCCGTCACCCGAGTGCAATCCGCTCTTCGATGAGTTCCGGGATCACCTGGCGGATGACCCATATCTGATTTGGTCCGACCCCGGCATCGCGGGTGACGACGATGCTCGCGCCTGCAACAGCCACCGTCTTGGGCGGTGCATGGCACGGGCCTATCTTGTGCAGCATTGTGGGTTCACCTGGTTTGCCCATGTCTCTGAACTGACTCGATCGCCGAAGGAAGGATGGTCCGCGTCCCGGAAGGCAAACGGTGACATGCCAGACTGGCTGATCTCGGATGGAGGTAGCAATGCCGCGATTGCCGAAGCCAAAGGAATCAGCAGGAGTATTGGAAAGAGGTCCACCGAGAAGTGGCGGCAGCAAGTGGTGAACATCGATGTGAAGAAAAACGGGGATCCCGTATCGCTACCGACATATATTGTCGCCACCCGATGGGTAACTGAAGCTCAGCCACGGACCAAGCCGGAGATGTATGTCGAGGACCCGCCGACGGAGGGGCGCCAACCGAAGGAAGAGGAGTTTTCAGACCTGGGGCGCTGGGCGATGCAGTTGCACACGGCTCGAAATCTGACGCGACTAGGCCATCGGTCGCTGGCCGAACGGATCCGATCTCCGAGACATGACAAGAGTGATCACCGAATTCCGGTTCTGACATGGCGATGTCATCTGCCGGAACTAAAGGACTTCAGATTTATCGGGCGAAGGGTCTCGGCTTCACCTTTCCTGTCACCACCAGACTTTTTCATGCTGCTGGAGGCGATGCTGATCGATCCGCATAGATTCCGGCGTCTGCGCCCCGACTTGCTAGACGCGCTTTTCGAGGCGCAGCAGGAGTGGCGTCAACAGACATACTTCGATGGCGTGATGGTCGACCCAGTCAAGTCGGCTCTCCAAAGACCGTCTCCGGAAAGATCAATGGGGGACGCGATGGCGAGTCTACCGGAGAATGTGAGTCTTCTCAGCGATGGCTCGTTAATCGCTCCTTCGGAATTTGTCGAAGTTTACAATCTGGATTACCTGTAACGAATGCCAAATGCCGGGTGTCGGGTGCCACGGCTTGGCCGTCCTCGGCAAGCCGTGCTCGGTCCCTCCCCCTACTCCGAACTCGGTCTCGGCCCGGTGCCACCACCCGCCGCGCCAGCGGCGCGTGGTGCCGAACCAAGCAAGTCGCAACGACCACCCGGCCCGACCTCTGACCCGCCCGCGCACCCCCTCCTCACCCACCATCCGACGACTCCCCCAGAGAATCTCACCACTCCGCACCGCCCCGTGCGCCGTTTCCGCGCCCTCCCGCGATTCCCCATTGCACCGCCCCCCGCCGCGCGACACCATCCCCCCATGAGCCGATTCACCGCATACGACTTCGACGCCCTCGCCACCGATCTCACCGAGCCCTCCCCCCCACCCGATCCCAGATCCCCAACCCCCAGCCCCCACTCCCTCCTCCACGACCTCGCCGATCCGACCCTGTCCCTCGCCGACCTCACCCACATCCACAACCTCGACCTCGCCGCCCTCGCGCGCCTCACCGACTCCCCGGAGTTCAAAGAACAACTCGAAGCCTGGCGCACCCTCAACGCCCTGCGCGCCCAACTCCTCGCCGACCGAGCCCGCGACGAACTCGCCACCCTCGCCGCGCAGGCCGACACCCCCGAGACCCGCCGCAAAGCCGCCTCGGCCGTGCGCAACGCAACCGCGCCGAGCCGCCCACGCCCCGCTCACGCGAAGAACGCAAGCACCGACGCCAGCACCAGCAGCCCCAGCGCCGCCACCATCGCCACCGTCACAGCCCGGGCCACCGGGCGATTCGCAGGCGGGGCCGACCGCCCGGCTGCGTGCGCCGCGCCCTCCGCGTCCCAGGCCGCCCCGCACTCGGGGCAGGCCACCAGCCCGTCCCCCCCGGCCGAGAGCCCCGCCAGGCTGTACCCGCACCCCGGGCAGTGCCCGTGCCGCAGCATCGCCCCCATCACCCGCGTCAGCCGCCGCCGCCTCGCCCCCCACAGCGGAAGCCACACCCCGACCACCAGCATCGGCACCAGCGCCGGCCCCGTGAACCAGAGCGACGACACAAGGTCCTGCATCGCCGAGGGCCCGCCGCGCACAACGCTGGCCGCGATCCCACCGCCCGTGATCACCACCGCCGCGACGAGCACCCCCACGCCCCACAGGATCACGCGCCGATCCCGCGCCGCCCCCTCGCTCGCGTCCGCCACGATCCGGTCCAGCGTCTCCCGCGGGATCTCCGACCCATCCCCCGCAAGCCCCCCGGCAAGCCCCCCGGCAAGCCATGCCCGGTACGGGTCAAGCAACCTCACCGGCCGCCCACGCCCGTCGGCCACCATCCCCACGCCCGCGGAGCCCCGAGTGCTCATGCTTCTATCCTACCGACCCGACTCCCACCGGCCCTCAACCCCGGTCGCGGGTCGCCTGCTCGATCCACTCCCCCGCCCGGTGCCGCACGATGATCCCCGTGGCCTCGTAGATCACCTGCTCGGCGACATTCGTCGCGTGATCCGCCATCAGCAGGCACTGGCTCGCCAACTCGTGCAGGTCGAACGCCAGATCGACGGTCATGTGCCCCTCCGCCACCGCCCGCTCCGCGGCACGCAGGATCTCCGCCTTGAACAGCGAGACCGTGTCCTCGCTCTGCAGCACGAGCCGCGCCAGCGTCGCGTCCCGGTTGTCGTACGCCTTGGCCATGTCCCGCAGGATCCCGACAACGCTGTTGGTCATCACCCGTGTCGTCGGCGGGAACTTCGCCGGGTTCCCGGACAGCGCAATCGCACGCTCCGCGATGGTCACCCCTGCGTCCGCGATCCGTTCGTACTCGTTGTTCACCTTGACCAGGTTCAGCACACCCCGGACATGGGAATCGTCCACCGGCGTCGTGTCCTGGCACGCCGCGGTCAGCAACGCCACCGTCGCCCGCTCAATCGCCACATCCTCCGCGTCGATCTCGTCGTCCAGCGCGATCGCCGCCCGCGCCGCCTCCGCGCTGGCCGTGAAGAACGCGTCCGCCGAGGCCTCCACCAGCCGGCGCACGCGTTTGCCCTGCTCGGCCAGTTTCCCCCGCAACTCGGCGATGCGGCCCGAAAACACCTCGGCGGTCGGTGACATGGTGCGCACTCCGTTCCGGCCCGCGCTTCCCTGCGGGCCTGACCACCTGATGGTACGGGCTCCGGCCCGGCCGAGGGCCCCGGCGCGGTATTCTGCGGGGATGTCGGACCGGAATATCCGTGACACTGTCACCAGCGAGCGTGTCCTTGCGTCCCACCCCGCCTATGACGCGGTCGAGCTGACCATCCGCTCGCCCGAGGGCGTCGAGCGGAAGCGTCCCGCCGTGCGGCACCGGGGCGCGGTGGTGGTCGTGCCGCTGCTCGAGCAGCCGGGTCGAGCGCCGCGTGTGGTCATGATCCGGAACGAGCGTGTGCTGCTGGGCGAGGCGTTGCTCGAGTGCCCCGCGGGGGGGATCGACGAGGGCGAGAGCCCGATCGAGGCCGCCGAGCGTGAACTGGGGGAGGAGACCGGGTACAGGGCGGCGAGCCTGTACCCGCTGGGGCGGTTCTACACGACGCCCGGGATGACCGATGAACTGATGCACGCGTTCGTGGCGAGCGGGCTGATCCAGGGGTCGCAGGCTCTCCAGGCCGACGAGAACCTGACGGTGCACCGATTCGCCGCTGGGGAGCTGCTCCAGAAGATCGAGATGGGGGAGTTGGTGGACGGGAAATCGATGCTGGCGATCCTGCTCGCGGTGCGGCGGGGGTACCTGGCGGGGTGAGGCATCCCGCGTTGGAGGCGACGGTAGAACAGGTCGATGAACCAGAGGATGCCGACGGAACCCTGGAGGAGCGGAGTGGACGGGCGAGGCGGTGGCTGGGGCGCGTCGGTGCGACGCGTGTTCGGGTATGGGGAGAACCCGCTGACCTGGGGGGTGTCGCTGTACCGCGCCTGGGGGATCCGGGTGCGGGTGCATGTGTTCTTTCTGTTCTTCGTGCTCGCCGAGCTGATCCGGGCGCTGGTGCAGAGCGAGGCGGGGCTGTTCTTCGTGGCGCCGACGCTGTTCGCGTTGTTCGGGCTGGTGCTGCTGCACGAGTACGGGCATTGCGTCGCGTGCCGGCGGGTCGGGGGCGAGGCGGACGAGATCCTGCTGTGGCCCCTGGGCGGGCTGGCGAGTTGCCTGCCCCCCCACCGTTGGCGGGCGCACCTCTGGACCACGGTCGGGGGGCCCCTGGTCAACGCGGCGCTGCTTGTGCCGCTGGGGCTGGTGGTGTGGTTGGTGACGGGGGATCTCGGAGCGGTTGTGTTCAACCCGTTCGATCCGTTCCTGAGCGCGGCGTTGATTTCGGGGCCGAACGATCTGGTGAAGTTCGGCAAGGTGCTGCTGTGGTCGTTGCACTACGCGAACATGGTGCTGCTGGCGTTCAATGTGCTCGTGCCGATGTACCCGATGGACGGGGGTCGGATCCTGCAGGCGTTGCTTTGGGCGAGGCTGGGGCATCGCGAATCGATGCGGGTGGCGTCGATCGTTGGCCTGGTGGCGGCCGGGGCGCTCGCGGTGTTTGCGATCTCGTTCTCGCAGATGACGCTGCTGGCGATCGCGTTGCTCGGCGGGTTCGTGTGCTTTGGGGAGTTGCGGCGGCAGAAGTTCGAGGCGCTGGAGGACCCGGGCGTGCTGCTCGCGCCTGAGTTCGAGGAGCCGAGTGGGCCGAGCCGGGCGGAGGAGAAGCGGGCGGCTCGCGAGGCGGCGGAGAAGGCCGAGGTGGACCGGATCCTCGGGAAGATCAGTTCGGCGGGGTTGGAGAGCCTGACTAAGGCAGAGAAGCGGACGCTCGAGCGGGCGTCGGCGAAGGGGAGGTCGTGACGCGGTGGTCGGCCTTGTGGTGGATCGCCGGGCTTGCACGGGGCTCGTCGAACCCAATTTTGAACGGGGATGCGCCTATAAGGCGAGTTCCGGCGATGGCCTTGCGTTGGACCGAATTCCGGTCCGCCTTGTGCTCGGTGCCCGTCGTCATGTCGAAGCGTGACGGCGGATCGGGACAGCCCACGCCGTCCTTTCGTGGTTCACCCTTTGGGATGAACCACGGCACCGACGCTCGGGGACGACCGGAAAGCCGTGACACACCCTTGAGGAGGAGGGGGAGAGGCGGGCTGGAAGCCCGTCCCACCGAGAAGAGGTGAGGCGCTGAGGGGAGGTGATCGGGTGGGTTGCACCACGCGCCGCGGCGCGGCGGGTGGTGGCACCGGGCATTCCTCGCGTTGGCGGGGCTGCTGACGGGGACGGCGCCCCCGGTTGATGTCGTCTGATCCGGGTCCGGAGTCTGACCCGGCGAGCCGGTCGGCGAAGAGAGAACTGAATTCCGCGGACTTGGGCCCGCGGCTCGTTGGGCCCGGGTCTGGTCGGGTGGTCGTGATCCGTGCACCACGCGCCGCGGCGCGGCGGGTGGTGGCACCGGGCGCCTGGGGGCGTTGGGGCGGGAGTTTTCGGTTGGGTCTTGATTGGGCCGCGGGGGTTGGGTGGGGAGGCGGGCCGGGTTTTCCGAGGGATGGCCTTGCATCGGTCCGAATATCTTGATTGACTGGTGAGGTTGGCTTTGTGTTGGGCCGGTTTTCAGGCACCGCCGATCGGTATGGTGCGTACAGGCCCTGCGGAGATTCTCTCAGCCGTATCGGCATTGCCTGAAAGAGGTCTGACCAATGAACAACGCGTTCTGTGTTCGCACCCTCGTTGCCGTCGCGGGTCTGGCGGTGGTTTCTTCGGCCTGTGTGGCGGCTGGAGCCGGGCCGGTTGCCGCGGGGGCGGTGACGATGTCGCTGCCGATCCGGGGCGGGGGGGACGCGTTCGTGGTGGCGGATCCCTCGGCCGCAACGAGCGCGGCGTGGCGGCTGACCGGGGAGGACGGCGGCGCCGCGGCGTTGGCCGAGGGGTACACGGTGCACAGCCGGGTGATCGTGGAGACGGGGAGCCGGGCCGGGCTGGAGGAGATGTTGCGTCGGCGTGCGGGGCTTGCGCGTGCGGCGGCGCCGGCGGTGAAGGCGACGGGGGTGCGCGGGTTCTCGCTGGTGGAGACGGGTTCGGTGGGCGAGGCGGTGGCGCTGGCGGAGGAGTTGCGTGCGAGCGGGGCGTTCGGGTCGGTGGAGGTGGATCTGGAGCGGCCTCGGGTGCTGCGCGGGGCGCTTCCGAACGATCCTCTCTTCGGGAACCAGTGGCACCTTCGGAACACGGCGAACCCGATCGCGGATGTGAACGCGGAGGCGGCGTGGGCGCTGGGGTACACGGGGCTTGGGGTGACGGTGGGCGTGACGGAGGGCGGGTTCCAGATCAGCCATCCGGACCTCGCGCCGCACTATGTGGCGGCGGCGAGCCAGGGCGGGGGCTCGAGCAGCCACGCGACGGCGGTCGCGGGCGTGTTCGGCGCGGTGGGAGACAACGGCGTTGGGGTCTCGGGGCTGGCGTACAACTGCGGGGTTTCGTCGCAGTTGCTGGGCTCGTCGAATCAGAACGCGGCGGCGTTTACCTTCCGCAATGACCTGAACGACATCAAGAACGACTCGTGGGGCCCGTCGGACAACGGGACGCTGTGGGACCAGTACGCGAGCAGCGTGGAGCTGGCGGCGCTGGCGGATTGCACGGCGCTCGGTCGGGGCGGGCTCGGGACGATGACCTGCTGGGCGGCGGGGAACGGCGGGAACAGCGACCGGGTGGACTACGACCCGTACACGAGCAGCCGGCACACTTTCGCGATCGGGGCGATCGGTGACCTTGATCGGGAGTCGAGTTTCAACGAGCGTGGCGCGTCGATGCTCGTGGTGACGCACACGAGCGGGAACAACCGGGGGATCACCTCGACCACGAGCGGATCGGGGTACACGAGTTCGTTCGGCGGGACGAGCAGCGCGAGCCCGCTGGCGGCGGGCGCCCTGGCGTTGGCGCTGGAGGCGAACCCGGGGCTGACCTGGCGTGACATGCAGGCGTTGCTGGTGGAGACGGCGCGGGTGTGCGACCCGGGGGACTCGTACTGGACGACCAACGCGGCGGGGCACGACATCTCGGAGCGGTTCGGCTTCGGGGCGGTGGACGCGGGGGCGCTGGTGGCGGCGGCGGAGGTGTGGCAGAACCTGCCGGAGGAAGTGAGCGCGACGACGGGGGTGGTGTCGGTGTCGCAGACGATCCCGGACGCGAACTCGGCGGGCGTGACGCTGACGGCGGAGATCGCGGAGGACTTCATCGTCGAGCAGGTGGTGCTGACGCTGAATGTGACGACGACGGATGTTGGCGATCTTCGGATCTCGCTGACGAGCCCGGAGGGGACGGTGTCGGTGTTCAGCGAGCCGCGGGGGTTCGACACCTCGGACAACATCAGCGGGCACAACTTCATGTCGCTGCGGTCGTTTGGGGAGAGTTCCGCGGGGACCTGGGCGATCAAGATCGCGGACGAGGCGGTGGGCGCGACGCCGTTCTGGCAGAACTACACGCTGACGGTGTACGGGCACGAGGGTGCGGCGGGGTGCAACGCGGCGGATTTGGCTGAGCCGTACGGCGTGCTGGATCTTGCCGATGTGCAGGCGTTCGTTTCGGCGTTCGTGGGTGAGGAGCCCGGGGCGGACCTGGCGGCGCCGTTCGGGGTGTGGGACCTGGCGGATGTGCAGGCGTTCTCGGGGGCGTTTTCTGCGGGTTGCCCCTGATGGAGGGGGATTCGGGGCTCGGTGCAGCCGATTGTGGCCCCGGGGGTAGAATCGGTCTCTGATCGCTCCGCGGGCCGACCTGCGGGGTGGCTATTCGGGTTAGGAACGCGTTCGCTTCGGCGTCGCGAATTCTGGAGGTCTCGGCGTGAAACTCTCGACGCTGCATGGTCTGGCGATCGTTGCGAGCCTGGTCTCGTGCTGTGGAGTCGCGGTTGGGCAACTGCCGCCGCCGCCGGCGGAGATGGAGCGTCCTTCCGGCGGGCTCGGGATGCTGAAGTTCGAGCAGACGGACCACAACTGGGGGAAGATCTGGGATCACGAGAAGGTGAGCCATGTGTTCAAGTTCACGAACACGGGGGCGGAGGCGTTGACGATCCTGGATGTGCGCTCGACCTGCGGGTGCACGGTCCCGGAGTTGACGAAGAAGGTGTACGCCCCCGGGGAGAGCGGCGAGATCACGGTGATCTTCAACCCGGAGAACCGGGAGGGGCACCAGGTCAAGTCGGTCACGGTGACGACGGACAGCCGGGAGACGCCCTCGATTCGCTTGAACATTCAGTCTGAGGTGGAGAAGGTCCTGAGCGTGGACCCGCGGATGGGGAACCTGGGGCGGATCTTCAAGAACGAAGAGAAGGGGATGAAAGTCAGCATCCTGGGTTCGACGGCGGACTTCGAGGCCTGGCCCGCGGAGGAGCAGGCCGAGGCGGGGCCGTTCCGGGTTGAGCTGGTCGAGAGCGGCGAGGCGGAGGTCGATGGGGAGACGAAGCGTCGGTCAACGGTTCGGGTGTGGGTGGACGCGGGGCTGGCTGTTGGTCGGCACGCCGGGGACATCGTGATCCGGACGAACGACTCGCGTCGGCCGGAGGTCGTGCTGCGGTGTGCGGTGACGGTGGTGGGCGATCTTCAGGGCAGGCCGCCGCGGTTTGCGTTGGGTCGTCTGGAGCCGGCGCAGCCGTTTGAGAGCACGGTTCGGGTGCTGAACCGGGTGGCGGCGGAGTTCAAGATCGTCCGGATCGAGACGACGGGGGAGTTGGGCGAGGTCGAGGTGTCGTACACGCCGGCAGAGGAGGGCAAGGCGGACGCGTACGACATCACGGTGCGGGGGGTTGCGCCGGAAGGGAATGAGCGGGTGCTCGGGCAGATCGTGCTGCACACGGATATGCCGGACGAGCCGACCTTCGAGCTGCCGATCTACGGTTTTGTGAACACGCTGACAACGCCGACGCCGCAGATCGGGTCGGGCGGCTGAGCAAGCCATGGTGACACGGATTCTCGCGTTGATCGGGCTCGCCGCGGTGATCGGCGGTGTGCATTCGCTGTTCGTGCCGGTGCGTCTTTCGCGTCAGGGGGGCGGTGCGCTTCCGGCGGGGCTGCTCGAGGCGCCCGCGGCCGAGGGCGACGGGCGGCCCGGAGCGGGCGACGGGGGCGCGGACTCGCCGGGCCCGGGGGCTGAACCCGGGGAGGGCGGCGACGGCGAGGCGGCGGGCGGCGGGAAGGTCTCGCTCGAGGCCGCGGCTCGTCTGCACGAACGGGCGATGGCGGGCGAGGCGGTGGTGTTCCTGGATGCCCGGCTCGAATCGGATTACGAGGCGGGGCACATCGCGGGGGCGCTGCTGATGCCGCACACGCGGGTGAGCGGGGGCGATGGGCTGGACGAGTTGGCGATGTACGCCTCGCCCGGGGAGGGGGCGGTGCTGGTGATCTACTGCACGGGTGGAGACTGCGAGGCGAGCGAGGACACGGCGATCCTGCTCGAGGCGGCGGGGTACACGCGGATCGTGATCATGTCGGCGGGGTACGAGGAATGGGCGGCGGCTGGGCTGGCGGTTGAGGCCGGGGGGGCGAGGCCGTGAGGGTGTGGAGGTGGGTAGAGTCGATCGTGGTGCAGGCCCCGGTGCGGCTGGGGCTTGCAGGGATTTTTGGCGCCGCGGCGGCGCTGAAGATCGCGGATCCGCAGGCGTTCGCGTTCTCGATCAAGGCGATGCAGCTGGTGGATGCGAAGGACGGGGAGCATCTGGTCGCGGCGCTGGCATTCGGGATCCCCTGGGCGGAGATGCTGGTTGCGGTGTGCCTGGTGCTGGGGCTGTGGACGCGGGCGGCGGCGGGGCTGCTGTCGAGTACCGGCATCTGCACGTCCATGAGCACCGCGTCGAAGGCCTGCGGCCGG
>DAINDF010000011.1:0-130772 GCA_036732005.1 Phycisphaerales bacterium
GGCTGGGTCTACGCCCTGACGGTGTTCGACGACGGCACGGGCCCGGCCCTGATCTCGGGCGGCGATTTTTACCTCGTCGGGGGGATGAGGGTGGGCGGAACCGCCAAATGGGACGGTGTCGCCTGGTCGCCCCTGACCGGCCCGGATGAGTGGTCCTTGAGCGGTGTGGTCAGAACACTCAAGGTCTTCGACGATGGAATGGGCCCGGCCTTGTACGCGGGTGGCTATATCAGCACCAACTTTGCCCCGTATTCACATATCGCCAGGTTGAGGCCCTGCTCCCCGGACCGCTCCTGCCCCCCCAACCCCTCCTGCAACCCGGCTGATCTCGCCGAGCCGTTCGACACGCTCGATTTGGCCGACATCGTCGCCTTCGTCACCGCGTTCGGGAACATGGCCCCCGATGCAGACCTCGCCGAGCCCGTCGGCCTGTTCGACCTCGCCGACCTGCTCGCCTTCATCACCGCCTTCGGCGCGGGCTGCCCCTAGCCGCCCGCCGCAAAGCAAGCCGCTCGGCGTCACGACGCGCGCGTGTCGATGGTGCCACCACCCGCCGCGCACGCGGCGCGTGGTGCGGTTCCCGTCGCCATCCGCCACACAAAGCGCCTCCCGGCATCACGACGCGCGCGTGTCCACGGTGCCACCACCCGCCGCGCACGCGGCGCGGGTCGTCCACACCCAGAGTCATGGGTCACCCCACGGGCGGGTCGTGCCACCGCTGAGACGGAGTCCCGTTCGTCCTTGGGCGTCGGTGCCGTGGTTCATCTCGAAGAGTGAACCACGAGAGGACGGCGTGGGCCATCCCGATCCGCCGTCACTCTTCGAGATGACGGCGGGCACCGAGCATAAATTAGACCGGGAATCCGGATGACCCCCTCAGGGCAAGGCCGGCCCCTCCCGCCCAGGGAGGCCCCGTTCCATATTTCGGCCGCCAACAAAAAACCCGCGGCCAATCGGCCGCGGGTCCGCGTGCGGAGTGAGGAGTTCCGGCGATCAGCGGCGACGGCGCGAGGCGACGAGGCCGCCCAGGCCGACCAGCGCCAGCGCCCCGGGGGCCGGGACCTGGCGGAAGAGGAAGTTGGGCCCGAAGCGGCCGTTGTTGGTCGAGGTGCTGTCCGGGAAGACGAACCCGAGGCTGCCGACGGACGGGAAGACGCCGTTGGTGGTGGGGTTGATCTCGGGCGCCAGCGTGAGGCTGGAGGGCCCGGAGATGTAGCCGTCGTCATCGGTCGCGGTGTAGACCGCGCCGATGGTGTAGCGCGACCCGACATTCAGCGTGACATCGGCAACATCGGTGTAGGTCCAGTTCCCGACCACACTGCCGCTCGGGTTGACGATGCCGCTGGTGAGCAGCGTGCCCGACGCGTCCCAGATGCCGACCTGGTGGCTGGATTGCAGGCCCACGGTCGCGCCGAGGGTGTCCTGGTTCCACACGCCGAGATCGGTCAGGATGATCGCGGTGTTCACATCGAATGACCACCCGATCACATCACCCGTGGAGCCGCCGTTGAAGATCGCGAACTGGCTGCCGCCGGAGAACCCGACGACGGCCTGAGCGCTTGCGGCCCCCGCGAACGCGGCGATTGCGAGAACAGTGATGCCCTTCTTCATGTCTTGTACCTCTCGTGCCTCAGATGCTCCTTGATTGACAACACCGGGAAACGGAACAAACCCGATACAGTCCGGTATACACTTCCAGAGACCTGATTCAACCGAAAACCAGTGATTTGCCGGATTCCATCGGAACCCGTATCCGGCTCTACAAACTTCCTAAGAACAGGGCCGGCCATCGAGCGGGAACCCCGTCACCCATGGCAGCAAAACACCCCATTCGGGTAGGTTGTGCCGGTTTCCACGGGGGCCGTGCGGGCCGCGGGTGGGCCGGTGGATCCCGCCCGGTTGCTACCCTCTCCCGTGCCCGATCCAGCGCATGTGCCGGTGCTGCTCGACGAGGTCCTCGCGGCGCTCTCGCCGCGCGCGGGGGAGGTGTTCGTCGACTGCACCGCGGGCTTGGGGGGGCACGCCGAGGCGGTCGCCCGCGTGCTGGGCCCCTCGGGTCGGGTGGTGCTCAACGATCTCGACGGCGGCAATCTTGCGCGCGCCACCGAGCGCGTCGCGGCGACGGGAGTCCCGGTCGAGGCGGTCCACGGGCCGTTCGACGAGCTGCCGGGCGAACTCGCGCGCCGGGGGATCGCCGCGGACCTGATGCTGGCCGACCTCGGGTTCGCGTCGAACCAGGTGGACGACCCGAACCGGGGGCTGAGTTTCAAGCGGGACGGCCCGCTGGACATGCGGCTCGACCCGACGCGCGGGGAGTCCGCGGCGGAGCTGCTCGCCCGGATCGGGGAGCGCGACCTGGCCGACCTGATCTGGCGGTACGGGGAGGAGCGGCTGAGCCGGCGGATCGCGCAAAAACTTGTCGCGGCGCGGGAGGTTACGCCGATCTCCACCACATCCCGGGTGGCCGAGATCGTGCGCTCGGCCTACCCGGCGGCGATGGCAAGGAAGAGCCGGATCGACCCGGCGACGCGCACATTCCAGGCGCTGCGGATCGCGGTGAACGACGAACTGGGCCGGCTGGACTCACTGCTCGGCTCGATCGGATCGGAGGCGGACAGGGTGGCCCGGGGCGGGTCGCGTTGGTTGCGGCCCGGGGCGAGAGTCGCGATCATCTCGTTTCACAGCCTTGAGGACCGGCCCGTCAAGCGGGCGTTCGTGGGGCTGGCGGAAAGGGGGGTCGCGGAGCGGTTGACGCGCAAGCCGGCGCGGGCCGCGGAGGACGAGTCCGGGGCGAACCCCCGGGCGAGGTCGGCGAAGCTGCGGGCGATCCGCGTCGGTGGCGGGTCGGGCGGCGTACGCTGAAGGGGTCGGGTCGCCGAGAGGCGGCGCGGCGGATTCGAGGATGACGCGGGTCGTGCCAAGGACCGGCACGGGCGGCGTCCGATGGTCGGGGTGTGCCCGCCCCGGTTGTTCGCGAGGAAGAAGGTGCGCCCCGCCGGGGGCGGACCGCCAGCAAGGATGCGGCCCAAGGTGAGACGGGAAAACAAACTCGCGCTGATCATCGGTTTCTCCGTGCTGCTCGTCGTGGCCGTGCTGGTGAGCGATCACCTGTCGCAGGCAAGGCAGGACGATGTGGGCGACGGAATGGCGTTGCTGTCGGAGCTCCCGGACGACGGGATCCTGTTCAGCGCGCCCCTGGTCGATTCGGAGCGGGCGGCGCCGACCCAGCCCGTGCGCACGGCCGAGGCGTCGCCTGCACGGGCCGAGCCCGAGCGGGTGCAGGCGGCCGAGGCGTCGCCCGAGCAGACCCGGCTCGCGGGCTCGCCCCTGCCGGGGTTCGTGCCGGTTCCCGAGGAGATCGAGACGCGGGCGGACGCCCCGATGGTGCTGGCGAACGGTCCCGCGGCGGAGCGTGCGGGTACGGGCGATTCGCGGTCGGGGGGCCTGTTCGACTGGGATACAAGCCGGATCAAGGCCCTGCTGGAGACGGCGCGGTCGCGGGAGGACGAGCCCGCGGAGGCCGGCGAACAGCCGGCCGCGCGCGACGGGCATGTCGCCTCGGCGGGTGTGTATGTCGTGCAGCCCGGGGATTCGCTGTACAAGATCTGTGAGCGTCTCTATGGCGACGGCGGCCGGTGGCACGACCTCGCGGCGATCAACGAGGGCCGGGTCGGCGACAACGGCACGGTCTATGTCGGTGTGACGCTCAAGCTGCTCCCCGGCGCGCGCACAGCCCAGCCCGCGGCGGCGGCCCGCCAGGCGACGCCCCCGGTCAAGGCCAGCGGCTCGAAGCAGGAGAGCGTGCGTTCCGCGGCCCCGGCCTCCTCTCGTCGCTACACGGTCCGGAAGGGCGACACCCTGAGCCAGATCGCGCAGCGCGAGGTGGGCTCGGTGCGGTTCCTTGAACAGATCCGGGCGCTGAACCCATGGCTCCGCGAGAAGAAAGACCAGGTGATGGTCGGGCAGACGCTCGTGCTGCCCGCCAAGCAGGACGCTCGATGACCGCGAAGATCGCGGTGGTCGTCGTGGCGTTCGGGCTGATCGCCGCGGGGCTGCTCTCGACCAGGCAGTCGCGGCTGCAGGCGGCGCACGAGGTGACCGCGGCGAGGCTGCGCATCCGCGAGCACGACGAGCGGCTGCTCGAGCTGCGGTCGCAGATCGCGGCGCGGGTGACGCCGGGCTCGGTCCGGGCGCTGCTGGCCCGGTCCGCGGAGATGGGGCCCATGGTCCCGCTGGCTGAACGCGTGCATCCGCTTGAGCCCGCGCCCGAGCGGGCGCCCGAACCCTCGGGCGAGGAGCGGGCGGATGCGTCCTGACCAGGTCGAGCCGGGCCGGGGTGCCGGGCCCGATCGGGCCGTGGTGGTGACGCGGCTGTTCGCGGCGGTGGCGACGCTGGTGCTCCTGGTGGTGGTCGGCCGCGTGGCGCAGTTGAAATGGGCCCCCGGCGAGGAGCTCTCGGCGTATGTCTCCGACCGTCTCGGCAGTGAGGTCGAGCCGAGCCCGCGCGGGGACCTGCTCGACCGGCGGGGCCGGCCGCTCTCGATGTCGGAAGTGGGGTTCCGGGTGGTGATCGATCCGGTGCTGGCCGAGGCGGAACTCGATCGGGTGATCGTGCAGGTCTCGGGGGCGTTGGGGGTCTCGGCGGAAGAAGTCGGGACGCCGCTGGTGCGTGCCGTCGCGGCGAACCAGGCGATTCTCGAGGACGGCCTGGCGGCCGAGTCTGAGCCTGATCGAGAGGATGCCGCGGCCGAGGGGGACCCCGCGGGGGGCTCGTTCATCGGGCGCGTGGTGGGGGCGTTCTCGCGCGAGCCCGCGGCGTCGGGCGGGGGCGTGCGGGGGTTGCGGCGGTACCTGCCGGTGGGCCCCGTGCTCGACCGCGAGGTGGCCCGCGTGGTCGAGGGGCTGGGGCTGCCCGGGGTGCTGGTCGAGAAGCAACTCGTCCGCACCTATCCGGGCGGGGAGGACGCGGCGTCGATCCTGGGCAAGGTGGGGTTCGGGCACGCGGGCCTGCTGGGCGTGGAGCGCACGCTCGACGGTCGGCTGCGCGGCTCGGACGGGCGGATCGGGTTCGTGCGAGACGCCTCGAACAAGCCCGTGCTCATTGAGCAGGACGCGTCGGTTCCCGGGACGCGGGGCGAGGATGTCCGCCTGAGCATCGACCTCGAGCTCCAGCGGATCGCGATCGAGGAACTCGACCGGGGGATGGAGGACGCCGACGCCGCCGGGGGGCGGCTGGTGATGATGCGGCCGCGCACGGGCGAGATCCTGGCGATGGTGGATCGCTACCGCGAAGTCCCCGGGCTTGTTCCGTTCCCATGGGTTGAACCCGGGACACCCAAAGAAAAGTGGCCTTCGCTCCCGCCCGAGGACAAGCGCCCTCGCTATGTCACGCTGCCGCCCGACCCGGCGCGGCTTTCTCACCCGGCGCTGGGGCGCAACCGGTGCGTGGAGGACATCTACGAGCCGGGGTCGACCTTCAAGAGTTTCGTGTGGGCGAGCGGGATGCAGTCGGGGCTGATGCGGGAAGGGGAGATCGTCGAGACGGCGGGGGGCTATGTGACGCCCTACGGGCGGCGGTTCGAGGATGTGACCAAGCGCGGGCAGCAGACCTGGGACGAGATCCTGGTGCACTCGTCGAATGTCGGGATGGTCAAGCTGAGCGAGCGATTCACCCACGATCAGCTGCACGGGGTGGTCGAGCGGTTCGGGTTCGGCAAGCCGACGCGGATCGGCCTTCCCGGGGAGGCGGCGGGCATGGTGACCGCGCTCGGGGATTGGTCGAAGTACACCCAGTCGTCGGTGGCGATCGGGCACGAGGTCGCGGTGACGCCGGTGCAGATGGTCCGGGCGTTCGGGGCCTATGCGCGGACCGGCGAGCTCGCGGGGACGCTCCCGCAGTTGCGGATGACCTCGCCGACTCCCGAGGAACTCGCGGCCGAGCCGCTGGTGCGGGTGCTCGACCCCGGGGTCGCGCGGCACACGCGCGGGGTGCTGGTCCGCGTGGCGGAGCGGATGGACGCGAGCATGAAGCGGATGTACCCCGACGAACCTCCGCCGGGGTACACGATGTTCGGCAAGAGCGGGACGGCGGACATCCCCGTGGTCGCGCCGCTGGTGGAGCGTGACGGCAAGCGTGTGCGCATGGGCGTGCCCCGCGGGGGCAAGGGGTACTTCCACAACCAGTACAACTCCTCGTTCATCGCCGGGGCGCCGTTCGAGAGCCCGCAGATCGTGGTGATCGTGGTGATCGACGACCCGGGCCCGGCCCGCGTGCGGCAGAAGCAGCACTATGGGTCGGCGGTGGCGGGCCCGGTGGTGCGACGAGTGGTCGAGCGGTCACTCCGGTACCTGGGCGTGCCCCCCGCGCCCGAGGCGATCGCGGCGGGCGGGTGAGGCGGATCTGGATTGATCGTCGCGCGGGCGATGGCGCCACGACCTGCCCGGAGGGCGCGTCGTGCGATGTCCGGCGCGTCCCGTTCCGCACCACGCGCCGCGTGCGCAGCGGGTGGTGGCACCGCCCACCCACGCGCCGCGACCAAGCACAATCTGTATGAGAGGCCGCGCGTTCCCGGATCGCGTGGTCAGCCGCCCGAGACCGGGGACTTCCCCGCGGTGACATTGTGCCGCCCGCCCGGGAGGGTGGCGGCGCGGACGAAGCGCTCGTACTCGGCGCTCGCCCGCTCGACATCGCCGCTGAAGTAGACGCGGAAGACGCCGTCGCCGACGCGGCGTGCGAGCGTCCGCCGGGCCTCGCGGGCACCGAGCGAGGCCTCGAGTTGGGCGAGCAGGTGCCCCTCGGCGGCGTCGCGCAGGAGCGTCGCGAGGCGGTCGCGGTACTTCGCCCCCGCGCCCTCGGCGAGGAAATGGGTAAGGGCCCAGACCTGGGCGTAGTAGGCGAGCGTCTGCCGATCGGATTGTTTGAGCAGGTCCTGGGGGCGGCTGACGAGCAACTCGGCGAGCGGGATGAGGCGGTCCTCGGCGACGACCTCGCGGAGCGTGTCGAACCGCTCGGGGTTGGACCAGGGAAGGAAGACGGGCAGGGTCGGGTCGGCCGTGTGCCAGCGGAAGCCCTCAAAATAGGCGGAAATCCCCTCTTCCAGCCAGAGCGGGAGGGGGTGGCGGAAGGTGGCCTGCGTGTACTGATGCCAGCCCTCGTGCCCGGCGATGGAGAAGGTGTCGTAGGGCCCGATGTCGTAATAGACGCCCTTGCCGTTCATCGCGAACCCGCCGCGGGGGATCCGCAGGTAGATCTCGGCTTGGGGGCCGGCGATGCTGCGGGTGAGGGATTCCCACTGCGGGCGGTTGTCCATGACGAAGGTGTCGAGACGGCTTCCGGGCTCCGGGAGGTCGCCCAGGGCGGTCCGGTAGGAGGCGAGGGCGAGTTCGAGGAAGCGCGGGAAGCGTTCGCGCAGGATCGACGATTGCACGGTGGTGTGCAGGCGGAAATGCGGGGTGGTCACGATGATGCCGTCGCGGCCGGCGTAGGTCCACCCCTCCTCGTCCACGATGACATCCCGCGGCGACCCGGCGGGCCTCGACGCCCCCTCGCGGCCTGCCTGTGAGGCCGGCGCGGGCGGTGACGGCGCGCCGTTGTGGGTCGAATGGGGCGAGCCGCACGCGGCGAGCGACGCGGCGACCGCGGCGTGCACCAGGCCGATCCCCCACGCAGGCCGGTTCGACCGTCGACTCCTGGGTCGTCTCACCCGAGCCCCTCCAGGGCCTTGACGACGGCCTCGAGATCGGCCTTCGCCTTGGCGTGCTGGTCGCGCGTCTGCTGAACCAGGTGCGCGGGGGCCTTGTCGGTGTAGCCCGGATTGCCCAGGCGGCCCTCGAGGGCCCGGACCGATTTCTCGAGATCGGCCTTCTCCTTCTCGAGGCGTTCACGCTCGGCCGAGGCGTCGACGGCGTCGGCAAGGTCGGCCAGGCGGTGCTCCACGCCGTCGAGCGTGAACGCCGCCGAGGCGCCCGCGGGCGCGTCGGTCCGCACCGTGTGCAGCCCGGCGAGGGCTTCGACCAGGCCCCCGGCGTGCGCGATCTCCGCGGCGAGCGTGGCGTCGGCGTGCAGGGCGATCTTGCGGCGGGGCTCGACCTGGTGGGTGCTCCGCACCTGGCGGATCGTGTCCACGATCGTGCGCACACGCTCGAAGGTCGCCTTCGCGTCCCGATCCTCGAGCGACTCGGCGACCACGGGCCAGCCCGCGGTCGCGAGCGTCTCGCCCTTGCGGGGCGGGGCGAGCGTGAGCCCGGGGAGGGCGGGCGCGGGCAGGGCGGCCAGCCGCTCGTAGATCGACTCGGTGATGAACGGGACCACGGGGTGGAGCAGGCGGAGGAGGCTGTCGAGCACGAGGCGGAGCACGCCCTGCTGGGCGCGGTCCTGCCCGATCGTCGACTTGATCGCTTCGAGGTACCAGTCGCAGAAATCCCGGCGGACGAGGTCGTAGAGCGCCTTGGCGTAGGCCGAGAATTGGTAGGTCGCGAGTGCTTCGTCGATCTCGGCGATGCCCTCGCGCAGCCGGGTGAGCATCCAGCGGTCGGCGAGGGTGAGCGAGGCGGGGTCGACCTGCGCGTCGAGGTCGCCGGGGAGCTTGGCGAGCGCGAACCGGGCCGCGTTCCAGAGCTTGTTGCAGAAGTTTCGGCCCAGGTCGAACTTGGGGCTGGTGTTCTTGCCGGTCGCCTCGTCTCGTTCGACGGGCATGCGCACATCCTGCGTCTGCGTGGTCATCTCGACGAGCGTGAAGCGCATGGCGTCGGCGCCGTGGGAATGGATGATGTCGAGCGGGTCAACGCCGTTGCCCAGGCTCTTGGACATTTTGCGCCCCTCGCCGTCCTGGATCATCGCGTGGATGAAGACATCGCGGAAGGGGACGGGGCCGGCGGAGGTGGTGGGGCAGGCGTCTCGCCTGTCATCGCCGGGCGATGTGGGGGAGACAGGCGGGACGCCTGTCCCACCGGAGGATGTTGAAGGGACAGGATGGACGCCTGTCCCACCGGAGAATGTTGAAGTGACAGGCGGGACGCCTGTCCTACCTGGAGAACTGCCGAGGAAGTGCCGGTTGAACATCACCATCCGGCTGACCCAGAGCGTGATGATCTCGCGGGCGGTGGTGAGGACGGAGGTCGGGTTGAACGCGTCGAGCAGGCCGGCGGTGTCCTGGAAGCCGTGCTTGAGGAGCAGCGCGCGGATGTCGACGGTGCCGAAGCGTGTCGCCTCCAGCGGCGCGTGCGACTTGACGCCCACGGCGCAGACCATGTCGGTGCAGTCGGCGACGGCCTTCTGGTCGACGAGCGGCCTGGCGAGCGCCCCCTCGCGGCGCAGGTCGGCCTCGCTGAAGAGCTGGTAGGCGAGGGGCTGGGTGCCCTGGGCCGTCGCGGCCTTGTCGCGAAGGTGCAAGAGGTGATCGATGAGCTCGCCCGAATCGTCCTCGTCGGAGCCGATGAGGTCGTGAAAGGTGCCGACGCGTTTGACCCAGACGGAGCGGATGTTGGGGTGGGCGTTGGGGTCGATCTGATGCGGGGTGACGAGGGGGAGGTCGTGGTTGGGCCAGCCGAGTGTGGAGAGGGGCCAGAGGGCGCTGGAGAACCAGGTGTCGAGGACATCGGGGTCTTGGGTGAAGTGAATTGACTCGAGGTGGTTGATCGCTTCTGCGTCGGACTCACGACGCACACAACATGACATGTACGGTCCGCTTGTCGCTCTTCCTTGCCCATCAAGCGATGCGGGATCCTCCTCAGGATCCAATCCGCCCGAAAACCACACGCGGCCCTCGTCTTGAAGTTCCCTGAGACGGTTCCAGTGCGGGTCGAGCTCTTCCGCAACCCCAACTGCTTCGCCGCTCCACACCGGGATCCGGTGCCCCCACCACAATTGCCGGCTGATGCACCAGTCGCGCAGATTGTCGTGCCAGGTCTCGTAGGTCTTGGCGTAGCGGGGGGGGTAGAAGGTCATCGATCCGTCGCCGGCGGGCCTGTTAATCTCGGTGGGACAGGCGTCGGTGGGACAGGCGTCCCGCCTGTCACTCCCTTCTTCTCCCCGCCTCGTGAACGGGTAGTCCCCCGGGTGCCCGACCAGGTCGGCCTTCACCGGGTTGTTGAGCATGTAGTTCCACTTCTCGCGGAACTCATCCTCATCGCGGACGATGCGGTCAAAGCTCTCGTCCTGCCAGACCTTGCCGGCCGCGCCGCGTTGCTTGTTGATCTCGTGTGCGGTGAAACTCTTGATGCTGTGCAGGATGTCGGAGAGCGAGTGCCATCCGTCACCCTGCTTTGTCGGCGTGAGCAGCATGTGGACATGGTCGGGCATGACCGTGACCAGGCGCACGATCGCCCGGGCTTCGTGCCAGTGGAAGCAGGCGTTGAGGACGAGGTCGCGCTCGCCCGGGGTCAACTCGCCCGAGTCGAGACGGAAGGTCACGAAGTAGGTGCTGCCGCCGAGCTGCCAGTGGGGGAGGTGGCGGCGTTGGATGGTGAGGTGGTCGGAGATGTGAGAAGAGGAAGATGGGGGAGAGACAGGCGGGACGCCTGTCCCACCGAGAATTGGACCTGTTCCACCGAGATTTGGAGATGATTCGGGCCAGGCCTCCAGGCTCGTCTCCGTCCGCTGGTCCTTCGCCAGCGCCCGCTGCGCGTTCCCCCGCAGGCGGTCGTCGGTCACCCGGCAGTACCACTGGTCGCTCAGGTAGGGCTCCACCGGCACATGGCTGCGGTACGAATGCCCCACGCTGTGCACATGCGGCTTGATCGCCTCAAGCAGCGGCTGGCTGTTCAGCGTGTGCGCCTGGAACTCCTTGACGACCTTCTGCCGCGCGTCCTCGCGGCTGAGCCCGATGAACACGCGGGCGGCGCCGTGCGGCTCGAAGTCGGGCCAGCCGTGGTCCTTGGAGATCGACGCGTCCGGGGCCATCACATTGACGAGGTGCGCGCCGGCGGAGCAGTGCCGCTCGATGGTCTCGCGGTGCCGCAGGCCGAGGAGCCAGTCGTTGGGGTCGTGGGCCGGCGTGACCTTCAGGAAGCCGGTGGCCATCTTCGACTTGGGGTCGTTCTCGTCCCCGCCCAGCGAGACCGGGAGGACGACATAGTCGTCCTCGAGGATGGGGCAGACCCGCCCGACGAGGGGCAGCTCCACGAACAGCCCGCGCAGGGCCTCGGCCCGGGGGTCGCGCGGGTTGACGGCGACGGCCACATCGCCCAGATAGGTCTCGGGGCGGGTCGTGGCGACGGTGATCCAGGCCTCGTCGTCCTCGGGGTGCTGGTTCGCGCCGGGATACCCAAGCGCCTCGAGTTCACCCCAGGTGACGGGGTTGTGGTCGCCCGGCTCGGTCTTGTGCACAAGCGGGTAGCGGAGGTAGTAGAACGCGCCCTCGACCTCGCGCATCTCCACCTCGTCGTCGGACAGGGCGGTCTGCGTCGCGGGGTCCCAGTTCACCAGGCGCTTGCCGCGCTCGATCAGCCCTTCCCGGAACAGCAGGAAGAAGGCCTCTCGCACCGCGCGGGCGCAGACCTCGTCCATCGTGAACCGCTGACGGTCCCAGTCGCACGAGCACCCCATCGCCTTCAACTGGTCGGTGATGCGGGCCTCGTACTCGTCCTTCCACGACTGGACCTGGGCGACGAACCGCTCGCGGCCGTTCTGCCCCGCCCGCTCCATCGCCTTGTGCTCGGCGAGGGCGGGCTTGCCCTCGGCCTTGAGGCGCTTGTCGACGATGGTCTGCGTCGCGATGCCCGCGTGGTCGGTCCCCGGGAGCCAGAGCGTCTCGAACCCCTTCATCCGGTGCGCGCGGGCGAGCACATCCTGCAGGGTGTTGTTGAGCGCGTGCCCCAGGTGCAGCGCGGCGGTGACATTCGGGGGGGGGATCAGGATGCAGTAGGGGGGTGCCTCGCCCGAGAGGACCCGGGCCGGGTCGGCGTGGAACGCGTCGCTCTCGAGCCAGCGCTGCCAGACCGCGGGCTCGTGCTCGGCCGGGTCGTAGGTCTTGGAGAGCGTGAGATCGGGTTTTTCGGCCTGGGGTCGGTCGGGCATGGGGGCCTCATCTCCGGGTGGAACCGTGCAGTGTAAGACGCCGATGATTGGGGGATGAGGCGGAGACTGGTTTTCGCGGTCCTGATCGCGGTCCTGGCCCTGCTGGGCGCCGGCGCGGTGCTGGCGTGGCGGGCGGGCCGGGCGCCGCAGGCCGCGTCTGAGGCGACGCGGGACACCGCGGCGATCCTGGACGCCGCCGAGCAGTACCGCAGGCGGGGCGAGGCCGACAAAGCCGAGGCGGTCCTCCGCGCCGCGGTCGGTCAGAACCCGGGGGACGAGGCGGTCCGCGGGGCCTACGCGGAGGCGCTGCTCGCCCGCGGGGCGAGGGAGGAGTCGCTGGAGCAGTACGCCTGGCTGGTCGCCGAGGGATCTGCGTCCGCGTCGGCGGCGTTCCGGGCGGGCTCGCTCGCCGCGGCGCTGGGGCAGACGGACCGGGCGATCGCGTTTCACGAGCGGGCGGGCGCCCTCGACCCGGGCAACGCGGAGTACCCCGTGCACCTGGCGCAGGCCCAGATCGAGGCGGGACGGATCGAAGAGGCCAAGGCGAGCCTGGCCCGGGCGGCGGTGCTCGACGAGGGGCGGGCCCTGGTCTGGGGCATGCTCGCCGAGCTCGCGTTGCGGGAGAACAAACTCGAGATCGCGGCCCGGCACATCGCCCGGGCCCGGGCGATCGAGCCCGACACCCCCGCGTGGCGCGTCGTGGAGGCCCGGGTGCTGAAGCGCCGCGGCGAGCCGGAGCGGGCCCTTCTGGTGCTGTCCAGTCTGGGCGAGGCGGACCGATGGTCCGAGGGCGTGCTCGGGACGATGGCCGAGTGCCTGGGCATGCTGAGCAGGCCCGACGACGCCTGGGCCCTGTACGAGACCGCGATCCAACGCCGACCCGGCGAGCCCGCGCTGCGGCTCGAGGCGGCGCTCTGGGCCGAGCGGACCGGCCGGGTGGAGCGGGCGCTCGACCTGGCCCGCCAGGCCGCGATGATGGGCGAACGCCGGGCGGACGCGGTTGTTGAGCGGCTCGGCGGGTAACTTTGCCCGGGCTCAGCGTCGGGGGGTGTCGTCCTCGTCGGCCTCCCAGTCCTCCTCGTCGCCCGCCTCGTCGGGGTCGGCGGCGGTCCGGCGGGCAGATTCGGCCCACGCGTCCACCCCCGGGTAGCGGTCCCTACGCTCCGGGCGGTCGGCGTGGGTCCGCGCGAAGTGGGCAAACCCCGCGAGCACCAGCCCCAGCACCACCGCGACGCCGATGATGATCAGCACCACCAGCAGCAGGAACGCCCGCCCCACCTGCTGCTGAGGGTCGCCCGCGGCGAGGGTGAGCCAGAGCGTGTCCACGCGGCGAGTGTACCGCTCGGGGCCCGGGGCGGGCGCGGCGACCGCCTAAACTCCCGTTCCGGCCCCCGCCCGGCGGAACGCGGCGGGGCCGGGCCCATTGGACGAACCATGCACCTCGAAGCGCATCACAAGGTGATCGACGAACTCGGCGAGCGGATCCGCACGATCCGGGAGTCGCTGCGGTACGACGAGAAATCGGCCCGCCTGGCGTCGCTGGAAGAGCAGATCAACGCCGACGGGTTCTGGGATTCGCCCACCAAGGCCAAGCAGGTCGTGGCCGATCTCAAGCAGGTCAAGGCCCAGGTGATGCCCGTGCGGGAGGTCCTCGCGGACTTCGAGGACGCGACGCTCGCCTACGAGATGAGCCGGGAGGCGGGCGACCAGGACCTGCTCGCCGAGGCCGACGAGAAGCTCCACCGCCTCCTGGGGCAGATGGACCGGCTCGAGCTCCAGAGCCTGCTGAGCGGCAAGCACGACTTCCGGAACTGCTTCTTCACGATCTCCGCCGGCGACGGGGGCACGGAGGCCAACGACTGGGCCGAGATGCTCATGCGGATGTACCTCTACTACTTCGAGCAGATGGGCTGGAAGGTCGAGGAGGTCGAACTCAGCCACGCGAGCGAGGTGGGCATCGACTCGGTGACGCTGCTGATCAAGGGTGATTTCGCGTTCGGGTACCTCAACTGCGAGCGGGGCACGCACCGCCTGGCCCGGGTGAGCCCGTTCAACGCCCAGGGCAAGCGGCAGACCTCCTTCGCCACGGTGGAGGTCACCCCAGAGTTCGAGGAGACCAGCGTCGAGATCCCCGAGAACGACCTGGAGATCACCACCTTCGCCCGCTCCAGCGGGCCGGGCGGGCAGAATGTCAACAAGGTCGCTTCGGCGGTCCGCCTCGTGCACAAGCCCACCGGCATCATGGTGGTGGCGAGCACCTACCGCGAGCAGCCCCAGAACCGCCGCCAGGCCATGGCGATCCTCCAGGCCAAGCTCGAGCAGATGGCCGAGGAGAAGCGGCAGGCCGAGATCACCGAAGCCGCCGGCGGCAAACTCGAGCACCGTGGATGGGGCGCCCAGATCCGCTCCTATGTCCTCTACGACAACCGTGTGAAGGACCACCGCACCGGCTACGAGGCCAACCCGACCGCCGTGCTCAACGGCGATATCCACGGCTTCGTCGACGCGGAGCTCAAGCGCCGCCGCAACGAGGCCGGCTGAGCCCGGGCGATTGAACCGAATCTGAACCGTTCGCGCGCTGCCGACCCGGGTGGGCGGAAGTAGCATCGGGGGCCTTTCGAGGAGACCCCCATGCGTGTCACGCTCGCCACCGCTCTGACTGCCGCCGCGCTCGGGCCGGGGTCCGCCGCCCTGGCCGCCGACCCGTTCGACACGATCGCCTTCGGCTCGTGCGCCCGCGAGCGCGAGCCCCAGCCCATCTGGACCGAGATCATCGCGCACAAGCCCGACCTGTTCCTGTTCATCGGGGACAACCAGTACGCCGACTTCTGGGAGAAGGACGGGAAGATGGTCATGGAGCCCGTCCCGAACCCCGAGCGCATCCAGGAGGCGTACGACGCGCTCGCCGCCCAGCCGGGCTACCGGCGGATGCAGCGCACCTGCCCGATCATGGCGACCTGGGACGACCACGACTACGGCGCCAACGACTCGGGCCGCGACTTCGTCTTCCGCGACGAGAGCCAGGACCTCTTCCTCGATTTCTACGGCTTCGGCGACAACGCCCCCATCCGCGAGCAGGAAGGCATCTACCACAGCCGGGTCTTCACCGGCCCGGGCGGGGAGCGGGTGCAGGTCATCATGCTCGACACGCGCTACCACCGCGACCCGCTCGAGAGATCCACCGACGGCGTGAAGCGACCCGGGCCGTACGCGCCGACGAGCGACACGAGCAAGACGATCCTGGGCGAGGATCAGTGGGCGTGGCTTGAAGCCCAGCTCCGCGCCCCCGTGGAGGTCCGCATCATCGCCAGCAGCATCCAGATCGTCGCCGACGGGCACGGCTGGGAGACCTGGGGCAACTTCCCCCACGAGCGAAAGAGGCTGTACGACCTGATCGACCGCACGAACGCCCGCGGCGTGCTCGCGATCAGCGGCGACCGGCACCTGATGGAACTCTCCTGCGACCGCGACCGGGGCGCGCCCTACCCGTTCTGGGATTTCACGAGCAGCGGGCTGACGCAGAAGGCCCAGAAGATCGACGACCCCAACCCCCGGCGCGTCGGCCCGCTGCGTCGCGAGACCAACTTCGGCGTCATCCGGTTCGAGTGGGGCGAAACCCCCGCGCAGACGCAGATCCACCTCGAGGGGTTCGGCGACCAGGGGCAGATGCTCACGCGTCAGACGGTGTGGCTGGCGGATCTGTCGGAGGACTGAAAGCCGACGATCCACCCCTCTCGCCGGGCGATCATGGGCAGATCACGCGCGAGCGGATCGCTGTCCAGCAGCGCATCCCGCGTCGCGATGACCTGCCGCGCGTCCTTGATCGGATGATCGACACGGTCGGCGTCGAACAGGCTGGGCCAGATCTCCGCGATGACGACCGCGTCGGGTCGTCTCGACGCGCCCGGGCCGGTCTCGAAGGGCCAGAGCACCCCACGATCGCCGAGCGCGTCCAGCAGGCGGTAGACCGCGGGCAGGCCCAGCAGCGCCTGCCCGCCCACGGAGCCGGTCGTGTAGAGCTTCCACGCAGACTGGATCGCGAGCCGGCGCGTCTCGCGAACATGCCGTTCCACGGCGCGGTACTCGGGGACGGCGGCCATCACCCGCTTCGTCGGCAGCAGGGCATCGCCCGCGTACGAGCGGTTCGCCGGGCAGCCCCAGAACGGGCCGTGGGATTCCCCGAATCGCGCGGCGAGGGCCCGGTTCAACTCCGCGGCGACCTCGAAGCGGTTGTTCCGGTTCGCGTCGTCGTCGGTGATCCGTTCCGCGAGGAAGCGGCACAGGTCGCGACCGACGGGCAGGACCGGCGAGCCGTCGCGGGCGAGCGGGTAGCCCAGCGGGAAGTCGAAGCCGGCGAGGGCGGGGCCCGTGTGGGCGGTCAGCAGATCGCGCAGCCGGGCCTCGCAGGCCGCCCGGGTGCGGAAGTACTCGGGTGGGGGACGACGACCGCTAGGCTCGTCGTGAGAGGCCCACGCGAGCCAGCACGCGTCTGGGCTGGGTGCTGTCGGCTTTGGTTGCGACGCGGCCGACCAGTCCACCGCGACGACCACATCTGGGGCCAACCCCGGTTGGACGCGGTCCTCGCCCGGCTCAGTCCTCATCTCGGAACATCTTGAGCGGCCTCGGCCCGGGGCAGCAGCCCACCGCGCAGCCGCAGTCCCGGTCGGGTTTGGCCCTCCGCCGCGACTCGGGGGCGTCGCCCGCGTGCGCCACCAGCGAGCCCACGACGATCGTCGCGAAGCAGAGCACCGGCACGATCATCGGAAGGTGGACGCCCATGCGGGGCACCACGATGAAGAACACGATCGCGAGCAGCACGACGAGCACGAACGCGACGATGAGCCGGCGGGCGACCCGGCGGCCCTGCTCCTCGTAGCGGTTCGCCTCGTTCTCGGCCCGCAGCCGCAGCCGGGCTTGCTCGAGCAGGTCGTCCGGGGCGTCGTCGAGGGGGCGGGTCATCGCGGTTCAGGATACCCCCGGGGTGGGGGGCGACCAAGCCCCCTGTCACCGGGGCCGACGGCGCCCGGCCGGTTGGCCCGGCCCAAAACGCCGAACGCCGACCTCGTGGGCCGGCGTCGGAAAGCGGGTGATCGGATTCGAACCGACGACATTCACGTTGGCAACGTGACGCTCTACCACTGAGCTACACCCGCAGGGTGTCTGCCGATCGTCTCGGCAGGGGCAAATCTAGCCCACTCCCGTGCCCCCGTCAACGGATTCGGCCGGTCCGCCCCACCCCGGGGTTCGGCTGGAGGGGGCCCAGGCCCGATCACCCCCCGCGCCGGCTCATCTCGCCCCCCCGGGCCTGCTCGATCGCCCGGACAACCTGATCCGGGGTGTACGCGCTGGAGACCCAGGGCTCGGCCAGCCCGGGCCCATAAACCGCCAGCGTCGGGATGCCCGTGCGTCCCAAGGCCTCGAGCGCGGCCTCGCCCTCGGGGTTCTTGCCCGTCAGGTCGACTTTGACCATCACGGTGTCGTCGGCTTGGAGGAGCGAGCGCACGGGTTCTGTGCCCAGCACCGTCTTCTCGAGCACCTTGCAGTTGATGCACCACTCGGCGGTGAAGTCGAGCACCACCACCCGCCCGTCGGCGAGGGCCCGCGCCATCAGCGCCGGGGAGTAGTTGTTCCAGACGGTGGTAAGCAGTTCGCCCTCCTCCACCGCGTGCGCCATCGCCGCGAGCCGGGCCTCGTGCTCGTGGCGGGCGTCGTCGGTGAAGCGCGCGGCCACGACGAGCCCCAGCCCGGCGATGAGGGCGGCGAGCGCGGTGAACGCGACGCGGTTCGCGGGCTTGCGGGAGATCTGGAAGGTCTTGACAAATAGCCAGAGGCCCGCGCCCACGCCGAACAAGGCCGCGACCCAGATGTGCAGCAGCTTGGCGAGGTAGGGCTTCGAGGCGACGAGGGCGATCAGGCCCGACCCGATGAAGTACGCCGCCGCCGCGAGCAGGAGCAGCCCCATGATCTGCTTGATGAGCTCGCTGGCGGGCCCGGTGCGGGGCAGGCGGTCGACCAGCCCCGGGAAGACCGCCAGCAGGAGATAGGGCAGGGCCATCCCAACACCCATCGAGGTGAACAGCACAACGACGAAGACCGGGCCCTGGGTGATCGCCGCGGGGACCAGCGCCCCGGCGACGAACCCGAAGCAGGGCAGGCCGAGGACGGCGGTCATCACGCCGAAGACGAACGAGCCCCAGGCGGTGTCGGCCTTGGGGTTGACCATGTAGACCTTCTGCGGGAGCGTGATCTGGAAGAGGCCCATGAGCCCCAGGCTCATCAGGGCGATGACGAGCCCGATGCCCGTCGTCAGCCACCAGATCCCGAAGATCCGCGACGGGTCGGTGAAGCCCTGGAGCGTGAGCACCGGGACGGCCAGCGACGCCCAGAACGCGATGACGCCCAGCGCCATCCACAGACCCAGCATGAGCGCACGGACGCGGCTCTCGCCGGCGTGGCGGCTCAGGGTCAGCACCTTGATGGGGATGACCGGCAGGACGCAGGGCGTGAGGTTCAGCACCAACCCGCCGACCGCGCCGAGCAGGGCCAGCAGCGCCAGCCCGAGCGCGCCCCCGCCGGGGAGCGGCACGCCGAAGAACGACTGGCCCGCGGAGGGGGCCTCTGCGGCGGCCCCGGCGGGGTCCGGGGTCACCGGCTCGCCGGGCGTGCCGGACGGGGGAGTCGTGCCGCCGTCCCAGGCTGTCTGGAGGAGGGCGCGGTCGAAGCCGGCAAACAGGCCGGTGGTGGTTGCGGCGGCGGGGGCGGCCGAGTCGATCGCCACCGAGACCGTCAGGGCGACGGATTCGGGCAGCAGGCAGGTGGCGTCGTCGCAGGCCTGGTAGGAGACCTCGAAATCGAGCGTGGCGGTGGAGCCGGTGGCGAGTTCGCCGTGGGCGCGGAGGGGGACGAAGACCACGGTCCGGTCGGAGTAGACGAGGTACTGGACAGGTTTCCCGGTGAAACGGACCTCGACGGGGTGGGGTTCAGGCCACTGGATGGGCCCCAGGTCGAACCCCGGCGCGCGCACGCCGATCTCCGTGGGGATGGGGAAGAACCCCTCCATCTCCGGGGGCACAACCGGCTGGTTTGGGTTGGTGTGGAACTTGGGGGCGTGGTCGAGGACGATCGCGACGACCAGTTCGCCGCCCGGGGGGACGGCGGCGCGGTCCGGGGTAGCCGAGATCTCGACGGCGGGTGCTTCCTCGGCGAACCCCGATCCGAACGGGGACCCCAGCCCTGCGGGCTGCGCGGCGGCAGGCGGGGCGAGCCCGAGCGGCGCGAGCAGGGCCGCGACGAGGGCGAGTCTCAAGCAGGATCTTGGGGTCGTTGTGGGCATGTGGGTCGATTCCTCGTGAGGCTGGGGCCGGGCGGGTCCCGGCGGCAGGCAATCTCGGGAGCCGGTGTGATTGTTCCCCCCCGGGTGGGGCGGAGGCTGTTCGTGTCAAGGGCTGTCGGGGGGCGGGTCGATAACCCGGGGACGGTGTGGGTTGCTTGCGGGAGGCTCGGGCCCGATGGCTGATGTGCTTGACCAGGGAGATGTGGACGCCCTGCTTGCGGCGGTGGACTCGGGGGATCTTCCCCGGGAGGACAGCGCCGGGGTGATCTTCAGCCGGTCGCGGAAGGACGCGTCGACGACGGAGGTGAGGTCGTACGACTTCAAGCGTCCGGAGCGCGTGTCGAAGGACCAGATGCGCGCGCTGCAGACGCTGCACGAGGCGTTTGCGCGGAACTTCGGGGCGGCGTTGTCGGGGTTCCTGCGCGCGATCGTGGAGGTGCGCGTCGCGACCTGCGAGCAGATGACCTACGGGGATTTCATCAGCGGGCTGCCGAACCCGACGAGTTTCAACCTGATCAGCGCGGACGGGCTGCAGGGGCAGATCTGCCTGGAGATCAGCCCGCTGATCATCTACCCGATCATCGACCGCCTGCTCGGGGGGACAAGCCAGGAGCTGTTCATCCCGCAGCGGCCGATGACGCTGATCGAGACGCGGCTGATCGAGAATGTGACGCGGCGCGGGCTGGTGGCGTTGTCGGAGGCGTGGCAGAGCGTGCGTCAGCTGAGTTTCGCGGTGACGGCGACGGAGAGCAACCCGCAGCTGGTGCAGATCGTTCCCCCGAACGAGGTGGTGGTGGTGGTGGGGCTGGAGATGAAACTGGCCAACCGGGCGGGCACGATGAATTTGTGCATTCCGTACAATGTGATCGAGCCGGTGATGGCGGATCTGTCGACGCAGAATTGGTTTGCGGTCGGGTCGGACGCGAACTCGAAGGTGACCAAGGAGCGTCTGGTCGGGTCGGTGGAGCGGGCGACGGTGGGGGTGAGCGTGATCCTGGCGGAGACGACGATCACGATGCGTGATCTGGCGGGGTTGTCCGCAGGGGACCTGATCCTGACGGAAAAGCCCGCGGGGGCGCCGGTGGTGGTCTGCGTGGAGGGGCGCAAGAAGTTCCTGGCCGAGCCCGGGCAGTGCCGCCGGAACAAGGCGGTGCGGGTGGTCCGGGCGATGGGCCCGTCGGACCGGCTGTAGCGTGGATTGTGCGCGAGGGTGGGATTCGGGGGCGGTCCGGGGGCCGGGATTGGTCTGCCGGGGGGGAGGGTTCTACAGTTGCAGGCCCGGGCGGAGGTCGTCCGGGGACGGAGGTGTGCGGTGGGCACGGTGGTCGGCGATGTCCGGTAAGCGTGGGAGTCGGGTTGGCGCGTTCGACGCGCTCGCCTCTCTCGCGCGATCGTCCCCCGGGGTCCGGGTCAATCCGGGCGTTGGGGGTCGGGATCGCGGGGGTCAGATGATCTGACCCGGCGGTCCATCCCGGACCCGGGCGGCAAGAGCCGTCCTCGCCGACCGCGAGCCCGAACCGCTCGCGGTTCGTTTTTTTGCTCCGGCGTGGCCGGGGCGGTGCGTCGGTGGTAGGCGCGACAACTTGGCAATCAGCGGCCTTGCCGGACGAGGCGGGCGGAGGTTTGGGCAGTGAACACTTCTGAGATGATGCGGATCTTGGATTCGATCGCGCGGGACCGCAACATCGAGCGTGAGATCCTGATCCAGGATCTTGAGCAGGCGATGGTGTCGGCGGCGCGGAAGCACTACCAGACGCTGGACACGGAGGAGTTCGTCTGCACGATCGACCGTCTGACGGGCGAACTGGTGCTGACGCGTCACGGGGAGCCGATGGAGTTGTCCCCCGAGGCGTTGGGTCGGATCGCGGCGCAGACCTTCAAGCAGGTGATGATCCAGCGATTCCGGGACGACGAGCGGCAGAGCATCCTGGACGAGTTCAGCAAGCGTGTCGGGACGATCGTGACGGGGGCGGCGCAGCGGTACGACCACGGGGCGCTGATCGTGCAGGTGGACCGGGCCGAGGCGGTGATGCTGCGGAGCGAGCAGATCCCGGGCGAGCAGTTCGCGGCGGGTGACCGGGTGCGGGCGCTGGTGCTGGATGTGAAGGACATGGGGAGCCAGGTGAAGATCTACCTGAGCCGGGCGCACCCCGATTTCATCCGCCGGCTGTTCGAGGTCGAGGTTCCGGAGGTCGCGGAGCGGATCATCGAGGTGAAGGCGATGGCCCGGGAGGCGGGGTACCGGACGAAGATCGCGGTGAGTTCGATCGACAGCAAGGTGGACGCGGTCGGGGCGTGCGTGGGCGTGCGCGGGAGCCGGATCAAGAACATCGTGGACGAGTTGAACGGGGAGAAGATCGACATCGTGCGTTGGAACGAGTCGAGCCAGATCCTGATCCAGAACTCGCTGAAGCCCGCGGAGGTGCAGGAGATCAGCCTGTGCTTCGAGCTCGGGCGGGCGACGGTGGTGGTGCGGGACGACCAGTTGAGCCTCGCGATCGGCAAGCGCGGGCAGAATGTGCGTCTTGCCGCTCGGCTGACGGGGTGGGATGTGGACATCCTGACGCCCGAGGAGTTCAACAAGGGCCTAGAGGTCATGTCGGAGACGCTGCTGGCGGTGGAGGGGCTGACGGAGGAGAAGGTCGACCGGCTGGCGGCGCTGGGCATGGTGAGCGTGTTCGACATCGAGGAGGTGGGTCTCGATGTGCTGATGACCGAGCTGGAGGTCGACGAGGAGACGGGCGAGCGGATCATGGCGCTCGCGTCGGAGCGTGCGAAGGTCGTCGCCGAGCAGCAGCAGAAAGAGAAGGAAGAGGCGGAGGCGAGGCGCGCCGAGGAAGAGGCGGCGGCGCGTCGCCTGCTGGCGGGCGAGGGCGGGGAGATGGACGCGGACACGGCGGCGGCGGCGATTCTGTCGGCCGGCTCGCTGCTCGGGGGCGCGGAGAAGCCCTCTGGTCCCGCGCCGAGCGTCGAGGACGAGGCGAGGGCGGCGGACATCCTGGGGAACGGGCCGGTTTCGAACTGAGGACAGTGGATCGTGATCGAACGGGCCGCGTGGAGCGGTCGAGACGGAGGATCAGTTGGCCAAGCGCGTCTTTGAGATCGCCAAGGAACTCGGGGTGAAGTCGAAGTCCATCGTGGACAAGTGTGTCCACGAGGGGATCCCCGAGTCGATCATCAAGAACCACATGTCGACCGTCTCGGCGGGTCTGGAGGCGACGATCCGCGAGTGGTTCAGCGGCTCCGGCGACGAGAGCGCGACGGCGACAGCGGTCGAGACGAGCGAGAAGGTGGATCTCGAAGAGGTCCGCGTGGCCCAGCCGAGGCGGGCCAAGGCGAGGGCTGCTTCGTCGGACGAACCCTCGTCGGACTCGGGGACCTCGGCGACGATGACCGCGCCTCCTGTGATCGCGCCCCCTCCGGCGACGCGTGTGACCCCGGCCGAGGGCAAGCCTGCGGCGCCGGCGGCGAGCCCTGCCCCGGCGGGCGGGGAGGCCCCGGTGCCGCCGACCCGGCCTGTGGAGAGCGAGGCACGCCCCGCGGCGTCGGCGATCCCGGCGGCCCGGCCGGTGACGCCGGTGGCGCCGCCTCCCGCGGCCGCGCCCGTGTCGCCGCCTCGGATGAATGTGCCGGATCGGCCTCAGACGGTGCGTCCGGCGGGCCCGCAGTTGGAGAAGAAGGCGCCGGTGCGTCTTTCGGGCCCGAAGGTCGTTCGGGTGGAGGCGCCGGAGCGGATCGAGCCCCCGCGTCCGCGGCGTGCGCCCGGCGAGGGCGGCGGGTACGCGGGCCCGGCTTCACCCGGGGCGCCGTACGCGGGCGAGGGCGGGGGCGGCGGCGGCGACGCGGACCGTTCTCCGCGTCGTGGCGCGGGCAACAAGCGTCGCCGGGGCGACGGGGTGCCGACGCGTCGCCGCGGCGAGGCGGACATGGCGGGGGGGAGCACGGCGGGCTGGTCGGAGCAGGACCTGGCCGAGCGTGCGGCGAGGCTGAACCGCTCGGGCGGGTTCCTCAAGCAGCGGCGGCAGCAGGCGCGTCGCGAGCAGATGGACCGCCCGCTCACGCCGGCGGAGCGTGGGGGGAAGGTGGCCATCTCGGCGCCGTTCACGATCAAGGAGCTGTCGGCGACGACGGGCGTGAAGGCGGCGGACATCGTCAAGAAGCTGTTCATGCAGGGCGTGATGGCGTCGATCAACTCGGGGATCGATCCCGAGAAGGCCCAGGAGATCATGATCGAGTACGACATCGAACTCGAGGTGGTCGAGGCAAAGAGCGCCGAGCAGCAGGTGTCGGAGGCGTTCGAGCAGCGGACGGCGGTGGATGTCCGGGCGCGTGGGCCCGTGGTGACGATCCTGGGGCATGTCGACCACGGCAAGACGAGCCTGCTGGACCGGATCCGCAACGCGAATGTCGCGGCGGGCGAGGCGGGCGGGATCACGCAGGCGACGAGCGCCTTCCGCGTTCCGCTGACGATCGGGGACGAGGAGCGGGTGGTCGTGTTCATCGACACGCCCGGCCACGAGGCGTTCACCTCGATGCGTGCGCGCGGGGCGAATGTGACGGACATCGTGGTGCTGGTGGTGGCGGCGGACGACGGGGTGATGCCGCAGACGGTGGAGTCGATCAACCACGCGAAGGCGGCGGGTGTGCCGATCGTGGTGGCGTTGAACAAGATCGACAAGCCCGAGGCGACGGACTCGAACATCCAGCGGATCCTGGGTCAGCTGGCCGAGCGTGGCCTGAACCCGGTGGAGTGGGGCGGGGAGACGGAGGTCGTGCGTGTGAGCGCGACGAAGGGGATCGGGATCCAGGACCTGCTGGAGATCCTCGACCTTCAGGCGCAGGTGCTCGAGTTGACCGCGGACTTCGAGGGCGCGGCGCAGGGGTCGGTGATCGAGGCCCGCCCGGAGGAGGGCCGGGGCTCGGTCGCGAACATCCTGGTGCAGACTGGCAAGCTGAAGGTTGGGGACTTCGTGGTGATGGGCCGCGCGTTCGGGCGTGTGCGCGACATCACGGACGACCGGGGGAACAGGCTGCGTGAGACGACGCCCCCGATGCCGGTGCAGATCTCGGGCATCGACCTGCTGCCGGACGCGGGCGACAAGTTCTTCGTGGTGGACTCGTTGAAGAAGGCGGAGCAGGCGGCCGAGCAGCGTCGCCAGAAGGAGCGCCAGGAGCAGTTGGCGCAGCCGAAGATGACGCTGGATCGGATGTTCAGCCAGATGGCGGAGAAGGAGCTCAAGGAGATTCTGGTCGTCCTGAAGGCGGATGTGCAGGGCTCGGTGGATGTGCTCAAGCACGAGATCGAGAAGGTCTCGACGGACGAGATCAAGGTGCGGGTGCTCCACGCCGCGGTGGGTGGCATCACCGAGTCGGACATCCTGCTGGCCGAGGCGTCGCGGGCGGTGGTGATCGGGTTCAATGTCATCCCGTCGGGCAAGGCGAGGTCGACGGCGGAGGACAAGGGCGTCGAGATCCGGCCGTACAAGGTCATCTACGAGATCGTGGACGACATGAAGAAGGCGGCCGAGGGCCTGCTGGAGCCGGACCTGAAGATGGAGATCCTGGGGCACGCGGAGGTGCGTCAGGTCTTCAAGGTTTCGCGCGTCGGCTCGGTGGCGGGGTGCTACATCACGGACGGCGTGGTGCAGCGTGACGCGATGATCCGCGTGACGCGGAACGACATCGTGATCGAGAACGACCGGGTGCTCGAGCAGCTCAAGCGGTTCAAGGACGACGCAAAGGAGGTCCGCGCCGGGATGGAGTGCGGCATGAAGATCGTCGGGTACGACGACATCAAGGAGGGGGACATCCTCGAGTGCTACCGGACGGTGGAGGTGAAGCGGACGCTCTGAGAGCCGGGCTCGGGGGCACCCGGGCAAACCGGCGGGCCGGGTCGGCCGGGCCGCGGACGGGGCCCCGGCGCGTCGGTTCCCCGGGGTGTTCGGCTCGATTCGCGGCGTCGTCGGGCGGGTCTCCATGATCATCGGCGTGCTCCATTTCGAGCTCCTGGTTCACGGCGCCGAGTCGCTGAAGGACAAGCGGCGGGTGGTCAGGTCGGTCAAGGACCGGCTGCACCGCGAGCACCAGGCGGCGGTCGCGGAGGTGGGCTCGCTCGAGACGCTGAATGTGGCCTCGCTCGCGCTCGCGGTGGTGGGGACGGACGGCGCGGCGATCGGGGCAACGCTCGACCGGATCACGGAGAAGCTGCGGACCCTCCGGGACGCGGAGTTGGGCGGGGCGAGGCGTGAGCTCATCCGTCCCGGCCGCGGGGCCCCGTGCGAGGAGGCGCCGATCGACGAGGCGGTGCTCGCTCAGGAGTTGCTCGGGTACGCCGAGGATGAGGAGGAGGCGTCATGAACCGTCGGCATGAGCAGCGGGCGGCGACGATCCTGCGTGCGGTGCAGGAGACGATCAGCCGCGGGCTTTCCGACCCCCGGGTGCGTGGGCTGATCACGGTGACGGGGATCAGGCTGACGGACGACGATCGGATGGCGATCGTCTCGGTCTCGGTCCTGCCCGAGGAGCGGCAGGAGCTGACGCTGCACGGGCTGCAGGCGGCGGCGGCCCACATCCGGCGCGAGGTGGCGGAGCGGATCCGGATCCGCGAGATGCCGTCGCTGGAGTTCCGGGTCGACGAGAGCGTCAAGAAGCAGGCGGAGTTGCTCGCGGCGATCAACAAGGCGGCGGCCGAGCACCGGGACGAGCCGGTGGATAAGGGCGGGGAGCCGGCGAAGGATGACAGCGGTTCGGCGGAGGAGCGGGAGTAATCGCCTGTCCGGCGGAGGGGCCCACGCGTTGAAGCGCGACGACTTCGAGAGCAATGTGGGGTCGCTGCTGGACGATCTGGCGAAGCGGTACCCCGCCGAGTCGCTCGGGGCCGAGGACCCGCCGCCCCGGCCTGAGGACGACGCGCTGGTGCACGAGCTGGTGCGTTCGTTCCTGATGTGGGAGGCGCCTCGGGCGGGTGTCGCGGGGGCGATGGCGCGGGTGCGCGAGGCGGTGGTCGATTACAACGAGCTCCGGGTGTTCCTGCCGGAGGACATGGCCTCGCTGCTGGGGGCGCGCTACCCCCGGGCGCAGGAGCGGTGCCTGCGGTTGCGAGCGGCGTTGCGTGAGGTCTTCCGGCGGGAGAACGGGCTGACGCTCGCGCACCTGAGGGACGAGGCCAAGCGGGCGTCGCGGGCGTACCTGGACTCGCTGCCGGGGACGGTGGGGTTCGTGGCGGCGCGGGTGTCGCTGGTCTGCTGCGAGGCTCACGCGTTCCCGGTTGACGGGGTGCTGCAGGGGGTGCTCGAGAACGCGGGGGCTCTGGAGAAGGGCCTCGACGCCGACACCGCCTCGGGCAAGATGGAACGGCTGGTGCGGGCGAGCGATTCGCTGCTTGCGTACCGGCGGCTGGAGCGGCTCGTGCTCGACGGGCCCGCGGGGGGCCGCTCCAAGGGCGCGGCGAGGTCTCGTGCGGGGTCGGGCGCCAAGGCCGGCAAGCCGTGAGTCGCGGGCGGTTCCAGCGGGCGTGGGTCGCGGGCGCGGGGGTGGTCGCGCCGTTGCTTGTTGCGGGCTGCGGTTCTCCGGCCATTGAATCGGCGGATGGAAGCGGGGCGATCGCGCGGCTTGCGGCGTTGGCGGCGGAGCCTTCGCGGGGCGCCGGATCCACGGAGTTGATCGAGCCGCCCGATTCGTCGATCCGCGAGTTGGAGGGGTCGGACCCCCTTCGGGAGCTGGCGGACGCGTCGCTGGCGGAGGTGGTGCGCGGTTGGCCTGGGTCGGTCGTGGCCTCGGCGGATGATGGGGCGGGCGGCGGCGGGGGGGCGTCGATCTCGTCGGAGGCGCTGGGCCTGTACGCCGAGGCGAGGCAGTTGCAGGCCGACAGCGAGGCGACGCGGGCGATCGTGTTGCTCGAGCGGGCCGCGGAACTCGACCCACAAGAGCCCGCGGTGTGGCGGGCGCTCGGGATGTCGCGACGGCAGGCGGGGTATGAGGCGACCGCGGGCGCGGCGCTGGTCCGCGCAGCGGAGCTCGGGCTGGATGAGCCCGAGGCGCTGACGCTCGCGGGGTTGCACCTGCTTCGCCGCGGCGAGGCGGAGCGGGCGGCCGGCGTGCTGATCCGGGCGGTGAACGCGGACCCGCCGCACGCGGACCCGCTGGTCGGGCTCGTGGCGATGGCGCACCTCGGGGAGTCGCTGCTCGAGCTGGGGCGGGTGCGGGCGGGGAACGAGGCGCTCGAGGTGGGTCTTCGGCTGCCGGCGGCGGCGCGGGTGCCGACGAATGTCGGGGCCGAGGCCGGCGCGGTGCAGCGACGCCAGGGGGAGTTGTTGCGGCGGGTGGGCGACGGGTGGTGCCGGCTCGGGGAGTTCGACAGGGCGGCCTCGGCGTACGAGGAGTCGGCGCGGACGCCGACGGGCGACACGCCCGAGACCACGGCCCGTTGGCTGTACGCGCTGCGGCGGGCGGGGCGGCACGCGGCGGCGGCGGCGCTTATCGTCGAGGAGCTGCGGGCGGGCGCCCCGCTCGACGCGAGGACACTGAGTGCGATGCGGTCGCTCGCCGAGCGGCTCAATCCCCGTTCGCTGCTGGCGGACGCGGTGGGTGAGATCGAGGACGGCGGGTCGGCGACGCGGCGGGTTGATCTCGTGCTTGCGCGGGCGGCGGCGTTGCCGAGACGCCGGGCCCTCGCGCTGATCGATGACGCGATCGCCGTGGGCGCGGGGTCTCTCGGCCCTGCGCCGTGGGGTCGGCTGCTGGAGGCGAGGTTCGCGTCGGGGGATCGGGACCCGGTCGCGATGGTCGCGCTGGCGGAGGGGCTGGTCGAGCGATTCCCTTCGATGTCGGGGGCCGTGGTCGCGGCGTTGCACGCCGGGCTGGACCGGCCCGCGGAGGCGTGGGGGCTGATCGAGGGGCGGGAGATGTCCCCCGGGGTTCGGTTCCTGATGCTCGGTGAACTCGCGCTGCGGCTCGAGGACGCCGATCGGGTGGCCGAGGCGCTTCGCGGCTTGCCCCCGGGCGAGACCGGGGCCGAGGTTCTGGCGCTCTCGGCGGCGCTCGGCGCGGCGGCGGGGGATTGGGCACGGGTCGATGCGTCGGTCGCGTTGCTGCGGGCGACGGGGTCGGAGCGGTCGCTCCTGCGGGCGCTCGAGTCGGCGCAGCGGTTCGAGGCGGCGAGGCCGCTGGCCCGGGGGCTCGTGGAGGTGCCGGGCGCCTCGGTTGACGACCTCATGCACGGGTCGGCGATCCTGCATCTGCTGGGCGAGACCGACGGGGCCCGGGCGGCGCTCGAGCGGGCGATCGAGGCCGACCCCTTCGATGAGCGGGCGTACCGCGCGCTGCTGACCTTCCACGGCCCCAACGGGCCGAGGCCGGACGGGGAGCGCAGCGCGGAGATCGGTCGGCTGCTCCGCGAGCGTGTGTCCGGGGGTCGGCTGTTGCGGCAGGTGGTGATCGGCGAGATGCTGCGGCGGGGCCTGGTCGATGAGGCCGGCGAGCGGCTGGCGACGCTGTTCGAAGAAGATCCGGCGGACGAGCAGACGCTCGATGCGGTGCTGACCCGGTGGAGGAGCCTCGCGGCGGCCGACCGGCGTGATGAGATCGATCTCGACCCGGTGAAGAGGGCGGTCGGCGATCACCCCGCGTCTGATGCGGTGGTGCGGCTTCTCGCCGCGGGGCTGATTCTCCGCGCGATGCCGGCCGAGGCGTTGGCGGAGGTGGAGGCGTACGAGGCGCGGACGGGCTCGCGATCGCTCGAGCGACTTCGGGAGCAGGTGATCCGCGAGGGCCTCGGGGACACGGCGCGGGCGGACGCGCTGACGGCGGAGCGGCTCGCCCGATCGCCCCGTTCGATCGATCGCTCGCTGGAACTGGCGGAGTTCAGCACGCGTGCGTTCGACGGGGCGGCGGGGCCGGAGGGGGGCATCGAGGCCGTCGCGGCGGCGCTGCGCGGTGTTCCCGACGACGCGCGGCTGACCGACGCGCAGCGGGCGGTCGCGGCCGGGGTGGTGGCCCGTGTCGCGGGGCACCTGGCGGCGCGGCGTGAGCGGGTCGATCCGACGGCTCGGCAGTTCGGTCCCGTGTCCGAATCGGGGTTGGCGTGCCTCGGTTGGGCCTCGTCGCGCGGGGTGCCGATGGCGCCGGCGGTGCACGATCTCGGGCTGACCTTGCTCGCGGAGTCGAGGGCGGATCTCGGACGGATGGGCGAGGCGGCCCGTCGGGCGATGGAGGCGTACCCGGCGTCGAGCCGGGCGTTTGCGCGGCGTCTGACTGACCTGCTGCTGGGCGCCTCGCGGGCGGACGACGCGTTCGCGTGGGCGAGCGGGGCGTCGTTTGATGCGGACGGGGCGCTCCAGCCCGAGATGTTCGCGGAGTGGTTCCGGCTGGTGGTGCTCTCGGCCGAGCCGGCGCGGGGGCGGGCGATGCTGGACGCGCTGGTGGCGCGGGGGGGGCTGACCCCGGCGTGGGAGGCGGTGCGCCCGGACTCGGGTGATTGGGCGGAGCGGGAGCCGAGCGCGGCCGAGATGGCGTACCTGCTCGCGCAGTACGCCGGGGGCGCGTCCAACCGCGAGGCGACCTCGGGCTTTCTGCGGCTGGCGCTTGAATACGACGCCCGGCACCCGTGGGCGTGCAACGACCTGGGGTACACGCTGCTCGAGGAGGGCGGGTCGCTCGAGGAGGCCGAGCGGCTGGTCGAGATCGCGTTCGAGGCGATGCCGGACCGGGCGAACATCGTCGATTCGCTGGGGTGGGTGCGGTACCACCGTGGGGAGTTGGAGGACGAGACGAACCCCGAGACAGGCCTTGTGAAGCCGGGGGCGGTGACGCTGCTCTCGCGGGCTGCGTCGCTGGAGGGCACGGCCGACGACGGGGTGGTGCACGACCACCTCGGGGATGCGTTGCACAGGTCGGGGCGGCGGGAGGAGGCGGTCGAGGCGTGGCGCCGGGCGGCCCAGATGGCGAACGCGGCGTTGTCGCGCATGCGGGCGTCCGGGAACGCGGGGGGGGTACGATTCCGCGAGGTGCAGCGGCTCGCGGTGGATGCGGCGATGAAGATCAACGCGCTGGAGTTGGGCCAGGAGCCCGCGGTCTCGCCGCAGCGGGGCGTGGCGCCGTGAGCCCGCCGAGAGACAGGGCGTGAGCGAAGGAGACCCGGGGTATGGCCGGTCACAGCAAGTGGGCGAACATCAAGCACCGCAAGGCGGCGGTGGACAAGAAGCGCGGGAAGATCTGGTCGAAGGTGAGCCGCGCGATCATGGCGGCGGCGCGGACGGGTGGCGGTGACCCGACGAGCAACCTCGCGCTTCGCTACGCGATCGACGAGGCCCGGGCGGCGAACATGCCCAAGGACACGATCCAGCGGGCGATCGACAAGGGCTCGGGCGCGGGCGGGGGCGAGAACTTCGAGGAGATCACCTACGAGGGCTACGGGCCCGGGGGCGTGGCGATCTTCGTGGAGGCCCTGACCGACAACCGGACGCGGACGGCGGGCGAGGTCCGGATGATCTTCTCCAAGAAGGGGGGGAGCATCGGCAACCCGGGGTCGGTCGCGTTCATGTTTCAGTCGAAGGGGCAGATCTTCATCGACCCCGGCGCGACGACGGAGGAGGCCGTGATGAACGCGGCGCTGGAGGCGGGCGCCGAGGATGTTCAGGAGCCCGAGGGTGACGACGGGGTGTGGACGATCGTGACCGAGCCGGCGGCGTTCCTGGGCGTCAAGGAAGCGCTGGAGGCGGCGGGGATCCCGATCGCGGAGGCGGAGATCACCAAGGTCCCTGACAACACCGCGGCGGTCGAGGGCGAGGAGGCCCGCAAGCTGCTGGCGATCGTCGAGGCGCTTGAGGACCTCGACGATGTGCAGAAGGTGCACCACAACGCCGAGATTTCCGAGGCGGACCTCGAAGCGTTCGGTGGGTGATTCAGCCCCGGATCAGGGCGTGCCGGGCGGCGACGGCCGCGGCCTGGGGGTCGTCGAGCCCGCGCAGGTCGGTCACGATCGGGATCGTCGGGGTCAGCGTCGCGTGAAGGGCGAGCATCGCGGCGAGGTCGACGGTCCCGCGGCCCAGCGGGCGGCGTCCGGTGTCGTCGGCGTCGTTGAGCCTGAGTGAGCGGAGCGAGGACGCCGCCGCCGCGAACGACTGCTCGGGCGACTCGCCGCGCAGGACGATCCGCGCCGTATCCAATCCGGGAACCAGGCCGGGGTGAGATGGCCCGCCGGCTTCCTTTGGGGGGTTGGTGAAGCGTTCGGCGACGGCGCCGACGCCGTCGGCTCGGGCGGCGATCGCGGTGAGATTCTCATCAGAGAGACCGTCGGGCAGGGTGACCGAGACGATGGGGAGGCCGCCATCGATCAGCCCCGCGAGTTCCGAGGCGAGCGAGAGTGTGGCGGCGAGCGCGTCCATCGCCCGGTCGGCGTGGGCGGGGTCGGTGAAGTGAGCGGGGGGAATGCGGAGTTCGAGCCCGGTGAAGCCGAGCGAGTTGCGGCGGAGGGTGGCGGCGAGGTCGCGGCGGGCGGAGCGGTCGAGTTCCCGGGGTCGCATCCCCGGGGCGGTCGCGTCGAGGTGGAGCCCGCCGAAGCCCAGGGACGCGGCCCAGGCGAGGAGGGCGCGCGGGCCGGCGGCCCACGCCCCTTGGGATGGGTGGTTGTGCAGGCCCGCGATGGAGAGGCTCGCCGTCATGCGGGGATTGATAGGCCGGCGCCGGGCGGGCCGGGCGGGCGGGGGCACTAGGATCGGGCATGGCCACCTTGCACCCCGCGCAGCACCTCGGCCGGAAGATCTGCGAGACGGCGCACCTCGTGTTCGCCGGGCTCTGGCTCGGCTCCCTCGTGATGAGCGGGGCGACGGCGGGGATCCTGTTCACGACGATGCGGACGCTCGAGCCGTCCTTCGGCAAGTTCGCCGCCTACGCCGGCCCGCAGAGCGATCTCGGGGCGGGGTTCATCCAGAACCGCGTGTTCCTGTTCGGGGACATGATCCAGTTCGCCTGCGCGTCGGGCGTGCTGGCGTCGCTGGTCGCGATGATCGCGGTGTTCGGCCTGCCCCTGCGGCGGATCTCGACGGGCCTCCGCGTCGCGGCGGTGGGGGCCGCGATGCTGCTGGTGAGCTACAACCTGCTCGTGCTCGCCCCGCGGATGCAGCAGAACGCGGCGGAGTACTGGTCTGCGGCGGAGCAGGGCGCGATGGACCGCGCGGCGGTCTACTACGACGCGTTCCAGGCCGATCACCCGACGGCGCGGAATGTGCTGGGCGGGACCGCGCTCGCCGTCGCGCTGGTGCTGGCCGCGGGGGCGTGGAGCGCGGCCTCGGCGGGCGCCGCGGTCGGCCCGGGCAAACCGAAGCGGGTGGAGGAGCCGCTGCTTGCTCGCAACCCGGTGCGGGGCTCGGCGTGAGTGTGCGACGGGCCGGCAACCCGCGCGGGCTCGAGGATCTTCCGTTCGAAGTCCGCCGCGTGGCGGAAGCGGAGAAGCGGCGGGCCCGCCGCCTCGCGGCTGCGCTCGCGGAGTGTTACCCGGACGCCCACTGCGAGCTCGATTACAGCAGCCCCCACGAGTTGCTGGTGGCGACGATCCTGTCCGCGCAGACGACGGACGCCGCGGTGAACAAGGTGACGCCCGCCCTCTTCGAGCGGTTCCCGACGCCCGCCGATTACGCCGCCGCGTCGCCCGGTGCGATCGAGCCGTTCATCAGGTCGATCGGGCTGTTCCGCAACAAGGCGAAGGCGGTCCACGAGGCGATGGGCGCGCTGGTCGAGCGGTTCGGGGGCGAGGTGCCCCGCACGATGGAGGATCTTCTCACGCTGCGAGGGGTGGCGCGCAAGACGGCGAATGTCGTGCTGGGAAACTGCTTCGGGATCAACAACGGGTTCGTGGTGGACACGCACATCCAGCGGCTTGCGGTCCGGTTCGGGCTGGCCGAGCCCGGCGCGAACGCGCAGCAGGTCGAGCGGCGACTGGTCGCGCTCTTCCGGCGGGAGAAATGGTGCGACCTGAGCCACCAGATCATCTGGCACGGGCGGCGGGCCTGCCCCGCGCGGGGGGGATCGTGCGGCGAGCACCCGATCTGCTCGAAGTTCGGGGTGGCGTGCGAGAAGCGCGGTAAGGCCGACGCGGGCTGACCGCTCAGCCGCCCGAGGCGTCTGCGCCGGGCTCCTCCGCCGCCTTCTCCACCGCCGCCTTGAACTCCTCGATCACCGAGGTCGGCACGGTGTAGTCGTGCGGCTCCGCGACATTGACACGCACATCCTGGTAGATGAAGGCGTTGACCGTCTCGGCGTTGGCGAAGGTCTGTTCGAGGCGGGTCGGATAGAGCACGCCCCCGAAGTCCTTGTACTCGGCCAGGCGGAGCATCATCTCGCGCACCTTGCCGCCCGGGCCCAGGGTGGGCACGCGCGTGCCGACGAGCAGGCCCGACTGCTCGTCGAAGAAATGCATGTGGGGCCGGCCCGAGTGGGTCACCGCCTTGACCGCGATCACCGGCTTCCCGTCGGCCTTGGCCCGGCCCGCGGTGGTGAGCTCCTTGTATCGTTCCTTGTAATTCGCCTCGCCGTGGACATCGGCGGTGTCGAGCAGCTCGATGCGCTGCAGCCCGGCGAGCAGCGCGGGGGGCTTGTCCTGCAGGTTGATCCAGGTGTACTCCCCGTTGGCGTAGAGATCGAAGCGGAGCCCGGCGGGCTCGGCGACCTGCTGGTGGAACTTGCCGCCCTCCTCCCACCACATCTTGACATTGGCGCGGAACTCGAAGGGCTCGCCGACATAGAACCCCGTGACCTCGCGATTCTTGATCGCGAAGACCTTCTCCCGGCCTCCGATCGCCTCGATGTAACGCTCAAAGACGGCCTCAGCGGCGGGCAGGTCGCCCGCAGGCTGCTGGATGACCTCCGGGACCGCCGCGGACGGGGCGGCGGGGGTGGCCGCCAACGCCCCCTGAACGGGGCCCATCACGCCGACCAAGAGACCGCACAGGGCCGAAAGCCGGAGGACCTGACGCATCGCATGATCTCCCATTCGGTGAACGCACGGGATGCCGATTCGGGCGGTGGCGGGGCCGCCCCGGCGTCGCCGCGCCGATCTGAATACGCCCGCCGCGATTCGAACGCGGAACCTCAGGCTTCGGAGGCCTGCGCTCTATCCAGTTGAGCTACGGGCGCATCGCGGTTCGGGTTCAGTCCCTTGCCGACGAAGGACTCACTGTACGATTCTCGGGCCCGCATGGCAAACACCCCCGGCATATCCCCCAGCGTCTCCCCCGGGCCCCTTGCCCGGGGCGGCCCCGGGTCGGGCCTGGCCCCGCTCGCCGCGGTGCTGGCGTTCACCCTGCTCAACAGCCTCGGGACCGGGGCGGTGCAGAACGGGGTCTACTTTCTGCTCAAGTCCGCCTACGGCTACGGCCGGCTCGAAAACTACCGGTTCGGGCTGGTGCTCTACGGGGCCTATGTCGCCGGGGCGCTGGCGGCGGGGCCGGCCATCCGGCGGGCCGCGCGAACCCACGAAGGTCTCAACACGCGGGCGGTCCTGCTGGCGGTTGTGGTCGGGCAGGCGGCGTTCTCGCTGCTCCCGCGTGGCGTGGGGCTCATCGCGGGAGTGGACACCCCCCCCGAATGGACCATGTGGGCCGTGGCGATCGCGTACGGCGTGCTCAGCGGCGTGATGTGGCCCGTGGTCGAGAGCTACCTGAGCGGGGGGCGGAGCGGGCGTCGGCTCGCGTCGGCGACCGGGGTGTTCAATGTCGTCTGGTCCGGCGCGGTGCTGGCGTCGTTCTGGATGATGGCGCCGCTGGTCGAGTCCAGGCCGCTGGATGTCATCCTCGCCCTGGGGCTCGTGCAACTGGTGAGCGTCTCGTGTCTCTGGTTCCTTGCCCCCGAGCCCGGGCGGCACCTGGCCCACGACCACCACCCGCACCCGGCGTCCTGGGCCCGCCTCCTCGCGACTTTCCGGGTGCTGCTGCCGCTGAGTTACCTGGTCGCCGGCACGCTCAGCCCCTTGCTGCCGACAACGCTCGACCGGGCCGGGGTGGCGCTGGCGTGGGGGCCCCCGGCGGCGTCGGCGTGGCTGGCGGCGCGCGTGCTCGTCTTCTTCGCCTTCGAGCGGTGGCAAGGCTGGCACGGTCGCGCGTGGATGCCCCCGATAGCAGGCGTGCTGCTCCTCGCGGGCTTCGCGGGCGTGGTGCTGGCGCCCCGGCTCGGTCCGGCGGCCCTGCCCGCGTTGCTGGTCGGGCTGACGGTCTTCGGGGGGGCCCACGCGATGATCTACCTCGGGTCGCTGTACTACGCCCTGGAGGTGGGCAAGGCCGAGGTCGACGCGGGGGGGATGCACGAGGCTCTCATCGGGCTCGGGTATGCGCTCGGGCCGGCGCTCGGGCTGGGGGTGCTCCTTGCGAGCGGGGGGCGTGAGGGCGCGAACTTCGATGCCTGGCTGAGCGGCGCGGTCGGGGTGATCGGGATCGGGGCGATGGTCGCGGTTGCGTACAGAACACGATCGATTTCCGATCATGAATCGGCGGGCGCGGAATGACTCGAAACTTCTCGGGGTCGGCGTCGTAGAACCCCGGTGCGAATCGGACCTGGCCGCATTTTCGGGAGGGGGCGGAACAATCCGCGTGCTGCGCCTGCTTCGCCCGATATGCTCGGCGAGACCGAGGATCCGGGTCGCGCTTCAACCCCCGGTTCACGCGGGACGACGACCCGGGGCATGGATCCGCACGCCGGCGCGGGGCGTTCGCGCCGCCGGTGTGCGGGGCCGAACCTCCCCGAGGTGTCCGGGGAGTGGCCGAGGCACGAACGCGGCGGTCTCCGCCGCGGAATGGAGCAGGCATGATGCACAGGCGAGTTCGGGGATCGCTGGGGATGTTCGGCGCGGCGATGCTCGCGGTGGGTTCGGCTGGCGTCGCGGCCGCGGCGACGCTCGAGAGCGCCCAGCCCGCGCCGCTGACCAGGCTGGTCGCCGAGGTCAGCACCGAGAGCGAATTGACCCGGGTCCTCGGCGAGTTCGCCGGTCGGGGCGACGCGCCGGAGTCGATCCGCGTCGCCGCCGAGCAGTACCAGGCCAGCCTGGCCAAGCGTGAGGCCGACCGCGCCGCGAAACTGGGCGAGGTCAACACCGAGCTCGACGAGCACCTCGGCAAGGCGGCCGCGTCGCGGGGGCTGGTTGACCGATCGATCGCGCTGGCGGACGCGCTGCGTTCGGCGGTGGAGATGCAGATCATCAGCGTCGACAAGCAGGCCTTCATGGCCGACCCGCGGATCACGCGGCTGATCCGCGACAGCGAGGCGGTCGCCCGCGAGGGTGAGTCCAAGGGCGAGTGGATGCTGGCGAACGAGCTGTTCGCACGCCTCGCCGGGCTGCTCGAGGACGAGGGGGCGTACCGCGAGGATGTCGACCGGCTCGGGCAGCGGCTCTCGATGATCAGGCTGTACGCGCCGGAGAAGTTCCGCGAGCTGGTCGCCATCCACCGGGAGCGGCACGGCGAGGACGCGCCCCCGCCCTACAACGCCTACGGCGACACCTACCAGGAGAAGCTCGAGCTGATCAGCCCGAGGGCGGTCGAGCGGGCGCTCCAGCACGCGGCGTTCAAGCATGTCGACCTCGCGTCGAAGGGGGCGATGGGCCCGATGCTCATCGCGGGCCTCAACTCGGTGGAGACGCTGGTGACGACCGGGGAGCTGGGCGAGATCCTGCCCGGGCTCGCCGACGCGAAGGCGCGGGGCGAGTTCCTGGGTTTCCTCTCCAGCCAGCGGGACCAGATCCGGGAGGCGGACGGGAACCCCTCCAAGGGTGTGGGCCTGAGCGAATTGAGCCTGACGATCTCGCGGCTGCTGAGCGTGAACCGCTTCACGGTCAACCTGAGCGAGCAGGCCCTGCTGCACGAGTTCGGGAACGGGGCGATGACCGCCCTGGACGAGTATTCGGCGATCATCTGGCCCGACGAGATCAAGCGTTTCCAGCGGAACACGCGGGGCGAGTTCGTGGGCGTCGGCATCCAGATCGAGATGGACGACTTCCAGAACATCAAGGTCGTCACGCCGCTCGAGGGCACCCCGGCTCAGCGGGCGGGCGTGCAGGCCGGCGATCTGATCAAGAAGGTGGACGGTCACTCGACGGTCGGCTTCACCCTCGACCAGGCGGTCGAGGTGATCACCGGGCCCCGCAACACGACGGTCACGCTGACCATCGAGCGGGGCGAAGAGGAGAACCGCCGGGAGATCGAGTTCGTGCTCAACCGGGAGCGGATCGAGTTGCCGACCGTCCGCGGCTGGCACAAGACCGGCGCGGGCGACGAGACCGACGCGTGGGATTGGTTCGTCGACAAGGACGCGGGCATCGGGTACATCCGCCTGACGAGCTTCTCGAACAACACGACCAGCCGCTTCGACGAGGCGATCGCCTCGATGCGTGGCCGGGGGCTCAAGGGCCTGATCCTCGACCTGCGCTTCAACCCGGGCGGGCTGCTGGACGAGGCGGTCTCGATCTCGAACCGCTTCATCGATGACGGGCTGATCGTCAAGACCGAGGACGCCGAGGGGGCCGTGCGTTCACGCGAGTTCGCGCGGAGCCTGCCCAAGTCGATGCGGGTGGACGACATCCCGGTCGCGGTGCTGATCAACGAGGGTTCGGCGTCGGCGAGCGAGATCGTCTCGGGCGCGATCCAGGCCGAGGCGCACGCCGACGCGGGCCTGCGGGCCACGCTGATCGGCAAGCGCACCTTCGGCAAGGGCTCGGTGCAGAATGTCTTCAGCCTCACCGCGGACAACTCGGCGATGATGAAGCTGACGACGCAGTACTACAAGCTGAGCGGGGACAAGATCATCCACCGCCGCCCCGGGGCCTCGGAGTGGGGCATCGATCCGGACATCGAGGTGGAGATGCTCCCCGACCAGATCGTCGAGGCCGCCAAGATCCGCCGAGACGCCGATGTGCTCGCGATCGACGAGCGGGGCCGGATCATCCCCGACCCCAACCGCCCCGACCCGGACCGCCTGCTGGATGTCGGCGTCGACCTTCAACTCCAGACCGCGGTGGTGGTGCTCCAGGGGCAGATCCAGGCCGAGGCTCTCGAGATGACGGCGGCGGATTGAGACCACCCCGGAAGGGGCCTGTGTTAGCCCAGACGGCGCGGTCTGGATGTTGAAACCTCATGGCCGTCGGGAAACGGCCCGACCTACCATCGTCCCGGGGATTCCCGGGACGATTTCGCGCGCTCCGCGCGACCGCCCGTCGGCGGCATGGGGAGTCCCCGTGACTGGAGCATGAGATGACCCAGGCGACGCAGAACAAGCCGGAGGCCGCCATGGCACGCCCCTCGGACGCCCTCCCGGACGAGACGCTGATCAAGTGGCTGTACGACATGCAGCTGATCCGCGAGTTCGAGGCCCGCACGATGCAGGCCTATCAGCAGGCCAAGATCGGCGGGTTCTGCCACATCTACACCGGGCAGGAAGCCTCGGCCGTCGGCTGCACCGCGGCGGTGAACCACGACGACCCGATCGTGCTCGCCTACCGCGACCACGGGCACGCGCTGGCCCGCGGCATGCACCCCGCGGCGTGTATGGCGGAGATGTTCGGCAAGCTCGCCGGGTGCGCCAAGGGCAAGGGCGGGTCGATGCACATGTTCGATCGCCCGAACTGGCTCTTCGGCGGGCACGGCATCGTCGGCGCCCAGACCCCCCTGGGCACGGGGCTGGCCTTCGCGGCCCGGTACGAGTGGGAGGTGCTGGGCACGGGCAAGAAGAAGGTCTGCCTGTGCTTCCTGGGCGACGGCGCGATCGACCAGGGCGCGTTCCACGAGGCGAAGAACCTCGCCAGCCTCTTCGGCATCCCGGTCATCTATGTCATCGAGAACAACGGCTACTCGATGGGCACCGCCATCCACCGGCACACCGCCAACCACGACCGCCTGACGATGCGCGGCGAGGCCTACGGCATCAAGAGCATCGAGATCGACGGGCTCGACATCCGCAATGTCTACGACAAGATGAAAACGCTCGCGGACGAGTGCCGCGACCTGCAGCGTCCCGGCTTCGTCGACCTGAAGACCTACCGCTACCAGGGTCACTCGATGTCCGACCCGCAGAAGTACCGCACGAAGGAGGAGGTCGACGAGTACAAGGAGAAGGACTCGATCGCCAACCTCGCCGCCCACCTGATGGCCTCGACCGACGACGGCGGGCGGGGCTGCCTGAGCGAGGAACGCTGGGGCGAGATGCAGAAGGAGATCCGCCAGATCGTGCTCGACTCGGTGAAGTTCGCCGAGGAGGCGGGCGACCCCGATGTGGACCGCGAGCTGGCGAGCGACACCTACGCCCTGCCCATGAAGAACCTGAGCCCCAGCGAGGACTACCGCCACGGGGCGAAGAACCCGTTGTTGTAAGCGACGCGCAGAAGGCATGGAATGGAGAGCGTTGTTCCAGTCATTCTGATCGGAGTTGTATTCGGCGGGATGCTCTGCCTGCGCGGCGTGCTCGTTGCGCTGCTGGGTGGGCGCAGGCCGGCTCACCGGCCGGGCCCCCCACCCAGGGTTGTCTCGCTCGGGCCGCCGAACCAGCGACGGGACGCGACCCCATGACGAGCGGGCGGCCGGAGATCCCGCACGACCGCCTCGCCGACCTCTGCCGCAAGTGGCAGATCGTGGAGCTGTCCCTCTTCGGCTCGGTGCTGCGGGACGACTTCGGCCCGGGCAGCGATGTGGATGTGCTGGTCACCTTTGCGCCGGGAGCGCGCCTGACCGCGTTTCAACTGGTCGATCTCCGCGACGAGCTGGCGTCCGTTCTCGGGCGGCGGGTCGATGTGCTGACCCGCCGGGGGGTAGAGGCGTGCGGGAACCCGTGGTTCCGGCACGCGGTGCTTTCGACGGCCAGGACGGTGTACGCCGCATGATCCACCGCACACCCAAGCTGCTCGCCGACCTGGTCGCGCACGCGGAGCGCATCGTCGCGAAGCGATCGGAGTTCGCCGACCGGGCCGCGTTTCTGAGCGACGACGGGGCGAAGGACGCCGTCCTGTACAACTTCATCGTCATCGGCGAGGTCGCGAGGCGCCTCGGCGAGCCCTACCAGGAGGCCCACCCAACGATCCCGTGGCGGGCGATGATCGCCCAGCGGGATGTGATCGCGCACGGGTACGACGCGATCGATTGGGAGCAGTTGTCAGACACGATCGACATAGACCTGCCGAGGCTTCTCGCCGCCGCCCGTCGGCTTCTCGCGGAGTTCGGCCCGCCCCCGGCATGAGACAGAGGAACACCCATGACCACCGCCTACACCCCCGACCTGAGCCTGATCACCGAGGAGATCCACCCCGCCCTGGGCAAGTGGGATCTGCCGACCTTCCTGCCCGAGAGCCGCCTGCCTTCGCGCGAGGGTGACCGCGTCATCCAGTTCCGCGAGGCGCTGCGCGAGGCGATGAGCGAGGAGATGCGCCGCGACAAGCGGGTCTTCCTCCTGGGCGAGGAGGTCGCCCAGTACAGCGGGGCCTACAAGGTCAGCCAGGGCATGCTCGAGGAGTTCGGCGAGAAGCGAATCATCGACACCCCCATATCCGAGAACGGCTTCGCGGGCATGGCGATCGGGGCCGCGATGATGGGCCTCAAGCCGATCGTCGAGTTCATGTCGTGGTCGTTCAGCCTCGTCGCGGCCGACCCCATCCTCAACAACGCGCCGAAGATGCTCTACATGTCGGGCGGGCAGTGGGGGTGCCCCATCGTCTTCCGGGGCAACGACGGCGCGGGCGGGCAGCTCGGGTCGACGCACTCCTGGTGCGTGGAGGGCATGTACAGCAATGTGCCCGGGCTGAAGATGGTCATCCCGAGCAACCCCTACGACGCCAAGGGCCTGCTCAAGACCGCGATCCGCGACCCCGACCCCGTCTTCTTCCTCGAAAGCGAGCGCATGCTGGGCGACCGGGCCCATGTCCCCGAGCAGGAGTACTACATCCCCTTCGGGCGGGCCCGCCTCGTCCGCGAGGGCGACGCGTGCACGCTGCTCTCCTGGGGCCGACCGGTCCACTTCTGCATCGAGGCGGCCGAGCGCCTCGCGGGCGAGGGCGTGCACTGCGATGTGCTCGACATGCGGACGATCCGCCCGCTCGACATCGACTCGATCGTCGAGAGCCTGAAGCGGACGGGCCGCGTCGTGGTCGTCGACCAGTCCTGGCCGTTCGGCTCGGTCGCGAGCGAGACGATCGCGCAGATCTGCGAGAAGGGCTTCGACTGGCTCGACCATCAGCCGGTGCGCGTGAACACGCGCGATGTCCCGACGCCTTATGCGAAGGGCCTGGAGGCCGCCTACCTGCCCAACGCGGACCGGATCGTCGAGGCGGTGCGGGGTGTTGTCGAGAAGTCCAGATAGCAGATGACCAGAGGGCCGGATCATGGGACGACTCGACGCGGAGTTGCTAGAGCGTGTTGAGGCCTTCTGCCATCGCTGCCTCGATGTCGTTGAGCAGATCGAGAATCAGGGGCGGTCTCGCCGAATATTGGATCAGCTCACGGGTTGTTCCACATCGATCGGCGCGAACCTCTACGAAGCCGACGAGGCGTTGAGTCGGAAGGATTTCGCCAAGTGCGTCGCGATCTCGATCAAGGAACTGAATGAAACACGATTCTGGATCCGGCCCATCGTCGGGCGGGGCTGGATCCAACCGGGTCGGCTCGACAATCTCGCTGATGAAGCCGAACAGTTGAAGAGGATCATGGGCGCTATTCTTTCTCGAACGAGGTCCGCGTCCACGAATCGGGCCTGAGGGGTGGGTTGCCCGCCAATCTGGCCATCTGCCATCTGGAGTTCTCCCCATGCCGATCTCAGTCACCATGCCCCGCCTCTCCGACACCATGGAGCAGGGCACCGTCGTCAAGTGGCATGTCAAGGAGGGGGACGCCGTCTCCCAGGGCCAGGTCCTCGCCGACATCGAGACCGACAAGGCGACCATGGAACTCGAGTCGTTCGAGAACGGCAAGGTCGCCAAGCTCGCCGTGGCCGAGGGCGAAAGGGTCGGCGTCGGGTCAACGATCCTGGTGATCGCCGAGGAGGGCGAGTCGATCGAGGCCGCCGCCTCGGGGGCCCCCGCGTCCGCCGCCCGGGCGGAGGGGTCCAACGCCCCCGCCTCGGCCCCATCGGCCACCGCGCTCGCCGAGCCCCCGCCCGCGCCCGCCCCGGTCCACGAGACCCACGCCGGCAACGGCGACCGCGTCTTCGCCAGCCCGCTCGCCCGCAAGATCGCCGCCGAGCGCGGCGTCGATCTCGCGACGGTGCACGGCACCGGCCCGGCCGGGCGGATCGTGCGCAAGGATGTCGAATCGGCCCCCACGGGTGGAAGCCGTTCGGGCGCTCCTCGCGCCGCCGGCGCAGCGTCCACGCCCGCGCCCATCCCGCTGCCCGCCCCGGGCGCGGCCCTCGAGGACAGGACGGTCACGCTCACCGGCATGCGTGAGACCATCGCCCGCCGGCTCGTCGAATCCAAGACCACGATCCCGCACTACCAGGTCACGATGTCGGTCCGTCTCGATGCGCTGACCACCCTCCGCGAGCAGCTCAACAGCCAGCTCGAGCCGCAGGGTGTCAAGCTGAGCGTGAACGACTTCCTTGTCCGCGCCTGCGCCCTGGCGATGCACCAGCACCCATTCATCAATGCCTCGTGGGAGGCCAAGGGCCCCGCGATCAGGCTGCACGGGCGGGTCAACATCGGCGTCGCGATCGCCCTGCCCATGGAGCGGGGCGGGGGCCTGGTCGTCGGCACGCTGCGGGACGCGGACCGAACCGGCCTGCGGCAGATCTCCGCCGAGACGAAGCGCCTCGCCAAGAAGGCCCGCGAGAAGGGCCTCTCCGTCGAGGAGATGAGCGACTCGACCTTCACCATCTCTAACCTCGGCATGTTCGGAGTCGACCATTTTACCGCCATCATCAACCCGCCCAACGCCGCGATCCTGGCCGTGGGCCGTGCGGTGGAGAAGCCCTTTGTCGAGTACGACGACGAGGGCGAGCCCGTCCTCGTGATCGGGCAGGAGATGGCGATGACGATGTCCAGCGACCACCGCGTCATCGACGGCGCGATGGCCGCCCAGTACCTCGCCTCGGTGAAGGAACTGCTCGAGAACCCGGCCGCCCTGCTGGTCTAGTTCAGGCTCGGCACGCCGGCCGGCGATATGCGAGCGCGGCGAGCCCGGGACCACCTAGGGTCCGTATAGATTGTGCGTGTTCGCCGCGCGTGGGGGGGCGGTGCCACCACCCGCCGCGCAGCGGCGCGTGGTGCGGCACGGGACGCGCCGGACATCGCACGACGCGCCCTCCGGGCGGGTCGTGGCACCACCGCCCGCGCGACGATCAATCCAGATCCGTGTCACTCCGTGCGCACGAAAAAGCCCCCGGAGATCCGGGGGCCTGGTGTGTCTCGCCGTGGGCTGCTTACCAGGCGTCGCGGTCGCGTCCGCCGCCACCGCCGCCGTAGCCGCCGCGGTCGCGTCCGCCGCCACCACCTCCGTAGCCGCCGCGACCGCCGCCGCCGCCGCCACCTCCGTAGCCGCCGCGACCACCGCCGCCACCGCCACCGCCATAGCCGCCGCGACCACCGCCGCCGCCGCCGTACCCGCCGCCGCCACCGCCGCCGAACCCGCCGGAGCGGGGCGGCCGCTGGCGTGCCTCATTGACGGTGAGGGCCCTGCCCCCGAACTCCTGCCCGTTCAGGGCCTCGATGGCGTTGTCCGCCTCGTCGTCGTTCGCCATTTCGACGAACCCAAACCCGCGGGGACGGCCCGTCTCCCGGTCCGTGATCAGCGCGACCGACGCGACGGTGCCGTGCTGGCTGAACAATTGCTCGAGTTCCGCCTCGCTCGCGCCGAACGGGAGGTTGCCGACATACAGCTTCTTCATTGCAGATCCGATTCCATGGCCCGAGTGGTGCTTCCTGAAACGGTTGAGATCTCGACTCGGGCGACATCGGAACCAGACCGTGCCCAGCCCGCGGACCCGCCCGCGGCTGGCAGGCGGATTGTACCATCCGGCCTGCAAACACAACAACGGAATTCGCGCAAAGTTGGGGGGCGGGGCCGGTCTAGCCGATCCAGACCCGGATTCGGGCATCTTCCTCACCCCCCGTCCCGCGAGACCCGGCGTGATCCACCGCATCCATGAGGCCGACGCGTTCGAGATGCTCGCCCGTGGCATCCCCAGGGACGCGCCGCTGACCGTCCTGGATCTGGGGGCCAATGTCGGGGCGGTCTCCACCCGGATCCGGGAGGTCTTTCCGCGATCGCGCGTCTTCGCCTTTGAGCCCGCGCCGGGGCCGTTCGAGGCGCTCCGGGGCCGGGCCTTGCAGGATCCGGGCATTGTCCCGGTCCGGGCCGCGGTGGGGGACCGGGACGGGGAGATCGTCCTCCGGGAGACCCGCAACTCCTTGCTGTCGAGCGTGCTTGAGCCGACCGACCGGACCCGGGCGTTGAGTTTCGGGGCCGCCGAGGTGGTGGCCGAGACCCAGGTCGGGCTGCGCCGGGTCGACACCTGGGCGGGGGAGTCGGGGGTGGACCGGATCGATCTGGTCAAACTGGATGTGCAGGGGTACGAGCTGGCGGCGCTCCGGGGGATGGGGGCGCTAGTCGGGGGCGTGAGCGCGGTGTTCGCCGAGGCGCATCTCGAGCCCGGGTACGAGGGGGCGGCGACATTCACGGACATCGACCTCTTTCTGCGCGCGCAGGGGCTGTTGATCCACCAGATCCACCAACTCACGACGCGGGGCGACGACCTTCAGACGCTCCAGGTCGATGCGCTCTGGGTTCGGGAGGACCTGCTGCGGGTCATCCGCGAGTCGCCGCTCGAGCGGGTGACGCCCCCTTCGGCGCGGGCGCTGCTCGGGGGGCTCGAGCGGTGCGCGCGCCTCGGGCACCGACGGATCGCCCTGTATGGCGGGGGGACGCACACGCGGGCGGTCGCGCCCTGGTTCGGCGCCCGCGAGGGCGTTGAGGTCGTGGCGATTCTCGATGATGACCGGGGCCTTCTGGGCATGGAAATCGCCGGGGTTCCGATTCACCATCCGGACGAGATCGGTCGGCTCGGGGTGGAGGCGGTGATCATCTCGTCGGATTCGTTCGAGGACCCGCTCTGGCGGCGGGCCCGCGGGCTCGTCGCGGCGGGGGTGCCGGTCTTCCGGCTGTACGGGCGCGAGGCGTGAGAGGGGAACCGGTCGGCCCGAGGTCTCTATCATCGGGTCTGCCGGCCCGGTCGGGGCCGGGGAGGGTGAGCGCGGCGCGGTGACGAGAGTCGATCTGACCAACTTCTTCAGGGGGCTCAGCAAGCGGCTCGGGTTCCAGCGTGACTGGTACCTCATCATCCTGGGGGCGGGTATCGGGACGATCACCGCGTTCGGGGCGATCGGGTTCGCCGAGTTGCTCCACCGGGTCGAGCACTGGACTCACGAGGCGCGGGCCTCGCTGGCGGTCTGGTGGCTGCCGCTCATCCCGATGGCTGGGGCGCTGGGCAGCGCGATCCTGGTGCACCTTTGGGCGAGCGAGGCCAAGGGTCACGGTGTGCCGCAGGTGCTCAAGGCGCTGATCCAGCGGAACGGGCAGATCCCGCTGCGGGTCGGGATTGTCAAGGTCTTCGCGTCGATCTGCACCGTGGGCACCGGGGGCTCGGCGGGGACCGAGGGGCCCATTGTCCAGATCGGCGCGACCGCGGGCTCGTTCCTCGGGCGTGTGCTCAACATCCCGCGGGAGCACATGCGGACCTTCGTCGGCTGCGGGGCGGCGGCGGGTATCGCCTCGATCTTCAATGCACCGATCGCGGGCGTGTTCTTCGTGCTGGAGATCCTGCTGCGTGACTTCTCGATCCGGGTGTTCACGCCGATCGTGGTCGCCTCGGTCTTCAGCGCGGCGACGACGCACGCCTTCCGGGGGGAGAACGAGGCGATCTTCTTCTCGGGGGACAAGCTCGCGGGCTATGAGTTCACGCTGTTCGAGCTGCCGAGCTATGTCCTGCTCGGGATCCTCTGCGGGCTGACGGCGGTGGGGTTCAACTGGCTGCTGCACAAGGGTGAGGACCTGTTCGAGAAGGTCCCCCTTCACCCGATCGCCAAGCCCGTGACGGGGGCGCTCCTGCTGGGGCTGCTGGGCGTCGGGTTCCTGTCGATCCCGGGGACGGACGCGGGGGATCATGTCCCGGCGTTCTTCGGCAACGGATACGAGACGATCCGCTGGCTGCTCGACCCGCAGGCGTACACGGCGTTCGCGAGGCTCGGCGTCGATGGGCTGGGCGGGGCGCATGTGCCGACGCTGTTCGGGCTGCTGGCGTTGCTGGTGGTGCTCAAGGGCGTCGCGACGACCTTCACGCTGGGGTCGGGGGGCTCTGGCGGCGTGTTCGCCCCGAGCCTGTTCCTCGGCGCGGTCGCGGGCGGGGCGATGGGCGTGGGCATGGGCAACCTCGGGCTGATTCCCGAGGGGGGCTCCCCCGCGGCGTACGCGCTGGTCGGCATGGCGGCGGTGGTCGCGGGCTCGACGCACGCGCCGCGCACCGCGATCCTGATTCTCTTCGAGTTGACGCGGGATGTGTATGTGCTCCTGCCCATCATGTTGGCGGCGGTGATCGCGACCGTTGTAAGCCAGTTGCTCAACCGCGACTCGATCTACACCTTCAAGCTGCGTCGTCAGGGGGTGCTGGTCGGGGCCGCCCGGGACCTGACGATCCTGCGCCGGCTCCGGGTGAGCGATGTGGCGCCCGAGCCCCTGCCCAGCGAGCCGGTCTACGCGTCGGACCCGGTCTCGAAACTGATCAGCCTGCACGCGACGCACCATGTGCCCGACTTCCCGGTGGTGGACCAGAACGGGCACTACATCGGGATGGTGACCGGGGAGGACATGCGCACGGCCCTGATCGACCGGGAGGCGATCCCGCTGCTGCTGGTGGCCGAGCTGATGAAGACGGACATCCCGGCGGTGTTCGCCGACGACACGCTGGACACGGTGATGAACAAGCTGGCCAAGCACGATGTGACGAGCCTGTGCCTGGTGCGCGCGAAGGGGGAGGGTCGGGTGGTTCCCCTCGGGCTGGTGACGCGCGGGCGGGTGCTGAGCCGGTATCATGAGGCGCTGGAGGAGTCGTGATGGGCCGCGACCGCCTGATTTCGCGATTTTCATGGCGACGCCTGAGTCTGGCGGCGGCGGTCGCTCTCGTCGGATCGGTCTGCGGGGGCTGCGCGACCCCCTGGAAGCAGTCGTTCGAGCCCGCGACCGACGAGGTCTTCGCCCCGACCGAGCGGGTGGTGATCCGCCAGGTGCCTTGGGAGCGGCTCAACGAGGCCCTCGGGTCGATCGAGTCGGCCCGGGCGGGCAGCGACATCCACCCGAGCGAGTGGTCGGCGGAGCGGCGTGCGGCCGAGCACGCGGGTCTGGTGCAGGCGTTGCAATTGAGCGAGGAGCCCGAGCGGGTGGTCATCCTGGGGCGGAGCGTGTTCCGGTCGACGAGCAATGTGGGCGTGCTGGACGGGTCGCTCTCGGCGTTCGCCGAGTCGATCGGGGCGGACTACGCCGTCTGGAGCACGACCTTCATCGGCAAGACGCAGACGGTCGAGCAGGAGCCGGTGTCGCGGTACGGGTACACCTACCGGCGGTTCCGGGACCGTGAGGGGCGGGTCGACTACGACTACATCCCGTACCACGAGACGATGTATGTCCCGATCGTGGTGGAGCGGGACGAGCACGCCTGGGTGGTCTACTACGCCCGGATCCTGGACTGACCGGCGGGCCCGGCTTGCCGATTCCGGCAAAGCTCGTAGACTGCGGGCCGCATGGCCATCAAGTCGCTCACCGAAGAACAGATCCGCACCTGGACCCTCGAAGAGAAGGACCGGTGGTGGCTGGAGAATGTGTACCGCGGCAACATGCCGCAGCTGACCATCCGCTCGGCGATCATGGGGTTCGTGCTGGGGGGGCTGCTCTCGGCGACGAACCTCTACATCGGGGCGAAGACGGGCTGGTCGCTGGGCGTGGGCATCACCAGCGTGATCCTCGCGTTCGCGTTCTTCAAGATCCTCCAGCAGGTGCGGGTGGCGCACGAGTTCACGATCCTCGAGAACAACTGCGTGCAGTCGATCGCGACCAGCGCGGGCTACATGACCAGCCCGCTGATCTCGTCGCTCGTCGCCTACATGCTCGTTGACGGTCGCATCCTTCCCTGGTGGCAGATGCTGACCTGGAATGTGGTGGTCTCGATCCTGGGCGTTCTCTTCGCCTTCCCGCTCAAGCGTCGGTTCATCAACGACGAGCAGCACCCCTTCCCCGAGGGACAGGCGTGCGGCGTCGTGCTCGACGCCCTGCACGCGGCGGGTGCGGCCGCGGGGGTGGTCAAAGCGCGGGTCCTGCTCGTGACGGCGCTGGTCGCGGCGGGGATCAAGTTTTTCCAGGCCCACGCGATCCAGGAGTGGATCCAGGTCAAGCTCCTCAAACTGGCCGAGCACGCGATTACCTTCCCCGAGGCGCTGGGGGACCTGATCGCCAACCTGTTCATCAAGATCGGGCTCAAGGCGCCGGCGATCGGGGGGGTGGACCTCCGGCAGTTGACGATCAACCCGACGCTCGACATCGCGCTGATGGGGGCGGGCGGGCTCATGGGGATCCGGGCCGGGGCGTCGCTGCTGCTGGGCGGGCTGATCAACTACGCGATCCTCGCGCCGTGGATGATCAACGAGGGCGTGATCCTGCCCCGGGCCGGCTCGCTCGAGACGGGCGACGCGCTGTTCGGGTTCCGCACGATCACGACCTGGGCCCTCTGGCCGGGCGTGGCGTGCATGGTCGTCGCGTCCTTCACGGCGCTGTTCGCCAAGCCGCAGGCGTTCGTGGCGGCGTTCTCCGCCCTGACCGGCAAGAAGGACAAGAAGAGCGATGTGCTGGGGCACATCGAGCTTCCGTTCTCGGTCTCGCTGATCGGCGTGCCGATCATCAGCGTGATCGCGGCGTTTATGGCGAAGGCGTACTTCGGGGTCGATCCGCTGATCTGCCTCCTGGGTCTTCCGCTCGCGTTCATCCTGGCGCTGGTGGCGGCGAGTTCGACGGCGTTGACGGGAACGACCCCGGTCGGCGCGACCAGCAAGGTGACGCAGTTGTTCTACGGGCTCGTCGCGCCGGGGAACACGACGACCAACCTCGCCACCGCGAGCCTGACGGCGGAGACGGTCTCGAACGCCTCGAACCTGCTCATGGACATCAAGCCGGGCTATATGCTCGGCGCCAAGCCCCGCCAGCAGGCGATCGGGCACATCATCGGGATCATCGCGGGATCGGTCGCGAGCGTGCCGCTGTTCTTCATCCTCTTCGTGTACGGCAACCCCGAGATCGACCGCTCGACCGCCGAGACGACGGCGGCGACGCTGGGGAACATCCAGAGCAACAACTTCCCGATGCCGTCGGCGACGGTGTGGAAGGCCGTCGCCGAGGCGCTAACGCACGGGCTCTCTGGGCTTCACCCGAGCGTGCTGACGGCGGTGATCATCGGGGGTCTGCTTGGCCTGTTCCTCGAGTTCGGGCGGATCTTCACCAAGGGGAAGATGCCGCTCTCGCCGATCGCGCTGGGGCTCTCCTTCGTCATCAACTTCGAGTCGGTGTTCGCGATGTCCGCCGGGGCGATCATCTTCTGGCTGCTCGGCGTGGGGCGGACGAAGGAAGAGCCCGAGATGCCGCGGAAGCTCTGGGTGGAGAACCACGAGCCGATCTGCGCCGGCATTATCGCGGGGGCGGCGCTCATGGGGATCCTGGACGCGGTGATCGCCTCGTTCGTGCTCTCGTGACGGGGCTTACCACTGAACGGTGAGCAGGGCCGTCGCCGCGGCGGGGGCGTCGCACCGTTCGTCGAGCGATTGATCGATCGCGCCGACCGTTCGTTCGACGGTCCCGGCGAAGACCTCCCGCCCGTTCGCGATGACCTCGATGGGTTGGTCGAGATCGATCAGGGCGTCGCGCAGCCTGAGCGTGAGGCTGCTGACGGTGTCCGATGAGATCGTGATCCGCTGCCCGTCAACGGCGGCCGAGATGGTTGATCTCGGGGTGGCCTGGTCCGCGGGGAGCGAGAGCCAGTAGAAACGGGTGTGGGTGACATCGTCCTGGTGCCAGACCACCCGGGCCGGCCAGCACGAGCGGGTCTGCAACGCCATCCAGGGGATGATCTCGGCGTCTCGGCGTTCCATCCAGTGCCCGAGGCCTTCGTAGATCCGCACCTCGTGGGGGTAGCCTGCCGGGTCTTCGGCGCGGAGCGCCGCGAGCCGAGCGCCCCAGTCTCTCGCGACGGTGTTCCTGCCGTACGCGCCGTCGTCACCCCCCATGAGGATCGCAAACGGCAGGTTTCGCAGGCCGAGCGGGCTCGTCTCGTTGGGGTGACCCGCCATCATCGCCGCGGCGGCGAAGCGGTCAGCCATGCGCGGGGCGAGCTGGAAGACGCCGTCGCCCCCGGCCGAGTATCCCATCAGGAAGACGCGGTCCGGGTCGACGCCGCGTGCGGCGACGAAGGTCTCGATGAGACGGTCGAAGAGCGGGTCGATGTGGCCCTGGTGCCAGAGGTTCCAGGTGTCGGTGGGGGCCCGGGGGGCCAGGTAGATCCCCTCGGGAGGCTCGTAAAGCCGAATCTGGTTTTGCCACTGCTTGTCGTTCACCTCGGCGGGGGCGCCCCCGCCGCCGTGCATCGAGATCCACAGGCTGCGCCGGCCGCCGGGGGCCGCTCCGAATTCCTTCTCGAGGAACCGCAGCGAGTGATCACCGATGCGAAACTCCTTGCCTTCAAGCTCCGCGGCGCGGTCCGTGCGGATCCGGTTCGCACGGGCCGCGGCGAGCTGCTCGACCTGCGACTCCGCCTCTTCCTCGGAGAGCGCGAGCTCATCCAGATACAGGTCAACCGTCCGGCTCTCGCCACCGACTCCGGCCACGCGCGCGGTGCGTTGATAGCCCCCGGCCTCGACCCGGAGCGTGAACGGCCCCTCGCCGACAAGCGGCAGCGAGGGCATGTCGTTCAGGTCGGTCGTGCCCGCGTTGGTGGTCACGCCCCCGATCGGGCTGCCATCGGGCGACAAGGCGTCGATCCGTGCGGCAACCCGCTCGCCGTCTCGGCGGTTCCACACGCGCAGAAATGCGACGCCGGCGTCCCGCGGGGCGGGCTCGCCCCGGGCGTACCGGCGCGTGACATCGACGGCGTGCACGGACCTGTCGTCGGGGTTCCAGGCAAGCGGGAAGTGCCGCCCCGTCGGCGCCCACGAACTGGCCCAGACCGCGTGCTCCTCGCTGCCCTCGATCGCCCGGCCCGCGTCGTTCACGAACCAGCCCCGGTCAAGCCCGTTCGCGTCGTACTCGTCGGCGCCCATGAAGCGCCACGCGGAGCCGTCCCAGATCTCGACCCAGGTGTGGTTGCCGCGTTTGTCGCTCCAGTTCGCCACGCCGGCGACGCGGGCCGGGATGCCGACCGCCCGGCAGGCGTCCACGAGGATGATCGCCAGGCCCGTGCAGGTCGCTCGTCCCTGCTCGATCGACTCCCCGGGGCTCTGGTTGGGCTTCTTGCGGCCCGTGTTGTAGTGCACGCCGATCTGATTGAACAACTCACGGTTCAGGGCCTGAGCCGCCTGCTCGGCGGTTTCGCAGTGCTCGGTGATCTTTTGGCCCAGGTCAAAGAAGCCCGGCCTCCAGGACTCCCGGGTCTCGTCGAGCACGGCGTACGGGAGGACATCGTTGTGGAACAGCGCCTCGTCGAGCGACCGCGCCCAAGGAAAGGTCTCCCTCGCGCGGAACGCGAGCCGGAGGTTCTCCGCGAGCAACTCGGGCGGCAGGTCCGAATCCGCGTCCGGGCGATGCCGAGCGAGGAACCCCGCGGCTCGCTGCCCCGGCTCGCCGAACTCGGTCTTGGCTTCAGCGATGAAGCGCGTCCAGGAATCGGCCGCGCGGGACGGGCCGCAGGCCAGGGAGACGAGCAGGAGCATGCAGAGTGTCTTGGTGGAGAGCATGCCGCGCAAGATAGACCGCATTGCTCTCGCCCTGCAACTCGATTTGGATCGGGGGCGCTCGCGGGCCCGGGTCGGAATGCGTTGAACGCAGGTCCGCTTAATACGGATCTGGGTTGATTGTCGCGCGGGCGGTGGTGCCACGACCCGCCCGCAGGGCGCGTCGTGCGATGTCCGGCGCGTCCCGTTCCGCACCACGCGCCGCGTGCGCGGCGGGTGGTGGCACCGCCCATCAACGCGCAGCGTACAAACACAATCCACATTATGGGGCGGGTCACCGGCGGCTTACACCCCCAAGGCCTCCATCGCGTCGAGCAGTTCGGGCACATGCACATAGCCCGGGCCCCCCTGCATGACGACGACCACCCCGGCCATCTCGATGAGCTGCTCCCGCGTCGCGCCGGCCTTGATCGCTTTCTCGACATGGGCGTAGATGCACGGCTCGCAGCGGACCGCCATGCCGATCGCGGTCGCGATCAGTTCCTTCTCGCGCACGGTGAGGGCGCCCTCGCCCATGAGCTTCTGGAACATCTGCCCGAAGCCCTGCCCGATGTCGGGGGCCTGCTTCTTCATCGAGCCCATCACCGCGGGCCAGGTCTCGTAGTGGTGCGTCGCCTTGCCGGACATTGCGGAACTCCTCGAGCCTCGGGCTCGTGAACACGGGACTATGCGGCGGGCCCGACACGCTGACCGGAGCCGCCACCTGAATCGAAGGCCCGGCGGACGCCTTGTGGAGCAACCGCGGGTCAATCCCCGTGCCGAGCCCGGTCCGGCGGGCAGGCGTGGCGTCGGCCACGGCCCGCGGCGGCGTGCGGGGTGTGCCTGGGGCACCGCCGGGTGGTCATCCCGTGCAGCAGGTCGCGGCGCGGGCGGCCCCGGCACGCTTGTTCCAGGGCATCTTTGCGAGCAGCATCGCCAGCCCGCACCACCCGCTGACCCCTGCGAACACAAGCCCGCACCCGACGAACGCCGACAGCGCGAGGAACCAGGGCGAGACCGCGACCCCCAGCCCGACGCCGAGCACCACCATGGACCCCGCGGCGATCTGCACCTGCCGCATGATGGGGAGCCCCGCCTTGGCGGGTCTGAGGACCTCGCGGCCGGAGGCCTTCCATGCCTCGATGCCGCCCGCGAGCTGGAAGACCGTCTCCCCGGGCTCCGCGAACCGCGTCGCCGCGTCGGTCGAACGCTTGCCGGATCGGCAGTGGAAGACGATCCTGGAGCCGTTGCACGACCCGCGCAGCGCCGCCGGGTCGAGGCGGGAGAGAGGCGCCAGGCGGGCCCGCGGGATGCGTTCCTCGGCGTGCTCGAAGTCCTCGCGGACATCGACCAGCACGGTCTCGCCCTGCGCGAGCCAAGTCTCCAGCAGGGCGGGCTCGACATCGACGATCTTGCACGCCGACTCGGTTGCGGTGGTCATCATCGTTCCCTTCGGGGCTGGTGCGATGCGGAGCGGGTTTCCCCCGGACACGGCGGTCCGTCATCTACTTGGAGACACGGAACCGGCCGGCGTTCCCGCGTCAGTCCAAAAATCTCACGCCCGCGTGCCGGCCGGCGGCCTCAACGCCGGTCCCGCCCGTCCGCGGCCTCGGCGAGGCGGCGGGAGAGGCGTTCCCGGACCTCGTCGGGCCACCCGTCTCGGGCGAGGTCCCGGCAGACCTCCGAGGTCAGGTCCAGCGTCGCGAACACCGCCCGGCATCGGTCGCAGATGATCGCGCTGTCGAACGGCACGCCCCGGTCGAGCGCGTCCTGCTTGGCGTTCAGGAGATCCAGGCAGGTTCGTTCTTCGTACGCCGGGGGAGGGGCCGGGCGCGGGTCGCGGGGCAGGGCCCGGTCCACCTCGGCGCGCAGATGGAGCCGGGCCCGGTGCACCCTGGTGCGGACGGTCGGCTCTTCCATGCCGAGCACCTGGGCGATCTCGGCGACGCTCAGGCCCGCGATCTCCTTGAGAAGCAGCGGGACCCTGAACTCGTCGGGGAGCCTGGTGATCTCCGCCTCGAGCCGCCCGCGTGCCTCCCGCCGGATGGCCTGCGGCAGCGGGCCTTCCTGCCCGCTCGGCACTCGCGCGATCAGGGCCTCCCCGAACGGGAGGAGGCTCTCGAGCGACGCCACGCGGTCGGGCTCGCCCGCCCGCTTGCGGTGCATCCGCGCGCAGGCGCGGGCCGCGATGCGGTAGAGCCAGGTCCTCTCGCTCGATTCACCTCGGAACGAGCCCCACCCTCGGAACGCCTGGAGGAAGACCTCCTGCACAAGGTCCTCGGCGTCGGTCGGGTTCCCGCAGAACCGCGAGGCGAGCGCGTACAACGCCCCGCCGTGCTCGTCGACGAGGCGGCGCACGGCGGCCTCCGCGGGGTCGGCCGGGTTGCCCACGCTCGGGTCCATCCACTGATCGTATTCGGTTCGGAACGGGCGGATCCGACGCATCGGAGCGGCCGGGGCGTTCGAAACCCCGCCCAACCCCCGGTACAGTGCACCGCCGCGTCGCACGCACCCTGCGTCGGCGGGCCGTCGACGCGTGTTTCGAACCCATGCAGGACCACGGAATGAGAAGCGCCCGCGTCTGGATCGTGGTGATCCCCGTGCTCGTCGCGGCGGTCCTGATCGGGGGCTCGGTCTGGCGCAAGGTCGCCCGAGAGCCGGCGGGGCCGCCGCCCCGGGGTGGGGCGGGGTCCTCGGCGATCCCGGTCGAGACCGCGGCGATCGAGCGGGGCCCGATCGAGAACCGGCGGGTGTTCAGCGGCTCGCTCGAGGCCGAGTCCACCGTGACGCTCGCGCCCAAGATCGCGGGGCGGGTGGTGAGCCTGCCGGTCGACCTCGCCGATGTGGTGACGCGGGGTCAGGTGATCGCGAGGCTGGACGGGGACGAGCTGACGCAGGCGGTGGCGCAGGCCCAAGCCGAGCTCGCCGTCGCCGAGGCCGGGCTCGCCGAGGCGAGCAGCGCGGCGGAGATCACGCGGCGTGAACACGAACGCGTGGCGACGCTGAGCGAGCGGGGCATCGCGTCGGAGTCGCAGCTCGACACGGTGCGGGCCGACCTTCTCAGCCGGGAGGCGGCGGTGCAGGTCGCGCGGGCGCAGGTGCTCCGGGCGACGGCGGCGCTGGAGGCGGCGCGGATCCGCCTGGGCTACACGACCATCCGTGCCGAGTGGGAGGACGACGGCGGCGCCCGCGTGGTCGCGCAGCGATTCGTCGAGGAGGGGGACACGGTCTCCCCGAATACCCCGCTTGTGACCGTGATCGCGCTCGACCCGATCAAGGCGGTCGTTTTCGTCGCCGAGCGCGACTACGCCGCCCTCGCCCCGGGCAAGCCCGTGACGCTCTCAACCGACGCCCACCCGGGGCGGGCGTGGGAGGGGCGGGTCTCCCGCGTGTCGCCCGCGTTCCGCGAGGGGTCTCGGCAGGCGCGGGTCGAGATCGATGTGGCGAATACAGACGGGGCGCTCAAGCCCGGCATGTTCGCGCGGGTCGAGGTCGTGCTGGGGCGGGAACCGAACGCGGTGATCGTTCCCCTCTCGGCGATCACGCAGCGGGACGGCGTGGATGTCGTCTTCCTCATCGGGGGCGATGAGGCGGAGGCGAGGATGGTGCCGGTCAAGGTCGGCATCCGCGACGGGGAGCGCGTGCAGATCATGGGCGACGGCCTCGAGGGCCGGGTGGTGACGCTGGGCCAGCAGCTCATCGGAGACGGGACGAGGGTGGTGCAGACCGATCCGGGGGACGGGGGATGAACCTGCCCCGGGCCAGCGTCCACCGCCCGGTGTTCACGACGATGGTCACGCTGATCGTCGTCGTGCTGGGGGCGGTCTCGCTCAGCAGGCTGCGCGTCGACCTGCTCCCCACGGTGGAGATGCCCACGCTGACGGTCCAGACCAGCTACGAGAGCGCGAGCCCCGAGGTCATGGAGCGGCTGGTCACGCAGGTCGTCGAGGAGATCGTCGCGACCGTCCCCGGGGTCGAGGAGATGACCTCGACCTCGTCGGAGGGCGAGAGCCAGATCCGCGTCACCTTCATGTGGGGCGTGGACATCGACAACGCCGCGACGGAGGTCCGCGCCCGCCTCGAAGACGAGCTCGACGAGCTGCCCGAGGAGGCCGACCGCCCGCAGGTGCGCAAGTTCGATGTCAACGCTTTCCCGGTCGTCGTGCTCGGCATCGCCAGCCGGCTCGACCCGGTGGAGCTCACCACGCTGATCGAAGAGCAGGTGCGGTACCGGTTCGCGCGGCTGCCCGGGGTGGCGCAGGTCGATGTCTGGGGCGGATACAACCGGGAGGTGCGCGTCGAGCTCGACCCGGGGCGGGTCAGGGCGCTCGGGCTCCCGCTCAACCGGATCCTCGACGCGATCCGCGACGCGAACCTCGACCTGCCCGCGGGCGAGATCGAGTCGGGCCGCTACGAGGTCACGCTGCGCGCCCCCGCCGAGTTCCGCTCCGTCGACGATGTCCGCGACACGATCGTCGCGGTCCGCGACGGCGCCCCGGTCACGCTCGGGCAGATCGCCGAGGTCCGCGACACCTACGAACGGCTCACCCGGGTCGTGCGCGTCAACGGGCGTCTCGGCCTGCGGATGGCGATCCGCAAGCAGGCCGACGCGAACACCGTCGAGGTCTCGACCGCGGTGCTCGAAGAGATCGGCCGGGTCAACCGGGACTACCCGCAGATCGAGGTTGTCCCGGTCATCAACCAGGGCAACTTCATCGAACGATCGATCCAGAATGTCGCCAACTCCGTGGTCTACGGCGGGTCGCTCGCGGTGCTCGTGCTTCTCTTCTTCCTTCGCAACATCCGCAGCACCGTGGTCATCTCGCTGGCGATCCCGATCTCGATCGTCGCGACCTTCACGCTGGTCTACTTCGGCGGGTTCACCCTCAATCTCATGACGCTCGGCGGGCTCGCCCTCGGGGTCGGAATGATGGTGGACAACTCGATCGTCGTTCTCGAGAACATCTACCGCCGCCACCGGGCCGAGGGCCGACCGCCCAACGAGTCCGCTGTCGCGGGCGCGACCGAGGTGGGCCCGGCCATCGTCGCCAGCACGCTGACCACCCTGGTGATCTTCCTCCCGGTGATCTTCGTGCAGGGCGTGAGCGGGGTGCTCTTCCGCGAACTGGCGTATGTGATCGTTTTCTCGCTGGTCTGCTCGCTCGTCGTCTCGCTCAGCCTCGTGCCGATGCTCTCCTCGAAGCTCCTGCGGGCCCGCCCATCCGAGCGGCGCGGCGTGGTCGGAGCGATCGCCAACGCCGCGGACCGCGCCTTCGACGCGGTCGACGACACCTACCGCGACCTGCTCCGCCTCGTGCTCCGGGCCCGGGTCGCGACGATCCTCCTCCTCCTCGCCACGCTCGCGGGGAGCCTCGCGCTGGTCCCCCGGCTCGGGCGCGAGTTCCTCCCCCCGAGCGACGAGGGCGAGGTCCGCGTCACGGGGGAGATGGAGGTCGGCACTCGCCTCGACCTCGTGGACCGCCAGACCCGGATCATCGAGGAGATCGTCACCGCCGAGGTCCCCGAACGCGTTGCCTGGGTCACGACCGCGGGCGGCAGCGGCCGCAACCCGACCGAGGGCTCGACCGGCGAGATCAGGCTCTCGCTCTCCCCCGCCGCCGAGCGGGACCGATCGAACCTCGAGGTGGCGGATGCGCTCCGCGCCAAGCTGGCGGGGAAGGTCCCGGGCATGACCGTCCGCACGCGGGCGCCGCAGGGCCAGTTCCTGCTCGAGCGCATCCTGGGCGGCGATGAGGGCGTCACCGTCGAGATCCGGGGCTTCGACCTCGACACGCTCTCGCTGCTCACCGACCGCGTGCTGCACGCGCTCGAGGCCATCCCGGGCCTGACCGACCTCGACACCAGCCGCAACGACGGCGCCCCGCAGGCCGAGCTCCGCATCGACCGCCGCAAGGCCGCCGATGTCGGAGTCACCGTCCGCGATATCGCCGAGGTGCTCGAGACCGCCGTCGCCGGCTCACGGGCCGGGGAGTTCCGCCCGCTCGGAAACTCGTACAGGATCCTCGTGCAGCTCAAGGACGCTCAGCAGCTCTCTCTCGACGAGGTGCTCGACCTGACGATCCAGAGCGAGACGGGCGAGGAGGTCGCCTTGCGCAACCTGCTCGAGCACGACGACGGCCGAGGACCCACCGTGATCGAACGCAAGGACCAGCAGCGGCTGGTCCGCGTCACCGCGAGCATCGAGGGGCGGGACCTCGCCTCCGTCGCGGCCGACATCGAGGCGTCGCTCGCGGGGATCGCTCGCCCCGCGGGATACGAACTCTTCCTTTCCGGGCAGGTCGAGGAGCAGCGCAAATCCAGCCGCGAGCTGGCGATCGCCCTCGTGCTCGCCCTCTCGCTCGTCTACATGGTCCTCGCCTGCCAGTACGAGTCCCTGCGTGATCCCCTGATCGTCATGTGCTCGGTCCCGCTCGCGGCGATCGGTGTTGTGCTCATGCTCTTCCTGACCGACACCACACTGAATATCCAGAGCTACATCGGGTGCATCATGCTCGGAGGTATCGTGGTCAACAACGCGATCCTCCTCGTCGATCAGGCCGGCCAGCTCCGCCGCCACGAGGGGCTCTCGACGCGCGACGCGGTCGCCGAGGCGGGGCGCCGCCGGCTCCGCCCGATCCTGATGACCTCGCTCACGACCATCCTGGGGCTCGCGCCGCTCGCGCTTGGCATCGGCGAAGGGGCCGACGCGCAGGCCCCCCTCGCCCGCGCCGTCATCGGGGGGCTGACCTCCTCCATGTTCACGACGCTCGTGCTCATCCCGGCCGTCTACTCGCTCATTCACCCCGATCGCCCAGCGGAGGAATCCAGGTGATCGCCCCGGCCCGCGTGATCGCCCCCGGCCTCCTCCTCGTCATGCTCGCCGGCTGCGCGGACCGCGCGGTCGAGCTCTTCGAGCCCGATCTCGACCGCCACCTCCTCCGCCTCCGCGAGGACAAGGCCTCGCTCACCGATCGCCTCCCCGTCGTCGCGCCGCCCGTCGCGGTCGAGCCCGAGTTCCCCGGCGAGGGCCCGATCGAGCTCACCGTCGAGCAGGCCGTCGTCCTGGCGCTCGGTCGCAACCGCGACCTGAGCGTCGCCCGCCTCGGGCCCGTGATCGCGGGCGCGTTCGAGCAGATCGAGCGGGGCCGGTTCGACCCCGAGGTCTTCGGCGAGGCCTCCTTCGCCCGCGAGGAGTCGCTCGAATCCGCCCGCTCGACCGGCGACCAGTTCAGCGTCCGCGGCGACGACGGCTCCGTCGCCGCGGGAATCCGGGGCGAGACCCCGCTCGGCACGACGCTCGAGCTCCGCGCCGACCAGCGGCGCACCATCTCGGACCGGGCGCCCGAGCAGCAGTCCGCCCGCGTCGGGCTCACCATCACCCAGTCCCTCCTCCGCGGCTTCGGCCCGGCGGTGAACCTCGTCTCCGTCCGGCAGGCGAGCCTCGAATCCGAGGCCTCGCTCTACGAACTCCGCGGCTTCGTCGAGGCTCTCGTGGCCGAGACCGAGACGGTCTATTGGGAACACCTGCTCGCCCAGCGCAAGATCGAGATCTTCGAACGCTCGCTCGAACTCGCCCGGTCGCAGGCCGAGCAGCTCGACCAGCGCATCGAGATCGGCGCGGTCCCCCGCACCGAGGCCGCCGCCGCCCGCAGCGAGGTCGCGCTCCGTGAGCAGGCCCTCATCGACGCACGCAGCGAACTCCAGCGGACGACGCTCAGGCTGGCCCGGCTCACCAATTCGCCGACCGACCGGATCGACGACCGGCCCGTCGTCGCTGTCTCGGAGGTCTCGCTCGCGGGCAGCCAACTCGGTGACCTCGCCGAGCGGATCGACCTCGCCCGCCGGATGCGGCCCGACCTGAACGAGGCCAGGCTCCGCCTTGAGCAAGGGCGGCTCGAGACGATCCGATCCAGCAATGGGCTGCTCCCCCGCCTCGACCTGTTCCTCGCCCTGGGCAAGACCGGGTTCGCCAACACCTTCTCCGCCTCCTTCCGCGAACTCGACGGACCCACCTACGACTTCACCGCGGGCGTCACCCTCTCCCAGTCCCTCGGGCGCGAAGCGGAAAGGGGGGCGCACTCCGCGGCGATCGCGACGCGCGAACAGGCCGCCGCCGCGGTCGCCAATCTCGAACAGCTCGTCGAGGTCGATGTCCGCCTCGCGGCGATCGACGCGGAGAGGGCCCTTCAGCAGATCGCCGCGACGATCACCACCCGCGAACTCCAGGAGGAGACCGCCCGCGCCGAGCTCGAGCGGTTCGATGTCGGGGCGAGCACCGCCCTGCTCGTCGCCCAGGCCCAGCGAGACCTGCTCGCGTCTCAGATCGCCGAGGTCGAGGCCGTCGCCGCCCACCGCATCGCGCTCGTCTCGCTCCACCTCGCGGAGGGCACGCTGCTCGAACGCCGGGGCGTCTCGGTCGGGGAGCCCGCCCAGCGATCACTCGAACGCCGGTGATCCGCCCTTGCGGGGATCGCTCGCGGCCTCCCAGCCGCCCCCCGGCGCCCGCCGGATCGCCTGCACCGCACCGATATCGCGGCGCTCCGCCAGGCGGTGCCCGTGGGCGCGGAGGCCCGCCGCCAGCGCGTCCGCGGCGCCGGGCTCGGGCCAGGTTTCAAGGGTGAGCAGGTCGGGCGACCATTGGTGGTGCAGCCTCGGCGCGCCCACCGCCTCCGCCGCGGTCGCGTCGCCGGTGAGCATCCGCAGCAGCACCTGGGCCGTCGCCGAGATGATCCGCGGCCCGCCCGACCCGCCCGCGACCGCCAGCACCGCGCCGTCGGCATCGAGGACGATCGTCGGCGACATGCTCGACAGCGGCCGCTTGCCGGGTTCGGGCAGGTTCGCCTCCGCCTGGCTCAGCCCGAACGCGTTGGGCTCGCCCGGCACGGTGGTGAAATCGTCCATCTCGTTGTTGAGGCAGAAGCCAAAGCCATCGACCGCAAGCAGTGAGCCGAACGCGAGGTTGATCGTTTCGGTGCATGCCACCGCGTTCCCGTGCCCGTCCACCACCGAGATGTGGCTCGTCCCGCCGTCCTCCGGCAACGGCGCGATCCCGTCGGTCTCGGCCCCGTCCCGGCGTCCGTCCCGGATCCGCGCCGCCGCGGCGTCGAGCGTCGCGGGGTCCAGCATCGCCCCGATCGGCACCTTGTGAAACGCCGGGTCCGCCAGGTGCCGGGCCCGGTCCGCGAACGCCGCACGCAGGCTCTCGGCAAGCAGGTGGGCGGTCTCCGCGTCCGGCCACCCGGACGCCGGCAGTTCGAGCTCCAACCGGTCCGCGAGCCCGAAGACCTGCCCGATCGCGATGCCACCCGACGAGGGCGGCGGCATCACCAGCAGCGTCTTCCCCCGCCACGGCACGCGCAGCGGCTCAACTTCCTGCACCCCGAATCCCGCAAGGTCCGCCATGGTCAGCACGCCGCCGTCGCGTCCCACCGTCTCGACGATCGCCTCGGCGATCGGGCCCCGGGAGAACGCCTCGGCGCCGTCACGGGCGATCAGCCGCAGGGCCCGCGCCTGCTCGGGCGACCGGATCAGATCGCCCTCGCGCACCCGGCCTTCGAGCAGGAACCTCTCCCAGACGAAGGCAAAGCGCTCCCGCCACGCGGCGTCTTGCTCGAAGCGGGCCATCAACTCCGACGCCGCCCGCACATGGTGCGCATCCGCCCGGTGCCCCCGCTCCGCGAGCCTGATCGCGGGCCCGACCACCTCGGCGCGCGGCAGCACCCCGTAGCGTTCGTGCGCGCGCATCAGGCCCGCGACCGTCCCCGGCACCGCCACGGCCCGCCCCCCGAACCGCGAGGCCTCCCCGTCGCCCCAGGCCCGGAACGACCCAGGCCCGATCCCCTCGGGGCAGACTTCGCGGTAATTCAGGGCGGTGTCCACAGCCCCGTGGACCGGGTGGTCTTCGAGGTGGATCAGCATGAAGCCACCGCCCCCGATGCCGCACGCGTCGGGGCGGACCACCGAGAGCGCCAGGCTCGCCGCCACTGCGGCGTCCACCGCGTTCCCGCCCCGGCGCAGCACATGCGCCCCCGCCTCCGACGCGAGCGGATGGTCGGCCGCGACCACCCCGCCCTCCCGCGCCGGGACCGCGCACGCCCCGAGCGTGAGAGCGAGCATGAACCAAGTGGCAGCGAGGATGGTTTGGGGATTCACCGGGACTCCGTGTCAGGCAATGGGCCCGGGGGGACTCGAACCCCCACTCCCCGAGGGGAAGCGGATTTTAAATCCGCCGCGTCTGCCGATTCCGCCACGGGCCCGTCCGGGCGAGTGTACCGCTCCGCTCTCCGCATTCGCCCTGCTCTCTCGGCGAGCACGGATCGCCCGCACTCATCTCCCGCATGATCACGCCGACGCACCCCCCAAGGGCCCTCATCACCGCTCGAGGGGGTGCGCTCCTCCGGCTCATCCTCTGGTCGAAGACGGGGTCGGCATCCTCCCCCGCGGCCTCGTGCCGGTTCCGGGCCGCAATACACCTCGCGCCTCGCAGCAGATATCTCGGCGATGCGGCACATTTGAGACGCGCCCCGGCAAACAAAGGCACGCGGAGACAACGAACCCAGCGGGGTCTCCGAGATGTTCTTGTTATGTTTGCATATTCTGGCCACACACCGCCGCTATGGGTTGCGTTGCGATTACCTGTATCTTGAAGGCTGGTGGGTGCTCCTGAATCAAAATCGCGCCCCAAGCACTTTCTTGGCCCGCGAACCTGTCGGTGTCCTCGGTTGCAAAGGCGGTCATCATCATGAGTCGCTTCTCGATCTTCGGCGTCATTGGCCTTGCCCAGCTCGCGTTCGCCCAAGCCCCCTGCGGGCCCTGGGGAATCGTCCCGACGGCCGACCGCGGCACGGTCAGCAACCTGCTTCACGATGTCGAGTTCATTAGCCCTCAGAGCGGCCTCGCCGTCGGCAACTGGAACAGCGGCGTCGGCGTTTCCCCGCTCGTGCAGCAATGGGATGGCGACGCCTGGTCGGAACTCACACTCCCCCCGACAGGCATGCTCGGCACGCTGCCGAAGGTCGAAGGTGTAGGTCAGGCCGGCTCGGGCTATTGGGTCGTCGGATCGGTCTACTCCGGTTACCCCACCGAGAACCTGCCGCTGATCATGCGGCGGCAGGGAAGCGAATGGACGCTCGCCGAGACTCCCGTTCTGCGCCCGCAGAACACCTACCCCTTTGGCCCGCGCGGCGGCCTTGCCGCCGATGTCGTGGGTGTGTCGGAGGACGATGTCTGGATCGTCGGGAGCGCCGCCGGGTACGGTGACGCGAGCTCCACCAGCGTGCCCATGGCGCTGCATTTCGACGGTTCGAACTGGGCGGACATCGATGTCCCCTTGGCCGGAAATCGGTCACATCGCCTTGAGAAGGTGGCCGCGAGCGACACCGACAATGTCTGGGCCGTCGGATACTGGCGGAGCATCGCACAGAACTACCAGGCCCTTGTCGTGCGGTGGGACGGGACGAGCTGGGCTCATGTCGCAAACCCAGGCGAAGGCCCGGCCGGCGGAGACGCCACATGCGTTGCCGTTCTCGCGCCCGACGATGTGTGGGTTTCCGGCAGTTTCAACGGCGGGGCCGATCATCTGATTCACTGGACCGGCTCCTCGTGGGAAGTTGTAAACGCCGGGCTCCCCGGTCCATTCGCGGCCATGGTCGCGATCGGGCCCGATGACATCTGGGGAAGTTGCGCGATCAACGCCACCTACTACCACTACGACGGCCAGGTGTGGTCGCCCGTGCCCGGGACTCCGATCCCCGGCTCGTCGTATGTCCTCCGCGGTTGGGGTCTTGCCGCGGTCGGCGCCTGCGATGTGTGGTCGGTCGGCGGCTGGTCCGACGGCGCGGTCCAGCGCACCTTCAGCGAGCACCTCGGTGAGGGCGACTGCGCCGCGGACCTGAACGCCGACGGCGTGCTCGATCTGGGCGACATCATGACTTTCGTCGATGCATTCACGCAGCATCTCGAGCAGGCCGACATGAACCGCGACGGCGTGTTCGATCTGGCGGATGTCGGAGCATTCCTGGCCGCGTTCAACGCAGGCTGCCAGACTCCGAGGTAGCCGGACACCCGTTTGTCGCGCTCGATCGCGAAAAGGAACTTGAGCAGACGGTGGGCTGCCACCACCGGGGAGAACACCCATGTATCTCCCGATCCGACCCGGGTTTGGCGTGCCGCGATGCTGAACGCCTGCGATTGGACCCCGGCCAAGGCTCAGGCCGACCCGATGAATCACCGCACGGAGCAGAAAATACGAAATAATACCGAACGAAAACTCGCCCCCGCCTCCGCCCCGGCGCTTGAATTCCGGGGTCGAGTGGTCAAGAGTTTGGGCCCGGCCTGTGCGGCCGGGTCGTGGGCGTGCCGCCTCGGGAGGGCGACCGCCTTCGGTCACGGACTTTCGCGAGCCATGCCGGGTCTCCCCGGCGCTCGGAGCAGGAGCCGCCTGTGGTTCGGATTCGCATGCAGCGTCTCGGTCGGACTCACCGCCCCTTCTACCGCATCAGCGCGATCGACATCCGGACGCGCCGGAACGGGAAGGTCATCGAGAACCTCGGGTGGTACAACCCGATGGCGCCCGAGGGCGAGGCCCAGATCAGCCTGAAGGAGGACCGCATCCGCGAGTGGCTCGCCAAGGGCGCCCAGCCCAGCGAGACCGTCCTCGATATGCTGGGTCGGCACAACCTGCTCAGCGACAAGATGAAGGCCCAGTGGGAGGCCGAGCGCGAGATGTCCCGCCTGCGTGTCGCGTGCAAGCAGGAGGTCGCCAAGGCCGAGGCCGCGGTCAAGACGCTCGAGGAGATGGTCAAGGCGAAGACCGCCGAGGCCGCGAGCCTCGACGCCGCCAAGGCCGCGCTCGAGTCGTGCAAGAAGAGCGTCTCCGGGGGCCGGGTCGCGAAGGCCCAGGAGTTCGCCGCCCAGGCCGAGGCCGTCGTGAACGAAGCGAAGCACGCCGACGAGTCGGCCAAGGCCAAGGCGGCGGCGGAAGCCAAGGCCAAGGCGGACGCCGAGGCGGCGGCAAAGGCGTCGGAGGAGAGCGCGGGGGGGTGAGAGCCCGTTCGCGCGGTGGGTAGGAGCAAGACCGCCCCGGGGTGCAAGCCCCGGGGTTTTTTCTGCGCCCGCCGAGCCGAGGCCCCGGGGGTCATCGCGGGGCTCTCGTAAGATGCTCCCGATGCGCGTCGATGTCCTCACGACCTTCCCCGACCTGTTCCGGGCCGAGCCGCCCGGGCTCCTCGGCGTGAGCATCCCGAGGCGCGCCATCGACGCCGGGGCGCTCGAGGTCGTCCCCACCAACATCCGCGACCACGCCGACAACAAGCACGACAAGACCGACGACCGCCCCTTCGGCGGCGGGCCGGGCATGGTCATGATGTGCCAGCCGATCTGGGACGCCGTAGCCCACGCCGAGTCGCTCGACCCCAGGCCCGCGACCCTCGTGCTGCTCACGCCCCAAGGCGTGCCGCTCCGCCAGCCCCTCGTCGAGCAACTCGTCGCCCGGCCCAGGCTCCTGCTCCTCTGCGGGCACTACGAGGGCATCGACGAGCGCGTCATCGCCAGGCTCGCCCCGCTCGAGATCTCGATCGGCGACTACATCCTCAGCGGCGGAGAGATCGCCGCGCTCGTCCTGCTCGACGCGATCGCCCGGTTGCTGCCGGGCGTCCTCGGGCACGCCGATTCCGCCGGGCAGGACTCGTTCGCCGGCGTGCCGACCACTAACCCCGACGGCGGCCCGATCGATCCCAGGAAACTGGCCAAGTGGCGGGCCGAACTCGCCGTGCCCGAGCACGCGATGCTCCTCGACTGCCCCCACTACACCAGGCCCAGGGAGTGGGAGGGCATGGTTGTGCCCGACGCCCTGATCAGCGGCGATCACGACGCCGTCGCCCGCTGGCGCCTCGAACAGATGGTCGAACGAACAAGGGCCCGCCGACCCGACCTGCTCGGCGAGTAACGCCCGGTTCTCGTCCCGCCACGCGCCGGGTGCCCAACTCCCGGTGCCGTGGCTCGTCCCGCAGGGCGAACCACGAACGGACGGCGATGGAACTCGTGAAACCGCCTTCGCCCTTCGGGCCGAAGGCGGGCACCGTGAGAAGCTCCCCAACTCCCGGTGCCCAGTCCCCGGTGCCGTGGTTCGTCCCGCAGGGCGAACCACGAACGGACGAGCGCGAACAACTTCGCCGGTGATGTCGTGCAACCCACGCCCGGGGCCGCGACGCCCCTACGCCGTCGCCGGCATCTTCGGCTCGCGGATCGCCTTCGAGGGCGACAGCGCCGGCTCATCGGTCTGCAGCGGGCCCACCTGCCCCTGCGACGCGGGCCAGACAAAGTCCACCTTCGCCCCCGTCAGCCCCAGCAGCGCCCGCATGTGCCGCTCGATCGAGTCGATCGCCTGCGATTGATACCGCTCATCCGCCCGGTCGAACAACTCCGACGCCTGGCGCTGGGCTTCATCCATCAGCGCGCCCTGCCGCTCCGCCGTCATCGGGATCACATCGAGAAGCCCGAGCACCTTGCCCTGCTGGATGTCGTAGGGCTTGACCTCCAGCAACCGGAGCGACCCCTGCACCGGCGGCATCCGCACGCGGAAATGCCCGATGCCGAGGCCTTCGATATCCGAGGGCCGGATCGCCGCAAGGTCCACGAAGTACTGCTTCTCGAACTGGAAGATCATCGCCAGCCGAGCCTGGCTCAACACCAGCGGCGGCAGCCACGACCACCCCTTCTTCGCCGTCGCGATCTCCTTCGCGTGCACCTCGAGGCCGATCAGTTTCCCCACCGACCGGACCTGCTCAGCGATCGCCGTGATCTCCCGGCGAGCCGGGGCCGCGTGCCCCAGGAAATGAACCGCGATGAGCGTCCCCGCCGCCCCGACGAGCAGCGCGACCAGCACAAGTCCAAGGATGGTGACGAGATCTCCCATACCCAACAGTACATTGGGATTCGCGCCGCAGTTCTTCCGGATACCCCCGGAGAATCACCTATTTGGGTGATGCCGGATCATCCGCCACAAGCTCAAACGCCCGGATGACCAGGTGCCCGCCGATCGAGCCCAGCACGCCGATCACGCTCCCCCCGACCAGAAGCAGGCCGAGCGCCAGGACGCGGCCGCCGTCCTCATGCGGGATGGTCCGCCACACAAGAAACCCGCCGACAAGCAGCGCCAAGGCCGGGACCAGGAAGGCGATTCCCTTAGCCAGTTCCCGCCAGGACGCCCGCCGCCGGTTCAGAACGCCGATCGCTCCGAGGCCCACGACCGTTGCGGCGCACGCCGCCATGAGGCCCGCCCAGGGCAGCACCAGGCGGGCCAGACCCGGGTTCGCCCCGAGATTGGGCCGCAGATCGATGGTGCTGAAGCCGGCGCACATCAGCAGCGCCCCGCCCACGCACAGCGTCGCCATGCCGAGTGAATCCCGGAACTTCCCGAGCCCACACAGAACGCCGATCAAGCTCGCCAGGGCGGCGATGACGCCGAATCCGGCGGTCGCCCACAGCACCGTCTCGGTGCCCGCGAGGGCGACCCCGAAACTCCCGACGGACCCGACCAGGGCCACGGCCGAGGCGATCAGGATCCCAAACTGGAGAATGGTTGGATTTTGAGTGGATTCTGTGGTCATACACCCTTCCCGGCGTTTGTACAGTAGGAGCATCGCCCGGGTTCGCCATCGGGATGAGCCGGCCGTGCGGTTCTTCTCGGAATGATCGGACCAATCCGGGGCAGGACCCCCGTTCCCGGCGGTGCGCCGCCCGGGGCGACGCCCGGCGGGGCCCCCTTTCGGGCAACCGGGCAGGCTGTTTTCAGCCCGGGGGGCGCTCAAGCCGATTTCTTCTCTGGAGTTCCGCGCGGTTCCCGCGCGGGCCCCACGCCAGACCCCGGACACGGAGGCGCACATGGGCGGCATCAGCGGCAGCGGGCTCATCAGCGGCATCGACACGGCGACGCTGATCGAACAGCTCATCGCGGCGTCGTCCCGGCCCAAGGTCCTCGCTCAGAGCCGGCTCATCCAGCTCCAGTCTCAGCAGGCCGCCTATCTGGACCTCAACTCCCAGCTGGGCGCCCTCCGCTCCGCCGCCTCGGCCTTCCGCACGGGCTCGGTCTTCCAGACCAAGAAGGCGACGAGCAGCAACAGCGACATCCTGACCGCCACCGCGAACATCGGCGCCCAGCCCGGCACCTACACCTTCGTCGTCGACCGCCTGGTCTCCACCCGCCAGCTCCTCAGCCGGGGCTTCCAGGACCGGGATGTCTCCGCGATCGGCGCCGAGTCGTTTACATTCGAGAGCTACGAGGGCCGGCTCGACCGCGATCTCTCCCTCTCCGTCCTCAACGACGGATCGGGAATCGAGCGCGGCAAGATCCGGATCTCCGACGGCACCGACTCCGCCGAGGTCGATCTGAGCCGGGCGGGAACCGTCAACGATGTGGTCACCGCGATCAACAGCAGCGGCCTCAATGTCACCGCGAGGGTCCGCGAGGGCCGCTTCGAGATCGTCGGCGCCACCTCCGTGACGAACGCGGGCCTCGCCGACACGGCCGGTTCGCTGGGGCTCTCCTCCGGCTCGGGCGCCTCCGCGGTCGGCGGCGTCTGGACCGGCGCCCGCGTCTACGAGATGACCGCCAGCACAACGCTCTCGAGCCTCAACGACGGGAACGGCGTCGACTACAACGCGCGCACAACGGTCACCGAGGGCGTCGCCCCCGATTTCCGCGTCACCGTCAACGGCGTCACGGTCAGCATCGGCCTGGGCGAGGTCCGCGAGCGCGACGACAACGGCACCCCGGGCGACACCTCCGACGACACCTTCCCCGTCGTCGAGCCCGCGGTGAGCACCGTTGAGGGCCTGCTCGACAGAATCAACTCAGCGTTCACCGACGCGGGCCTGACCGGCACCTCCGCCGCGATCGACGCCGACTCCGGCGCGCTCACCTTCACCTCCACCGACGGGAACATCGAATCGATCCAGCAGGTCGGCAGCGCGAAAACGGTGCGTGACCTGGGGCTGACCGAGTTCACGGGCGGGGCGACCGCGACCGTCACCGGGAGCCGGATCTTCGCCGGCCTCGGGACCACGCTCATCCGCGGGCTCAACGGGGGCGGCAGCGCCGGCGGCATCGGGGGCGACGGCCGGCTCTTCTTCCAGACCCGCGACGGCAACTCGTTCACCATCGACCTCGGCGACGGGGATTTCGACACCGTCGAGGGCCTGATCGATTTCATCAACTCCAGCCCCGACAACTCCGGCGACATCACCGCCTCGCTCAACTCGGCCGGCACCGGCATCAAGATCGCCGACACCTCGGGCGGGTCGGGCAATCTCATCATCACCGGGTTCGCCGGGGACGACACCGCCGAGAGCCTCGGCATCTCAACGGGCGCGGCGGGCGTCGCGTCGTCGAGCGTGAACGGATCGAGCCTCCAGCGGCGGTACTTCAGCGAGGCCACCCGCCTCGACTCGCTCCGCAACGGCCAGGGCATCGGCGAGGGCACCATCCGCATCATCGACTCCTCGGGTGTGACCGCCGAGGTCATCATCGACGACAACGAGATCACCGTCGCCGACCTCATCGCCCAGATCCAGAGCCAGGCGAGCTCCGCCGGGCTCCAGATCTCCGTTGGGATCAACGAGAAGGGCGACGGGCTGAAGATCACCGACACCTCCGGCACCGGGAACGCGATCCGTGTCGAGGACGCGAGCGGATCGGTCGCCGCCAACCTCCGCATCGCCGGCGAGGCGGGCGGCGTCGGGGCGGAGAACTACATCGACGGCTCGTTCGAGACCACCGTCGAGTTCGACCCCGCCGACACCCTCGACGATGTTGTCTCCAAGATCAACGACGCCGACGCCGGCGTGCGCGTCTCGGTGCTCAACGACGGCAGCGGGTCGCGCCCCTACCGCCTGAGCATCAGCGCCGATCAGTCCGGGGTCGCCGGGCGGTTCACGCTCGACACCAACGGGTTCAACCTGGGCCTGTCCGTGCTCGACGAGGGCGAGGACTCACGGGTCTTCTTCGGATCGTCCAACGCCGAGACCGGCATCCTCCTCACCAGCTCGAGCAACACCCTCGACGATGTCATCACGGGCGTCAATATCGACCTCGTCTCGGCGAGCGACACCCCGGTCAGCGTCACGGTTACCGACGACACCGCGACTATCGAGTCCAAGGTCAAGGAGTTCATCGACGCCTACAACCGCGTGCTCACCAGCATCGAACGAACCACGCGGTACGACCAGGAGACCGGCGACCGCGGCGCCCTGCTCGGCGACGGGCTCGTGCTCGGCCTCCGCGGCGGGCTCTTCGGCACGCTCCAGAGCACAAACCGCGGGTTCACCGGCGCGTTCTCCAGGCTCTCCCAGGTCGGCATCCGCCCCGGCACCGACGGCAAACTCGAACTCGACTCCGAGAAGTTCCGCGAGGCCCTCGCCCGGGACCCCGAGGCCGTCGAGGACCTCTTCACCCGCCGCACGATCGACGAGGACCCGCAGCAGGACGACAGCCTGCCCGACGGCGTGACCGTCAACGACCCGAACGCCGAGGATGTCTTCAGCGAGCTCGGCGCCGTCGTGCTGATCGAGGAGTTCGCCAAGAACTATGTCGATTCGATTAACGGCGTCCTGACCGCCCGCACCCAGTCCCTCGACACCCAGATCCGCAACCAGCAATCCCGCATCGACTCGATCCAGGAGGGGCTTGATCGGCAACGCGAGGCGCTCACCCTCCAGTTCATCGGGATGGAGCGGGCCCTGGCGCAGCTCCAGAGCCAGCAGGCCGCCCTCGCCTCCATCTCGCTCCTCGGCTGAGCACCGCCGGGGGGTTCAGTCCCCGCCCCGTCTGACCGATACCCGATCCGATGAACGAAAGCACCGCAAACGCCTACCTCAAGACCCGGGTGCTCTCCGCGAGCCCCGCCGAGCTCCGCCTCATGCTCCTCGAGGGCGCCGTCCGCTTCGCCACCCAGGCCCGTGAGGGGCTCGAGAAAAAGGACTACGAGCAGTCGTTCAACGGCTTCACCTCCTGCCGGAACATCATCATCGAGCTCATCAACGGCATCCGCCCCGAGCACGACCCGGAACTCGCCGAGCGGGTCCGCTCCCTGCTCCTCTTCCTTTACAAGGAGCTCTTCGAGTGCTCCTTCGGCAAGGACATCGCAAGGCTCAACAAGGTCATCGAACTGCTCGACTACGAACGCGAGACCTGGGCGCTCTTCATGGAGAAACTCGCCAAAGACGAGCAGGCCGGGCGGAGCGCCCAGCCCGCCCCCGCGAGCGCGCCCCGGGGCCCGCTCAGCCTCCAGGCCTGACCCCCCCGCTCAGCACGCCGCGGGCTCGGGCAACTCGGCGACGAGCCCCTCGAGCACCAGGCCGATCTGCACATTCGCCGCGGCCCGCCTCTCGGCCCGCCCGATCGCGTCGATCATGTTGAGCGCCCGGGGCGCGACCTCCGGGTCGCGCAGGCGGCGTCTCGCGTGATCGCCCACGATCGCCAGCAGCCGGGTGAGCGCCATCCGGTTGGCCGACTCCTTGCTCCGCTTGTCGTCCCGGGCCACCCACGCCTTCGCCCACCCCTCGACGAGGTCCCGCATCGTCAGCGCCAGCATCGGGTCGAACACGCCGCGGTCCGCCCTCTCCAGCCCAGGCTCGAGCGCCGCGAACCAGCCGTCCATCCCCGTCTCCACCGCCTCCTTCAGCCTCCCGGGAGAGCCCGCGGCGTATCGCAGCAGCTCCGGTCCCGCCTCCAGCCCCGCGTCGCGGGCCCACCGCGCCATGGTCTCGTCGGGCAACGGGCCGAACGCGACACGCTGCGATCGGCTGCGGATCGTCGGCAAAAGCCGGTGCTCCGCGCTCGTCACCAGGATCAGCACCGTCCCGTCCGGGGGTTCCTCCAGCGTCTTGAGCAGCGCGTTCTGCGACGGCGCGTCGGCCGGGGAGCGATCGAGCAGCTCCGCCTCGTCGACGATGAAGACTTTCGACGCAAGCCCCCCGACCATCGTCGACGCGATGTACGCCGGCGCGATCAGCCGTGTCATCACGACATCCTTCGCGATCGTCAGTTGCTTGCCCCTGCGAACCGAATCCTCCTCGCTGAAGACCGAAAGCTCCTTGCGCACCACATGCAGATCCGGGTGCTCCCCGGCCCGGAGCAACGCCTGCACCACGCTCCCCGGGTCGGCACGCACCCGACCCGTCAGGTCGGGCCCGGCCTCTGGGTCCAGAAGCACCGCCGCGAACGCCAGCGCCGTCGTGAACTTCCCGACCCCCTCAGGCCCGTGGAAGATCCACGCATGGTGCACGCGCCCGCTCGAGATCGCCGCGTCGAGCGCCGCAACCGCCGAGGGCTGCCCGAGGATCTCGTCGAGCGTCCGCTCGACGCCCGGCGTCGCCAACTCGGCGTAGGGCGTCTCGTCCAGCTCGATCGTCTTCACCCGCTTGGTCGATCGCTTGGCCACGAACGGAGGATACCCCCGTTCACACCGCGTAGCGGTCCGCCTTGTACCGGGCGAGATTCGCCCCTTCGGTGAACCACGCGATCGTCCGCCGCAGGCCCTCCCGAAGCCCCTCCGGACCGGCCAGTTCGGGGGCCCAGCCCGCGAGGTCCCGCGCCAGCCCGTTCGCCGCGCACAGCCGGTCAACCTCGCTCCCCGGGGGCCGCAACCGCTCCGGGTCGGCCAGGACCGCCGCCTCCGAGCCCATCAGCGCGCGGATCAACCCGACCGTCTCCCCGATCGACACATCGTGCCCCGTGCCCAGATTCACCGTCCGCCCGATCGACGCGTCGGATTCCGCCACGGCGATCAGCCCCGCGACGGTGTCCGAAACAAAGGTGAAATCGCGCCGCGGCTCGAGCGCCCCGAGGCGGATCTCCCGCGCCCCGGAGGCGATCTGCGTGATCACCGCCGGGATCACCGCACGCGCCGACTGCCTCGGGCCGAAGGTGTTGAACGGCCGACAGACCGCAACGGGCGTCCCGAACGCGTGGAAGAACGACAGCGCCATCTGGTCCGCGGCGATCTTGCTCGCCGAATACGGGCTCTGGGGCTGGAGAGGGTGGTCCTCGGTGATCGGCACGAACCGCGCCGTGCCGTACACCTCGCTGGTCGAGGTGTGCACGACCTTCTCGACGCCGTGCCGCCTCGCCGCCTGCACCACATGCAGCGTCCCGTTCACATTGGTTTCCACATACGACGAGGGCGCGCGGTACGAGTACGGGATCGCGATCAAAGCCGCGAGGTGCAGCACCACGCGGCACCCCCGCACGATCTCCTCCGTCGCCTCCGCGTCGCGGACATCGCCCATCACCACCTCGACACGGTCCAGCAACGCCCGGTCGATCCCGTCGAGCCAGCCCCACGACCCGAACGAGTTGTACAGCACCATCGCCCGGACCCGGCACCCCCGCCGCGCGAGCGCCTCCACCAGGTGCGAGCCGATGAACCCGTCGGCCCCCGTCACCAGCACCGTGCCTTCGCTCAACTCCACGCGATCCTCCGCCCCAGGGCCGACCGGCGCCGGCTTAAACCGCAAGCCCCGCCTCGATGTCCCGCTGGGCGCGGTCGTAGTCCTCGAGCCGACCGATGTCCATCCAGTACTCGTGGATCGGGAAGCTCACCACCGCGAGCCCCTCGGAAACCAGCCGCTCGATCAGGTCGGTCATGTTGAACGGCGCCCCGCTCACCTCCGCCGGGAGCCGATCGAAGACCTCGGGCTCCAGCAGGTACACCCCTGCATTCACGAACGAGGTGTAGGTCGGCTTCTCCCGAAGCCCCGCGACCCGCACCCCCTCGCAGTCCACCACGCCGTACGGCACGCTGAACTCGTACTTCCGCACGCCCACCGTCAACGCCGCCCCGTGCTCGCCGTGGAACGCCCGCATCGCGCGGAAGTCCACCCCCGTCAGCACATCCCCGTTGATCACCAGCAGCGTCCCCTCGGGCCGGTCCATCAGCCGAAGCGATCCCGCCGTCCCCAGCGGACGACCCTCGGTCAGGTACTTCACATTGACCCCGAACCGGCTCCCGTCGTCGAAGTGCTCGACCACCTTCTCGGCCTTGTACCGCGTCGACACCACGACATCGCGCACACCCGCCCCGCGCAGCCGCTCGATCGTGCGCTCCAGCAGCGGCCGCCCGCCCAGCGGCAGCATCGGCTTGGGCGTCTCCGCCGTCAGCGGCCGCAGCCGGGTGCCCAGCCCGCCCGCCATGACCACCGCGGTCAAGGGCTCCTCACCCTCCGGGAGCAGGTCCTCGAGCCGAACCAGGTCAACCACCCGCCGCTCCGCGTCGAGCAGCGGCAGATGCCGGATCCGCCGCGCCTGCATCACGCGCAGGATCTGGTCCCGCCCCGTCCCCGCGGGCAGCCAGACCGCCTCCGGGTACACCGGGTTGTTCTTCTCCGCCAGGAACTCACCGACCCTCGTCTCAAGCGACCGGCCCGCGAGGATCGCCCGGCGGATGTCCCCGTCGGTCAGCGTGCCCAGCAGCCGCCCCGCCGCATCGACCACCAGCACGATGCCCACCCCGCCCGTGTCCAGGCGACGCATCGCTTCCGTCGTCGGCATGTCGGGGCGGACGCACGCCCGCGGCAGCATCTGCGGCTCCATCCGGGCCCTCCGGTTCGTTCCCATCCATCGGCCGACTGGGCGCAGTGGATCGATCAAATCGACATTGGAGGTATGTGTTTGGTACATGTCTGCAAGGTGGGCAAGCTCGCCCCGGGAGCGGCCGGAATACTTGTTTCAACAACTTTTCGGGAATACCCTCGTCTCGAGCCCCGTTCCATCCGGGCACGATCCGACCTCAGCACAACGCGGGGTGGCACGCCCCAGCCAAGGAGAACACCAATGCGCCAGCGCCGCAACGCCGCCTCGATCCTCTGCTCGTCCCTCTGCGCCGCAGGACTCGCCGCCGCCGGCTTCGCCGCCTTCAACGGCGCCTCCGGCACCGCCCACGCCGAGGCCATCGACATGGAGGCCCGCGCTCTCGCCCCCGTCTACACCGTCGACGGCGGACACTCCGGCGTGGTCTTCAGCATCCGCCACCGAGGCGTGACCAACTTCCACGGCCGCTTCAACAAGATCGACGGGTCGTTCTCCTTCGATCCCGAGAACCTCGCCGCGGCCTCGTTCAAGGCCGAGATCCCCGTCGACTCGGTCGACACCGGCATCGAGAAGCGCGACGAACACCTCCGCTCCGCCGACTTCTTCAACGCCCGCCAGTACCCCGTCGCCAGCTTCGAGAGCACCGCGGTCCGCGCGACCTCCACCCCCAACCACTTCGAACTCGACGGCACCCTCACCCTCCACGGCGAGACCAAGCCCATCACCGCGACCCTCGAGTGGATCGGCACCGGCGAGCACCGCGGCAAGCCCCTCGCCGGCTTCGAGGCCAACTTCTCCATCAAGCGCGCCGACTTCGGCATCACCACCTACCTCGCCGAGGACGGCGGTGAGAACGGCGGCCTCGGCAACACCATCGACATCACCATCTTCGCCGAGGGCGTCGCCGAGTAACGAACATTCTCAGCCCCGATCAACGCGGAGACGCGGCGCTCACCGGATCCGGGACACTCGCCCGCCAACGCGGCGCGACCCCGCCTCCCCACGCCCCGTCTCCGCGTTGTCATGAACTCGACCCCGGCGCCGCCCAATCGCCGAATGGAGATCCCCCCGCATGGGACCCCGTGAGATCCTCTTCTCGGCCGTCATCCCCGCATTCGCCGCGCTGCTCCTGCTCCTCCCAGCCCACGCGCTGATGGCCCGCCGCTCGGCCACGCGGGGCTCGCCGGCCTCATCGCTCCCCTGGCTCACCCTCGCCCTGCTCGCGGGCGCGGTCAGCCTCGGCTCGTGGGCCTGGCAGAGCCGGCTCGAACTCTGGCCCGCCGCCGCGACCCACCGCTTCCCTCCCGTCGCCCTCGCCGCCCTGCTGGCGGGGTTGCTCGCCGCCTGCACGCCCCTCGCCCGGCGACCCATCCTCGCCGCCCTGCCCGCCGTCGCGGGCGGCGCATTCGCCGCATGGGCATTCCTCGGCGTTCTCCACGAGAGCCTGATCTCCGAAGCCGCCCGCTGGGGCTGGATCGCCGCCCTCGCGCTGCTCGCCGGCGCCCAGGCCTGGGCAATCGAGACCGGCGCCAAGGCCCTGCCCGGCTGGCGCGCCCCGGCCCTGCTCTGGGCCCTGTCCGGCGCAACCGCCCTCGCCGCCACCGCGGGGTTCGCCAATGCCCCGCTCGTCCTCTTCCCCGTCGCCGCCGTCAGTTTCGCCCTCGCCATCGCCGGACTCCTCCGCCGCGACGACAACCTCCTCCGAGGACTAGCGCCAGCGTTCGCCGTGCTCCTCGTCGGCGCCGCCGCGTTCTCGAACTGGTTCGGCGACCGCGAGCGCTGGCTCATGCTCGCCGCGCTCTCAGCCGGGCCGCTCCTGCTCGCGACCGCGGCCCTGCCCCCGCTCCGCGCCAAACCCGCTCTCATCAGGCTGACCGTCGTCGGGGTGCTCTCGGTCCTCCCCGCGGGAATCCAGGCCGCGATCGCCGTCCCGGCGCTGATCAAGGCGACCGAGGGCGGCGGGAGCGACTACGAATACTGACCGCTCTCCGATTGGTCACGGGCACCCGGCGACAAACGCCGTGATGAACAGCCCGATGTCGCCAAGATCAAAGACCCCGTTCCCGTCCAGATCCGCCGAGGGGCTGTTCGCGACGAACCCCGCGACAAACGCGTTGATGTCCGCCAGATCGAGCAGCCCGTAGGCCTCGGCCAGATCCGCCGCGTTGCAGGGCCCGCCTCCCGCATCGAGCGTGCCCAGCAGCTCCACAGCCCTCGCATCCCCGAGGCTGTAGTACATGTGCGCACCGCGGACCCACCAGAAGGTCGAGGTGCCAACCGGGCTCTGCGCCCAACTCCAGGTCGGCCAGGGTTGCGGCGTCAGCCCCACGATCGACACGAAGTACCTCGTATCCGCCTCGAAGTGCAGAGGCGCCGCGAGGTTCACGCTCATCTGATACAGCCCGCCCCCGACCCCCGTCGCCGAGACCGATGCAAACTCCTCCTCGCCGATCGGCTCGGCGCCCACGCGAAAAATATCCGGCTGGCTCGCCACCGTATTCGGATCCTGATTGTGGAACGAGATCCAGAACCCCACAGACGGCGGCGCCTGCCCCCACCATTTCACCGCAGAAACCGTCCCGGCTAGCGGCAGCGTGAAACTCGCCCAGGCGATCGAGTCGTTGTCGGAGTCATTCTCACCGGTGGGATCCACCCACAGCGAAGATGACCGCATCACCCCGCCGCCCGCGGTCATCGGCCGGCTCAGCAATGTGTCCAACGCCGTCGCCGGCAAGGCAAGGGCCAGGACAACGCAACCCGACAGCACACACGCCGACCGGACGGACGCACACATCGCGGATCCTCTCATGTTGATGGCGCCTCACGGCGAATCGCCTCAACCGGATGATACAACCCGCGCGAGCAAAGGCGATAAGAAAATCCGCAATTTGTGTCGACACGAGCATCCCCGGATCGCGACCCCGTTTCCGGGCAGAAAGGGGCCGATCAGAGCAGGTACTCGAGTTCGATCTCGTGCCGCACGCGGATGCCGAACAGCCCCTCGTCCGGGATCTCGGGCTTGAGGCGCCGGCCCTCCGTGATCGCGTCGCGGTGGAATGCGCAGATGTCGAAGTCGCGCCGCTGGTAGAACCGCAGCGCCGGCGTGTTGTCGTTGGTGGTCACCAGCCAGAGCCGCTTGCACCCCCGGTTCCGCGCCTCGGTCCGCGTCGCGGCAAGCAGGCACGACCCGATGCCCCCCGAATCCGCCATCGAATTGTGCGTGAGGATCTCGCAGGAATCCCCCTCGATGCGGTAGGTGATCAGCCCCACCGGCTCATCGTTCTGGAAGGCCGCGAACCCGTCCGCGTGCACGACATCATGCACCCGCCCCCGGCTGAGGATCTTGTCCGACGCCCAGTACTGGTGCAGCAGCCGACGCATCCACGCCCGATCCTGATCCCCGGTCCGGCGGATCGTGAAATCCGCGCCCGCGGGTACGGCGGACACCGGGTCGACCATCTGGGTGGGTTCGGGCATGGCGCTCTCCGTGGCGGCGAATGAAGGGGACATGGTTGTCCGCATTATACCGGCCACGCCCCGGTCCGTCCGCGACAACCGCCCATAGGTATAGTCGGGCGGTGGCCAGCCCGACTGTGCAACTCCTCGAGCCAGAGGTCCTGGAATTGATCCGGGAGGGGCGGTACCGCGAACTCCGCGAGGCCCTGCGGGTCCTCGACCACGCCGACACCGCCGAGTTCCTGACCGACCTCATCGAGGAGCAGGGGGCCCAGGACGCCGCGATCGCCTTCCGCGTGCTCCCCAGGCTGGACGCCTCGGAGGTCTTCGCCCACCTCGAGGCCGACGAGCAGGAGGTGCTCATCGCCGAGCTCGGGGCCGAGCGGGCGTTGCGGGTCGTCGAGTCGATGGACCCCGACGACCGGGCGAGGCTGCTCGATGAACTCCCCATCGAGGTCGCCCGGCGGATCATCCAGAACCTCAGCGCCGAGACCCGCCGCGAGACCCAGGCCATCCTGGGCTACCCCCAGGAGTCCGTGGGCCGCCTGATGACGCCCGACTATGTCCGCATCCGCCCCTCGTGGACGGTGGGGCAGGCGCTCTCCCAGGTCCGCAAGTACGGCAAAGACGCCGAGACCATCAACTGGGTCTATGTCGTCAACCAGCAGGGGCAACTCGTCGACGACATCCACATCCGGACCCTGCTGCTCGCCGACCCCGAGGTCTCCGTCGAGTCGCTCATGGACGGACGCTTCATCACGCTCAGCGCGACCGACGACCGCGAGGAGGCCGTCCGCCTCATGGGCAAGCACGACCGATCCGCGATGCCCGTGGTCGACGGGCTGGGCCTGCTCGTCGGCATCATCACATGGGACGATGTCGCCGATGTCGCCGAGATCGAGGCGACCGAAGACATCCACAAGCTGGGCGGCCTCGAGGCTCTCGACGCGCCCTATTTCTCCACGGGCTTCGGCGAGATGCTCCGCAAGCGCGCGGGCTGGCTCGCGGGCCTCTTCTGTCTCCAGGTACTCACCATCGCGGTCATGGGCTATTTCGAGGAACACCTCGCCACCGCCGTGGTGCTCGCCGTCTTCGTGCCCCTCATCATCTCGAGCGGGGGCAACACCGGCACCCAGGCCGCGAGCCTGCTCGTGCGCGCGCTGGCCCTCGAGCATGTCGAGCCCTCCGACTGGGTGCGGGTCCTGATGCGCGAGATCCTGACAGGGCTTGTCCTCGGGTCGATCCTGGGGGTGCTGGGCGTCTCCGCGGTATTGGTCGCCGACCTGACCGGGCTCGCCCAGACCGACGGGTTCCCCTGGCAGGTGGGCTTCACCGTCGGGACCGCCGTGGTCGGGATCGTCATCTGGGGCTCGGTCGCCGGCTCGCTGCTCCCCCTGCTGATGGAGCGGATCGGGCTCGACCCCGCCGCCAGCTCGAGCCCCCTGGTCGCGACGATCATGGATGTCAGCGGCCTGACGATCTACTTCGGCGTCGCGCTGGTGCTGCTCCGCGGGTCACTCCTCTAGAGGGACAACCGCGAACGCGTCACGCCACCTGGAACTTGCGCCGCTCGACCTCGCCCATCGGCCGGCCGGACCAGCGCGCGAGCTTCCGGGCCGCGTCCACGAGCGTCTCGGTCGGGTCGGGCAGATCACGCCACCACAGCCGGTCGTGCTCGTACACCACCCACCTGTCGTACCCCGTGTCCGCGAGCGTGCGCACGAACGGCTCCACACCCAGATCGCCCTCGCCCAGGGCCGCGGGCCGACCGTTCTTCATGTCGCGCACCTTCACCGACCCGAGCACCGGACCGAGCAGTCGCAGGCCCTCGGCCGGGTCCTCACCCGCCATCTTCGCGACCGCCGGCGCGTAGGCGGCGGCGACGAACGGGGAGCCGAGCCGCTCGATCAGGTCGAGCAGATCCGCCCCGGTCGGGAACGAGCCCCCGTTCTCGAGCAGCAGGCGGACGCCCGTGTGCCGGGCCGTTCGGGCCGCTAGGTCCAGCCTCTGGAGAATCCGCCGCAGCCCCGACTTGCGGCTCTCGTTCACCAGCTCGAACGCGAACACGCGCACAAACGGGCACTCGATCGACGAGGCGACACCGACCGCCTGCTTGGTCTCCCGCACCGGCCGCTCGAAGTCGTTGATCACCCGCCCGATCACGGGGGGGAAGACCGGCTGGTCGTACCGGATCGAGGTCGCGATCGCCGCGGGCTCCACGCCGTGCTCGGCCAGCAACCCCCGCAGCTTCTCCGGGGAGGTCAGGCAGGGCTCGCAGGCGAGATCGCTCGAAGCGTGCCCGAACGAGCGGAGTTCGACGCCGCGGAACCCGGCGCGGGCCGCGAACGGGATCGCGGCGTCGAGGGTCCAATCGGGGCAGGCGACGGTGCTGAATGCTGGCTTCATCGGGGCTTTCCGGGGTGTCGCGGTCGGGCCGGGAGCCCGGCTCGGGGCCCCGCCCCCGATCGTAGTGGGAATGGGCCCTCCCCGGCGCCCCCCGGCCCGGGCGAAGTGGGGGGGAGGGGGCCGGGGCGGGTACAGTGCCCGCGGGAGGGCGCCCATGCCGCCGAGAGACTTCGAGCAGACGATCGTGACGGACCACGCCGACCGGATGACCTACTCCGGGTACCTGGCGCTCGACCGGGTGCTCGACGCCCAGCACCCGCTCTCGAGCCCGCCCCACCACGACGAGATGCTGTTCATCGTGGTGCACCAGACGATGGAGCTCTGGCTCAAGCAGGTCATCCACGAGCTGACCGAGGCGATCCGGCTGGTCGGCGTGGGCGAGCTCGAGCCCTGCTTCAAGATCCTGGCGCGGGTCAAGCATGTGCAGGCGGTGATGCTCGACCAGTGGTCGGTCCTCGCCACGCTGACCCCGAGCGAGTACACGCAGTTCAGGGGGGTGCTGGGCACGGCGAGCGGGTTCCAGAGCGTGCAGTACCGCATGGTCGAGTTCCTGCTGGGGAACAAGGATGCGCGCATGCTCAAGGTCCACCGGCACGACGCCGAGGCCTCGGCGAGGCTGGAGTGGGCCCTGCGCACGCCGAGCATCTACGACGCCTTTCTGCGCCACCTCGCCTCGCGGGGCCTTCCCGTGCCGGCGGAGGTGGTGGGCCGCGATGTCTCGACGCCCCACGAGGCCCACCCGGGTGTGGTGGAGGTCTTCCGGACCGTCTACCAGAACCCGGAGGCGCACTGGGACGCGTACGAGATGGCGGAGAAGCTCGTCGATGTCGAGGAGCAGTTCGGCCTGTGGCGCTACCGGCACATGCGCGTGGTGGAGCGGATCATCGGGTATAAGACCGGGACGGGGGGTTCCTCGGGCGTGCCCTTCCTGCGGCAGATGATCGACCACCGGTTCTTCCCGGAGTTGCTGCAGGTGCGCACGGCGCTGTGACGGGCGTGCGTCGAATATGGCTTTGTGACATTCGTGGGTGAGGGCCGATTGAAACACCAATCAACATCACCCCCCGGATTTGGCGGTGTGGTGGATTTATCTGCTCGATTGAGAAATTCATGCTTGCTCCCTCCCCCCCCCTCGGTTTACGATCCTTCAAGCGCAGAGGCCAGATTCAATGGTTCTCATGATCGGGTCGGATGGAGAAAGGGGAATCGATGCAGAATAAAATGGCGTCGCTTGCAGCACTCGTGAGCATGGGGATCGCGGCTTTGCCAGTTTCGCTGGCTCGGGCGGATGATCCACTTACGGTAACATGCACATATACCTTCACGGATTGTTTCGGGGGGCAGGCCAGCCTCGAGTGGACATGCACAGAGCCGTCCGTGTGCTGCGTTGTGGTTTACTTTGATGAAGAGAATAATTGCATCAAGGCGGTCACTGTTACCTGTTGCATTCCAGACGATCCGCAGCCGGGCAATGGGTGATCGTTGCGATCTTGAGTGTCGCGGGATCACTGGAACAAGGCAATTTTAGAGAGGTGGAGAAGATGCAGGCACGCCAAATCGCGGCGTTGGCGATCGTTGCGGTGGGTGGAGTGGTTCTGTATCTTAGTCTCGGATCTTGGACTTCGCGGGGGCGACTTCCCCAGACGAAGCAGAGCCCCGGCTCCGTCCCGGCGGTTGATTCAGTGACTCGCCGGCATGCGGGGGCAGTAACCGGCGAAGAGATTTCGGCTGTCGCGGCTCTCGCCGGAGCGCAAGCGAGTTCCAGCGCACTCGATCGTCTTCCCGCGAGGGAGAATCTTGGGCTGGCCATCGAACATACGGTTCTTGCTTACGCCTCGGAAACCCCGGATGAGTTCATCGATCTCTTGAACGAACAGGGGATCACAGTCAGTCCGATTCTGTTTGATAATCCCACTTGGGCCGAACGCGTTTGGACCGAGGCACGCGTGCTTCTTGTGCTGGCTGAGTTCGATCTCGATGAGATCCGAATTGTCCGCGCGACTTCTCGCGGGTTCGAGCCAAACGACCGGTCGCTGACAGTCCGCACAGTCCGGCGCGACGACGCCCGTCCGTTCCTGCGTTCCAAGGGCATTGGCTCGCTTGAGCGGGCGGAATTGGTAATGCCGGGACGGTTCACCTCTCAGGACAGCACCAAGTTTGATGGAACGCTCGTGGTGCAGTTCACTCTCAATCCGGAGACAAATCAGTGGGTGCTCACGGAGTTGCGGATGATCGGGGAGCCGCCCGGCAGTTTCGTCATGTTGCCGCCTCTTTGACCCGCGCGTTCACGCTCGTTGAGTTGCTGGTGACAATCGGCATTGTGCTGCTGATACTCGGCATCCTGCTCCCCGCGTTCGCCCGGGCGAGAGGGTCGGCAGAGTTCATCAAGAGCCTATCAAACGCCAGGCAACTGGGGCAGGTTGTCAGCATGTACGCCGAGCGATCCGGGTTTTATCCCGCGACCGAAGACGGTCGGCTCTACCCGACCGGTGGTCCGGGAAATGAGCAGATTGCTTTCGGATACTGGCAGATCTATGAGACATGGACCGGCGTTGTGTATGATCTGCTCCCATACCACCAAGCAGTCGAGGCCTTTGTATCCCCGGCGTCGCCCCGCTTGGGCGAGCTCTTGTTCCCTTGGCCAACCTCATACCACTACAGCACTTCTTTTGCAGGCCAGCCGCGCCTGTGGGCGATCGGGGCGAGTGCGCAAGACGCGTTGCGCCACTCGGTGACATCTCATCAGGTGCAGTTCCCGTCGAGCAAGGTGCTGCTCTGGGATGCAGAGTTGGGGTGGGCGACGACGATCGAACACGATCCGGAAACAGGGGATCTCATCACCCGCTCCCCCACATTGATGACGGACGGCTCGGGCGCGGGGCGGGTGCATGCGCGAGCGACCTCCCCGGTACCGAACCCGTATTTGCACGCGCTGAGCCAACGCCGGCTGCACAACACTCCCGAAGGGGTCGCGGGGCGAGACTATTGACCCGGAAGACCGTGGGCCGATTGCTAGAAACCCGGGGGCGGCGTTTCCGAATGACCCAGGTCGTTGGCCATTGAGCCCGCTGCCGAGTTGCCGTGCTGAGGAGAATGACCATGCCATCAATCGTCTCCGCCCTTGCCGCGTCGTTTGCGGTCATCTGGGCCTGCTCCCCGCAATCCCGGGCCGAGGCTTCCTCCGAGCGGAAGTTCGAGCGGCGGATGGTCTTCGTGCTCGAGGCGTCGGAGATCGAGGGGCTGGGGATCAAGAGCCGGATGGGGGATGTCGACATCGCCCCGCACGCGGAGGAACTGCCGGGATGGGCTCGGCATGGGGGGGACCTGCCCTCGTTCGACCCGGCGACGCAGGTGCTGGTGGTGGCCCGCGTGCACGCCAAGGACAGGGGTCGGATCGAGCAGGCCTCGCTCGCGCCCGAGATGGACGAGCGCGCGGTCCGGTTTGAGGCGTGCTGGCCCGAGTTCAACCGGGACAACGGGAACTACGGGGTCGACTACGCCGTGCGCATGCCGCGGGTCACGCCGATCGAGGTGGCGACGGCGATGGGGGATGTCGAGGGGGTCGGGGTCACCGGTTCGGCGAAGGTCGAGACCGGGATGGGCGATGTTGAACTGTCGGGCCTCGCCGGATCGGCCGAGGTGAAGTGCGGGATGGGGGATGTCTTGGTGGTCCTGGCCTCCGGGTCGGCGCACCGGGTGGTGGCGCGATCGGGCATGGGCGATGTCGAGGTCGTGGGTGCAAACGGCGGGGAGTTGAGCGTGGGGCAGGGGGACCTGGAGTTCACCCCCGCGGCCTCGCTGAGCGAGCCGGTCTCGCTCGCCTCGGGCATGGGCGATGTCCGGTTCGGCGTGCCGGACGGCCTCGACGCGACGATCGAGGCGAAGACCGCGATGGGCGAGGTCGGTGTGCGGGGGGCTTATGCCTCGATCGAGCCCGAGGCCGGCAAGGTGCGGACCCGGTGCCGCGTCGTCTTTGCCGGGGGCGCGACGGCCGTGACGATCAAGACCAACATGGGCGATGTGGTGATCGAGCCGGCGCGTTGAGGTTCGGTCCCGCGCGATCGGGCGGGCTCGTGCCCGGCCCGTCTCAGCCCGGGTTCTCGCGGGCCTCGATCATCGTGAGCCACTCGTCTCGGGTGAACTCGACGATGCCGCGTTCGACGGCGAAGCGGACGAGCTGGGCGCGGGACTCGATGCCGAGCTTTCGGTGGATGCTCCGGGCGTGCTGCTCGATGGTGCGTTCGGAGCGGAAGAGCGTGCGGGCGACATCGGCGACGGGCATGCCGGTGGCGAGGCAGTAGAAGACCTCGAGTTCGCGTCCGGTGAGGACCGCGAGCTCGGCGAAATCGGCGTGGGTGACGAGCTGCGCGCTGCCCGGGGGGTCGTGGTGGATCGCCTCACCCTGGGCGATCGACTGGATGATGACGAAGTAGCCCTCGCGGCCGAACGCGTCGCGGTCGAGGGGCCAGACGCGCGTGAACCAGCGTGATCCGTGCCAGAGCTGGTAGTACGCGACGACCTTGTGCTCGGCGAGGACGGGCCGCATGAGCGTCTCGCGCTCGTTGGCGAGGGCCTGGGGCAGGTGGTCGTGCATCGTGGTGCCGAGGATCCGCGATGGCGTGCTGCCGAGGAGTCGGGCGTAGAGCGTGTTGCACCAGAGAAGTCGGAACCCGGCGTCCCGCGCCAGGGCCGCGACACCGGGGAGGGCCTCCATCGGCCTGAACCGCGCCGGCGACATGCACTCGGCGAGCAGCACGCCGCTGCCGGGTGTGTCGTCGTCGTTGGGGTTCTCCCATGCGGACGCCATAAGCGGACCTTACCCGGTCGCAGGGTGATTGTGAACCCTGATTCCCGAAACTGGGAATCGGCCCGTCTTGTCTCGCGTTCGGGGAACCCCTGAATCGGCGGGCTTGTTGATGCAAAGCCGGTGCAATCATCGCCGAGCGGTGCACTTTGTCTGAAGGCCTGCGTTTCGGGCCGGCGGTGAAACAGGAGGCGCGCGATGCGTGGTGCAGCGGGATTGGCGGGGGCGGCGGTCGTGGCGGCGTGCTCGGGGTGGGCCGCGGGCGATGTCTCGCGGGGCGTGCTGACGGCGGATGTCTCGATCGCCGCGCCGGGGCTGTTCGGCGGGGACGCGTTCGCGGCGGTGATCAACCCGGACGCGGTGGACATGTATCCGGGCGGGATCGGGCCCGTGAATGACTCGGGCGTGCTCTTCGGGCCGGCGGACGAGCCCTACGCGTTCGCGTTCGAGGGGCTGCCGGTGTACGCGATCGTGGACGGGTCGGGGGGGCCGGTGTCGTACGGCGCCCCGCTCTTTGCGCCGGATGGGCAGGGCGGGCAGGACCTCGGGTCGCCTTTGTTCGCGCTTTCGTTCGTCGGGTCGCTCTCGCTGATGATGGAGCACACGGGCGGCGGAGAATACGCCGTGGTGCAGGGGCTGTTCACGCTCGCGGGCGGGGGCGCGATCGGCGTCGAGGGGTCCATCGCGTTCGACCTGCCGCCGTGGGGGGAGCCGAACTTCCTGTGGTACGGGGTGGGGTGGACGGCGATCGACCTGTTCGGGCCGGGCCTGGCGATCGTGAGCAACGACGAGGCGTGGGGCGGGAACGGGTGGCCCGGGGCGACGCTGGACAAGAACTTCTTCCCGATCCCCGCGCCCGCGGTCCCGGCGGCGGTGGGGCTCGGGGTGCTGCTGGCGAGTCGGCGGCAGCGCGGCGGGGGCTGAGGGGAGGGTGAACCCGCGGGGTGGCATGGTCGTACCGCGTGGCGGAGGTGCGCATGCCCGAGGCCCGTCGTCACGAGATCTTCGTTGAGTTGCAGGTGCGGGACGAGGCGGGCTACTCGCGGTACCGCGAGGCGATGAGGCCGCTGCTCGAGGCGAGGGGCGGGTATTTCCGGCGCGACTATCGGGTGGTGGAGGTGCTGCAAGGGCCCGGGTCGCCGGTGAACCGTGTGTTCGTCATCTCGTTCCCGGACGCGGCGGCCAAGCAGGCGTTCTTCGCCGACGAGGCGTACCGGGCCGTGCGCGCGGCGTTCTTCGATGCGGCGGTCGAGTCGGGGGGCGTGGTCGCGGCGTATGAAACGGCGCCGGCCTGAGGGGGCTTAGACGACGCGGGTCTGCCCGTCGCCGAACGAGGTGTAGACGCTGCGGGCGGCCTGGACGAGCGGGTCGGTATCGGGCTGGACGAGGCGCTGACGGTCGGCGGCCTCGGTGATCTCGATGTGGTCGAACTTCCCGTTGCGCGTCACGACGAGCCGGTTCCGCACGCCCATGCGGAGCAGTTCCATCGCCATGTGCCCGAACTGTGTGGAGAGCACGCGGTCGGCGGCGACGGGCACGCCGCCGCGCTGCACATGGCCCAGGACGACGCTGCGGGACTCGATGCCGGTGCGGTCCTCGATCTGGGTGGCGAGCCACTTGCCGATGCCGCCGAGGCGGACGGGGTCGGGGCTGGTCTCGATGACGCGGTCGACGATCTGCTTGCCGCCCTTTTCCTTGGCGCCCTCGGCGCAGCAGATGATGGTGAACCCGAACTTGCGTTGGGCGCGGGCCTCGACGGCGTGGCAGATGTGGTCGAGTTCGAACGGTATTTCCGGGAGGAGGATGACATCCGATCCCGAGGCGACGCCCGAGTGCAGCGCGAGCCAGCCCGCGTTGCGGCCCATCACCTCGACGACGATCGTGCGGTGGTGGCTGGCGGCGGTGGTGTGGACCTTGTCGAGCGCGTCGGTGGCGTTGGCGACGGCGGTCATGAACCCGAAGGTGAGGTCGGTGCCCCAGAGGTCGTTGTCGATGGTCTTGGGCACGCCGATGCAGTTGATGCCGCGGTCGGCGAAGGGCTTGGCGGCGGACATGGTGCCGTCGCCCCCGATGACGACGAGCGCCTCGATGCCGTGCAGGCCCAGGGTGGTCATGCAGACATCGGTCATGTCGCGGTAGATGGGCTTGCCGGCGTCGTCCTTGCCGACGGCGAACTTCTGGGGGTTCGCCTTGTTCGACGACCCGAGGATGGTGCCGCCCCGGGTCAGGATGTTGCTGATCGCGGCGCGGTCGAGGGGGCGGACGCGGTCCTCGATCAGGCCGGCGAACCCGTCCTCGATCCCCATGACCTCCATGCCGTGGAAGAGGGCGTCCTTGGTGACGGCGCGGATGACGGCGTTCAGGCCGGGGCAGTCGCCCCCGCCGGTGAGCACACCGATCCTCCGGACGCCGGAGAGGGGGACGCGGTCGCGGGCGTACATGGGTTCCTTGGTCATGGCTTCAGGCTACTACCATCGGTCGGATCCGGGGGCGGCAGGAGCCGATCCCGGGGGAGAGATCACCCGAGGAGGATCGCGCCATGCGCACGGTGCTGGCACTCGCCGCGGCTTTGGTCTTTGTCTGCGCCCCCCCGGCGGCGGGGAGAGAGCCCGAGACGGGGGGGGAGGGGGCGATCGCGCCGGCCTGGTCCTGGCCCGAGGCGGGCCCTGTGCGGTACGCGTTCTCGCGGGTGAGCACGGAGATCTCGCCGACGCCGGGGCGGGATTTTCGGGAGACGCGTGAGATCTCCCGAGTCGTTCGGCACGAGCGGGTCGTGGACCCCGACCTTGGGGGCGAGGGGACGCCGCTCCGCCTGGGCTGGGAGTGGGTCAGGTTTGTGAATGACTCGAACTTCGGGGAGCGGCTCGAGTACGACTCGCGGGAGCCGCACCACTGGACGAGGACCTCGGTGCCTGGGATCGGGCGACTGGCGGCGGTGGTGGGGGAGTCGATGGTGGTCCGGATGCGTCCGGACGGGACGCTGGGGGCGGTGGGGGATCTGGAGCCGCTGATCCGCGGGATGGAGGCGAACCTGTCGCGGTGGGGGCTCTTCCAGGAGACGCTGTACGACGAGTTGTCGGCGGCGTACACGGCGGAGAGCATCCGGGAGTCGACCGAGCCGCTGTATGCGTTCCTTCCCCGGGGGCCCGTGAAGGCCGGGGAGTCTCACGAGGTCGCGCGGGTGCTGCTGATGCCGCAGGTGGGGCTGATGCGCTCGGTCGAGACGCACACGCTCGACCGGATCGAGGCGACCGAGAGCGGGGGGCGTGTGGCGGTGTTCCGCGTCGAGGGGGAGGTGCGCTGGCCGGAGCCCCCGCCCGCGATCGCGGAGCGCTTCAGCGTGGCGGTGAACGAGAGCCGGGTGACGGGCGAGTGGCGGTTCGACCTCGAGCGCGGGCTGGCGCTCTCGTACGAGGTCGAGGCCTCGTTCGCGGCCGATGTGGTCCGCTTCGACCCCGCGGACCGCTCATCGGTGGAGGTGCCCACAAGGCAGACGCTGCGAGAGACAATGCGGCTGCTGGACGGGGAGCCGGGGGAGCCGGGGGACACGGGGGAGTGAGCGGGCCGTCGGGCTCGGGTGTTAGGATGATCCGATGAGCGGCGAAGGTCTCGGGGTTTCCGGGGGGCAGGGCGCCCGCGGCTCGCGGGCGGGCGATGCGTCGCTGTACCTGCACCCGCAGACGCTGGCGAGGCTGGGCTCGTTCGAGTTGCGTGCGAAGATGATCGTCGAGGGTGTGATGAGCGGGCAGCATCGCTCGCCGTACCACGGGTTCTCGGTCGAGTTCGCGCAGCACCGGCCGTACGCGCCGGGGGACGACCTGCGGCACCTGGACTGGAAGGTCTACGGGCGAACGGACAAGCTGCACCTCAAGCAGTATCAGCAGGAGACGAACCTCGATCTGGTCTGCCTGGTGGACGCGTCGGGCTCGATGAACTTCGGCACGAGGCTGTTCAAGGAGGCGAGTGGGGCGGGGCTCGAGAAGTCGCTCGACGGGCGGGCGGAGTGGACGAAATTCGACCACGCGACCGCGCTCGCGGCGGCGTTGAGCTACATCACGCTCCAGCAGGGTGACCGCGTGGGGCTCGGGGTGTTCGCGGACCGGCTGCTGACGATCGTGAACCGCTCGAGTCAGCGGGGCACCTGGCGGAAGATTGTCGAGACGCTGGCGATGCACCCGGTCGAGCAGGCGACGAGCGTCTCCCGCGTGATCGACCAGACGCTGGGGCAGTTGAGCAACCGCTGTCTGATCGTGATGATCAGCGACTTCTTCGAGGACCCCGCGGCGCTGCGGGCGTCGCTGGCGCGCGTCCGGCACCGGGGGCACGACCTGATCCTGTTCCAGGTGCTCGACCGGGCGGAGCGGACGCTGGCGATGGACGCGCCGGCGCAGTTCGTCGGCCTCGAGGGGGAGACGCCGATCAAGGTCGATCCGCGATCGGTGCGGGAGGCCTACTGCAAGGCGTTCGAGGCGCACCTGCAGACCATCCAGCGCCTGGCTCGGTCGTTCGGGTTCGACCATTCGGTCGTCAGCACGCACGACTGGCTGGGTCCGCCCTTGGCGGCGTTCATCGCGCGTCGTCAGGCGCAGATGAAACGCAGCAAGTTCGGGTAACCCGGGCGGGGGGCACGAGCCCGGCCCGGCTCAGGGCTTGCCGACCCAGCCGATCCACTCCTCACGGAACGCCTCGGCGTCGTCGGGGTCGATGACGCGGAGGGGGGCCTGGGTGACGGTCTTCTCGGGCGATTTGCCCTCGTGCAGCTTGGCGAAGAGCGTGCGCACGGACTCGTACCCCCAGCCGAAGTAGGGCTGAGCGACGAACTTGTGGACGCGCCCGGCGGCGGCGTGGTCGAGGGCCGGGGGGAGCGGGTCCATGGAGACGATCCTGGTCTCCGGGGGGATGCCGTCGAGCCCGGCGGGGTCGTAGAGGGGCCACCCGCCGACGAGGGCCCACCCGTCGATGGGCCCGTGCCGCTCGGCGGCGGCGCGCATGGCGGCGTTGGCGGCCATCGGGTTCTCGTCGTGGTGGAAGACGCCGACGACCTCCATCCCGGGGTGGGCCCGCAGCTCGAACGCGGCCCCGATGACGCGCTGGCGGATGTTCTCGGCGGCGCGGTTCCCGGCGAGGACGGCGACGCGCCCGGTCTCGCCCATCACCCCGGCGAGTTCACGGAACACCGTGGCGCCGGCCTCGCGGTCGTCGATGCCGTAGAACGCGAAACGCTTGCTGTCCGGGGCGTCGGCGTCGAAGGTGACGACCTGGATGCCCGCGGTGACCGCGGCGTCGATCGCGGGGGTGGCCAGGGCCGCGTCGGTGCAGGAGATGGCCAGCCCGTCGACGCCCGAGGTCGCCAGTTCGCCGATGAGTTCGTACTGGCGGGCCGAGTCTTCCTGGGTCGGCGAGCGCCAGACGATCTCGATCTGCACGCCGCTCTGGGCGGTGATCTCCCGGGCGGCGGCCTCGGCGCCGGCGCGGGCCGCGAGATAGACCGGGTTGTCGCCGCTCTTGGCGATGATCCCGATGACATAGCGGCTCTTGGGCGCTGGTTTCGGGGCGCCGTTCGCCGCGGTCGAGGCGGCGCCCGTGCTGTTGTCACACCCGGTCGAAAACAGGGCGAGGGCGCCCCAGAGCGCGGCCGCGCACGCCGAACCGATCGCCAATGCCCCACGCATCGCCGTTGCCATCGCAGGCCCTCCCTTGGGGTTATCTACGCTGTGCGGCGGGCTGAACCCCCGCCGCCACCGATTCCGTACTGTAGGGTAACACGGGCGTCCGGACGGCACGAGCCCGGTCGTGCTAGTCTGGGCCCGACGAGCCGACCCGCGATGTCATTTCTCCACCCCATTTTGCTCTTCGGCGGGCTCGCGGCGGTGGCGATCCCGGTCTTGATCCACCTGCTGATGCGGCGTCCGCGGAAGCCGGTGCGGTGGGGCGCGATGCGGTTCCTCATCGAGGCGTACCGGAAGCAGAGGCGTCGTCGGCGGATCGAGCGGTTGGTCCTGCTGGCGGCGAGGTGCCTGCTGGTGGCGGCGCTGGCGGTCGCGGTGGCCAGGCCGATCTTCGGCAGGCCCGGGTCCCGGGAGGCGCAGACGCTGGTCGTTGTGATCGACAACAGCCTGACGGCGTCGTTGACAGACGAGGGCGGCCGGTCGGCGTTGGAGCGGCATCTCGAGCGGGCCGGACGGGAGATCGACGGGCTCTCGCCCTCCCGCGGGGACCGTGTGGCGGTGGTGCTGGGGGCGAGGCCGGTCTCGGCGGTGGTCGCGCCGGCGACGCTGAGCCGGGATGGGGCCCGCCGGGTGCTCGAAGAGATCGCGCCGACGGCGAGCGGGTTCGACCTTGCCGGGGCGCTCTCGGAGGCGGCGAGGGCGATCCCCGGGGAGAGCGCGTCGGCCCGGGTGCTGGTGCTGAGCGAGTGGCGTGAGGGCGGGCGGTCGGAAGCCGGCGCGGGCCCGGACCCGGCCTGGCCGATCGCGGCGGATCGGGTTGTTGTCGAGGCGTCGACACCGGCGGAGGGTCCGGCGCCGAACCTGCGGGTGACGGGGTTTGAGCCCGGGCGTGCCGCGGTGTTCCCGGGGGACACGCCCTCGGCGATGCAGGCCGTGGTCACGATCGAACGAGAGGGCGAGACCCTGCCCGAGATCGCGGCGGTGCTGCGGACCGAGATGGCATGGGACGGTGGGGCGTCGTCGGCGGAAGAGGCGGTGGTGTTGCCGGAGGGAAGGCGGTCGGTTTCGGTCGCGGTCGGGCTCCCCATGCCCGCGGCCGACGAGGCGGAACTGATGGCGCGCGCGGCGGTCTCCGGGGCGGGCGATCGGATCGCGGGCGACAGCGAGGCGTTGCGCGTGATCCGACTTCGCGAGGCCGTGCGTGCGGGAATCGTGCATTCGAGCCGGGCGACGCGCGCGCTGGGCGGGTTCGAGGCGGCGGACTGGGCGCGGCTTGCGTTGTCACCCGACGCGTCCACGCCGGTCCGGGTCAGCGAGTTCAACGCGGCGGGGCTGCGCGAGGGCGACCTGGCGGGGCTTGATATCGCGGTGCTGACGCGGCCCGACCTGGTCGGGGAGGAGGGCTGGTCGGCGCTCGCGTCGTTCGTCGCGCGGGGCTCGTCGCTGGTGGTCTTTCCGCCGGCAGAAGCGGTGGTGCACCGATGGTCCGACGAGATGCGGTCCCGCCTGGGAATCGACGCGGAGTTCGGCCGCGAGGCGTCGGCGATCGAGGGCGCCGCGGCGCTGGTCCCGGGGCCGGCCGCCGGGCTCATCCCGGCGATCTCGGGAGAGATCGAGAGCCTTGCGCGGGGCGTGGGCGTGTTCCGGGTGTTGCCGGCGAGCGTCGCGGCTTCGTCGATCGTGCTGCGGACCGAGGCGGGGGCGCCGGTGCTGATCCACGCCGCGCCGCGGGTGTGGGTCTTCACCGCGGCGCTCGACCCGGGCTGGACGGATCTGCCCGCCAAGCCGCTCCTTGTGCCGCTGGTGCAGGAGATCGCGCGGCTCGCCGCGGGGCCGAGCCGGGTGCCAACCGTGACCGCCGGCACGGTCCCGGACACGGACCCGTCGGCGATCGAACTGGTGACGCTGGACGGCTCGGGGCGGGTTGCGCGGGCCGCGGAGACGGGGCGCATGCCGGCGATCGCGCAGCCCGGGGCGTGGTGGTCGCGAGGGGCGCGGGGGGAGCGGCTCTCGCTGCTGGCGGTGACGCCCGATCATCTCGCGGGGCGGACCACGCCGACCCCGGCGGACCAGATCGCGGTGCGGCTGGGCGAGGCCGCGGGCGGCGCGACGGTCTCACTCGGCGGGGGGGGTGACTCGGACGAGTCGCGCCGCGCGCCGGAGGACGACTCGGCGATGGGGCTCCTTCCGTTCCTGATCGCGCTGCTGCTCGCCGTGTTCGAGGCGCTGGCCGCCAGGTTCGTCAGCCACGCGGGCGAGCGGGGAACGGGGGTCGCGCCGTGAGCGGTCTGGCGAACAGGCTGTTCGGGCTCGAGGGCCCCGGCTTCGGAGACGGTGTCTCCCGGTTCGGGTGGGCGGTGCCGATCCCGGCCTGGGCCTGGCTGCTGGTGGCCGGGGCCGCGGCGGCGGTCGGCTTCTGGGGATACGCGAGGCTGCAGGGACCGGGCTGGGCGCGAGCGCTGCTGGCGTCGGTGCGGTCGTTGCTGCTGCTCGCGCTGGCGGTTCTCGCGGCGGGGCCCAGGCTCGAGCGGGTGCGGACGGAAATCGAGCGAGACCGTCTCGTCGTGCTGGTGGATCGGTCGGCGTCGATGGGCGTCGCGGACGGGGGCGGCGAGACGCGGGACCAGCATCTCAGACGGGCGCTCGACGAGGCGGGGGCGGTGTTCGCCTCCATCGCCGAGGAAAAGATCGTCTACTGGATGGCGTTCGACACCGGGGCGGTGGAACTGGACGCGGGCGGCGTGTCCGTGCCCGCGTTGCCGGACGCCGCCGGCCCGCGGACGGCGGTGGGGTCGGCCGTCGGGGAGGCGCTGCGGCGGCACGCGGGGCACCCGGTCTCGGCGATCGTGGTCCTGAGCGACGGGCGATCGGCCGACGAGCCCGCGCCCGAACTCGTGCGCCGGCTCGAGGCGGACCGCGTGCCGGTGCATTCGGTGGCGTTCGGGAGCGCGGAACGGTCGATCGACTTCGCGTTCGAGTCGGCGTCGGCGCCGGCGGTGGCGTTCGTCGACGACACAGTCCCCGTGACGGCCCGGTTCAGCGCCGAGGGGATCACAGCCTCGTCGGTCGGGACGATCGAGATCGTCGAGAGCGGCACGGGGCTGGTCGTGGAGCGGCGGGCCTTGACGCCCGAGGAACTCTCGGCGGGGGAGGCGACGATCCCGGCCCGGGCGTCGAGCGCCGGCGAGCAGCGTTGGACGGTGCGGTACATCCCCGGCGGGCCCGATCTCGCCCCGCAGAACAACGAGTCGTCGTTCGCGGTGCGGTTCGTGGACCAACCGATCCGGGTGCTCTATGTCGACGGCTCGCCGCGATGGGAGCATCGCTACCTCAAGAGCCTTCTTATCCGGGAGGACTCGGTCGAGTCGTCCTGCCTGCTGCTGGCGGTGAACCGGCGGTTCCAGCAGGAGGGCGACATCGTGCTCACGGCGTTGCCCGAGGGCGAGGCGGAGTGGGCGGAGTTCGATGTCGTGATCCTCGGGGACCTGAGCCCCGAGTTGCTCGGGCCCCAGGCGCTCGCGGACATCCGCTCGCTGGTGGGCGACCAGGGCGCGGGCCTGCTCTGGCTGGCGGGCCCGAGCGCCACGCCGTCCGCGTGGCGCGACACCCCGCTGGCCGACCTGCTGCCTGTTCGCGCGTCGAGCATCGCCTCCGCGGCGGGCATGGAGGTCTTCGCGGGCCCGGTGGTGCTGCGCCCGACGGCGCTGTCCCGCCGGCTCGGGCTGTTCGGCGAGATCGAATCGGGCCCGATGGGTGGTATTGACGACGCCGCGGCGGGATGGTCGGCGCTGCGTTGGGCCCTCCGGCTCTCGCCCGACCTGCTCAAATCGGCCGCGGAGCCCTTGGCGGAGGCGGTGCCGGTGGACGGGGCGGACGAGCCGCTCCCGCTGGTGGTCTCGATGCGCTACGGGGCGGGCCGCTCGGCGCTGGTGGGGACCGACGAGATCTGGCGTTGGCGCTACGGGCGGGGCGAGCCGCCGACCGAGCGGTTCTGGCTCCCGCTGATCCGCACGCTGGCGAGGCCTCGGCTCGCCTCGCTCGGGGCGGCGGCGACGCTGGAGGTGCAGCCCCCGATCGCGCGCACGGGGCAGGTCGTCTCGGTGGAGTTGACGATCATCGATCAGGCGATCGCCGAGGTCGCGGCGGGGGAACTCAGGGTGAGCGTCGAGAGGACGCCCCGCGGCGGCGCTTCCTCGCGAGCGCTGCGGCTGACACGCCAGGCGGGCTCGGGCGCGGGCAGGACGCGGTACGCGGGCTCGTTCACCGCGCTCGACCCGGGGGCGTTCGAGGTCACGGTGAACCCCGATGAACTGGGCGGGGTCAACCCCTCGGCCCGCTTCGAGGTGATCGCGCCCGACGACGAGATGCGCAACCCGCAGGCGGACCACGCGGCCCTCGCGGCCCTCGCGGCGGCCACCGGGGGGAGGGTGCTCGGGCCGGAGGATCTCGGGGAACTGCCCGGGCTGCTCCCGAACCGGCGGATCATCATCCCTCAGCCCCCGGAGACGGCGACGCTGTGGGACACGCCCCTGGCGCTGCTGCTGGTGCTCTCGCTGGCGACGCTGGAGTGGGTGGGGCGCCGGCTGATCCGGCTGGCGTAGCGGGATACCGAACGGAGTTCGGTCGCCCCCCTGCCACCGGGGCCGGCGACGCGGGTTCAAGGGGCGGGCCGCAACGCGGGTGATCCGGAGAGCCGATACGCTCGAAGAGGACTGCAGGGAATGCCCCCCGAACGGAGAACGCCGTGACCTTGACCCCCGCCGACGAGACCGCCCTCGCGATCCGCGGGGTGCGCTCCCGCCTGCGGCGGCTCCGCCGGGCGGCGCGGGTGGTGCTGTCGACGCGGGTGGTCTCGTGGTTGAGCGTCTGGGGGATGGGGCTGGTGACGCTGGCGGTGCTGGCGGATCTGGTGTTCCGCTTCCCCGCGGCGCTGCGGGGCCTTTTGCTGCTGGGGCTGGCCGGGCTGGCGGCGGTCTGGGTGCGTCGCCGCCTGGTGCCGGTGGCGCAGTTCAAGCCTTCGCTGGCCGATGTCGCGATGCGGGTTGAGCGGTGGATGGACGCGAAGGGTCTCCCGCAGCCCGGGCCGCTCGCCACGGGGATCGAACTCCAATTGGAAGACGCGGACCCGTTCGCCCGGCACCTGAGCCGACTGGCGGCCCGGAGCGCGGCGGCGGGGCTGACGCGGACGCCCTGGGGGCTGCTGCGGTGGGGGCCGGCGGCGTGGGCCCTCGCGGCGGCGGTGGGTGCGTCGGTCGCGCTCTCCGCCGGGTTCAACGCGCAGCCGACGATCGCGGTGACCGGCCTGACCCGGCTGTTCGCCCCCTGGCTCGACACGCCCTGGCCGAAGCGGACCCAGATCGCCGACGCGACGACCGCCGAGCCTCACCCCGCCGACCGCGGGCTGGCGTTGCGGGCGGCGCTGCTGACCACGAACAGGGAGGCGGGAGAGACCCCGATCACGGTGACCTACCGCGTGATCGGCGAGGACGGGCGCGCCGGCCCCGAGTCGCAGGCGGTGCTGGTGCCGCAGCCGATCGCGGGGGGGGCGTCCGCGGCGGCGCGCGAGATGTACGAGCGGCTGATCGAGCCCGCGGCGTGGCAGGCGGTCGAGGGCGAGCGGCGCTGGCTCGAGTACAGCTTCCGATCGGACGACGACGCGACGGTTTCGAGGCGGGTTGAGATCGTCGAGCCCCCGCGACTCGTCGAGCGTGCGTCGGAAGTGGCGCTGCCCGGGTACGCCCAAGGGCTGGAGACGGGGTTCGCGAGCGGGGTGCGGCGCGCGGGCCCCCCGCCCTCGGGCGAGCCGGTCGAGATCGGGCCGGTGCTGGTCGGGTCGCGCGTTGATCTTGATTTCCTTTACAGCAAAGGCATCGTCGCGGCGTCGAATGCGGACGGGGCTTCGCGACCGGAATTGACCGCGGACGGGAACTCGCTCCGTGGCGGGTTCGTCGCGGCGTCGACCGTGGCGTTCGAGGTCGAGGCGGTGGACGCGTTCGGGCTGCGGACGCGCGAGCCCCTTCGGCTTCGGGTCGAGGTGATCCCCGACGCCCCGCCCGAGGCGACGGTGCTCGAGCCGGCGGCGGACGAGGCCGTGCTCGCCACGGCAACGGTCCCGCTGCTTGGCGAGGGGCGGGACGACATCGCGGTGGCGAGCCTGACGCTGCAGCGGCGCATTGCCCGGGCCGCGAAGGGGTCGCTGGGGGCGGAGGCGTCCCCCGACCCGGGTGAGCCCCCGATCGAGATCGCCCGTGCTGTGGGCCCAGCAGGTGGGCGGGGCGAGATCGGCGCGACGCTCGAACTCTCGGGCCTCGGGGTCAGCCCGGGGGACGAGGTGTGGGTCGAGGCGGTCGCGGTCGACAACTTCGACCTCGACGGGCAGACCCACGCCCCGGTGATCTCGTCCCCGAGGCGGCTGCGCGTGATCGCGCCGGCGGAGTTCGTCGAACTCATCCAGACCGAACTCGAGGGTGTTCGGCGGACCGCGATGCGTCTGGACCGCCAGCAGGCGGAGTTGCAGCAGCAGTCGGGCGCGGCGGCGGGGTCCGTTCCCGAGGAACGGGCCGGGGCGCTCGAGCGCGTGGCGCAGCGTCAGGCCGCGCTGTCCCAGAGGCTCGCGTCGCAGTCGGCGATGCTCGAGCGTCTCGCCGGTCGGGCCGAGCGGAACAGGCTGGACGACGAGATCGTCCGCGACCTGCTCGAGCAGGCCGGATCGACGACCGACCGGGCGGCCGAGGCCTCCGACCGCGCGGCCCAGAGCCTCGTGCAGCAGCCGGACGGCGCGGAGAACGCCGAGCGGGAGCAGCAGCGCGTCCGCGACGAACTGGCCCGGCTGATCGACCAACTGGACCGTGGTCAGGACGGATGGGTGGTCCGCCGGAACATCGAGCGCCTGCTCGACGCGCAGCAGGAACTCCGCGATCAGACCGCCGCGGCGGGCGATCGGATGGTCGGCCGCACGGTCGACGAGTTGAGCCCCGACGAGCGGAGCGACCTCGAGCGGATCGCGCAGCGTCAGCGGGAGCTCGCGGACCAGGCGAACGAGGCGGTCGACGCGCTGAGGGAGCGGGCCGAGGAGATCCGGGGGCGTGACCCGACGCAGGCCGCCGCGATGGACGAAGCGGCGGAGAACGCGGCCCGGGAGCGGCTGGCCGAGCAGCTCCGCGACGCCGCCGAGCAGATCGGGGAGAACCAGACGGGTTCGGCGGGCCGGCTCCAGGATCAGTCGATCGAGGCGATGCAGGAGATGCTCGAGCGGCTAGAGAACGCCCAGCGGAACCGGGACGCTGCGCTGCGTCGGCAGCTCTCGAGCGTGATCCAGTCGATCGAGAGCCTGATCCGGCAGGAGGACGCGGCGATCCGGGCCCTCGGGGGCGACCCGGCCGAAGCGGCCCGACCCGCCGAGCGGGTCCACGCGAACACGCTCGCGGCCGAGGCGGAGACCCGGACCGGGCTCCCCGAGTTGATCCCGGTGGCGGACCTGCTCGTTCGCGCCGCCGCGTCGCAGGGCGACGCGATCGTGCCTCTGCGGGCCGATCCGCCGGACACCGCGGCGAGCGCGGGCCCGGCGGCCGAGGCGATGGCGAGGCTCCGCGAGGCCCTTGCCGAGGCGCAGCGGCAGGACGAGAACGCCGAGCAGCGCGAGCAGGACCGCAAGAAGCGCGAATTGCGCGACGCGTACAAGGCGGCGCTCGCCGAGCAGGTCTCGCTGCAGGAAGAGTCCGCCGGGTTTGTCGGGGCCGAGGTCAGCCGGCGCGTTCGGGCCGAACTCCGGGCGCTCGGGCAGCGGCAGGAGGCGCTGCGTGCGACGATCGAGGGCATCCCCGAGGCCAACGAAGCGGGCGAGATCGGCGTGATCACGCTGCTGCACGAGCGGATCGACCAGTCGCTGGCGGACGCGGTGCGTTCGCTCGGACGGGGGACGGCCGACCTGGGCGTGACCTCGAAGCAGGAGGCGGCGATCGAGCTTCTCCGGTCGATCGTCGAGACACTCACGCCGAAACCCAGAGACCAGCAGGACGAGTTCCGCAACGCGCAGGGCGGCGGCGGCGGTGGCGGCGGCGCCGGGGGCGATCAGCCGCTCTTCGGGAATCTCGAGCAGTTGAGGCTCCTCCGGGCCCTCCAGGCCGCGGCCCTGACGCAGACCCGCGACGCGGGGGAATCCGCGGCGGGCGATGTCGCGGAGTTGCAGCGGCGGATCGCCGACCAGGCCAGGGTGCTCGTGGAGCAGATGCAGCGACCGCCGGCGCCCGGGCCCGCGCCGCAAGGCGGGCAAGGGGGGCAGCAGCCGTGAGCGCGCGTCGTCGGTTCAGTCGCTGGCGAGTGCGATCCGCACGCAGGCAAGGCGCGGCTCCGGGGGTTTGTCCCGGTGTGGTCGTCGCCTCGATGGTGCTCGCCGCGGGCCCGTCGAGCTCGCGGGCCTCGGCGCAAGAGGGCGAGTCGCTCCCGAGCCTCGACGAGATGCTGGGGCTGGTCGACGAGGCCGCGCCGCCCGCCACCGACCCGTTTGACGCCGCGCTCGACCGCATGCTGACGGCGACCGAAGCGGCCGAGCAGTTCGAGCAGGCGATCCAGTTGATGGACGACACGGTCGAACGGCTGTCTCAACCCGGCGGCACGGATCTGGTGACGCAGCGGTTGCAGGAGGACATCCTGCGCAAACTCGACGCGATCATCGCCTCGGGCGAGCAGAACCAGCAGCAGGGCTCGGGCGGGTCGTCCTCGCCCTCGTCTGGCCAGCAGCCTTCGAGCGCCAACCGCCCGACTCCGCAGACCGGCGGCGCCCAGGCGTCGAGCGGACGGGGCGAGAACACGGGGCAGACCACGCCCCCGGGGGCGGAGGACCCCTCGCTGCGGCCGCAGACGCTGATGGACGCGGCCGCCTGGGGGGCGCTGCCCGATCGCCTGCGTGACGCGTTGCAGCAGGGGCTGAACGAGCCGTTCAGCGCCGCGTACCGACGCCTGACGGAGGCGTACTACCGCCGGCTGGCCGAGCAGGCGGAGGGGGACGAATGAGAGTTGCCGCGATCACCCTCGCGCTAGCCGCCTCGTGGAGCGCGGCCGCGCAGCCCGACCCGGGCCGCGAGGCGCGGAGTGCCCAGAACGCCGCGCTCGCCGACGAGATCACGCCGGCGCTCGACGCATCGGTGGCGCGGGGCCTGGAGTTCCTCGCGCAGAGCCAGGACGAGGACGGCTCGTGGGACGGGGGGCGGTTCGGCAAGAATGTCGCGATCACGGCGCTGGCGTGTCTCGCGTTCATGGCCGACGGGCACCTGCCGGGGCGGGGCCGGTACGGCGACGCGGTGGACCGCGGGCTCGATTTCGTGCTCGAGAACGCGACGGAGAGCGGGCTGATCGCCGCCGACGGGGCGCACGGGCCGATGTACGGGCACGGGTTCGCGACGCTGTTCCTGGGCGAGGTGTACGGGATGACGGCGGGCAGCGCCGACTCGGCGCGTTCCGCCCGCGTGCACGAGGCGTTGGTGCGGGCGGTCCGCCTGATCGAGCGCACGCAGAACGACGAGGGAGGGTGGCGGTACAACCCGGTGCCCTACGACGCGGATGTCAGCGTGACGATCTGCCAGGTGATGGCGCTGCGGTCGGCCCGGAACGCGGGCCTGGAGACCGACAAGGCGGTGATCGACCGCGCGGTCGAGTACACCCGCCGGTGCCAGAACCCCGACGGCGGCTTCCGCTACCAGGCCGACGGGGGATCGAGCGCCTGGCCCCGCTCGGCGGCGGGCGTCGCCACGCTGTTCTACGCGGGCATCTACGAGGACAACACGATCAACGCCGGGCTCGAGTATCTCAGGCGCTCGGCGATGCCCGGAGAGGTCCGGGGTTCGCGGGCCCATTACGCCTACGGCCAGTATTACTCGGTCCAGGCGATGTACCTCGCCGGGGGCGAGCACTGGGCCCAGTGGTGGCCCGCCGTCCGCGCCGAACTGCTCAGCGAGCAGATGGACGATGGGTCCTGGGACGATCGCACCGCCGGTTCGAATTATGGGACGGCGATGATGCTCATCGTCCTGCAAATGCCGAAGCGCTATCTTCCGATCTTCCAGAAATGACACCCGCGCCCCACCAACTCCGTCTGCTCGGCTGCCTCGCGCTCGCCGCGGCGGGCCTCGCCCCGGCGGCGCCGCGGGAACTCATCGACCGCGAACTCACCCGCACGCCCGTGGACCTTCTCGGCTGGACCGGGGACGCCATCGCCTACCTCGACGGGCTGGGGCAGGTCCGCCGCGATCCGGCGAGCCGTTTCGTGGCGATCCTCCCCGGCGGGGCCGATCCCGCCGACGGGTGGCAACGCCCCACCGAGGACGAACTCGCGGGCGGCACACCCGTCGTGATCGAACTCGTCGACGGGCAGCGGCTGCTCGGCTCGCTCGGGCCCTGGAACTCCGCGTCGATCAATGCGCCCGCGTCGGCGGAGGACACCCTGAGCGTGCTTACCGCGTTCGGCGCCGAGGCGTTGTCGCTCGAGAAGGTCGCGCGCATCGCGATCGACCCATGGGCGAGCGGGGCCTCCCGCCTCGCGCCCTGGGAAGAGGCCTCGGACGACGAGCTGGTCCTCCTGAACGGGGACCGCGTGCGCGGGTTCCTCGTCGCGATCGACGAGTCGGTGGTGTTCGACGCCGGCGCGGGCGAGCAGCCATTCCCGCTCAACCGCGTCGCCGAGATCCGCCTCGGGAATCAGGCCGTGCCCCCTGAGGGGCCCCGCATCTGGTGGGCCGACGGCACGATTCGCGCCGCGACCGCGGGAGGGGACTCACTCGACGGCTCGGTGCGGCTCGTGGACCCCGCCGGCGGGGCGGTCGTGCTCACGGTCGATGAACTCCGCGCCGCCTGGCTCGACGAGGACCGACTCATCCCGCTGGCGGCGCTCGAGATCGCCGGGCAGTCGCCGCTCGCCGGCCGGCGGTGGTCGCGCCCCGCGGCCCTGGGCTCCGAGGTCGACGCGCCGCTCGGCACGCCGCACATCGAGCTCGACGGCCCGGTTCGGGTCAGGTGGGAACTCCCCGCGGCGGCCTCCCGGTTCGGCGCCATCGCGAGGCTGGGCGGCGTGCTGGACGACCCCATGAAGCCCGCCGGGCGATGGGCTGACGCCGAGGTGCGCGTCGCCGTCGTGCGCAACGGCGTCGAGACCGAACTCCTCCGCGTGCCGCTCACACGGAGCGCGCCCTCCGCCCCGCTCGCCTCGCCTCTCCCGGGCCTCGGCGAGCACGGAAGGGAACTCGTGATCGAGGTCCTCGAAGCCCGGCACGGCCCGATCCAGGACCGCGTGCTGCTCGACCGCCCGATGCTGCTCGGCATGTGAGGCGAGACGGCGATCTCCCCGGAGCGAGGTCTGAAACCGGGGCCGGGGGCTACGCGAAGCCGCTATGGGCCGCGCCCGCCACGCCGGCCCGAAAGATCGGCAAACGGGCCGGCGCTAGGATCGGTGACGCCGGTCCCTCCGACGCCCGGAGGCCCCGCCCGCCGGCGCCCGCGTCCGCCCGAGGGAACTCACCGTGTGGATATGGCTCTCGCGCATTCTCCGTTCGCTGGCGGGCGTGCTCGCCGTCGTGGTCGCTCTCTCGCTGTTCCGGTATCTCGCCTCGACACGCGAGGCGCCGCGGCAGCGGCAGGAGGCCGCCTCGCTCCCCGTGGTGCAGGCGGTCGAGTGCGCGTCGCTCCCGATCGCCCGGCGGTGGACGGGGTACGGCACGACCCGGGCGATGGACGCCGCCGACATCGCCGCCGAGGTCGCCGGCAGGGTGGTCGCGAGGCCCGATCGGCTCGAGGCCGGCGTCACGGTCGAGGCGGGCGAACTCCTGCTGAAGATCGATCCAACCGATTACGAGCAGCGCGTCCGCTGGGCGCGTCAGCAGGCCGATTCCGTCGAGGCCCAGATCTCCGGGCTCGAGGTCGAGGAGGCACGCCTCGCCGAGCAGGCCGACCTCGCGAGGGAGGAGGTCGCGATCGCCGAGCGTGACCTGGCCCGCGCGCGGGACACCCTCGCCCGCGGCGCGGGGAACGAGAGCCAGGTGGACGCCCGGCTGCAGGCGCTCAAGGCCGCGAATCGCTCGCTCGCGGCGGTGCTCTCCTCGCTGGAGACCATCCCCTCGCGTCGCGCCTCGCTCCGGGCTTCGCTCGAATCGGCGCGGGCGGACCTCCGCATGGCGGAGGAGAATCTCGCCAGGACTGAGATCCGCGCCCCGATCTCGGGCGTGCTGCAGGACATCGGGCTCAAACTCGGCGAGTGGGCCCGCGCCGGCGAGGTCGTCGCCCGCGTGGTCGACCTCCGCCGGATCGAGGTCCCGCTCCGCCTCTCGCAGGCCGCGGCCCAGAGTGTGGCGTCGGGGGACGGGGTGACGCTGCGGACCGAGGGCCCGCTGCGGCTCTCCTGGGCCGGCACGGTGGTCCGCGTCGCCCCGGAATCGGACGCGTCGCTCCGCAGCCTGACCGTGTTCGTCGAGGTCAGGCAGAGCCCCGAGGGCGATCCCCGCACGCTGCTGCGTCCGGGGCAGTTCATGATGGGCGAGGTGACTTCCAGTCAGACCGAGCCGCACATCGTGATCCCCCGTCACTGTGTGGATGTCGACACCGTGCTGATCGCCGCCCCCCTCCGCGAGACCGACCCCGCGCCCCCCGACGGCGCCGCCCGCCCCATGGTGGTGATGCTGGCCGAGGTCAATGTCGCCCATCACCTCGAGGGCCGGTTCGCCGAGGTCAGCGCCGCCGAGACCCAGTGGGCCGTGCTCCAGGACAAGGGCGTCTCGAGGGACCGCGCCCTCAAGCCGGGCGATCTCGTGCTTGTCTCGAATCTCGAATCGCTCCGGCCGGGCGACCTGGTGGATGTCCGCGTGGATGGCGGCGTCGGCTCGGCCGTCAGCCGGGGCGCCGACGAACCGGGAGCGAACCCGTGAGCCTGGCATCCTTCGGCGTGCGGAACCCTGTCGTCGCGAACCTCGTGATGTTCACGGTGATCGGGGCGGGCCTGATCTTCGGCGTCACGCTCACACGGGAGTTCTTCCCCGAGGTCAGGCCCAACCTGGTGATGATCACCGCGCCCTACCCGGGCGCCGCGCCCGACGAGGTCGAGGACGCGCTGACCATCAAGATCGAGGACCGCGTCGCCGACATGTCCGATGTCGACGAGATCACCTCGACCGTCACCGAGGGCGTCACGACCGTGCTCGTCGAGTTCGAGGGCTCGGCGGACATCGACGAGAAGGTCGCCGAGGTCAAGCGCGAGATCGACGCCCTCCAGGACCTCCCTGACGCCGCCGACCGGATCATCGTCACCAAGATGGAGCCCAACCTCCCCGCGATCTCGCTGTCGATCTACGGCGACGCCGACGAACGCGAACTCAAGCGTGCGGCCCGCGAGATCCGCGACGATCTCCGGTCATTGCCCGGGATGGGGGATGTCGCACTCGGCGGCGTCCGGACCGACGAGATCGGCGTCGAGGTCCGCCCCTCCGCCCTGCTCCAGTACGGGCTCAGCCTGCCCGCCGTCGCCGACCGTGTCCGCGAGGCGATGCTCGAACTCCCCGGCGGCTCGGTCCGCACCGCGACGGCGAATGTCTCGCTCCGCAGCGTGGGCGTCGAGGAGCGGGCCGAGGCGATCCGCGGCATCGTCGTCACCGCCGCCGACGGCCGCGCCGTGCGGCTCGAGGAGATCGCGACCATCACCGACGGCTTCGCCGACACGCCCCTGCTCAGCCGCCTGAACGGCAAGCCGATGGCCAACCTGACGGCCTTCAAGAAGGGCGACGAGGACATCGTGCTCATTGCCGACATGGTCAAGGCCTACCGCCTGGGCCGGCTCGGCGAGCCCATGGAACTGAACTTCGGCGAGAAACTCCGCGCGATGCTGAGCCGCCCCGGGTCGGACGAGCCCCTGAGCGCCCGCCACCGCGCCTATCTGCTCGGCCTGAGTCGGTCGGGCGAGGCCCTGCCGGGGACGCTGGTGACCACGACCGACCTCGCCCGCTTCGTCGTGGGGCGGATGGACCTCCTGGTGCGCAACGCGTTCTGGGGCGGCATCCTCGTCTTCGCCACCCTCGTGCTCCTGCTGAACCGGCGGGTCTCGTTCTGGGTCGCGATCGGTCTGATCGTCAGCATGCTCGGCACCCTGGCCGTCATGCGCTTCGCGGGGATCACGCTCAACCTGCTCAGCATGTTCGGGCTGATCGTCGTCATCGGCATCCTCGTTGACGACGCGATCGTCGTCGCCGAGAACATCACGAGCCGGCACGAGCGGGGCGAGCCCGCGCTCGCGGCCTCGATCAGCGGGACCAACCAGGTGGGCTGGCCCGTGGTCGCGACGGTGCTGACCACGATCTTCGCCTTCCTGCCCCTCGCCCTGATCGAGGGGCGGATCGGCGACATGCTGGGCGTGCTCCCCCTGATCGTCGGGTGCGCCCTGCTCGTCTCGCTGCTCGAGAGCCTGTTCATCCTCCCCTGCCACATGGGGCACAGCCTCAAGCACACCGACGCGGTCCACGCGGCCCACCGGGTCGGGCTGCTCACCCGGCTCGAGGACCGCCTCGACGCCGCCCGGGACGCGCTGTTCACCAAGGGAATCGCGCCGGCGTATGTGTCGCTGCTCCGCGTCCTGCTGCGCATGCGATACACCACGACCCTCGCCGCGATCGCGCTGGTCATCGTCTCGCTGGGGATGGTCGCGGGCGGCCGGCTCGAGTTCATCTTCTTCGAGACTGACGACGCCGAGACCGTCACCATCGAGCTCCAGATGCCCGTCGGCACCGCGCTCGCCGAGACCGACCGGATCGCCCGGAGGCTCGAGACCGCCGTGCGCGAACAGCCCGAGGTCGCCTCGTTCTACACAATCGTCGGCAGCGTCGCGTCCATGTCGGGCGAGGGCAACGGCTCGACCGGCACCAACCAGGCCCAGCTCATCCTCGAACTCGTCCCCGTCGAGAACCGCGACCGCACGAGCGAGCAGATCATCCAGGGCATCCGCGAGACCACGGGAGAACTCCCGGGCGTCAAGAGCCTGCGCATGCAGGGCGTCTCGGGCGGGCCCGAGGGCGCCGCGCTCTCCTTCACCATCGCCGGCGGCGCCGACCAGGCCGTGCTCGAACGCGTCGCCGCGGAGATCATGGACCAGATGCGTGCGTTCGACGGCGTCGTCGACATCGCCTCCGACAGCGACGGGGGGCAGCGTGAGATCCGCTTCACCCTGCGCGAGGGCGCCCGCGAACTCGGGTTCACCCGCGCGAGCCTCGGCAGGCAGATCCAGGGCATGGTCTTCGGCATCGAGGCGTTCACCTTCGCAGGCATCCGCGAGGATGTCGATGTCCGCGTCATGCTCCCCGAGTCCGAACGCCGCAGCCTCGCCGCGATCGAGTCGCAGTTCGTCTTCACCCCCGACGGGCGCCCCGTCCCCCTGGGCGAGGTCGCGCTGATCGAGGAGGGCGAGTCCTACGCCACCATCCGCCGGCTCGACCGTGAGCGGGCCGTCACCGTCACCGCCGATGTCGACCGCGCCCGCACCAACCCCGACGAGGTCGCCGCCGCCCTCGCCCTGAAGTTCCCCGAGATCGAGTCCCGCTACGCCGGCGTCGATATCGTCGCCCGAGGCCGGCAGCAGGACATGGCCGACTCGTTCCGCACGCTCCCCATCGGGTTCATGGTCGCTTCGGGCCTCATCTATGTGACCCTCGCCTGGCTCTTCAAGAGCTACACCCAGCCGATCATCGTCATGACCGCGATCCCCTTCGCCACGATCGGCATGATCTGGGGCCACCTCCTGCTCGGCTACACGATGACCTTCCTGAGCCTGATCGGGTTCGTCGCTCTTTCCGGCATCGTCGTGAACGACTCGCTCATCTACATGGAGTTCTTCAACCACCAGCGCCGCGAGGGCAAGAGCGTCTTCGAGTCCGCGCTCGACGCCGGCAGGGCCCGCGTCCGCGCCATCCTCCTCACCACCATCACCACCGTCCTGGGCCTGCTCCCCCTCCTGCTCGAGCAGTCGTTCCAGGCCCGGTTCCTCATCCCGATGGCCATCACCATCGCCTTCGGACTCATGAGCGCCACCGGCATCATCCTGATCGTCCTCCCCTGCCTCCTGCTCATCCTCCAGGACATCAAACGCGCCCTCCACTTCCTCTGGCACGGCCGGGCGCTCCCGGGCGAAGCCGCCTACGAGGACCCCGCGGCCGAGATCCTGCCCGTCCACGCCGCCGACGCCTGAGACGCGTCGTGCTTGATTCTCGCGTCCCGACGGGCCTGAAGCGATAGCGCAGGACGCATGCCGAGGGCTTGCTTCGCACTCGTTTCAGACATGTGACGCCGCGTTCAATCACCATCCGTATGAAACGGATCCCGTCTCATACGGCTCGTGATTAACCGCTGCGCGTGCTCCGCCGGTGCCACCACCCGCCGCGTCAGCGGCGCGTGGTGCGGATCGGACGCCGACGAGAGACGCACGACGCGCCCTCCGGGCGGGTCGTGGCACCGCTTTCCGCGCGTCAACCAATCCAGATCAGTATCAGAGCGCCGGGACGGCCCGGGCGTGGCGCTCAGAAGTCCCGCCGCGCGAACACGAGGCAGCAGACCGCCAGCACGACCCCCTCGAACGCGAGCGAGGTGCCCACCACCCAGGCCGTCGACCGCTCCCGCAGCCTCGCCTCCACCTCCCGCGCCGTCTCCTGCGGGTCGAGTTCGATCGCCCCGTCGTCGAGCGTCGGCTCGGGCCGCTCGTTCTCCGGGAGGGGAATGTCGCTCAGGTCGATCAGGTTCCGCTCCAGCAGCGCGATCGTCTCGGTCGTCTTGGGCAAGGTGGTCTTCACCCTGTAGACCAGGTCCGACCAGAACACCAGCTCGGTGAGATTCTCATCGAGATCCGCCGCGCGGGCCCGGTTCGTGCGCAGGAACGGGTTGTTCAGTTCGAGGTCCTCGCCCGTCGGCTCCCACCCCTCGACCGGCTCGCCCGCCCGCTCCCGTTGCTGCCGCAGCACTTTGGCGGTGTTCTTCTCCATCAGCGCGAGCCGGCCCTGCTCGGCCTCGAGCATCGCCTCACCCTGCACGCGGAACTGCATCAGCACCGCGTCTCCTGAGTTCAGCACGAACAGCACAAACCAGAACACCAGCGTCGCCAGCAGCGAGGTCGTCGTCGACCGCGTCAGCAGCCCGACGAGCGAGCACACGCTGAAGAGGTAACTGAAAAAGATCACGACGATCGGCACCGCCAGGAAGAGCCTCGGCTCCCACAGCCCCGCCCGCAGCCCGAAGACCAGGAACGACCCCAGGCTGAACACCAGCACCTGCAACGCCACGAACAGCAGCCCCATCAGGTACTTCGTCAGGAACAGGCGGATCCGGGAGATCGGCTTGCTCAGCACCGTCTCGATCGCCCCGCTCGAGACCAGGTCGGGGATCACCCCGGCCGTCGAGATCAACGCGAGGATCGCCGCGACCCAGGAGAGCCACAGGCCGATCCCCAGGTTGCTGAACATCCCCTTGTAGAACACCTCGGGCTTGAGCGTCGTGCTGTTGATCGGGATGAAGTCCAGCGTCCAGATCAGGAAGGTGATCCCCCGCTCGTTGATCCCGCTCGCCGCCATCACCGCGACGACCAGCAGCGACAACGCCAGCGTCACCCAGAAAAGCTTCCGCGCGTTCAACTCCCGATACGCGTCCACCAGCAGCGCGAAGGTCTGCGTCAGAATCACGGCTCCCCCTTCCGCCGCGTCTCGCCCGCCGCCCCGGGCTTGAGCACCGCCCCCGTCGTCGGGTCGGTCACCGCCTGCATGAACAGATCCTCGAGCGAGGGACGGTGCGGGCGCACCGCCCGGATCGTCGCGCCCTGCCCGACCAGCCGCTCGAGCACGGGCCGCACCACCCCCGCGTCGTCCGTCCCGATCCGCAGCCGCGAACGGTCGACCTCCACCCACTCCCCGGTCGCGAGCGCCCCGCGGGCCGACGCGACCCGCGCCAGCCCCTCCCCCCGGCCCGCCTCCTCCGCCGGCAACGCCTGCAGCGAGACCCCGGGCAGCGCCGAACGCAGCGCCCGCTCCCCGTCCGCCGGGTCGGCCGCCAGTTCGATCTCGTACCACCGCTGGTGCGCCGTCAGTTCATCGATCGTCCCCTGGCTGGCGACCTGCCCCTGCACCAGGATCGCGACCCGATCGCAGACCATCTCCAACTCGCTCAGCAGGTGGCTGTTGAGGAAGACCGTCCGCCCCTCCTCCTTCAGCCGCTGGCAGATGCCGCGGATCTCCCGCCGCCCGACCGGGTCCACGCCGTCCGTCGGCTCGTCGAGCAGCACGAGTTCGGGGTCGTTCATCAGTGCCTGCGCCAGCCCGACACGCTGCCGCATCCCCTTGGAATACTGCTTGATCCGCTTGTCGCCCCACGCCCCCATGCCCACCAGCTCGAGCAGGGCCCCGGTCCGGGCCTTCCGCTCGCGACGCCGCACGCCCGCCATCGCGCCGTAGAAATCCAGCACCTGCCACCCTTTGAGATAATCCGGGAAGCGGTGGTGCTCCGGGAGATAGCCCACCCTCGCCAGCGCCGCCTTGTCCCCGACCGGGCGACCCAGCAGGCTGCCCCCGCCCCCGCTCGACCGGATCACCGTCATCAGGATCTTCACCAGCGTCGACTTGCCCGCCCCGTTCGGCCCCAGCAACCCGAAGATCTCCCCACGCGCCACGCGCATGTCCACCCCGCGAAGCGCCCGGACCTTGCCCCGGTAGGTCTTCGTCGCCCCGCGGATGTCGATCGCAAGTTCGCTCATGCCGAATCACCCCGGCCGCCGGGCGACCACATGGAAGACATGCCAGTGCTTGTCCGTTCCTTCGGCATCGCGGCTGTCCTTTTCCTCTTCCTGGAAAAATTCCAGATCCAGCCCCAGCAGCATCCGCTCCACCTGCACGCGGGTGTGGTGCGAGCGGTCCGGAATCGTCGCCCACGAGTCCCGCTCCCCGAAGAACTGCCCCGCGAACCGTCCCCCGGGCCGGATCGCCGCCCGGATCACCGTCCAGAGCGCGTCGAACGCGTCCGGGTGGCAGAACGGGAGCGAGAAACTCGCGTTCAGGAAAAGGCACTCGGGGATCGAGCAGGTCTCGAACGGATCGAGCCTCGCGTCCAGCATGGGGCTCCCGAGCAGCCCCGGCCGCCGGGCCATCCACTCGAAGGCCGATTCGTGTCCGTCGATCGCCACGACACGCCACCCCCGCCCAAGCATCTCCAGCGTGTCACGCCCCTCGCCGCACCCCAGGTCAACCGCGATCGGCCGCGACGAGGGTTCCCCCGAGGCATCCGGCACACCCTCCCGGGCGAACGCCTCAAGGGCGAACACCGCCGTCTCCCGGGGGCCCTTGCCCTCCACCGCGGCGAAATACCCGGGCCAGTTGCGCGTGAACCCGTGGCGGAACGCCGGGCCGGGGGGATGGGGCGGGATCTGGCTCATAGGCTTGGCGAATGTACCGAGATCTCCGCGAGTTTGTCGACGCCCTCGCCCGAGCCGGGGAACTCGTCCGAATCAGCGCCCCGGTCAGCGCGGTGCTCGAGGTCGCCGCGATCGCCGACCGCGTGAGCAAATCGCCCGCCCCCGCCGCGCCGAGCGACGCCGCGAAACGCAACGACCCGGCCCACGCCGACCGCGGCGGCCCCGCCCTTCTCTTCGACAACATCGAAGGCGCCGAGTTCCCCCTCCTCATCAACGCGTTCGGGTCCTACCGGCGCATGGAGATGGCGCTGGGCTGCGAGCGCGGCGGCTTCGACGCGATCGGCGCGCGCATCGGTGAACTCGTCAAACCCCAGCCCCCGCGCTCCCTCGGCGAGGCGATCCGCAAGGCTGCCCAGGTCGCCCCCCTGCTCAAGATCGGCCCCAGGCGCCGCAGGGGCGCCGGCCCCTGCCAGCAGGTCGTGCGGACCGGCGAGCACATCGACCTGACCCGTCTCCCCCTGATCCGGTGCTGGGCCCACGACGGGGATTTCGCCGCCCTCGGCTACCCCCCGGGCGTCAACGAGGGTGTCGAGGGGCTGGGCCACCCCGGCATGACCCCCGACGAGTGGGACCTCTGGTGCCGCGGCCGCTACATCACCTTCGCCGGCATCCACACCATCCACGCCGACGACGCGGGCCGGGCGAGGCCCTCGTCGCACAACATCGGGATGTACCGCCTCCAACTGCTCGGCAAGGACCGGCTCGCCATGCACTGGCACATGCACCACGACGGCGCGCGCCACTGGAGGTCGTGGAAGAAACGCGGCAAGCCCATGCCCGTCGCGATCGCCTTCGGCGGCGAATCCGTCCTCCCCTACGCCGCGACCGCCCCGCTCCCCCCGGGCATCAGCGAACTGCTCATGGCCGGTTTCCTCAACGGGCGGGGCATCGAGATGGTCCGGGCGAAGACCGTCCCCCTCTGGGTCCCGGCCAACGCGGAGATCGTCATCGAGGGGTTTGTGCGCACGGACGGGGGCGGGCCGGGCTGGGAGCCCGATGCGGGCGAGCCCCTCGGCCCCGGCGCGGTCTTCGAAGGGCCCTTCGGCGATCACACCGGGTTCTACTCCCTGCCCGACCGCTACCCCATCGTCGAGGTCACCGCTTTGACCCACCGGGCGAACGCCGTGCTGCCGGCGACGGTGGTGGGGCTGCCCCCCCAGGAGGACTACTACCTGGGCAAGGCGACCGAGCGGCTGTTCCTTCCCCTGCTCAAGGTGCTGGTCCCCGACATCGAGGACTACGACCTCCCGATGTTCGGCGCGTTCCACAACGCCGCGTTTGTGCGCATCGAGAAGGCCTATCCACTCCAGGGTCGGCGCGTCATGCACTCGGTCTGGGGCGCGGGGCAGATGGCCTGGACGAAGTCGATCTTCGTCGTCGCCGACGGGGTCGATGTCCATGACCAGCGGGCTGTACTCGAGGCCGCAGCCCGGCACTGCCGCCCGTTGCACGATGTCGAGGTCGTGCGCGGCCCGCTCGACATCCTCGATCACGCCGCCCCGTGGCACGGGGCTGGCAGCAAGATCGGGTTCGACTGCACCCCCAGGTGGGCCGACGAGCAGGCCGGGGGCGAACTGCCCGCAGGGCCCCGCCCCCTTCCCGAGGCAGCGGCCGTGGAGGCCTACCTCGAGCGGGTCTCGCGGCTCGAGGGTGTGCTCGAGGCGGCGGTGCCGAGGCACGCGCCGGGTTGGCTGCTGATCGAGGCGGACCGGGGCGTCAACGAACCGGGCCGCGAGGGGATGGGACGCCGGGTGCTCGAGCGGGTGCTCGCGGTCGATCCGGGCTTTGCACCCCGCCTCCCGTTCGTGGTCGTCGTGGGGCGGGGGGTCGACATCCACTCCCCCGTCGACGGGATGTTCAACTGGCTGGCCAACATGGACCCGGGGCGGGACCTGATCCGCCACCGCGACGCCCGCGGCGACTGCCTCGCGTTCGACGCCACCCCCAAGACGACGGGCGACGCGCACGGCGGCGAGCCCGTCCGGGGGTGGCCCCCGGTGCTCGCGGTCGACCCGGCGACGAGCGAGCGGGTGCTCACGCGGTGGGAGGAGTACGGGCTCGCGTCCGAGAATCCCCGCTGAATTGGCCCGAGTTGCGCTCTTTTGCCGCCCCCGGCCGCGGGGTACACTGGCGACCCGATGCGGACCGACCTGATCTACCTCGACAACGCCGCGACGAGCTGGCCCAAGCCCCGGGAGGTGGGTGAGGCGATGGTCGCGTTCCTTGAGGACTCGGCGGGCAACCCGGGCCGCGGCGGGCACACGCTGGCGCGGGCGGCGACGGCCACGATCGACGAGGCGCGGTCGGCGATCGCGGGCCTGATCAACGCCCCGACGCCGAAGCGGGTCGTGCTGACCCACGGGTGCACCGATTCGCTCAACCTCGCGATCCACGGGGTGATGCGGAGCACGCTGCCGCAGTGCTGCGGGGCGGCTACGCCGAAGGTTGTCAGTTCGTGCCTCGAGCACAACGCCGTGCTGCGCACGCTGCACTGCTACGCGAGCGCGGGGTTGATCGAGTTCCAGGTCATCAACTGCGGGTCGGACGGGCTGATCGACCCGGGGGCCTATCTCGAGGCCTGCGATGAACGGACCGTGCTCGCCTGCCTGACGCACGCGTCGAATGTGCTGGGCACGATCCAGGAGGTGGGCGTCATCGGCGAGGGCCTGCGCACGCGCTCGCCCCGCGCCCTGTTCCTGGTTGATGTGGCGCAGACCCTGGGGCACCTGCCCATCGATGTGGACGCGGGGCAGGTCGACCTGCTCGCCGTCGCGGGCCACAAGGGCCTGCGCGGGCCGACGGGGACCGGGGCGCTCTTCGTGGGCCCCCGCGCCTTCCCCGACGACCCCGAGGCCCCGAGGCTGGTCTGCGAGCGGCGCGGGGGCACCGGCATGATCGGCATCGGGCTCGACATGCCCAGGGAACTGCCCGACGCGCTCGAAGCCGGCACCGCCAACGCCGTCGGCTTCGCGGGCCTGCTCGCCGCCATGCGGGCCGAGTGCCGGGCGGACCACGACACGGAGCGGACGCTGACGGCGCGGATGATCGAGGGGCTCTCGTCCATCCCCGGGGTCCGTCTCTTCGGGCTGCCCGGCGTCGAGGGCCGGACCGCGGTCGTTCTCTTCAATATCGACGGGGTCCACCCGCGCGACGCCGCCGCCGCGCTCGACCGCGACCATCGCATCGCCGTGCGTGGGGGCGTGCACTGCGCGCCGCTGGCGCACCGGGCGATCGGCACGGGCGAGCGTGGGGCGATCCGCGCGAGCGTGGGGCCTTGCAACACCGCCGCGGATGTCGACGCGCTGCTCGACGCGGTCGGTCGGCTCGCGCTGGCCGGGGCGGGCGTCTGAGCGGGGCCCGCCCGCCGGTGGAGGGCGGATGAGTCACGCCCTGGTCGAAGGCTGGTTCGCCTCGAAGGGGTGGACGCCGTTCGCCTTCCAGCGGGAGGCGTGGGGCGCGCACGCCGCGGGCGCGTCGGGGCTGATCCACGCGCCGACCGGCACGGGCAAGACGCTCGCGGCCCTGCTCGGGCCGGTGGGGGAGTGGGCCGGCTCCGAGGAGGGCGAGCGGTGCCAACGCTCGGGCGAGACGCCCCCGCTCCGGCTGCTGTGGCTCACGCCCATGCGCGCGCTGGCGAACGACACGCTCGACTCGATCCGCGAACCGATTCTGGAGATGGGCCTGCCCTGGCGGATCGAGAAGCGGACCGGGGATTCGTCGAGCGGCGTCAAGGCGAAGCAACGGCGCTCGATGCCGACCGCGCTGGTCACGACGCCGGAGAGCCTGACGATCCTGCAGTCCTACCCGGAATCGGCGGATCTGTTCGCCGGCGTGCGCACGGTCGTGGTCGACGAGTGGCACGAGCTGCTCGGCACGAAGCGGGGCGTGCAGACCGAACTCGCCCTTGCGCGGCTCCGGGCGGTCGCGCCGGGCGTCCGGCTCTGGGGGCTGAGCGCGACGCTCGGGAATCTCGACGAGGCGGCCCGCGCGCTGGTGGGGATGGGGGCGCAAGAGCCCGCGCTGGTCCGCGGGCTGAGCCCAAAGTCGGTTGAGGTCGAGAGCGTGCTGCCGCCGGAGATCGAGCGGTTCCCCTGGGCGGGGCATCTTGGCACGACGCTTGTCGGGCAGGTGATCGAGCGGATCGAGCGCGCGGGGACGACGCTGGTGTTCACGAACACGCGCTCGCAGGCGGAGATCTGGTTCCGCGAGATTCTCAGGAAGCGGCCGGACCTGATGGGCCGGATCGCGCTGCACCACGGGTCTTTGGACCGCGAGATCCGGGAGCGTGTGGAGGGGCTGCTGCGCGCGCACGACAGCGGGCTGCGGGCGGTGGTGTGCACCTCGAGCCTTGACCTGGGGGTGGACTTTTCGCCGGTCGACCAGGTGATCCAGGTGGGGAGCCCGAAGGGCGTGGCGCGCCTCGTGCAGCGTGCGGGGCGGAGCGGGCACCGCCCGGGCGGGGTGAGCCGGGTGGTGTGCGTGCCGGGGAACGCGCTGGAGTTGATCGAGTTCGCGGGCGCGCGGGACGCGATCGCGTCGGGCGTGGTGGAGCGGCGCACGCCGGTGGACAAGCCCCTGGATGTGCTGAGCCAGCATCTGGTCACGGCGGCGATGGGGGGCGGGTTCGACGAGGCGGCGCTGCGGCGCGAGGTGGGGTCGTGCTTCGCCTATCGCGCGCTGACGGACGCGGAGTGGGCGTGGGCGATGGAGTTCGTGCACCGGGGCGGGCCGACGCTGGGGGCCTACCCGGATTACGCGCGGATCACCCCCGAGGGCGCGCGGTGGGGCGTGGCGAGCCGGCGGATCGCGACAAGGCACCGCATGGGGATCGGCACGATCGTCGCCGACGCATCGGTCGTGCTCAAGCACAGCAACGGGCGCACGCTGGGGACGATCGAGGAGTCGTTCATCACGCGGCTCCGCGACGGGGAGCGATTCGTCTTCGGCGGGCGCGTGCTCGAGCTGGTCCGCCTGCGTCAGATGACCGCGACCGTGCGGCCCGCGAAGGCGGGGCGGGGGACGGTGCCGCGCTGGCAGGGGGGGAAGATGCCGCTGAGCACGCAGCTCGCCGAGGCGGTTCGGGCGAGGCTGGGGGAGGCGGCGCGCGGCGTGTACGCGGGGCCCGAGCTGGAGGCAGTCCGCCCCCTGCTCGAGTTGCAGGCTTCGCTCTCGCGTGTGCCGACGCCGGATGAGGTGCTCATCGAGACGATCTCGCTGCGGGACGGGTTCCACGCGTTCGTGTTTCTCTTCGGGGGAAGGCTGGCGCACGAGGGGCTCGGCGCGGTGCTGAGCCTGCGCCTGAGCCGGCGCTTCCCGGCTTCGATCACCGCGGTGGGGAACGACCACGGGATCGAACTGGTGACCGACGAGCCGATCGCGCTGGGCGAGGCGGACTGGCGGGAGCTGCTCAGCCCGGAGGGCCTGGTCGACGACCTGCTCGCCTCGGTGAACGCGAGCGAGCTGGCGAGGCGGCAGTTCCGGGAGATCGCTCGGATCGCGGGCCTGACGCACCAGGGGTACCCGGGGCGGGCGGCGGGGGCGAAGATGATGCAGGCGTCGAGCGACATGTTCTTCGATGTCTTCGATCAGTTCGATCCGGGGAACCTGCTGCTGAGCCAGGCGAGGCGGGAGGTGGTGGAGGGGCAGCTGGAGGTGCGTCGGCTGCGGGAGGTGCTCGAGTCGTGCGTCTCGCGTAGGCTGGTGCTGGTGGAGCCGGCGTCGGTAACGCCGCTCGCCTTCCCGCTGTTCGCCGAGAGCATGCGGGCGACCACGGTGAGCAGCGAGGCGTGGGAGGATCGGGTGCGTCGGATGGCGGTGCGTTTGGAGGAGGACGCGGCGGGGCGGGCGGGGCCTCGGAAGGGGCGTGGGCGTTGATCCCCGGGGGTTCCTGCCGGGTCGAGTTCGCGGGGGAGACCCTTGACCTGCTGCCGCAGCGGGCGGCGTGGTGGGGGGCCGAGCGGACGCTGCTGCTGGCGGACCTGCACCTGGGCAAGCCCGCTTCGTTTCGTGCGCAGGGGGCCCCGGTGCCGGAGTCGGTGACGGCTTCAGATCTGGAGCGATTGGGTGGGCTGGTGCGGGCGTTGCAGCCGGCCCATGTGGTGGTGCTGGGGGATCTGGCGCACGACCGGGCGGCGTGGCGCAAGGCGACGCTCGCGTCGTTCGGCGCCTGGCGCGCGGCTCACGGCGGGCTCGAGCTGGTGCTCGTGCGGGGCAACCACGACCGCTGGGCGAGCGACCCGCCGGCGGGGCTCGGGATCACGGCGGTCGAGCCGGGGTGGACGCTTGGGGGGATCACGCTCTGCCACGACCCTGCCGAGGCGGGGGAGGGGCCCTCGTTGTGCGGGCACCTGCACCCGGGGATCGCGCTGACGGGGCGTCGCCGCACGGGTGGGCTGCGGGCGCCGTGCTTCTGGTTCTCGCCCCGGCTCGGGGTGCTGCCGGCGTTCGGTTCGTTCACCGGGTTGGCGATGATCTCGCCGCGGGCGGGGGATCGGGTGTTCGCGGTGGGGGAGCGGAGCGTGCTGGAGGTGGGGGAGGCGGCGAGGGCCTAGGTGAGAAGGCAGGGCGAAGGCGGGTTTCCAGACCTCCAAGGCCGCCCTTTCGTGGTTCGCCCTTTGGGTCGAACCACGGCACCGGGGATTGGCGGACTTCCTGCGGCGTCCGGCGCCGGCTCGGAGGACGAGGGCGATTCCGGCCCTTCAGGGATGATCGGCCTGATCGGAGCGCACAAAAAAAGCCCCCGCGTGCGGGGGCTTGGGGGTGACGCGAGAGGCGATCGGGGTTACGGGCAGCCGGCGACGAACGCGGTGATGAAGGCGGAGAGGTCGTCGAGGTCGAAGACGCCGAACGGGGGCGCGAGGTCGGCGGCGGGTTGCTGGGCGACGAAGGCGGCGATGAAGGCGGAGATGTCGGCGAGGTCGAGCGTGCCGAAGGGCAGGGCGAGGTCGGCGGCGTTGCAGTTGTCGTCGCCGTGGGTCAGGGCGGTTGCGGGGACGACGCCGGTGAAGACGCCCGGGCCGGCCCAGCGGAAGATGAGGCCCGCGCCGCCTCCGGCCTCGAAGAACTCGACGCGGATCTGGTGGGCGCCGGGTTCGAGGCCGATGGTGCCACCGCGGGTCTGCATGCCGTGGAGCCCGTCGTTGTCGACGACGAGTTCATCGCCGACGAAGAGGAGCGAGCCGTCGTCGGATTCGAGGCTGAAGGTGTAGACGCCCTGCTGGGGGACGGTGACGAAGCCTTCGAAGACGGCGCCGACATTGTCGGAGAGGGGCCCGCCGACCGCGGCGCCGTTGGTGGAGGCGTAGTTGAGCGTGGTCGAGATCGACTCCTGCACGGGGGTCATGCTGGTGAAGTCGGGCACGACGGTCGCGCCGCCGCCGATGTTGTAGTAGGCGGCGGTGAGGCCGGGCTGCGGGTTGAAGACGGTGTCGGCGGGGCGGTATCCCTCGACCTCGACGGTGACCTGGGCGGACTGGCCGTTGGTGTTGGTGTAGGTGAAGGTGTCGGTGCCGGAGAAGTTGTTGGCGGGGGTGTAGCGGAGGAATCGTCCCGTGGGATCGCCGGTGGGGTTGGTCCAGCCCTGGAGGGTGACCGCGCCGCCCTGGGCGGAGGTGGCCTGGAAGGTCGAGATGCCGACGGGGGCGCAGGAGGGGCCGCTGTCGTTGGCGAGGACGAAGATGTCGACGGGCGTGTTCTGGAGGGTCTGGGCGTCGTCGGGCAGGGCGGCGGCGGCGGGCTGGAGGTTGCACCCGGCCTCGAAGGCGAGGAACTCCTCGATCCGGTCCTGGACGAGCGGGTGGAAGCGGAGGTCGATGTTGATCAGCCCGCCGTCGCAGATGTGGCAGTAGGACATGATCGTGCCGTTGAGGTTGCCGGAGCAGTCGATGCCGCAGTTGTCGATGGGGGGCTCGTACCCGTCGTGGGTGTGGAAGGTGCCGAAGTTGTGCCCGAGTTCGTGGGCCATGACGATGAGGTCCCAGTTCCCGTAGCTGTTCTCGACGAGGGGGTAGGGGAAGGACCCGTCGAGGTAGCTGGAGACGCCGTAGGCGTAGTCGGTGTAGCAGAGGGCGCTGACATAGGCGATGCCGCCGTAGGAGGTGTTGGCGCCGGTGAGCAGGTGAACGGTCTCACGCTGGATATGGCCCATGTTGGCGTTCCAGTGGGCCAGGACCTGGTCGAGGGGATCGGGGCTGGTGGTGCCGTTGTAGGGGTCGTTGTTGCCGGAGAAGGTGCGCAGGAAGGGGGCGACGAGGCGGACATTGAGGTCGCGCTCGTAGACCTCGCTGATCGCGGCGAGGAGGAACAGGGCGTACTCGGCCGATGCCTGGGCGTTGCCGCCGAAGACCTCCTGGGTCCACTCCCAGTCGGTGTCGATGGCGACCCGTGCGACCCGGCAGGGGGCGACCCCGCGGGTGTCCGGGTCGGAGGCGGCGGCCGGGAACTCGGGCAGACCGGTCGGGGCGAAGCGGAGCAGGTTCTCCGCGCCGAGGCCGCAGGTGGACGGCGCCTTGGGGTCGAACCGGAAGCCCTGGAGGTCGGTGATGCGGACGGCGTCCTCGAGCGGGGCGGCGCCGTTGAGTTTGCCGGTCGAGACGCTGTAGGTCTTCCCGTTCGACTCGATGAACCCGTTGGTGCCGTGGACGCCGAGGCCCAGGACGACGCGGGAGTTTTCCTCGCCCGCGACGCGGCCGCGGAGCAGGACGACGGCGGGCTGCTCGACCACGCGGTCATCGATCATGAAGACGGCGTCGGGCGTGGCGATGTCGAAGCGCTCAAGTTCGAGGTCGACGCGGCGATCGGCGAGGGGGAGGCCGCGGATCGCGAGGGGCTGGCCGACCTTGAGTGTCCGGGCGGAGGCCGGGTTGAGGGCCTGGGCGACGGCCTGTTCGGCGCGGGCGACACCGCGAACATCGATATCGGCGGCGAGCGCGAATCCAGCGAAGGCGGACAGGACAGCGATCGCGGCGCGGGCGCGGTCAGAACACTTCATGGCTTTCCCCTCTTGATCGTACTTTGATCGGATCCCAGGCGTCGGGGCAGAAACACCCCGTAGACATCGGCCTTTTCGTCCGAATTGTGTGCCCGGTTCCCTCGGACGACGGGATTCGGCGTCGGCGGGTAGAGCACCGGCCAACAGGATCGGTGAAGGCCGGCCCGGTTCACCCCGGCAGCGGACGCGGGCGTTCCGGCCCGATGAGTTCCGGGAGCAGACGCGCCGGCCGACCGCCTGAACCACCTCAAACATCGCGCGGCCTGATCGGTCAGGGCAAACCACGAGCGGACGCGAGGGGAGAAGTTGCGTCGCTAGGGGCCGAGCGTTCGCTCCGAAACGAGCGCCGCGTCGGGCGGTGGAGATATGGGAGGGGATGGAGGGCCCTAGAACAACTCCTGCGGAGGGTCGCAGGGTTCAGTGCAGAGACCGAAGTGGGCGATACAGGACTCGAACCTGTGACCCCCAGTGTGTCATACTGGTGCGCTAGCCAACTGCGCCAATCGCCCGGATGTCCGGCCCTCGGGGGCCGGGAGGTCAGTATACGCCGATCGGGGGCGGGGGCCAGCGGGGGGGCTGGAATCCGCTCCGGACCCGAGTGGGGGGGTCAGTTCGCCAGGATCACGATCTCGACCCGGCGGCTGGCCTGCTTGCTGGACTTGGGCCGCGAGGCTCCCATGGCGGCGGAGTAGATCCGGTCGCGGTCGACGCCGCGGGCGACGAGGTATTCCTCGACGGCCAGGGCCCGCTCGGAGCTGAGGCGTTCGTTGGTCTTCCACTGGCTCTTGCGGATGGGGTCCGAGTCGGTGTGTCCTTCGACGCGGATGGTGTTGGAGGAGTACTGAGACATGATGAGCCGGGCGATGCGGTCGAGTTCGCGGCGTCCCTCAGCCTTGAGGGTGGTTCGCCCGGAATCGAAGAGGACATCGCCCGCGACGCTGAGCACCACATCGCCGCTGGAGTTCATGAAGCCCCCGCCCGGGGCCGCGCTGCCCGCGCCGGCGGCGGGCTGGGACCCGGCCCGGCTGAGATCGGCGGCGAGGTCCTGGTTCTCCCGGAGGAGCTGAGACTTGTCGGTCTCGGACTGTTCGAGCAGGGCCTGGGTCGAGGCGAGCTTGTCGCGGAGTTCGGCGTTCTCGGCGAGGGCCTCCTCGTACTCGTTCTTCGGGACCGAGGAACAGCCGCCGATCAGGGCGATCGCGGCGCCGAGGGCCAGGCAACGGGTGATCCGACCGATCATCGAGAGCGCTCCTTCGTGGAAACGGGGCGACGCGGCGGAGGCCGCAAGAACGAACACAACTCTACGGCAAGTCGATCGGCCCTGCCGAGCCGAGCAGGCGTCCGAGCACAATTTCGATCCCCGGCTTGAGCAGGAGCACGAGCAGGGTGGAGACGGCAAGGAAGGGGCCGAAGGGCATCGCGCGTTTCATGCGCCCGCCGAGCAGGGGGCCCGCAAGGGCGTACGCCAGACCGACAAATGCCGCGCCGAAGAAGGCGAGCACGGCGTCGATCCACCCGAGACACGCCCCGACGGCGGCCATGAGGTGGACATCGCCGATCCCCATGGCCTCCTTGCCGAAGACGAGCGTCCCGGCGATGCGCACGGCCCAGACGACGCCACCCCCGATCAGGGCTCCGAAGCAGACCCCGGCGAGGACAGCGAGCCAAAGAGGCGCGTCGACCGGGGGCACGAGCCCGGGGATGCCGGGGCCGGCGGGCTGCCAAGGTCCCGCGAAATGGGCGACGAGGCGGGGGGAGAGCCACGCGCCGCCGATCGCGAGCAGCACGATCGGGGCGATGAAGGCGGCCTCGGTGAACATCTCCCGGCGGGCGTGGGGATATTGGATCCAGAGGTGGGCGGGGTCGTCGCCCGAGGTGTGGTGTGGATCCGCGGCGGCGTCGGCGAGGGCCTTGGTCTCCCAGGCCTCGTAGTCGGCGAACGAGTGCCCGATCAGGCGGAGCTTCTGGAGCAGGAGGGAGGTCGGGACGCCGAGGACGCCTCCGAGGGCGGCCCCGATCGCCCACCAATTCTGGGTGCTTGGGGTGGGGAGGGTCCATGCCCAGTTTGGGGCGGAGTACCAGCGGGTGCCGTCGGGGGCGAACCAGAGGCCCGGGCGGAGCTGCTGGAGCGGGCCGTGGAGGAGTTCGAGCGCGAGGGCGTGGGCGGGGTGGGTGAGAAAGGCGAGCGCGGTGGGGAACCAGGCGATGGCGAGGGGGATGGTGTAGGTGCGGGCGTCGATGATGGTCATCGCGGTGAGGGAGGCGAGGAGGATGAGGAGGGCAGCCAGGGCGGGCCAGGTGAGGAGCAAGCCGGATCGGGTCCATTCGGGGGCGACGGCCCCGATGGGGAGGCCGAGTGGTGCGGCGTTGTCTGGGATGAGGTACCAGAGAGCGAAGCAGGTCGTGAAGAGCACGGCGACGAAGGCCTCGACGATGGGGTACTCGGGGGAGATCGGGGCCTTGCAGAAGCGGCATTTCCCGCGGAGGAGGATCCAGCCGAGGATGGGGATGTTCTCGCGCCAGGTGAGGCGGGTTTGGCAGTGGGGGCAGCGTGAGGGGGGCGTGACGACGCCGAGGCCTTTGGGGATGCGGTAGGCCAGGACATTGATGAGCGAGCCGAGGGAGGCGCCGAGGGCGAAGACAAAGGCCGACTGCGCGACGGCGGGGAGGAAGAGCATGAGGTCGGCGCGGGTCATTCGTCGTCGGGCTCGGTCGTGGCGGGGTCGGTGAGGGTCTGGGCGTCGAGACGCTCGATGCGTTGCTCGGCCTGGTCGAGGACGGCCCGGCAGCGTTTGAGGAGTTGGGCGCCGCGTTCGTAGAAGCGGATCGACTCGTCGAGCCCGGTCTCGCCCGATTCGATGCGCTCGATCAGGTTCTCGAGCTCCTCGACGGCCTGCTCATAGGAGAGTTCGTCGGGGGGCGTGGGTTGGCTCGGGTCCGGCGCGGGTTTCTTCGCCATAGGAGCGCACACTACACGGGGGGGCGGAAGAGGTCCAACTGGGGGATGGGTTCGTCGGGTTGCCGGCCGGTGCGGCGGCGTGCGAGGCGGGGGGCCTGGCCCGGTCGGCCGACGACCTCGGACAGGGCCGATCCCTCGGCGAAGCGGGTGGTGAGGCGGGCGCCCGGGGCGAGGCCCGCGGCGGAGCGGAGGACGACGCCGTCGGGCCCGGTTGTGATGGAGTAGCCGCGTTCGAGGACCGAGGCCGGCCCCAGCGCCTCGCAGAGTTCGGCGAGAGAGGCGAGGCGCCGGGCTCGGTCGCGGAGCGCGGCGCGGGCGGCGCGGCGGAGGCGGAGGCCGAGTTGGGCGACGCGTTCGGCGCGTCGGGCCTGCTCGGCGGCGGGGCGGTGCCGCGCGAGGGCGATCTCGGCGCGGGCAAGGTCTCGGAGGCGGCGGTGGAGGAAGGCGTGCTGGGCGGCCTTTCGCCTGCGGTCGAGTTCGAGGAGGCGCGCCCGGTGGAGGCCGGCGATCTGGGCGGGGTCGGCGAGGACGGGGCGTGCGGCGAGGGCGCGGAGGTGGCGTCGCTCGGAGGCGACCCGCGTTGCGATGGCGCGGGCCGCCCTTCGGGCGAGGGCCTCGGTCTGATGCCGGAGCGCGTCGCGGTCGGGGGTCAGGAGCATGGCCGCCTGCGTGGGGGTCGCGGCGCGGCGGTCGGCGACGAGTTCGGCGATGGTGGTGTCGCTCTCGTGCCCGATGGCGGCCACGACCGGGACCGGGCACTGCACGATCGCGAGGGCGAGTTCACGACCATTGAAGCACCAGAGGTCCTCGGGTGAGCCGCCGCCGCGGGTGAGGAGGATCGCGTCGATGCCGAGGGCGTGGGCATTCGAGCCGACCCTGCGGATCGTGCGTGCGAGCGTCGCGGCGGCGCGTTCGCCCTGGACGGGCGCGTCGACGAGCAGGAGATCGACAGCCGGGCAGCGTCGGCGCGTGGTGTCGAGGACATCCTGGAGGGCCGCGGACGAGGCGCTGGTGAGCACGGCGATCCGTCGCGGGAACGCGGGGGGGGTTCGCTTGCGGTCGGGGTCGAACCAGCCCAGGGCCCGGAACTCCTCGCAGAGGGCGCGGAACTTCGCGTCGAGCGAGCCCTGCCCGTCTTCGCGGAGTGAATCGACGACGAAGGTGAGCCGGCCCTGGGGCTTGTAGTACTCGAGCCTCCCCGAGGCGATGCAGACGCGGCCGTCACGGGGCTCGGCGGGGGACTTCTTCGCGGCGGAGGCGAAGAGGACGGCGCCGATGACGGCGTGCTCGTCCTTGAGGTTGAAGTACCAGTGGGTGCGGTGGCGGGTGCCGCTGATCTCGCCGCGGACGCTTATGCGGCCCGGGAAGGCGTCGGCGACGGCGCGCTCGACGAGCGAGGCGAGCGTGGCGACGGAGATCGCCTCATCGGGGTCCCGCGTGCGGGCCTGGCCGCGCGGTTTCAGGCGGTCGGGATCGAAGGGGAGTCGCCCCATGCGGGGCAGGGTATCTCGGGCCGGTGCGGGGCGGAGGCGGGGCGTTCAATCGGTGGGCGAGGCGGCGATGGTCTCCGATCGCGCGCCGCTCACGCGGGCGAGGTCGTCCGAGGTGGGCTGGCGCGGCGCGAGGGTGACGAGGATCCCTCCGGGGACATCGTCGAACGCGGGGTGGATGGCGAAGACGACGCGGGTGGTGCCGGAGATCGGGTCGAGGCGGGGCTCGACATGGCGGACGGTCGCCGGGACGACGGCGTCGATGGGCCTGCGGAGCTGAAGGGCGATCTGTTCGCCCGGGAGGAGGTGGGCGGCGGCGCTGAAGGGCAGGTAGAGATCGACCAGCACGGCCCCGAGCGAGACGAGTTCGGCGATGGGCTCACCCGGGGAGACGATCGCCCCGGGGGAGGCGTGGACGCGGGCGACGACCGCGTCGAACGGGGCCCGGATGGTGTGCTCCTCGAGCCTGGCGCGGGCGAGCTCGACCTGGAGGGCCGCGAGGCGCTGGGACTCGATGGCGGCCTGCAGGTCGGCGTCGGCGATCTCGTGGTCGCGGCGGACCTCGGCGAGGCGTTCATCGCTGACGGCGTCGGCGGCGTGGGCGAGTTCGGTTCGGAGGAGGAGGTCGCAGGCCTGGTCTCGGACGGCACGGGCCCGCTCGATGGCGGCGGTGCGGCGTGCCTCCTCCTCGGCGATGGCGAGCGAGGCGAGGGCGACGCGTTCGTCGAGCCTGGCGATGATCTGGCCCTTGCGGACGGTGTCGCCTTCCTGGACGAGCACGGAGGTGAGCAGGCTGTCGAAGGGGCTGGAAAGGGTCGCGGCGTTCTGAGGCCGCGTGGTGCCCGGGATCGGCTCGGTTGAATCGATGTGCACGATCCGCACCGGCTGCGCGTCCCACGCCGCGGGGGATGGTGCGGGCGGGGCGGCCAGCGTGGCGAGGGCGGTCAGGCTGAAGGAGATGATCGGCATGATTTTTTGCAGAGTCCGTCGATCGGATCGTCAGGACCCGGCGCCCTCCTTGACACGGTTCAGGAAACGGATGACCCGTCGCTTCAGGACTTCCGCGGCGGTCCTGGGGTGGCTCGGCAAGCTTGCGCGGACCTCGGCGCCGGCGAGCCGTGCGTCGGCGGGGTGGAGCGCGACGCGGATCTCGAAGTAGGGCTCGGTCGCCCTGGGCGAGCCCGGGAGCATGGGGACGAGGCCCTGGGGCGCGGCGAGGAGCACGCGGTGATCGACGATCGCGCTGGCGACGCGGTCGATGTGGGTGATCGTTCCGGTGATGTCGCGCTCAGGGTTGGCGGCGGACCGGCAGGTGAGCGAGTCCCCGGCGGCGAGTTCGAGCGAGTCGAATTCGAACCCGCGGACATGGAAGATCGCCTCGGGCCGCCCCGAGGCGTAGAGGAGGATCGGGTCGCCCTGCTCGACGGTGGCGCCGGGGCCGGCGGCGCGGTGTTCGAGGATGCGCCCCGGGAGCGAGGCCTTGATGTCGAGGGAATCGAGTTCGGCGGCGGTCTGCTCGACGGAAGCGTCAAGACGGCGGGCGTCGATCTCCGCCTCCATGCCGTCCACCGGGGAGACCAGCGAGGCAAAGAGGACGCGTGCCTCGTGGGTTTGGTGCTCGGCCCTGAGTCCGGCGAGGTGGGCGTCGAGGTCCGGGTTGGTGAGGGTCGCGAGCGTCTCGCCCTCATGGACGGTCTGCCCGACGGCGGGGAGCGGGGCGGCGAGAACGCCTCGGACGGGCGCGCGCACGGCGTCGACCCGCTCGAAGGACACGACGCCCCGGGCGTCGATGGGCCATGGGAGGGGGATCAGGGCCGCGCCGGCGAGGGCGAGCGCGAGCGATCCGAAGGTGACGGTGACGGCGCGGAGGCGGGCGTGGGCGGTCTCGGCGGAGGTGAGGACATAGCGGGCGAGCGAGGCGAGTGCCTTGACGGGCCCGAGGACGAGCATGACGGCCGCAAAGAGGAATCCGATCCGTCCGAACTTCAGGACGAGGACGGCGACGATGGAGAGCATCATGGAGACGCGGTAGGCGGCCTGGGCGAGTCCGAACAGGGCGAGGCCGATGCGGGTGCGCCGGGTGTGGGAGTGGGGCGGGGGCTTGACGCCGAAGAGGGCGCGTTTGAGGTAGCCTGTGAGGGCTTCCTGGCACCGGGCCCGGAGGTTGGGGATGGCGAGGAGGTCGCTGACGAGGTAGTAGGCGTCGTACCGGACAAGCGGGTTGAGGTTGAATGCGGCGGTGGTGACGGTGGAGAGGACGACGATCTGGTAGGCGAGGGTGTGGAGGGTCGAGACCTCGGTGGCGGCCCAGACGAACAGGGCGATGATGCCGACGATGGACTCGAAGTAGACGCCTCCGAGGGTGACGATGGCGCGTTCGCGGGCCTTGCTGAAGGTCCAGGAGTCTGTGGCGTCGACATAGGCGACGGGTGTGAAGAGGATCATGAACGCGCCCATCTCGGGCACATGTCCACCAAAGGACTTGCAGGCGTAGGCGTGCCCGAACTCGTGGACGACCTTGAGCCCGATCAGGGCGCCCCAGAGCATGAAGAGGTTGTTGCCCTCGATAACGGTGAGGACAGGGGCGGTGAGCTCGTCCCAGCGGGTGGCGGCCAGGCCGATGGCGGCGGCGTTGGCGAGCACCCAGACGAGCAGGGCTGGGGTGGTGAAGAGCCAGCGGAAGAACGGGAGCGTGGAGGCGAGGAACCTGTCGGGGTTGACGAGCGGGACGCGGAGGAAGAGCACGCCGAGGACGCGTGAGAGCCGCTCGGCCCGGCGGCGTTTCTCGAAGCGCTGATAGAGGGCGTCGGCGTTGTTGATCGGCAGCGTGAGCAGGCTTCGCTGGTGCAGGTCGAGGACGAAGGCGTAGAAATTCTCTTCCTCCGGGCGCTCCAGCTCCCCGATGCCGACCAGGTGCTCAAAGGTCTGCCCGAGGGTCCAGTCGCGGCGGAGGGCGGAAAGGACGATGTAGTCGTCGGCGTCGAAGCGGTGCGTCGCGAAGGTGATGGGATCCCGCACGACATACGCGGGCCCGTCCCGGAAGACATGGCGGCTGATGTCGAGGTCGCCGCGCAGGTCGACGATCGCGTCCTTCAGCCGTGCGGCGAGACCGGGATTGGGCGGCGCGGGGGGCATCATTCGATCCAGAAATTCATGCGGGCGAAATCGATCAGGCGGTGGGTCGCGATCCACCAGTTGGGTCGTTCACCGGCGTCGACGGTCGCGACGCCCTCCATGCCGGGGCGGAGCCAGTCGGTCCCCTCGGGCATCGCCGCCTCGGCGATGAAGACGCGGCGTCCGTCGCGCTGCTCGGCGGCGGGGGCGACCCGTTCGAGCGTGGTCTCCGCCGGCGCTTCCGGGCGTGCGTGGCTCGCGAAGCGCACGCGGGCGCCGGGCACGAGGTCGGTCACGGCGTGCTCGGGCACGCGGAGTTCGAGCGAGATCTCGCCGCCTTCGGCGATGGTGAGCAGGGGCTGACCCGCGGCGACGCGGCGCCCCGGGAGCTCCCCGAGGTCCGTGCCGATGATGACGCCGTCGACGGGCGCCCGGACGGAGGCCCGCTCGAGCCTGGCCTCCAGCCCCGCCCGGCGGACACGCAGGGCGCGGGCCTCGGCCTGCGCGAGCGAGGCGGCGGCGGGGTTGCCCTCGGCCACGCCCCGGGAGACGCGGATCTCGGCCGCGTCGATCTCGGCGTCGAGCTGCTCCTGCTCGACCCGGAGGAGCGAGGTGTCGAGGGTGGCGAGCAGGTCCCCGAGTTCGACCCGCTGCCCGGCGCGGACGAGGAGTTCGGAGACCAGCGCCGCCTCGGGCGCCGCGACGGTGTGCTCGCGCTGGGCGACGATCGCGGCGGCGGTGCTGACTCGGAAAGTCGAGGGGGCGAGTGCGAACGCGACGAGGCCGGCGCCGCCCAGGAGCAGGATCGCCTTTTTCCTCATTGAGCCGCGCCCAATGGCCCAGCCCACGAGGGCGCGAGCGGACTCGGACGCGTGGGCCCCCAGGCCCCGGGTCGCCCGGCGGACGAGCGGGATCGCGCCGGCGAGCGGGGCGAGGAGCTTCTCGAGCGCGTCGATGTCGTCGGCGTCGAAGGGCTGGTCGCCGGCGCGGCGGAACGAGATCACCGCCACCACCTCCTCCCCGGATCGGATAGGCAGGCTGAGCACGCAGGCGCCGCCGGTCGCCGCCCGCCAGCGCTCGTGGAGCCTGCCCCGCTCGGCGAAGTCGGCGTCGTCCCAGTTCTCCGCGGGCTGGGCGATCATGGGCTGCTGCGAATCGGCGCACTCGCCCATGGCCTGCTCGATGAGGTGGACGCCGGGGCTGCGTCGCTTGATCTGGTCGAGCCCCGAGATGCAGAGCAGGCGGATCCGCCCCCGGTCGACCCGCCCGAGCGACGACTGGTCGCAGTTGAACCGCTGCCGGGCGCTGTTCGCGATCGTGTAGGCGAACTCGTGGAGATTGTGGAACTGCCCGGCGCGCGCATACACGCGGGCGATGTCGTCCATTTCGACCGTCGAGCGCCGCGAGGCCGCGGGCTTGGCGAGCATGCCCGACGCGTGGAGGCAGGCGCTGCGGAGGTGGAGCTGCAGCCGCTCCGCTTCTGGGATGTCCGGGCACCGCACGAGCACGGCGACGCCGCCGAACGGGTCGCGCCCGGGGAAGTCGATGGGGCAGGCGATGACCGCGAATTCGGGGATGCCCGAGTCCTTGCCGAAGAGCCTCGCGATCGACCGGGCGTGCGAGCGGGCTTCGAGCCCGGCGGCGTTGAGCGTGGCGATCCAGGCGTTGGCGCCCTCGGTCTCGCTCAGGTGCCGGAACTCGGCCTCCTCGCCGCCGAGGGCGACGGAGAACGAGCCGGCGAGGCACCCGAGCGAGGCGCAGACCGCTTCGAGGAAGGCGGCCGCCCGCTCGCGCGGCGGGAGCGACTGCCTCTCGATGGCGGTGATGGCCGTGAACAGGTCAAGCGGCTTGGGCTTCTCGGCCCAGGCCTCATGCCCCGGTTCGTGCGCGATCGTCTCGGTCTGGGTGCTCATCTTCGCTCGCGTCTTGACGGGGAGTTACAGGATCGACTTGCGTTCCGAGTCGTCGGTCGGGAGGACGATGGGTTCGAGGAACCGGAGCCCGGCCTCGAAGGCGTCGGGGCGGACAAGCCTGCCGCGGAGGCAGAGGGCGTAGACGCTGGGCAGGTCGAGCTGCTCGCGGTCGAACGAGACCTGGTAGAGGTCGCCGATGCGAAGAGGCCGGGCGAGCAGGATCTGCGTTCCGCCCGCGGAGATGTCGCCCGTGACGCCCTGGAGGCGGACGCCGTCACGCTGGCTGAGGCTCGCGGGCTCGACGATGACCTTGACGCGGATGGAGAGCCTGGTGTGGTGGCGGAGCTTCTTGATTGCGTCCGGCGTGCCCTGCGCGAGTTCGTCGATCAGCGCGTCGGTCTCGGGGGGCGATTGGCCGGTGCCGTTCTTCTGGTTGAGCATGTCTTATTCCCTCCCGGGTTCAGCGGCGGTGCGATGGGCCCCGTTCATTCCCGGCCTTGTCGTCGGCGCTGGTGCGCACGCCCAGTGACCGTGCCAGGCTCCAGAGCACCGTGAACGCCTGCGCGAACTGCTCGCGGAGCGTGCGCACCGCCTGGTCCTCCGCGGGATCGACCGGATCGGAGGGGGCGACAAGCCTGCCCTCGCGGCCCGCGGCGCCCGGGTCCCCCGGCGGCGTGGCGCCGGTCGCTCTGGTGAACTCAAAGAGCGGTGTGCCGGGAGGGGGCACCGGTCGGTCGGGGCGCTCCTCGGCGACCATCGGCGGCACCTCAAACACGGGCGCGTACCCGAGGTCCCGGTCCGTCAACTCGCCGGTGGGTGCGGGCAGGTCGAGGTCACGCATCTGCCCGTCGAGGCGTTCGAGCGTCTGGTCGATCTCGGCGACCGTGTCGAGAACGCCGAGCTCGACCTCGTCGGACCAGTCGAGTTCGTTGGGCGCCGGGGGGAGGGAGATCGGCGAGGCCGACCCCTCGTTCGGCCGCTCCGCTTCCGGTTCGGAGGCCTTGGTGCCTGGCAGCAGCGTGACCTTGGTGTGGGTCACCGTTTCAGCGAAGTCGCCGTTGGCTTCCGTGGTGACCGCGGTGATCGTGAGGCCGAAGTTCCCGACATAGCCGCTGAGCGGCATGATGGCGAGCCCATCGAGCTGGTCGTGAGTCAGAGTCCAGGAGCCGTCGGGGTTCAGCGTCCCCGCGGAGAGGGTCACGCCGGGCGGAAGCCCCGTGATCGTGATCTTGACGGCTTCGGAGCCGTCGGCGTCCCCGAGCGTCAGCCCGATCTCGAACGGCAGCGGGCCGCCGGTGACACCGACCGTCTCGTTGACCGTGAGGGCGGCGTCGTCGGCGACGGCCTGGACGGAGACGGAGAGGGTGTCGGAGACGGTGGCGGAGTCGTGTCCGTCGGTGGTGGTGGCGGAGACGGTGAGGTTGAAGGATCCGGAGAAGTTGGGGGGCGGGGTGATGGTCAGGCCGGTGAGCTGATCGGGGCTGAGGGTCCACGAGCCGTCGCCGTTGTCGGTTCCGGCGGAGAGGGAGGCGCCGTTGGGGACGCCGGCGACGGTGACCGAGAGGGTCTCGGAGTCGTCGTGGACGGCGCTCGCGATGTCGAGGGGGATGGGGGTGTCCTCGAGCCCGGCGGCGTCGGAGAGGGTGAGGGCGGCGTCGTCGGCGACGG
>DAINDF010000011.1:130872-140154 GCA_036732005.1 Phycisphaerales bacterium
GTGTCCTCGAGCCCGGCGGCGTCGGAGAGGGTGAGGGCGGCGTCGTCGGCGACGGGGGTGACGGAGATCGTGTGCTCGCCCTGGGTCTCGGACCAGAGGTCGCCATCGAACGCGCTGAACCGGACCGAGGTGGTCCCGCTCCAGTCGGCGTCGGGCTCGAAGGTCAGCGCGCCCGCATCGACGAGGGACTTGTCGATGACCTGACCCTCGGCGACGAGTTCGCCGTTGAGCAGCAGCCGGCCGTTGGACGGGAGGGCGTCGATACGGAGCGACTCGACCTGGTCGCCCGTGTCGAGCTCGGCCGCGCCGAGTCGGAGGATGGCGGTGTGGTCCTCGCTGACGGTCACGGAGCCGGCCTGCACGACCGGCGCGTCGTTGACGGCCTCGACATTGACGGTCAGCGACTCGGTGGTGGTTGTGCTGTGCCCGGAGTCGGGTTCCGTGGCGGTCACGCTGACCTGAAGCTCGAAGTTGATGTCATAGTTCTCCGAAGGAGTGATCGTCAGGCTCGCGAGGTCCCAGCCGGTCACATCGACGGGCGTGCCGTATGCGGTCGCGGTGTGCACGCCGTCGGAGAAGACGGAGCCCGCTGGGGCGCCCGAAACGCGGATCGCGGTGATCTGCTCGGAGCCGTCCAGATCGGTCGTTGCCGCGGCGATGTGCAGCGGGATGACGCCGTCCTCGGTGCCGAAGGAGTCGGCGAGATCGACCTCCGGCGCGTCCGCCACGCCGGCGACGCTGACGGTGAAGGTGCCCGGCGAGTCCGACCAGACTTCGCCGTCGGAGACGCTGAACTCGAACGACGCGGAGCCCGACCAGTCCGCGTCGGGCTGGAAGGTCAGCCTGCCGTGGGAGACATCGTGCGCCGAGATCTCGTCGCCGGCCGAGACGGGGACCCCGTTGAGCAGCAGCGAGCCGTGATCGGGCAGCGAGTCGATGCGGAAGCTGGTCGCGGCGTCGCCGGTATCGACCTCGGCCGAGCCGAGCGAGATGACCGCGGCCTCGTCCTCATCGATCTCGACCGAACCGTCGAGCGCGATCGGGGGGTCGTTCTCTGCCTCGATGTGCACGGTGAGCGTGGCCGCCCCGACGGCCGTGTCGCCGCCGTCTGCCTCTCGGCTCGTGGCGGAGAAGGTCAGCACGAAGTCCTGATCGCTGTTCTCGGCGGGGATGATGCGCAGATTCGCAAGGTCGAGCGAGGTGATGTTGGCGGTGCCGTTCCAGGCGGTGACGGTGTTGGCGCCGTCTGTGAAGATCGACCCTCGCGGGGCGCCGCTGACGGTGACCTTGGAGATCGACTCCGACCCGTCCGCGTCGGTCAGGCTGACGCCGACGGTGAGGGGGATCTGGGAGTCCTCCGTGCCCGAAGCGTCCGCGGTCGACACGACCGGCGCGTCCGCGTCGGCCACGATGACGATGGTCTGTGTCGCGGGCTCGGCGGACCACGCCTCGCCGTCCGAGACGCTGAACTCGAGCGTGGTGGTGCCGCTGTAGTCCGCGGGCGGCGTGAAGGTGAGCGAGCCCGAGGCGATCTGCTCGGCGGTGAAGGTGTCGCCCGGATTCACCGGGGCGCCCTCGAAGGCGAGCGTGCCGACATCGGGGAGGGCCTCGACGCGGTAGAACTCGACCTCCTGCCCGAGGTCCGGGTCGGTCCCGGCGAGGATGACGCCGGCCTGAGTGTCCTCGGTGACGATCGTGGTCGCGTTGGTCGGCTCGGGCGCATCGTTCACGCCCGTCACCGTGACCGTGACGGTGTCCACGACGGTGTGCACGCCGTCGCTGGTCGTGACCCGGAAAGTCAGCTCGGTGTCCTCGGCGACATTCGGTGCGGTGAAGGTGGGGTCGAGCGCGAAGGGGTCGCTCAGGTCGACGGCCGGGCCGCCCACCTGCTCCCAGGTGTGTGCGAGTTCGCGTCCCTCGGGGTCGGAGGCCTGGGCCGGGAGGCGGACGACGGTGTTCTCGGCGGCGCTGAAATCGGGCCCGGCGTCCACGGTCGGGGCGTCGTTGTCGGCGTTGACGAGGATGACGACGCGGTCGGTCACGACATGGTCGCCGTCGGTCACCTCGACCTCGAAGGTCAGGTACGAGTTGGTGATTCCCTCGGGCGCGGTGAACGAGGCGTTGGGCGCGTCGCCCCCGGTGATCTCGACGGGGACGCCGCCGACCTGCCGCCAGGTGTAGGTGAGCGCTTCGCTGTCCGAATCGCTCGCGCTGGCGGAGAGTTGGACGGTGTCGTTCTCGTTGACGCTCTGGAACGGCCCGGCGTCGACCACCGGCGGGTCGTTCTCGCCCACGACGAAGACGGCGACCGAATCGGTCGACTCGTTCGCCCCGTCCGAGACGGTCAGCTCGAAGGTGATCTCCTCGTCGCCGGCGGTCGAGGGGGCGACGAAAGTCGGGGAGGGGCTGTGCGGGTCGTCGAGCTCAACGGCGGGCCCCGAGGTCTGCCGCCAGGTGTAGGTCAATTCGTCCTCGTCCGCGTCGGAGGCGACGGAGCGGAGCTGCACGGTCTCGCCCTCGCCCACCGTCAGGTCGTCGCCCACCGAGACATCGGGGGCGGAGTTGCCGGGGTTGGCCATCACGGTCACGAGATCGGTCGAGATGTTCGTGCCGTCGGAGACCTGCACCTCGAAGGTCAGCTCCGCGGGCTCGCTCAGCCTGCTTGTGGAGAAGACCAGGCTCGACCCCGAGCCGTTGAGCACGCGCACATCGGGGCCCCCTACCTGCACCCAGCGGTAGGAGAGCGTCTGGCCCTCCGGATCGCTCGCGGTCGAGCCGATCGCGTACCGGCTCTCGCCGAGCGCCTCCGCGTCGTCGTCGGCCTCGACCTGCGGCGCGTCGTTGTCGGCCTCGACGCGGACCGCGACCTGCACGGTCTGCACGCCCGTGTCGTCCTCGACGGTCGCCTCGAAGATGTAGATCTCGTTGTCGGTGTGCTCGGGCACCTCGAAGGTCGGGTTGGCGGTGTCCGACCCGGACAGGGTGATCGTCTGCGTTCCGGCGACCTGCCTCCAGGCGTAGGTCACCTCGCCCGTCGCCTGCGAAAGGTTGACCGAGAGCTCCGCCGTTGTTCCCTCCGCGGCGTTCAGCAGGGCGGGGGCGCTGACGGTGAGCGGGCCCTCGGGCACGCCGATCTCGCCCCCGCCGATGTCACCACCCGCGCCGGCATCATCACCACCGCCGGCACCGGCATCGCCGCCCCCGTCGCCGCCGGCGTCAACTTCACCATCGCCTCCGTCGATTGGATCGACGCCACCACCGGGCTCGGCCTCGCCGCCGTCGCCCGCGCCAGGATCGGCACCCCCGGCGTCGCCGCCCGCGTCGGGCGCCTCCGCTGGGTTCACGGTCACGGTGACGGTGTCGATCGTGGTGTTGGCGCCGTCGGTCACCGCCACCTGGAATGTCAGGGTCGTCGGCTCATCGACATCGGGCGAGGTGAACGAGGCCTCGGCGCCCGTGGCGTTGATGATCTCGACCTCGGGCCCGTCGACCTGCGTCCATTCATAGGCCAGCGCCTTGCCCTCCGGGTCGCTCGCGCTGGCGGTGAGGGTCGCCGTCCCGCCTTCGTCGACGGCGAAATCGCCCACGGCCTCAACGATCGGGGCGTCGTTCACCGCGTTCACGAGCACCTCGACCGTGGTGGCGGTCGAGACATCCCCGTCGCTCGCCGTCACCACGAATTTCAGCCACGAGTTGGTGATCCCCTCGGGCGAGGTGAACGAAGGGTTCTGGGTGTCGGCGTTGCTCAGCGTGACCGGGGCCCCGGCGACCTGACGCCACGAGTAGGTGATCCCGTTCCCCTCGGGGTCGGTCGCCTCGGCGCTCAGCTCGACGGCCTCGCGCTCGCCCACGCTCAGCGTGGGCGCGGAGACGAACTCCGGCGCGTCGTCGTCGGCGTTGATCGTCACCGCGACGGTGTCCGTTGATTCGTTCACGCCGTCCGACACGGTGAGCCTGAACTCGACGGTCGTGTTCGCCACGCCCTCGGGGGCGTCGAAGGTCGGGTTCGCGGTGTCCGCCCCGCTCAGCACGACGGGCGGGCCCGAGACCTGCTCCCACGAGTAGGTCAGCTCCCCGGCCTCCGGGTCGACCGCGACGCCGCGGAGCTCGACCGTCTCGCCCTCGTCAACCTCGAGATCGGGCCCGGCGCTCACGAGCGCCGCGTCGTCCGCTGCCTCCACATGCACCGTCACGAATTCGACGACCTCGGTCTCACCGTCGGACGCCGTGATCTTGAAGACCAGATCGGTGTCCTCGGTCAGGTTCGGCGCAACGAACGACGGGCTCTGCGTGTCCGCCCCGGTCAGCGTCACCTCGGGGCCCGAGACCTGTTCCCAGACCTGCGTCACCGCGTACCCCTCGGGGTCGACAATGGTCGCCCCGAGCGTCACCGCCTCGCCCTCGTCCACGATGCGGTCCGGCCCCGGGTCGATGACGACCGGGTCGTTGTCGGCGCTCACGCCGACCGTCACATACTCAACACTCGTGCTCGCGCCGTCGGAGACCTCCACGCGGAACCTGATCGCGACATTCGAATCAAGCTCGGGCGTCTCGAAGGAGGGGTGGGCCGTGTCGGCGTCGGCGACCGTCACCGCCGGCCCAGAGACCTGCGTCCACGAGTACGACAGCGGCGCGGTGCCCCCGCTCAGCCCGGTCGCGTTGATCTGCACGGCCGAGCTTTCCCCGACGATCAGATCTCCGCCCGTGCTGATGCTGGGGGCGTCGCCCAGCCCGCCGACCGCGAATTGCTCCACGCCGCTGAACTCGACCGTGAACGAATCCCCGTTCCCGAGGTCCACGGTGACGGTCCCGGCGGCCTGGTCGATCGTGATATCGTCGAGGTCGTAGGCGCTCAGGTCGATCACATTGGCGCCGCCGCCCGCGTCGATCACGAAGTGATCGCCGGCCCCGGCGCCGCTGATCGAGAACACATCGTCGTGGTCGCTTCCGATAACCCGCTCGACCTCGGCCTGCGCGAGGTTGAACGAGACGCCTGAGTCCGACGAGGCGAAGGAGACCGTGTCCTCGCCGGAGCCGCCCGAGATGATGTCCGACCCGTCGGCGTGGAAGAGGTCGTCCCCGGCCCCGCCCTCGAGCGTGTCGGCCCCGGCCCCGCCGGTGATCGTGTCGTTCCCGCCGCCACCGCGGAGCACATTGGCGTTCTCGTCCCCGGTGATGATGTCGGCGTGCTCCGAGCCGGTCACATGCTCGACGCCGCTGATCGTGTCGGTCCCCCATCCGCTCGCGGTGCCGGCCCCGAGGTCGACCTTCACCGCGGCGTTCGAGCCCGCGAAGCTGACGGTGTCCTCGCCCGCCCCGCCGACGATGGTGTCGTTGCCCGAGCCGCCGATGAGGATGTCGTCGCCCTCGCCGCCCTGGAGCACATCGTCTCCCGAGCCGCCCGTGAGCGAGTCGTTGCCGGCGCCGCCCTCGAGTGTGTCGTTGTCCGACCCGCCGTCGAGCACATCGTTACCCGCGCCGCCCCGCAGCGTGTCACGCCCGCTCTCGCCCATGAGCGTGTCGTTGCCCTCGCCGCCCTCGAGCGTGTCGTTGCCAGACCCGCCGTACAGCGTGTCATCCCCGGCGTCGCCCCGCAGCGTGTCGTTCCCGCTCTCGCCCCAGAGCACATCCTCGGCGTCGCCGCCCTCGAGCGTGTCGTGGCCCGAGCCGCCGTACAGCGTGTCCGCCCCGCCCGCGCCGCGCACGGTGTCGTTGCCCGCGCCGCCGCGGAGCGTGTTCGCGCCCGCGTCGCCCGTGATCGTGTCGTGCCCCGACGATCCGGTGACATGCTCGAAGCCGACGAGCGTGTCGTTCCCCTCACCGGTCGCCGTCCCCGCCCCGAGATCGACCGAGACCGCCGAGGAGGATCCGGCGAAGGTCAGCGTGTCCTCGCCCTCGCCGCCGATCAGCAGGTCGTTCCCGGCACCGCCCGAGACGGTGTCGTCCCCCGTCCCCGCGTCGATCACATCGTTGCCGGCGCCGCCCGAGAGCGTGTCGTTCCCGCCCCGGCCCTCGAGGTAGTCGTTGCCCGCGCCGCCGTCGAGCGTGTTCGCGTTGGCGTCTCCCTTGAGGATGTCGTTGTGCGCCGAGCCGGTGACATTCTCGATGCCGGTCAGCGTGTCGTTGCCCTCGCCGGTCGAGGTGCCCGCCTCGAGGTCGGTCACGACGCGGACACCCGACCCCGCGTACGAGGCCGTGTCGGCGCCGCTGCCCCCGTCGAGGAGATCGTCGCCGTCTCCGCCGCTGAGGATGTCGTTGCCGGCGCCGCCGAAGAGTGAGTCATCGCCCGCGCCGCCGGAGAGCGTGTCGTTCCCGCCCTCACCGAAGAGGTTGTCGTGCCCGCCCAGTCCATCGGCCAGGTCGGCGCCACCGGTGCCGTGGAACGCGTCCGCGCCGTCGGAGGCCCCATCGAGCGCATCGCCCGTGTCCGCGTCGACCCAGGTCCCAGAGAGCAGAATCCGGTCCTCCAGCGTCTCCGGCCGCAACCGATTCTCGCGCTTGGTCTGCTTCGAGCGGCGGTTTCGGTTCGGCTTGCGCATGATCTGCCCCTTCTGAGGTTGCCCGGCCCCCGGATATCGGGGCTCCGAAATCGGCCCTTCATCCCGTCCGCGATGCGCACACGGGCCCGGCTCCGGTCGTGCCGATTGGGGGGGTGAGGAGCCGGCGGGGCCTCAGAGGCGGGGTCTTGAGCGTGTTATGGGATAGGGTGAGATCCCGAGCGCCCGTCACGCGGGGCGGAGTGGGGGAGGCGCCTCACAACTCGTTGGCGCTGAGCGTGCCCGGCCCGGGGGCGGGCGCGGTGGTCCGGCCGCGGCAGTTCGCGTAGAACACCGCCTCGGGCGGGTTCGCCAGGTTGTCCACGAAGTAGTTCCAGCCGAACCGGCCCTCGTTGAGCACAGCCCGGCGGCGGGCCTGGTCGCGGGTCACGGGCTGCACGCCCCGGACCCCCGTCAGCGAGTTCGCGGGAAGCACGAGCCCCGCGACGGCGCCGGGGGCCGACAGTTGCTCGAGCATCGGGAACGGGGCCAGCCCCTCGCGATCGGCCCGCGCGCGGTACGCCCCGATCGCCGAGCGGACCTCGGCAAGCGTGTCTTCCATCTTGGAGGAGCGGGTGTCCACGCTTGCGCCCGCGAGCCGGGGCGCCCCCAGCGCCGCGACCACGCCGACGAGCAGCACCGTCGCGAGCAACTCCGCGATTGTCTGCCCCCGTTTGCGATTGCCGAGCGGGATCATCCCGGGTCCCTCGCATGGGCCGCCCTCAGGCGGCACGCTCCCCGCAGAGCCTGTCGATCAGCGACCGCAGCGCTGGCTCCTCGCACGCCACCGGGTAGATCTCCTGCCCGATCTGCCGACGCAGATGATCAACCGCGGCCCGCTCGGTCGGGTCGGCCATGCCCACCGTCACCACGCCCCCGACCACGAAGAGCGGGAATGCGATCATCTCGCGGATGGTCTGCTTACTTATCAGCGCGGCGTTCCCCGCGTTGATCGCGTGGTGGTCCAGATCCACGAACGGAACCCCGGCGGCTCGCGCCCGCGCGATGGCAACCTCGCGGTGATCCACCTTCCCGAGGGCCAGCAGCGCCTCGACGACACCCAGGCCCTCCCTCGCCGCGTGCGTGCGTGCCGCCGCGAGTTCGGCCTCACCGATCCTCCCTAGGTCGATCAGGTCCCGCGTGACGAGCCGCGTCGGGTCGAACATCAGGCGGCCTCCTCGTCGGGGGCGTTCTCGAGGCGCTTGAGCAGCAGGTCGAGGTCCCGGCGGAACACGCCGTCGTCGTCCTCAAACGAGGCCCCGACGAGGTACCCGGGCCTGCTGTCGGTCATCTCGCTCCGTTGCACGCGCACCCGCCCGTCGACCAGCGCCGCCCCGTGGGTGTTGTTCAGACCGTAGATCCGGATCCGCAGCAGGCACCCCACCGGAACGAACCGGTTCGAGATCAGCGCCACCCCGACCCCGCTCAGGTTCATCAGGTCGGCGTCGACGGCCTCTCCCGACCAGATCGCGCTCCCGCGGAACGCAACCTGGGCGGCGTGCTCCCGGCAGACCTGGAGCCGCGTCGGCAGGACGATCTCATGCCGTGCTGAACGGCGGGCCGGGATGCCGGGATCCGGGTGCATGCTGCGTCCTCTTCGCCGCGGGGGTCGCCCCCGCAGACCCCGGATCGACCGGGGCTGCGAGCGAGTTGAGGCGAACAGAACGGGATCACCCGTCCGCCGAGAGAACGGGGGAGGCTGGGGGGCCCTCGATCCGAACGAAGTCCGCACTTTCCCGCACGGCCCGGCCGGGTCTATAGTTCCGACCCTGCTCGATCGGCGGGCAGGGGCACGCCTCGGGGCGGGGAGCCTCGGGGCGAACGGAAGTGCAACCCAGCGGACCTCGATCCGCCGTGAAGCGCCCTCGGGCGGAGACGGCTGCGACGCCCTCGGCGGGCGCGCGGCGTGCCGATCGTCCCCGCCGGTGTCGCTGACAGAGAGCAGACCATGTCGAACCCACTCGTCCAGGAACTCATCGAAGCCGGGATCCACTTCGGGCAGCGCGCAAGCAACTGGAACCCGCGCATGGGCCCGTACATCTACGGGAAGCGCAGCGGCATCCACATCATCGATATCAAGGAGACGGTCAAGGGCCTTCTTCTCGCCAAGAAGTTCCTGACCAAGGTCACCGCGTCGGGCAAGGATGTCTGCTTCGTCGGCACCAAGCGTCAGGCCAAGGGTGTGCTCGAGCAGCATGTCGCCGACATCGGGATGCACTTCGTCACCGAGCGCTGGCTGGGCGGCACGCTGACCAATTTCGGCACGATCCGCTCGCGCCTCAAGCGGCTCGAGGAGCTCGAATCGATCGCGGCGAACGACAACTTCCAGTCCTACTCGAAGAAGATGGAGAGCCAGCTCCGCCGCGAGATGGCCAAGATCAAGCGAAACCTCGACGGCATCCGGAACATGCGCAAGCTCCCGGGAGCTCTCGTCGTCATCGATGTGAACCGCGAGGTCACGGCCCTCAAGGAGGCCCGCAAGCTCGGCATCCCGACGGTCTGCCTGATCGACACCGACGCCAGCCCCGAGATGGCCGACATCGCCATCCCCGGGAACGACGACAGCATGCGTTCGATCGATGTAATCGTGCGTGAGCTCTGCAAGTCGATCGCCGAGGGCAAGGGCCAGCGCACCGGCGCCGCCGAGGGCGAGGAGCCCGCCGCCGCCCAGGGCGACGACGCCGGCCGTCCCCGCCGCAGCCGCCGTGCCCAGTTCCGCGCCGACGACTCGACCGCGGGCTCCGAG
>DAINDF010000012.1:0-87295 GCA_036732005.1 Phycisphaerales bacterium
GGTTTGCCGACAATCTCGACAACGACACGACCTACCTGGCGGGCGCGGCGCTGGCGCTCTCGGGCAATGTCTTCTCCGTCGCGAACGGCGGCGTCGGGCCCGCCCAACTCGCGATCAACAGCGACTCGCTCGACCGCGTGAGCGGGGGGCTGATGACCACGCCGTTGGCTGGGGCGGTCACCATGGGGTCGGCGCAGTTGGCGATCGGGGGCGGGGTGAACCCCGCGGCGAACCTCCACATCCAATCGGGGTCCGACGCGGCGGCGGGCTCCGGCGGGTTCGCCGTTCTCGGGTTGGTCGATGGCGCGAATCTCGCGCTCGACAACAACGAGATCATGGCCCGCAGCAACGGGTCTCCGTCAACGCTCGTCTTGAACGGCGACGGGGGCGATGTCATCCTCGGGGTGGTCGGCAACGGCAGCGCTGTGGGCGTCGGGGTGTCGTCGCCGAGCGACCGCCTCCATGTCTCCGCGGTGTCGGGCCAATCGGCGTTCCGCGTTCAATCAGGGGGCGCCACGCGGGTGCGAGTCAATTCGAACGGCGGCATCAGTCTCGGGGGCAACAACACGCTCGTGGGGGCTGGGGATGTCTTCGTCCAGGGGAGGCTCGGCCTGGGCGATGACACGCCCGACACGAGGCTCCACCTCTTCGCCCAGAATCTGACCGACGACGGCGTGCGCGTGACCGACACCGCCCTCTCATCCAATCACGCGACGCTCACCTCGACGAAACTGCTCTTCAACAACGCGGGCAGGATCGAGACCGGGGAGGGCCTGGTGGTTTCGTCGGCCGAGAACATCGATGTTGACGCGGCCGACTCGATCTCTGTCGCCGCGGGCATCTCCGCCGGCTTGAGCGCGGGCAACACGCTCGTGCTCGGCGCCGGCGCCACGCTTCAGCTGGATTCCAACGGACTGCTCGACATCAACGCCGCGTCGATCGTCGACATCGACGCGAGCCAGAATGTCCAGATCGAGGGAACGGTGTTCACCGGCAACGATGTCACGGTCGCTGATGACCTGTTCGTCAACAACGACATCATCGCCGCCTCGCAACTCACCGTGGGCGGGGCCAAGGCGTTCACCTTCGCGATCAACTCGTACGGCGACGCGGGCAAGCCGGGTGGGGGGCTCTGGTCGGTCTTCTCCGACCAGCGGCTCAAGCGGGAGATCAGGCCGCTCGACGGCGTGCTCGACCGCCTGCTCCGGCTCGAGGGCGTGACCTTCGAATACGCCGACCCGGACCACTTCTCCTACACGCCGGGCGAGCAGCGGGGCTGGATCGCCCAGCAGGTCGCGCAGGTCTTCCCGGACTGGGTGAGCGAGGGGGAGGACGGCTATCTGTATGTCACCGCGCGGGGGTACGAGGCGATGGTGGTCGAGGCGATCCGCGAACTCCGCGCCGAACAGGCCGCCGAGGTCGAGGCGGCGGGGCGGCGCCTCGAGGATCTCGAGCGGGAGAACCGGGAGCTCCGGCGGCGGCTGGAGAGGCTGGAGCGGATGATCGAGGGGGCGGAGTGAACGCGGGCCGATTCAGGCGATCTCATGTGCCGGCTTGGGCAGCTCGTCGGTGATCTTCTGCCGCCTCGGCTCGGAGTCCGGCGCCTCCAGCGTCGTCAGCGTCATGTCCTCATTCACCCGCGCCTGAAGGTGCACGGGGCGGCCCCAGAGGACCCGCAGGGCCCGCAGCACCTCGACGGCCTTGGCCGCGTCGACCTCCAGCCCGTTGAACTCGTGGGCCAGGTAGAGCTCGCCCCGGTTGAGGTAGTTCCCGTCGGCGACATACACAAAGGGCTGGCCCATGTTGGTGATGCGGTAGAGCAGCGTCTGCTTCACGCGGTTGAAGTCGCGCGTCACGACCTTGACCTCGCCCGTGCGCGGGTCGCGGCGGAACTGGTACATCTGGTGCTTCTCGACGAACTCGGGCGTCAGGAACTCGTCGATGAAGTTGACATCGTTGTAGATCACCCGGACCTGGAAGATCTTCTCGCGCCCCTTCTTGCTCCCGTCGTCGAACCGCTCCTTCTCGCCGATGCCCTCGAGGGCCTCCCACCGCGCCCCGTGCTGCCCGCGGTCCCAGCGGCGCTCGATGTCCTTGAGGATCTCGACGCCGATCTTGTATGGGTTGAAGCCCCCGGGCGGCATGTGCACCACGCCCGAGTGCTGCTCGGCGTAGTCGATGATCTCCGCGTCCTCGAGGAAGTGCTCGGTCATCAGCTTCGAGTGCCAGTAGGTCGCCCAGCCCTCGTTCATGATCTTGGTCATCCCCTGGGGCGCGAAGTAGTACGCCTCGTCGCGCACGATGCCCAGGATGTCCGACTGCCAGTCCTCCAGCGGGGCGTGCCGCAGCAGGAAGCGGAGCACATCCCGCGTCGGGCGCTTCGGGAAGGCGGTCTTGCGGGCCGCGATCCGCGCCATGTACTCGGCCCGCTGCCGGTCGAGCTCCTCGGCGGGGTTGATGAACGGGTCCATGTAGTCCTTGGCGGGCAGCTTGCGGAACTCGAAGGGCTCGACCTCGTCCACCTCGGGGTCGCGGCGCATGAAGACCGAGTGCGGGTCGATCAGGTGCTCGACCGCCAGGCACGCGTCCAGGAACCGCTCGACCGCCTCGCCCCCCTGCTTCTCGATGTGCCGCCGCACGCGCGTGGCGTGGTTGGCCATCTGGTCCATCATCTTCCGCTCGGTCTTGCCGAACCAGGCGTTGTTCTTGAAGAAATCCGCGTGCCCGTAGACATGGGCCATGACAAGCTTCTGGTCCGTGACGCTGTTGGACTCCTGGAGGTAGGCGTAGCAGGGATCGTTGTTGATCACCATCTCGTAGATGCGCCCCAGCCCGTACGCGTCGCGCTTGCTGAGCTTGTCGAACTCCATGCCCCACCGCCAGTGCGGGTACCGCACGGGGAAGCCCCCGTACGCGGCGATCTGGTTCATGGTCTCGAAGTCGAGCTTCTCGAAGACGACCTCGAAGAAGTCGAGCCCGTACTCGATCGCCTTCGCCTTGATCGCCTTCATGTGGGCGAGCAGCTCGGGGCCGAGGTCGCTGCTGTTCATCGTCGGGGGCATGGGGTGCTCCGGGGGCCGAACGCGACGCCTGCGAGACACTATCGGTCCATACGCCGGCCGGCATTGATCGGCGGGGGCCTTACGCGAAAGTCGCACGCTCAACTGGAAATGGTCCCACGCGACGGGAAATGCTGGTTCGGGCCCAGACGCTTCCCGATAAAGTCAGTCGTCCGGTCGGGGCCGTCGCCCCGACGCGTCACCCAGGGCACCGGCGTCCCAGCGGCGGTGCGATCGAGGCGCCCATCATGCCGTCGTCTGTTCGCCGTTTCCCAGGGCTCGGTCTCGCCGCCGCGGCGCTCACGCTCACCGCCGGCTCGGCCGGGGCCGTCCCCGTCGTCGTGACCTATGTCTACTTCCTCGAGGCGGATGAGGACCCGCTCGGCCTCGACGGGGCCGAGGTGCTCTGGCGTGTCGAATTCAACACCAACTTCGCGGGCCCGGGCGCGGTGTTCGCTGGCGGTGTCGTCGAGATCGTGAACCGCCCGCTCGGCCTGCCCGATCTCGAGGGGACATTCCCCCCGTCGAACGGTGTCTCGGTGGTCGCGGTGAACATCTCCGATCCCGGGGGCCCGAGCGGTGGTGGGGTCGGCGAGGATGTGCTCGAGGTCTATCCCGGGGCGACCAACCTGGCGAGCACCGGGCTCGACTGGCGGATCGCGGGCGGGGAGGGGCAGAGCCGCTTCGGCTTCCCGGGAGATTTCTTCACGGGTGCGCCCGGAACGATCGCCGATTTCAACGAACTGGAGAACATTCCCGAGGGACAGTTCTCGCCGGGCGTTACGCGGTGGGGCGAGATCGGCACGGTTACGGTCGACAATCGCGAGGGCTTCATCATCCTCCGCTCGAACACGACGGGGCAGGATGTGATCTATCGCTGCCGGGCCGCGCGGGGATTCTTCGGGATCGGCCCGCAGATCTACGCCCAGCCCGAGCATGTCGCCGTCGACGCCGGGCAGACGATCCAGCTCGACGCCCGCGCGATCACCCGGGGTGCGAACACCTTCATCACCTGGAGCCGCAACGGCGAGCCGCTCGTCAACGGGGGGGACATCTCCGGCGCGGACACGCTGTCGCTCACCATCACCAACGCGGACGCGGAGGACATCGGCGTCTATACCGTTGAGATCGTCGCGAACGGCGGGACCACCACCTCCGAGCCCGCGATCGTCGCGGTCGTGCCGTAAAGGAGCCGGGACGATGAACACGATGACACAACGCTGCATTCCTGCGCTGCTGACCGTGTGCTCGATGGGCGCGCTCGCCCAGGCCGACGCCGTCTCTCTCGTTCTCGAGGCGCGGCTGCAGACATACCGCCTCACGCCGGATCCGCGCCTGATGCAAGGCGCGACCTTCCGTTTCACGGTGCTCTTCGATACCGACGCGCCGCCCGACGCCACCACGGCGGACTCGGCGACCTACCACACCGCCTGGATGTACGAGTTCGTCGACCGTCCCCTGGGCGAGCCCGACATCCGACAGATCGGTGCCCCCGATCCGAACGGTCCCAGCATCGTGCTGAAGCAGGGCGGGTCCGCGGATGTCCTGGAGGTCCGGTTTGGGAACGCGCTGAACGGGGTCGCCCAGTCCTTCAGCGGGATGGACATCCGGGTTGACGCCGCGACCTTCCCGGGGTCGGGCCCGCCCGCGATCGACGCGCTCGCGACACTCCCCGGGCCGCCCACCTCGGCGTTCGACAACACGGATCTCGTGGCGGTTCGCTGCACTCTTGCGAAACCGACCTCGTGCATCTTCATCAATCGAACGACCTCCGATGCCGACGAATACCTCATCCACGCGCCCCGGTACAAGCTCGTTCAGGGCCCCGTGATCTTCGACCAGCCCGACGCCCTCGCGGTCACCGCGGGCGACCAGATCACGCTGACGACCGGCGCCGCCGCGTACGGCACGCCGACCTACCGGTGGTCGCGCAACGGGGAACCGCTGAACAACGGCGGGCGCGTCGCCGGCGCCGACACGCCGGCGCTGACGATCAACGGCGCGATCGCCACCGACAACGGCGTCTACACCGTCGCGGTCACCGACAACGGCTCGACGACCGTCTCCGAGCCCGCCGTCGTCGCGGTCCTCCCGGGCACCAACTGCAACGCCGCGGACCTCGCTCCACCCTTCGGCCTGCTCGATCTCGCGGACATCAGCGCGTTTGTCTCGGGCTTCGTCTCGGGAGAGCCGATCGCCGACCTCGATGACAACGGGCTGTTCGACCTCGGCGACATCAGCGCGTTCGTCGGCGCGTTCCTCGCGGGCTGTCCGTAAGTTCTGAAGTGAGTCCCCGAGTCAGTTCGCGAGGCCGGAGGACCCGGTCCGTGCGCGTGCTATCGGTCCATACGGCTCCCGGTTTACGCGGGGGCGCGAGCCCGGCCGCGGAGGCGAGGGGGAGAGGCGGCCCGGTCCTCGGTGGCGGCCCGTAGGCCGAGGGGGGCACACCGGGGGCCAGACCCGTCACCCGTGGGCGCCGGCACCCCAGGGGATCGCGCGTTCATGAATTCGCATCGGAATCGCTTGTTCGGGGTTCGCCCGTGTTGTAGATTGACCGATCCCACCATTCGGGTGGGTCATGAGGAGCCCGGGCATGGTGTCGGAGCGAAGGTCGGCCGTCTTCGGTCTGTCTGTCGTTGCGTCGATCTCCCTCGCCGGCCCGCTCGACCCGCCCGCGGGCCCGGTTGCGCCGACCGCCAAGCCGCTGGCCGAGGTGGAGCCCCGGGTCGCGATCAGCGCGACCAACACGCCCGGCGACGCCAACAGCCTCTTCAAGATCACGCAGCCCGGCTCGTACTACCTCACCGGCAACATCACGGGCGTCGTGGGCAAGCACGGCATCGAGATCGCCGCCTCCGGAGTCACGGTCGATCTCAACGGCTTTGATATGGTCGGGGTGCCCGGCATGGGCGGCTTCGACGGCGTCACATTGTCCGTGCCCGACCTCACCAATGTCACGGTCCGAAACGGCTCGGTCCGCAATTGGGGCGACAGGGGTGTCGACCTGCTGTTCCTCTCCGACAGCGCGGTGGTCATCGATATCGTCTCCAGCGGAAACACCGGCGGCGGCATCGCGGTGGACGACGGCGGCATCATCTCCCGGTGCATCGCGTTCAAGAACGCCGGCCAGGGAATCGTCTCAGGAAACTCCACCGTGATCTCCGAGTGCATCTCTCGCGAGAACACCGGCAACGGCATCAACGCGGGGAGTGGCAGCACCGTGTCCGCTTGCTCGGTGGCCATCAACACCGCCAACGGCATCGTCGTCAACAGCGACTCCCGCGTCCTCGGGAACGACTGCTCCACCAACGGCAACGGCGGCGACGGCGCGGGCGTTCTCGTGACCGGCAGCGACAACCGCATCGAAGACAACCACTGCACGGACAACGATCGCGGCGTCGATGTGAACACCGCCGGTAATTTCATCGCCAGAAACACCTGCTCCGGCAACACGCTGAACTGGGATGTGGTCGCCGGCAATGTCATCTTCGTGGTCAACGCGACCACCGCCGCCGCGGTCACGGGCGATTCCGGCGGCACCTCCCCCGGCTCAACCAACCCGAACGCGAATTTCACTTACTGAGCACCCCACGCCGAGCAACGCGCGCCGCGTCCCGGCGCCAAGGGAACAACCATGATGGAACTGCCCGCCAGAGACTCCAACCCTGCCCTTCACCCGCGCCGCGCCCTTCTCGCCGGCGTCGGAGGTTTGGCCGCCGGGGCCTTCCTGGCAGGCCAGGCGAGCGCGGGCCCGCTCAACCCGCCGCCCGGGCCCGTCGCGTCCACCCCCGGGCCCGAGCCGCGCATCCCCATCGGCCCGGCCACCACCCCGGGCGACGCGAACAGTCTCTACAAGATCACCCAGCCCGGCTCGTACTACCTCACCGGCAACATCAACGGCGTGTCGGGCAGGCACGGCATCGAGATCACCGCCTCGGGCGTCAGCCTCGACCTGATGGGGTACGACCTCATCGGCGCCGCGGGCTCCCTCGACGGGATCGCCGCGACCGTCAGCGGCCTGAGCCGCGTCACCGTCCGCAACGGGCACATCCGCGGGTGGGGCGGGAGCGGCATCGACCTGGCGACGCAGGATGTCTCCAACTGCCTCATGGAGAACCTGTCGCTGGCCTCGAACGCCCAGCAAGGGCTCGTCATGGGGGGATCGAGCGTGGCCCACCGCTGCGTCGCCACCGACAACGGCGGGTCCGGCATCGCCGGGATCAACGGCTGCGCGATCTCGGACTGCACCGCCTCCGGGAACGGCAGCATCGGGATCTCCGCGGTGGGCGGCGCCGTCGTCCGCCATTGCGCGTCGTACAGCAATGTCGGCGCGGGTATCCAGGTCGGGCAGGCCTCCACCGTCACGGGCTGCGCCGCCTACAGCAACCTGTCCTGGGGCTTCTCCGCCGGGGAGGGATGCTCGGTCTCGCACTCGACGGCGAGCAACAACGCCGACGGATTCCAGGTCGGGATCGGCTCCGTCGTCACCGAGTGCGTCGCCCAGTCCAATGTCAACAACGGATTCGCCGTCGGCGGAGAGAGCACCATCCAGCACTGCACCGCCCGCGCGAACGGGCAGGCTGGCATCTCCCTCGCCTTCCGGTGCCGGGCGCTCCACAACACCAGCGTCTCGAACAGCGGCGTCGGCAACTCGATCGGCATCTTCACGCCGTCCAGCGGCAACCGCATCGAAGGAAACTACTGCGCCCAGAACTTCTACGGCATCCTCATCAACGGGACCAACAACATCGTCGTGGGCAACACATGCTCCGGCAACACCAACAACTGGCTCTTCCAGCCGAACAATGTCTTCGGCCCCATCGTCGATCGGCGCACGCCCGGGACGGGACAGGCGTTCGGAAACGCCGTCGCGAGCAGCCTCGGCACGACCGACCCGAACGCAAACTTCAGCATCTAGCCGACCAGGGAGCACCCATGAGCGACACCCCCGACATGCACCCCGCCGAATCCCGCCGCGCCCTGCTCGCGGGCCTCGGCGGCGTCGCCGCGGGCGCCCTGCTCGCGGGGCGTGCCGGCGCGGGCCCACTCGACCCGCCGCCCGGGCCGATCACCCCCACGCCCGGGCCCGAGCCGCGGATCGCCGTCAACAGCACCAACACGCCCGGCGACGCCGACAGCCTCTACATGATCACACAGCCCGGTTCGTACTACCTTGCGGGCAACCTCGTCGGCGAAGCCGGCAAGTCGGGCATCGGCATCGCCGCCGACAATGTCACGATCGATCTCAACGGCTTCGCCCTCCTCGGCGGGGGCGTCGGCCAGGCTGGCGTCGTCGCGTTCGGGGACAGCGAGAACATCCGCGTCAGGAACGGACATCTCACCGGCTGGCTCAACGAGGGACTCCGCCTCGGCAGCCCGGGAGCCAGTGTCGAGCATGTCTCGGTCACACTCTGCTCGACCGGCATCGAAGTGGGAGACGCCGCCCAGATACGAGCGTGCGCTGCATCGGAGTGCGGGTTCGAGGGATTCGAGGCCGGCGAGTCCTCGACTTTCACGGACTGCTCCGCGTCCTTCAACGGCCGGAACGGCTTCACGGCCTCGGCCGGCGCGGGGTTCGCACGCTGCGCGGCACACGGAAACGAACAGAACGGGATTGTCGGGGGCGCCAACTCGATCTTCTCCCTGTGCCGGGCCGAGCACAACGGGTCCCGCGGCATCCTCGGCCTGACCGCCTGCTCGGTCGTCGACTGCGTGGTGGTCTCGAACCGGCTCGGCGGGATCAATGTGTTCTGGTCCTCCCTCGTCGCCCGCTGCATCGCCGATCAGAACTCGGGCGATGCCGGGATCCGCGCCGACCTCGGATCGTCGATCGTCGACTGCGTCTCGACGGCAAACTCCTCCCACGGCATCGAGGCCGCCGCCGACTGCCTGGTCCGGAACAACCTCTGCAGGCTGAACGGCCCGTTGTCCACCATCGCCGGCATCCTGGTGACGGGCGCGGACACCCGCATCGAAGGCAACCAATGCACCGAGAACGGCCGGGGAATCCGCGTGACCGCCGCGGGCTGCCTCATCCGCGGCAACACCTGCGCGAACAATTCCTCGGTCAACTGGGACATCGCCACGGGCAACGCCCTAGCGGCCATCGTCGCCGCGAACATCAACTTCGCCCCGATCAGCGGCAACACCTATGCCGGCAACCTCGGCACGACCGACCCCAACGCGAACTTCACCTATTGAGCCCGTCCGGTAGCAGCACCGGGAGAGCCCACGCCGGATCGCCCATTGGCCCCAGGAACCAAAGAGGACATCATGACGAGCCCCACCACCACCCCCCTGCTCCTCGTCGCCCTCTCCCCAGCCGCGCTCGCCCAGGTGCCCATCGACCCCGACCACGCCTTCGCCTGGAGCGAGAACGCAGGCTGGCTCAACTTCGCCGGCGCCCCCGCCCCAGACGACATCGCCGTCTCCGCGACCTTCCTCACCGGCTTCGCCTGGGGGGAGAACATCGGGTGGATCAACCTTGGCAACGGCGCCGGCCCCTACGCCAACACCAACCACACCAACTTCGGCGTCAACATCTTCCCGAACGGCAACCTCGCCGGCTTCGCATGGGGCGAGAACATCGGGTGGATCAACTTCAACACCGCCCCCACCTTCGCCGCATTCGCCCAGCAAGCCCGCTACGACGCCGCCGCCCGGCGCTTCCGCGGATACGCCTGGGGGGAGAACATCGGGTGGATCACCCTCGACGATGCCTCTTCATTCGTCGGCACCCTCGGCGCGCCCTGCCCGGCCGACCTCGCTCCGCCCGCGGGCCTGCTCGACCTGGCCGACATCGTCGCCTTTGTCTCGGCCTTCACCTCCCTCGACCCGCTCGCCGACCTCAACCCCGACACCCTCTTCGACCTCGCCGATGTCGTGGCGTTCATCACCGCGTTCAACGCCGGCTGCCCCTGAGCCGGGCCTTCGGGTCCGAAAAGGCCCAGACCGGCGCTTTTTTCGGCGCCGTCTGCCCCCGCCCCCTTCCGCCCTCGCATGAACTCCCCGGGAGACGGCCGCCCTCCGGCGCCGCACCGAAGGAGGAATCGCCATGTCGGGGACCATGAATCGTTCGTTCGCCCTGGCCGTGTCCGCGGGACTCGCCGTGAGCGGCGCCCACGCCCAGCCCGCCGGGCCCGGCGGGTTCAGCGTCTGGAACCAGCCCGTCTCGGAGAGCTGGTTCAACGCGTTCCGGTGGGACGCGGGCGTGCCGCAGTCGACGCAGACCGCCATCCTCGGGCAGCCCGGCGCGTATGAGGTCTCGATCCTCAACAATGTGGCCAACTGTCACCACCTCGGCATCGGGCTGCCGACCGTCTCGGTGCGCGTCGCGCACTCGTCCGTCGGCGGGCAGGCCTGGCTCACCGTTTACGGCACCCAGGTCGAGAACGCCGGGACCATCACCCTCGGCGGCGCGGGCAACCTGGGACAGGCGAACTTCCAGCTCGGCACCAACCTCACCCTGAACGGCGCCGGCGGCATCCGCATGGACCCGCAGGGCGGCGCGGCGTCGATCAACGGCCTCTTCGGCACGCCCTGGTTCCTCGTACAGAACGCCGGGCACACCATCGAGGGCGCAGGCGAGATCACCAGCCCCATGCAGAACGACGGGCTCATCGAGGCGAACATCGCCGGGCGCGAGCTGCGCCTGTCGAGCTGGGGCAAGACCAACAACGGGCAGATCGTCGCGACCAACGGCGCGACGGTGCACATCTCGGCGAATCTCGGCACGCCGCCGTACTTCACCCAGTCGCCCTCCGGCGTGCTGCGCGCCGAGGACGCCTCGACCGTCGTTCTGAGTTCGACAAGCACCGGCGGCACGCTCGAAACCCAGGGCTCCGGGCGGATCCTGATCATCACCCAGGGCGTGGGCCTCGACGCCATGACCATCGCGCCGGGCTCGACGGTCCGGATGTCCGGCAACGCCGGCATCTTCGCCGGGCCGGGCGGGCTCACGAACCACGGCGTGATCGACCTCGGGCCCAGCGGCTTCTTCGCCTCCGAGTTCGCGAACACCACCACCCTGACCGGCGCCGGACGCCTAATCCTCGGCGACAGCGCCGGCCTTTCGAGCCTCTTCGGCGGCGGCGGGTTCGCCCTCACCAACGGCGCCGACCACACCATCTCCGGGACCGGCAACATCCGCTTGGCCCTGACCAACCTCGGAACCGTCTCCGCCGACCGCAACGGCCTCACCACCGGCCCCGCCGACATGACCTTCACCGAGGGCAACAAAGTCAACCAGGGTCTCATCCAGGCGATCAATACCGGCAACATCGTGCTCGCCCAGCAGGCGACCATCACCCAGTCCGGCCCGGGCCGCATCTTCGCCGGCGACGGCTCGGCGGTGCGGCTGACCAGCTTCGACTCCGCCATCACCGGCGGGCGCCTCGGCACCGCCGGCACCGGCGAGGTGCTCGCGAGCGCCAACCCCGTCCTGCTCGACTCCGTCACGATCGATCCGGGCGCGCGGGTACGCGTCCTCTGCGGCAGCGCGCTCCGGCTCGCGGGCCCCATCGTCAACGAGGGCGTCATCACCGTCGATATCGCCGGGTGCGGCCCGGGCTTCGCCGAGATCCGCAGCCCCGCCGGCACGACCATCACCGGCGCGGGCGAGATCCGGCTCACCACGCCCAACAACGGGCTCTCCGCACGACTCATCGGCGACGGCGGCGAACACGCCCCCATCGCCCTCGGCCCCGGCCAACGCCTCACCGGGACCGGCACGCTCTCCGGCCACCTCGCCGCCGACGGGGTCATCGCGCCCAACAACGCGGGCGGCGCGGCGAATCCGATCGGCCACCTCGCCCTCGCCGCCGTCGACCTCACCCTGGGCCCCGCCGCCACCCTCGACATCGACATCGCCGGACCGGGGTCGTTCGACCGCCTCGCCGGCACCGGCGCTGTCCACGCCGACGGCACACTCGCCCTCGCCTTCGCCCCGGGATACGCCCCCCCCAACAACCTGGCCTTCGACATCCTCGCCGCCGACACCCTGACCGGCGCCTTCCACACCGTCACTGTCACACCCGCCGGCATCGGCGTCCGAGTCGAGGTCCTCCCCGACCGCGTCCGCGTCCGAGCCTGCCGGGGCGACGCCAACAACGACGGCCTCTTCGACCTGCACGACATCGTCGCCTTCGTCACCGCCTTCACCGCCATGGGAACCGTCGCCGACCTCAACCTTGACGGGCTGTTCGACCTGGCCGATGTCACGGCCTTCGTCGCCGCCTTCAACGGGGGCTGCCCCGGCTGAACCGGATCGAGGCCTATCCCGAGATCTGCGCCGCCCGCTTGTTTCCCCTTGGCGCACCGCCAATCACCGGTACCATGTCTCTTGGTTCGCAACGGTCAGCCCGGCCGCCCGGCGTGCCGGGGCGTGACCCGGCACACCAGTGAGGGGAGCACCCATGTTACGCGCCCAATTAGCCGCCCTCTGCGTCCATGCCCCGCACGCCTCCGCGGGCGACCCGCTCTTCGCGATCTCGTGGGCCACCATCGACGGCGGAGGCGGGACCAGCGCCGGCGGGGCCTACACCCTCTCCGGCACCATCGGGCAACACGACGCCTCCACCCCCATGACCGGCGGCAACTACACCCTCACCGGCGGGTTCTGGCCGGGCGCCGCCGCCGTCGGCCCCTGCAACGCCGCCGATCTCGCCGCACCCTTCGGCCTGCTCGACCTGGCCGATGTCGTCGCGTTCGTCACCGCATTCACCGGCATGGACCCCCTCGCCGACCTCAACCCCGACGGCCTCTTCGACCTGGCCGATGTGATCGCCTTCGTCACCGCCTTCAACGCGGGCTGCCCATAAGGTCTCGCGCCGAAGCCGCCTTTGCCTCGGTGGGACGGGCTTCCAGCCCGTCTCTCACCCATCGCCTTCCCCTCGTGTGCCACGGCTACCTCGGTGCTCTGCAGAAACCGCTCCGGGTGCCACGACTCGCCGTCTTCGGCGCCGTCGTGCCACCGCGCGGGGTGCGACTCCCGTGTAGAACACAGCGGCTGCAACGGCGAGCCGTGCCACCCGCCGACGCCCACGAGGTGATCCGGAATGCTTCCCGGCGCGCATTGCTCTGCTCCGCAGCGTCTCAGGAGATCGCTCAATCAGGGCCGATTCCCCCGCGTCACCCCGGCGGGAACAGCACCCAGTCCCCATCGGGAGCCATGCCCTCCGCCGGCACGAAGAACGAATCCGATCGCGCGGAACCCACCCCGCCCGCCGCGCCGCCGTCATCATCCCGATCGGGCCCGACCGAGTACACCACCACGCCCCCCTCCCCCACCGCCACCCGCAGCGGCCCCGCCACAAACGGGTCCTCGGGCACCGTGGGCAGATAGCGAGGCGCGAGCTCCGCGAGCGAACCCGCCCACGCCCCCGTCTCCCGCCGGTGCAACTCCAGCGCCACCGCGGCCTGCACCCCGTCCAGCCGGGCCCGGAGCCGGTTCGTGGACCAGATCGTCTTCTCAAACGCGGGCGTGAGCGGCTCCATCAACTCAAACCCGGGCATGGCCCTCTGCGCTTCGATCGACTCCATCACCCGGAGTGCCGCCGATCGGATCGGCGCGTACCCGGCCCGCAGATCCGATTCGGCGAGCGAGATGATCCGCGCGTGCGCCTCACGCAGTTCCCGTCGCGACGCCAGAACCAGAGCCTGCCCGACCATCTCGAAAGAGAACGCGGCCGGGTCATCCTGCCACCCCGAGGCGATTCCGCCAAACAGACGCAACCCCTCGTCGGTGATGTGCCCGTCGCCCCGCCCGTTGTCGGTGAACGCGCGTTGCAGGAAATCCTCGAACAGCCAGGTCTCCGACTCGAACGACCAGCTCGACCACCGCCCCCGGGCCGCGCCGAACTCGTGCGCCAGCCCGATCAGATCCGCATCGCTGAACGCCCCCGGGAACTCACGCAGCCCCCGCCCCAGCGTCTCCGCCGCCAACGCGTCGAGCGCCTGCCCCACCAGCCCCGAGATCAGGAACGGCTCCGCCCCCGCCTGCCGGCCCAGCCCGAGCGTCGCGCCGATCGACTCGGCCGCCCGCGCCCCGTCCCCCGCCCGCAGCGCGACCAGCGCATCAAAGCAGAGCCAGCGCCCGAGGGTGCGCATCGGGCCCAGGTGGGGCAGTAGCACGCCGACGAGCAACTCCTGCTCCGCCAGGTCCTCCGGCGCCGGGAGCGGCTCGGGGATCCACCCGGGTCCCTGGTCATGCCATTCCTCCAAGGCCGTCGAGAGCCGCATCCCCACCGCGGGCCTCGCCGCGCCCGCCCGCGCTAAATCAAGCGAGCCACGCAACCCGTCGAGCAACGCAAGCAGCGCCGGGTAGTCCGGGTGCGCCGGATCGATCGAGGGCAACAGGTCAACCCCCGCCGTCGTCGCCCTGATCGCCGCGCCGCCCGGCGGCAGCGGGCGACCCTCCGATTCCTGCGCCCGGTCCTGCATCGCCTGACGCGCGTCCTCCTGCCGTGCCCCGATCACCGCGAACGCCTCCTTATACAGAGCCCACGCCCGCTCGTCCTCCGCCAGCGCCTCAATCGGCGCGTTCAGTTCCGCCAGGAAGTTCCGCGTCGGCCGCGGGTCGCCCAGCCAGGTCCGCGCCGCCACCAGCCCCGCGGCCAGCACCGCCACGCCAACCACCCCCGCGATCGCGCGTTCCGTCAACACCCGCGCGTGCCACAGCCAAGACCGCTTCCGCCGCACCGCCCGGCGGATCAGCAGCGCAACCGCACGGGGCTCGCCCAGCCCCGCGACGATCGCCCCGTCGTCGACGCCGCGCGCCGACGCGTCCAGCGCGTGCGCAATCAACTCTCGTGCGACCTCGACCCGCTCCCGGTCCCACAGCCCGGTCCGCCGCACGATCTCGTGGATCCGTCCCCCCACCGCCTCGGGCAGTCCCGATTCGGCGATCACCTTCGGCCAGGCACGCCGTGGAGGCAGCCTGAAGAGTTCGGTGCGCAGCAGCGACCACACACGGCGTCGCACAGAGAGAGCAGGCCCGCTCATGCCGGCACCCCCCCACCGATCGCCGTCGGCTCCAGCACCCCGAGGGCCGTCATCGCCCGCGCGAGCGCCCGCCACGACGCGGTGTCGCTCTCCAGCCGCTTCTTCCCTTTGCCCGTCAGGCGGTAGTACTTCCGCTCCCGCCCGCTCTCGGCGTCGCGCCACGCCGCCTCCACCAGCCCCTTCGCCTCGAGGTTGTACAGCATCGGGTACAGCGTCGACTGCCCCATCGCCAGCACACCCTCCGTCTGCCGGCCCAGCGCCTCGACCAGTTCGTAGCCGTACATCTCGCGCTGGCTCAGCAGCCGCAACACCGCCGTCGGCCCCGCCCCGCGCATCAGTTCCCGCTCGATCCTCATCAGAGCCTCCCGTCTCGGTTTTTATACTATGGTACACATAGTATGTCAAGCCAACCTACTAGATGGACCCTCGGGGCGACCGGGAAATCCTGACAATATACAAACCAATACAAACCAGATCTTGACAACGCCAAGTCGGCGCACAACCACACGGCCCACGAAGCGGCGGTGAGCTACGGACTCCCGGTCGTCATCGGGCGTCGGTGCCGTGGTTCATCTCGAAGAGTGAACCACGAGAGGACGGCGTGGGCCCTCCCGATTCGCCGGCACGCTTCGAGATGAGGGCTGGCACCGAGTCAAAATGGACCGGAGATCGGTCTCACACTGAACTTGTCTCAGATTCGGGCGAGCCATGGGCGCAATCACATGGAGCGACCGGGAGAAGAACTCCGCGGGCTCGCGTCCGCGGCTCGTCGAGCGCGAGCGGGGTTCCGCATGGCAAGGCGGTCTGATCGGCTGTGATCGGTCAAGGCCGGGGAGCGGACAACCGAACCACCCACCTCGGGCAGCGCGGGGTCCGCGCACGATGAGTCAGGCAACGACCCGGAACCCGGAGTCGCCCCGCCTCGGCGCACCGGTCCGCCGCCGCCGACTCACCCCGCAAGGCGCGAAAATGAAGAGGGCCCGGCGAGGGAGCCGCCCTTACTTCGCGGTGTACTTCCCGCGGGAGACCTTCTTGAAACGAGGGTCCTTGATCAGCGTCTGGTTGACGATCGTCCTGAAGCTGGACGAGGTGGTCTGATACCCGGCGCGCTGCACCGCCTCGGCGGCCTCGGTCACCGAGAGCGTGTTCCCCTTCAGCACCCCGATCAGCGCCTCGCTCAGGTTCTGCTCGTTCCGGGGCCGGCGACGCGGCTTGCCGCCCGCCGTCAACCCGAAACTCCCCATCGCGGCCGAGCCCCCGAGCCCCTGGATCTGCGCGTTCAGCTCGTTCACCTGGTCGATGAGCCGGTCACGCCGGGAGACCAGCTTGTTCATCTCCCGCTGCCGACGCTGCATCTCCTTGGCAAGATCATCAATCGAGATCCCGCTCAGGCCCCGGGTCGTCCCCGCTGCCCCACTCGCCTTCGTGACACGCTTCCTGGTCTTCTTTGCCATCGTGGACTCCTTGTTCCCGATGCGGCTCCCGACGATCTCGAGTGTTCTCGCCGGCTCCGCCCACAGATCAAAGGGTGAACAACATCGAATGAACGACGAACGAAGAGTGTGGAGATCGAGACAGCGATGCACGCGCTCGACCGACCTGAATATCAGAATGCCCGCACTGTAGCCGTCCGGAGTTGTGTGTCCACAAACTTCCCCTCCGAAGTTGATATTGTATCGATATTCTCGAGTTCCAATCGGGGGCTTTGAGGGAATACCCCGATCGAAACCCGTGCGTGCATCGGTTCACACCAACCGAACGAACGGCGCCGCAACTCGCGAGCATCCTTGCAAAGGCCCGCACCGCCGCGAAGGCCCCAACACGCGCCGCGTCGGCGCCGCCGCCTTGCGAAACAAGCACCGGGCCACGCCCCCAAGGCGATCCGGATTATCCCCGGATCTTGACAACCAAAGCCGACGATGGGGTTCTATTCGGTTTCCTCATATCGGAACCCGATCCGCGACATCAGATCATCAAAGTGATCGAGGTTGTAAAACGCGATCGTCACCGCGCCCTTCCCTCCACGCCCGGCCCGCAACCGAACCCGCGTGCCCAGGTGCTGGCCCAGCCGGCGCTCCAGGTCGCGCTCCTCGGCGGGCCGCTCCGGCCGAGCCGCCGGAGCCTGTTTTACCGCCCCCGCCTTGGCCTGGGCCTCAAGCCGACGAACACTCCAGCCCTCCCGCACCGCGCGGGCCGCCAGCGCCACGCGGCCGGGCCCCGGAACCGCCGAGAGCAGCGCCTTGCCGTGCCCCAGCCCGAGCAGCCCGGTTTCGAGAAGGCCCCGGATCTCTCCCTCCAACTCCAGCAACCGCAAGAGGTTGGCCACGGAGGAACGCTCCAGCCCGACCCGCGCCGCGATCTCCTGCTGCGTCAGCCCGAACCGCTCGATCAGCCCGCGCAGGCCCTCCGCCCGCTCGATCGGGTTCAGGTCCTCACGCTGCAGGTTCTCGATCAACGCCGCCTCGGCGGCCTCGCGCTCCCCCACTTCCCGAACGACCGCGGGGATCGACGCGAGCCCCGCCAGCTTGCTCGCCCGCAGCCGGCGCTCCCCCGCGATCAACTCATACCGCCCGCCCGCCGCGGGGCGGACGACGATCGGCTGGATCACCCCCACCGCCCGGATCGAGTCGGCGAGCGAGGCGAGCGCCGCATCGTCAAACCGCGTCCGCGGCTGGTGCCGGCCCGGATCAACCAGATCGATCGCGATCTCCGCGGGGCCATCGGCATGACCGGGCTCCGCCCGGTGCGCACCGGCAGGAGGCGATGGGTCGACCGGCGTGGCGTGAGAAGGAGCGTGAGCGGATCGGGGGTTCTTAATTTGTTCGGTATCCACGGCTACGGGGGTATGCCCCACGATGGCGTGAAGGCCCTTGCCGAGACGGCGCCGCTTGCCGGAGGTCGCGTGAGGCTCAGACATCGAATGCTCCCAATTGCGCACCATTCATTGGTGTTGGTGCATGAGTGTACCCATGATCTTGTGCGGTGGGGTGAATTCAGCAGATAGACTGTGGTTCTTCCCAGGAGGGTCCATGCCGCACATTGAACTCATCGCCCGGGGCGCGCTGATCACCGAAAGCCGCGTGCTGCTCTGCCGGAATATCGCGGGGGGCTACTGGTACCTGCCCGGCGGGCATGTCGACTTCGGCGAATCGGCGGAAGCGGCCGTGCGACGCGAATTTCTGGAAGAGACGGGGCTGGAGGTTGTCGTCGGGCCGCCGGCCCTGGCGATCGAACAGGCCTTCGAGCAGGGGGGGCGCCATCACCACGAACTGAGCGTGGTGTTCCCCGTGGAACACGCGGGCGATCTCCCCCCCACCGAGATTCAGAGCCTCGAGCCCGAGATCGCGTTCGACTGGGTCGACCTTGCGGCCGTCCTCGACCTGGATCTCAGGCCCCTGCCGATCCGGGCCTGGCTCGCCTCGGGCGGCCGCGTGGGCGACGGTCCCCCGCTCGCCTGGTTGAGCGGGTTCGACAGCGACGCGGGGTGAGCGCCGCGCGATGACCCCGTATCGACCCGGTGAAGCGGGCGGGCTTCTGCGAGACCGTCCGCGTCGAACCGTTCGCGCGGCACCTCCATGGAGACGACGAGCAGGTCCGCCCGGATGTTCCCCGTGGAACACGCCGCGCAGCGGTGGGGCGGTCAACCCGGGATCAGGGCGACCTCGCGCGGATCGACCCGCAGCCCGACGATCTGACCCGGGTGGCGCCCCCCCGCCGCGGCGCCGACCCCCAGCTCGAGCACCTTGACCGTCGAACCCTCAACGCGGACCGCGTGCTGCACCACCTCGCCGAGATAGGTCGTCGCCTCGATCTCGCCCCGGAGCACCCCAGCGCCGTCCGGTGCGACAATCGACCAGGACTCCGGGCGGACCGAGCACATGGAAGCGGCCGTGAGGTCCCGGTCCGCGTCGACCGGCAATTCGCCGGCCCGGGTGGCGAACCGGGCCGAGGCGCCCTCTCGCTTGAGGGCCCCTTCGAGGATGTTGGTCTCGCCCAGGAACTCGGCGACGAAACGCGAGTTAGGATTGCGATAGAGTTCTGTTGGCGTTCCGATCTGTTCGATCCGGCCGGCCCGCATGATCGCGATTCGGTCGGCCATGCTCAACGCTTCCTTCTGGTCGTGCGTGACATAGACCGAGGTGATGCCGGTTTCCTTGCAGACGCGGCGGATCTCAACGCGGAGCTCATTGCGGAGTTTTGCATCCAGATTACTCAGGGGCTCGTCCAGCAGCAGCACCGCCGGCTCGATGACGATCGCCCGGGCCAGGGCCACGCGTTGCTGCTGCCCGCCGGAGAGCTGCGTGGGCTTGCGGTCGGCGTTCTCGGCCATCTGGACGGCTTCAAGGGCCTTGGCGACGCGGCGGTCGCGCTCGGCCCCCGAGACGCGGCGGACGCGGAGCCCGAACGCGACATTCTCGCGGACGGTCATGTGCGGCCAGAGGGCGTAGGACTGGAAGACCATGCCCGTGTGGCGCTTGTTGGCGGGGGTGCGGGTGATCTCGCGTCCGTCGAAGCGGATGGCGCCTGCGGAGGGCTCGATGAAGCCCGCGATCATGCGCAGGAGCGTGGTTTTCCCGCACCCGGAGGGCCCGAGGAGGAAGAAGAGCTCGCCCGGCTCGATTGTCAGGTCCACCCGGTCCACGGCGTGGGTGAGCCCCCCGCCGAAGGCCTTGAAGGACTTGGTCAGGGCCTCGATGTCGATTCGCAGTGGCATGGGTGCAAGGGTACCGCGGGTGGGGCGACTCATCCCGGGTTCGGGAGGGTGGATGCGCGAACAGGCCGGGACGGGGCCGTCGGTCTCAACGGTGGGGGGGCTGGACCCCGCGCGGTGGGTCGCCTTGCACGGCGAGGCGATGTTCGCGTATGCGCGTCTGAGGCTGCCCGACGCCGAGGCGGCGGAGGAGGCGGTGCAGGAGGCGTTGCTGGCCGCGCTCCGGTCGCGTGCGAGTTTCGACGGGCGGTCGAGCGAGCGGACCTGGCTGATCGGCGTGCTCCGGCACAAGGTGCTGGACGCGATGCGCCGCTCGCGGCGGGCGCCGGCGGCGCTCGACTCGGAGGGCTGCGTCTGCTCCCGGCGGGGGGGACTGACGGGCGACTGGCCTGCCGGGGCCGGCGACGAGGAGATCCGCAAGGGGGTTCGCGAGGCGCTGGACCGGCTGCCCGAGCCGATGCGACGGGCGCTGGTGCTGCGCGAGATCGACCGGTTGCCGGGCGAGGTGGTGTGCGAGATCCTGGGCGTCACGCCGACCAATCTCTGGACGCTGGTGCATCGCGGCAAGGCCGGGCTGCGGAAGATGTTGTCGGAGGAGCTCGCCTCGAAGGGGAGTGGTCGATGATCTGGCTGCGCACGATCTGGTACATCCTGAGGCTCAGGTGCGAGGAGGCCGACCGCCTGCGGTCCGTCGCGGCCCGGGGCGGCCTGTCTCGCTCCGAGCTGCTCGCCGAGCGGGTGCACCGCTCGCTCTGCTCGGGTTGCCGGAGGGCGGCGAGGCAGCTGGCCCGGATCGATCGCGCGCTCGAGCAACTCGCGGAGGGCGCGGGCGACGGGCCGGGCTGGGACCCGGCGCGGGCGGCCCGTCTGGACGACGCGTTGCGTCGCGCGCGCGACGAGGCGTGAGGGCCGCGGCGCGGGGGCGAGATTTCTTTCGTTCCGCCGCAAGGCGCGCCCCCCGGTCGGCGACTCATCGCCGCCGCCGGAGTACGGCGGCGGGGGAGCGAGACCAAACACGGATGGAGATGTTCCGATGAAGAAGTGCGCGATTCTCGCGGGTGTGCTGTCCTGCGCCGGGGCGGCGTCGGCGGCGAATGTGTCGATCACGGTCACCAACATGCAGGCGCCTGGCGGGTTCAGTTTCACCCCCGTGTGGCTCGCGGCCCACGACGGGTTGTTCGACGGGTTCGATGTCGGGTCGCCCGGGAACGCGGCGATCACCGCGCTGGCCGAGGGCGGGAGCACCGGGCTGCTCTCGGCCGCGCTGGGCGGGATGGACACGACGCTCGCGCAGCCGGACGGGGCGCCGGTGTTCAGCCCGGGGGAGTCGGCTTCGACGGTGCTGAATGTGGGCGACGCCTCGGTGAACCGCTTCCTCTCGTTCGCCTCGATGATCGTCCCGAGCAACGACCTGTTCATGGGCAACGATGACCCCATGGCGTACGAGATGTTCGACATGGGCGGCAACTTCAACGGGCCGTTTGACATCCTCGTGTACGGCGCGGACATCTGGGACAACGGGAGCGAGGTGAACAACGCGTTCGGCGACGCGGCGTTCAGCGTCAACGGGGGCACGCGGGTCGACGAGAACGGCGTCGTGACCTCGTTCTTCGACGACCCGGACGCCGGCGCGTACCTGCTCAGCTTCGTCGGCACCGGCACGGCCGACGGGGGCACGATCGGCGAGACCTTCGACGAGGGCACGCTGATCGCGCGGATCCGCGTGGTGCCCGCGCCCGGGGTGATGGGCGGGCTCGCGCTCGCCGGGCTCGCGGCGGCGCGGCGGCGGCGCTGATCGGCGCGCGGACCGGAACTTTCTTGCTTGGAGCGGCGGCGCCGGGAAGTCGGCGCCGCCGTTTCTTCTGCGCTGGCGCTCTGGTCCGGGTCAGCCCTCGCTGTCCGCGCCGCGGCTCGCGATGTAGAACGCGTACCCGTACCACGCGCCGTGCCGGGCGCGGAGCGCCATCTCTGCTTGTTCGGCGGCGACGATCGCGGCGGCGTCGAGGTCGCCGGCGTGCCGATCGAGAAACGCCGCGAAGCCCGCGCGGAGCGGCGCGTAGTAGTTCTGCTCCCAACAGTTCTCGGGCAGAACGAAGCAGGCGAGGGGGTGGTATCCCTCACGCTCGAGCGTGCCCAGGTTCTCGGCGACGGTGCGGATGCCGGGGTACTCGCTCGTCCAGTGCGCCTCGACCTCGGGCGGGCGCTGCGCGGTGGTCCAGCTGAGCTCGGTGACGGCCAGCACCCCGCCCGCTCGCAGGAAGGGGCGCCATGCGCGGAGGCCCGCGCCGAAGCCCATGTTGTAGATCGCGCCCTCGGACCAGATGAGATCGAGCGAACGCTCGCGGAAGGGGGGCGATTCCATCTGGCCGACCCTCGCCTCGATGCGGTCGGCCAGGCCCGCCCCGGCGGCGCGTTCGCGGAGGCGGGCGACAAAGGGCTCTGCGGCGTCCAGCGCGGTGACGCGGGCGTTGAGGGCCCGGGCGAGCACGAGGGCCGACGCGCCCGTACCGCAGCCGATGTCGGCGGCCTCGATGGGCAAGGCCGGGTCGAGGCGGGCGAGTTCGATGGCGCGTCGGGTTTCCTCGTCGCCCCCGGGCCCCTGGCGGTCGTTGCGCAGGTGCAGGTCCAGCAGGAGTTCAAGTGTGCCCATGGCGCGCCACTCTACGCCCCGGCCCGCGGCATGTGGGCGCCGCGAGTGGCCCGCGGCGGGCCCGTGGTAGAATCTCGGCATGCTCCCCGAGGCGAGGCTGAGGTTGATCAGGCGGCACCGGGGCGTGGGCGACGGCGACCCGGGCATCGCGAAGATGATCGCCGAGCAGCGCCGCCGCCTGGAGCGGGCCGTGCGCGACGACGGCGGGATCGCCGGCGCGTGGGACGGGGTCGTGCCCGAGGCGCTCCGAGCCCGGGCAGCGGTGGTGGGGCTCAAGGGGGGCGTGCTGACGATCCGGTGCCGGTCGGCTTCGGACCGCTTCGCGCTGGACCGCTGGCTGCGCGGCGGGGGCGAGCGGGCGCTGCGTGCGGCGGCGCGGGTTGCGCTCAAGAAGGTCCGCCTCGTGCTGCGCTAGCGAGCGGCGGGGGAGAGTGCCTTGCAGGGCCGGGCGGATATCTCGGATCTCGAGCGGCTCGACATCCGCGTCGGGCGGGTTCGGCGTGCGTCGATCAACGCGAAGGCGAGGAAGCCGGCATTCGTGCTCGAGGTCGATTTCGGCCCCGAGTTGGGCGTGCTCTGCTCGAGCGCGCAGCTCACCGGGGCGTACACCGCCGAGGCGCTGGTCGGGCGGCTCGTGCTGGGCGTCGTGAACTTCCCGTCGCGGCGGGTGGCCGGCGTGGAGAGCGCGGCGCTGGTGCTCGGGGTGTACAGCGACGGCGGGAATGGACCGGTCGTGGGGAAAAGGGCCCCAGAGCACCAACCGGGCAGGCCAGGAGCGCGCAAAGGGGTGGAGACCGGCCAAGGGAGGGGAGGGGGGGGGGGGGGGGGGGGGGGTGTGGGGGGGGGGGGGGGTGGGTGTTTTCTGGGTGGGTTTTTTTGCTGGGGTGGCCCTTTTGGCCCCTTCCTCCCACGACGCGGTCCGGCCTGGCGACCGATTGGGGTAGTCGCCGGCCCTGGGGATGGTCCGGTGGGCGTGACCGGCGATCAGTCGGCGGTCGACCAGATCATGAAGGTCACGATGTCGTTCAGGTCGCGGAGCCCGTTGCCGTCGAGGTCGGCCGCGGGGCTGTCGGCGAGGAAGGCCGAGGCGAAGGCGACGACATCGCCTATGTCGAGGAGCCCGTCGTCGTTGAAGTCGCCCGGGTGGAACGGGGCGCGGAGGTCGAGGATCTGGTTGGCGGCGACCGGGCCGACGGTGGTGGAGGTGCCGTCGCGCCACTCGACGCGGACCCAGTCGGCCGAGGTGGCGTCGGCGAGGCCGAAGTGGGCCCCGTGCTCGCCCGAGGAGCAGTGGTTGGTGGCGCCGTCGATGACCTGCAGGTGCCGCGCGGGCCCGGCGGCGAGGCGGACGACGGACTGGAAGCCGTCCGGCGCGAGGGTGGGGCGTGCGGAGGTGTCGAGGCGGACGCGGAGCCAGTTTGTGTTGGGCCCGTTGAGATCGTTGCGCCACACGCCGACCCGCCCGCCGTTGGTGAAGACGACGAGGTCCTGGTCGCCGTCGTTGTCGTAGTCGAAGTTGACCAGCCCCCGGCCCCCGTCGTAATGGAGGAAGTGGCAGGCGAGGGAGATGTCGGCGTGCTGCATGCCGCCGGTGCGCTTGAAGATGTGGGAGGGGGAGGCGCCGCTGGCGTTCTTGGTCGCGACGATCTCCTCGACGCCGTCGTGGTCGAGGTCGACCATGAGGACGCCCCATCCCCATCCGCCTCGGTTGACGCCCGAGACGCGGGCCATCTCGTCGAACCCGCCGTCGGGGCGCTGGATGAAGAGCAGGTTGCCGGAGGTGGGCAGGCCCGTGACCTCGATGGAGGAGATGTACCAGTCGAGCAGGCCGTCCTTGTTGAGGTCGCCGATGGCGATGCCCATGCCGTTGGCGGTGTGGAGACGGGAGACGGAGGAGGTGACATTGGTGAAGGTGCCGTTGCCGTTTCCACGGAACATCATGCTGGTGCCGTGGTCGGCGACGAGCATGAGATCGAGGTGCCCGTCGGCGTTCATGTCGGCGAAGGCGGGGACGAACCCGGAGACCTGGAGGGGGATCATCGCCTCGAGCCCGGAGGGCGCGGTGACATCGGTGAAGGTCTCGTTGCCGTTGTTGCGGAACAGGCGGTTGCCCTGGCGCACGAGGGTGTAGGCGGTGGAGAACATGTCGAGGTCGCCGTCGTTGTCGTAGTCGCCGAAGGCGGTGGCGAACGAGTCGGCCGCGGCGACGCGGAAGGCGACCCCGGCGGACTCGGCGATGTCGGTGAAGGTCCCGTCGCCGTTGTTGCGGTACAGGATGTTCTTGCCCTGGGCGGGCGCGGCGTCGGAGGGCCCCTGGCTGGAGACGGAGATATCCATCCACCCGTCGTTGTTGAAGTCGGCGCAGGTGGCGCTCACGCCGTAGTGCGTCTTCGCGACGCCCCACGCCGCGGCGAGGTCGGTGAAGGTGCCGTCGGCGTTGTTGATGTAGAGGCGGTCGGGCTCGAGGCCCCCGGTCATGACGAAGAGGTCCTGCCAGCCGTCGTTGTTGAAATCGCCGACCGCGCCGCCGGCGATCGCGTAGGACTGGAGCATGCCCGGCGCATTCGCCTGGTCGACGACGATGCCGGTCTCCTCGGAGACCTCGGTGAAGGTGAGCACCTGCGCGCCGGCGAGCGATGCCAGCGCGGCGACGACCCCGCACGCGCTCGCGGCGCGCACCCCAACCACGGAGATCTTCATCTCAATTCCTCACGAATCAGAAACCCTGCCGCAGAACGCGGCGTCGATCGGCCCGCGCATCCCCACGACGGGCCCCTCCGAGCGGAGGACCCCCGTGTATACCCGATGCGCGGTTGCACCACAAGCCAAAAAATCTGCCATCTCGCCCGAAACCCCCGGCACCGGCCCGCAACGGGGCAAAACCCGGCTCCGGAGCCCACCTTTCTCGGGCTCACCCTTGAGGCGGGGCGCGTGATTCATTAAGGTCGGCTCGCCGCCTGCGTGTGCGTGGGGCTCCCGTCTGTCCGCGGGATCGCCCGCCGGCATGGTCAGGCCGAAGGGGAGATTGCGCATGAATCCAGCCCGCACCGCCGGTTGTGTGCTTGTCGCCGCGTGTTCGACGGCGTGGGCCCAGGTCATCGATTTCGAGACGCTGCCCGACGGGTCGACGCCGGCGGACAACCAGGAGCTGCCGCTCGACGCGCCGTACGCCCTGCCGTTCGCCGGCGGGACGCTGCTGGTGACGATCGGGTTCGATGTGGACGGGGACGGCGTCCCGGAGACGCCCGCCGTGTTCGAGGCGGTGGGGTCCGACCAGGTCACGGCGTTCGACGGGATCGGGGCGGACGGGCCCCGCCCCGAGTTCGCCGCGCAGATGGGCTCGTGGTTCCTCCGCAGCGCGTCGGCGCTGAACAACCCCGACCCGGTCGGCGTGATGGTCGCCCTGTACGACCAGCCCGTGCCGGGATGCGCCGGCGAGATCTGGGACATCGACGGCCCGGAGCAGTGGGAGATCCGGGGATACCGGGCCGGGGAGACCGAGCCGGTCGCGACGCTGCTGAGCCCGCTCGGCGGGCTCAACGCCGAGCCCTGGGTCTTCAGCCTCGCCGACCCGGGCGTGGGCTTCTCGCGGCTTGAGATCGAGCACATCGGCACGCGCCCGTTCAACCAGTTGGGCCTCGCGTTCAACAACTTCAGCGCGAGCGAGAGCATCCCGGGCCCGACGATCCTGACCACGCAGCCGCTCGGCGAGGTCCGCAACGCCGGCGGGTTCGACACGGTGACGGTCTACTGGTCCGTCCCGGTGGCGTTGTCAGAAAACGATGTGACCGTCGTCACCGACGACGCGGCCGAGCTCCCCGTCTCGATCGATATCACCGGCTCGGGGACGCAGGCAACGACCATCATCTTCCGCGGCCCTCCCGGCGGGAGCGGGGGTGGAGCGAACGACCCGCTGGTCAACGGCGCCTACCGGATCACCATCGGCGGGCTCGCCCGCGCGCTGGCGGACAATGTCCCGATCGACGGGGACCAGGACGGCATCGCGGGCGGCGACGCGGTTTTCGTCGTGACCCACCGGTGCCTGGCCGACCTGGCCGACCCGGCGGGCCTGCTCGATCTGAGCGACATCACCGCGTTCGTCGGGTCGTTCAACTCCGGGTGTGAGTGAGGCCCGCGGGCGGTCAGGGTTCGAGCAGCAGTTCGAGGCGCACGCGCTCGGCGGCCTCGCCGCCGGCGAGCAGGGCCGCGAGGTCGAGCGCGAACGCCATCGCGGTGCCCGGTCCCCGGCTCGTGACGACCGGCCCGTCGATCACGACATCGCCGGTCGCATGGGCGGTTCGTCCAGAGAAGTTGGCCTCGAGGCCGGGGTAGCAGGTCGCCCGCCGACCATCCAGCACGCCGAGCGGCGCGAGCACCACCGCCGGCGCGGCGCAGATCGCGGCGACGATCCTGCCCGCGTCGCGGTGGGTGTGGACGATCTCGGCGACCTCGGGCGAGGCGGCGAGATTCGCGGCCCCCTTCGCGCCGCCCGGCAGCACCACCGCGTCGAAAAGCCGGCCCCGGACCTCGGCGAGATCGACATCGGCGGCGAGAGGGAGCCCGCGCGAGCCGCGGAGGCTCGTCCCGCCGAGCCCCGCGTAGGTGACCGCGACCCCCGCCCGCACGAGCACATCGCCCGGGGTGATCGCCTCGATCTCCTCTGATCCGTTCGCGACGAGGACGAGCGCCTCGGGCATCGGGGGCCTCCCTGCTTCGGCGGCATCGCCTCGGCACGGTACGCCCGCCAAGGATGGTCCATGCCCGACCCCGCGCCCGAGCACCGCCCGCCCCACATGAGCCCCGAGCAGTTCCGCGCGATGGGGCACCGCGTGGTCGACTGGATCGCCGACCGCATGGCGGACATGGGCGATCGCCCGGTCCGGGGCCCGACGCGCCCGGGCGAGGTGCTCGCGGCGCTGCCCGACCGTCCGCCCGAGGCTCCCGGCGGGCCCGGCGAGTGGGACGCGATCTTCCGCGATCTCGACGCGGTCGTCATGCCCCACCTGACGCACTGGCAGCACCCGGGCTTCTACGCCTATTTCCCGTGCAACGCCTCCGGCCCCGGCGTGCTGGGCGAGTTCGTCAGCGCGGGGCTCAATGTCAACGGCATGCTCTGGGCCACCAGCCCCGCCGCGACCGAACTCGAGACGCGCGTCCTCGACTGGGGCGTCGATCTCTTCGGCCTGCCCGAGTCGTTCCGCAGCACGGCCGAGGGGATCGGCGAGGACGGCGAGCCGATCCGCGGCGGGGGGGTCATCCAGGGCACCGCGAGCGAGGCGACGCTGATCGCGCTGCTCGCCGGCCGCCAGCGGGTCCGTGCGCGGCACCCCGGCGCGTCGCGCTTCGCCGTGCTCTGCTCGGACCAGGCGCATTCCTCGGTGACGAAGGCCGCGATGATCGCGGGTCTTGCCCGCAGCCCCGAAGACCGCGAGCATGTCCACCTGATCCCGAGCCGCGCGGATGGGTCGATGGACCCCGCGGCCCTGCGGTCGACGCTCGCCTCGCTCGCGGCGGACCCCGGGGGGCCCCGAGCGGCGCTGGTGGTCGCGACGGTCGGCACGACGGCGACCGGGGGCGTGGATTCGATCGAGGACGCGGCCCTTGCCATCCGCCAGACCGGCGCGAGCGGGTGCTGGCTGCATGTCGACGCGGCGTACGCGGGGTCGGCGTTCGTCTGCCCCGAGCACCGGGGCCCGGCCCGCGGGCTCGAGCTCGCCGATTCGATCTGCATCAACCCGCACAAATGGCTGCTGACGAACTTCGACTGCGACCTGTTCTGGGTCCGCGATCGGCGTCCGATGATCGAGGCCCTCTCGATCACGCCCGAGTACCTCCGCAACGCCGCCACCGACGCGGGCGGGGTGATCGACTACCGCGACTGGCAGATCCCCCTGGGGCGGCGCTTCCGGGCCCTCAAGTGGTGGTTCGTGGTCCGCCACTACGGGGCCGAGGGGCTCCGGGCCCACATCCGCCGGCATATCGCCTGGGCCGACTGGTTCGCGGATCGGGTCGAGGGCGACGCGCGGCTGGAATTGGCCGCCCCGCGCTCGCCCGGGCTGGTCTGCTTCCGTCTGCGCGGCTCGGACGACGCCGCCAACCGGGCCCTGCTGGACCGCGTGAACGCCGGGGGCGAGGTGCTGCTCAGCCACGCCGTCGTGCCCGCGTTCGATGGAGAGGGCGGGCGAACGGGCTCGCGGTTCATCCTGCGACTGGCCCTGGGCTCGCCCGCGACGACCTTCGGGCATGTCGAGCGGGCGTGGGCGATCGTCGCCGAGGCGGCGGCGCGGTGAAGCGGATAAGGTGAGCCCATGCGTTGGATGCTCCTGATCGCGGTGGTGGGGGGGCTCGCCGGGTGCCGCGCGCCGACGGTCGATCGCTCGTTCGTGGTGCCGGCGTCTCGCTACGCCGAGGCGTTCGACGCGGCCCGGGACGAGCTCCGCCGGGCGGGGTACACGCTCGAGCGCCTCGACGCGGCGAACGGGGAGATCCTGACCGCGCCGCGGACGGTCGCGGGCCTCGCGACGCCCTTCGAGGCCGAGTCGACCTCGATGGGGCAGGTCTGGCAGGACACGGTGAACGCGCAGCCGAGGACGGTCCGCGTGCGCTTCCGCGACGCCGACTCGGACGCCGGGGCCCCGCCCTCACCCCCGCCCGCGGAGGGGTTCGTCGAGGCCGAGGTCGAGGTGGTGCTGTGGCGCATCCGCCGCCCGGGGTGGCGGCTCGAGACCGAGTCGATCATCGAGAGTTCGCTCTGGCGTGACCCGTCATGGCCCGAGCGCGGGGTCCGCCCGGGCATGATGGTCCCGCTGCGTCGTGACGATGCGCTGGCGGCGAAGCTCACCCACCGTATCGCGTCGCGCGTGCAGCCCGAGGCCCCTGTCGGCGTGACGCCCTGATTCGAGCCGAGATCCGGACTCCGGGCGGGAGGCCCGGGGGATCAATCCTGACCGAGCTTGGCGCGGTAGGCCTCGATCGGGAGCGAGGCCGGCGGGGTGGCCTGCGCGGGCTTGGGCTCGGGCGCGGGCCTGGCCCGGGTGGTATGGACCTCGCCCTGCCCCCACTGGGCCTCGGCGCCCGCGTACGGGGCATGCCCCAGCGCCCGGGCGACGAGTTCGCCCCGGCTCGAGGCCCCGAGCTTGCGGTGCAGGCTCTTGACATGGTCGTGCACCGTGTGCGGGCTGCGGCCCAGCTCGTCCGCGATCACGCGGACGCTCTTGCCCAGCACGAGCAGATCGAGCACCTCCTGCTCCCGCCCCGTCAGCCAGCGCGACGAGGTCGCCCGCGTCGCGCCGATCGCCATCAACGCGCGGCGGACCAGCAGCGGGTGCACCGCGCCCAGCAGGTCGAGCTGCCCGGGCTTGGCCTCGGCGCCGGGCTCGGCGATCGCGACCTGCGTGATCATCACGCGGCCCCGTTCGACCGTGCCCAGGGGCTCGGCGGCCACGAGCACCTCCGCCGCGGGCACGCCCTGCCACATCCGACCCAGCCCCTTGGTCCGCCAATCGCCCCCGCCGACGAGGTCGCTCAGCCGCCCGAGCACCGTCTGGTCCGGCGTCGGGAACCCGAGCCCGTCCAGCCGCTCGGCGCGGGAACGCACCGTGAGATCGATGTTGTTCTCGTCGGCGTCGCCCGTCCCCGCGCGGGCCCCGGGCGCCGCGGGCAGGCCCGCGAACCCGGCCGCCTCGAGCGAGACGGCGGCGCCGTTCGCGTCGCCGTTGGCGATCAGGACACAGACGCGCGAGGGTGTCACGACCGCCCGCAGCGCGGCGGCCGCGCGGTCGAGCCAGTCCAGCGTCGCCACGGCGGGCAGATGGCAGATGGCCTCGGTGATCTCGCAGGCGGTCCGGATGGTGTCGTGTCGAGGAGTGGTGGACTGGCTCACGGTGCGCACCTCAATCGAGGGGTCTGTTGTGGTTCCGGCGTTCGCACGACCCACGCCCGCCCGGCACGGCCCGGGCCCCGAAGCAGCGCCGGGCTTCCCGGACCCGCCTGCTTCGGTGACTTCAGTATCGGCATTGTTATCGGCGCTCGGCGCACGAATCTCCCAAAGAAGCCCCAAAACGCGTGGGAATCTGAGCGTAGGGAAGATATCCCCCGGATCAAGGCCTCAAACTTGTTGGAACAGGGGTCGGCCCCACCCATTTCTGTGGTGGCCGGCGCGGCGTCGGTGGGGCCGGCCGGCGGTCGGCCGGCGCGAGGGGGGGCGGGTTCTCGGACGCAGAGAGATCGGGCTTTGGATGGGTTCCTGCGTGCGGCGGGGAAGCCCTGAATCTGCCGCGATCTCCTCTAAATACTTGTCAAACAAGGGGTTCAAAGTCAAGCCGTCTGAGAATCAGAAAGTTGACCCATCCCCCGCCAAAACACCCGACCGAGTGGCAAAAGCCCAGATCTGGGGCACATTGAAACGGGTCGGGCCTGGTCGGCCCGGTGAGAGAGTGTGTGCCCCGGTTTCGGGGTCTGGGGTCAGTGTGATTTGAACAACCGGCCGCGGGGCTCGATGGGCATGGAGGCCCCCGTGTGTTGGGCAGAGCAGTGACGAGGTCCGCGCTGATGAGCGTGCTGGCGGGACATTTCGACGCGCCGTTCCCCGCGGTGGACTGGCAGCCGGAAGTGATGGCTCAACTGGATGAGCGTCATCTGGCGGTCTGGTCTCACGCGCCTTCCCGGCGGAGTCACTTCGCCGCGAGCCTGGCCCAGTTCCTGGGGTCGCAGCGCGAGACCGATGTGGTGGTGCTGTACGGGCGGTTCATCGCCGATCTCGAGGGCTTCTGCCACCAGCTCGAGCGGTCGATCCCGGTCGACCGCCTCGAGCGCCGGCTCGACGGGACAGACAGCGTGACCGACGCGCTCCGCAGCCGGGCGAGCGTGCGGGGGCGGTGCGTGGCGCGTTCGCGGTACATCGTGTGGAACGACGCGGAGGTGCTGCTGCGGTCGGACCGGGGGCTTTTCAACCGCCTGGTGGACGCGATGCTCGGCGTGAGCGCCGAGGCCGAGTACGCCTCGGAGGACCTGCTGCTCATCCAGCGGTGCGTGTTCGTGGGCGGGGCGGCGCTGGCCGACTACGCCGAGGACGCGGGCGGTCAGTTCCGCGCCTGGCTCCCCGACGGCCTGGGCGATCCGTTCTGGGCGATGGTCACCGGGGTGGAGTCGCCCCAGGTGCAGACGGCCCATATTGATGAGTTGATGCCGTAAGGCCTCGCGTGTGCGCGAGGTTCGCGACGCGCTCGAGGCGCTCGGGTGCTCGTGCGGGCCTTCGCGCGGTTCAGGCTCGTGCGAAGGCGATCGAGCATGGCCGGTGGGGGCCGCCCGAAGCGGATGCGGCGCGTGCGTCTGGTGTGTACCGGCGCGGGTCGGTCAGCGGCCCAGAAACGCGTCGGTGAAGGCGTTGATGTCCGCGAGGTCGAAGACATCGGCGGGGGGCGCGAGGTCGGCCCTGGGGTCGCTCGCGGGGAACCAGTCGGTGAACAGGTTGATGTCGACGAGGTCGTGGATGCCGTCGGCGTTGAGGTCGGCGCGGCTGAGCGGCTGGGGCAGCGCGAGCAGGATCGCGGCCTGGGCGGCGCCCATGTCGGCGAGCGGGGCGTAGATCCCGCGCGGATCGTCGCGGTCGCCGACATGCCAGACATCGAGGCGGGGCCAGCCCCGGCTGTCGTGCGTCGCGCCGATCGCGGCCGAGTCGCCCAGGTCGAGTTGCACGGCCCGGATCGCCTCGATGTCTTCGGGGGTTCGTCCCTGTCGGGCGAGGGCCTCGTCGTCGCCGTTGTAGTCGATGGCCGTGAGGATGAACGGGATCTCGTGGTCGAGCGCGAACTCGGCTTCGAGCGTGTTGAGCATGTGCATGAAGCGCCCGTTGTATCGGGCCGTGGCGGTCTCGCTGCCGGAATCCCCCTCGCCCTGGAACCAGAAGAAGCCGGCGATGTCCCAGGTGTCGCCCGCGGCCTCGATGCCGGCGACGAGGGCTTCGAGGTCGGCCAACGAGTCCGGGCTCCAGAAATCGGAGAGGAAGTTCTCGGCGAGCGTGTAGGCGCCGGGCTGGCCAGACACCCAGCGTGACATGGCGTTGCCGGAATGGCTCCGATGGAAGAGCACGGGGCTGGGGAATTGGCCCGAAGCCGTGATCGCGTCGAGAACCCCGCTCGCGTAGTGGGTCCGCGCGTTCGATTGCCCCGCGACGATGATGATGTCGTGGTGCACACCCGCCGGGGCGGTGGCCGCGAGTGCGCAGATTGACAGCATGCCCAGCCGAGTCATGGGGTGGCTCCTCGAGATTGGTTCGTTCGGCACCGGCGGCGACCCGGCCGCGTGTTGCCTACAACATGGACATTAGAAATATCTGATCGCGATACAAGAGTGTCGAAAGATCGTGGCGGGCGGTCGCTGCCACGGGGCCGTCATGGGGTGGGCGCGGGCGTCGGCGATCGGGCTGAGCGCGGGGGCTCGGTGACATGATGTCGGCGGCGACGGGGCGCGGGCCTGTCGGGTGCGGGCCGGCGGCTTGCTGACATATGGATGTCAGTAGGCCCGGGCCGGCAGTAGAAACATGCTTCCCGTCCGATCATCGTGCGGCCGGCGGGGTAACATCATCTCTCGGGCCGAGACTGGGGAGGCGACGGTCCCGGGGGAAGTGGGGAAGGCGCGTGCCGTCGTACACGAGAGTTCACCGGCTTCTCAAGATCATCACGCTGATCCAGGGCGGCCCGGGCTGGACGCCCGAGCGGCTGGCCGAGGCGTGCGAAGTCTCGGTGCGGACGATCTTCCGCGATCTGAACGAGTTGGAGGGCGCGGGGATCGGCGTGGAGTTCGATCGGTCGAGCGGGAGTTACCGCATCCCGAAGGATTTTTTTCTTCCGCCGGTGGAGTTGACGGCGAAGGAGGCGTTGGCGCTCTCGGTGCTGTGTGAGCAGATCGGGGGTCGGGAGCAGATCCCATTCCTCGGCCCGGCGAACCAGGCGATGGCGAAGATCCAGGCGGTGTTGCCGGCGGGGATCCGGGAGGAACTGAACATCCGATCCGGGGCGATCGTGGTGCAGACGGCGCGGGCGGTGCCGGGCGGCGAGTACGAGGATATGTACGAGCGCGTGCAGCGAGCGATTGTCGAGCGGCGGGCGCTGAGGTGCCAGTACGAATCGCTCAGCGGCGCGGGGGATGGGGAGGTCTTCGAGTTCGAGCCCTACGCGCTGTACTTCGCGGTCCGGGCGTGGTACGCGGTGGGGTATCACTCGGGCCGGGGTGAGGTGCGCACGATGAAGCTGGGCCGCTTCACGCTGGCGACGCCGATCGAGCGTGTGTACGAGATCCCAGCCGACTTCTCGCTCGACCGCATGCTGGGCAACGCGTGGCGGATGATCCCGGGCGACCGCGATTACGAGGTCGAGCTGCGTTTCAGCGCCGACTTCGCGGAGACGATCAGCGAGGTGCTCTGGCACCGCACGCAGTCGATCGAGTTACGCGAGGACGGCGGGCTGCTGTTCCGGTGTGTGGTGTCGGGCCTCACCGAGATCCAGTGGTGGATCCTCTCGATGGGCCCGCACTGCGAGGTGATCGGGCCGCCGGAATTGCGGGCTCTGATCAAGGGCAAGGCCCTGGCGACGGCGGCGATGTATGTGCGCGAGGACGGGGAACAGAGATGATCCGGGCGGCGCGGTTGGGGTATCAGCGGCCCGTGAACGCGAGGAAGAACGCGTCGACATCGTTGAGGTCGAAGACCTGGATCGGCGCGGCGAGATCGACCCTCGCGTCGTAGCCGCGGAAGAGCCGGACGAAGCCCTGGAGGTCGACCAGGTCGTGGACGCCGTCGGCGTTCAGGTCGGCGGGGCTGGCGGGCACGGGGAGGGATTGGAGGAGCCGGACCTCGGCGGCGCCGAGATCGCCGACGGGGGCGTACATGCCGCGCGGGTCGGCGTGGCTGCCGACATGCCAGACATCGAGGCGGGGCCAGCCCCGGCTGTCGAACGCGGCGCCGAAGGGGCGGGCCTGGCCGATGGTGAACTGCACGGCCCGCATCGCGTCGATGTCCTCGGGTGTCCGGCCCTGCCGGGCGAGGTCCTCGTCGTCGCCGTTGTAGTCGATGGCGGTGATCACAAAGGGAATGTCGTGATCGAGCCCGAACTCGATCTCGAGGAAGTCGAGCATGAAGAAGAACCGGCTCTCGTAAAGATTCCGAGCGGTCGGGCCCCCGGAGTCGGCCTCGCCTTGGAACCAGTAGAAGGCGGCGATGTCCCACGGGGCGCCGAGGCTCTCGAGTTGGCGGATGAGTTTCTGCAGGTCGGCGCTGCCGTCGGGGCTCCAGAAATCGGTGAGGAAGTTGGGGCCCAGGGCGTGGTGCCCCGGCGTGCCGGCGACCCAGTTCTCGAGGCGGTTGCCGCTGTGGTGGCGGTGAAAGAAGGTGGGGCGCGGGTGCCGGCCCGAGGCGATGGTCTCCGCGATGATCCCCTGGGCGTAGGCGGGGCGGGCGTTGGACTGCCCGGCGATGATGATGATCTCGGTGACGGGCTGGGCTTGCGTGTGGAGCGCACAGACCGGCAGAACAAGCGTCGCGAAGCAGCGGCGGATCATGGGCACCCCCAGCCCCGGGCGGATTCGGGGCCGCGGGGAGGGGGCAGTATCGCCGCCGGCGGCTCTCGCGCCAATGGTGATGCCGGAAGAAAGAAGGACGGAGCGGCCCGGCCGGCGGGGCTGGTACGCTATCGGGGCATGCGCATCATCTCAGGACGAGCCAAGGGCAAGCGGCTGGTCGGGCCGCCGGACGCGGAGACGACGCGCCCGATCCCGGACCGGGTCAAGCAGAGCCTGTTCAACCTCCTGCGTGGGCACTTCGAGGGGGCCCGGGTGGTCGATCTGTTCGCGGGCACGGGGGGCATCGGGCTCGAGGCGTGGAGCCGGGGCGCGGAGCGGGTGCTCTTCGTTGAACGCGACCGGAAGATCGTGCAGGTTCTGGAGCGGAATCTCGAGGGGGTGGGGCGGCCGGTCGAGTGCGAGGTGATGACGGGCGATGCGCTGGGCCCGAGCGTGCTGTCGCGGTGCCCCTCACCCCTGACGCTCGTGTTCGCGGACCCGCCCTACCCGCTGGTGCGCGACCCGGAGGGATGGGGGCGCGTGCGGGAGCAATTCATGCGGCTGATCGACCGGCTGAGCGACGACGGGTTCGCGGTGCTGCGCACGCCGTGGCCCTTCCTGCACCGGGCGGATGGCCCGCAGAAAGAGGAGGGGCGCCTCCCGCGCACGGTGGTGGTGGACCTCGACCGGGACGGCGACGAGGCGATCGACGCGTTCGAGGCGAGCCTCGCGGCGGGCGCGGCGGGCTCGTTCGCAGAGGTTCCCCTGGAGTTCGAGAACGCCGAGGGCCCTGAGACGCACGCGTACGGAACGACGGCGATCCATCTGTACATGCGGAAGCGGGACGCATGAGCGGGGTCGAGCCGGAGGGGCGGGGGGGCGATCCCCTGGAGGGGCTGAACCGGGCGCAGCGCCTCGCGGCGACGCACGGGGGCGGGCCCCTGATCGTGCTCGCGGGCCCGGGCACGGGCAAGACACGGGTCATCGTTTCGCGGATCGGGCATCTTGTCCGCGACCGGGGGGTCGACCCGCGTCGCGTGCTCGCGCTGACCTTCACCAACAAGGCCGCCGGCGAGCTCCGGGATCGGCTCGCGCGGACGCTCGGGGGGGGCCCCGCCGAGGCGGTGGGGGCGTTCACCTTCAACGGGTTCGGGGCCCATCTGCTGCGTCGGTTCGCGGACCTGGCGGGCCTGCCCCACGAGCCCTCGCTCATCGACTCGGCCCAGCGGAAGCGGATGATGCGGCGCCTCGTGCGCGAGCGGGGGCTCTTCCGCGACGCCCTGGCGACCGGGCTGGACAGCGCGATCGCCGATGCGGCGTCGGTCATCAACGCGATGCACTGCTCGGCGTGGACGCCCGAGTCGGCGCGGCGCCGGCTCGGCGAACGCGAGCGCGAACTCGACGCGCTCGGGCTTCCCGAGGAGGAGGACCTTGCCGAGCGCGGGCGGGTGGCCGGGCTGCGCGAGGTCGTTTCGCTCTGGGAGGCGTTCGACGCCGCCTGCCTCGCTGAGGGCGTGATCAGCTTCGATCACCAGTTGAGTTGGACCAACCGCCTGCTGGCCCGGAGCGAGCTGGCGCGGGCGTTCGTGCGCACGGACTACAGCCATATTGTCGTCGACGAGTACCAGGATGTGAACCTGGCGCAGATCGAGTTGCTCAGGCTCGTCGCGCCGCCCGGGTCATCGCCGGACCTGTGCGTGGTGGGGGACGACGACCAGGCGATCTACGGCTTCCGCGGCGCGGACGACCGGGCCTTCCCGCGATTCGAGGCGGCCTGGCCCGGGGCGACGACCGTCACCCTCGACGAGAACTACCGCAGCGCGGGGGTCGTGCTCGCGGTCGCGGGCGAGGTCATCGGGCGCGCGCACGAGCGGTTCCGCCCGGACAAGCGGGTCGCGCGCGCGGCGTCCAGGGGCGACGACCCGCCGGGCTCCGGCGTCGAGGCGGTGCGGCTGGAGAATCACAGGCAGGCCGGCGAGGTGATCGCGGCGATGATCGCGCGCGCGGCGAGGGCGGAGCCCGAGCGGGCCCTGGCGCGTACCGCGGTGATCACGCGGAGCTGGGGCGAGGCCGAGTCCATCCGGCACGCGCTCGAGGTCGAGGGCATCCCGACGCGGATGGCCCGGCCTCCCCGGGGCGCCGAGGACGAGGGCGTGGCCGATGTCTTCGCGTGGGTGCGCTCGCTGCTTGGCCCGCGGCAGACCTGGCCCGTGCGGCGGTTGCTGCGCCGGCCCCCGAACCAGGTCGGCGCGGGCGTGGTGACGGCGCTGGAGCAGGGCTACGAGGCGGCCCGCTCGCGCGGGGAGGTCGAGCCCTACGCGCTCTGGGCGGCCCGCGCGGTCGGCGGCGGGGTGGTCTCGGCGGCGCCGGCGGAGCGGGGCGCCGTCGAGCGGTTCGCGGGGCTGTGGGGCGAGCTGCGCGACCTGGCGACGACCGCGCCCGCGCGCGCGGTCATCGCGGAGATCGTCCGCCGCGGCGATGTGGTCCACGCGGACCTGCTGGACGCGCGGGCTCGGGCCCAGCGGGTCGCGGCGGTCGTCGCGCTGCTCCGCTTCGTCGCCGAGCGGTCGGACCGGCTCGAGGAGCCCGCCGATCTCGGGGCGTTCATGGCGTACTTCGAGGACCTCGACGGCGAGGATCAGAAATCGCTCGCTCCGGGCCGGCTCGACCACGAGGGCGCCGAGGGCGACGGGGCCGAGGGCAACGGCGTCGACGCCGTGCAGTTGCTGACGGCGCACGGGGCGAAGGGGCTCGAGTTCGACACGGTCTTCATCCCCCGCGTCGAGTCGCAGCACGGGTTCCCCTCGGTCCGCAAGCCGGGTGAGCAGACCGGCCTGCCCGAGTGGATGGCGCGGGGCGACGCGGGGGGGCGGTCCGTCCTCGAAGGGCTGCAGGACGAGGAACGCCGGCTCTTCTATGTGGCGTGCACGCGGGCGGAGCGTCGGCTCGTGCTCCTCGGCGTGGTTCCCAAGAAATCCACCGCGGTGAACTACATGGTCGAACTCCTCGGGGCCGGCGGGCTGGTCACCGAGCGGACGGCGGGGGAGGTGCTCGGCCCGCACGCCGGGGACGGCGTCGAGCATGAGGCCCGCCCGGTCGGGTGGGACGCGGCGACGAGGCGTCGCGAGGCGGTGCGCGGCGAGCGCCGGGTCGCGAGGTTGGAGGCCGCCTCGGCGCTGGACGCCGCCGACCGCGCCGACGCGGGCCCCGCGGAGTTCGAGTCGGCGGCGGCCCGGCTCCGGTCGGCGGCGGCGCGGCTGGCGGCGGTCGCGAGGGCCGAGGCAGGCGAGCCCCTCCCCGGGTGGATCGCCCAGGACGAGGCGAGGGAGGCGCACGGGCGGATCTCGGCGGCGGTGATCGACGCCGTGGCGCCGGCCTCCGCGGCGGAGGCGATCCTGCGGCCGATGCAGGCGCCGCTGCACCTGAGCTTCACGGCGTTGCTCGACTGGGAGAAGTGCCCACGTTGTTTCTATCTCAAGCATGTGCTCCACCTGCCCGAGGCCGAGGGTCGGCCCGTCGTGGTGGGCAAGGCCGTGCATGCCGCGCTCGAACGCTTCTACCTCAAGGTGAAGGAAGCGGACGAGCGGGGTGTGCCGCAGCCCTCGCTCGAAGACCTGCTGCAACTGGGCGAGCGGGCGATCGAGGACGCGATCGGCCCCTGGGGCGCGAGGGACGAGGAGGACGCCGAGCGGGTCGCGGCCCTGCTCCGCGTGGCCCACGGGCGCCTGCACGACCAGCGGATCAATGTCCACGGCGTGGAGCAGAAAATCCGGTTCACCTTCGAGCACCAGGGCCGGCACACGGTCACGGCGAAGATCGACCGGATCGACCTCGACGCGGGCGTCTTCCGCCTGGTGGACTACAAGACCGGGGGGGCGACCAAGAAGCTGCTCGAGCCGAAGGCCGACGATTTCCAGTTCGGCATCTACGCCATGGCCCTGCGGGCGAGGGAGCACGGCGACCGGCTGGAGGGGGCGCCGATGCCCCCCGGGACGGCCGAGTATTGGGTGCTCTCGACCGGGCAGCGCGGCGTGCTGACGCTCGAGGCGATCGATGGCGCATCGGGCAAGACCGCGGAGAGGATCGCCAAGGCGATCGATGGGATGCTCGGGGGCGCATTCGCCCGGGGCAAGGACTGCTGGGGGGCGTGCCACCTTCTGGACCCCGGGGGGACGCCGTCGTGACCCGACCCGGTGCCGATCGCGGCGGGGGCGCTACCCTCACGCTCAACGGAGGTGCTGCATGCCTGTCGCGCGTCGCTCGTCGGTCCGGTCGGTCGCCGGTGTCGTTGCCATGGTCGCCCTGACGGCCGGGATCGTCCCGGCGTGGGCCCAGAAGATGGCGGTCCCGGATCACAGTGACCGGGGCCCCGACCTGACCCAGCCCCTGCCGACGGACGATCGCCTGACGATCGGCACGCTGGGCAACGGGCTGCGGTATGTGATCAAGCCGCACGCGAACCCCCCGGGCAAGGTCGGCGTGTGGCTCCACATCGGCAGCGGGTCGATGAACGAGACCGAGGAGCAGCGGGGCCTGGCGCACTATCTCGAACACATGGCCTTCAACGGGTCGGAGAACTTCCCTCCGGGCGAGCTGGTCAAGTACTTCGAGTCGATCGGCATGACCTTCGGGCGCGACCAGAACGCGTTCACCTCGTTCGATCAGACCGCGTACCAGCTCTACCTGCCCGACACGGAGCGCGCGACGCTCGCCAAGGGCCTGACCTTCTTCGCCGATGTCGCCGATCGGCTGCTGCTCCGCGAGGAGGACATCGAGGAGGAGCGCGGGGTGATCTTCGAGGAACTCCGCACGGGCCGGGGGCCGGGCCAGCGCCTCCGCGATCAGTGGCTCGAGCGGCTCGCGCCGGGGTCGCTCCTGGGGGTGCGCCTGCCGATCGGCACGGAGCAGACGCTCGCCGCGGTCGACCGCGACGACTTCCTCGCGTACTACCGCAAGTGGTACGCCCCGAGCAACATGACGGTGCTGGTGGTCGGCGAGATGGACCCGGCGGTCGCGGTCGAGGAGATCGCCGGCGCCTTCGGCGGGCTGCGCACGGTGGAGGACCCCCCGAACGCCGACGCGGGCATCCAGCCCTACACCGAGCCCCGCGCGATCGTGGCGCACGACCCCGAGCTGACCGAGGCGCAGGTGGCGCTCATGTTCGTGGCCCAGCCCGAGCCCCCGGCGACCGATCTCGGCGGGTTCCGCCGCGATCTGGTCAGGCTCCTGGGAATCGAGGCGTTCAACCGCCGCCTGGCGGGTAAGGTGGACGAGGGCAAGGCCCGCATGCTGGGCGGGGGCGCGTTCGCGCAGAACCTGTTCAACGCGCTCCGTTTCGCGCAGGCGGCCGCGTCGGCCGAGCCCTCGGGCTGGGCCGCGGCGCTCGAGGACCTGACCACCGAGGTGCGACGGGCCGAGCTGCACGGGTTCAGCGAGCAGGAGATCGAGACCGCTCGCGCGTCGCTGATGGCGACCTTCGAGCAGGCGGCCCAGCAGGAGGCGACGATGCCCGCCCGGGTCATCCTCAGCCGCCTGGCGACGCAGGTGAACGCGGGCGAGCCCCTCGCCTCGCCGACGCAGGCGCTCGAGCTCGCGCGTCGGCTCATCGGGGGCGTCCGCCTCGGGGAGGTCAACGCCGATTTCGCCGCGCTGTTCGACACCTCGGTCGCGACCTATCTCCTGACCATCCCGACCGGGGCCGGCGTGCCCGAGGAATCGGCGGTCGTCGCGCTCGGCGTGCAGGCGGCCCAGCAGTCGCCCGAGCCCGACGAGGACGAGCAGCTCGCCGAGGCCCTGATGGACGAGGCGCCCACGCCCGGCGAGATCGTCGAGCTCGACGGGCACGCCGCCAGCGATGTCTGGACCGCGGCTCTCTCCAACGGCGTCGTCGTGCATCACCGCCGGATGACGCAGCGCGAGAACTTCGTCGATGTGCGGGTCACGCTGCTCGGGGGATCGGCCGAGGAGACCGCGGAGAATCGCGGCGTGACCGAGGCGGCGGCGCAGGTCTTCAGCCGACAGGCCACCAGCCGGCTCTCCGGGCGTCAGGTCCGCCAGCTGATGGCGGGCAAGAAGATGCAGGTCGGCGGCGTCGCGCAGGACGACTTCGTGCAGATCAGCATGACCGGCAGCCCCGACGACCTCGAATCGGGCATGCAGCTCGCCTACCTCATGCTGACCGACCCCGCGCTCGAGACCGTGCCCTTCGAGCAGTGGCGCACCGGGTTGATCCAGACCCTCAACGCCGCGAGGCTCGACCCCCTGCAATCGCTCCAACTGGTGATGGCCGACACCATCTACCCCGAGAGCGCCCCGCAGGCCCGTGCGCTCCGCCCCGAGCAGGTCGAGCGCCTGACCATGCGGCAGGCGCAGGCCTGGCTCGACCGGCTCGTCGCCTCCGCGCCGATCGAGGTTGCGATCGTGGGCGACATCGACCGCGAGCGTGCGTTCGAGCTGGCCCGCGTTTACCTGGGCTCGCTCCCGCCCCGTCCGCGGATGGACGCCGAGGGGCTCGGGCAGTTCGCCTCCGTGCCCCCCCCGACCACGGACCGCGTCGCGATCGTCGAGGTCGAGACGCAGACGCCCGCGGCCGGGGTGATCGCGGGGTTCTTCGCCTCGGACGGCTCGCAGATCCGCGAGACCCGGCTGCTGCAGCTCGCCTCGCGGACGCTCTCGAGCCGCCTGATCGAGAAGGTGCGGGAGGAAGAGCGCCTCGTCTATTCCATCCAGGCCCAGGTCCTGCCGGGCGAGGCCTACCCGGGCTACGGGCTGATGCTCGCCGGATCGGCGACCGACCCTGCGAAGGCGGAGGTGCTCGCCGACCGCGTGGCGGAGATCTTCGCCGAGTTCGCCGAGTCGGGCCCGACCGAGGATGAGCTGCACACCGCCAAGGCCCAGGTCGCCAAGACGCTGGGCGAGGCGATGGTCGAGCCCAGCTTCTGGGCGCTGCAGCTGAGCCAGCTGGAGAAGCGCGGGCGGGACCTCGACGACCTGATGTCCGCGCTCGAGATGTACAACGCCTTCACCGCCGAGGAGGTCCGCGACACCTTCGCCCGCTACCAGGCCGGGCCGAAGCTCCGGGTGATCGTCAAACCCGCGGGCTAACCCGATTCCGGGGGTTTTCGCTTGCCCCGGCTCGGTGCGTGAGATAGGTTATTTCGAAAGACCCTTCATCCGCGGCGTGGCGGAGGGGTCGGGGTTCCGCCATGCGGGCCCCTCAACCGGAGAAGGAGATACAGAATGCAGCGCATGTCCAAGCGTGTGGGTGTCATCGTCGCCGTCGCGGGCCTGGCTTCCTCGGCCCTCGCGGGCACAACGCCGGCGACCCTCGTGATCGCCGAGGGCGATGTCCTCGGGCCGTCGACGGTGGCCTCGCTCAACAGCCCGTTCACCAACGGCCTGGGGCAGGTCGGCTTCGTGGTCGCCCTGGTTGACGGCCAGCGGGCCGTCTGGGTCGACAACGGGCCCGTCTTCTTCTCGAACGATGCGTTGCCTGATGTGCTCTCGGGCGGCGAGGGCACGATGGGCATCGGCGACAGCGGCGAGTTCATCTACAGCCCCTCGTTCAACGGGGGCGACGCGGTCTGGGGCGAGGGCGGGCTGATCCTCGTCGACGGCACCCCGGCGCCCGACTTCCTGCCCGGGTTCGACACCACCTTCCACAGCCGGCCCCGCATGATCAACGACGGGTCGAGCTACTGGATGAGCGGCACCAACGACGGCGCGGGCGGCACCAGCACCCAGAACCGCATCGTCTACTTCCGCGACGGCGCCACCGGCGTCATCACCGGCATCCTCCGCGCGGGCGATGTCGTCGACGGCGTCCTTGTCGCCGGCGCGGGCGGCATCGATTTCGACACCGCCATCTCCGACGACGGCGCCCGCCGACTGTTCATCTTCAACGACGCCTTCGCCACCACCGCCGACGACACCGTTGTCGCCGTGGACGGCCAGATCGTCGCCCGCGAGGCCTCCCCCAGCGGCGACGGGGACAACTGGGACAACTTCGACAACACCAGCATCAACAGCGCGGGCGACTATGTCTTCTCGGGCGACACCGACGGCGTGACGACCACCGACGAGTTCATCGCTTACAACAGCGTGATCGCCGTCCGCGAGGGCGACTCCGTCGGCGGGCTGACCCTGGGCTCGGCTTGCAACGCCCTCTCGATCAACGAGCTCGGGCAGGCCGTCTTCGTCTTCTCCACCGTGGAGGAGACCGAGACCCTCTTCTACGCCGCCGACGCCTCCGACCTCGCCTCGGCCGTCAAGATCGCCTCGGTCGGCGACGCGCTCGACTTCACGGGCGATGGTATCGCCGACGCGGTCATCGATGACTTCAACGCGTCCAACACCATCGGGCCCGGCCTCGACCTCGCCGAGGACGGGCGTGTGTTCGTCGAGATCGACATGATCCCGACCGGCGGAACGGCGATCGAGGCGATCGTCGCCCTCGGCCTGCCCGGCCCGGGGCCCTGCAACGCGGCGGACAACGCCGCGCCCTTCGGCGTGCTCGACCTGGCCGATGTCCAGGGCTTCATCGCGGGCTTCCTGGGGCAGACCGCGGCGGCCGACATCGCGGCGCCCTTCGGCGTCTGGGACCTCGCGGACATCAACGCCTTCATCGCGGCGTTCAACGCGGGTTGCCCCTGATCTGATCACGAGTCCCTGAACCGATCGAACCCCCGGCCCGTGCCGGGGGTTTTCCTGCGCCCCCCGCACCGGCCGGGAACCCGGCGCGCACGAAAAAGGCCCGGGTGGACGCCCGGGCCCCTTGCAATCCGATCCGGCCCGAACCCGCCGGGGCGATCAGCCCAGGGCCGCCGCGCCCGAGACGATCTCGGTCAGCTCCGTCGTGATCTGCGCCTGGCGGGCGCGGTTGTACTTGGTCTTGAGGCTCTTGCCCATCTTCTTGGCGTTATCCGTCGCGGACTTCATCGCGACCATCCGCGCGACATGCTCCGAAACAATCGCGTCGTTGAACGACTGGAAGAGCACCGCCTTCACCGCCGCGGGCACCAGCGCCGAGAGCAGCTCCTCGGCGCCCGGTGTGAACTCGTACGGCTTGGCCGAGCCCGCCCCCGCCGACGCGGTCAGCGCCTCGCTGGTGAACGGGAGCAGCTGGCGCACCTCCGGCGCCTGCTTGCCCGCCGAGTAGTACCGCATCGAGACGACCCGCACCGCCGAGACCCGCCCCGAGGCGAAGGCCTCCATGTAGCTCTCGGCCAGCGCCTCAACATCGGCGTAACGCGGCTTGTCGCCGATGTGCGTGTGGTGCTTCGAGAGCTCGATGCGGTTGAACTTCAGGGGCGTCAGGCCCTTCTTGCCGACCAGTTCGACCGGGCCGGTCCGCGCCTTCTCGCTCCCGCGGAGGTGGGTCAGCGCGGTGCGGATGATGTTGGCGTTGTACGGCCCGCACAGCCCCCGGTCGGAGGCGATCACGAGCGTCAACTCGGGCTTGCCCGCGTCGGGCGAGGCGAGCAGCGGGTGCTCGATCTCCCCCGCCGCCCCGGCCAGCTGCGCGACCAGGTCGAACAGCCCCTCGGTGTAGGGCTTCGACGAGGTCGCCGCCGCCTGCGCCTTGGCGAACTTGCTGGTCGCGATCATCTGCATCGTGCGCGTGATGCGCTGGATGTTCTTGACCGCCTTGATCCGGTTCTTGATCTCGCGTGACTTGCCCATGGGCGGGGAGTGTAGGTCACCCCCTCGGGGTCGAGAGGGCCGGCGGGCCCCGGGGGCGGCGGGCCCGGCCCGACGAAATCGTGTTGTGTTCGGGTGGTCGGGCCGGAGCGCCAGTCCCGAACGCTGTACGATCTCAACTCCCGCCCCAGCGGGCGGCGACCGACTCATGCCGGGGTCCGCATGCGCATCCGTGTCAAGCTCACGCTCCTGCTGCTGGCCGCCTCGCTCACACCGCTGATCGTGCTGCGCGCGCTCGACGACCGGGCGCTGTCGGGGCTCTCGGCCCGGGTGGTGGACCGGAGCACCGAGACGCTGACCCGCCGTGTGGCCCAGGAACTCTCGCTCCAGGTCCGGGGGGTCGCCGACCGCCTCGCCTCGCGCATGCAGACCGTGACGCTGATCGTGCGCACCCAGGCGGAGGCGCTCGAGCAGCGCCTGCACACCCCGCCCGGGGCGCCGCCCCACCCCCCGCTGACGGGGCGCGACTTCGACGAGCGCCCGGACGCGATCCCCGGGATGCGCGAGCAACCTGGCTGGCGCCCCGGCGAGGTGGCCCCGCCGAGGGTGTCCTACGAAGAGCCGGTCTTTGTCCCCGCCCCGGGCGTCGGGTTCGATGACCCGGGCGTCGCCTCGCGGGCCGCCGCGTTGCGCGACGCGGTGGGCATTCTTGGGGCGCTCAGCGCCGAGCACCGGGAGCTGGTCCGGAGCCAGTTCTTCTGCTCGGTCGAGGGGCTCCACATGGCCTTCCCCGGCAAGGGGGGCTACCCGGCCGGCTACGACGGGCGGGACCGCCCCTGGTATCTCGCCGCCGCCTCGGAGCGGCGCCTGGTCTGGACGGGTCCCGTGCGCGACGCGCCGACGGGCGAGCTGCGCATGACCTGCTCGGCCCCGGTGTTCGCGCCGGACGGGACCCTCGCCGGCGTCACCGCGGCGGATGTCTCGATCTCCGAGGTGCTCGAGCTGATCGAACTGCCCCCCGAACTGGCGCTCGGCGCCGAGGCGATGCTGCTCCGCGTCGACGGGGATCCCGTCCGTGTTGTCCTGAGCAAGACCTCCGCCGGGAGCACGGCCCCGGACAGCCCCCCCGCCCTGCCCCAGGCCGACCCCGAGGCCGCGGCCCGCCTCAAGCGAGACCTGCTCGCGGGGCTCGGGGGGTCGCTGCTGATGGATCTTCGGGGCGTGCCGTCGCTCTGGGTGTATCACCCGGTGCGCGGGCCGCTGGGGGTGGTGACCGTCGTCCCGCTCGACCGTGTCGATGCGCTGGTCGAGCCCGTCCGGCAGGACCTCCGCTCCATGGCCCAGGAGTCGTTCCGCAAGGCGGCGGCGGGGTCGGCGCTGGTGGTCGTGGCGTGCCTGGTCGCGGCCTACCTCGCCGGGCGGACCCTCTCCCGACCGATCCGCAGGCTGGCCGACGCGGCCGAGGCGATCGGCGCGGGGGACCTGACGGCCCGGGCCGGCGTCGGGCCCCGGCGGGACGAGATCGGCAAACTGGCCCGGGCGTTCAACGCGATGGTGCCGGCCCTGGCCGACCGGTTGCGGCTGCGCGAGAGCGTCGCACTGGCGAATGAGCTGCAGCAGGGGCTGCTCCCCCAGCAATCACCGGAGATGGAGGGGTACGACCTGCACGGGCTGGCGGTCTATTGCGACGAGACCGGGGGCGATTACTTCGATTACCTCACGCCGGTCCGGCTCGGGGAGGGCCGCTACGGGCTGGTCATCGGCGATGTGACCGGGCACGGGATCCCGTCGGCGTTGATCATGACCTCGGTGCGGGCGCTGCTGCAGAGCCACGCGCGGCGTTGCCCGGATCCGGGTGAGTTGCTCACGATCATCAACGCCGAGGTTTCACGGGACGCGACCCAGGGGCGGTTCATCACGCTGGCGCTGGTGGAGGTCGAGGCGGCCGGGGGGGCGCTCCGCATCGCCAGCGCCGGGCACGATCCGGCGTTGCTCGTGCGCGCGGGCGACGGCTCGATCGACCAGACCCCGGTGGGGGGGCTGCCCATCGGCGTCTCCCCGGACGAGCGCTACGAGAGCGCCGACGCGGGGCGGCTCGGGCCCGGCGACCTGCTCTTCCTGGGCACCGACGGCATCTGGGAATGCCGCGACCCCGGGGGCCGGCTCTACGGCAAGGAGCGACTGCGCGAATTGCTCCGCCGGCACGCGACCGGCTCGGCCCGGGAGATCGGCGACGCGCTGGTCGCCGATCTGGACGCCTACCGGGCCGGGGGCCCGAGGCTCGACGATGTCACCTTCGTCATCCTGAAGCGGAACGCCTGAGCCGAAGCCGGACCGCGCCCCGGGCGGTCGAGGGGTCAACGGCCCGTCCGTCCCGGATCATCTCGATCAGCCCCGCGGCGGCGAGGCGCCTCGCGGCCGAGCGCGCCTGTTCCAGGCGGTCGTCCCAGCCCGAGTCAAAGACGGCGCGGGCGGCGTCGCTCGGGCAGATGGTCGCCTTCGCGGGGAGACCGCGGAGCTGGGCGAGGATCGCCCGCTCGAGGGCGTCGTCGTCTCGAGATGGTCTTGCGCGGCGGCAGCGGTCCGAGCAATAACGGACGCGGTCCCAGTCGCGCTCCCACTTCTTGCGCCAGGTGATCATCCGGCCGCAGGCGGCGCAGGCCTTGGGGGGCGGCGCGGTCACGCCTTGCGCGGGGTGGTCAGGCAGGGTTCGAGGAAGTCGGTCCGCTCGCCGAGGAGCCGGCCCGCCATCGCCAGGCCGCTGAGGAACGCCCCCTCGACCCGCGATCCCATGCACCAGTCGCCGCAGGCGCCGACGAGCAGTTCCTCGTCGAACAGGCACCCGTCGCACAGGGGCGCGACGGGGAAGGCGTAGCGCCACCGGTGCGTGGCGAGTTCGGTCGGCTCGGCCGGGTCGATGCCCACGGCGTCGAAGAAGGCGGCGAGCAGGGCCCGCCCGACCTGCTCGGGCTCCGCCTCGATGTGCTCGCGCGACCATTCGTCCCCCGCCTGGAGGACCCAGCACTCGTCGTGCGCGCGCCCGGGCTTGCTCGACTCGCGGTCGGCCCAGGCGAGCACGCCCGCGTGCCGGTGCCGCCCCCCGATCAGGCAGTTGGCCGCGTCGAAGGCCACCGGAAGGGGCGCGGCGAACGAGGCCGTCACCGACCAGCACGGGGCCATGGGCACGGCCGAGGCGATGGCGTTGAGGTGGGGGATCTCGGCAAGCAGCGGGGCGGCCTGCGGGGCGGGGACGGCGATCGCGACGGCGTCGACGGTCTCGGTCCCCCCATCTTCGGTGCGCACAATCCAGCCCGACCCGCTGCGGTGCAGCGAGGTCACGCGCTCGCCCTGGTGGAACCGGGCCCGCGGGCCGAGCGCGGCGGCGAGGTCACGGACCGGGGCGTGCATGGCGGGGGTGCCGACATAGCGCTGCGGTCCCCGGACCAGTTCGCGGATCTCGCCCGGGGCGTCGATGGAGACGAGGCGCGGGTCCCACGCGGCGACCAGCCCGCGGTCGGTCCAGTCTCGGACCTGCCGGGCGAAGCGGGCGTCGTGCACGATGAAGGACCGGGCGCCGTGGTCGGCGTGTCCCCCGGGTCCCCGCCGGGCGCTGCACATGCGTCCCCCGGGCGCGCGGCCCTTGTCGAAGACCACGACCGAATGCCCGCGCGCGATGAGGGCCCGGGCACACACGAGTCCGGCAAGTCCGGCGCCGACGATCGCCGTGTTCATGGTCCCGTCCCTCGTCGGCCCGCCTGGGCGGGCGTTGAACCGCTCTCACTCTTCCTATCGACCGGGGCGGCTCGGGAAATCGCCCGATCCGGCCGGTGTTCCGTCGAATGTAATCCGTCACCCGAGTTGGGGGCGTTGCGTTTTCGTCAGAATTCGGTGTTGTTTTCCACTTTGAGGGTTCTGGGTCCTCACGAGCCCCGGCAAGGTCCGAGATCGGGCGGCTTGGTTGGTTCGTTGGGGCTCCTGAAGCCGGATTCTTGTTCAAACCGGGAGAATGTTGGGCCCCTCGGGGAAAGCCCGGAGCCCGGCCGCTCGATATCGGGAGAGCGGCGGGACCGCGCCCCGTGGTTGTTTTGCGAGCGCCCCCGATTCCGGAGACCCGAACCCCTAACCTTCCCGCCGAGGGCGGAGGAGGCCTCAATGTCCATGGCGGTGCACGGCAACATCCCGACGGCGACCCATGAGTTGGCACCCGTGACGGGCGAGCGGCTCGTCCGGCCGTTCACCAGGTTCGCGCAGCTCTCCTCCGCGGGCGGGCTGATCCTGCTCGCGTGCACGGTGATCGCGATGGTCTGGGCGAACTCGTCGGGGTGGGAGTCCTACCACCAGATCTTCCATGTCATGTCGATGGAGATCGGGCTGGGGAACTGGCACCTGGGGCACGGGCACCTGACCCTGGGGCATTTCATCAACGACGCGTTGATGGCGGTGTTCTTCCTGCTGGTTGGCCTTGAGATCAAGCGCGAGCTGCTCGTCGGCGAGCTCTCCGACCTCCGCAAGGCGTCCCTGCCGATCGCGGGGGCGCTGGGCGGGATGGTCGCCCCGGCGCTCATCTACGCGGCGGTCAACCTGGGCGGCGACGGGCTGCGGGGCTGGGGCGTGCCCATGGCGACGGACATCGCCTTCGCGCTGGGCATCCTCGCGCTGCTGGGCAACCGCGTGCCGAACAGCCTCCGGATCTTTCTGACCTCGCTGGCGATCGCCGACGACCTCGGGGCGCTCGTGGTCATCGCGCTGTTCTACACCGAGAAGCTGCAGTTCCAGTATCTCGGGTACGCGGGCGCGATCGTGGCGATGCTGATCGCGTTGAATGTCCTCGGGTTCAAGCGGGCGGTCTGGTTCCTCGTGCCGGGCCTGTTCCTCTGGTACTGCTTCTTCGAGTCGGGCGTCCACGCGACGATCGCGGGCGTGGTGCTCGCCGCGACGATCCCGGTCAACCCGCGCGTGGACCGCAAGCGCTACGCCAATTACACCCGGGCCGCGCTCGAGGTCTTCGAGAAGGCGGACGACCACAGCCAGGACATCAAGACCAACTCGACGCAGCGGGCCGCGGTGATGGCGATCAACGAGAACGGGCGGCTGGTGCTCCCGCTGCTCCACCGCATCGAGGGGGGCCTGCACGGCTGGGTGGCCTTCCTGATCATCCCGATCTTCGCGCTGGCCAACGCGGGCCTGCATGTCTCCGGGAGCGTGGGCGAGGCCCTGTTCAACCGGGTGAGCATCGGCGTGATCCTGGGGCTGGTCATCGGCAAGCCCCTGGGCATCACGCTCGCGTGCTACCTCGCGTGCAGGTTCAACCTCGGGGCCCTGAGCAAGGGCGTGACCTGGCGGCACATGGTCGGCGTGGGGTGCCTGGGCGGCATCGGGTTCACGATGGCGCTGTTCATCGCGGCCCTGGGCTTCAAGGCGGCCCCGGAGCACCTCGACCACGCCAAGCTGGGCATCCTTGTCGCGTCGACGATCTCCGCGATCGCCGGGCTGGGCCTGCTGCTGACCTGCCCCGCCAAGCCCGAGCCCGAGCCCGACGAGTCGGGCCCGCTGCTGGAAACGACCAAGTTCACGCACTGATTCCGACGGCTTCGGCCGGGCCTGCGCGGCCCGGGCCGGGCGGGGGCTCGACCTGAGATCGAACGCCGGGGCGCCGCGGGGCGCCCCGGCGTTGTCATGCGCCGCCGTGCGCGCGGGGGGCGACCTCGGCTATGGTGTCGCGATGGGCTGGCGTGCCCGGGTGTCGGGATCGGGGGCGGCGGAGGGCTGAGCGTGGGGGCGGCGGAGTTCGGTCAGCACCACCACGCGAGGCGGCACGCCGTCGAGATCGTGCGCACGCTCCGCGACCACGGGCACACGGCGTACCTGGCGGGCGGGTGCGTGCGGGACGAGCTCCTGGGGCTGACGCCCACGGATTACGATGTCGCCACGGACGCGGAGCCCCCGGTGATCGCCTCGATGTTCGAGCGGACCAGCGCGGTGGGCGCGGCCTTCGGCGTGGTCCTCGTGCACCACGCGCGGGGGCGGACCACCGAGGTCGCGACCTTCCGCCGGGACTTCGCGTACGGCGACAAGCGACGCCCCGACCGGATCGAGTTCAGCAACGCGGAAGAGGACGCCCGCCGACGCGACTTCACGGTCAACGCGCTGTTCCTGGACCCCGTCGAGGCGGACCGGGACCGGGCGGTGATCGACTTTGTCGGGGGGAGGTCCGATCTCGAGCGGCGGGTCATCCGGGCGGTGGGCGACCCGAATGAGCGGCTCGACGAGGACCACCTGCGGGCGCTCCGCGCGGTCCGGTTCGCCTGCCGGCTCGGGTTCGACATCGAGCCCGGGACGGCCGGGGCGATCCGGCGGCACGCGATCGAACTGGCGGGGGTGAGCCGGGAGCGGATCGGGGATGAGGTGCGCAAGATGCTGCGGCACCCCTCTCGGGCGGAGGCGGCGCGGTGGATGTCTCGGCTTGGCCTCGATGCGCCGGCGCTCGGCGAGCCGGCCTCGGACGCCCAGCCGCGCATCCTGGCGGGGCTGCCGGGGGAGTCGGGTGTGTGCGCGGCCCTGGCGGCGTGGGCGATCGACCGGCACGGCGAGGGGGCGGCGGAGGCGGCGAAGGGGTGGCGGGCCGCGCTGTGCCTGAGCAATGAGGAGCGGGACACGCTCGCGGCGATCCTCGACCGGCTGGCCTTGCTGCGCGGGAAATGGGACGGGCTCCCGGTCGCGGGGCAGAAGCGGGCGGCGGCCTCGGCTGGGTTCGCCGAGGCGAGGGACCTGCTCGCGGTGATCGACCCGCGGGCCGAAGAGGGGGTCGGGGCCCGTCTCGGGCTGCTGGCGGGGATCGGGGGGGGGCTGTGGCCCGAGCCGTACCTTGATGGAAACGACCTGATCGACCTCGGGCTGGCCCCGGGCCCGCACTTTGCTCGGATTCTGAGCGGGATCTACGACGCCCAGCTGGAGGGCCGCGTGGGGGACCGCGTGGCCGCGGAGCAGTTGGCCCGGGAACTTTCGGCGCGTCCCGGCGTCTAGTCTGACGGCATCGGGCCCGGAGGCCGGACCGGACTGGTCGGCCCGCGCCCTCGATCAGGAGGCAACCGAGTATGGGACGGGTGAAGTGCTTTGGACGGGCGGGGCTTGGTCGCGCGGCGCTGGCGGCGCTGGCCGGGATGTCGCTCCTGGCGGGGCCGATCGGGGTGTCGGCGCCCGCGTCGTCGGCGTGGGCGGGGGAGTCGATGAAGGAACTCGACCGCCTGATCCTGAAGAACGGCCGGGTGATCGAGGGGGAGATCCTCTCGGAGACCGAGTCGGAGATCCGGATGAACATCGTGGTGGCGGGGATCCGCGCCCCGGCGACCTACAGCAAGTCGGACATCCTGGAGATCGTCCGCGCGGAGCGGGGCGAGGCGACCGGGGGCGAGGGCGTCGGGGCGGAGGCGGGCGGATCGGGCGGCGGGAGCATCCCGGCGGTCGAGAAGTCCCCCTCGATCTCGGCGTCGTCGGACGCGCCGACGGTGTACATGATCACGCTGGACGGGCTGTTCGGGCGGGACATCACCGCGAGCCCGGTGCGTGAGGCGGTGGAGGCGGCGAAGCGTGAGCAGCCCGACTTCCTGATCATCAAGCTGGACAACACCTGGGGCGAGTTCGGGCGCGAGCTGCCCAACGACGCGCAGACCTCGTTCGACTGGTTCGATGTCGCGGACCAGATCGAGCCGATCCTGACGCGCGAGATCGAGCTGAACTGGGAGAAGCAGCCGTATGTCGTGTTCTGGGTGCGGAACGCGATGGGCGGGGCTGCGTTCCTGCCGTTCCTGGCGGACGAGATCTACTTCCACCCCGAGGGTCGGATGGGGGGCATCGGGACGCTCGAGCAGATGTTCGAGGGCGTGGGGGACGAGGTCGTGCGGCAGAAGCAGCGTTCGCTCCGGCTGGCGCGGGCGCAGGGGCTGGCGATCGCGGGCGGGTACGACTACCGGCTGGTGATAGCGATGGCGAGGCGGAGCTATGTGCTCAGCTACGACATCGCGGGCAACATTTATGAGCGGATGCCGGAGGCGGGCGAGTTCGTGCTGACCGACGACGGGAAGGACACGCGGCAGGACACGATGCGGCAGCTCGTGACGGGCGAGGGCGACGATGTGCTGACGCTGCGGGCGGACACGGCCTTTATGCTGGGCGTCTCGAAGGGCACGGCGCGTGACCTCGACGAGTTGCTCGAGCACCTCGGCATCCTGCGGAACCATGTCATGCTCGAGGGTCGCAGCGACCAGATCCTGGACTCGTGGAGCTCGAATGTGGCGCGGGCGCGGCGTCAGGTCCCGCGGCTGTGGGAGGAGTTCAACGGGGTGCAGGGCGGGGGCACGCCGCGCGAGCAGCGGCAGGCGATCGGGCAGCGGATCCGGATTCTCGAGGAGATGCAGAACCTCTACAGGCGGTACGGCGAGGGGTTCGACCCGTTCGGCGCGGGCATGCCGAACATCGCCGATCTCGATCTGCGCATCGAGCAGCTCAAGCTCGAGTTGATGCTCCTGGACGACTGAAACGAACGCGACGCGGGGCCCGCGTGCCGGGCGGCGTCGGAGAAAGGCAAGCCATGACCGTGATGAAGCAGATCCTGGGCGTGCTGGCCGCGTCGATCGTGATGCTGGCCTCGCCCCTCGCGAGCGCGCTCGATATCGTCAAACTCAAGGACGGGCGCGAGGTCGAGGGCGACATCATCCGCGAGATCGACGGCAATGTGTGGATGATCGTGTACATCGGCACGATCAAGAAGCAGGAGTTCTTCGCCGCGACGGCGATCGATGAGATCGTGCGCGACGCGGCCCCCGACGCGGGCGAGGACGGGGCCAAGCCCGAGAAGACGGCGGCCCGGGCCGGTGTGACCCGGGGCACGGTGGTCACGCTCGAGGGCATGGTGGGCGTCGAGATGGCGGCCCACAAGCTCGAGGAGCTGATCCCGACGCTGGAGAAGGAGATCGGGGAGGGCGGCGTGCTCGTCCTGAAGATCAACTCGGGGGGCGGGTTCCTCGCGGAGATCCAGGACCTCTCCGATGTCATCGAGTACAAGCTCAAGCCCAAGTTCGAGGTGGTGGGGTGGATCGAGTCGGCGATCTCGGCGGCCGCGATGACCGGGATCACGCTCGAGCGGCTCTACTTCCTTCCGGAGGGCAACCTTGGCGCCGCGACGGGCTGGTTCGGCAACCTCGTGGCGGTGAAGGGGCGTGGGCTCGAGGAAGCGCTCTACATGATGGAGAAGATCGGGGCCCGCGGGAAGCGCGACGCGAAGATCATGCGGGCGATGCAGATCGACGAGGCGCTCAGCGCGACCGTGACGGACACGGGCGAGGTGCTCTGGTACCAGGACGAGGACTCGGGCGAGATCCTCGTCAACCCCAAGGGCGAGATCCTGACCTTCAACTCCGTGCAGGCCGAGAAGCTAGGGTTCAGCGAGGGCATCGCCCGCGACCTGGACGAGCTGACCCGCGAGATGGGCTACACCGAGATTGACTGGGTGGGCGAGTGGAACCCCGAGCTGATCTTCCCGGTCGGCAAGGCGGAGGCGGAGAACCGCAAGTGGCGCGAGTTCATCGACCAGAACAACTCGGGCATGCGGAACGCGTTCGCGAAGTATCAGCTCTACCTCGGGGCGGCGGCGGGGGCGCAGGGGGACAACCGCGGCAAGCTGGTCGGCAAGGCGAGGCAGTTCCTCCGGCAGATCAAGCGGTACAACGACGCGAGCCCGAAGCTCATCACGGTGGCGGTCGGGATCGACTGGGACCTGTTCGATCAGTGGTATGAGGAGCAGGAGGAGATCCTGCGGGACCTCATGGACTGAGCGTGCACGCCGGCGTGTTCCACGGGGCGGGCGGGAGCCCGCCCTTTTTCGTGCGCCGGCCCGGGTCGGGGGGGTGCGGGCGAGGTAGCCTTGTCGGGGCCCGCGCCCCGTGGCAAGGAGACCGGCATGACGACCGCGACGACGACCTTCGTTCCGACCGATTTCGACGCCTCGACCTGGGAGGCGGTCGAGCCGCTGTGGCGGGCGCTCATGGACCGCCGGGTGGGCTCGGCCCAGGAGCTCGAGGCCTGGCTGGTGGATCGCTCGGAGCTCGACGCGGCGTGCTCGGAATCGGCGGCGCGGCTGTACATCAACATGACCTGCGACACCGCCGACGCCGGGGCCGCGGGGGCCTACCGGCGCTACATCGAGGAGGTCGCGCCGAAGATGAAGCCCGCGTCGTTCGAGCTGGACAAGCGGCAGGCGGCGCTCGCGGAGCGGTTCGGGCTGACCGGGGGGCGGTACGGGGTGATCCACCGCGACACGAAGGCGGATGTGGACCTGTTCCGCGAGGAGAACATCCCGCTGCAGACCCGGCTCGAGTCGCTCAGCCAGGACTACCAGACGGTGATCGGCGCGATGACCGTCGAGTTCGAGGGCGAGACGAAGACCATGCCGCAGATGGCGGTCTACCAGGAGTCGACCGACCGCGCCGTGCGCGAGGCCGCGTGGCGGTCGACCGCGGCGCGGCGGCTGGCCGACCGTGACGCGATCGACGGGATCTTCGACGAGATGGTCTCGCTGCGGCACAAGGTCGCGCAGAACGCGGGGCACGCGGACTTCACCGGGTTCATGTTCGCCGCCAAGCACCGCTTCGACTACACGCCCGAGACCTGCTTCGCGTTCCACGAGGGGGTGGAGAAGGAGATCATGCCGCTGTGCCGCCGGCTCGACGCGGAGCGGCGGCGTGACCTTGGGCTGGACGGGCTGATGCCGTGGGATGTCGGCGTGGACCCCGCGGGCCGGGGCCCGCTCGCGCCATTCCGGGGCGGGGCGGACCTGGTCGCCAAGTCGCGCGCGGTGTTCGACCGGCTCGATCCCGAGCTGGCGGGCATGTTCCGCTCGCTGGGCGACGGGTCGAACACCCGCGGGATCGCGGCGGGGGAGTTGCTCGATCTCGACAGCCGGAAAGGCAAGGCGCCGGGGGGCTATCAGTACATGCTCGACCGGAGCCGCAAGCCGTTTATTTTCATGAACGCGGCCGGGCTGCACCGGGATGTGGAGACGATGGTGCACGAGGCGGGGCACGCGTTCCACTCGCTGCTGTGCATCGACGAGCCGCTGCTGCATTACCGGGGCGCGCCGCTCGAGTTCGCGGAGGTCGCGAGCATGTCGATGGAGCTTCTGACGATGCCGCACTGGGACGCGTTCTACCCGGACCCGGCGGACGCGGCCCGGGCCAAGCGGCAGCAGCTGACCGATCACGGGATGCGCATCCTGCCCTGGATCGCGACGATCGACGCGTTCCAGCACTGGATCTACGCCAACCCGGCGCACACGCGCGACCAGCGCACCGGGGCGTGGCGCGGGCTGATCGAGCGCTTCGGCATGCGCGGCTTCGGGATCGCGTGGGACGAGTCGACGGCCGACGCGCGCGACGCCGCCTGGCACGCCCAGCCCCACCCGTTCGCGGTGCCGTTCTACTACATCGAGTACGGCATCGCGCAGCTCGGGGCGTATCAGCTCTGGCTCAAGTCGCTGGAGGAAGGCCCGGCGGCGGCGATCGCGGCCTACAAGCGGGCGATGAGCCTGGGCGGGTCGCGCCCGCTGCCCGAGCTCTTCGCCGCGGCGGGGCTGGAGTTCGACTTCGGGCCCTCGATGCTCGCCCGCCTGCGCGACCGGGTCGAGGCGGAGCTGGACCGGCTGGGCTGATCGCAGCGGGGCCGTTTGGGGTGAGGGCACGCTCGCACCGGGTTTTTTGACCGGCGGCGTGAGTGATCGCGCGCGGTCCACGCTTCCTCCTTGCACAGCCCGGGACCGTTGGACCTGAAAGGTCACCCACACGGCCCGGAACCCCCCGAACCCCGCAGGGTTTGGGGCGCCCCCGGAGGGGCACCAGTGGCGGGCGCCGGCGGTGGGAAGAGCCGCCGGCCGAGCCCGCGGAAGCCACAGGACACCGATTTCGCAAGGAGCCATCATGTCGAGCACCCGTCTTTTCGGGGCCGCGGCGCTGTCCGTCTGCGCCGGCCTGGCCGTCACGACCGCGAACGCCGAGATTTTCCAGCGCGTCCTGGGCGACAACGCCCGCGAGCACGCGTTCAGCATCGAGACCACCACGGACGGCGGCTATGTCACCACCGGGTACCGCGACACCGGCGTCCCGGGCGGCAGCCTCGAGGATGTGCTCATCACCAAGCACAAGTCCGACGGCTCCATCGAGTGGCAGCGCCTCTGGCGGGGCCCCGGGCGGGACATCGGCTACTCCGTGCAGCAGACCTTCGACGGCGGGTACATCGTTGCCGCCGAGTCGACCTCCTCCGGGGCGGCGGGCTTCGAGCTGCTGCTCATCCGCCTCGACGCCACGGGCGGGCTCGTCTGGAACAACTACTACGGCGGGTCGTTCATGACCGACCCGATCCACACGCCCCACCCGGGCGTCGCCCTCGACCAGGGCCTCGACGGGGAGATCTATGTCACGGGCAACCTGTTCGGCCTGCCGCTCGTGCTCGCCGTGGGGCCCGGCGGCGGGCTCTTCTGGGAGGCGGTCTACGCCGACCCGGCGGGCCCGGACGGGATCTTCAAGTACGCCTTCACGGACATCAAGCACAGCGCGATGGACGGCAGCCTCGTCGTGTCGGGCACCGCGGTTCATCCGAACTTCAACGAGCCCGGCGCGGGTGATTCGCAGGACGCGTTCATGATGCGCATCGGCCCTGGCGGGCTGGTCGGGTGGTCTTGGCTCTACGACTTCCCCTTCGATCTCGACCCGGCGAACGGGAACAATGTCCGCGAGACGGGCGACGGGCTCGATCTCGGGCCCAACGGGCTGATCATCCTCAACGGACGCACCGACTTCGGCGGCCCGGGCGACCCCGTCGGCACGCACCTCGTCGCGACCGATCTCTCGGGCTTCCCGCTCTGGTCCAGCGAGTACATGACCAAGTCGCCCGATGGGATCCTGATCCGCCCCGCGACCGCGTACGCCGCCGTCCGGTTCGACGACGAGATCAACATCGTGCAGGCGGGCCGGGTCCCCAACGCCGCGGGCGTGCTGCACGCCTGGGAATCGCTGACCGCGTTCGGGGGCGCGCCGCTCTGGTTCTGGGAGTACGGGGGCGAGAACGCGACCCGCGGCGAGTCGGTCGTGCCGGTCCGCTCCGATTGCGGCTACGCGATGGCGGGGCAGTTCACCTTCATCCCGCCCATGGCGCCCTTCTCGCGGGGCGAGACCTACCTGGTGAAGAACAACGACTCCGGCGAGAGCGGCTGCCTCGAGCGCCGCGCCGACAGCCAGCCTGAGTTCGAGGCGGTCGTGCTCGACGCCCCGATCCGCCCCGACTACCGCCAGGAGTGGTTCCCCGCCGAGGACCACCTGACCGCCGCCGACGCCAGCGAGTTCGTGCCCTGCTACGACGACGACTGCATCCCCGGCGCGCCCTGCCCGTGCGACCTGAACGGCGACGGCATCCTCGACCTGGCCGACATCGGGCTCTTCGTCGGGTCGTTCGTCGCGATGACCCCCCTGTCCGACCTCGCCCCGCCGTTCGGCGTCTGGGACCTGGCCGACATCGGCGTCTTCGTCACCTGCTTCACCGGCGGCTGCCCATAACCCACATGCCTCACAGCCCCGGCCCCGCCCGGCCCAACGGCCCGGCGGGGCGTTCCCGTCCGATGCGGGGAGAACCCCACAACCGCCCCGGCACGCGCGGTCCGTCGGCGGGATCTCGCCCTCGCCCCATTGTCCCGGGGCGTGCGGCGGGTTTGAATGGAAGTTCCGGGGAGCCACCGCGCTCCTTGGGGGAACACGGCGGCCCTCCGGTTGCATCGGAAGGGGTTGCCATGAGCAACAGCATCACCATCGCGTGCGCCGCGGCCCTCGTCGGTTTTGCGGGCGCGGCACGGGGCCAGTATTTCCAGTACGAGATCGGGACCTTCGACGATGAACAGTCGTTCGCCGTTGTGCAGACGCGCGACGCCGGGTCCATCACCGTGGGGTACAAGAAGGTCATGACCCCCTCGGGCCTGTTCCGCAAGGACTTCTACATCGTCAAGCACGACAAGAACGGGCACATGCAGTGGCGCCGGCTCTGGGGCGGCGACGAGGACGATGTCGCCTACTCCGTCCGCGAGACGCTCGACGGGGGCTACCTCATCGCGGGCGAGACGCTCTCGTACGAGGCCAGCATGGAGCTCGTCCTGCTCCGCCTGCGCCCCAACGGCGCGTTCGTCTGGGCCAAGGCCTACCCGCACCAGGTCGCCGGGGACACCATCCACTGGCCGCATCCCGGCGTGCACATGGACCTGACCGTCAACGATGAGCCGGTCGTCACGGGGCACTTCATGGGGCACCCGACCTTGCTCTACACCGACCCCAACGGGTTCCCGCTCTGGCACAACCAGTACTTCGTCCCGCCGGTCGGGCCCGCCCTCGAGTCCGTGCTCGCTTTCACCGATGTCGATGTCGACCACAACGAGATGACCTTCGTCGCCTCGGGCACGATCGAGTACGCCTATCCCGACGACCCCAACACGCGCCGGGATGACGCGACCCTCATGAAGGTCGAGCCCCTGATGGGCTTCCCGATGTGGTTCTGGAAGTACGACTGGCCGTTCGACCGCGACGACCCCGACAACCCGAATGTCGCCGAGTTCGGGCACGGCGTAGACATCCGCCCCGACGGGTTCATCGTCTCGGCCGGCAAGACCGACTTCGGTCGCCCCACCTGGGACATGGGCGTGATCACCATCCTGACCGACCCGGGCGGCTTCCCATTCAACATGATGCGCTATCAGCCCATCGACAACGACGGGATCATGATGTTCGGCGCCCCGGGCTACGCGGCCGTCGAATTCGACCACCGCTTCGGCACCAACATCATCACGGGCTGGGTCACACGCCCCGACACCATGGTCAACAACGCCTTCCTCTTCCTCACCGATCCGGTGCTCATGCCCTTCTGGTCCTACGCCTACGGCGACCAGCCCATCGGCCCGCCGCCGATCAACATCTGGCCCACCTGGGGCGAGTCCGTCGCCGTCGCCGACCTGACCTGCGGGTGGATCATGGCGGGGCGCGGCGAGGAGTGGCCGATCGGGCAGACCTTCCTGTTCGGCGACAACTACCTCGTGAAGACCGAGGACAACGGGATCTCGGGCTGCCACGAGCGGGTGATGCACATGGCGCCCGAGATGCCGGGCGTGGAGATGCCGCTGCCCGTCGAGCCGCTGTTCATCCAGGGCCTGATGGAGCTGCCCAATACGCTCCGCGCCGGGCCGGGCATCGAGCTGCAACTCTGCTTCTACCCCACCTGCTACACCGGCCCGTGCAACGCCGCCGACCTCGCCCCGACCTGGGGCGTGCTCGACCTGGCCGACATCAACGCCTTCATCAACGCCTTCCTGAACCACCTGCCGGCGGCGGACATCAACAACGACGGCATCTGGGACCTTCAGGACATCAACCAGTTCATCCAGGCGTTCCTCGCGGGATGCCCGTAACCCGCGCGGCCGACCGGGTGAGCCCCGATGAGCCGAGGCGCACGCAACGACGGCCCGGCGGAACGCCGGGCCGTCTGTGAAAGTCGTTCCGGTGTGTCGGGGGGCCCGCGACGATCAGCGCGGGATGGGGGCCGGCGAGAGCCGCGACGGACGATCGAGCAGCATCGCCCTCGCGGCGTCCTCGGAGATCATGCGGAGGTTCAGGTCGGTGTTGAGGGCGAGCGTGTTGGCGATGTCGTCGCCCGTGTCGGTGAGGTTCCGCAGCTCGGGCGTGGGCGAACTGCGGAGCGCGCCGACGCTCGTCCCACTCCCGGAGCAGCCCGTCAGAAGGCCTCCGGCGACGGCGAGCGAGAGGGCAACACGAAGGCGAGCGCGGATGCTCATGGTCACGGCTCCTGAACGGGATCTCGGGCGGGTCTGGCGGCCCGGTCGCTCCCCGCGCCGGAACCGCAAGGCGGGGGTGTGCGGCCCCCCCGCGTGTCCGCAGAGGATACCACCGCGATCGGGCCCGGGTGGCGGATGGTCTCAGAAAATCGTATCGCCTTGTCTGTGCAGGGCTTCTGATGAGGGACGGGCGCAATCTCCCCCGATCCGCTCGCATTGCAGGGCTCCCCGAGGTATGGTGAGCCCTGCCGGGAGACACCCCGGCGCCCGCGTCCGAGAGGTGTATGTTCGAACCTTTCTGACCTCGAAGGGAGCCACGAGCGTCCGGGCGAAGGCCAAGCCTCCTGCGAGTGGAAGGCCGGGTTCCGGAGCGGTGGCACCCACCTAGATTCGGGGTTCGACCTCACCATCGAACGCGGGCGCCGGGGTGTCGGGCTTTGTCCGAGGTCTCCATGGGCCGGCCGGGGTTCCCTCGCCGATCGTGGGGGATATGACCGCCCTTACCCATCTCGGCTCGGTCGATCTTGGCAGCCGCGTCAGCGTGGCCGTCGCCCGCAAGACCCTCGATGTCGCCGAGAGCCAGGGCGAGGCGATGGTCGACCTGATCCGGCAGGCGGGCGAGGTCGGGCGGTCGGCCCTCCGCGTCCGACCCCTGCGGGCGGACGCCCCCATCGCCGCGAGCCCGGGCGCCACCGAGACGGGCCAGCGGCTCGATGTGACAGGTTAATGATCGGGGTGTAGGGGCCCGTCAGTTCGGCAGTCGGCAACACCGGTTGGCGGTCTCGTCCGGGTTCCGGGGTGAGAATCCGGGCTCGGAGGTCGGCGCGCGGCTTGCACGGGTCTTCGTGAGCGTTTGTGCGCTCAGGAAGGACCCCCATGAACCCGGACCGATTCACCACCATCGCGCAGCAGGCTCTCGCGGCCGCCCAGGGCGACGCCGTCGCCCGCCAGAACCCGGAGGTGACGGGGCTGCATGTGCTCTCGGCCCTGCTGGGTGAGCGGGGCGGGCCGGTCTGGAGCGTGCTTCAGAAGGCGGGGGCCCGGCCCGACCAGATCGCCGGGGTGGTCGCGACCGAACTCGACCGTCAGCCGAAGACCACGAGCGGGGCGGGCACCGGGGGGCGGGCGCTGCTGGAGATCCTGGCCAAGGCCGACGCGGCCGCCCGCGCGCTCAAGGACGCCTACATCTCGAGCGAGCACCTCCTGCTCGCGCTCGCTGAGGCGGGTGGGCCCGCGAAGGACCTGCTCGCGACCTTCGGCGTCGACCGGAGTGATCTCGTCAAGGCGATTGAGCAACTCAGGGCCGCCTCGGGGGTCTCCAATGTCACGGACCGCGACGGCGAGACGCAATACGAGGCGCTGAAGAAGTACGCGATCGACCTGACGGAGAAGGCCCAGCAGGGCCGGCTCGACCCGGTGATCGGGCGGGACGAGGAGATCCGCCGCTGCATGCAGGTGCTGAGCCGGCGGACGAAGAACAACCCGGTGCTCATCGGGGAGCCCGGCGTGGGCAAGACGGCGATCGCGGAGGGTCTGGCGCTGCGGATCGTCTCGGGCGACTGCCCGGAGGGCATGCGCGACAAGCGGATCCTCGCGCTCGATGTTGGGCAGTTGCTCGCCGGCGCGAAGTACCGCGGCGAGTTCGAGGAACGGCTCAAGAGCGTGCTGCGCGAGGTGCAGGCGAGCGACGGCCGCGTGATCATGTTCATCGACGAGCTGCACACGGTGATCGGGGCCGGCGCGGCGGAGGGCGCGGTGAGCGCGGGCAACCTGCTCAAGCCGGCGCTGGCGCGGGGCGAGCTCCGCTGCATCGGCGCGACCACGCTGGACGAGTACCGCAAGCATGTCGAGAAGGACCCGGCCTTCGAGCGGCGGTTCCAGCCCATCCTCGTCGATCAGCCCAACATCGAGGAGACCGTCGCGATCCTCCGCGGGCTCAAGGAGCGCTACGAGGCGCACCACGGCGTGCGCATCCTCGACGGCGCGATCCTCGCGGCGGCCCAGCTCAGCCACCGCTACATTGCCGACCGCTTCCTGCCCGACAAGGCGATCGACCTGATCGACGAGGCCGCCAGCAGGCTGCGGATCGAGAACGACAGCATGCCGACCGAGCTCGACGAGATCCGCCGGCGGATCATGCAGCTCGAGATGGAGCGGGAGGCGCTCAAGCTCGGCGAGGAGGGCGCGCGGGCACGAGGCCACGAGGGAACGCAGAGCGAGGACAAGGAGCGGGCCCGCATCGAGCGGGAACTGAGCGAGCTGCAGGAGCAGAACCGGGCCCTCACCGCGCGCTGGGAGTCGGAGAAGGCCGAGCTCGAGGCGGTGAAGTCGCTCAAGAACGAGCTCGACGCCAAGCGGGTCGAGGTCGAGCAGGCGCAGCGCCGGGGGGATCTCGAGGCGGCGGCCCGCATCCAGTACGGCGAGATCCGCGAGATCGAGAAGCGGATCGCCAACGGCGAGGCCGCGCTGGCGGAGAAGAAGGCCGCGGGGCAGCTGCTCGTGACCGAGGAGGTCGACGCGGAGCAGATCGCCCAGATCGTCGCGAGGTGGACGGGCATCCCCGTCGCGAGGCTCGTGCAGACCGAGCGGGAGAAGCTGCAGCAGATGGAAGCGCACCTCCGCGAGCGCGTCGTCGGGCAGGACGACGCGCTGCGGGCCGTCGCCGACGCGGTGCGTCGCAGCCGCGCGGGCCTGGGCGACCCCGCCCGCCCGATCGGGTCGTTCCTCTTCCTGGGCCCGACGGGCGTGGGCAAGACCGAGACCTGCAAGGCGCTCGCCGCGTTCCTGTTCGACACCGAGGAGGCCGTCGTCCGCGTGGACATGTCCGAGTTCATGGAGAAGCACGCGGTCTCGCGGCTGGTGGGCGCCCCCCCGGGGTATGTGGGCTACGAGGAGGGCGGGGTGCTGACCGAGGCCGTGCGGCGCCGCCCCTACTCGGTCGTGCTGCTCGACGAGATCGAGAAGGCGCACCCGGATGTGTTCAATGTGCTGCTCCAGGTGCTCGACGACGGCCGCCTGACCGACGGGCAGGGGCGCACGGTCGACTTCCGCAACGCGATCGTCGTGATGACCAGCAACCTGGGCTCGGAGCGCATCCAGCAGATGACCGAGCAGGGCGCCGAGGACTGGGAGATCGAGGCGGCCGTGCGCGACCTGATCCGCCGTGGCGCCGGGGCGGATGTCTCGGGCCGGCCCACGATCGACCCGGAGACGGGCGAGGTGCGCGCGTCGATGGATGTGGGCATGCGGGCCCCGTTCTTCCGCCCCGAGTTGCTCAACCGCATCGACGAGATCGTCGTCTTCCACCAGCTGCGCCGCGAGCAGATCGCCGCGATCGCCGAGATCCAGCTCGCCCGCCTGCGGGCCCGCCTGGCCGACCGCGAGATGGCGCTCGAGATCACGCCCGAGGCCCTGGCCCAGATCGCCGACGAGGGGTGGGACCCCGCCTACGGCGCCCGCCCGCTGAAGCGCACGATCCAGCAGCGCCTCGAGAACCCGCTGGCGAGCAAAATCCTCGCCGGCGACCTCGCCCCGGGCGACACCGTCCGCGTCGACCTCAAGGGCAAGAGCCTGGTGATGGAGAAGGCGTGAGCTGACGCCGGGTCATTCGTTCGTCTGCACCCACACATACCCCCGGATCTGGCCCGGGCTGAAGCCGCGGGCCTCGTCGTCCGGGTAGTGCGCGTCCAACGCCGCGCGGATCGGCTCGGGGATCTGCTCGGGCTGCCCGTGGCAGAGGACGCAGCGGTCTTGCAGGCGGATCGGCAGCAGGGCCCGCACGCCCCCCTCGGGGGTGGTGAGGAAGACCTCCTGCTCGGGCCGCTGCGCCAGCAGCGACTCGGCCCAGGCCGGGGCGGTGTTGCCCGGGTTGCGCAGGCGGTGGCTGGTGCGTCCCATGCGCACGCCGTGCTCGGCGGCGATCCGCTCGGTCAGGGGGATCGCCTCCTCGGCGCAGACGGCGATGCCGGCCTCGGGGCCCTGCGTCAGGGCCGCGGCCAGGCGGGCCCCGAGCGACTCGACCAGGGCGTCCCGGGCGGCCAGGAGGCGGGCCTTGTCCGCGGGCGTGGGCTCCGGGGCGGCGGTGTGGGCGGGGTGTTCGCCGCCGCAGCCGGCGAGCAGCAGGGGGGTCAACCAGAGCGGGCGTGGTCGTGGCATGGGGTGTTCCTCGTCGGGGCGTTGCATCCTTGGCGGGCCCGGCGCGGGTCCGGAGGGGGCGGGCGGACGAATCTCGGGAAGTCGCCTCAACTCGCGGAACCGGGCCGGAGAGGGTCCGTATCGCATGGGGTGAAGAGAAGGCCGAGCCCCGTTCGGGTCACTCGGCGTTGAAGTGCAACAGGCCGGTCATGTGTTCTCGGGCCGGTCGGTCGCGTGGTCCGACTCCGGGTGGGTAGGACACCCGTTGGGACCTGTGTTCGGGGGGCGGTTCGCCCCGCGTCGGCGGAGCCGGCGGGTTTGCTCATGTCCCGTTCTGGGACGAATCTGGTGCGGTCTGCGGGAGAGTGCGGGTTGGAACGCCGCGATCAGCCGTGCGATCGGGGCGTTCACGGGAACGCGGTCGTCTCTCTGCCGATGCGTGGCATCGTGGAGAGGTCGGGTTCAGGGGCACACAGCCCGGGCCCGGCGAACGACCCGCTCCACGCGGGCGAGCGACGGGTTGCCCGAAAGGGCGGCCCCGAGATTCCTCCGGCTCGGTGTTCCGCCGAGGATGGGAGGGGAGAGCTCCGTCACGCGTCCGTCCGAGCGTGACGGCGGCAGGCCGTGTGTGTTCTCCGCGACGGCCTGCCTTTTCTGCCCCGCGGGTCGGGGGGCGCTTGACCCTGACGCCGTGTTGTGCGGCGCGGCGTCGGTCGCGCCCCCGACCGGGGGCATTCCGGTCCCTTCTTTCCCCACGCCGGCCGGGCGACTCTGAAAAGAGTGAGCCCGGCCTTTTTTTCTCTCGACGCGTACGCTGCAGGCATGCAGACCGTCTTCCTCAACGGGTCGTTCCTCGGGCGCGACGAGGCCCGGATCGCCGCCTTCGACGCGGGCTTTCAGCACGGCGTGGGCCTGTTTGAAACGCTGCTGGGGGTGAGGCTCGACGGGGTCCCCGAGGTCATCGGGCTGGAGGCCCACGCGGAGCGGCTCGCCGAGTCCGCCCGCGCGCTGCGGCTGAGCGAGCGGCTGCACGCCGACGGGCTGGCCCGCGCGGTCCTCGAGACCTTCGAGCGAAGCGGCCTGTCCCGGGCGAGGCTCCGCCTCACGGTGACGGGGGGTGACCTCAACCTGCTCGAATCACGCGGCGAATCGAACCACAGGCCGACGGTGCTCTGCGTCGCCCAACCCGCGACGGAGTATCCCCCGGCGATGTTCGAGCGCGGCGTGCTCGCGACGATCGCGGATGCGCGGGCCAACCCGTTCGACCCGACGGCGGGGCACAAGACGCTGAACTACTGGTGGCGTCTGCGCGAGTTGCAGCAGGCCGCGGCGAAGGGGGCCGGCGAGTCGATCGTGCTGCAGGTCTCCAACCATGTCGCGGGCGGGTGCGTGAGCAATGTGGCGGCGGTGCACGGGGAGGTGCTGCTGACGCCGATCGCGCGCGGGGAAGAGAGAAGTGGGGGGATCCCCAGCCCCGTGCTCCCGGGCGTGGCCCGTTCGATGGTGCTGGGCTGGGCGGAGTCCTGGGGGCTCCGCGTGAGCCGGCAGATGATGACGGTGGACGACCTGCTCGACGCCGACGAGTTGTTCCTGACCAACTCGTCGTGGGGCGTGCTGCCCGTCACGCGGGTCGAGGGCGCGACGATCGGGAGCGGCTCCCCGGGCCCGACGACCCGGCGTCTGATCGAGGCGTGGCGCGGGCTCACGGGTCTCGACGGATGACGCGGACATTCCGCCGCCCGGATTCCGTCCCGCGGCGCTGGCGCCACCGGGCGACCCGCCGTTGCAGGGCCACCCAGAGCGACAGGGCGAGGAAGACCAGCACCCCCAGCACGACCGCCGGGATCACCAGGAGCAGCGCGACCAGCGCCAGCGCCGCCACGAACACGGTCGCCGCGACGCGGGAGACCCACCCGGGCTGGTTGGTGGCCCACGCGACAACACGCCGAGACCGGCCCGGCGTGCTGGCGAAGAACTGGGTGAATGGGTCGCTCGGCCCGGGCACACCTCACGATAGCGCCCGCGGCGGGCCTCAAGCCCGGCGGCGCCGGCCGAGCACCGGGAAGGCGAGCGCGATCAACGCCGCCGCGGCGGGCGCGGGGATCGATTCGCCCATGAAATCCTGGTGCTCCCCGCTCTTGTAGGCGATGTAGCCCAGGTCGTCGTTGCGGGCGAGCGTCAGATCGCTCAGCATCTGCGTTGCCTTGGTGAACACCGACGCGCTGCCGCTGGCGCGGAACTCGCCCGTGGTGAAGTCGTACCAGTTGCTCTGCACGCCGGCGGAGAAGTCCTTGATGATCTCCCACACCGCGATCTGGAACGCGGCCGCGTCGTCCTGGCTCGCCCCGGTCGTCCAGAGCGAGGCGCCGAAATTGTCGGCCAGCTCCGCGATCGCGGCGGCCTTGTCCCGGAAGGTCTCCCGGTGGTCGAGCGCCTTCCAGACCCGGGCACGCTCGAAGTTCGCCACGCCCGTCTGCGCTTCCTGGTCGGGGTCGATGCAGTAGGTCATCAGCAGCACCCCGTCCACGCGGTGCTTGATGCTCCCGGCGAACACCGTGCCGGCGTACTCCTCGCCGACCTCGATGTAGACATTGCGGCCGCGCCCGACGCCCTCGAAGTCGAGGGTGACGGGCCCGGCGAACGCGCCCCCGGCGGCGGCGATCAGAGCGGTGCAGGCGATGGCGGTCTTCATGGGCGGTGCCTCCTGAGAGATGGATCCCGAGCGAACCGCCCAAGCGTGCGATTCAGGGGCGCGAACGCCAAGGCACCGATCGCGCCCCGTTGCGCCGGGGTCGGTCTGGAGGGGCTGGGCCGGCTGGCCGGGCCGGATCCGACGAGCGCCGGGGTATCCGGACCCGCTCCGCCCTCGCGGGCGGGTGTCGCTGGGGGCGCGCGGCGCCGGTGTGGCCCAAGTCCATGGCTCGCAGTGGGTTGCGAATGTGGAAAGGCGCGGGTCGATTCGACCGGGGTCGCCACTACACTCAGAGGTTGATGCCTCCCGAGCTACCAGATCATGCAGCCGCGGCCCCCGATTCCGAGACGCCCTTCGTCCATCTCCACCTCCACTCCGAGTACTCGCTCCTGGACGGCGGCAACCGCCTCGACAAGCTGATCCGGCGGGTCAAGGAACTGGGCATGGGGGCCGTGGCGGTGACCGACCACGGGAACATGCACGCGGCGGTCTCGTTCTCCAAGCAGGCCCGGGCGGCGGGCATCAAGCCGATCCTGGGGGTCGAGGCGTATGTCGCCCCGGGGGACCGGCGCGACCGGACCTACACCGGGGTGGCGGACGGCGGGTACCACCTGGTGCTCCTGGCGGAGAACAATCGGGGCTGGTCGAACCTGCTGTACCTCTGCTCCGAGGCGTACCTCACGGGGTTCTACTTCAAGCCCCGCATGGACCGCGAGATCCTCGAGGCGCACGCCGAGGGGCTGATCGCGATCAACGGGCACCTCGGCTCCGAGCTCGCGTTCCACCTGGTGCGCTACGAGGAGACCAGGGACAGAGCGCACTGGAAGCGGGCGGTGGAGGTGTGCGAGTGGCACCGGCGCGTGTTCGCGCCGACCGGGGCGGGCCCGCGGTTCTTCGTCGAGCTCCAGCACCATGTGACCGAGCAGATCGCGATCAACCCCCACCTGATCAGGCTCGCGCGGGAGATGGACCTCCCCCTGGTGTGCGACAACGACAGCCACTTCCTCCTCGAGCAGGACCACGACGCGCACGACACGCTGATCTGCATCTCCACCGGCAAGGTCAAGAACGATCCCGACCGCATGCGGTACACCCCCGAGCTCTATGTCAAGAGCCCGGCCCAGATGTGGGAGATCTTCGGGGGCGAGCGGTACAACAACGCCGAGTTCGGCGAGGCGGGGCGCGAGGCGCTGCGCAACACGAAGGCGATCGCCGACCGCTGCGAGGTCGAGCTGCCGATCGGGGCGAATCACGCGCCGGTGGTGGTGGTCAAGGCCCCGCCCAAGTCGAAGCTCCCCTCGCACGGCGACGCCAGATACGCCGGCGACCTGACGGCCTGGTTCAAGGACTTCTGCGACCGCTTCACGCTCGAGCCCGCCAACGACCCGGGCATGGACCAGGCGGGGCTCAAGAAGGACTGCGACAAGGCGCTCCGCCTGCTCAGCGAGGCGGGGATGGTCTGGCGCTACGGGCCGGGGATCCTCGACCACCGGCACACGCTGATCGAGGGAGAGGCGGAGGCACAACCCGGGCGTGACGCCTGCGCCACGGACGAGGCGAAGGACGCGTTCGACAAGTGGGCCCGCCTCAACCGCGAGTTGAAGATCCTCGCGGACAAACTCATCAGCGCCTACTTCCTGATCGTCTGGGACTTCGTCAACTGGGGCCGGCAGCGCGGCATCCCGGCGAACGCGAGGGGCTCGGGCGTCGGCACGATGGTGGGCTATGTGCTGGGCCTGTCGAACGCGTGCCCGGTCGAGTACGGGCTGCTGTTCGAGCGTTTCACCGACCCGGACCGGGCGGAATACCCCGATATCGATATCGACCTCTGCCAGGACGGGCGGGGCGCGGTCATCGACTATGTCCGCGCCAAGTACGGGCATGTCGCGCAGATCATCACCTTCGGGACGCTCAAGGCCCGGGCCGCGATCCGCGATGTCTGCCGCGTGCACGAGATCCCGCTCGCCGAGGCGGACAAGCTCGCCAAGCTCGTCCCGGAAGAGCTGAAGATCACGATCGACAAGGCCCTCGAGGCCGAGCCTGATCTCAAGAAATGGCACGACACGGACGACCGCGTCAAGCGCGTGCTCGACACGGCGCGCGTGCTCGAGGGCCAGGCCCGGCACGCCTCCGTCCACGCCGCCGGCGTGATCGTCGCCACCCGCCCCCTGCACGAGATCGTCCCGCTCTACAAGCAGTCGGGCTCGGAGGATGTCATCACGCAGTGGGACGGCCCGACCTGCGAGGAGATGGGCCTCCTGAAGATGGACTTCCTGGGCCTGCGCACGCTCAGCGTGATCGAGCGGGCCAAGTCGATCATCCGGCAGACGCTCCCGGAAGAGGCGATCTGGGCGGCGGTGGGGCGCGCGAGAGAGGGCCGGAGTACAGGTGACCAGAGCGCCAGTTCAGAATGCCCCGCCACCGCGGCGACGGATCTTCGATCCGCCCCTCTGCTATCTGGCCCTCTGCTATCTGGCCCTCTGCCATCTGGCCCTCAGTCCCCCCTCACCCACCCCCTCGACCTCGACCGCCTCACCTACGACGACCCGCGCGTGTTCGCCCTCTTCCAGCGGGGCGACACGACCGGCGTGTTCCAGTTCGAATCGGGCGGCATGCGCCGGCTCCTGCTCGACATGAAGCCCGACCGCCTCGAGGACCTCATCGCCGCCAACGCCCTCTTCCGCCCGGGCCCGATGGACCTGATCCCCGACTACAACCGCCGCAAGCACGGGCAGGACGCCGTCCCACGCGTCCACCCCATCGTCGACCGGTTCACCGGGCCGACCTACGGCGTGATGGTCTACCAGGAACAGGTCATGCAGATCGTCCACGAGCTGGGCGGCATCCCGCTCCGCAGCGCCTACACCCTCATCAAGGCGATCAGCAAGAAGAAAGAGAAGGTCATCAACGCCAACCGCCCGACCTTCGTCGAGGGCGCGGCCAAGAAGGGCCTGGCGAAGAAGGACGCCGAGGACCTGTTCGAACTGATCCTCAAGTTCGCGGGCTACGGCTTCAACAAGAGCCACTCCACGGGCTACGCGATCGTCGCCTACCAGACCGCCTACCTGAAGACCTACTTCCCGGCCCAGTACATGGCCGCGTTCCTCTCCTACGAGAGCCAGGCGCAGAAGGTCGCCGACTGGCTCCCCTACCTCGAGGACTGCAAGAAGACCGTGACGATCGACCCCGTCTCCGGCGAGACGCTGCGGACCGGCATCGAGGTCCGCCCTCCCGATATCAACCTCTCGCAGTCGGAGTTCTCGGTGGTGTTCGAGCCCGGCGAGCCGCGCACCGCCGCCGGGGGGCACATCCGCTTCGGGCTCCGCGCGATCAAGGGGGCCGGCGCCCGCGCGATCGAGGCCATCATCAGAGAGCGGGATGAGAGCGGCGACGCAACGGAGCGGCAGGATGGCCCGCAGACCGGCCGGCGCGACAGTTCCCCGCACGCCGCCACCTCCCCCTTCGCCTCCCTCTTCGACTTTGCCGAGCGCGTCCCGGCGGGAACGGTCAACAAGGCGACGGTCGAGGCCCTGATCAAGGCCGGCGCGTTCGATTCGGTCCACGGGCGCTCGGCCCGGGCGTCGATGGTCGCGACGATCGACAAGGCCGTCGCCGCCGGCCAGCGGGCCGCCCAGGACAAGGCCTCGGGCCAGAACCAGCTCTTCGGGTTCGGGGGCGAGGAGGCCGACTCCGCCCCGGCCGCCGAGACCCCGCTCGTCTCCGTGCCCGCGTGGAGCGAATCGGAGACCCTCCGGCAGGAGAAGGAGACGCTCGGGTTCTATGTCTCCAGCCACCCGCTCGAGGAATGGGCCGACTGGACCGGCGTCTTCAGCGACCTGCGCTGCGCCGAGTTGAAAGCCCAGCCGCAGGACAAGCGGGTCGTGCTCCCCGCGATGGTCCAGGCCGTGCGCACGATCGTGACCAAGTCCGGCCGCAGCGCCGGGCAGAAGATGGGCATCCTGACGCTCGAGGACACGAGCGGCACCGCCGAGGCGGTGATGTTCGCCAATGTCTTCACCCAGTTCGGGCACCTCGTCGAGGAGGCCGACCGTCCGCTGTTTGTGCTGGGGAGAGTCGACCACAGCCGGGGCGACCCGCAGGTGATCGTCGACAAACTCGTGCCGATCGATGGGCAGCCCCTCGAAAAGGGCAGGCTGGTCATCGCGATGCGCGACCGCGTGCTCAACGGGTCGGCCCCGTCGGCCCTGCCGCGCGTCCGGGGCCTGCTGGAGACCTACGACCCCCGCGTCGGCGAGGCGAGCCGGCTTGAGGACGAGCAGGTGGGCCGCCCCGTGCCCTACGACCTCCTGATCGAGACCAGCGACGCGTTCGAGACCCTCTGACCCGAGACCAAGACCCAAGTGAGGCTGGAGCCGGCGCTGGTCAGGGAATTGGCCGGAATTCTGGGAGCTCGTTCGACCCGTCTGTTAGGGGGAGTATCGGTGGAGGTGAACAAGGACGAGCGGCGGGGGTGGGGCAAGCGTTGAGGTATCAGCAATATCTGGGGGATCCGGCCCTAATGCTCCACAAGATCTGTGGTTTCAAAGAGGATTTGCACAGTTCTCTTGACTTTTAAAGCAAACACTGATTTTCTTTGAATCATGCCTCCAGATTCAAAGTTGGCTTTGATGCACCGGGATCGCTTCTCGGACGACTGCCCGGGTCGTCTGGTCCCCGCCACGCTGTTGCGCCGGCGGGCCTCGCCGTCGGGCGTGATGGAAACCGAGCCCCTCCCGACGCTGGCTTTCGTGCCGGATCCGCTGCCGCCGAAACTCGATTGGCGCGGTCTGAAGGCGGATCTGTTCGACGAACTCACCGCCGCGACCGCGGCGTTGGCGCGCGTCAACGGGCTGGTCTCGCTCGCCCCCAGCGCTGTCATGCTCCGGCATGCGTTGTGGCTCCGTGAGGCCAAGTTCTCCTCCGCCATCGAGAACATCCACACCACCGCGCTCGACATGGTGCTGGCTCAGGACAACAAGCCCCGCGGAAAGGACAACAAGGGGCTCGAGGCCTTGAACGCCATGAAGGCCGTGCGCCACGCCCTGGGCTCGGACCTGCCGTTCTCCTCCCGCCTCATCCGCGAGATGCACCGTGTGCTCCTTCAGGGGACGCGCGGCGAGCGCGAGCGCCCCGGCGAGTACCGGGATGTCCAGGCGTACATCGGGCCGGAGGACGCTCCCGATCAGGCGAGGTTTGTCCCGCCACCCCCGGGGAAGATGCCCGACCAGGTCGAGTCGTGCATGGCCCAGCTCGAGCGTTTCGCGAACGCCGCCCACCCGGAGATCCCCGACCTCGTCGCGGTGGCGATGATCCACTACCAGTTCGAGGCGATCCACCCGTTCCGCGACGGGAACGGGCGGGTGGGTCGGGCGCTGATCCTCCACCAGTTGTGTCGGAGAGGGCTGCTCGAACTCCCGGTCGTCTTCGTCAGCGGCTATCTCCAGGCGCACAAGCAGTCGTATGTGGACCGGTTGTTCGCGGTCAGCGCCGACGGAGACTGGATGGGCTGGGTCCGGTTCTTTGTCGACGCGGTCGCCACCCAGGCGGCCCAGACACGGGTGCTCGCCGAGCGACTGGTGGCGCTCCATCGTCGGTACACCGAGGCGGTGCGGGCGGACGGCGGGCCGGCCCGCCTGCTCCGGCTCATCGACTCCCTGTTCGAGTGGCCGGTGGTGAACGCCCGCAGTGTCGCCGCCCTGCTCGGTATCACCGATCCAACGGCGAGAAGCGACATCTCGAAGCTCGAGAATCTGGGGATCCTCACGCTCACGGAAGAGGTGACCTACGGCAAGGCCTGGTATCCGCCGGGGATCCTCGCGATCATCGAGGCGCCGGCGGAGCAACTTGTCTAGGCGTCGCGGAACTCGCCAGCCTCACCCCGTCGACTGCATCCCCGCCGCGATGCCGTTCACGCTCGCCTGAAGCAGCGGCGTCAGCCGGGCCCGGTCCGCCTCGCTCCCCCGCCGGGCCCGCGACAGCAGCTCGATCTGGATCAGGTTGAGCACATCGGTCCAGGGGTTGCGGCGTTCGATCGTTCGCTCGATCGCCCGGGCGTGCGTGAGCAGCGTCGGGCGGCCCGTGATCGCGAGCACGCCCGCGCGGGCCGCGGCGAACTCCGACTCGATCTCGGGCCAGACCCGGTCCCCACCCTCCGCGGCGAGGGCGTACCGCCTCGCGATCGGCAGCCTCGCCCGGGCCATCTCCTGCATCGCGTTGTCCATCACGGTCTCGAAGAACCCGCCCCGCTCGAAGTCCTCGGCGATCAGGGCCCGCTCGCCCTCGCCGAGCGACCCGAGCGCGGCCCCGAGCCCGAACCACCCGGGCACGAGGGCGCGGATCTGGATCCACGAGAACACCCAGGGGATCGCCCGGAGGTTGTCGAACGACATCGACCCGCCCCCGGCCCGCGAGACGGGCCGGCTGGCGATCGGCAGCCCCGCGATGCTCGCGATCGGGGTCGCGTCGAGGAACCAGGGCCAGAACGCGGGGGCGTCGATCAGTCCGCGGTAGGCCTTCATCGATCGCTCCGCCATCGCGCGGTACACGCGGCGGAGCTCCGCGGGCAGCGGGGCCGCGTCGCGGCGTGCGTCGACGAGCACCGCGGCGTGGACGATCTGCTCGAGGTGCCGCCGGGCAATCTCGGGCAGGGCGTAGCGGAAGGAGATCACCTCGCCCTGCTCGGTGAAGCGGATCCGCCCGGTCCGCGCCGCGGGCGGGGTCGCGAGGATCGCCCGCCCCGCGCGTCCGCCGCCCCGCCCGACCGTCCCCCCGCGCCCGTGGAAGAACCGCAGCGCGACGCCCCGCGCGCGCACGGCCTCGGCGATCCGCTGCTGGGCCTCGTGCAGCGAGACATTCGCCATGAGGAACCCGCCGTCCTTGTTCGAGTCCGAGTAGCCCAGCATGATCTCCTGCGAGGGCTCGCCGGGCAGCGCGTCGAGGTGGGCCCGGTACGCGGGGTGGTCGAGGATCGCCCCCGTCAGCCCCGGCCCGCGCTCGAGGTCGTCGATCGTCTCGAACAGCGGCACGATGTGCAGCAGGCTCCGCGCCGGGGCCCCGTGGGCGGCCGGGTGGTGCAGCCCCGCCTCCTTCATCAGCAGCAGCACCTCGAGCATGTCGCTCACGCTGTCGGTCATCGAGATGACATACGAGCGGACCGACTCCGGCTCGCGCGTCGCCGCGTCGCGCACGATCTCCAGCGTCGCCAGCACCTCCGCCGTCTGCTCGCTCAACGCCGCGCCGAGCGGCCTGAGCGGCCTGGGCGAACGCAGCTCCGACTCGAGCACCGAAAGCCGCGCCGCCTCGTCCATCGACGCGTACCCGTCCGTCACCCCGCCCGCGGCGAGGAGCTCGGCGACCGCCTCGGCGTGCACGCGGCTGTGCTGGCGGATGTCCAGCGTCGCGAGGTGGAGCCCGAACACCCGGGCCCGGACGATCGCCCCGGCCAGGGGCCCGCTCTCCGCCGCGTCGCGCAGGCCCATCGCCCGCAGCGACCGCCTCAGGAGCAGCAGGTCGTCGAGCAGCCGGGCGCCGTTGTACGAAGGGTCGTGGTCGAGCAGGGCCCGCATCTGCCGCAGGCGGTAGCGGAACGGCTCGAACCGGAGCAATTCCTCCGTCCGCGGGGCGATCCACCCCGGGGGGAGGCGGGGCCCGTCCGCCTCGATCCGCGCGAGCAACTCGGCCGGCTCGGGCGCGCGCCGCGTGGAGACGCTCAGCGACTGCCGCAGCCCCTCGAGCTCATCGCGCCAGAGCTCGACGGCGGTCTCCCGGAGCGTCCGCAGCGTCTGCCCCGTCACCGCGTGGGTGACATTCGGGTTCCCGTCGCGGTCGCCCCCGATCCAGGACCGGTAGCGCAGCAGCGGGGGGAGGTCGGCCTGCACGACCGCGTCGGCGCCGGCTCCCCAGGTCGCCCTCGCGGCGGCGGCGATGTCGGCCATCAGCCGCGGCACGGTCTGCCAGATCGAGGTGCGAAGGAAGTACAGCCCGTTGCGGACCTCGTCCGGAACATCCAGCCGCCGCGCGCGCACATCGTCGGTCACGAGCAGCAGCGAGATCGTCCGGCGCAGGCGCTCCTCGAGCTCGCCCCGCTCGCGGGCGAGCAGATCATCGCGGCGGAGGGCCGTCACGCACCGGGCCACCTCCAGCTGCTTGTCCAGGATCGTGCGGCGCCTCGCCTCGGTGGGGTGGGCGGTCAGCGTGGGCTGGATGTCGAGCCGGCCCAGCAACTCCCCCGTGCGCGCGGCGTCGAGGCCGTCGGCCCGCAGGCGCACGAACGCGTCTTCGATCGACTCGGTCCGCGGCGCGTCCGCGGTCGCCGCCGACTCGCGCGTCCGGTTGATCTGCGCGATCGAGAGCTGCTCGGCCTTGTTGAGCAGATGGAACCGGACCGTCACGACGCGCAGGATCTCCGCGATCTCGCCCTCGCCCAGCCCGCGGATGCGCTCGACGGCGGCCTCCCGGCTCGGATGGTCGATCGCGTCGCCCGCGTCGGCGCACAACGCGTGCAACTCGCCCGCGATCCAGGACGATTCGGCGAGCGGACCGCCGGCGATCGCGTCGGAGAGCGCCGCCTCGAGCACGAGCTGATCGGGTGTGGGCATGCGGGGATCGTTGGCGCGCCCGCGCCGGTCAGCCGGGGGTCGTCCCCGTCCACCGCGTCTTGAGGTCGTGCCGGACGCCCAGCAGGTCGAGGATCTTGCCCACCGTGAAATCGACGATCTCGTAGACGGTGGTCGGCAGGAGATAGAACCCCGGGTTGGGGCTGCACAGGGTCGCGCCGGCGAGGGCGAGCGTGCGCATGTTCTCGATGTTGATGAGGTTCAGAGGCATCTCGCGGTGGCAGACGATCAGCGGGCGCCGCTCCTTGAGCGTGACCATCGCCGCCCGTGTGAGCAGGTTCGAGCCCGCCCCGGTCGCCATCGCCCCGAGGCTGGTGCTGCTGCACGGGACCACGACCATCCCGTCGTGCAGGAAACTCCCCGAGGCGATCACCGCGCCGACATCCTTGTTCGGGTGCACCACCAGCCGAGAGGCGAGCACGCCGGCGACAAGGTCCCCGGCCGCGGCGAGGTTGGGGCACAACTGCCCGAGTTCGGGCCTTTTCACGCCGAGTTCGTCGAACAACAGACGCTGCCCGTACTCGCTGACGACAAGGTGGACCTCCGCCCCGGAGAGGAGGAGTTGCTCGAGTGTGCGCACGGCGTAGGCCGCGCCGGAGGCCCCGGATACCCCGAGCACGAAGCGGCGGCCGCTGGCGGGCGGGGGCTCTCGCGGCGTCGGGGCGCGGGGGGTCATCAGGTCGGGGTTCGGCATGGGGTATTCTCGCACCCCGCGCGGGCCGGGGCGGGTCACTCCCGGGTTCGGCGGACGGGGCGGGCCGGATGCCCCGGCGAGGGCCGTGAGATCGCCGGCGTATCCTCAAGGGTTGTCGCAACGCCGAAAGGAGCCCAGGATGGCCCGTTCCCGGACGCCGCTCGCCTTGATCGCCCTCGCCGCCGCCCCGTGGGTCGCGGGCCTGACCGGGTGCGTGGGCTACACGACCTACCCCCCCGCCAACTGGCAGCTCGCCGGGGACGACATCAACGGGCCCCCCGCCGACGAGATCATGATCGAATCGCTCCGTTGGGCGATCGACCGGTATCCGCCCGCGGGCGCGGGGGACATCGCGATCAACCTGCCCGAGGGCGTGCACGACCGTTCATACGGCGTGATCGTGGGGCGGGTCGGGGGCGACGCCGTGCCGATGGAGCGCGGGCGGGAGCACCTGCCGACCTACCACATCACGCGGCTCTGGGTGCGGGGGGACAAGGCGGAGGTCGATGTCATCCGCCCGGTTGAGGAACTCGGGCCCTCCCCGACCGGGGAGCCGATCGTGCAGGCCCTGACGGTCCGCCTCGAGGGGGGGATGCGGCAGTGGCGCGTGGTGCGGTCGCGGCCCTGGGTGCTGGGTACGGACGAGATCCCGCCGCTGCACTACCGGGGCGACGGATCCGGGGAGCAGCCGTGACCGCGCTGGCCTCGGGGCGACCGCCCGGGGATACACTCGGCGCGATGCCCGCGCGATCGCGTCATCTGCTGCAACTCAAGGGGATGGACGCCGCCGAGATGCGGGCGATCCTCACCCGTGCCGGCGCGATCATGGACGGGGCCCAGCCCGGGCGGCCGCTCGCGGGGCGGACGGTGGCGACGGTCTTCATCGAGGACTCGACCCGGACGCGGACGAGCTTCTCGCTCGCCGCCAGGCGGCTCGGGGCCGAGGCGATCGACCTCTCGGGCGCGGGCACCTCGCTGAGCAAGGGCGAATCGCTGAGCGACACGGCGCGCACGATCGAGGCGATGGGCGTGGACGCGATCGTCGTGAGGGCCAAGCAGGCGGGCGCGCCCCACCTGATGGCCCGGGCGGTGCGGTGCAGCATCCTCAACGCGGGCGACGGGCGGCACGAGCACCCGACCCAGGGCCTGCTGGATGTGCTGGCGCTGGCCCGCGCCAAGGGACGCACCGGCGCGTTCGACCTGACCGGGCTCACCGTCGCGATCGTGGGCGATGTCGTTTCGAGCCGGGTGGCGCGGTCCGATGTCGCGGCGATGACGGCGCTCGGGGCCGAGGTGCTGCTGGTCGGCCCGCCCTTCCAGGCGCCCAGGTCGCTGGCGATCCTCGGCGCGCGGGTCGAGCGCGACCTCGACGCGGTGCTGGGGCGGGTCGACGCGGTGCAGATGCTCCGTGTGCAGTTCGAGCGGCACGGGGGGCGGGGCATCGCCTCGCGGCGTGAGTACCGCGCGGGTTACGCCCTCACCACCGACCGGGCCCGCCGCATGCGCCCCGACGCGGTCATCATGCACCCCGGGCCCATGAACCGCGGCATGGAGATCGACGACGCGGTCGCGGATGGGGACGGCGTGGACTCGCCCCGATCGATCGTGCTCGACCAGGTCGCGTGCGGCGTGGCGGTGCGGATGGCGGTGCTGGAACGGCTGCTCGCGACGGCGGAGGGCGGGGCGTGAGCGGGCTGCTGGTGATCTTCAGCGGCCCGAGCGGCGTGGGGAAGACGACGATCACGCGCGCCGTCATCGACCGCATCCCCGACGCCGAGTTGAGCGTCAGCGCCACCACCCGGGCCCAGCGCCCGGGCGAGCGGGAGGGCGTGGATTACTTCTTCGTCACGCCCGAGCGGTTCGCGCAGATGGAAGACAAGGGAGAGATGCTCGAGACCGCCGAGGTGTTCGGCAAGCGCTACGGCACGCCGGCGGCGTGGGTCGGGCAGCGCCTCGCGGCGGGGCGCGTCGTGGTGCTCGAGATCGATGTCCAGGGCGCGGTGCAGGTCAAGGCGAAGTGCCCCGAGGCCGTGGGGATCTTCATCCTGCCCCCGGGCGAGGATGAACTGCTCGAGCGGCTCCGCCGGCGCGCCCGCGAGGACGAGGCCGCGATCCAGCGCCGGTTCGCGGAGGCGAAACGCGAGATCGCCGAGGCCCACCAGAGCGGGGCCTACGACGCCTTCATCGTCAACGAGAACCTCGACGCGGCGATCGAGCGGGCGATCGAGGCCGTCGAGACCCGCCGCGCGGCGACCTGAGCCCGGCGCCGTCCGCTTACCCGCGCGAACCGCAGTCGATGATGTTCGATCGCAGGTCCGGGATGGGGAGCACCATCCCGCGGTAGCGCTCGCCGCAGAAGGCGCAGGCGACGCTCACGGCACTGGGGTCGCCCGGGCAGATCAGGATCGGGAGCGGGGCCCGGCAGGACACGCAGGGCGTTGGTCCATGACGACCGTCGTCATCGGGTTGGTGATCCGGATTGTCCACGGCGAGGCTCCCTTGAACAAGGTCCCAGAGGAGGGCGACCATCATCGCGTGGGCAATTCGAGATTTCAAGGGGCAATTATGAAAGACTGGGGGCGCCGAAACAGTTTCGGGATTCCGCCGGGCGGACAGCCTGCGAACTCAAAGCCCGCGCAGCATCCCCGTCTGCGGGCCGCCGTCGGTCGCCGAGGGGTCGGCCTTCTGGTCGAGGTCGGCGGGGATGAAGACGCGGAAGGCCGCGCCCTTGCCCTCGGCCGACTCGACGCGGATGCGCCCGCTGTGGTCGTTGACGATGCGTCGCGTCACGGCGAGCCCAAGGCCTGTTCCCTTCAGGCCCTTGGTCGTGTGGAAGGGCTCGAAGACCCAGTTGATCTTGCTCTTGGGGATGCCGGGCCCGTTGTCGATGACGCTGATCTCGAGGAGTGGGCGGGCGAGCTTCACCCTCTCTTGAGAGGGTTCGTGATAACGCACCCGGACCGAGATCGCGCCCGTCTCGGGCTCGACCGCCTCGATCGCGTTGGTGATCAGGTTCATCAGCGCCTGGTGCATCAGGTTCTGGTCCAGCGGCACCGGGGGCATCTCGGGGTCGACATCGAGGAGGAGCGCGACCTTCTTCTCGGCGCAGGCGGTCGCGACAAGTTCCTGGCACTCGCGCAGCAGCCGTCCCATGTTGGTCGCCTCGAGTTCGAGGTGCCTGGGCCTGCTGAAGGCGAGCATGTTCATCGTCAGCGTGACGATGCGGTCGAGGTTGCGTTTCTGGATCTCCCACCCGCCGGTGGCGACCTTGATGTCCCCCTTCTTGAGGCCCATCTCGACGACATCGGCGCCGCCGCGCAGGCCCTGGAGGATGTTCTTGATCGAGTGGCTCAGGCTCGCGACGGTCTCCCCGATCGCGGCGAGGCGCTCGGTGTGCAGGCGCCGGGCCGTCTGCTCGGCGTTGGCGAGCGCGAGGGCGGTGTGCGCGCCGATCGCGTTCATCAGCGCCAACTGCTCGGGGGTGAAGGTGTAGTTTGCGATCGATGAGTCGATGTAGATCGCCCCGAAGGTGCGGTCGCCGAAGGAGACGGGCGAGCAGATCGCGCTGCGGATGTTGTACCGGGCGACCGAGTCGCCCGCCTGGAAGCGGGGGTCGGCCTGGGCGTTCGAGGAGAGGATGCCCTCGCCCTCGCGCACGCAGTGGATCAGGATCGTCTTGCTCACCTGGATGGTCTTGTCGTCGTCGTCGGGCGGGAGCGTCGCGTACTTGACCACCGCGGGCGTCATGTCGATGCCCACCAGGGGGATGTCACCCGTCGCGGGGATCTCGGGCTCGTCCTTCAGCTGCGCCTTGCTCCGGGCCCGGTCGAGCAGCATGACCACGCCCCGCTCGGGCTCGAACTCGTTGAACACCAGCTCCATAACCTCGTTGAGCAGCTCCTGCCGGTCGAGAAGTCGGCTGGTGATCGTCGTCAACTGGTAGATCACCCGCAGGTGGTCCACCGCCGCCCGGCTGGGCTCGGGCTCGGCGAGGATCACCGAGTCCTCGTTGGCCGCGAGGCGGTGCTCGACCTCGCTGTCGAGGCGGTCGTCGCCCACGAGCTCGACGGTGTTGACGCGCTGCGTCTCGGCCTCGCCCACGAGCAGCACGGTCGACCCGACGCGGATCAGGTCCCCGTCCTTGAGCCTGGTCCTCCCCGTGATCTCGACCCCGTTGACATAGGTGTGGTTCTGGCTCGACAGGTCGCGCACGAACCACCGGCCCCCGTCCGGCGTGAGCTCCGCGTGCCGCCGGCTCACCGTCGTGTCGCTGATCGGCAACGCCTCGCTCGACCGCCCGATCAACTGCGGCTCGTTCGCGGGGACGAGGAAGGTCTTGCCCGCGTCGGGGCCTTCCAGGATGGAGAGCTGGAGCACCACGGGGCGATTGTACGACAGGCCGGGCTTTGCACCCGAACCAGACTGAGCCCCCTGTTCAGCCCGGGTCCTCCCCGTGAGGCGCGAGCGGCGGCCGGGACTCGACGCCCGCGGGCGCCGCGTCCCCCGTCACCGCGCCCTCGGCGGCCTGCCGCTCGCTCACCCGGTTCATCCAGTCGACCACGACGATCATCTCGACGGTCGGCAGCACCAGGGCGAGGAGCGAAGACACCAGAAGGCTGACGCGCACGCGCCACGACCGCGCGAGAAAAGCCATCGCGAACGATCCAATCCCCACCACGATGAACGGCGTCAGCAGACCCACTGTCGCCATCGCGATCAGCACCGCGTGCACGCGCCCCGGGGGGAGCATCGGCGTGTCCTGCGCGGCGAGCCAGGCCTCGAACTCGGGGTCCTCGCCCAGGACATCGAGCGCCACGCCGACGACGATCAACTGGGCGATCAGCAGCAGGCAGACCGCGATGATCAGCACGATCGCCGAGAGCACCCGCTCGTGCCGCCTGGCGAACCGCAGCGCCCGCCTCGCGCCGCCCGCGGCGCGGGTCTGGATGGGCTCGCCTTCGAGGTAGCGCCGCAGGTCCGCGGCGAGTTCCGAGGCCGAGGGGTAGCGTTCGCCCCGGTCCTTCTGCAGGCAGGATTCGACGATCGCGTCGAGGTCCCCGCGGAGGACCCGCGACATGTGCCGGACGGTGGAACGCCGCGCCCGGGCGATCTGCTCGGGCGTGCCCGCGTCGCCCTCGGCGAGCCTCCGCACGCGCGTGCTGGGCCGCTCGGGCACGACCTCCCGCAGCGCGCGCTGGATCTCGAAGAGCCCCGAGGTCTGGAGTTCGAACGGGCGCACGCCGGCGAGCAGCTCGTAGAGCACCACCCCCAGCGAGTAGACATCCGCCCGCGTGTCGATGTCGAGGCCCGACATCTCGGCCTGCTCCGGGCTCATGTACTCGGGCGTGCCGATCATCTGCCCGCGCTCGGTGAAGAGCGTCGCCTCGCTGAGCCTCTGGTTCAGGGCCTTGGCGATGCCGAAGTCGATGACCTTCGCGCGCGGGGCCCCGTCCGCGTAGGCGACGAGGATGTTGCTCGGCTTGATGTCCCGGTGCACCACGCCCTTCGTGTGCGCGTGCTGCACCGCCTCGCACACCTGGATGAACAGGCCCACCCGCTCGTCGATCGTCAGCCGGTGCCGATCGCAGAACGAGGTGATCGGCTCGCCCGCGACATACTCCATCACGAAGAACGGCCGCCCCGCCCCGGGCTCCCCGTCCGGCACCGTCCCCCCGTCGAACACCCGCGCCACGCCCGCGTGGTCCATCACCGCCAGCGCCTGACGCTCGGCCTCGAACCGCGCGACCACCGCCCGCGAGTCCATCCCCGGCTTGATCACCTTCAACGCGACCCGCCGACGCATCGGCGCGACCTGCTCGGCCGCGTAGACGATCCCGAACCCCCCCTCCCCGATCACCTCGCGGATCACATAGGGCCCCACCCGCCCCGGATGCCCGGGCACCGGCGTGGGCGGGTGCGGCCTCGCGGGCTGGTCGGCCGTTGGCGCATCGGGGGTCGGGCGCTCGGGTGGCATGGCCTGAAGTATCCGCGGCGGGGGGGCAAATGAAAACACCGATTGCGACGAGGGCGCGAAAGCCACAAGGGGTTTCCCTTCAACACCCCCGTTTCGGGCCTGTTCTCGCGATCCGCTCGCGGCGGGGCCGATCTCGTGGCAGGTTTTCCAAGGCGCGGGACGGGGCGGCGATCCGCCGGCACGGGCCGCGCGAGAGGGAGAATCACGATGCGCACCACCCGCTTCGCCGCCGCAGCCGCCACGCTGGGCCTGGTCGTCTCGGCCCAGGCCGGCCTCACTTACGGAACGGCAACGCGCGACCAGTTCGCCGCCTGGCACACCACCCTCGGCGGCGTCCACCTCGACTTCGAGAGCGTCCCCGCGGGCACCAACCTCCTGCCGGGGACCGACCCGTTCGGTGTCGGGGCCCGCTTCGCGTCCATCATCAACACCGCCGGCAACCCCTTCGGGCCCGAGCATGTCGAGGTCTCCTCCGCCCACGGCTATTCGACCTACGGCAACACCATCTGCGGGTCGCCCTTCCAGTTCGGGTCGGACGACGGCCGCGTGGGCTACGAGGTCCGTTTCGATGTCGCCCAGGGCCGCGCGGGCATCCTCAGGGCCTGGAACACCGCCGCCGTCACCCGCTTCTACAACGCCGCGGGCGTGCTCCTCGCCGAGCATGTCAACACGGTGGGCGCCGAGTTCGTCGGCTGGGTCGCCCAGAATGGCGACGGCTCCGACTTCGTCGCCCGGATCGTGATGGACGGCAACCTCATGTCCGGCACGCGGCAGGTGGGCTACTCGGACGACCTCTACTTCGGGGCGTTCGTTCCCGCCCCGGGCGGCGCGGCGTTGCTGCTGATCGCGCTGGCCGCCCCCGCGACCCGGCGGAGGTGACACGGGCCCGGCGGGCCCATCAGTCGCACTTCTCGAGCGCCTCGATCTTCTCGATCCGGCGCTGGTGCCGCCCGCCCTCGAACTCGGTCTTGAGCCACTTCTCCACGATCGCCGCGACCTTGCGCTCGCCCAGCAGGTCGCCCGAGAGGCAGATGACATTCGCGTTGTTGTGGCTCCGCGCCAGCCCGGCCGTCAGTTCGTCGTGAACCAGCGCCGCCCGCACGCCGGCGATCTTGTTCGCCGCGATCGACATGCCGATCCCCGTGCCGCAGATCAGCACGCCCAGGTCCGCCGAGCCAGACGCGACGGCGCGCCCGACCTCCGCCGCCTTGTCGGGGTAGTCGCACGCCTGCCCCTCGCCCGGCGCCGACTGCAGGACCTCATGCCCCATCTGCTTGAGCAACTGCTCGATCTGCTCGGCGATGGCCCGTCCCCGGTGGTCCGACGAAACCGCGATCCTCATAGTCCGAACTCCTCGAGCCGGGCGGCGACCAGGTCGCGCAGCCGCTCGGCCGTCTCACGATAGACCTTCGCCGGACCCCCGATCGGATCGGGCACCTCCCCGTCCGGGTCGAGCAGATCCACCCGGTCCGCGGCGTCGAGGCACAGGTCGAGCACGCGTTCCCGGTGCGACTCGGTCATCACGAACACCCGCTCGGCCCGCTCGATCATCTTCGTCGTCAGGCGACGCGACCGGTGCGAACGCAGGTCGCCCCCCAGCGCCGCCGCCGCCTCCACCGCCTCGGGCGTCGCCGTCAGCCCGTCCCCCGTCGACGCGCCCGCCGATTCCACCACGACCTCGATCCCGGGCTCGCCCGCCCCGGCACGCTCGGCGACCATCGCCCGGGCGATCGCCTCGGCCATCGGGCTGCGGCAGGTGTTCCCCGTGCAGACGAAGAGGATCCGCCGACGCAACGCCTCGAGCACATCCGCCTCGGTCACCGACCCGTGCCCCTTGACCTCGAACGCCCCGCTCAGGTGCAGGCGGACCGTGCTCGAGGGCCGCGACGCGGGCAGCACCCCCGCGTCGATGACCGCCCCGGGGAACTCGAGCCCCTCGGCCAGCGCCAGGTCGCTCCGCCCCGGCTCGCCCCACCGCGTCGCCCCCAGCCGCTCGGCGATCACCGCCACGCCCGAGGCCTCGACGAGGTGCCGCGCGATCTCGCCGGCGCTGACCCGCACCGCGACCCACCCCTCGTGGTCGATCACGCCCGGCGCCACGCCCAGCCGATCGCGCAGCGCGTCGATGGTCTCCGAAGGCTGCTCCAGGATAAAACGCACCGGGCCCGGCAGCAGGCGATCAAACAGGCGCCGGTGGACCGCGGTCGGCAGCGCGAGCATCCCGCGCGCGCCCTCCACCGTCGCCGAGTGCCAGGTGAACCGGGGGTCGCCCGCCCGCCCGGGGCCCGTCTCGGCCCGCAGCGTCGCGACCGTCTCGGCCCGGCCCGCGTTGGCGAACACCCCGTACACCGTCTCGGTCGGCGCGATGACCAGCCCCCCGTCCCGGAGCACCTCGGCCGCGGCGCGCACGGCCTCCCGCCGGCCCGCCGGGTCGAGCGCCTCCCAGGATCGTGTGTCCACGCGCATGCCCGGGAGTATCGCGCCCCCGGGACGCGGATGCAAACCGGGTCGGGCCGCAATCCCCAAACAGGGTCCGCCCATTCGGGGTGCGACCGCCCCCACCCGCCGGCCTGTCCGGACAGATTGAATCCGGCCCGAACCCGGGGCGTATAGAGTGCCCGGCTGAAACCCGCCCCGGCCGCAAGGCCCGGCCCGCCGACCCACGCAGCGAGGGAAGTCATCATGACCGCGACCCCCAGCGCCCGCCGTCCGGGCTTCACGCTCATCGAACTGCTGACGGTGATCTTCATCATCGCCGTCCTCATCGCGATCCTGCTCCCCGCGCTCGGGTCCGTGCAGCGATCGGGCCGGAGGGCCTCCACCCAGAGCCTGCTGACCGAACTGACCAACGCGGCCGCCTCCTTCCAACTCGACAACCGCCGCCTCCCCGGGTACTTCACGCAGACCGAGCTCGGCGCCGAGGACAACTGGGATTCCGGCGCCGGCCCGGGGCTCACGGCCCTCGAGAACGCCCTGCTCGACCTCTCCGCGAAGGGGGCGATCGCCACCGAGGAGCCCGCCGACGCCGACGCCTGGATCGAGGTGAACCCCACCACCGACGATGACCGCCGGATCTGGGTCAAGGCCGATCTGCTCGGCGCCGACGAGGGGAACTACTTCCTCCCCGGCGGGAGCGCCCTCGCCTTCATGGGCACCACCCAGCAGCCCGGCACGATCACCTCGTCCCAGTCGGCCGGGCCCGGGCTGCCCGACCTCGTCGACCCCTTCGGCCAGCCCATCATCGCCTGGATCCAGGACGAGTCGACCGCGACGACGATCCGTGACACGCACGACCTCGTCGCCCCATCGTCCGACGATCATCCCTCGCGCTTCTACTGGACCTCCAACGGCTCGATGCTCTCCAGCTCCAGCCTCGGCGAGCAGGGACGCGACATGACCGCCGCGCCAACCCCGGGCGGCGTCGGCAGCCTGATCGGCTCGGGCGCGTTCGATCTGGGCGAAGAGGAGATCGAGGGCGTCATGGCCGCCCTGCTGGGCCACCCGGGCTACCCCGACGAGGGCTCCCTCGCCTCGGGCGACTACGACGGGATCTTCCCGCGCCAGGCCCGCGGCTCGTTCATCGCCCACTCCGCCGGGCCCGACGGGCAGTTCCTCGCCGCCGACGACAACCGCCTCGGCCGCCTCCTCTCCACCGACATGTTCGGCGCGGGCAACTTCGACATCACCTACGGCGTGAACTTCTTTAAGAGCGCCTCGGGCGGCTCGTCCAACCGCCGGACCTCGGACAACGGCCAGCCCGCCACCGCCGACTTCCTCGACGCCTTCGACGACCTGGTCGTCTCGCAGTAACACGCCGCGCTTGCCCCGGGGCCCGGGTTCCGGCACCATGCCCAGGTGCCCGACCGATCCTCCCCCGAGCCGATCGCCTCCGCCCGCGTGGCTTGCGCCGCCCGCGTCCGCGCCTGGGGGGTCTTTGCCGCGCTCGCCGCCGGGGTCTGGCTCTCGGCCCGCCTCTCGCCCCACGCCGCCCCGATCGCCGCGATCATCGGGGACACCCCGCTCTCCGCGCTCGCCTTCGGCGCGGCGGGCCTCGCCTCGGCCTCGATCCTCCTCCTCGGCGCCGCCCCGGCCCGGGCGGCGGCCTTGCTCGCTTCGCTCGCCCTCGGCTTTGCCGCCCACCACGCCCGGGTGCACGAACTCCCGCGCGACCACTTCGCGCGCCTGCTTGGCCCCGCCGCCCCGGGCGCACCCGCGCCCCTGCTGCGGCTCGAAGGGGTGGCGCTCGAGCGCCCGATCGTCGAGGCGGCGCGCCCCGGCACGCTCGACGCGATGCTCTCGCGGTTCGACGGGCCGACCGCGGGCTTTCCGCTCCGCGTCGACACGCTGCACACCGACGCCGGGCCGATCCGCGTGCGGGGCGTTGTCGGGGTCTACGCCCCGATCGAGGAGATCGGCGGGGTCCACCCGGGCGAACGCTTGCGCGTTCTGGGGCTGCACCACCCGACGCGCCCCGCGATGAACCCGGGCCAGCCCGACCCGCTCGCGTGGGCGAACCAGGCCGGGCGCGCGGGTTGGCTGCGGACCGCCGGCGGCGCGGTCGAGCCGCTCGGCCCGAGGTCCATCCGCGACCGGGTGAACGCGCTCGCGCTGCGGGCCCGGGCGTCGGCCCGCGCCGCCGCGTCGGCCGTGCTGCCGAGCGACCGCTCGCCCGCCGCCGATGTGCTCGGGGCGATGCTGCTG
>DAINDF010000013.1:0-84250 GCA_036732005.1 Phycisphaerales bacterium
CTGCGCCATTCGTCGCGCCGCGCGAGACCCGCGCCAGCGCCGCCGACCAGCTCGAGAACGCACGCCGCCGCGTCGCCGAACGCCGCGCCCGCGCCGCCCGGGGACCCCGCCGCGGATTCAACCCCGCGCACGGGCCCACACGCCTCGCCGGCCGGCGGACGCGACGCCACGAGCCCGCGGGCCTCAACGCGGGCGTCGTCTTCGCGGCCCTGCTCGGCATCGCCATCGGCGTCGGCGCGATCATGATGCTCGCCCTCCCCGGCCGCCAGCCCCTGCCCCTCCCGGGCCCGGGCGGCAACTTTGGCGGGTTCGAGCCGCCGGCGCCCCCCGCGATCTCGGACGCCGCCTCCGACCTCGTCCCCGCCCCCACGCGCGACCTCGCCGGCCTCGGCCTCGCCGTGCTCTGCGACTTCCGCCCACCCTACGACGAGGCCCTGCTCAAGGAGATCGAACTGGCGGGCCTCGCCCTCGACACCGCCGGCGTGCGCACCGTGAGCAACATCCCGCTCGGCGAGCGCCCCAAGAGCGACGCGCAGGACGCGGTCCTGCTCGCCCGCCTGCTCGCCGCCCGGGGCCAGGCGACGCTCGACGAGGCCCTCGCCCCGGTCCTCGCCGCGATCATCGCCGAGGACCCCGCGCTCGACGCGGTCTGGTGGATCGGCCCGGGCGATGAGCCCGGCGAACGGCGCTACCTGCTGCTCGACGAGCACTGCTCCACGGCGCTCACCACCTCCGAGATCGGGCTCGACGACCTCGCGACGGCGTTCGTCTCGCGCGAGCCGGCCGTGACCGAGCCGGCCGTGACCCCTCCCCCCGCGGCGCCCGACCCTCCCCAGCCCCCAGACGACGCGGGCTAAAGCGACGACAGTGCCACCACGCCCGACGCCCCGCCAAGCCGGGGCGTTTTCGTGCGCCGGGCGTCAGGGGACCACGAACACCTCTGGGTCGAGCGCCGGGTTGATCTCAAACGACGCGAGCGATTGCGCCAGACCCGCCTTCTCCTCCCCGTCGATCGAGACGGTCCAGGCGACGGGGAGCGTCACCCCGCCGACCTGCGCGTAACCGGTGAAAAGCCGCTGGACCTCGCCCACCGAGGAGCCCCCGTCGCGCCCGTGGTAGCGAAGCGCGACCGGGCGACCCGTGCCCGTCTCGATCGCGAGCGTCGAGGTCGCGCCGCGCGTGTGCGCCCGAACCAGGTCGCACGCCACGCCGTCGACCTCCGCCTCGCCCGCCCCGACCGCGACGAGCGAGCCCTCGACGCGGGCCTTCATCAGCACCACCGGGAGACGGGCCATCTGCCTCACGAACGCGGCGCGCCGCTCCGACGCGAGCGGCTCGGCCTTCTCCTTCGAGGCCGACGCCCCGCGCTCCCCGTTGGCCACGAAGGCCCACCACGACTCCTCGCCCCCGTCGGGGGTCCAGGCGTCCCGGTCGGCGAAGCGGTCCGGGAACCGGGCGGAGACGCACACCTCGTGCGCCCAGGGCTTGCCCCCGCTCTCGACCGTCTCGCGTCGAATCTGCCGGTAGGTCGCCATGGCGCCGATCCGCTCCGCCCCGCCCGCCCAGGCGATCATCCGGTCCACCGCCGCGAGCCCCGCGGCCCGCTCGGCCTCGGTCCCCCCGGGGGGCGCGTCGGCACGCTCGATGCACCGCTCCGGGCTGGCGAGGAACCCCTCGCGGCACCCGTCGGAGGCGAAGAACCAGATCCGTCCCTCATGCACCGCGTAGCGCCGCGCGTCCCCCAGCCCCGAGAGCGGCCCCATCCGCCCGCACGCGCCCCCGTCCGCGGCGCGGTAGCGGGCCGGGTCGGCCTCGAAGAGCGCCTTGTTCTCGGCGCTGGCGAACCGGTAGGCGTACCCCTCGTGCTCGACGACGAGCGCTTCCTCGCCCGCGACCTCGCGCCCCGCCAGGAGCTCCACCGGGTCGACGACCATCGTCCGATCGACCGGGCATCCCGCCCATGCCGAGGCCGATACGCATATCAACCCCGAAAAGCACGCCGCGCCCATCGCCGCACGCCACGCCATCGCGTTCTCCTTGTTGTTCTGTCCTTGCCTCAGGCCCCCAGCGGGTCGGGTCGGTAGAGCTTGACGCCCAGCGCCCAGTTCTTGTCCGTGAAGTTCCCGCCGAGGTCCGTCTGCGCCGCCTGCTCGGGCCGGGCCGCCGACATCGCGATCACCGTCTTGGCGTCCAGCGCGTCGATGTGGCTGACCAGCACGGCCTCGGGGGTCATCGGCATCTTCGCCGCCCCGTGCTCGGGCAGGCCGTGGTGGCTCAGGATGATGTGCTCGAGCACCATCGCCGCGCCCGGGGGCAGGCGGACGCCCTTCTCGCGCATCAGCGACTCGCACTTCGCCCGCAGCATGTGCGTGCCCTCGACGATGTGCCCGATCAGCTCGCCCTGGTCGGTGTAGGCGAACGCGCGGTCGTAGCGCAGCTCCCGCGTCTTGCCGATGTCCTGGAGGAAGCACCCCATCAGCACCAGATCCCGGTTCAGCCTGGGGTAGAGCGGGCAGATCCGGTCGGCGATCTGCATCAAGGTCAGCGTGTGCTCGAGCAGGCCCCCGAGATAGCTGTGGTGCAGCGCCTTCGCCGCCGGGGCCCGCTTGAACGCCTCGATGAAGTACTCGTCTTCGAGGAACGACTCGGCCAGCGCCCGCATCCCGGCGTGCTCGAAGGTCCCCATCAGCCGGACGAACTCACCCCACATCTCCTCGATGTCCCGGCTGGTCACCGGGAGCAGGTCGCGCATCTGCTCGACCGTGGGCTCGTGCGGGGCGATCTGGTGGATGATCAGCTGCAACTGCCCCTGGTACGCCTGCGCCTCGCCCTCGATCCAGACGAACCCGTCGGTGGGCAGCCGCTGGAAGGTCGCCTCGTCGATCGACCACATCCGCCCCGGGGCCTCGCCAGTCTTGTCGCTCAGCAGACACCGCAGGTAGGGCTTGTCCTGCCTCGTCCGCCCCATCTGGGCGTTCGCGATCGCGAACACGCCCTCGATGCGCTGGGAAGGCTCCATCTCCGCGATATATTGGCGCTTCGGCATAGCCGCAGCGTAGCGTCCGCGTGGCGTTGGCACAGGTTCGCGGCCGGGCGAACTCTCGCTCGCCTCCCCTACCGGCCTTCATCGAAGACAAAGGCCGCCGTCCGTGGCGCCCGCGGGAGGTCTCCCCCACGCGGTCCCTCACTCACCTCACTGCGGGACACATCCCAGACTACCACCCCTCCCCCACCGGTCCAAGCAATCTCCGCGAAACGAACAACCCCGCCCGATCGCCCCCACGCGATCGAGCGGGGTCTTCGCCGCGAAACCCCGACGCGGATCCCGAACGGATCAAGGACAGCCGGCCGAGAACGAGCCCACGAACGCCTGCACATCCGCCAGATCGAACACCCCGAACGGCGCCGCCAGGTCCGCCGGGCCCTCTTGGCCCACAAACGCACCGATGAACGCCTGGATGTCCGCCAGGTCGAGCACGCCGAACGGCTCGGCCAGGTCCGCCGGGCAACTCGACGCGCACCACGCCCCGCAGAACAAGCTCACCTCCGCGACCGGCGAGAGCGCCACGCCCCCGGGCGCGGCCGCGTCGGCGACGCGCCACTGCATGTAGTACACCTCGCCCTCGAGCGCGGGCACCGCCGGGATGGGCCACTTGAAGGTCGCGAACCCGTTCCCGATGCCCAGGCCCTCCACGGCGATCGGACCGCTCGACTGCTCGGGCGTCACGACCCCGCCGACCGGGGGCTGGGTCGAGATCGCGACCTGGGCTGTCGCGCCCGCGAGCGCCCGGTCGAGCCCGATCTTGAACCCGCCGTTCCCGATGTTGGGCGGGCTCACCGCGATCATGCGGGGCGTGAGCCCCCCGCTGCCGGCCACGCCGTCCTCGAAGACCACGGGGTTGGGCACCCCGTCGCTGAACAGGCGCGGGCGATCGAAGGGGAACTGCTCGTTCGCCACGCGCGGGTCGGTCAGCGCGTTGGCGATGAAGTCCTGCACCGCCGGGATCGCCTGCGGCGGGATCGGCGAGGGCAGCACCGGGTCGCGGTTCGGGTTCCCGGGCGCGCCGGGCCCCGCGTAGAACGGGAAGATCTGCCCGAGGTTGGTGAACTGCCCCGTGTGCATGAAGGTCCGCTTCAGGCCGACATTCCGCAGGGTCGCGGTCTTCATCTTGCCGCGGTCCGCCGGGTTGCCCGTCACCGCCTCACGCCCGATGTCCTCGTTGTTCGGGCGCAGCCCGAGGTTGTGGAACAGGTTGTCCGTGAACAGCGGCGGCGTGTGGCAGAACCGGCAGTCGCTGCCCAGGAACACATTGAGCCCCTGCTGCTGCTGCGGCGTGATCGCCCCCGGAACCCCGGCGACGAACAGGTCGAACGGCGTCTGGTCCGGCACCAGCGTCCGCTCGTAGGTCGCGATCGCCATCCCGATCCGCGCCGCCGTGATCGCCCCGTCCCCGAACGCCGCCTCGAACAGGTCGGGGTACGAGGGCCGCCCCGCGAGCGCCGCGCCCAGGTCCGCCGGGTGATCGCTCGCCAGCGCCAGCGGAACCGCCGTGCGCAGTTTCTCCGTCACCTGAGGCCAGTTCCGCGACATGTGGGCCATCTCGACATCGGAGAGCACCGGCCCCACCGCCTGGCTCTCGAGCGCCCCGCCCGTCGCGATCACCACCGCGCCGGTCTCCGGATCGACGAAGGTCGACCCCGCGCGCCCGTCCCAGAAGAGCGACGGCGCGTACATCGCCATGATCGACGGGTTCGCGGCCCGCGGGGTCAACTGCGGGTCGAGCCCGAACACCGGGTCGGGCTCGTACTCCTCCGCCGCGTTCGCGCTGATCACCCCGGGCGAGGTCCGCAGGTCGTCCGCCGTGCCCACCACCCCGTCCGGCCCCGGGTGCAGCGCGAGCCGAGGCTCGGCCCCTGCACGCCTGGGGATGTGACAGGTCGCGCACGCGATCGTGTTGTCGGTCGACAGCTGCTCGTCCCAGAACAGCATCTTGCCCAGCACCCGCTTCGCCTCGCTGAACGGGTTCTCGGGCGGGAACGGAACCGGGGGCAGGCCCTGCGAAACCGCCAGCCCCGAACACCAGGCCAACACAGCAAGGCCCATCAACGCGGGCGCCTTCCGGCAGCTTTGCGACATGTCGAAACTCCTCAAGATCCCACAGCGGCCCACGAGCCGAGCCCGGGGCGAACGCCCCGCACCCGCCGGTATTGCACGCCTTGTACACGATCCCGACGGAAATCGGAAGAGGGTCGCCCCGATTCCGCCGCCGTAGACTCGACCGATGCCGCCGTCCGAACCCTGGACAACACGCCGCCTGCTCGCCTGGATGCACGAGGCCTTCACCAAGCGCGGGCTCGACAGCCCCCGGCTCTCCGCCGAGATCCTCCTCTCCTCCGTGCTCGCCTGCCCACGACTCGAGCTCTACACCCAGCAGGACAGGCCCGCCTCGCCCGAGGAACGCGACCGGCTCCGCGACCTCGCCCGCCGCGCCCTCGACCACGAACCGATCCAGTACCTCACCGGCGAGGCCTGGTTCTTCGCCCTCCCGTTCATCGCCGACCGCCGCGCCCTCATCCCGAGGCCCTCGACCGAGACCATCGTCGAGCACCTGCTCCAGGCCGAGCGCGCCCGCGACCGCGACGCCCCCCCGCGCATCGCCGATGTCTGCACCGGCTCGGGCTGCATCGCCGTCGCGATCGCCAGGAACCTTCCCGCCGCCTCCGTCGTCGCCTCGGACATCTCGCCGGACGCCCTCGCCCTCGCCCGCGAGAACGCCGAGCGGCACGGCGTCGCAGACCGCATCGAATTCCTCGAAGGCAACCTCCTCGAACCCCTCGCCCACCACGCCCCGTTCGACTGGATCGTCTCCAACCCCCCCTACATCCCCGATCACGAGTGGGACGCGGTCGAGCCCAATGTCAAAGACCACGAGCCCCACCTCGCCCTCCGCGGCGGCCCCGACGGCATGGCGTTCGTCGCCCCACTCATCCGGAACGCGGGCGAACGCCTCGCCCCCGCCGGGGGCCTGCTGATCGAACTCGCCGCGTGCACCGCCGCCGTCGCGGCCTCGCTCGCCGCGCGCCACGGCTGGCGCCGCCCGGTCATCCTCAAGGACCACGAGGGCCTCGACCGCGTGCTCGCCGCCACGGCGCCCCCGGGCGATGGGGGCGCCCCGTGAGGTCCGCCCGAGGCCCGGAACGCCTCCCCCCCACCGTCGCCCGCGACCTCGCCCGGGCGCGCGACGCCCGCGCACGCGGCGATCACCGCGCCGCCATCGCACAGTGCAAAACGCTGCTCGCGGCCCACCCCGGCCTCAGCGCCGCGATCGCCGAGCTCGGCTACGCCCTCGCCCTCGCGGGCGACATGAAGTCCGGCGCCGAGACCCTCCGCGCCGGGCTCGCCGCCGACCCCGAGCACCCCGAACTCAACCTCTTCCTCGCCGATGTCCTCGCCCGCCGGGGCAAGCTCGACCGCGCCATCGCCCATCTCGAAACCGTCCTCAAGACCCAGCCCGGCAACCTCCAGGCCCTCGCCCTCGCCGCGGCCTGCTGCGAACGCCTCCACCGCGTCGAGGAGGCGACCCGCCTCGCCGAACGGGCCGTCTCGATCAACCGCAACGACGCCTTCGCGCAGTTCACCCTCGCGACGCTCGAATCCCGCCAGAAGCTCGACGACCGGGCCCGCCCGCGTCTCGAGCGCCTCACCACCCGCGCCGACACCCCGACCGAACTCCGCCTGCGCGCCCTCACCGAACTGGGGTTCGTCCTCGACCGCCTCGGCGAATACGACGCCGCCTTCGACGCCTTCGAGCGCGCCGGCGCCGGGCTCGCCGAGACTCCCGCCGTGCGCGCCGTCCCGTCCGAGGTCGTCTACCAGCGCATCGAGGCCTACCGCGACCGCGTCTCAAAGTCACTCGTGCAGCGCTTCGCGGGCGAGTCGTTCGACACCCCGGCCCCCGCGTTCCTCGTCGGCTTCCCCCGCTCCGGCACCACCATGACCGAACGCATCCTCGACGCGCACCCACGCGTCGAATGCTCGGACGAGAAGCCACTCTTCGATGTCGTGCTCCACGCCGCCGCAAAGGCCGCGCCACACCGACTCGACATCCCCGGGGGCATCGAGCGCCTCACCGCGGGTGAAGTCGCCGCCGTGCGGCGTGAGTACTGGAAGCAGGTCGAGCGCCTCGCCGGCGTCTCCCCCGGCGCGGGGACCTTCGTCGACAAACTCCCCCTCAACCTCATCGATCTCGCCCTCATCAACGCTGTCTTCCCCGACTCCCGGGTCATCGTCGCCATCCGCGACCCGCGCGATGTCTGCCTCTCCTGCTTCATGCAGTGGTTCGCACCAAACCCCTCGATGAACCAGTTCCTCACCCTTCCCACCACCGTCGATCTCTACGAGGCCGTCATGGGGCTCTACCTCGAGGTCGAACCCGAAATCACCGTGCCCAGGCTGCGCGTGCGCTACCGCGACACCGTGACCGACCTCGCCGGCCAGGCCCGCCGCATCGTCGATCATCTCGACCTCGAATGGAGCGACGAGCTCCTCCGGTTCCACGAGAAGGCCAGCACCAAGACGATCAACACGCCCAGCTATCTCGCCGTCACCGAGAAGGTCCACACCCGCGCCATCGGACGGTGGAGACACTACGCCCACCGCTTCGGCCCGCTGCTCGACCGCCTCGCGCCCTTCGCCCGAGAGTTCGGGTACGAGGACGCCTGACCCTCACCCCGCGGCGACCGCCTTGTGCATCTCCTCGATCAATTGCTCGATGTCGAACGGCTTGAAGAGCACGCTCGACAACCCCTCCTGGCTCGCCCGCACGATCGAGTGGTGCGGGTCGTACCCGAACCCTGTCATCAGGATCACCTTCGCCCCGGGGCTGTGCTGCCGCGCGGCGCTGAACACCTCGTACCCGTTCCGGTCCGGCATCCGGATGTCGCTGATGATGATGTCGAACGCGGCCGCCCCCTCGCCCGAGATCCGGGCCAGTCGATCGATCGCCGACTGCCCGTTGTCCATCACCTCGGCCTCGCACCCCCGCGCCCGCAGCACCGCCTCGATCACCTTGCAGATCTTCGGCTGATCGTCGGCGACGAGCACCCGACGCCCGGCCAGCAGGGGGTCGTGCCCCCGGATCTCCATCGCCCGGTCCACCCCGAGCAGCGTCTGCGGGCCCGCCGCCACATCCGCCACCCGCGAGCGGATCGCCTGCACATCCTCCCGGATCCGGGACAAATGCCCGGTCGTCTCCGCGTCGTGCGCGGTCTTCCCGAGCACATCCAGCTCCGACATGATGTCCGCCAGCGGCGCCTCGAGCTCGCCCCCCACGCGCCCGCTCACCGTCTCGTTCGTCGCCGAACGCTCGACCACCAGCAGGTTGAGCATGTGCAGCGCGATCGCCAGGTAGCGCCCGAAGATCTCCAGGAACTGCCGGTCCTCCTCGCTGAACGCCTCGGGCTGCTGGCTCTCGACATCCATGATGCCGATCACACGGTCGTGAAGCCGCAGCGGAACCGTGCAGCTCGACCTCGCCCCGATCAGCCCGGGAATGAAACGCTCGTCCGACTGCGCGTCCCGGCAGATGTACGACCGCCCCGTCGCCGCCACGAACCCGCTGATCCCGCTCCCCTCCTGCTCGGGGGAAAGGTCCAGGTCCTGGATCTCAGGCGGGAGACCCGCGGAGATCACCAGCTCCAGCCGCTGCCGGGGCTCGTCGATCAGGAAGATCGCGAAGTGGTCGTAGTTCAGAACCTCGTGCATCAGCCGCACGATCTTGTCCTCGAGCAACTGCAGCCGCTGGAAGGTGTTCCGCTCCCGCACCGCCGACGCGTCCAGCCGAACCAGCTCGACCCCCGCCTTGTCGATCGCGTCCAGCTTCCGCATCGAACGCCGCGCGCCCGTGATGTCGCGCACCACCACCGCGAGCCGCTCGGCCACCGCCGGGCCCGACTCGCCCGCGGGCCGGCCCGACTTCGCCACCGTGATCTCCAACTCGTAGATCTGCTCGCTCTCGCTCGCCTCGACCTCGAACCGGCACACATCCGCCGACCCGCGCCGGCGACGCGACGTGCCCTGGTGCTGGTCGAACCAGTCCCGCGCCTCCGCGAGGCAGACCCCGATCTCCTCACGCGACGGACCGTCGATCCGCTGGAAGAACCCGTTCGACCACAGCACGCGGCCCTGCCGGTCCGCCAGGCACACGCCCTCCCCGATCGCCTCCAGCAGGATCCGCGCCTGCCCGTCGTCCGGGTCCGCCGGGCTCGCCTCGGCCGACTCGGCCTCGACCACCTCCGCGTCGTACCCCTCGCGCACCAGCGCGCCCACCAGTCGGTCCAGCCCCTCGGCCCCCGCCTCCCCAAGGAAGACCGCCAGCGCCTCGTCGGGAACCCGACGACCCGCGATCAGCAGCGCCTTGCCCTTGGTCTTGATGGTCACGACTCGATCCGTCCCGGAACCCGACACAAAGTCTAGCGGACCCTCGCCCGAAGACACCCGCACCAACCCCGACCCGTCCACTATCGGCACAACCTTGATACGCTCCCGTGCAAAGAGATGATCCACCTGCACGAAGCGACCAAATCCTTCGGCCGGACACGCGCCGTCGACCGGATCACCTTCGAACTTGCCCCGGGCGGCATCACCGCCCTCCTCGGGCCCAACGGCGCCGGAAAAACCACCACCATCCGGCTCATCGCCGGCTACCTCACCCCCGACGCCGGCCGGATCACCCTCGCCGGGCACGATCTCGCCGCCGACCCCCTCGCCGCACGCCGCGCCCTGGGCTACCTCCCCGAATCCGCCCCGCTCTACCCGGAAATGACCCCGGCCCAGTACCTCGATTATCGGGCCCGCCTCTTCAATCTGGGGCGCACAGATCGACGCCACGCCGTCACCGCCGTGCTCGACCGCTGCCGCATCCGCGAGGTCGCGAGCCGACGCATCGGCGTGCTGAGCAAGGGCTACCGCCAGCGCGTCGGGCTCGCGGCCGCCCTGGTGCACAACCCCCCGGTCCTCATCCTCGACGAACCCACCAACGGGCTCGACCCCTCCCAGATCCGCGCCACCCGAGACCTCATCCGCGAACTCGCCGCCGACCGCACCGTGCTCCTCTGCACCCACCTCATCGCCGAGGCCGAGCGGACCTGCGAGCGGGTCCTGGTCATCGCCCGCGGCAGGCTTCTGGCCGACGGGCCCCCGGCCGCGGTCGGCAACGCCGGCGCGCGCACCGAGATGGTCTGCGAGGGGCCCGCCGACCAACCCCTGCTCGACGCCCTGCGCGCCCACCTCGGAGCATCCCACCCCCACCCCCGCGCCGATGGCCCGGGCTGGGTCCGCCTCGAGGCCGGGCCCGGCGACGCCGACCCCCTCGGCCGGGCCGCCCGCGACGCCGGGCGCGCCGTCCGCCGCCTGGTCCGGGTCGACGCCTCGCTCGAGGACCGGGTCGTGCGGCTCATCGAATCGGCGGAGGAGCACCCCTGATGCGCGCGCTCGCCGCCATCGCGGGCCGAGAGGTCGGGGCGATGCTCCGCACCCCCGTCGGCTGGGTCGTCGCCGCGCTCTACGCCCTGCTCACCGCGACGGTCTTCGCGATGCAGACGCTCGCCCCGGGCGAGCCCGCCTCGCTCCGGTCGTTCTTCTCCCCCGCGTCCTGGCTGCTGCTGGTCGTTGCGCCGGCGGTGTCGATGCGGCTGTTCAGCGAGGAGCTCCGGTCGGGGTCGATCGAGCCCCTGCTCACCACCCCCGTCCCCAGGCTCGCCGTGCTGCTGGGCAAGTTCGCCGGCGCGGCCGCCTTCATCGCCTGCATGCTGGCGCCGACGCTCGCCTTCCCCGCCCTGCTCGCCCTGGTCGCCGACGGGCCGATCGACCCGGGCGCGGTCCTCTGCGGGTACCTCGGCCTGCTGCTCGTCGCGGCGTTCTACCTGGGGGTCGGCGTGCTCGTCTCCACCATGACGGACAGCCAGGTGCTCGCCTTCCTTGCCACGCTGATCGCCCTCGTGCTGCTCATGGTCCTCGCCGGGCCCGTCGCCGCGCGCGCGCCGGTGCGCCTCGCCCCGGCCCTCGCCGCCCTCTCGGTGCAGGACCGCGCTTCGGACTTTGCCCGGGGCGTCGTGGAAACGCGGCACCTGCTCTTCTTCCTCGGCGCGACCGGGTGGACGCTCGCGCTCGCCTGGCTCTCCCTTGTCTGGCGGGAGGGCCGCTGACATGCGCACGCTCCGCGCCCTTCTCTTCACTCTCGCCGTCTCGATCGCCGCCGCCTCGGTCGCGCTGCTGGGCGCCCACACCAACCGGCGGCTCGACCTGACGGCGGGCGCCGAGCACCGCGTGAACGAGCGCACCCGGGCCCGGCTCGACTCGCTCGATCATCCCGTCGAGCTGGTCGTCGCCGTCGCGTTCGACAATCTCGACCCGCGGGCCCGCGCCCGCGTGGACGATGCGCTCGACGCGCTCGACGCGGCCTCCGAGGCGTTGACCGTCACCAGGATCGATGTCGGCTCACCCCGGGGCCCCGCGCTGTTCGAGGACCTGACGCGCCGGCTCGGGGCCCGGGGCGCCGCCGAGCGCACGGCCCGCGAGGCCGCCGCCCGCGCCATCCTGAGCGAGGCGGGCTCGCTCGCGACGGAGTTCCCCCGTCTCGACGCGGCCCTGGCCTCCACCGCCGAGGCCGACGCCGCCAACGCCCCGCGCCTGCGCGAGTTTGCGGCGTTTGTGCGCGTCGCGGCCCGGGAGTTCGAGAGCCTCCCTCCGGCGGACGACCCGGCCGCCGCCGCCCGCGCCGCCGCCGACTTTGCCGCCCGGGCCGGGCCGAGTTTCGAGTCCATCGCCTCTGAACTCGGGGGGATGACCCCGGGGGACACCGAGGCCCGGCTCCGCCTCGCCGCCGCCGCGAGGCAGGCCGAATCGGTCCGTGGCATGCTCGCCTCGCTCGCGGCGTCGAGCGCCCGCCTCGGGGAGACCGACCTCGACCGCGTCGCGCGCGTCCTCGAGACGGGCGAGGCGATCCTGCTGGTCGGGCCCCCGATGCCCGAGGGCTCGGGCCTGGTCGCGATCGACCTCGCGGAGGTCTACCCCCCCCCCGAGGCGTACGCCATCGCCGGGCCCGAGGCCGAGGCGCTCACCGCCGGGCGCGCCGAGCAAGCGATCCTCACCGCGCTGGCGGTGCTGACGGACCGGGCCCGCCCGATCGTGGTCTTCGTGCACGGCGAGCCGAGGCGGTGGGTCGGCCAGGCGGGCGTCATGACGGGCCTGCTGGAGCGCCTGGCCCGCGCGGGGATCGACCACGCCGAGTGGGCGCCCGTCGCCGAGCCCGAGCCGCCCGACCTCGCGTCGCTCGACCCCGCGGGTCTCCGCCCGGTCGTTTGGTGCGTCATCAGCCCCAACTCCGCGGCTGGGAGCGACCCCAACGACCCGCAGAGCCTCCCGGGCACGGAGCGTGCCCGGCGTGTCGGGGGTGTCGTCGCGGACCTCATCGCCCGGGGTGAATCCGTCCTGGTGAATCTGAACCCCTCGATCTTCCCGACCTTCGGCGACGAGGACCCCGTCGCCGCCGCGCTCGCCCCGCTCGGGATCACCGCCCGCTCCGGCACGCCGGTTCTCGGCGCGGTCTCGACCCCCACCGGCCCCGGCGCGAGCCCGACGCAGCGCGTGACCCCCGCGCGCTCGGACCACCCCGTCGCCGCCGCGATCGCAGGGCTGCCGTTCGCCGCCGACTGGCCCGTGCCCCTCGACGCCGGGCCCGGGGGGGCGCCGCTCGTCACGCTGCCCGCGTCCGGCGAGACTTGGGCGGAGACGCAGTGGGTCCGGTTGTGGCGCACGCCGCGGGGCCAGCGCGCGATGCTGCTCGACCAGCCCGGCTTCGATCCGGATGAGGGCGACACGCGGGGCCCGTGGACGATCGCCGTCGCGGCCCGTGGGCCCGAGGTGGGCGCGCGCCGGTCGCGCGCGGTGGTCGTGGGCGCGAACACCTGGATGCTCGACCCCGCCTGGCGGGCCCCGCAGGCGATCGGGGGCACGCCCCTGCTCGCCAACCCGGGCAACATCGAGCTCTTCGAGGCCGCGGTGCTCTGGCTCGCCGGGCGCGACGAACTGATCGCCCCGAGCCCGACGGCCAGGCCCATCCCGCGCATCCGCCCGCTATCCGCGGGCGCGCTCGGGTCGCTGCGCTGGGGGCTGATCGGGGGGCTGCCCCTGCTCGTGCTCGCGGGCGGGGTCGTCACCCGGGCGCTGCGGCGCTGAGGGACGGTCGGAGAGGCCCAGGTCGTCCCGGTCCATGCCCGATCGGCGGTAGGGCGTCGCCAGATGCTGGACCGTGCCGCACTCGGGGCACACGACGCCCTCGATCCGCCCGTCGAGCCCGTGCAGGCTGTACCCGCAGCGCCGGCACCCCGTGACCGACTCGCGCGGCAGGCACACGATGAACCCGCCGACCATCACCACCAACGCGGTGTAGGGGTACATGATGCTCCGGAGCACGGGCAGGTAGATCGTGCCGTTGGTCCAGTCGTTCAGCCGCCCGTGCAGGAAGTTCAGCCCCAGCAGCCCCGCGAGCCCCAGGGCCACGGCGACGAAACCGGCGAGCCGCCTGCGGTGTCTCGCGGCGACGAACCAGACAATCAGCGCGTATCCGACGAACAGCGGGACCACGGCGACGCTCCCGACCCTCTTCTCCCCCGACCGATCACCCCGCATCCTACCGCGCGTCCCGCGCGGGCCCGCCTCCGGAACGCGAAGTGGGTTCGTCCCGATCCCCGGGGGCGATGCGGGCGCCCTCAGCGGCCCTGTTTGAAGAAGGTCCGCAGGGAGTCGTAGATGTCGTCCTTGCGGTTGACCCGGCTGGTGATCAGGCGGGGCCCGTCCGAGTCGGGGGCCCCCTTGGGGAAGGCGTCCTGGAGGACATTGATGAAGTTGCCCGACCCGTACGCCGACGCGACCTGGCAGTAGCCGAACATGTTGCTCATGGGGATCAGGTGGTCGTCGAGGATCTTGACGCAGAGCTTGTTGTCGGCCTCGGAGGAGTTGTCCCCGTCGGAGAAGTGGAAGAGATAGATGTTCCAGTCGTTGGGGTCGTAGTTCGCGCCGAGCAGGTCCTTGCAGAGGGCCAGGGCGCTGCTGATGCGCGTGCCGCCGTCCTCGCGGATGGAGAAGAAGGTCTTCTTGTCGACCTCGCCCGCGCGGACATCGTGCACGATGTAGCGGCTCTCGATGCCCTCGTAGTTCCGGCGGAGCCAGGTGTCGATCCAGAACGCCTCGAGCCGCACCAGTTCCTTCTGCTCGTCGCCCATGGAGCCCGAGACATCCATCATGTAGACGATCACCGCGTTGGACTGCGGGGCCTTCACCTCGTTCCACGAGCGGAACCGCAGGTCGTCGCGGATGGGGATGATGATCGGGTCGTCCGGGTCGTACTCGCCCATCGCGAGCTGGCGTTTGAGCGCCTCCTTGTACGACCTCTTGAAGTGCCGCAGCGAACTCGGGCCCACCGGTCGGATGCCCGAGTACTTGTCGCGGATCGTCGTCAGCCGGTGGCTCCCCTTGGGCTCGATCCGCGGCAGCTCGAGCTCGTCGGCCAGGATGTCGGCGAGCTCCTCGAGGCTGATATCCACCTCGGTGATGTGTTTGCCCTCCTGCTCGCCGCCCCCGTTCTCGCCCCCCGCGCCGGGCTGGCCCCCGACCGTCTCGCCCTCTCCCCCCTCGCCCATGCCGACGCCCGCGGAGTTGTCCCCGTAGCGGAAGGTCGGCAGGTCGATGTCGTGGACCGGGATCGAGACGAGCCGCCTGCCCTCGCGCCCGACCAGTTCCTCGCGCGAGAGGAACCGCCTCAGATCCTTGCGGATCTTCCCGCGCACGATCTGGCGGAAACGCTGGTGGTCCTGTTCGATCTTGCTGACCATGGGCTCCCCGTCGAGACGCCCGTCTCTGTCAATGTACGCCCCGAGTCATCGGCCGGATCGCCCGCCTCGTCCACCTCATCCCGCCGCCGCCGTCCCCGTGGGCCTCGCCCGGGAGAGCCGACGCGCCGCCCAGAGCGAGCCCACCACCCCGATCGGGAGGGCGACCGTCACCTCCGCCGCCCGGTTCACCACATCCGCCAACAGGCCGATCGGCGAGCTCGCGAGCCGGACGCCCCACTCACGCACGCCGAGCCCGTTCCCCGAGATCGGGACCATCAGCGCCACCTGGCTCACGGCGGCGACGAGCACCGAGGTCCGAAAATCGAGGGGGGAGCCCACGAGCGCGAACGCCGCCGCGTAGCGCCCCACCCAGACCATCATGTCCAGGTAGCGCATCAACCCCGCGACCGCGAGCCGCCACGCCCAGGGACCCCGGGGCGCGAGCAGCGTCGACGCCAGGGCCAGGCCCACCGGCACCGGCAGGCACCACGCCCAGCCCCACGCGGGGTCGCTCACCTGCACGAGCAGCGCGATCAGCAGCAACGCGCCGATCGACAGGGCCGTGAGGCCGACCGAGATCACCAGCACGCGCGCCGAGTCGGCGTACCGGATCCCGTTCACATGCTTGTGGTAGGCGAACCGCCCCAGCATGCCCGGCTTCATCGGCAGGTAGTTCAGCAGCCAGGCGCTGCCGATCAACGCCCCCATCTCGACCCACCCCACCGGCGCGTACCGCGACTGCAGCACGCGGAACGACACGCTGATCAGCAGCCAGTTCAGGACCGGCAGCCCCACGACCGACGCCACGACCGCCCAGTGCGCCGCCCGGGCCGCGTCGAGCGACGCCCGCAGGTCCGCCCCGCTGCGGGCGATCACCCAGACCGCCGCCGCGAACAACAGAACACCGACGACGAACCCCGCGACGCGACGCGCCCGGGACGCGCCCGACCGCGCGGGCGGGGGGCCCTCGTCGCTGGGCAGCGGGCCGATCACGGCGAGCGGCCGCCCCGGATCAGCGACATCTTCGACGCCCCGGCGAGGCTCTCCACCCCGGGCCCCGCGGCCGCGTAGGACGGGCGTTTGCCCGCGAGCCGCTCCTCGAGCAGCATCGCGAGCCTCGAGAGAAACCGGTCCCCGCTCTCGCGGGCCGCGTCGAGCAGCGCCGAGTCCGCGTCACGAACCCGTGTCAGCAGCGTCAGCGCCGCCAGGACCCGAGGCGTCTCATCCTGGCGGACCGCCTCCAGCCCCGTTTCCTTCAGCACGGCCCCGTCGAAGGCCGACATCGCCGGCGCGTGCGACGCGTTCGGCAACGCCGCGATCAGCAGCGAGCGCTCCACGGGGTGCCCGCCCGCGTACCGCTCGACCAGCGCCGCAACGACCTGCTCGGCCCCCGGCGCGTCGCCCCGGCGGAGCCACGCCGACGCGCCCTCCACCGCGGCGACCAGCGCCGCGGGCTCCTGCGCCTCCCGGATCGCGCGGGCGAGTTCCTCAGCCCCGAGCCGCCCCTCGGCCCGGACCCCGCGGGCGAACTTCTCCGTCGAGTCGCTCAGGCTGTACGGCCCGGCGACATACGCCCCGGCCCCGTCGAGCGTCGGCGCCTGCCAGCCCTGCCAGCGCATGCGGATTACGCCCCGGTCCGCCGAGTCGAAGATCATCCCGTTGATCCCCTGCTCGACGCGGGCCTCCACCGTGACCGTCTCCCCGCTCTCGATGCGGAGCCGGCGGTCAAGATCCACCACCACCGGCTGCGGCGAGGAGACCAGCCGGTCCGCGTCGTCCACGAACACCCCCAGCAGCACGCGCGAGGAGATCGTCCGGTTCGGGCCCAGCGAGAGCGGCCATGGCGTCAGGTTCGTCATCGAGACGCGCAGCCAGGCCCGCTCCCCGGGCTCGAACGCGAGCGACGCCTCGTCGACCTTCATCGACATGATCGACGCCGGGTCGCGCAGCGCCTGGTCCAGCGACGCCGGAACCTCCGCCACCATCCGGCGCATCAGCCGCCCCGCCGGCGTGATCGGGTCGGTCCGCCCCGTCAACTCCATCGCCCGCGACCGCGCCCACGCCCCGTAGGGGATGTAGGGCTCGTTCCGCTGGATGAACTCGTACTCGCGGGCCGCCTCCTCGGGCTTGCCCTCCGCGACGAGCAACTCCGCCCGGCAGACCCGCATGATCGAGGTGCCGGCGCCGATCTCCGAGAGGAACGCGCGCGTCGTCTCCAGGTCGCCCGCGCGCAGCGCGATCCACGCCTCCAGAGGCTTCTGGATCTGCTTCCACTCCTCCTCGCCGATCACCTGCGGCAACGCGGGGACCTGCGCCACCAGCGTCCGCATGTCCACATTCGCCAGCGCCCGCATGAACTGGATCGAGACCACCGTGTCGGCGAACTGGCGGAACGCCCGCTCCCGGCTCTTCTCGTCGTCGAGCTTCGTCGCCTCCTGCACCTTGCGATACTGGAACCGCGCGTACGCGTCCAGCTCCCGCAGCCCCGCCTGCAGCGCCTTGCCGTCCTGCGCGTCCATCGCCGCGATCACGCGCACCTTCTCGTACAACGGGTCCAGGAAGACATCCTCTGGGGGCACCAGCAGCCGCTCGGGCACATCCCGCTGCTTGTCCTGCTCGAACCTGAGCCGGGCGTTGTCGCGCGCCACCAGCAGGTCCCGCTCGATCCGGTCCAGCACCGCCCGCGGGCCGTCGAGAAGCCACTGCAGCGCCAGGCCCTCGACGATGTGCCGGGGCTCCATCAGCCCCGCCGCCGAGAGGATCGCCAGCCCGTTCTCGTGGAACCGCGACGCCTCCCGGGTCGCCCCCTCGATCGCGAGCATCCGTGCGATCCCCAGGTGCACATTGGGGTCGATCGGGTCCGACCACATCAGCGCCAGCTGCATCTCCAGCAGCCCCGCCAGGCTCTCCGCGTCGTCCCCCGAGAACCCCGCGAAGTAGCTCGTCGCCAGGTGCAGCGCCTCCTTGTTCGTCCGGTCAAGGTCCACCGACAGCGTCAGCGTCCGCACGAAGTTGTCCAGGTCCCCACGCTCCCGGTAGATCAACGCCGCGTCCAGCGCCAGCCGGCTCCGGATCGTCGGGTCCACCGAGACCCCCGCGGGCCCGAGGAACCGCTCGTAGACCTCGAGGCGAGACTCCGCCGTCTGCCGCGACGCGATCCGCGCCGTGATCAGCCTGAGCTGGGCCACCGTGTCGGACGGGTCCAGCGAGACCAGCCGGCTCGTCGCCGCCGCGAGCAGCCTCGGGTCCCCCGTCCCGAACGCCGCCGCCGCCTCGAGCCTCGCCAGCTCCGCGTCGCCCGGGGCGAGCTCCGAGATGATCTCGAGCATCAGCGCGGCGATCTCGTAGTCCGCCGCGACGGGCGACTCGGACAGGCCCAGGTCGAGCAGCACCGCGCGCGCCGCGTGGTCCGCCGCCGCCGCCTCGAGCGTCCCGTTCGCCGCACCCGCCAGCCCCGCCGCGCCCAGCGCGATCAGGACGCCGGCGGCGCGAGCAACGCCCCGAGCACCGTCCACAACAGCCAGAAGCAACCGCCGAAGAGAATCAGGCACGAGGAGATCTCCACCAGCCAGCCCACGGCCCGGCCGCCGCGGGGAAACAACCGATCGGCGATGCAGACGCTGCACACCAGCTGCCCCGACATGCACAGCGTGACCCCGCCGACCACGCACAGCGCCCCCGCCCCGGGCCAGACCGTCGGGCCCGAGAACACCAGCCAGAGCCCCGACACCCCGAGCAGCACCGCCCACGGCGCCGCGACCGCGGTGAGTGTGAACAGACTCAGGCCCCGGGGCATCGCCATGGCTCACCTGCGACCCAGTGTACGGGATCCCCCGCCCGGTGTTCGCCCCGCGCCCCCGCCGACGAGAGGATCGGCACCCGGGCTCTATTCGGATTCCCGCTCAGACCCGGGCCCGACAAGCCGCGGGCGCGATCCCGCGGAGGTTCGTTTCCCGATCAGCCGATGGGCCCGCGCCCACGGCTCGCCCGGGTGTGGAACGAACTCCGTCTTACCCCAGCGCCATCGTCACCAGGAACTCGGCGTTGGTCTTCACCTTGCCCAGGCGGTTCTTGAGCAGCTCCATCGCCTCGACGACATTCATGTCCGAAAGGACCTTCCGCAGCCGGTAGACCAGCTCGAGCTCCTTGGGGTCGAGCAGCAACTCCTCACGCCGCGTGCCCGAGGCCCCGATGTCGATCGCGGGGTAGATCCGCTTCTCGACCAGCCGTCGGTCCAGGTGCAGCTCGGAGTTGCCCGTCCCCTTGAACTCCTCGAAGATCACCTCGTCCATCTTCGAGCCCGTGTCCACCAGCGCCGTCCCGATGATCGTCAGCGACCCGCCCCGCTCGATCGCCCGGGCGGCGCCGAAGAACTTCTTCGGACGCTGCAGCGCGTTCGAGTCCAGCCCGCCCGTCATGATCTTGCCCGAGTGCGGCATCTCCGAGTTGTACGCCCGGGCCAGCCGCGTGATCGAGTCCAGCAGGATCACCACATCGTCCCCGAACTCGACCATCCGCTTGGCCTTCTCGATCACCACCTCCGCCACCGCCACATGGCGCCCCGACTGCTCGTCGAAGGTGCTCGCGACGACCTCCACCTTCTTGCCCGAGCAGTTCCGGCGGAAGTCCGTCACCTCCTCGGGCCGCTCGTCCACCAGCAGCACGATGATGTTCACATCCGGGTAGTTCCGGTTGATCGCCTTGGTCATCTTCTGCAGGATGACCGTCTTGCCCGTCCGCGGCGGCGCCACGATCAGCGCCCGCTGCCCCTTCCCGATCGGCGCGACCAGGTCCATGATCCGCGTCTCGATCTGGTTGGGCTCGGTCTCCAGCACATACCGCTCCTCCGGGTGCAGCGGCGTCAGGTCCTCGAAGTTCACCAGGTTGTGGATCTCGTGCGGGTCGCGACCGTTCACCTGCTCGACCCGCAGCAGCGCGAAGTACCGCTCGCTCTCCTTCGGCGGGCGGATCGCCCCACGCACCGTCATCCCACGCCGCAGCCCGAACCGGCGCACCTGGCTGGGCGACACATAGATGTCGTCCGGGCCCGGCAGGTACGACTGCTCGGGCGAACGAAGGAACCCGAACCCGTCCGACATGATCTCCAGCGTCCCCTCGCCGTACATGATGCCCTGACGCGTCGCCCGCGCCTTGAGCACCTTGAAGATCAGCTCCTGCTTCGGGATATCGCGGAAGTTCTCGAGCCCCTCCTTCGACGCGACCTTGAACAGCTCGTCCAGTTCCATCCGCTGGAGCTGCCCGATCGTCAGCTGGTCCCCCGCCGCAAGCGGGCCCATCTCCGCCGCGATCCGCTCCAGCTCCGCCGCCTCGCGCTCCAGCTCCTCGTCGCTCGGCAGCACGCTGTTGCCGTACCGAGGCGAGCCGCCCGAGTACCCCCCGTAGCCGCCACCACCGCCGCCGCCACCACCACCGCCGCCGCCGCCCGGCGAGCCGCCCTTGCGCTTCTTCCGCTTGCGACGCCGACCCTCGCGGCCCTCGCCCCCCGGCCCCTCGCCGCCCCCGTTGCCCCCGTTGCCACGCTCGGCGTCCCCGTTCGACGCCGCGGGCTCCGCCGGCTTCGCCTCGGCGGGCTTGCTCTCCGCGGGCGCCGCCTCCGGGACTTTCGGCTCGCTCGATTTCGTCTCCGCCACGGTCGCCTCCGCGCTCTTCGCGCTCGCCGGCTCGCTCGCCGCCTTGCCTCGCCGACCCCGCTTGGGCCGCTCGGTCCCCGCGCTCTGCTCGGTGTCCCGATCGACCGTCGCCTCTGGGTTCGCCTTCGCCATGATCTTGATTCCTTCGCCATCCGGCGATGCTGCCGGGACGCCGCGGGTGGGCCTCGCCCCCGCCGCCGAACTACGCCACACGCCCCACGCCGAACACCAGTCTCGCTCAGGGGGGAAACTCAAAGGCACGCCGCGTGAACCGGCGCCGAACCCGTGCCGCGGCCCCGGCCTCCACCGCCGGACCGCCACGCCCGGATCATCCGCGGGGGGCTGCCTTGAGTCGGATCTGGTCAAGGATCTCGCGAACCCCGGCCCTCAAGGCATCCGGGTCGCCCGCGTTCTGGACAAAATAATCCGACCGCCGACGCTTCTCATCAAGCGGCCACTGTGCTTTTTCTCGCCGGGACAGTTCCGACTCGTCCCACCCCCGCGACGACGCCACCCGACGCAGCCGCTCCGCGCGGGGGCACTCCACGAAGATCACCGCGTCGCACTCCCCGTCCAGACCCGCCTCGAACAGCAGCGGCGCATCGATCACGAACCCCGCCGCCCCGGCCTCCGCCGCTGCCCGCCTCGCCGACTCCCGCACCCCCCTCAAAAGAGGATGGATCACCGACTCCAGCCACGCCCGCTCCCCCGGATCCACGAACACAATCCGTGCAACCGCGCCCCGGTCCACCGCCCCATCCGCCCCCAGCACACGATCGCCCCACCGCCCGACCAGCGCCGCCCGGACCTCCGGCCTCCCGAGGCAGGCCTTCGCCTCCGCGTCCGAGTCGCTGACCACGCACCCCAACTCCGCAAGAAGCCGGGCAACGGTGCTCTTGCCCGAGCCGATCCCGCCCGCAAGCCCGATCACCGGAAGAGGTGGTTTGCCGGGCGGCCCCGCGCTCATCGCTCCCCCCTCCCGATCCGCTCCCGGGCCCGCCCGACCCACCGATCGGGCCGGCCCACCATGTACCAGACCACCTCGTACCCCCCCGTTCCGGAAGAGGCAAACCCGACCGACCCAAGGCCAAAGAGCCTGGGCAACACCGGCTTGTCCACGGTCACCGCCTGGACGCGGTCGGTGGCCAGTTCATCCCGCCGCCGGTGGAGCACGCCGCGCTCCGCCCACAGCACACCCCCGGTGATCCCGTAGACCCGGGTCGCCCACTGCGCAACGGCCCAGAGCAGCCGGCCCGTGACCGCCGTCGCCCCGCCGAGCAGCAGGATGGTCAGCCTGGGGCCCGCCCCGAACCCCGCCCACCGCCACGCGAGCACCCCGCAGACCGCGACCAGCGTCGCCGCCAGCACCGCGGCGACTTGCCCGAGCGGGTGGAGCAGGATGAACAGGGGATGAGGCCGGAGCACGAAGCCCTCGCCGCCGGACGCCCCCGACTGGATCACGCCGGCCCCCCCGACCCCCCGGCCGCGCCGGGGTCGAGCGTCGCGATATCGGGGAGGTTGCGGTAGTACCCGTCGTAGTCGAGGCCGTATCCGACGACGAACTCGTCGGGGATGTCAAAGCCCGCGTAGTCGGGCTCGATGGGCACCGCGCGCCGCGCCTTCTTGTCCAGGAGCACCACCGTGCGCACGCTCGCGGGCTTCTTCTCCTCGACGAGCGAGCGGACCAGGTGCAGCGTCCGCCCCGAGTCGAGGATGTCGTCGACCAGCACGACATGCCGCCCCTCGAGCCCCGGGGGCAATTCGGTGCGGAGGTGGGCCCCCTTCGAGGCCATGGTCTGCCCCGGGTAACTCGACACCGCGACGAGCTCCATGCTCAGCATCATCGGCAGGCGGCGGATCAGGTCGGCCACGAAGACCAGCGACCCCGTCATGATCGGGATCAGGACCACGCGGTGCTCGCCCGCCCCGTCCCCCTCGGCCTCCAACGCCGCGCGCAGGTCCGAGGCGAGCCGGTCGGCGATCTCGCCCACGCGCTCGGCGATCTCGTGCCGGTCGATCAGGATGCGTTCGATGCCGCGGAACATGGGGGAGGGTAGGGGGGAGCAGGGATCGGGGATCGGGGACTATTGCCCAGTGCCCAACTCACCTGTTTCGCTCTTTGAGCCGGGGCACGGCACCGGCGCCGGAGGACGACCGGGAATCAGCCTCAGGCCCTGGAGGCCGCGTGCTCGTCGGAGAACCGCCACGCCGCGGCGAGGCGGGCCGCGTCGGGGGTGCGCAGCACGCACACAAGCCGACCGGATCGCCGCGACCCGAGAACGACGCGGCACCACTCGGATCGGAGCCCGGCGGTGCGAAAGACCGCGGCATCGCGGCGAGGCCGGAAGACCCTCGCGCCCCACCACCCGTAGAGAACGCAGCGTCGGGGATCGACGAGCAGGCGGCTCACGCCAACCAACGCCGGCCCGGTCGAGCGCAGGAAGAGCGCACACGCCGCGACCTGGAGCCCACCCGGGACAAGCACCGCCCACCCGAGCGCGGTCGAACCGCTCCACAACTCCCGCGCAAGAAGATAGAGGAGGCTCATCGATGCCGCGAGAAAGAAGATCCCGTCGATAAACGGCAGCAGAAGACTGATCCTGTAGACCTCACCGGCCGGCTCTGGGGAATTCGGCGGCTCCTCGCCCCGATTCCAGTCAAACAGGGCCCCCTCTTCGAACGCCAGAGCCGAGTCCGCCGGGCGACCCACCCACCATCCGCTCACCTGTCTCCGCGTGTTCACCGTCGGCGAGTGTGGGCCGAATCGGAATGAGAGAAGAAGGAACGCGCCCACCAGCACGGGAGCCACAACAAAGTAAACAACCAGAGCCGCAGCCCCCGCGGCCGCGGCCGTGCGCCAAGGGCCAGGCCCGGAGCCGGTGCCGACCAGCGACACGATCGAAAAGAGCCCGAGGACCGGCAGGACGGTCGCGGCGCCGTAATCCCGCGCCGCTTGAAAGACTGCGCGGGCGTAGAGATCGTCCGCCGCGCGAAGATCAGCTGCGGCGGGAAGGGCGACCCGGCTGCCCGATCCGACGGAATTCACGCGATAATGTACCCGCAGCCAACAAGGCAACTGTTCAAGATAGTGCGGCAGTTGTTCACCGCGGTTGTTCGCTGAACATAACATTCTGCCGTTCTTGCCGTGAACGCGGCGAGAGCCCCGAGCGCACAACCGGAGGCCACTCCCCATCCAATCGGGGACCAGATCGAGACCACACCAACCACCGCACAAAGCGCAAGCGCCGCCGCCAATCCGCTCGCCGCGCCAGCCAGGCAGCCCGCATGGTTGTTCTTGGCGACCTGTAGACACAGCGCGTACGCGTCTCGACATGCCACCGCACAATTCACATCAACCAGCCCGGGATCGCTGGGAGGCTGGACCGAGCCCGGCGCAGCCGTTGCATAGGTGCTTACCGCGCTGGCGATCAGATCCGAATTCGCGTCGACGATCGGAAATAAACGCCAGATCGGTGCGCCTGCCTCGACGCCGTGCAGAATCGCCCCAGAGACCGTCGCCGCGCCGTTCGCTGTCGAGATGACGCACTCGATCCCCCAGACCCGCTGAACGCCGGCGCCGATCAGCGAGGCCCTTTCATCCTCTCCGAGTGCGGAGAGGTCGCTCTCCGCCATCCCGAGCACCGTGACCTCGAACGCGTCACCCAGCGCGTTGGCACCTTGGAGTTGAAACTCCCCTTCTCCGCCCAGGTCATCCGAAGAGCCCAACTCAAGATAATAAGCATCCGCCGAAGCGTCGTAGGCGACCCCAAACAAGAGCTCGAAGAGAGCCTGCTGGAATGAGGCCGTCTCGCGGTATGGTTCTAACTGCTCAAAGACCGCCTGTTCGACGCTTGCGCCAGCCGCGAGAGCGGCTCCCGCAGCATCAAATTCCTCGATTGTCGTCGCGACATCCTGAAGCGGCCCAATGGGCCGGTCGCTCGCGGTCGACGCGGTCGAAAGAAAAGCGATCGGAACGGCGATCAGCGAAACACAGAGGGCAGCGGTCAAATCTCGAAGGAACACGCGCTGTCTATGCGGGGGGGGGGGGGGGGGGATATACATGCCGGCAATCTACCGAAAAAACTCCGCTTGTCAACTTGAGCACGGAAATTTGGCGTCAAGAGCCTCTGAATCCCCCACTCCCGTCGGCGGGCCTCACCGCTTCAACTCCCCCCGCTGGCGCATCTGCGAGTACCGCCGCATCGAGTCCTCGATGATCGCGTGGGCGGCCTCAGGGGGCATGATGTCGTCGACCTCGACCAGTTTGCCCTCGAGCGTCTTGTAGTCCTCGAAGAACCGCTTGAGCATCTTGAAGGTGTGCGGGGGGAACTCGCTGGCGGTCTTGTAGTGGCTGAACTCGGGCCCGTTGGCGACCACGCTGATGATCTTGTGGTCCGGGTCCCCGTCGTCGAGCATCGTCATCATCCCGATCACCCGCGCGTCGCACACGCACAGCGGGGGGATCGTCTCCTGGCAGAACACCAGGATGTCCAGCGGGTCGTCGTCCTCGGCCATCGTCTGCGGGATGAACCCGTACGACGCGGGGTAGTACACCGCGCTCGACAGCACCCGGTCCAGGCGGAGCATGCCCGTCTGCTTGTCCAGCTCGTACTTGTTGCTCGAGCCCTTGGGGATCTCGATGATCGCCCGGACATGCTGGGGAAGGGGAAGCCCCGCCGCCGCGGGGGTGACATCGTGCCAGGGGTGGATCATGCCGAAAGCCTAGCGGCCCGGGCGTGGCGGAGCCTCCCGCACGACCCCGCACAGCCCGAAGCCCCGCCCGAAGCGCGGCCCGAAGCACGACCCGGGGCGGGGCCGGCTCAGCCCAGGGCCTTCCTTGCGTCCGCGACCAGTTGGTCGATCTGCGCGGGGTCGTTGTACCAGTAGACCCCGATCAACCGGCGGTCCGGGCCCACCAGCAGCAGCCGCGTCGGGTGCAGGATGTTGTTCATCAGGCTCCCGTCCGGGGCGGCCACCCGGTTGTCCTCCTGCTCGCGGAGCTCGAACCCGATGCTCTCGCGGGCCAGCACCCGCACCTGCTCGGGGTCGCCCGTCAGGAACCACCAGCGCGACGGGTCGGCCCCGTACGACTCGGCGAACGAGGCGATGATCGCCGGCGTGTCCCGCGCGCCGTCCACGCTGATGCTCGCCAGCCGCAGCGCGGTGCCCCGGGTGCGGTCCTGCACCTGCTTCATCGCCCGCGCCATGTCCGGGCAGGGCCCCCGGCAACTGGTGAAGAAGAAGGTGAGCACCGTCACCTGTCCGTCGAGCAGGCGCTCGTTCACCCACGCCCCGTCCTGGTCTTGCAGGCGGAACTCGGCGAGCCGGAACCCCGCGTAGGGATTGTCCGCCGCGGGCGATTCGGGCGCAGCGCCCTCCGGCGCGGGGGCGCTCGCCGCGGGGGGCGTCGCCCCTCCGCCCGAGCCACGCCCCACGACCACGCCGATCACCGCGCCGACCGCGGTCGCCATCAGGAACAGGCCCACGACCGCCTTGATGTTGCCCATCGCCCGCCTCCCGGCCCCCGGGGTCAATCCTGCAGCACCGCCCGCAGCGGCACGCGCCGACGCAGCCGCTCGGTCTCCGCCTGCGGCGTGTCCAGCGACCCCGCCGCGGCGCTGTGGAACATCGAGTTGTACGCAAAGAGCACGAAGCGCGTGTCCCCGGCGTGCATGCGGACCTGCCCCGCCGTCTGCCGACCCGATTCGTGCAGGTAGATCCCCACGCCCGGCGCGACCGCCCCGCGCCGCGTGACCGCCTGCGTCCAGGCGCGGAGGTCGTCGCGGAACTCGGCGTCGCTCGCGGTGTAGATCATCGGGATGACCACATCAACCCACCCCCGGTTCGCCCACGACGCCGCGTCCTGCAGCTGCTGATCCCGTGCCAGGTCGGGGCGGCGCCACACCGCGGCCGTCAGCGTGACCCCCGCGCGGGAATCGACCGCCTCGGCCCGGATCCGCCGCACCAATTCGCTGATCCGCTCGCGGACCCACACCCGCACCGCCTCGGGCTCGACCGCCTTGCCCTCCGGAAGGCCCCGCGCCTCGCGGTAGCGCGCCAGCGAGACCGCGTCGCCCGGGTACCACCGGCTCTTCTCGAGCCCCTCGGAGACGAACCGCACATAGTCGAGGTGGATCCCGTCCACCTTGTACCGCCGGACGATGTCCCGCGCCACCGTCACGATGTGGTCCTGCACCGCCTCCAGCACCGGGTTGGCGATCACATACCCGTCCGAGAGCGGCTGCTCGGCCCCCTTGTCGTCCTTGAGCCGCCACGCACGCTTCGCCAGCCAGGGGTGCGAGGGCGAGACAGGCTCGGCCTTGCCCTTCCAGAGCGGCATGACATTCATCCACGCGTGCAGCCGCATCCCGCGCGAATGCGCCTCCCGCACCGCGAGTTCGAGGGGGTCGAACCCCGGCCCGCGGTCGGCCTCGGCCCGCCCGGGCGGGGTGGTGTCCCCCGGCGAATCGCGGAGGATCGCCTCCCCCCACGGTTCATAGGGGCTCTTGTAATAGGCATCGGCCTGCCCACGCACCTGCCAGAAGACATCCGTGAACCCCATCTGCGCGAGGTTCCGCATGATCGTGCGCACATCCTCGGGCGTCCGGTAGTCCCACCGCGTCACCCACACCCCGCGCAGGGGCTCGGTCATCGTCAGCGTCCGGGGCTCGGGCGTGAACGCCGCCTCGAGCCGCTTCGCCGCCGAGCAACCGGGCAACCCGGCCCACACCGCCCCCGCGATCGCGGCGCCGAGCACCACACCCCGCAGGGCGCCGCGTCCGGAGCGGCCCGTCTTCATGCCGGTCTTCTGCATCGGCTCCACCATACCCGGCCCGCGGGCGCTTTACACTCCGGCCATGCCCGACGCCAACCCCGCCGTGTTCTTCGACGACGGAAAGGGGATGCTCGCCCCCCTCCGCGACCTCCGCCCCGTCTTCGGCGTGCGCACGGGCGCGCTCACCACCCTCGATCGGCTCGCGCTCGCCCTGGACCTTCAAACCATCGCCGTGTTCGTGCAGCCCGAGCTCGCCGCGATCGCCGCGGAGACCACCGGCCTCCCGGTCAACACCATCCCGGAGATCGATCGCCCGCTCCTGCTGCTCAACGGGCGCGGCCCGCTCCCGCTCGATGTGGTCGCGGCCCTGGAGCCCGGGCAGGCGGTCGTCGAGCACGCCACGGGCGATCTCGTCGCCGCGCGGGTCTCGCCCGCCGACGCCCGGGCCATCCTGGCGGGCAAGCACGCCCGGCTCGACACCGTGCATGTCGAGGACCGCGTGCTGATGTCAAGGCCCTGGCACGCGCGCACCTTCCGCGACGCCTCGATCGAGATCGACCTCCGCCTCCTGCTGGCGCGCCCCGCCGGCCCGGACCCCGAGGGGTGCTGCCTCCTCGGCGACGCCCCGCTCCATGTCGCGCCCGACGCGACCGTCCTGCCCGCCTGCGTGCTCGACACCGAGAAGGGCCCCATCGTCATCGACCGGGGCGCGACCGTCCGCCCCCGCTGCACGATCATCGGGCCGGCCTACATCGGGCCGGGCTCGACGGTGCTCGACGGCGCGCTTATTAAGGGCAACACCGCCGTCGGGCCGGTCTGCAAGGTCGCCGGGGAGATCGGCGGCGCCGTCATCCAGGGATACTCGAACAAGGGGCACGACGGGCACCTCGGCGACGCCTGGCTGGGCGAGTGGGTCAACCTCGGCGCGGGCACCACGAACTCCAACCTCCTCAACACCTACAGCGAGGTCACCGCCGTGGCCGAGCCGGGCGCCCCGCGTGAGCGCACGGGCGAGACCTTCTTCGGGTGCGTCCTGGGCGACCATGTCAAGACCGCGATCTGCACACGGATCATGACCGGGTCGATCGTCCACACCGGGGCGATGTGGGCCGCCGCCGCGCCCGTGACGGGCTGCGTCGAGCGCTTCGCCTGGGTGACCGACGCGGGCTCGAGGCCCTACCGCATCGGCAAGTTCCTCGAGGTCGCCCGGGCGGCGATGGACCGACGCCGCCTCGCGCCATCCGAGGCCGTCGTGGCCCGCCTGACCGCCCTCGCGGGCGCCTGAGGCGGCCCCCTACGCTCCGCCGTGGCGCGCACGAACCACGAGGATGAATGGGAGGACCCGATCGACCCGGAGGGGCCCTCGGCGGCGGATCTCGAGCGGTTCGGCGACGAGTTCCGGGATTGCCCCTCCTGCGGCGCGCGCGCGTACGACCAATCCCCCCTGTGCCCGAAATGCGGGCACGCGTTCGAGGAGAAGACCTCGTCGACCCCTGTCTGGGTGGTCGCGGTCGTGGTGCTGATCCTGATCGCCTTCACCCTGGTCATGGTGTTCTGATCCAACCAGAATCCAATCGAATGGCGCGCGGGGCTGGAATCGGGCCCAGTCGCGGCGAAAAATCGCCGATGTTCCGCGGCCTCGATGCGTCGAGCCCGTAAGGTTCACAACGCCGTCCTGGGAGGGAGCGGCGAGAACGCTGTCACTTTCTGGAGATCCCGCGATGCGCGCACGCCACCTGTTGATTGCGATCTCGGCCCTCGGGGCGGTTTCCGCCCCCGCGCTGGCCCAGATCGCGCCCCCGCCCCCGCCCCCGGCCGAGCCCGAGCCCGAGTTCGTGCCCCCGCCGATCCCGCAGCCGCGCCCGGCCCCGGCCCCGGAGGCGCAGACCTTCAAGAAGGCGGACCAGCCCGCCGAGCGGCCCGCGAGCGAGTTGCCCGACCTGCCCTACCCGCCGCTGTGGGAGTTCTGCGGGACCGAGGACCCGCGGGTGGACGAGGTGTGCCGGTTCGACGACAACCTGCACTATGTCGCGCTCAAGCCCAACCCGACGATCTCGCCCGGGATGGTGCCGGCGATCCAGGAGGTCATCGTGGCCCGCCGGGCGCGGTTCGAGACGATGGTGATCGAGAACCTCGATGTCGTGTTCGATGTCGACCGCGGCCTGATGCAGGAGATCGCGATCGCCGACCCGCAGTCGCTGGCCGACCTGCTCGAGCGGATCAAGCCCCTAACGGCGCCGTCGAGCCTGACGCAGGAACTCGAGGGGCGCAAGATCCTCTCGGGCGTGCAGGCGAAGTTCAACAACAAGATCATCGGCGAGTATCAGCGGATGTACGGGTCGTACCTCAAGCGGGCCTACCCGGAGGACTCGACCGACCGCTTCATGCGCGCGATGTTCGAGGACTCGATGGTCGAGCCCATGCAGGCGTTCGACGGCATGCTGCACGAGTCCCGCCGGAGCATCGACCGCGTGCTCGAGAAGATCGACGGCGTGCCGGACGAGGCCCGCAGCGCGCTGCTGGCCCTCAAGGTCGACAGCCTCGACGGCTCGCCCGACCAGCGCAAGGAGAGCGCCGAGGCGGTCAAGATGGCCTGGCGCCCGCTGAGCACGGACCAGAAGAAGCAGTTCCTGTCTGCGGTCCGCTCGCTCCGCGAGAACGAGAACGCGCCCCCGATGCCCACGATCAATGTCATGTGGGCCGGCAAGCAGATCGTCGAGGGCAAGCCCCCGGTCCGCGTCGTGCAGCCCAAGGACTTCGAGAAGGAAAACATCAAGATCGCCCCGAAGAAGGAAGAGGGCGACGGCAACGACTGAGCCGATCCGTTCGAGGCAACCACAACAAGGCCCGGGTGCAGACCCGGGCTTTTTTCTTGTCCCGCGGCGGGAGGCCCGGCCGGGCCCGGGTTCACCACAGAGGCACCGAGAGCACCGAGATCGGCCGGCCCGGAGGGCGCGTCGTGCGTCTTTCCTAGGCGTCCGATCCGCACCACGCGCCGCTGACGCGGCGGGTGGTGGCACCGGAGGCGCACGCGCAGCGGTCGATCACAAGGCGCTTCATACGGAATCCGATCGAGACTCGGGCGAGGCGGAGGCGCAAGCCGATGGGGCGGCCGGGAAACGAAGGTCCGCGGGCTCGCGCCCGCGGCTCGTCGGGCACGAGTCTGCAAGCGAATCGTTATCACGCCTCCGGGCGCATCAGGGGGAAGAGGACCACATCGCGGATGGTGCGCTGGTTGGTCAGCAGCATGACCAGGCGGTCGATGCCCAGGCCCATGCCGCCCGCGGGGGGCATGCCGACCTTGAGCGCGCGGATGAAGTCCTCGTCGAAGGTGCGGAAGGTCGATTCCTCGTCGTCCAGGCCCGCGAGTTGCTCGCGGAACTTGGCCGACTGCACATCGGGGTCGTTGAGCTCGGTGTAGTGCGGCGCGACCTCCATGCCCCCGATGAACAGGTCGGCCCGGTCGGCGACGCCCGGGTCGGCCCGGTTGGGGCGGGTCAGGGGGCTCAGGGCGCTGGGGTAGTGCGTGATGAAGGTGGGGCGGGCGGGGTCGAGCGTGGGCTCGGCGGCCTCCTCGAAGAGCTCGTTGACGACGAGGATCGTGTCCAGCTCGACGCCCTTCTCGTCGCGGATCTTGAGGTGCCGCTTCTGCGCCTCGGCGCGCACGCGGGCCGCGTCGTTCATCGGGAAGCCCAGGGCTCGCTCGAACAGGTCGGCGTACCGCACGCGTTCGAAGGGGCGGGCGTAGTCGATCGCGAGCTCGCCGAACGGGAGCGAAAGACCCTCGACGCCCTGGGCCGCCGCGGCGACGCGGGCGAGCTCGCGGACGAGCCCCTCGGTGATCGCCATGACCGATTCCATGTCGCCGTAGGCCTCGTACAGCTCGAGCATGGTGAACTCGGGGTTGTGCTGCTTGTCGAGGCCCTCGTTGCGGAAGTTGCGGTTGATCTCGTAGACGCGGCGCATGCCGCCGACGAGCAGCCGCTTGAGGTAGAGCTCGGGCGCGATGCGGAGGAACAGGTCGATGTCGAGCGCGTTCATGTGGGTGGAGAACGGTCGCGCGGCCGCCCCGCCGGCCCGGGCCTGGAGCATCGGGGTCTCGACCTCCATGAACCCGAGCCCGTCGAGGTGGCGCCTCGCGGCGGAGACGAGGGCGGAGCGGAGGCGGAAGACGCGCATCGACTCGGGCGTGGCCCAGAGGTCGAGGTACCGCTGGCGGTAGCGCGTCTCGACATCGTGCAGACCCGCGTGCTTCTCGGGCGGGGGGACGAGGCACTTGCCCATCGGCGCCAGGTCGGCCGCCCAGACGGTCACCTCGCCCGACTTGGTCTTCATCAGCGGGCCCTCGGCGACGACGACATCGCCCAGGTCGGTCGCCTTCGCGACCGCGAAGCCCGCCTCGGCGCAGTCGCGCTGGCTCACGGCGACCTGGAACGACTCCAGAGAGTCGTCGCGGAGGTTCAGCCAGACGAGCTTGCCGTTGTCCCGGTGGAGCACCACACGCCCCGCGACGCGGACGCGCGGACGGTCGTCCACCGCCGGCGGGAGCGCGGCGGCGGCGAGGCCCGGGGCGTCCTTCTTCGCCTGCTTGCGGGCGGCCTCGGCGGCCTGGTGGGCCTCATCGGCGGCGGGGTCGTAGGCGGCGAGGGCCTCGGCGAGGCTCAGCACGCCGTCGCGGCGCTCCCCGTAGGGATTCAGCCCGAGCGCCTCGACCTTGGCGCGGTTGTCCCGGCGCTGCTGCTCGAGGTGGTGGATGTCCTGGACGCCGGCGGTCTGGTCTTCCTGGCTCACGCGGCGATGGTAAGCCCCGCGGGGCTCACGCGCCGGGCTTGCCGTTGATCGTCATCTCCGCGATCCGCTTGCTCATCTCGACATCGCAGAGCGGGCGGGTGCCGCCCGAGTCGGCGATCAGGTCGCTCAAGCGCACGCCCTTGAACGCCTCGATGAACTGCCGGGCGGCCTGGTCCACGCAGCGGTGCAGGGCGCACAGGTTCATCCCGTGGTTCGGCAGCCCGAGCGGGCACGACTCGATCGGCTCGACCGGGTCGATCGCGTTGACGACATCGAGCAGCGAGATCTCCGCCGCCGGGCGCGACAGGCGGTAGCCCCCCCCCACGCCCCGCCGCCCCGTGATCAGGTCGGCCTGCGCGAGCGACTGCAGCACCTTGGCGAGGTAGTTGGGCGGGACGAGCGTCTGCTCGGCCAACCTCGGGGTCGGCGTGAGCTCGTCCGGGGCGTACGCGAGGCATGCCATCGCACGAAGGGCGTATTCGGTCGTCTGTGACAGCATTCCGTTTCCTTCCCGCCGGGCCCCCGGGTCGGCGCTTCGATGCGGCCGCACTCCCGTCCCCGATGCTCAGAATATAAGCCTGAGCATATCCGCTATCGAGCCGAAATATCAGAATTCTCCACCAATACCGAACGCGGGGCGATCCGGGATCAGCGGGGTGCGCCGAAGGCCTCGTCCATCTTCGCCCGCACCGAAGCCGAGGCCCCCTCGACGGGGACGGTCTCGAGGAGGTTCTCGACGACCCGGTCGACGGTGATCTGGTCGGCCTCGGCGTTGAAGTTGAGCAGCAGGCGGTGGCGCAGGACGGGGCGGGCGACCTCGCGGACATGCTCGGGGGTGACATGGGTCGCCCCGCCGAGCAGGGCGCGTGCCTTGGCGCCCTGCACGAGGTACTCGCTGGCCCGGGGCCCGGCGCCCCAGGAGACATACTCGCGGACCATGGGGGGGACCTCCTCGCCCTCGGCGGCGCGCGTCGCGCGCACCAGGCGGAGCGCGTACCGCATCACATGCTCGGCGACGGGCATGTGCCGCACCGCGGCGGCGACGCGGTCGATGTCCTCGGCGTGGATGACACGCGCGATCTCGACCTCGCCCTTGTGGGCGCTGCGTCGCATCACCTCGAGCTCCTCCTCCGCGGTGGGGTAGCGGATGAGGATCTGGAACATGAACCGGTCGAGCTGGGCCTCGGGCAGGGGGTAGGTCCCCTCCTGCTCGAGCGGGTTCTGCGTCGCGAGCACGAAGAACGGGCTCGGGAGCACATGACGCACCCCGCCCGCCGTCACCTGCCGCTCCTGCATCGACTCGAGCAGGGCGGCCTGGGTCTTGGGGGGCGTGCGGTTGATCTCGTCGGCGAGGATCACATTCGCGAAGATCGGCCCGCGGACGAACCGGAGCTCGCGGTGCCCCGTCGTCCGGTCCTCCTCGATGACCTCCGTCCCCGTGATGTCGCTGGGCATCAGGTCGGGGGTGAACTGGATGCGGCTGAAGTCCAGGCTCATCGCCCGCGCGATCGTCGAGATCAGCAGCGTCTTGGCCAGCCCCGGCACGCCGACCACCAGCGCGTGCCCCCGGCAAAAGATGGCGGTGAGGATCTGCTCGACCACCTCGTCCTGCCCCACGATCACCTTGGCGATCTCGGTCCGGAGGGACCGGTAGGTCGAGCGCACATGCTCGAGCGTTGCCTCGGCCTGCTCCGCGCTCCCGTTCTGCTCGCTCATCGTCGCTCCCGTCTGCCCGTCTTCTGGAGAGAGGCCTGCCCCCGCCGACTGCCCGCCGACTGATGGTACCGCCCGCCCACGCGCCGGGGGCCCCGGAGGCAGACACCTAGCATCGCCGATGAGAATCAACCTCGCCCGGGCGTTTGAGGGCTTTTCCGAGCACTGGTCGCCCCGGATTGCCGCGGACCTCAACGGGCAGCAGGTCAAGCTCGTCAAGTTCCGGGGCGAGTTCGTCTGGCACAAACACGACGACGCGGACGAGCTCTTCCTCGTCCACCGGGGCTCGTTCGTGATGGAGTTCCGCGACCGCAGGGTCGCGCTCAGCGCGGGGGAGATGATCGTCGTCCCGCGGGGCGTCGAGCACCGCCCCGTCGCCGAGAACGAGGTCGAGTGCCTCCTCTTCGAGCCCGCGGGGACGCTCAACACCGGTGACGCGGCCGACGCACGCACCGTGACCGAGCCCGGGCGCATCGCCCCCACCGGCGACTGACGCGGGCCTCCGTTCGGGCCGATTCCGAGCAAGCCGGGGGGTGCGCGACACGATCCGCAAGAAAAAATGCGGCCGCGTGGGGTCTCGTCACGCGGCCGCGCGGCGAGCGCGGCGGGAGACGCCGGCTCGCGAGGGGATGGTCTGTCGGTCGGGTGCTCGCCGGGGCGCCCGCTTCGCTTCTTGGGCCTCCGCCGGCGCGGGTTTCACCGGTTCCTACCGGCGCCCCGCGCCCCGGGTTGCGGTCACTCCTGCGGCTTCTCGCCCTCGATCGAATCGTCGAGCTTCTTCAGCAGCCGCTCGAACATCGACTCGAGCTTCTGCCACCGCTTCTCCAGATCGGCCATCCGCGATTCCATCTCCGCCTCGAACGCCTCGAGCCGGCCGGCCCGCTCGGCCTCGATGGCGCGGCTCTGCTCGTCCGCCTGCGGGGCCCGGAGCAGCCTGCCCTGGTCGTCGAACCACCCCAGCGCCCGGGGAACCTCGCGGCCCCGCATCTCGAGTTGCCGGATCGCGCGCTCGATCTCGCGCTTCGCGGCCTCCATGTCCCCGCTCTGCGCGTGCTTCTCGACCATCTCCTGGAGCTGCCTGCGGGCCGCCTCGAGCGCGTCCTTCGCCGTGTCGAGCTGCTGCTGCCCGCCCAACGCCTGGGGGAACGACCAGCCGAACGGGCCGCCCTCCCGCTCGATCGTGATTGTCTCGCCGCTCGACAGCGCGTCCGCGTCGTACCCGGCGAGCTCGACCGCGATCGAAACAGGCTTGGCCTGCCGCATCACCGTCAGCTTCAGCGTGTCGCCCGGCTTGCTCTTCATCAGCACGCCGTGCAGCTCGCCCGGCTCGTCGACCTCGTCCCCGTTGATCGCCGTGACGATGTCCCAGCGTTCGAGCCCGGCCCTGGCCGCCGGCAGGTTCTCGAGCACGCGCTCGATGAGGATCGCGTGCTCGTCCACCCCCAGTTGGGCCTGGAGCGCCTCGCCCGGCGTGCCGAGGATGACGCCCAGCATCACGGGCGGGCGCTCGGCCTCGACCATCATGGCGCTCGGCGCCTCGCCGCCGAACGACCAGAACCGGCTGCCGGGCGAGGCCACCGCGGGCGCTTCCCCCGGCGGGGTCGCGATGACGATCGACTTGACCTCGTTCCCGTCGTCGTCGAGCAGGATCACCCGGCGGCCCTCGCGGCGGATGTGGTCGGGCGCGACCCGCATGCCGTTGATCTTCGCCTCGATCTGATCGCCCCGGATGACGATCTCGTACCGCTCGTCCCCGTCCGTCGTGGAGGCATAGGTCGTCGCCCAGGCCGCCTCGGCCCCCTTCTCGGCGCTCTTCTCGGGCCCGGCCCACGCGACGCTCGCCAGCGACCCCGCCGCGAGGGCGAGGCCGATCTTCCAGTGATTGCGGGTCATGATGACAACCTCCTTGCACGCCTCTCCGCGGCGCCGAACTCCGGCCGCTCGCGATCCCGGGCGTGCCCGTCCACTCGGATGCGCCGGGGGGCGGGGCCCGTCGCCGGTTCGTCGCGGCGCGGGCGCTTTCCCACATCCCGGTCAGTACGACACGCGCGTCGCCCGGGGGGTCTCCTCCGGGAGCAGCGCCGCCTTCCCGAACTCGTCGCGCCCCAGGCGGTACAGCCGCTCGGGCGAGACCAGCTCGCGCTCGACGATCTGACGCAGGTAGACCACCTCGAGCCCCTCGCCCGCGGGGCGCGTCTCGAGCACCACCCGCTCGGGCACCTGCCCCAGCACACGCCCGGCACGCTTGCCCTCGTCCAGGTAGCGCGCGAGCGCGCCGTCGAAGCCCATGTCGGCGATCTCAGACGAAGGCCCAAGCCCCGCGGTCGGCCCGGCGGGGCCCCGGCCCGTCGGCGCGGGAAGCCCGGTGAACCAGACCAGCAGCACCGCGGCGGCGGCGGCCCACCCGCCCCACGCCCGGACCGACGCCATCCGACGCTCGAAACGCTCCGCGGGCGTCATCAGTTCGCCCTCGGGAATCTCGACACGCTCGGCGAGCGCCCCGACCTCATCGACCAGCCCGCTCAGCGCCTCGTGCTGCCGCTGCGTCTCGGTGAGCTCGCCCCAGACCGCGGGGTCCGCCTCGGCGAGGGTGCGCAGCGCGTGCCAGTCCGACTCGCCGGCCTCGCCGTCGATCACCCGGCTGATCAGCATGTCGCGGCGGTCCTTCATCTCTGCCGACTCCGAATGCTCGCCCATCGCACACCTCCCGAGGCCACAAGGGCCGAAACCACAAAGGCCCAGCCCGTCAGGCCCCCGACGCGACGCCCGCGGCGTTCTCGACCCCCGACGACGCGGCCTGCGCCGCCAGCTCGCGGAGCATCCGACGCCCCCGCGCGATCCTCGTCTCCACCGTCGTCTCGGGCAGATCCAGCACCTCGCCGATCTGCCGGTAACTCATCCCGCGGACGCACCGCAGCAGCAACGGCTCGCGGTACCCGTCCGGCAGCGAGCGGGCCAGGTCCATCAGGCGGCGGGCCTCGTCCCGCTGCGTCGCCTCCGCCCCCGCGGGGGTCGCCCCGTCCCCCTCCGCCTGCTCGCGGACCAGCCGAAGCCCGCGCCGGGCCCGCTTCACATCCCGCCCCGCGGCGCGGGCGGCGTTGATCGCGACCGTCCGCAGCCAGGGCTTCACCGCCGCGGGGTCCCGCAGGTCCCCGATCTTGCGGACCACGGCGACCGCGACGGTCTGCAACAGGTCGTCAAGATCCGCCTCGCGCGGCTTGTGCGCGAGCAGGATCGCCGCCACCCACCGCCGGTGCTCACGCCACACCCGGCGGACCTCCGGCGCACTGAACAACACCTCGCCGTCCTCGGGCGGCTCCGTGATCGTCAACCCCGGGTTGGTTCGGCCGGCATGAGCCGGGTTCTGTTCGCCCATCGGGGGCCCCTCGTCCTCACCGGGATGCGCCGGAACGCCCGGCCCGTCACATTCCCGGCGCTTCACCCGCCGACGCCCATCCCGCTCCGGGCGTCGTCCGCCCGATCTATCGTCCGAACACGATGGACGAGCCCGCGCCGATCACCGTCCGCCCCGCGAGGGCCCACCCGGCGGAGATGACCCTGGGGGAGCACCTCGAGGACCTCCGCCGGCGGCTCATCCTGGCGCTGCTGGGGGTGCTCCCCATCTTCATCGCCTCCCTGGCGTTCGGAAGGCCCACGCTCGCCTTTCTGATCGAGCCCCTGCGGGACGAGCTGCGGGCGGCCTCGCAGCCCTCGGGCCTGCTCGCCACCGGGCCGTTCGAGACCTTCGCGGTCTACCTCCAGATCTCCTTCATCGCGACGGTGCTGCTGGGCAGCCCCTGGCTGCTCTACCAGTTGTGGATGTTCATCGCTCCGGGTCTGTACACCAAGGAGCGCCGGTTTGTTCACATCCTCGTGCCCCTGAGCACCATCCTCACGCTCACCAGCGCCGCGTTCCTCTACCTCGTCGTCCTCCCGGTCATCCTCGCGTTCTTCATCAGCTTCGGCACCCAGCTGGGGCAGAGCACCACCCCCACCGTCGAGCCCCCGCCCGGAATGGTCTTCCCCGAGGTCCCCGTGCTCGAGGGCGACCCGCCCGACCCCACGCCGGGACAGCTCTGGGTCAACACCGACACGATGCAGTTCCGCACCGCGATCCCGACACGCAGCGGCGAGCTCGCCGTCATCGGGGCCGAGCTCGTCGCGGGCGCGGGCATCACCCAGCAGTACCGCGTCAGCGAGTATGTCAAGACGCTGCTCAACCTCGCCCTCGCCTTCGGCATCGGGTTCCAGACGCCCGTCGTCGTGCTGCTGCTGGGGTGGGCCGGCATCGTCGATCGGGCCTGGCTCTCCCGGTACCGCAAGCAGGCGGTCGCGATCTGCACCGTCGCGGGAGCCGTGCTCACGCCGGCCGACCCGCTCTCGATGATCCTGCTGGCGATCCCGCTCTACGCCCTGTTCGAACTGGGGATGGTGCTGCTGGTCGTCTTCCCCGCCTCGCACACGAAGAAGGAGCCCGCCGACGCGGGCGACGACGAACCCCCCGCCAGCCCCCAGACCGACGGGGACGCCCCGTGACGCCCGCGGGCACACCCCACGACGAGGCGATGATGCGCCGGGCCCTATCACTGGCGGACGAGGCGGCCTCGATCGGGGAGGTGCCCGTCGGCGCGGTGGTCTGGGAGACCGAATCGGGCCGCGTGCTGGCCGAGGCCTTCAACCGCCGCGAGTCGGACAAGGACCCCAGCGCCCACGCCGAGTTCATCGCCGTCCGATCGGCCTGCCGGGCGATCGGGGACTGGCGCCTCAACCACTGCTCCCTGGCGGTGACGCTCGAACCTTGCCCGATGTGCGCGGGGCTCCTCGTCAACGCCCGAGTGGGCCGCGTCGTCTACGGCGCCGACGACCCCAAGGCGGGGGCCGTGCGCACGCTCTTCGCCCTGCTCACCGACCCACGGCTCAACCACGCCTGCGAGGTCCACGCCGGGATGCTCGCCGACGAGAGCGCCGAGAGGCTCCGCGCCTTCTTCCGGCGCCTGCGGGCCTAGGCGGCCCCCTCTACCGTTCGGGCGATGCCCGAATTGCCCGAGGTCGAGAGCGTGCGGCGGTCGCTCGAGCCGCCCCTGACGGGCCGGGGCGTCGCCCGGGTCGAGTGCCGGCGGCGGGATGTCGTCGTCGCGCCGGGTGACCCCCCGGGCGGTTTCTCGCGGCACCGCGGTGCCGCCCGCCCCGTCCCGATCGGGCCCGGCATGCTCCTCGAGGGCCGGACGATCCGTGGGCTCGACCGCCGCGGCAAGCAGCTCGCCCTGCTCACCGACTTGGGGCCCGCGCTCATCGTGCACCTCGGCATGACGGGCCGGCTCGAACACGCCACGGGCGGCGAGGACCCGCCCCACACCCACCTGGTCTGGGTCCTCGACGACGGGTCGCGGCTCCGCTTCGCCGACCCCCGCCGGTTCGGGCTGGTCCGGATCGCGCCGGCCGGCCCCGCCCCGGTCTGGGCCGAGCTGGGGCCCGACGCCCTGACCATCGGGGCGAGGACCCTGCACGGGGCCGTGTGCCGTTCCCGGCGGGCGATCAAGGCGATCCTGCTCGACCAGGCCGTGCTGGCGGGGGTCGGGAACATCTACGCCGACGAGGCCCTGCACGCCTCGGGGCTGCACCCGGCACGGCCCGGCGCCTCGCTCGGCGCGGCGAAGACCGGGCGGCTGGCCCGCGAGATCCGCGGGGTGCTGGGGAGGGCGATCCGGGCGGGGGGGTCGACCGTCCGCGACTACCGGGACGGGGCGGGGCGGCCCGGGTCGTTCCAGCAGCGACACCGGGTGTATGGGCGGGGCGGGCTGGCCTGTGGGTCGTGCGGGAGCGTGCTCGAGCAAGGCACGATCGCGCAGCGAACCACGGTGTGGTGCCCCCGGTGCCAGCCGCCGGGCTGACGGTCGCCGGGGCCCAGCACGGGCGGGAGAAGCAAGGTCATCCACAAATCCGCGGGACCTCCGGGAACGGCTCAAGTCCGAGGCGGGGTCCCGGGGAGGGAATGTACTTCAAGATGAAAGAACTGTGGTGATGACCGGAGAGAGGGCTGTCGAGATGTGAACGACCGCGGCGATGTTCGCGTAAGGCATTTCACAACAAGCACTTGCAGAACACGGCCCCCGGGGGAAACCTGGCGCTTGGCGCTCGATTGCGCGCGCCATCGGGCGCGAGCGGCGAGGCGGGGCGGGGGCTGGGGGGGCGGCATCGTCCGGCGGGCGCCGCGGAGCGCGCGCCGGCGCGCGCTTGTGCACCGGTTATTCACAAGACCTGTCGATTAGGCGAGGGTCGCGCGAAGGAGGTCGGACTCGAGCGACCGGACGGTCGCGTCGAACTTCTCGTCCTGCTTCCGTTTGGATTTGACGGTCTTGACGGCGTGGATGACCGTGGTGTGGTCTCGCCCCCCGAACTGGGCCCCGATCTCTTCCAAGGAGAGGCGTGTGTTGTGCCGGGCGAGGTACATGCAGACCTGCCGGGGCAGGCTGATGGACTGGTGACGCCGCTTGCCGAGGATGTCGATGCGCTTGACATCGAAGAACCCGCAGACGACGCGGATGATGTCCTCGATCGTGGGCTGGGGCCGGGCGGCGTCGGGCTCTTCGCCCAGAACCTCCTGGGCGAGGCGGCGGTCGATCGGGCGGCCCTCGACGATCGCGCGGTGCTGGACACGGGTGATCGTGCCCTCGAGTTCACGGATGTTGGTGTTGCAGCGCGCGGCGATGTACTCGGCGCAGTCGCGTTCCAGGCTGATGCCGCGGAGACGGGCCTTGGTCAGGAGGATGGCGACGCGGGTCTCGTAGGTCGGGCGTTCGACCTCGGTGACGAGCCCGGAGCGGAACCGGGAGACGAGGCGTTTTTCGAGGTGGGGGATCTGCTCGGGTGGGGCGTCGGAGGAGAGGATGATCTGCTTGCGCTGCTGGTGGAGGCTGTTGAAGGTGTGGAAGAACTCCTCCTGGGAGCGTTCGCGTTTGGTGAGGAAGTGGATGTCGTCGATCACGAGGACATCCACTTCCCGGAACCGGTGGCGGAATCCGTCCATCTCGTTGTTCTGCACCGCCTGCATGAACGCGTTGATGAACCCGTCGCAGGAGACATAAAAGAGCGTTGCGTCGGGCCGCTCCTCGCGGACGCGGAGACAGATCGCCTGGAGCAGGTGGGTCTTGCCGAGCCCGACATCGCCGTGGATGAACAGGGGGTTGTAGGACTGGCCCGGGTTGTCGGCGACGGCGACGGAGGCGGCGTAGGCCATGCGGTTGCCGGGCCCGATGATGAAGTTCTCGAACCCGAAATCGGGGTTGATGAACAGCGCGTCGGGGCCCCCGGGGCGGATCTGCTCGCTGGCGTGATGCCAGCCCGGTCGGGGCGAGACCTCGGCGAACGCGGCGGGCTTGATGCTCGTCTCGGCGGCGCGCGACCCCGAGGCGGCGAGGGCGGGCCGCTCGTCCTCGGCGGCGTGGCGGCCCGGGGCGCGGTTGAGCGCGGCGTGGACCTCGCCCGGCCCGAGGAAGCGCACGCCGAGCAGGATGTTGGACGCGCTCTGGGCGGCGTCGACGAACGCGTCGACGCACTCACGCTTGAGATAGTCCCGGTGGGCCTCCTTGCTGGCGCGGAGAAAGACCGAGCCGTCGGAGACGGCGACGGGTTCGATCTCCTCGAACCAGTGGCGGCACACATTCGGGTGATGCCGGCGCAGGTGCGTAAGCATCCCCGCCCAGATCTGGCGATCGGGGTCGGTCATCGTGCAACAACCTCGGGTTGTGAGCCGGGCGTGTGCGCGCCCGTCGTGGACTCTCCGGTCTACCACCGCGGGCTCCGCGGCCCTCCCTCCGATGGTGATCCACCAAAGTAGTTTGCGACCGGATCGCTGTCAACCGAACACGGCGCTTCAACCGCCGCGCGACTGCAACTCGCGCTCCCGGCGCTCGGCCTCCATCGCCTGGCGTTCGTAACGGGCCTTGTTCTGGCGGTGGTCCATCAGGAAGAAGACCTTGTTCGCGCGGTCGCCCGCGATCTTGGCCAACTGGTCCATCGCGTACTGCAGGTTTGTCCGCCGCGAGACATGCGTGAGCACCATCGCCTCGCACTCGACGACGCGCAGCCACTCGGCGATGTCGTTGACATGCATGTGCTGCCCGACCTTGGCGCGCTCGGTGTGGTCGGGCTCGAAGAAGGTGCACTCGCAGATGATGATCTTCGCCGTGCGCACCGAATCGTGGATCAAGTGTGGCCCGGGGAGCGTGTCCCCCATATATGCCACCAGCGGCACCTCGAGGTGCCGGACGATCTCCGTCCCCCGCTCCTTCAGCTCGCGGAGTTTGTCCTGGGGGAGATCCCGGAACTCCTCCTTGAGCTTGGTCCGCTTCTCCACCACGACATACCCCGAGGCCGGGCAGGTGTGCTCCACCTCGAACAGGCGGAGGGCGATGTTGTTCTTGATCTCCAGTTCCTCGCCCGGCTTGAGCACCACCATCTCGAAGGGGGTCTTCTGCCGCTCGAGGTTGACGAACCCGGCCATCATCCCCCGGATGTCCTTGGCGATCCGGTCGTCGCAGACGATCGTGCCCGGGCCCATCCCCTGGAAATTCCGCTGGCTGCACCAGTACGCCAGGCCCCCGACATGGTCCATGTGCCCGTGGCTGATCGCGGCGTACTTGCTCGCCAGGACCGCCCGGGGGCAGGCCCCCATGTCGAAGCACAGGTCGAGTTCGGGGATCTGGATGCAGGTCGCCTCGCCGGCGACCGAGAAGCCCTGGACCCGGTAGGGTGGGAAGTAGAGGAAGCCGAGGGGGCTCTCACGCGGTGGCGGCTTGGGGATCATCGGGGCCGTCTCCGAAGGCGCAACGGGTGGCGCGAGCCGCCCGAGGGCGAGGTGAACCGATCCGCCGCATGGTAGCGGGCCCCCCCCGGCCGCGGGCGGCGCGCCCCGGTCCGTTCTACGCTTGCCTCCATGACCGATCAGGCACCGGGGCAGGGTGAGGCGGCGGGGGAGATTTTCAAGCGGCTGGGCCCGGCGGCGTGGCTCGGGGTCGTCTGGGCGTTCCTCCCGGCTCTGGGGGGGTTCATGCTGCTCGCCTCGGTCGGGCCCGTGAGCGAGTGGCTGCGGGCCCACGAGGGCTCGGGCCCGTTCGTGTACACCGGCGGGTTCATCCTCGCCGCGGGGCTCGGGTTGCTGCCGACCTACGCGCAGGCCTTCGTCGGGGGCTGGGCCTTCGGGCCGGTGGTGGGCACCGCGGCGGCGCTGGCGGGGTTCGTCGGCGCCTCGCTCATCGGGTACGCGATCGCCAGGACCGTGGGCAAGGACCGCGTCAACGCGGAGATCGCGCGGCACCCCAAGGCTCTGGCGGTGCGGGACGCGCTGGTCGGCTCGGGCCCGCTGCGGACGCTGGGGATCGTGACGCTGGTCCGCGTGCCGCCGAACTCCCCGTTCTCGCTGACCAACCTCGTCTTAACGACGACGGGGGTGCCGGTCTGGATCTATGTCGTCGGCACCGCGGTGGGCATGCTGCCGCGCACGGCGCTGGTCGTCTGGCTCGCCTCGAATGTCGAGGGGGCGCTGACGCGCGAGGCGATGAAGAGCGTCCGCGAGCCCTGGGTGATCGGCCTGTCGATCGGGGCGGCCCTGGTGGTGCTCTACCTGCTCGTGCACATCGGCAACAAGGCGATCGAGCGGGTTACCGCGACCACCCCGCCCGGGGCGTGAGCGCGGGGCGGGCGCGCCGCGGCCCACGCCGTCCTCTCGTGGTTCACTCTTCGAGATGAACCACGGCACCAACGCCAGAGGGCGACCGGGAAGCCGTCTCACATCGCGTTGCCGGCGGCCTTGGCGTCGCGCTGGGCGAGGGCGCGCTCGCTCGCCTCGAGGTCGCGGATGAGGCGGCCCCCGCCCTGGATGCTCATCGTGGGCTTCTTGCGGTTGAGCGTGCCGATGACCCAGTGGTCGGTGAGCATCACCTCGAGCGCCTGGATGAACTTGGCGATGTTGACGCTCTGCATCGGGCCCGTGCCCGCCGTGACCCGCTGCAGCGCGAGCAGGATCGACTCGGCGTCGCGGTTGGTCTCGAGGATCTCGAGCATGCCCTTGAAGACGCCGGCGACCGGCAGCATTGCCTGGCCCCGCCGGTAGCACTCGACGCGGTTGATCCGCCCGTCGGCGTACTCGGCGACCCAGCCCCGCTCCGCGTCGCGCAGGTTCAGGGTGAACTCGTTGACCTTGGAGACGGCGAAGTCGCTCTTGCCGCCGCTGAGCCGCTCGATGACGGCCTTGGCCGAGGCGATGTCGAAGGTGCCGAATCCCGCCTGGCGGATGTCCTCGTTGGCGAACCCTCCCTGGGCGAGCCAGCGCCAGGCCTGCTGGGGGGTCAGGCGGAGGCCCGACTCCTTGGCGATCGACTTGCAGTGGTCCTGGAGGTCGGTGAAGCACCCGTTGGCGGCGTACCAGTACTCGGCGAACTGGATGTGCTGGCGGATGTTCCGGCGGTTCTTCTCGTCGTAGGCGGACCGGAGCCAGGCGGGGTCGTGCTCGCCCCGGTCGATCTCGAGCAGCATGTACGCCGCCTCGCGCGCCGACCCGTGAGCGAGGGTCATGCCCGCGGCGAGGATCGGGTCGGCGAAGCCGGCGGACTCGCCGCAGAGCAGCCAGTTCTCGCCCACGAGCCGGTCGGCGAGCTGGGACCAGTTCTTGGTCGAGAGCACGCCGGTGTCGGGCGTCGCCTGCGCCATCAGCCCGCTGATCTGGGGCTGGTCGGCGATCGCGGTCTTGTAGAGTTCCTCGGTCGAGAGCCCGCGCTGCTGGTAGTACGACGAGGGGCAGATCAGCCCCACGCTCGACCGCGTCGGGCCCAGCGGGATGAACCAGATCCACCCGTAGGGAAGCGACCGCACGCTCACGCGGGTGCCCCCCACGCCGATGCGCACCGCCCACTCCGCGTTGTTCCAGTACTGCCAGATCGCGATGTTCTTGAGCGACTCGGGCACGACCGACTCGACGCCCATCGCCCGGCGGAGAAGGCCCGCGTGCCCCGACGCGTCGACATACCACCGCGCCGTCACCGTCTCGCCCGAGTCCAGCCGAAGCCCGAGGACGCGGTCGCCCTCCCGCAGCACCTCGCGGACCATCGTCTCCTCGCGCACCTCGGCGCCGAGCGACTCGGCGTGGCGCAGCAGGATCTCGTCGTAGATCTCCCGGTCGACCTGGAAGGCGGTGTGCCGGCGCTGCCCCTCGAACCTCGCGGGGCGGGGCTCGTCGACGAAGTGCTCCACGGGGTAGAAGTCGAAGTCCCACACCTCCTGCTTCTTGCCCCAGGTGTAGCTCGCGCCGAGTTTGATCGGGAAGCCGGCGGCCTCGACCTTGTCCCACACCCCCATCTCGTCGAGGATGTGGCTGATCCCGGGCAACTGGCTCTCGCCGACATGCTCGCGCGGGAACTTCGCCTTCTCCAGGATCAGCACCCGCAACGCGGGGTCGTACTTCTTCAGCAGCGACGCGATCGTGCTCCCGGCCGGGCCCCCGCCGATGATCGCGATGTCGTACCCACCGTCCCCGTTCTTCACCGCCGACACTCCTCTCGCGCCCCGTGGCGAGCCCGCCGCGGGCAATCCGGGCCGTACACACCGTGCTTCGGGCGTTCTTCTCCCCCGATGCAGAGTCTACCGGCCGCCCGGGGCATGCCCAGCCCCAACCGCGAGGCCCGGGGGGGTTATCACCCCTCCCACCGAGACTCGGCGGCGAGTTCTTCCTGCAGCGCGTCGGCCAGGTAGGCGTACTGCGACTCGTCGTTGTAGAGCTGGGCGCTCAGGCGGATCGACCGGCGCCCGTTGAAGGGGCTGTTCGGGTCGCCCAGCCGCCAGACCGGGACCTGGATCCGGTGACGGTCGAGCAGCGCGTCCTGCAGCGCGTCGGCGAACCGCGTGGGGCGGGAGGCGAGGCGGGCCCGGGCCGCCACGGGCACACGCGGCAATTCGAGCATCGCGAGCGGCCCGATGAGGCCGTCCTCGTACGGCTTCTCCAGCCCGAGGCGCTCGCGGAGGAGGTCCCGGGCGGCCAGCGCGAGGGCGCGATTCCGGCCCACGATCCCGGGCCAGTCCGTCCCGGCGATCTCGGGCAGGAGCCGCACCGCGTCGGCGAGCGCGCAGGCCCCGGTGCGGTCGTCGGTGCCGACGAAGTCGAACTCCAGCGCGAATCGCTCGCGCCCGTGGGTGCCGGCGGGGGCGTCGGCGAAGTTGCTGAGCGCCATCGGGCGGAACGCGGGCCGGAGATCGGGGCGGACCCAGAGCAGCGCGACGCCCTTCGGCGCGCACAGCCACTTGTGGCAGTTCGCGGTGTAGAACACGGCCCCCATCGCCGCGAGATCGGTCTCCACCGCGCCCGGGCCGTGCGCGCCGTCGACCAGGGTCGCCACGCCGCGGGCGGACAGCTCGCGGCAGAGCCGCGCGATCGGCAGCACGACGCCCGAGGGGCTGGTGATCTGGCTGAGCATCGCCAGGCGCGTCCGCGGGGTGACGCCCCCGAGGATCGCCGAGACGATGTCCTCGCCCGTGACCGTGGGCCCGCCGGGCCCGGGCTGCGGGAAGGGAACCTCGACGACCCGGGCGCCCGCCCGGGCCGCGGCGCGGCGGAGGTTGTTCCGGCACGCGGGGTAGTCGTGCGTGGTCGTCAGCAGCTCGTCGCCCGGGGCGAGCGGGGCCCCGAGGCCCACGCCCGTCGCTGCGTTCTCCAGCACGGTGGCGACCGCGACCGTCGCGTTGGGGACGAAGACCAGGTCCCTCGGCTCGGCGTTGACCAGCGGGGCGACCGCCGCCCGGCTCGCGTCGAGCAGATCCCAGAGATCAACGCAGAAGAACGAGACCGCGTCGCGCTCCATCCGGTCGCGGTATCGCCGCTGCGCCTCGAGCACCCCGGTCGGGCAGGCCCCGAACGACCCGTGGTTCAGGTACACGAGCGCGGGGTCGAGCGACCAGTGCCGCGCGAGCGGGGGTTGGGCGGGCGGGATCGGCATCGGGGCGCAGCGTAGCCGGGCCCGCCGACCGGGCGCTTACCCGTTGGTGTCGAGCAGGCGGCCCAGGTTGACGCCCGTCGCGGCGGCGTTGCGGTCCGCCGGGTGGCGGTAGAACGCCAGCCGCTCCGCCGAGGGTTGGGGCGAGTCGCCCGCGAAGTCGACGCCGCCCGGCACCACGCCCGCCACCAGCCGCGCGACGCGCGGGTCGACACGGTCGGCCGAGGCCTCGCCCCTCTGCACCGTCGCGGCCGGGGCGACCGGCGTGACGGGGCGGACCCGGGCCGTCGGCTGCACGCCGTAGGTGCGCGCCAGGTGGAACGGCAGGGTGGGCGGGATCGCGTCCATGAGCCGGCATTCTACTCGCCGTCCGCTCGATCTCGTGCGCCCGCGGCGCAAGAACCCGATCCCCGTTCGGGGGGAAGGTCCGCAAATCCCCGACCCCCGGCACGGGGGGGCATTCATCGCGTCAGGGCATCGGGAACAACTGGATCGGGCTCTTGCCCATCGAGAGCATCAGCACCGCAAACGCGAGCAGGGCGGCGAGCGCCGCGAGGACCATCCAACGCCGACGCCGCGAGCGGGGGGTCAGGGCCCGTCTGGCCCGACGGCAGGCGGCGAGGAACTCGGGCTTGCGGTCGATCCGGTCGTAGCCCTCCTGGTGGACGATCTTGTTGCGCACCGTCGCGACGAGGCGCAGGTCGCGGACGAGGGGCTCGGCGAGGTCGCCCCAGACGCTGTCGATCATCTCGTGGAGCCCGCGCCCGCTGGCGTGGTAGCGCGAGGCGAGGAGGGCCTCGAGCCGTTTCGACCAGGTCACCGCGAGGTCGAGGTCGCTCCGCATCGGCGCCTCCTCAGGTGCTCGTGCCGGCGAGTTCGCGCTTCTTCGCCTCGAACAGTGCCTTGGCCTCGCCGGCGAGGTGGAACGAGCCGGTGACGCAGATCAGGTCGTCGCGCTGCACGGCCCGCGCCGCGGTGTTGATCGCGTCGCGCAGCGTGGGCGCCACCTGGCTCATGCGCCCGTGGACCTCCTCGAAGCGGCGGGCGAGTTCGCCCGGGTCGACGGCGCGCGGGTTGTTCGCCGCGCGGGTGAAGATGACCTTGTCCGCCCCGCGCCCGATCTGTTCGAGCATCGCGTCGATGTCCTTGTCGGCGGCGCACCCGAAGATCGCGACCATCGAATCGCAGCGGATGTGCGCGCCGATCGCGTTGATCAGGCAGCGGAGGCTCTCGCCAGTGTGGGCCCCGTCGACGATCACCCGCGGCGCGTCCCAGACCTGTTCGAGCCGCCCGTTGCGGGCCGCCGCGGCGAGGCCCATCGCCGTCCCGCGCTCGGTGCAGGCGAAGCCCGACCTGGCGAGCTGCTGGAGGATCGCCAGCGCGAGCCCGCAGTTCTCGGCCTGGTGCTCGCCCTCGAACGGCACGGGGAGGTGCTCGAAGGCGAGGTCCCCGCTCGTGACGCAGACGCGGGTGTGCGGGCCCATCGCGTGCGCCGACTCGAAGCGCTTGGTGAACTCGATGTCGCGCCCCAGCACCCGCAGCGGGGCCCCGGCCGCCGAGGCGACCTCCTCGAAGACCGCGATGACGCCCGGCTGCTGCGGGACCGTCAGGCAGGGGACGCCGGGCTTGATGATCCCGGCCTTCTCCCTCGCGATCTTCTCGACGGTGTCGCCCAGGATCGCCGTGTGCTCGAGCTGGATCGCCGTGATCCCCGCGACGACGGGCGTGATGATGTTCGTCGAGTCCAGCCGCCCGCCCAGCCCGACCTCGACGACGGCGGCGTCGACGGCCTGCTCGGCGTAGTGCAGGAAGGCCAGCGCGGTGACGCACTCGAAGAAGGTCGCCTCCCCCAGCGACGCGGGCAGGCTCTCCGCCGCGTCACGCACCCGGCTCATGAGCCGGGCGAACGCGTCCTCGCCGATCGGCTCGCCCCCGATCCGCACCCGCTCGCGGACATGCACCAGGTGCGGGCTGGTGAACAGGCCGGCGGCGTAGCCGTTCGCGCCGAGGCAGCCGGCGAGCATCTCGCAGACGCTGCCCTTGCCCTTGCTCCCGGCGATGTGGACCATCGGGGTCGCGTCCTGCGGGTCGCCCAGGGCGGCCGCGAGCGCTCGCATGCGGTCGAGCTTGAAGATGTCCGGGTCGGGCCTGGGGAGGCGGACGCGCTCGAAATTGACCCGTTCGGAGAGCCACCTCTCGGCCTCGGGCGCGTCGGCGAAGGGCCGGCGCTTCCGGGGCTTGGTCTCGACGCCCGAGGCCGCTTTCTTCTTGCCGCCGCGCGACATCAGCACCGCCCCCCCGACAGGGACGCGAGCCGCGCCCCGGTCATCAAGGACTTCATCTCCTCCACCGCCCGACGGAGGCCGACATAGACCGCCCGGCTCACGATCGCGTGCCCGATGTGGAGTTCCTCGACGCCCGGGAGGGCGGCGATCGGCTCGACATTGTGGTAGTTGAGCGCGTGGCCGGCGTTGAACCGCATGCCCGCGGCCCGGATCGCGGCGCCGGCGCGCTCGACGCGGCGCAGCTCGGCGACGAGCTCGGGGCGGCGCGGGTCCCCCCCGCACATCGCGAAGACATGGGCCCAGGGCCCCGTGTGCACCTCGCAGACATCGAAGCCCGCCTCGGCACAGGCCGCGACCTGCCGGTCCTCCGCGTCGATGAAGGCGGAGACGATCAGCCCGGCGTCGCGCAGGCGGGCGACGACCGCGCGCATGCGGGTTTGTTGCCCGGCGACATCGAGCCCGCCCTCGGTGGTCACCTCCTCGCGCCCCTCGGGCACGAGCATCGCCGTGTGGGGCCGCAACTCGCGCGCGATGGCGATCATCTCCTCCGTGGCCGCCATCTCGAGGTTGAGCTTGACCTTCACCAGCCGGCGCAGGAGGCGGACATCGCGGTCGTGGATGTGCCGCCGGTCCTCGCGGAGGTGGACGGTGATGCCGTCGGCCCCGCCGAGCTCGGCCTCGTGGGCGGCCCGGACGGGGTCGGGCTCGCCGATGTCCGAGGCGTGGGGCCCGACCGCGATCGCGTCGCTCCCCCGATACCGGGCCTGCCTGAGGGTGGCCACATGATCGATGTTGACGCCCAACTGGATCATCCCCGTGAGTGTAGGCGGGGGCCTGATTTCGCCGAAGCCCGGCCTGGCTGATTGGTATTTGATTGGTTTCTTGGGGGCGATCGGCCAATTCTTGGGTAAATCAACAAGTTGACTTGCATACCAGACTAGTTAGTGCTAACTTATATGTGGTCTCGGGTTCACCTGAAGGAGGGCACCATGAAAGCGCTCGTTGCCATCAACCGCGTCTGTTACGGCTCCTGCCTGCTGAGCATCATCGCCGGGGCGTTTGTGACCGTGTGGGCGATCTGGACCGAGCAGGAGGATGTCGGCTGGAAGGGCGTCTCGACCGCCGCGGTGCTTGTCTTCGCCTCGATCCTGGTGCTCGCGACCAACGCGATCATCGGGACGAAGGTCATGAACGAGCGCGGGGGTCTCGGGGACTTCCTGCCGGGGCATGGTCGGGGCGGGCCGCGGCCCAGGACGGCGCCGCCGGCGCCCGACGGGAGCCGGGAGTCGTGACCACCCCCGCCGAGGGGAGGGGGCGCGGGTCCTGGAGCACGGGGCGGCCCCGGTGCGTGTGTTCTCCCGGTGCGGGCCGAGCGCGCGATAAAAAACCCGGGCGCGGGGCGCCCGGGCGGGGAGTGGACGGTCTCGGCGGGGCTTCAGATCACGGGCAGCCGGCCATGAAGGCCTGGATGAAGGTGATCAGGTCGGTCAGGTCGTAGAGGCCGAACGGGTCGGCGATGTCGGCAATGGGGTCCTGGCCCGTGAAGGCGACGATGAAGCCGGTGAGGTCGGAGAGGTCGAGCAGGCCGCTGCCGTCGATGTCGGCGGGGCAGTCGGCGCTGCCGGCGAAGTATTGGACGCCCTTGCGGAAGACATCCTCGCTGACGGCGATGCCCATGTGGCGGCCCGGCAGGTCGTCGGCCGGGGGGTGGATGCCGCCCCAGATGCGGCTCATGGAGGTCTGGTCGGAGGCGTCCTGATAGGTGGCCCACTGGAGGGTGATGTCCTGGCTGGGGCCTTCCTCGAAGACGAGATACTCGTTCTCGGGGCAGAAGAACTCGCCGACGCCGCCCGGGAAGAAGGCCGACCCGGTCATCAGGGTCATGATCTCCGCGGCGGCGCGGGAGTAGGTGGAGTGCCCGGAGACATAGCCCGCGAACGGGGGCGTGACGAAGGAGGGCCGCTGGTAGGGCCACCAGTTCTCGGCGAGGATCCAGCCCACGCCGGCGTCGTCGGTGGCGGGGTTGTTGATGTAGAGGGGCCCGCGCCAGGCGTTGACGGCGATCTTGCCGACATCGCCCGCGAGGTGGGCGTGGCGTTGGCCGGGTGCGCTGGACTGGGCGGTGACGACCTCGATCACGCCCGGGTAGAGGCGGATGCCGTTGGGGTTGTAGGACGGGCCCAGGGGGTCGCTGGACTGGCCTTGATCGGCCATGTACCTGATGGCGGAGACGGGGCGGACATAGTCGTACGCCCCCTTGCAGCCCCAGGCGGTGATGGCGACATCGTGCATCGCGCCGCCCATGAGCAGGTAGGCCTTCACATCCCACTCGAGATCGTCAACGATCGGTCCGATGCCGCGGAAGCGTTTCTCGAACATCGGGTGGTCGTTGACATAGTTGAGGATGGTGAACCAGTGGCCCGGTGGGGTCTCGGAGTGGGGCCCGTCGGCCCAGAACTCGGCGAGGATGCGGGCGTAGTCGCCCCGCGGGACGACCTGCTGCGGGTAGGGCAGGCCGGTGACGGGGTTGAGGGCGTGCCCGGGGCTCCAGTCGCCGCCTTCGAGGTGGTCGTAATACTGGGCCCAGTCGTCGACGCCCGGGAGGGCGCTGTTGCCGAACGAGTCGGGGGAGATGTCGATCATCACGCCATCGGTCGGGTCGAGGTGGCTCGACCAGAGGACGACCATCTCGTTGCCCCAGCGGTAGTACTCATCGCCCACGCCGTTGAAGTAGGGCGGGTGGCCCGGGTCGTGGTAGACGGGGTAATCGAACCCGTCGCGCGGGTGGAGGACCGCCTCGGCGGGGTCGAGGGCAAAGCCGGGCAGGGCGCCCCACTCGGGGCTGAGGAACTCGAGCGACCCGAGCGGGATGGGGTTGCCCGACTGGTCGACGAAGAACTCGATCGCCAGGGGCTGCCAGCGGTTGGGGTCGACGATGTCCGGGTTGCCCGGGAAGTCGGGGAACATCGGCGGGTTGACGGGGAAGTACCAGTTGTTCGAGTACCCGTTCTGCTCGTTCGACCCGTCGGTCATACCGAAGGCGATGATCCCGACGGCGATGCGGTTGCCGAGCGCGGCGGGCGTGGTGCCGACCGTGGAGGTGTTGGCGGGGTTGAACCCGAGGTTGACCATCGTGGCGTTGATCAGCGGGATGGAGGTGGCCGCGCCCACCGAGTTCTGGAAGCGGTGCAGCAGGAGTCGGCAGGTGGCGTAACAGATCGCCTCCTCGCGGGCGGCCTGGATGTCCTGCGCGGTCATCTTCTCCTGGTGGAAGATCTGGTCGGCGGCGGGGTCGAAGGCGGCCCAGGCGTCCCACATCGCGGCGGCGGTGTGATAGAGGTTGCGGGCGTGCACGGTGGGGCGGGCCCGGTCGTTGCGGATGCACTCGAGCAGGACCTCGCTCCACTCGCGGGCGATCGAGTGCGTCGCGGCGCCGCGCGGGTTGAGCGTGTGGGCCACGCCGTTCTCGTCGAAAGTCCGGTACAGGTAGCCGGCCTGCTGGGCGGCGGCGGGAGACCCCAACGCGACGACGCCCGCGCACGCAACGAGCACGCAGGCGGAAGACTTCACCCTCTTCATTTTCAATGCTCCGTCCGGGCCGGCCTCTCGCGGGCGCACGACCGAACGGCGTGGCAGACAACCCGCGAGTCTCCGGCTGTTCCCTCGGGGGCGAGTCTACAAGGGGGGCGGGGGGCGGCAAATCTTTTTCCGAGAATTGGGAACCGCCCTATCCCGCGGCCCCAGTGGGAGCCCGAGAACCGGGGTGGATGGCTCGGCGTGGCTTAAGAAAGCGTGGGTCCCGACGACCGGGCGGCGAGGGCCGGCTCGCCCGAGAGGGTCAGCCGCAGCCCGCGAGGAACGCGGCGACGAAGGCGTTGATGTCCGAGAGATCGAGCAACCCGTCGGCCGTCAGGTCCGCGGCGGCGCCCGCGGAGACGAACCCTGCCGCGAACGCGTTCACATCCGCGAGATCGAGCACGCCGAGCGGTTCGGCGAGGTCGGCCCCGTTGCAGGGGCCGGCGATGCCGGCGACGGCGCCGTTGATGATCAGCCCAAAGCCCTGCCGCCCTTGCAGCACGCGCGCGGCGTCGACGCGCGCGGTGTAGATCCCGGGCGTGGGAGAACCGATCGAGACGACCTCGACCGTATTGCGCCGATCGGGCGATCCGCCCGCCACGCTCTCGCCGGTCGCGGTGTCGATCGCGTTGCCGGAGAGGACCGCGCCCCAAGGGGTTTCGAGCGAGAGGTCGAGGTCGTTGACAACGGGGTCGGCCGCGCCGAAGGGGCCCGGCGCGTCGTGCCAGGCGACCGCGATCCGCAGGGTGCCCGGGGCGGTCACCTCGAATCGGAGTTCGATCGAATCGCCGGTCTCGAGCGCGTCGTCGGTGTTGTTCCACGCCTGCCGGACCAGGAGCGAGCGCCCCGACCCCGCGAGGGGCAGCGAGCCCGAGAGGAGCACGCGCCCCCACCCCTCGCCGTTGCCGGGCCAGCCCGGCGCGTCCGTCACATCGGCGGCCCCCGCGATAAGCGCCGCCTTGAGCAGGGCGCCGGTCGGGGTGAAAGCGTCGGCGGGCGTGGGGGTGCCGGTGCGGTGCCGCCCCTCGGTGAAATACTGCCGCGCGACGGCGGCGGCGCCGGCGACGGCGGGGGTCGCCATCGAGGTGCCGGAGTTGAAGACGGTCGGGCATCCTGCGCCGAAGGGGTAGGCCGCGAAGATCGAGCACCCCGGCGCGACCAGGTCGGGCTTGCGGCGCCCGTCGGCGGTCGGGCCGGCGGCGCCGATGCACAGGCGGTGGTGCATCGGGGCGTCCTGCGTCGCGGCGACGGCGAGGGCGTTCTTGGCGTTCTCGGGGGTTTTGAGCGCGGCGCCGTTGCTGACGGCGAAGACGACGAGGTTCTCGTCGTGCTCCCAGCAGAACTGGTCGACGGCGCGGGCGAGCCCGCCGTAGGCGCTGCTCTGGTCGTCCCCCCAGCTGTTGGAGTGGATCGTCGCGCCCTGCGAGGCGTGGAGCTCAAGCCGGGCGAGCAGGGGCGCCTCCGCGAGCGTGGGGATGGTGTTGAACGCGAGGCGCGCGCCGGGGGCGACGCCGCGGAGATTCGCGGCGGCGTCGGAGTCACCCGCGAGGATGCCGCAGACATGGGTGCCGTGGGCGTTGACGCTCCCGAGCGGCGCGTTGTAGGCGACGATCTTGCGGTGGGCCGGCCCGATCGGGTGCTGGGGGTCGACGAACGCGCAGTGGTCCCAGTCGAGCGGGAGGTCGAGCACGCCCACGATCTGCCCGGCGCCGGTCAGGCCCGCGCTGTCGAAGGGGGCCGAGGCGGTCGAGCCCGATTGCACCACGAGGCGGGCGCTCCCGACGCGGGGCGTGGGCTCGGGCGCCTGCTCGACCCAGGCGACGCCGGGCCACTCGGCGATCCGCCGCGCCCCGGCCACGGTGGACGCGAGCACGAGCACCGAGCCGGAGGCGTGGGGGTGGACGCCGAGCGCCTCGGCCTGCAGCGCGCGCACGGCGGAGCGCTCGACCATGAACGGGTCGGCGCCGGGCTCGAGATAGACATGCAGCGCGATCCGCCCGCGGGCCTCGAGGTCGCGCGCCAGCGGCGAAACCGCGAGCCGGGTCCCGATCGCCGGATCGACCCGGCCTTGGCGCACGGGTTCCGCGGCGCCCGCCAGGGCGGCCAGCGCGAGGGCGCCGCACACGATTCCACCCCGGCTGCGAGGCCCCATCCCGGCATCCCCGGCCGCGGGTTACGCGGCGTGCGACCGGGCCCGCCTGCCCGTCGCGGGCTCCTCCACCCGCGACGCCAGACGGACCGCTTCCCGGACTCCGCGGGCGAGCACGAGCCGGCCCGACAGCCCGGTGCGTCGGACGATCGCCCGCACCGCTTGCGGCGCCCCGGAGACAATCAGCGAGCCGCCGGCGGCGCTCAGGGAATCTGAGATTTGCACCAGCGCGCGGAGCCCGTCGCAGGTCACTTCCCGGACCATGCGCAGGCAGAGCACCTGGGCGAGGCGCCCCCCCATCTCGGGCTCGGAGTACCCCAAACAGACCGAGACGAGTTCGTCCGCGATGGGCTGGCTCAGGCTCTCTGGGACGAGGCTGAGGACGAGCACGCCGCCCTGGGCCCGGGTGGTGACAAGGGGTCGATTCCGGGCCGACGGGGTCGGGATCTGGTCGAGCGTGAGCATGGGCATCTCCTCCGCGAGTGTTCCGGTTTGAGAGAGATGGATTTCAGGAAGGCCGAAAGCGAGCGACCGGGGGAGGTTGGCCGGGGCCGGGTGGCGGCCGGGTCGGCAGAAGGGGATGGGCGGGCCCGTTTGGGGTGCGGTCGTCGGGCGTCATGCCCATCGGGCGCGGAGGGCGGCGGCGTCGACCCCCTCGATCCGGAGGGTCTTCTCGGCGTTGGAGGCGCCGCTGTGCACCGTGACCTGGGCGGGGCGGAGCCCGAGGTCGGCGGCGAGGAGGGCGCAGATCGCCTTGTTGGCCTTGCCGCCCTCGGGCGGCGCGGAAACGCGGACTTTCAGGCGGTCGCCGAGCGGGCCGACGATCTCGTCCTGGCGTGCCCCGGGCACGGCCTTGACCGCGAGGAGCGTCACCGGCAGCCCGTTCGGGGCGGGCTCGGCCTGTCGGGCGTCGATCATGCCTCCAGCCTATCGGGCCGATTTTGGGCTAGGGGGTTGCGGCGACGGGGCCGGGGGGTAGATTCGGGAGGGGGATGCTTGCCGGGAGGATCGATGCGAGAGGCCGTGATCGCCGTGTGTGTTGTTCTGGGCCTGATGGCTCCGGTCGCGGTGGCGTCACGGCTGCTGCCGGCGCAGGTGCTGGTTGTCTATGACAGCCGGGTGGGGGACAGCGTCGCGGTCGCGGAGTTCTACGCGGGTTCGGCGAAGGTGCCCGGGGGGACGGGCGGCGAGCCGGGGGTGCACCAGGGGCTCGAGGTGTTCGATCTCGCGTCGGCCGGGTTGCCGGTGACGGCGACGAACGGCACGATCATGTACCCGAACTACAAGGCGCAGATCCGCGACCCGATCCGGACGCACCTGGAGGCGAGCGGGCTGGTGTACCGCATCCGGTGCATCGTGCTATGCAAGGGGCTGCCGCACCGGATCGACGACCCGGACAACCCCGGCGCGGGTGATGTCCCCTCGACCTTCGGGACGGTGTGGGGCAGCGGGCGGGCGCGGGCGGCGTCGGTCGACAGCGAGCTGACCGTGCTCTGGCAGGATCTCGACGAGACGAATGTCGACATTTTCCGCACGGCCGAGAAGGGGTACATCCGCAACCCCATGTGGCGGCAGGCCCGCCCGGTGAACACCTGGTCGAACCGGTTCATCCGGGAGGAGAAGAACTGGGTGTGGCTCGCGGCGGGGAAGACCTCGACGACGACGGGGGAGGAGCCGGCGGGGCTGCTGACTCCGGGGGACATCCTGCTGGTCTGCCGGCTGGACGGGCACTCGGTCGCGGATGTGCGCGCGATGGTCGGTCGGGCGCAGGGGCTCATTTACGATGTCGACAACTCGGCGTTCGTGCTCGACGAGAGCGACTCGAACGGCGTGGCGGACGAGGAGCCCAACAGCGAGCTCGACAATGTGATGGACCCGGTGAGCCGGGACGACGACTACGAGACGGCGCGGGATGTGTTGCTGGCGGACGGTCGGTTCGACCCGGCGCTGGTGAAGTACGACGCGGAGCGGACGGTCTCGCACTTCTCGGTGGGGCCGAACATCGACTTCGGGGGCCAGGGGCTGCTGATCACCGACCCGGTGGTGCTGCTGACGCACTACGGGCGGAACCACATCGGGCGACCCGCGACGAACCTGGACCGGTACGAGGAGTCGTTCAACCTCGCGCCGGGGGCGGTGTTCAGCACGATGGAGTCGTTCAACGGGCGGGCGTTCAACGGGCTGGGGACGCTGATCCAGCAGGCGCAGGTGGCGGACTTCATCGGCGCGGGGGGGACCTTCGGGATCGGGATGGTCTACGAGCCGTTCGCGCAGACGGTGCCGGACAGCAACCGCCTGGTGCGTGCGTTCTTCCTGGGCCGGCTGTCGTGGGCGGAGGCGGCGTACAGCGCGATCCCGGCGATCTCGTGGATGCATGTGGTGGTGGGCGACCCGCTGGCGTCGGCGATCGCGTCGAGCGAGGACATCAACGGGGACGGGCGGCTCGATATCGAGGACCTGTACGCGTACGAGCAGAACCCGTCGGACCTGAACCGGGACGGCGTGGCGGACGCGGCGGACCGGGAGTTGCTGACCAACGCGATCCGCGTGCCGGAGCAGCAGACCTTTGATGCGGGGCGGCGGTAGGAGGCGGGCGTGAAGAGCGCGCCTCGGCGCCCTCGGCGCGGACCCTCGCGGGCGTGCGTTCGGAGGTTGAGGCCGCCGCCGGATGCCCGTGGTATTCGTGACCAATGTAAACTTCCTGGATCCTCCGGGCATGCTCGCGGCGCCGAGGACCCGTGGTTTCCGCAGCGGATATGGCATGGGCGGGGTTGCATGCGGTTGATCCAGAAGTTTCGATGGGCCGTCGGAAACGCTGTTGACGCGGTTTTCGGGCGGGTCAGACCCGGCGCCGGCCTGACGGCCTTTCGGCCCGGGCGTCGGGATACATTTGGGACGCTCGGCTGCGTGGTTCGGGTCGGGGGAAAGCGGTACGGCCTCACCTGCGAGCATGTGGTCTACGGAGCCCAGGCTCGGGCGGAGGTCAGGAGTTACTCCTACCGATCGAGGCGGATCGGCGGCGTGATCGGGGAGATCGCGAGGACCGGGGGTCTGGTTGTCGGCGGGCATCTGAACCAGGCGGACTACGCGTTGCTCGAGCTCTCGACGAGCACTTGGGTAAGCGGCCGGTTCCCGGAGCCGATTGGGAGATTGAGCCCGGGGGTTTTCTCAACCAAGGGGCTGGCCATCCGAGCCAGTGGGGCTCTCGATGGGGCGGTGCCGGTGCAGATGATCGGGGCCAAGTCGCGTTGGGTGGCCGGGGTCGCATCGGGAGTGTTCACGCCGGTCACATTCCGCCTCGATGACGGTCGTTTCGAGTTTGTTAGATTCGCGCCGATCTGCATTGAGGTGACGGCGGTTCCGGAACAGGGGAGCCAGCACATCGATTTCTGCGACGAGGGGGATTCGGGGGCGCTCGTGGTCACGCGAGAGCCGGGCGGGGGCAGGCCTCGGCCACTGGGATTGCTGATCTCGAAGAGCGCGGATCGTTCGGATGGAGGTCCGATCATGCGTCGGGGGTACGCGGTCCCGGTCGAGCGGGTCCTCTCGGCGATCTCGGGCGGGACGATATCGGTGAGCATCGAGGGCTAGGGGTCAGCACGATTTTGGTTGGAGATCCCCGGTATTGGGGTAGAATAAGGGGGACGCGCAGGTCCGCGATGCTCCTGGCAGGGTAGGATTCGAGTGATTTGTTGTGGTGTTCGCGCGTCTCGATTTCTCGGGGGGGCTCTCGAAGTGTCGATAGGGAGAGGCGCTTCGGGATGCTGGTTGCCGACTGCGGGGAGAAAGCAGCATGCATCGACACGAGATCACCTTCGACGAAGCGGAGAGAATCCTCCGAGAATCGGGCGCAGAGTTTCGGGATCTTCCGGAAATCAACGCGATCGGGATCGCCGAGCGTGACAGGCAGTTGCGGTTTGTTGTTTCTGTGCGGCCCGGGGGGACCTTTGAACGCCTGAAGGCGGAGTACGCCGGCAAGGAGATCGGCGGCTGCCCGGTTTGGATCGAGCAGGGCGAGATGGTCGCGCTGTCCGGAGAGGTCGGCGTGGCGCGTCCACGGATCTGGAACAGCAATGGCACCCCGGTGCGTCGCCAGTCGACAATCCGTTGGATTGTCGGCGCGATCGTCGCGGGGCTGGCGGGGATTCTCGCGCTCGCGGCCCTGACTTCGAGCGGCTGAGGTGCGGGCGTCTGGTTCCGCTTACTCCGGCGACTCAATTCTGGCCCGCCTTCGGTTCGGGTGGATCGCGGTCGAGACGCCCCGCTGGTTGTCGAGCGCGTCGGCGCGGTAAGGCCCCTTGTTGACGATGCGGTCCCAGGCGTGCTCGGCGTTGGCCTTTGAGTACTCGATGCCGACGAAGCGGCGGCCCAGGTGGCGGGCGACGGTCCCCGTCGTGCCCGGGAAGGGGTCGAGAACCATGTCGCCCTCGTTCGAGCAGGCGCCGATCACGCGGCCCAGGTAGACCTCGGGGAGCTGGTTGTCGTGCTTGTGGCGGCGCTCCTTGTTGTTGCCCTGGATGCGGCCCCAGTAGGGCCCGTACCAGACATCCATCGGCACGCGGTGCCCCGGGTCCATCCAGCCTTCCTTCTTGGTCTCGGTGCGGGGGTCGCCGTAGATGGCGCGGCGGTCGGAGACCTCGGCGACGACATCGGGGTTCCAGCGCCGGTCGGGGTGGTCGGGGTTCTTCATGAAGTAGAGGGCGTGGACCTTGGAGTTGATGAAGCGGCTCCTGGTGTTCTGCCCGAAGCGGTAGTGCCAGATGCACCAGTTGACCAGGTGCATGCCGCGGGCGCGCTTCATGTGGACGACGATCTCGGCGGCCCAGGTGTCGGGGATGTTGACCCAGAGCGAGCCGTGCTCGGCGAGGCGCTCGGCGGCGAGGTCGAGCCAGGTGTAGGTGAAGTCGAGGTACTCGTCGTCGGGGCGGGCGTCGTCCCAGGCGTGCCCGGTTTCGTGGCGGTCGTAGTCGCGTTTCCAGTTGAAGGGCGGGTCGGCGAAGATCAGGTCGAAGGCGCCGCCCGGGAGTTTGGCCATCCACTCGCGGCAGTCGCCGACATAGACCCGGCACAGGGGCTTGGCGCTGGTGTGGTCGGCGGCGGGGAGGCGGAGGGACTCGCGGATCGCGGGCATGGGCACAGGTTAGCGCGGGGCGGTCCGCAGCGCCGCGGGGTCGGCGGGGCGATCGTGCGGCGGGTGGGCGAGCGGGTCGTGCCGGGGCGTGGGGTCGCCGTGCCGCTCGACGAGACGGGCGACCTCGCGCCAGGCGAGGCGGGCGACCTCGCGTTCGTAGCGGGTCTCGGGGTCGGGGTCGGAGGCGACGGCGAAGGGGGCGTTGAGCCACTCGTGCCACGCCCAGGATCTGACGACGCGGGCGAGCAGGGCGCGGCGTGGGAGCACCCCCACGCCGAGGGGCTCGAGCACGAGCGGGAGGAGAGGGTGGTGGGGCCGGCGGCCGACGGTGTCGGAGTCGATGATGGAGAGGCGGCCCGGGTCATCGTCGTCGACGACGATGTTGGAGGGCTTGAGGTCCTTGGAGTGCAGGCGTTCGGCGTCGAGGGTGGAGACAAGCCTGCCCAGTTCGTGGGCGATCTTGTGCTGGGTCTTGATCGGGAGGTCGCCCCGGGCGATCAGCTCGAGCAGGGGCGTCCCGGGGACGGCCTCCATCACCAGGACATCGCACCAGGCGCCGCCGTGCCGGCCCCGAAGCAGGGCCTTGCCGCGTGCGGCGTGGAAGCCGCGCCGGCTGAGCCGCGCGGCGCCCTTCCATTGCCTGCGGAGACGGCCCAGGTGGAGCATGGACCGCAGGACCTCGAGGGGCGAGCGGAGGGCGTGGACCTTGACGACGAGCGTCTCGGGCCCGGCGGGCAGGGGCAGGCGGACGCGCCAGAGGGCGCGATCGGGCTTGTCGGAGAGGCATTCGGCGGCGGCCCAGTCGGCCTCGGCGAAGGCCCGGGCCCACCGCGAGCCGGAGAACCCGTACTCGCGGGCCCGGCGGATGACATGCAGGTGCTGTGTCGGCGGGGTCAGCACGCGGATAGCCTAGGTTCTGTTCGGCGGACCAACGGGCCCCGACCGTCGGGGGATGGGGGCGCCCTTTCCTCCGCGGAGACCGCGGCCTCACGGCCGCGGCTCGTCCGATCCCGATGTGTCGGGCCGAACCCGGGTTCGCGGGTTCTTGGTGGGGCCCTGGAGGCGCGGCATGACCGACCCCGAGAGGACAGCGCGAGCGGAGGCCCCCCTGCCGTTGAGCGTGGTCACGGTCTGCCGGGACAGCGAGTCGACCATCGGCCCGGTGCTGGAGAGCGTGCGGGGGCTGGCGTCGGAGATCATCGCCGTCGATTCCGGGTCGAAGGATGGGACCATCGACCTGTGCCGGGCGCATGGGGCGGTGGTCCTGCGGCGGCAGTGGGTTGGGTTCGTCAAGACCAAGCAGATCGCGCTCGAGGCGGCGGGGCAGGCGTGGGTGCTCCACCTGGACAGCGACGAGCCGGTGATGCCCGACCTGGCCGCGGCGATCCGGGCCCTTGTCGAGTCGGGCGCGGCCGGGGTCGTGGGGGCGCGGGTGAGGCGGGTGGTCTGGTACCGGGGCGAGCCGCTGCGGCACGCGTGGCAGCCGGAGTGGCGGCTCCGGCTGGTGCGGCGGGAGCTTGTCGGGCGGGGGCTGGCGAGATGGGGCGGGGTGGACCCGCACGACCAGTTGCTGGTGGACGCCTCGGCGGGGCGGGTGGTGGACCTCGACGGCGTGCTGCGGCACGACTCGTTTGTGTCGTTCGCGCACCACCTGTCCAAGCAGGTGGGGCACGCGCGGACGGCCGCCGAGGCGCTGCACGGGAAGGGCGTCCGGACGAGCCCGGCCAGGTTGGCGCTGAACCCCGTTGGGGCGTTCCTGAAGCAGATCGTGGTCAAGGGGGCGTGGCGCGACGGCCCCGCCGGGTGGCTGGCGGCGGGCACGACCGCGGCCGGGACGCTGATGAAGCACATGATGCTGATGGAGAAGGGCCTCGGGGCTGGGCCGGCCGGCGCCTATGGTTTGTCCTCCGGGAGTTCGCCCGATTCGGGCGTTCCCACTCACGAACGCGGGCCGGGCCGATCGGGCCTGGCCGCGCAGCAGGCCGCAATGGTCGGGAACACACCAGTGAGCGATGAGTCTGTCGAACATGCGTCGGGCCCCGAGGAGGGCCGGGCTTCGGGCGAGATCGAGGCCAAGGGTGGCGAGGGCGAGGGCCCGGCGAAGAAGAAGCGTCGTCGTCGTCGTCGTCGCGGCAAGGGCGAGGGGCGTGGGCCCGAATCGGGCGGCGCCCCCGCGGAGGGCCCGGAGGCGGACGGGGATATCGGCGAGGACGACCAGCCCGAGGAGGCGCACCGCCTGCGGACGGTCAAGCCCCTGAGCGAGGAGGCCCAGAAGCATGTCTTCAACATGGAGAAGTCCTTCGCGGACCTTGGGCTCAACGAGCCTCTCCAGCGGGCCCTCGCGGAGGCGGGCTGGACGAACCCGACGAAGATCCAGGGGGCGCTGATCCCGCTGGCGCTGTCGGGCAAGGATGTGCTGGGGCAGGCCAAGACGGGGAGCGGGAAGACGGCGTCGTTCGGGCTTCCGCTGCTGCACCGCGCGGAGCGGGGCGTGCCGGTGCAGGCGTTGATCCTGGCGCCGACGCGCGAGCTGGCGGTGCAGATCCGCGACGACCTGACCGAGCTGGGGCGGCACACGGGGCTCACGGCGTGCGCGATCTACGGCGGGCAGAAGATCAGCGTGCAGGCGGACCGCCTGAAGCGGGGCCCCGAGATCATCGTGGGCACCCCGGGGCGTGTGCTCGACATGATCGAGCGGCGGTTCCTCCGGCTGGAGAATGTCCGCTTCAGCGTGCTCGACGAGGTCGACCGGATGTTCGACATCGGGTTCCGCGACGACATCAAGCGGATCCTCGACATGCTCCCCAAGCAGCGGCAGACGATCTTCGTCTCGGCCACGCTCTCGGACGAGATCGAGCGGCTGGCGCGGCGGCATATGAACGACCCGGAGCGGCTGATCGTCACCTCGGGCTCACTCACGGTGGAGATGGTCAAGCAGCACCACATCCCCGTGCAGCCCTGGGACAAGAAGCGGATGCTGGCGCATGTGCTGACCCACGAGGAGCCCGATCTGACGCTGGTGTTCTGCCGGATGAAGCGGACGGTCGACGATGTGGTCAAGTACCTCCAGAAGAAGAACATCGAGGCGCACGCGTTGCACGGCGACATGAGCCAGGGCAAGCGGAACCAGACGATGACCAAGTTCCGGCACGGGGTGCTGAGCGTGCTGGTCGCGTCGGACCTGGCCTCGCGGGGTCTGGATGTCGAGGGCATCACGCATGTGGTGAACTTCGACCTGCCGGACGACCCGGACATCTATGTGCACCGGATCGGGCGGACCGCCCGGGCGGGGCGCGAGGGCGTGGCGTGGAGCCTGGTGACCCCCGCGCAGGGCTCGCTGCTGACGCAGATCGAGATGCTGATCAACGCGGAGATCCCGGAGCGGGCCTACCCCGACTTCCAGCCCCGCGAGCAGCCCGAGGACTGGAAGCCCGAGCCCACGGGGGGCAGGCCCATCGCGGAGGTCACGGGCGTCGCGCCGCCGAAGAACCGGCTCGACGAATCGGCGCCGCTGCCCTCGGAGGCCGAGCTCTCCGAGGCCGAGCGTGCGGCGAAGTTCCCCGGCGGGGTCGTGCCCTCGAAGATGCCCCCGAAGCGGCTGCGCGGCAAGGTGCGCACCAAGGGGCGGTGACCCGCGGGCCCGGGCTCGCCGGGGCGGCATCATGACCGGGACCGCGCGTGGGGCGCGTCTGGACGAAGGGGATCCCTCGCGCTGCGTCGGCGGCCTTCAGTCGGAGGCCCGCTCGGTCTTCCGCCAGGCCCAGTTGTCATCGCGAGCAACGCTGTAGCCGGCCGGACGCACAACCTCCGCGCTCGGGATGTCAACCTGCGAGACCGGTACGGTGTAGCCGGGGGATGCGAGGGCCGCGCCGGGGCTGTCGGCGGCCGGGCTGCGCGGCACCCCTGCGGCATACGAGACGCCACTCACATAGGACGGCGACGGAGCGGACCAGCTGGAAACGGCCACTCGGGTTGTTCCTGTGCCGCCGGAACGCACCGTGCTTGTGCTGTGGCTGGCGAACGCCCGGGGTTGTGCGGCGGGCTGCCGAGGCGTGGCGGGGCGACCGACAGACGACCGCCAGGAGGTCGCGGGCGGGGGGGTGCGGCGAACGCTCGCGGCGGTGGAGACGCCGGCGGGCGTGAAGTTCTCCAGCCGATCCTGGGTGTACCGCTGGTGGATTGAGTAGGTGGAGTCGTTGAACGCGTTCGCCCTGTTGTAGACCATGGTCCCGGTGGCCCGATTGACCGAGTAGATCTCCCGGTTCATCTTGAGATTCGCCCTGTGGGCGTTGACCCTCCCGGCCGACGAGAGGCTGGCGTCGAGCGCGTACTGGCCGATGGCCATCGTCACGCAGACCGCGATGAGCGCCGCGGGAAGGGCGGCGTGCAGCCGTTGGGTGCGCATCACTCGATTCCTACAAGCGTCACATCCGCGAGGATCGCCTGATTCGGGCCGATGTCCGGCAGCCGGCCCCCGATCCCGAACGCCTGCTCTGGCGGGATCGCGACGATCCAGCGGTCGCCGATCTTCATCTTCGAGAGGACGGTCTGGGCGCCCTGGATCATCCCGTCCAACCGGGCCGTCATCTCGAACTCATCGCCGATGAGCGTTCCGTCGATGAGTCGGGCCTGGAACGAGACCCTGATCGTGTCCTCCGGCTTCGGGGATCGCCCGGCGCCCTCGGAGCGGGCCTTGACATAGACGCCGCCCGCAAGGGGTTTGGACCCCTCGTCGGCCGCGAACTTCTCCATGAAGGCCGTGCTCTTGCGCAGGTTGTCCTCCGCGAGCGCCCGGAAAACCGGGTCTTCCTCGAGCCGCTGGGTCGCGAGCCGGGTTGACACCTCCCGTTGCAGAACGGCCAGCGACGCCGCGAGTTCGGCGGGCTGGTAGACCGATTCGCGACCCTCCAGGGCGTCTCGGAACCCTTGCAGGAGCGCATCGCGGTCGTGGGTCACGCCGTCCAGCTGGAGGCGATCGATCGTCGAGGTCCCGAGGTCGTGCCCGATGGCGTAGCTCCTGAGATCCGGCTTCTCGCGGGTTTCCGCCTGTCCGGCCCCCAACAGGGCCGAGGCGCCCAAGACCGCGACGGCTCCGAGCGAGAAGGCCAGGGCGTTCGAACGGGTGACTCGGGGCATCGGCGATTCTCCTCCTGGGCGCAACGGCGTGGCGCCGGCCGGGCCAGTTCACACTCCGGCGTCCTCGTCGGGACCGTCCGACGAGCAACCGGATCGCCACCTCTCGTGGCGGCTCGGGTGCTGAAACCACCCACCCCCGGCGCTCTTCGGCAAGAGCTCTCGGAAACCACCGGGGTCCTGCGTTGTCGAGACACAAGAGCATAGCCGAGAGTGGGTGTGCGGCGCGCCGGTGGCGCCCCGAGGTTCTCCGTGACGCAAACGGGCGCTCCCCGTTCCCCCGAGGAGAGGTCATTTGGGGCTTGCTCGTTCGGATCAGGTGCACCGGGCGGCCGGGACCGAGGTTGGCGGCTCTGGTTCTAGGGGAAGATCTCTCGCCAATCCTTGGACATGGAGACAAGCAGCCAGCCGCGCTCCGCGGCCTCGTCGAGCCCGCGGTCAAGGCGGCCGATGTGAGAATCACGGTCGTAGGCCCACTCGCGGGCGGGGTCGTCATGGTGGATGAGAATTCCCAGACTCGGTCCGGTCGCGTCGGTCGCCCACTGGAGCATCTGGAAATCGCCGTCGGAGTTCCCCACGGCGATCACGGGACGCCTGCCGATGTGAAGGTGGATCGCGACCGGCTTTCCCTCCTTGTCGTCCAGGAAGTCGAGTTTGGCCTCTCGTCGCAGGGCCGGTGGATCGGCCGACTCGTCCCACCACACGACGAGCGACGAGCCCACCACCTGCTCGGGCGGGATGCCGTAGGCGCTCTCTGAAAAAACTCGGATGAAATCAACGCCGCCACCCGAGACGATGAAGGTCTTGTAGCCGTGAAACCTCAGGTAGGCGAGGAGTTCGACCGTGGGCCGGTAGACCATCTCGGTGTAGGGTTGGCCGGTCGTGGGGTGGCGGGCGGTCCGCAGCCAGTCGCCGACGGTGGCCGAGAACTCGTCGGTGGTCATTCCCGCGTGGGTGCTCGCCATCAATGTGGCAAGCCCCTGCTTGCCGGCGGCCTTGAGCGCCTCAAGGTCGTTCTCGAGAACCGCCTGGAACGGCTGGGTGTGACGCCACTCGGGGTGCTCGGGCGCAAGATCGCGGACGCGATCGATCGCGAAGAGAAGTTGGAAGTAGGCGGGCTGTTCGCCCCAGAGCGTGCCGTCGTTGTCGAAGACCGCGATCCGCTCTTGCGGGGGCACGAAGTCCGGGCTGCCCGGCGTGGTGGTGCGCGCGACAAAGTCGACGATCCGCTCGCGGGCGGGTGAGGCTTGCCATGCACCCAGATCTCGAGACGAGGCACATCCCGCCAAGGCGAGCGCAAAGCAGACCAATACGAAAGTTGCGTGGCGCGTGATCATTCTTGCACAGTCCTTTCTGTTGTCGGTCAGAACACGATTCTGAGAGCCATGTAGGGGCCGTGGAGAATCATGTCATAGTCAAACTTGTCCGCACCGCGACCGTCGTCGTACTCCGTGTCGAGTGCCCGGTATCCGAATTGCAGCACGGCCTTGGGGCAGACCGCGAAGCCGATCCCCGCCAGCGCGTTCCAGGTGAAGTCGGACTCTCCGACGCCGATGTCGCCCCGGACTCGAAACGCGAGGCGGTCGGAGAACTCGACGCTCGCGGCCGCGCCGATGAACCCGTCCACCCAGGTCTGGCTCCCAGAGAATTCCGGGCCCGCCTCGGTGTCGATGTCCAGGTGCAGCGTCTGAATGCGGAGGCCCGCCAGCGGCTGGAACACAAATCCGGGCCCGTCGGCGTCGCGGGGCTTGAAGACCAGCGCGTACGCCCCGCCCACCTCGAAGATGCCCTGGTCGCTCCGAACATCCGTGGCGCCCGGTTGCGAGGGGTTGTCGTCGGACTCGAGACTGAGGTACATGGCATCCGCGAAGAGCGTCACGCGGTCACGGGAGAGTTCGGCGTGCAGCGCCCCGCCGAAGTTGAAGTTATCCCTGATCGTGTCGAAGGTCTCGCCGATGTCGAGATCAACCGAAGCCCTGACGGGCCCGCGACCCACCGTGCCGTTCTGCGCCGGAATCCAGAGGTACGGGGTGAGCGACAGCCGCCACTGAGCGGGCGCGTGCGCTTCCGTAGCCGCATCCATCGATGAACCCGCCTCCTCGGCGGAGGGCGGCGCCGCGATCGCGGCGGAGGCGAACCAGGGTCCGACAAGCAACGCGAGCGGAAGAAGACGGCTCTTCTGGTGGCGCATCAAGGTGCTCCGGGTCAGTTTGAAAAATCGGGCGCTGCCCTTTCGGGAAGCGCCCGGGGAAACGCGTATCAGCGCCCGCGTGCGGCGTCCTCGAGCTGCTTCTGGATCTTCTCGAGGTTGAACGAGCCGGGCGTCTGGCTGGGCGGGTAGTCCTGCAGCGTCTGGAGGAACTTCGCCGCCAGCTGCTGCATCGGAACAACGACGAACGGCCGTTCAAGGAACCAGTCGTCGTATGTGTTGGCGTTGTGCTGGGCTTTCTCGAACGGATCGCGGCGGAGATTGAACAGGAGGGGCACGCGGAGCTCGGTGAACGGCTCACGCCACACCCCGAAGGCCTCGCCCCGGTTCTCCTGGAAGACGGCCTTCCAGTCCCCGACCCGCATCGCGACGACCTGGCCGTCGTCGTTGACATAGTAGAACTCGCGCCGGGGCGACTTGTCGGTCTTCCCGGAGAGATACTCAACCATGTTGTAGCCGTCGATGTAGTTGCGGTAGTGACGACCGTTGAGGTCAACACCGCTCCTGAGCTTCTCGGCGATGCGATCGTCGCCGCCGACGGCGGCGAAAGTGGGCAGCCAGTCCTCGTGGGAGACGATCCCGTTGAGGGTCACGCCCTCGGCGAGATGGCCGGGCCAGCGGGCGAACGCGGGGACTCGGTATGCCCCCTCCCAGTTCGAGTTCTTCTCCGAGCGGTACGGGGTGGTGCCCGCGTCGGGTCAGGTGTTGTAGTGGGGCCCGTTGTCGGTGGAATACAGGACGAGCGTGTCGTCCGCGACGCCCAGCTCATCGAGCAGGTCGAGGAGTTGGCCGACATGCATGTCGTGCTCGATCATGCCGTCGTGGTACTCGTCCCCGCTGGGCCCGGAGACCCCGCGGAGTTCGTCCTTGACATGGGTGCGGAAGTGCATCCGGGTGCCGTTCCACCAGCAGAACCAGGGCTTGCCCGCCGCGTTCATGCGGGTGATGAAGTCCTTGGCGGCCGAGACGGTCTCGTCGTCGATGGTCTCCATCCGCTTCTTGGTCAGGGGGCCGGTGTCGACAATGGTCTGGGTGCCGTCCGCGTTGGCGGTGCACTTCACCACGCCGCGGGGCCCGTACTGCTGCAGGAAGGTCTTGCCGTTGGGGAGCACGAGATCCCGCGGGTAGTCCCGGTTCTCCGGCTCCTCCTCGGCGTTGAGGTGGTAGAGGTTCCCGAAGAACTCATCGAAGCCGTGGTTGGTCGGCAGATGCTCGTCGCGGTCGCCCTGGTGGTTCTTGCCGAACTGCCCGGTCTTGTATCCGAGGCTCTTGAGCACCGTCGCCATGGTGACATCGGATTCCTGCCAGCCCTCCTTGGCGCCGGGCAGGCCGACCTTCGTCATGCCGGTTCGCACCGGCACATTGCCGCCGATGAACGCCGCCCGGCCGGCGGTGCAGGACTGCTGGCCGTAGTAGTCGGTAAACGAAACGCCCTCCCGCGCGATGCGATCGATGTTGGGCGTCTGATATCCCATCATGCCTCGGTTGTTGAAGCTGATGTTCCAGGTCCCGATGTCGTCTCCCCAGATCACGAGAATGTTTGGTTGGTCCTTGGCGCAGGCCCCTTGGACGAACACGGCACAAAGAACACAGATGAGAGCTCTCACCATAACACCTCCTTTCCTTCAAAGTTCAACCGAGACCGATCCCGATCCGGGCTGTCGCGGATCCCGGCACCATCAATCCAGCGCCGCTCTTGCGAGAGCACGCCCGTTCACTTCCCAAAGGCCCCAAAGGCCCCAAAGGCCCCAAAGGCCCCAAAGACCGCCGGTCCTCTCGCGGCCCACTTGTCGAGACCGTTCCGCGAGAACACGCAGTCTAGTAAGGGCACAGTCGGGGTGCAATGAACGGTGGCCCAGCCCAACCGCGGCGTAATGTTCCCTCTTGTGGGGGGTAGCGCACAGAGCACGGCCGCGTCCCGCCTCGCTCAACACTGTGGATCGCCCGCGGCGACGCGTCGGTCGCCGCGGGCGTGTTGCTCTTCGCGGGGTCGCCGTGATGGACCGGGTCGGGAGCGCCGATGGGACCGGCAGAAACCCGGGCGCCATTCCCCGACTTCGCCGGGCACGACCGAAGGCGAGGCGGCCCAGCGGCGCGTCGCGAGCAGGCGCCCGCCAGATCGGCCGCCCGGGGCGAGGCCGGCGATCTGGAGATCACCGGAGGGCGACGAGTCCCACGAACCGGCGCACGGGCCCGGCCTCTTGCGATCCCACTTTGCCGCATCTCCAGATTCCGCGGTGCTCGATTGGGCGTTGGTTCGCAAGATTCTGGTTCTCTCCTGGCCTTTCGGAGTCGGCACCATGGCCGCGAGCGGCGATCGCGAGATGTTCATCGCGTGACCGACGCCCCGCGTGGTGAGTTCTGCGCACGCGCGAGTTCAATCAACCATTCTGACAGCCCTCGGGGAAGAAGATGACGAACTCACTGATGTCCGCGAGGTCGTAGATCCCGTTGCCGTCGAGGTCCGCGGCCGGCTGCTGGGCGGTGAAGCCCGCGATGAACGCGTTGATGTCGGCAAGGTCCAGCACCCCAAAGGGCTCGGCGAGGTCCGCGGGGTTGCCGCACCCGGGCGCGATGCGGATGGCGGGCACGGAGTTGCCCCAGACCTGGGCGGACATCTCGGTGAGATCGGTGTCGAAGTTCATGAAGACTCCGAAGCCCCCGATGAACGCGTTGCTGTTGGGGAGCAAGCCGAAGCCGGGCGTCCCGCTGAAGTTCTCGATGCGGTTGAACCCGTCGCCCGTCGGTTCAAACTCAATAAAACACTAACATGGAACATCGCGCGCTTGCTCCAGTCGACGGACGGGATCGGGGCGGTCCCGCATGTGCCGGGCGTCGGGTCGATCGAGAAGATCGTCGGCGCGACCGAGTCGCACGGGGCGCCCCCGTCGGCGGCGCGACGCGTGCGGGAGGCGGCCTCGGCGTTCGAACGGGTGATCGAGGTCCATGTGGGTGATCGGGCGACGCTCGACCTGATCATCGACGGGCTGGGCTCCGGGGGGGCGGTCGGACTGGATCTGAGCCGAAAGCGTGCGTTCATCGGCAACAGCGGGATTTACGGCATCCAGGCGAAGACGAAGCTGATGTGCTGCGTGCTGATGCCCAACGCGGACGATCCCGATCAGCTGGACATGGCGACGGTGCGCGGGCATCTCGGGCTGCGTCGCCTCCGTGCGGTCAACGGGTTTCCGATCTTTCGGATGCGGCAGTGGAGCCGGGCGGGGCAGGCGGTGGGCACGCGGCAGTGGGAGGCGATCGAGCCCGGGCAGGCAGATCGCGCGTTGAAGACCTTCGCGCGGGGCGATGTGCCCGAGATCGAGCCGGTCGAGACGGAGGGCGGCACGGACTACATGATCAAGCCGGGCCCGATCGGCAACCGCGGCGCCTTTGACTGCTTCTACGGAGACATGCTGCGGGCGGGGGCTTGCCGATACCAGACCGACGCGGACACCTTCGGCGAGTTCGGCGCCACCTTGACCGTGCCCGCGGAGAACCTGATCTTCGACTTGATCTATCACCGCGACCTCGATTTCTGCGCCGACGCGGTGACGAAGGTGTACGCCTACTCCTTTCTCCACGGGAATCGGGAGGGCGAGTGGGACGAATCAACCTGCCTGCCCATCCGCCAGCCCGCCTCGCCCATCGCGGGCGCCCCCCCGGCGGTGGCCACGCCGCTCGTCCCGCGATACGCCGAGCTCGTGCAGCGGGTCGTGGACCGTCTCGGAGCCGACATGGGCGCGTTCCGGGGGCTCCGCTTTGAACTCAAGTACCCACCGCTCGGGTCGACCGCGGTGATCCGTTTCAACCTCCCCATGCGGCCGTGAACCTCACGGACACCCGCCCGTGAACCCGACGACGAACGCGGTGATATCGGCCAGGTCGAACAGCCCGAACGGCGCCGCGAGGTCGGCCTGCGGCTCGTGCGCCAGGAAGCCCGAGACAAAGCCCGTGATGTCCGCGAGGTCGAGCAGCCCGAACGGCACCGCGTTGTCGGCCGGGCAGGTGAACGCGACATACAGCGTGGCCGAGTCGGCCCCGACATAGACGGCCGACCCGGGCTGGATGGGCTGCGGCAGGTCGAGCGTCTGGAACTCGCCGGTGAGGCGGTTGGTCCCGGTGCTCACCACCGGGTAGACCGCGGGGAAGACCGTCGGCGTGAAGCCGTCGAGGAAGCGGAAGCGGAGCGTGCCGCCCAGGTCGATGTCGCCGGATCGGGCGATGCGGTCGTGCTGGCCCGGGTCGCCGTTCGCCTCGATCTCGAGCGTGGCGGTCTCGGTGAGATCGAGCACGCCGGAGCCGCCCATGGTCCCGACGGGCAGACCCGGGGCGATGGTGCCCTGGACGAAGAAGGTCCCGTGCATCGCGCCGAGGCCTTCGATGGTCTGATCGGGCCCGAAGGTCCCGGCCACGCCGCCGCTGCAGAGGATCTGGCTGTCGTTGCCCCCGCCCGCGAGGAGCACGCGGCCCGCGCCATCGATCGACCCGTTCGCGCCGAACTGGAGATAGGCGTCGATGGAGCTGGCGCCGGTGTTGACGATGATCGAGGCGTTGTTCTCGATCGAGGCGCCGGTGAGCAGCACGACGGACCCGGGCATCATCTCCAGGTCGCCATCGAGCGTCGCGTCGGCGAGATAGAGCGTGCCGTTCACGGTGCGGATCAGCCGGCCCCCGTTGGCGGCGTCGAGCGTGCCGCCGGCCAGGCTCGGGTTGCCCGTGAACTCGATGTCTCCGCCGTCGGCCAGGAGCAGGCCGGTCGGCCCCTGGGTGATCGCGACGCTGTAGAGGTCGAGCACCCCCCCGGCCTCGGCGCGCATCGTGCCGTTGTTGGTCTTGGGGTCGGCCATGAGGGTCAGGCGACCGTCGCCGTTGGCGGTCGGGAAGGCGCGGAAGGTCCCGTTGTTGACGAGCTTGGCGTGCACCTGGCCCGAGCCGGTGACACCCGTGCCCGGGGCGAAGGTCGCGGTCACGCCCCCGCTGGTGAGCAGCATGCTGTCGTTCCCGCCGCCGGCGAGGTGGATCGATCCCGTGCCGGTCATGGTGCAGTCGGCGCCGAACTGGAAATAGGCGTCGATGCTGCTCGTGGTGTCGTTGACGACCACCGAGCCGTTGTTGTGGAACTCATCGCTCGTGTAGAGCACCACCGCGCCCGGCCGCAGGAACAGTTCGGATTCGAGCGTGACGCGGGCGAGGTAGAGCGTCCCGTTCTCCTCGCGGCTGAGCACGCCCCCGTTGATGCTGTCGAGCACGCCGCCGTCGACCGTCGGGTTCCCGGTGAAGGAGACCCGCCCGCCGTCGGCGAGGATGCGTCCCGGCCCCGTCTGTGTGACGGCGACGCTGTAGACCTCCAGCACGCCGCCGGGCCCGGCGACCAAGTCCGCCTCGTTGGTCTTGTGGTCGCTCAGCAGCGTGAGCCGACCGTCGGCGTGGTCGCCGGCACGGGTGCGGACGAGCCCGAGGTTGCGGAGCGCGGCGTGGACCTGCCCGGAGCCCTCGATCGTCGCCCCCGGGGCGAGCGTGAGGGTCACGCCTCCGCTGGTCAGGAGCATGCTGTCGTTGCCGCTCCCGGCGAGGAAGAGCGACCCCGAGCCCGAGAGCGTGCAGTCCGCGGTCGCCTGGACATAGGCGTCGAGGCTGCTGGCTGTGTCGTTCACGAACAGCGTGGCGTTGTTCTCGATCGTCGCGCCGGTGAACAGGATCACGCCGGCCTCGCGGAGGTGCAGGTCCCCGTCCAGGGTGACATTCTGAAGGTACAGCGTCCCGTTGGGCGTCCGCTCAACGACGCCGTCGCCCGCGACATCAATCGTCCCGCCGATCACCGTCGGGTTGCCCGTGAACTGCACGAGCCCGCCCGCCTCGGCGAGAATCACGCCGTTCGGGCCCTGGGTGATGCTCGTGCTGTAGATCTCCAGCACACCCCCGTCGTCGGCGGTCATCAGGGCGTTGTTGACCTTGGCGTCGCTCATGAGCGTGAGCCGCCCGTCGCCGTTGGTGGAGGGGAAGGCGTGCATGAGCCCGTCGTTGACCAGCGAGGCATGCACCTGCCCCGACCCCCCGATCGCGAACGAAGGGTCGAGCGTGATCGTCTGCCCGCCGCTCGTGAAGATCATGCTGTCGTTGCCCGAGCCGGCGAGGAAGATCTCGCCCCCGCCCGTGGCGGTGCAGGTCGTCAGGAACTGCATGTAGGCGTCGAGCGTGCTCGCCGTGTTGTTGATGACGATCGTCCCCGGGCAGTTGAGGACCCCGCCGTTGCAGAAGATCACCGAGGCGGCGTCGGCGACGAGCTCGTCCTCGATGACGATGCCCTGGAGCGTGGTCACGCCGTTGGGGGTGCGGAGGATCGTGCCCCCCGGGTCGGCTGTGAGCCGGCCGCCGGCGAGCGTCTGGTTGCCGTCGAGGCGGACGGTCCCGCCCGCGTCGGCGTGCAGCACGCCCCCGGCGCCCTGGTTCAACTGGATCCCGGTGACGGTCAGCGTGGTGCCCCCGAGCGCGCGCACCGTCGCGTTGTTCGTCTTGGGAGAGCCCGTGAGGACGAGCTCGGTCCCGAAGCCGGTGTCGCGGGCCTCGATGACGCCCTCGTTGAGCACCTCGGCGTAGATCACGCCCGCGCCGTCGATGGTGTGCCCCGCCCCGTTGGTCACGACGACACCACCCCCGGTGTAGAGCGCGGCGTCGTTGCCCGAGCCCCCGCCCAGCCGCAGCACGCCCGAGCCCGTGATCGAGCCCGTCGCGTTGAACTGGATGTACGAGTCGAGCGTGTTCGCGGTCATGTTCAGCGCGATCAGGCCGTTGTTGACGGTGTTGCCGTAGAGGTAGAACGCCCGCGCCTGCGGGATGTCGAGCGTCAGCCCCGGGCCGACTTCAAGGCCGAGGATGCTCGGGTTGATGTCCATCGTCACGATCGCGCCGGCGGGGGCGAGCAGGAGCGCGTTCTCGCCGGTGTTGTCCGGCACATTCTGGGGGTTCCAGTTGGTGACCAGCCCCCAGTTGCCCGACCCGGCGTTCCAGACGATATCGACCTGGGCGCCCGCGCCGGCAGCGAGGCCGGCGAGCGCCGCAACGAGCGCGGCGGACTTGACGGTTTGCATGACGAGCCTCCCCTGCATGACCCGGGCCAATTCCGGATCAAATAAGCGTCTTTTATTCTCTGCCAACAACCCGGAACAGGGAATAGGGAACCCCCGAATTAGGGGGTTCCCGAGCGGTCCCCTGGCCACCGAATCGCCCACGCCGCGAGGGGCGGCGCGGGCCATCAATCACGGGCAGCCCGCGAGGAACGAGTTCACGAACGCCATCAGGTCCCGCAGGTCATGGATGCCGTCGGCGTTGAAGTCGGCGGCCGGGTCTTCCATGAGGAACGCCTGCACGAAGGTCCCGATGTCCGCCAGGTCGAGCACGCCGTAGGGCTGGGCCATGTCGGCCTGGGTGCACGGGTCGGGCAGGCTGTACTCGAACGCCCCGAGGTCGACCCAGGGCAACGCGCCCGCGCCGGTGTTGGTCGTCTGGTGATCGTCGATCACCCGGAGCATGTCGGCCCGGTCGCGGGGGAGCCGCTCGGTCGTGTTGCCGTCGTGGTCGAGGTCGTAGGCGTCGGACGGCAGCTCGTCGTAGTCGCCCGCGTCGATGCAGGGCGAGCCCTCGGTCAGGCGGAGGTCGACCGCTCCCGCGGACAGGTCGGTGAACCCCGGGTCCTGATCGATCACGCCGGGGCCGTAGGGATAGCCCGGCACGCTGTCGCGCCCCTGCAGGTCGCAGTACGCGACATCGGCGCTCGGCCCGCCGATCGGGCGCTCGAGCCAGTAGGGCGGCGAGAGGTTGTAGACGATCGCGTTGCGCATCGTGAGATGCCCCGAATGGTGCAGGATCGCCCCGCCCGGGAAGTTCGGGTCCTCGTCCGCGAACGACAGGGCGACGCTCGAGGAGAGCAGCCGGACATCGCTGTTGCCCGTCCAGACCGAGATCGCCGCGCCGGCGGGCGCGGCCGAATCGCTGATCTGGCAGTTCACGAGCGTGATGGGCCAGGGGTTGAGCGTGTCCGACGCGGCGTGCAGCGCGCCGCCCCGGTCCATGGCCGAGTTGTGGTCGAGGGTGCAGGAGACCAGATCGACCGGGCCCGCGCCGAGCACCGCGATCGCGCCGCCCGAGGAATCGGCGGGCGATGTGTCGGGGATCGGCGTGGCGTTGCGCCCGAATCGGGTGCGGACGGCGGCGAAGGAGCCGTCGGTGTTGTGGTGGGCGAAGACGCCCCCGCCCCGCTCGCCCGCGAGGTTGTCGAGGATCTTCGTGTCCTCGAGATAGGCCGACGCCGACAGCCACAGCGTCAGGCCGCCCCCGTCGCCCTCGGCGGTGTTGCCGGTGAACTCGGCCCATTTGCCGCGCATCTGGGGGAACTCGCCCGGGTCGGAGGCGACCATGCACCCGCCGCCGGTGAACGCCGTGTTCTCGATGGCGTCGGAGTTGTTGAAGAAGAAGTACCCGCCGCGTTGCAGCACCCCGCCGCCCCATCCGCTGGTCGAGTTCCACTGGACGGTGGACATGTACAGGTCGATGTCGCCGCCGGCGGCGTAGATCCCCCCCCCGCCGTTGCTCGCGGAGTTGAGGAAGATGTCGCACAGGACGATGCGGGACTGCGCGTCCGTCGAGAGGTAGTAGATCCCCCCGCCCCAAACGCCGGCGGCGTTGCCCTCGATCGTGCACCGCTGGAACCTGGGCGTGCCGGAGGCGACATAGATCCCGCCCCCGTTCGTCTCGGCGGAGTTCCCGACGATGCGGCTATCCCAGACACCCGGCTCGCCGCCGTCGATGTAGACGCCCGCACCGGTGGAGAAGTCCATCCCCGCGATCTCGCAGAACCCGATCGAGGGTGAGGCCCCCACGATCTCGATCCCGCGGACGGATTCGCTCCCGGCTCGCTGGATGACGAAGTTGATCAGGGTGCTCGCGTTGGTCTGTCCGCCGGCGATGGTCACCACGGCGGTGTGGGTGGGGGCCGCGGTGTTGTTGATCAGCACGACAGGGTCGCCCGGCGCGACCAACGCCAGGTCCTTGTTGAGGAAGTCGATCACCTCGGTGTAGGACGGCGTGCCGTCGACCGCGGGGTCCACCTCGATGGTGTCGCCCGAGAGAGTGGTGGGCGAGGCGATCGCCGCCTGGATCGACTGGAAGCTCGCGGACAGATCGCCCCGGCAGACGCGCCAGGTGCTCCCGCCCATCGCCGTTCCCGCCAGCGCGGCCAGCGTTGCCGCGCCCAGAAAGATGCCCAGGGCCGCTTCGCGGTTCATCCGTCACCTCCGATCGATGGGGTGGGCGGGCGCTCCGGACGGCGTGCGGACCGCACCCCGCGACCCAGCGAAGGGCGGGCCCGTCGCGCCGACAGAACCGGCGGAGCGGTCGGGGCTCATGCGCTGCCCCACCCAGACGCGCGGGCCGCGGGCGTCGCGGGGCGCGGCGCCGTCGCGCGGCGGGCGCAGACGGACATTGTAAATCCGGGCGATCGCCGCACGCCGCGCCCGCGGGGATCACGCCGACAAACGCGGGATCGCCCCCGCCCCCAGGGGGTGGGAACACCCTCGACGCGGGCCCGGGTTACCCTCGGGCATGGAGAACACGATCTCGGCCGAGGACCGCGTGCTGCTGCTCGACCTGACCTCCACCCCCACCGCCGCGGGGCGCGAGCACCGCGTGATCGCGAAGATCGACGCCTGGCTCGCGGGCCGGCCCGGCCTTCGCCGCCGGGACGACCCGCACGGCAACATCGAGATCGCGCTCGACCCGGAGGCGGGGGCGCCGTTCCGCGCGGGCCCCCCGGTCTATTTCACCGCGCACCTCGACCACCCGGCGTTCGTCGTCGAGCGCGTCATCGCGCCCGGGACCGTCGAGCTCGCGTTCCGCGGGGGCGTCATGGACGACTACTTCGACAACGCCCGCGTCGTGCTCCACACCGCCGACGGGCGGACGATCGGGGGCACCCTCGCGGGGCGGGGCGATCTGACCGACCCCTACAAGTCGTGGCTCTGCGATCTCGACGACGCCACCGAAGAACTCGCCACGAGCGACTTCGCCACCTGGTGCCTGCCGAAGGCCGAGATCATCGAGGAGGACCTCCCGGCGGGCGGACGGGGCGGCATCCTCCACACCAACGCGTGCGACGACCTCGCGGCCCTTGTCGCGGCGCTGTGCGCGCTCGACCGGCTCCGCCTGCGCCGCGCCGAGGGGGCCGAACTGCACGACTGCCGGGTGCTGCTCACGAGGGCGGAGGAGATCGGGTTCATCGGCGCGATCGGGGCCGCCCGGGACGGGTTCATGCCCCGCAACGCCCGCGTGATCGCGCTCGAGAACAGCCGGAGTTTCGAGGACTCGCCGATCGGCGGGGGGCCGATCGTCCGCGTCGGGGACCGCGTCAGCGTATTCAGCCCCGAACTCACCGGCGCGGTCGCGAAAGTCGCCGAGCGGATCGCGGGCGGGTCGGCCCATGTGACCGCGAGCCAGAAACTCAGCGAGCGCCCGTCGTGGCGCTGGCAGCGCAAGCTCATGGCGGGCGGGGCCTGCGAGGCGAGCGTGTTCTGCCACTACGGGTACGAGGCGACCTGCGTCTGCCTTCCCCTGGGCAACTACCACAACATGGCCGACCTCGCCGCCGTGCAGGCCGGCACCAACACCACCCCCCCGCGGGTGGGCCGGGAGTTCATCGCGATCCGGGACTTCGCGGGGATGGTCGACCTGCTGGTCGGCTGCGGGGAGGACCTGCCCTCGACCGGCGGGCTGGGCGACCGGCTCGCGGCGCTCTGGGATGAACGCCGAGGCGTGCTCGCCGGAGGCTGACCGGATTCTGCACGGGGCGGCCCGCCACGCGCGGATCGGGGGCAACCCCCGGGGACCGAGCCCCGTAGGGTCGAGGAGGGGGGTCGTGATGCCGCCGGGCGGGGCCGCTACACTCCCCGCCGGGGATGGACCCCGCCGGCGCGGGCTTTCCCCGCCGCGGGATGGTGGACACGAACGCTCGTGGATGACGGGCCCGCCCGGGCCCCCGACTCGGAGAGCCGCGATGGCCAAAATGTTCTACACGGTCGAAGAGGCCGCCTCCAGGCTCCGGATGGACGCCGGCGAGGTCAAGGCGCTGATCCAGAGCGGGCAGCTGCAGGAATTCCGCGACCAGGACAAGATCATGCTCAAGGTTGAGCAGGTCGACCTGCTCGCCGGCGACCACGACGACGACGACATGATCCCGCTCGCCGACTCGGGCGAGATCGAGCCGATCAGCCTCGCCGCTTCGGACAGCGGGCCGGCCATCAGCGCCGCCGACCCCGACCAGACCGGCGTGAGCATCTTCGACCCCGAGGAGGAGGAGGACTACGACCCCTCCGCCGCGACGCAGGTCTCCCCGGGCCTCGGCGGGTTCGACTTTGGTGAGGCGGGCGCCTCCGGGTCGGGCCTGGCCAACCTCGCGCTCGAGAGCGACGACACCTCCCTCGGGGCCGACCTGCTCGAGGATGTCTACACCTCCACCGGGTCCGGCTCCCGCCGGGCGTCGGAGAGCGCGATCGGGGGCTCCAACATCGCCGACGCGGGCGGAGAGCTGTTCGAGTCGACGGGCGCCGAGCCCGAGGCGATCGCCGCCGCGCCCGCCGCCGTCGCCGCCGTCGCCGGCGCCGAGATCTACGACGGCCCGGGCTCCGGGCTGGTCGCGGGCCTGACCATCGGGATGGTGGTCACGCTTGCCCTCGCCGCGACGGTGCTGATCCTCATGCTCGACGGCAACGAGGCGCTGATGAGCCAGATGAGCATGAACCTCGTGTACGGCGCCGTCGGCGTCGGCGCGGGGGTCATGGTCATCGGGGCCGTCGTCGGGTGGCTGCTCCTCCGCCGGAGCTGAACCCGCCCAGCCTCCCGCAGCTTGATCGAGGGGTCTCCCTTCATCGCCCGTGACCGGCACGGGGGGATGCCCCACGCGCGGGGGGTCCACCACATAATGAAGACACGCACCGTCCACGCCGGGCTTGGCCCGTCCGCGGGCCCGGCGGCGGACCACGGAGCCGACCCATGTCGCCCATCCCCCCCGTGCTCGCCGCCGCCGCGTTGTCCGTCCCGGCCTTCGCCCAGTGCAACCCGGTCTTTGTCGCGTCCTACCCCATGCCGCTGGCGAGCCGGATCCACATCGAGGGCGCGACCGCGTTCGTCACCAACCCCGGGTACGACCTCTACCTGATCGACATCTCCGATCCCTCGACGCCCACGCTCATCGGCAGGGTCGACCCTGCGAGCCAGTCTCGCGATGTCGATGTCGAGGGCGGGCTCGCCCTGCTCGCCGGGGGGTTCAGCGTCGAACTCGAGTGCATCAGCCTGGCCAACCCCGCCCTCCCCACGCGCCTCGGCATGCTCGACACCCCGGGCGTCCACTGGTCCGGCAACGATGTCGAGATCATGGGCCCGCTCGCCTATGTCGCCGCGGCCAACGACACGGCGCCGCCCGACGCGATCCGCGTCATCGACCTCTCCAACCCCGCCGCCCCCACCGTCCTCAACACCGTCACCACCCCGGGCGAGCCCCAGCGGTTCTTCCGCGACGGCACGAGGCTCTATGTCGCCGACGGGGGCACGGGCACGGGGCTGCTCATCTACGACCTCGCCGACCCGGTCCACCCGGCCCTGCTCGGGCGGTACACCGGCGCCGGGTTCGCCCACGATGTCGAGGTCGTCGGCAACTTCGCCTATCTCTCCGATTTCGAGAGCGGCATGAAGATCATCGATGTCTCGGACCCCGCCTCGCCCACCCGAGTCGGCTCCATCAACTTCACCTACTTCACCTACGGCCTGACCGTCTCCGGCGGCGTCGCCTACATCGCCAACTGGGGCAACGGGCTCCGCATCGTCAATGTCGTTAACCCCGCCGCCCCCTCGCTCATCCGCACCATCGACCTCTCGGACATCCCCCTCGACGCCGAGGTCCGGGGCAACCACCTCTTCGTGGCCTGGCGGCAGCTCGGGCTGCGCATTTACGACATCTCCTCGTGCGGCCTCTCGCCGTGCAACCCGGCCGATTTCGCCGAGCCCTACGGCACCCTCGACCTCGCGGACATCACGGGCTTCGTCTCCGCCTTCGCCGCGGGCGAGCCACCCGCGGACCTCGCGCCCCCTGCGGGGCTCTTCGACCTCAGCGATGTCGTGGTCTTCGTGCAGGCGTTCCTGGCGGGATGTTGAGCAAAGGGTGCAATCGTGTTATCGGCCTATATCCCATCGAAGGCCACACCACAATCCGCATAACACCCGATCGAAAAGGAGTCCAACCTAGGCATTTTTCTGAATCGACGAGGTCGTCCGAAAAAGTCGCCCCGTATTCGTGACAGCGGACCCCCCCGGTCGCTTTATCCTAACCCGAAGTCCGTATCGGTCGTGATACGGGCCCGCCGCGCCATTGGGGCGTGGAGATCCGCACGCGTGCCGGAGAGAAGGAAGAACCCGATGAAGACCACCCAGATTGCCCGTTGTCTTTGCGCCGTCACCGTCCCGACCGCCGCCTCGATCGCGTTCGCCGCCGGGCAGGCCGTCCCGGCCCCCGCCGCGACCTCCGCGACGGTCACCGCCGTCGACCGGACCGATTTCGTGCCCGTCTTCCGGGCCGAGGCGTTCGTCGCCGACGACATCATGGTGCCCCCCACCCACCCCCCGATCGACCTGATCCCGCCGATGCCGATGCCCAACCCCGACTTCGATCTGCCCGATCGCCTCGGCGGCCCCGGCAATGTGCTCCACTACGATGTCGAGACCCGGCAGATCACCGAGATCGAGGTCCCCTGGGCCAACCGCGGCGAGGGCGAGGGCTTCGGCGGGGGCTGGGTCGGGGCCGACGGCGAGTTCGGGTTCGACGACATGTTCGCCACCCGCGGCTTCGGGACCATGTCCTCCCTAAGCGACGCGCTCATCCAGATCCATCCCTACCGGATGAACACCAAGATGGTCATGGAGTATGTCGACGCCGGCAACGGCTCGGCGATTTACTATGTCTGCTCCGCCGGCATGCAGGACGCCGAAGTCGTCCTCACCGCCGGGCACTGCGTCTACAACCGCGACAACGACTCCACCGGCAACGACTACGGCTTCGCCGACCGCATCTGGGTCTACCCCGGCTGGGACGGCAACGGGCTCACCCTGGGCGTCCCCGATGAGCTCGAGTACTACGGCTGGGGCCAGAGCGACGGCATGTTCGCCTGGACCGGCTGGACCGTCGACGGCAACTTCGACTGGGACATGGCCTGCGTCAGCGTCAGCCGCGCCGTCGGCATGCTCACCGGGTGGTACGGCTGGCGCTTCGGCGGCGCCTGCGACACCCTGACCTACAACAACGGGTCGTTCCCCTCCGAGTCCTGCGGCTCGCCCGGGCTGCACAACGGCCGCGACATGTACTTCTGGTCGGGCTCCTTCGACTCCTGCCCCGGCAACCAGATGCACCTCAACACCACCCCGGGCTGCTTCACCGCCGTCTGGGGCGGCATGAGCGGCTCCAACGCCTACGACATCGACGCCGGAAACCGCTACGCGCACGGCGTCTGCTCCAACTCCAACCGCTCCACCTCCGGCAACTACACCAAGATGTGGGAGGACCACAAGAACTACATGGAGAACACCTTCAAGCCCGGCGCCCGCGGCGCCGCGTTCGACATCCAGTCCCTCCAGACCCGCTACGCCGAGTCCACCGTGCTCGCCGGCAACCAGCTCACCGGCGGCTCGGCCCAGATGCCCAACCCCACCAACGCCAACCCGCCCAGCGACAACTACGGCATCACCGTCTATCTCTCCAGCAACAACAACATCTCCACCAGCGACACCGTCATCGGCTCGGGCTCCTACACCTACGACTACGCGGCGATGCAGAATGTCAACCTCAACATGTTCAATGTCACCGTGCCCAAGAACACCCCCTCGGGCAACTACTGGGTCGGCGTCCACCTCAACCTCGGTGAGGACACCAACGACAACAACAACGACCCCGACCTCTGGGACGCCCACAATGTCACAGTCACCGGCATCGCCGACATCGTCGCCAACACCTGCACGGCGCCCAACGGCACCTTCTATCACGGCGACACCATCAATGTCGCGTACAATGTCACCAACGAGGGCGGCGACCCCTCCAACAGCGTGACCCTCGATGTCTACGCCTCCACCAACACCGACATCTCCACCCTCGACACCTTCCTCGGCACCGTCAACATCGGCACCTTCTCCGGCAGCCAGACCAAGAGCGGCAGCCTGAATGTCCAGCTCCCCTCCTCGCTCGTCGGCAACTACTACATCGGGTACATCGCCAGCGCCAGCGACGATTACTATGTCAACCAGGACAACGAGGCCTACGACTCGACCGCGATCACCATCGCCGGCCGCGCCGACCTGCTCGCCAACTACATCGACCGCCTCGAGCCCAGCGTCTACCAGGGCGGCGAGCTCGATGTCCGCTTCAATGTCCAGAACTTCGGCACCGTCGCCTCGGGCGCCTACACCGTCGAGGTCCGCGCCTCCCCCAACACCATCATCTCCACCGCCGATACCCTCCTGGGCACCTTCAACCGCCCCAGCATCGGCGTCGGCGGTTCGTCCACCCTCGTCGCGCCGGTCGACATCCCGGGCTTCATCGCCCCGGGCAACTACTACATCGGCATGATCGTCAGCGGCGGCGTCAACGAGAATGTCTTCGGTGACAACACCAACTACGACCCCAACACCGTCAGCATCCTTGACTGCCTCGTCGACTTCGACAGCAACGGGCTGCTCGACCTCGCCGACATCGTCTTCTTCGTCACCGAGTTCAACAACAACAACCCCGCCGTGGACTTCGACAACAACAACCTCTGGGACCTCAACGACATCGTCGCGTTCGTCCAGCTCTTCACCGCGGGCTGCCCGTAACACCCCGACGCCTGTCGCCTGATCCAATGACCAGGGCCGCCCCCCGAGGGGCGGCCCTTTTCTTGTCCACGCCCCGCCCAACCCCTCTCCCGAGAGGGGTTGCGGCCCGGGCCAGCCAACGGAGAATCCGAACGATCACCGCCCCCGAAAGATCTCACGCCCTGACCAACCCCAATACGAGAGAGACCCCATGAACCGCACCGCCGCCCTGACCGCCGCGCTCGCGACCGCCCCCGCCCTCGCCGGCGGGATCTTGCCCCAGCAACTCGTCCAGTTCCGCTCGGTCGACCTGGTCGACCGCGTCATCGAGGTCCACAACTTCGGCGACGCCGCCATGCCCCTCGACGGCTGGCGTTTCTGCTCCCACTCCAACGCCCAGACCCGCCGCTACACCCTCGCCGCCGCCCTCAACGGCGTCAGCCTCGGCGCCGGCGAGTCCATGTTCATCTACATGAACAACGACGCCCCCGCCGGATCGCTGAACTTCAACGCCTCCACCCTCGGCACCTTCGCCAACAACTTCGGGCAGGGGCCCTACTCCATCCAGTTCTTCTGGCCCAACGGCGGCACGCTCAGCTTCGCCAGCCTCGACGACATGGTCGACCACATCCAGTGGAGCGTCAACGGGCTCAACAACACCGTCGCCGACGAACGCTCCCAGCAGGCCGTCAACGCCGGCCTCTGGACCGCCGCCCTCGACTGGATCCCCACCAGCGGAAACTCGCTCGCCATCGCCCTCGTCCCACAGGGCGGCCTCCTGCACGGGCCCGCGGACTACACCGTCGACGAGCCCGCACTGAACTGCAACGCCGCCGACATCGCCCTGCCCTTCGGCGTGCTCGACCTCGCCGATATCTCGGCCTTCGTCGGCGCGTTCACCACCGGCGGCGCCGCCGCCGACCTCGCCCCCCCCACCGGTGTGCTCGACCTGGCCGACATCTCCGCCTTCGTCTCCGCCTTCACCGCCGGCTGCCCCAGAACCGCCCCCCCGCCCCCACTTAAACCCGGGACCGCCCGCCAACCCCCGCCCATACCCAAAAAGGGCCCCCCCCCGCCAAACCGGGACCC
>DAINDF010000013.1:84260-85441 GCA_036732005.1 Phycisphaerales bacterium
CGCCTCCCCCCCCGCCTGCCCCTCACCCGCCCCCCCCCCCCCTCTCCCCCGCTTACCGGCCGGCCCCCCCCGCCCTTCCCGCTTCTCGGACCGCGCCCGGCAATCCGGGAACACGCTGGTTTCACGCGGCAATGCCGGTATCCTCTCTGCACGGGGAAACCCCGAGGCGCCGGACCGGCGCCACACCAGGAGAAGGAGATCCGCATGACCCGTCTCGCCGCCGCCGCTCTCTGTGTCGCCGCCGGCCTCGCCGCCGCCGATTCGGTCGTCCTCGTCATCGACCCCAACCAGTCCAACATCGATGTGACCGCCACGCTCGACACCCCCGTCGGCAGCGACACCGACACCGCCTTCAGCACCGTCAGCGGATCGATCGAGGTCGAGCTCGACGACTACGGCAACCCCACCGCCATCACCCTGCACGACTTCGTCATCGTCATCGACCAGGACCCCGCCCTCGATTTCTCCTACGGCTTCCTCGGCAGCGCGAGCGCGGACCTCACCGACGCCATGGCCATGTACGCCACGCCCGGCGCCCCCGCGGGCCCCACCCCCGTCGTCAGCACCGAGTTCAGCTTCCCTGAAGTCCCCACGGTCCTCGCCGGGTCCTATGCCTACTCGTACAGCTTCTTCCTCGTCGGCGGGGGCAGCGGGGGCGGCAACCTCGCCGACTTCGGCTCGCTCACCTCCCCCATCTCCGGCTCCATCTTCAGCGACGGCACCACCGTCTCCCTCTCCGGCACGCTCGACATCAACGGCACCCAGGAGGTCATCCCGGGCGTCGCCGACCTCACCCTCGTCGGCACCGCCACCCTCGTCGCCACCGGCAACGCCCCGAAGGACCCGGGCTGCAACGCCGCCGACCTCGCCCCCCCCTACGGCGTGCTCGACCTCGCCGACATCGGCGCCTTCGTCACCGGGTTCCTCGCCCAGGACCCCGCCGCCGACCTCGCGCCCCCCGCCGGCGTCTTCGATCTCGCCGACCTCCAGGCCTTCATCACCGCCTTCACCGCCGGCTGCCCCTGAGCCGCACCCAACCCCCGAGAACACCGAGAGCCGGTCCGAAAACGGGCCGGCTCTCCTTCTTTCCGGCCCGCCCGCGGCCCCCCCCGCCCCACCCCCCCCAGGGGGGGGGGGGGCCGGGGGGGGGGGGGGGGGGGGGGGGGGGGGGGGGCGCGGGG
>DAINDF010000014.1:0-43467 GCA_036732005.1 Phycisphaerales bacterium
GCCTTCGCCCCCAAGCCCGCGCACGTGGATCTGCTCGCCCTCCTCCGCGACGCCTACGAGTACGCCCTCGACCCCTCCGCCCTCGCCGCCGCCCGACTGCTCCTCCTCGCCGCCGCGGACGCGATCCAGCCCCGCGGCCCCGAGGCGCGACGCGCCCGCGACGCGATCGCCCGAGCCCTCGAACGCGACCCACGCGACGGCGACCCGTGGCCCGACCCCGCCTGGCGCGCCCTCGCCGCCGCCTCGCTCGCCCGCAGCCTCCGCGACGCCCGTGAGCCCGCGCCCACCGCCCTCGCCCCGCTCCTCGCCCTGCTCGACGACCGCTCACTCCCCCTCGAACAGCGCCAGGCCCTGGTGATCCCCAGGCTCGCCGCCGTCGCCGAAGGCCTCGACAACCGGGGCGGGCCCGGCCCCCGCCCCCCCCCCCCCCCCGCCGCCCTCGCTGCTCCCCGCCCTCGTCGCCCTCGCCGCCCACGCCGCCTGGAACGGCCAACCAACCCTCGCCGCCGAACGCTTCCTCCAGGCCGCCAACCACACCACCGACGCCGACGCCCGCGCCGCCTCGCTCCGCGCCGCCGCCGCGATCCTCCGCGAGCAGGGCGAGACGGACCGCGCCCGCACGCTCTTCCTCCGCCTCGCCGCCGAACGCCCCGGCACCGAGGAAGCCCTCCACGCCCTCACCCTCGCCTTCGACACCCCGGGCGCCACGCCCGACCAACTCGCCCACGCCGTCGAACTCGCCCCGGACCACCCCCTCGCCGACGCCTGGCGGCTCGAACTCGCCGCCACGCGTCGGGGCCGCGCGGGCCTCGCCCTCCTCGACACCCTCGCCCGGCCTTCCGCGGCGGGCGACACCCTCGCGCTGTCGATCCTCGACGAACTCCTCGCCGGGCCCGACGCGGGCGACGCCGCCCTGCTCGCCCGCGCCGCCGCCGCCGCCCAACGCCTCGGCGCCGCCGTGCCGGAGGAGCGCCGACTCGAACTCGCCGAGGGCCTGCTGGCGACCGACCCCGCGCGCGCGCTCGACGCCCTCGCCGCTTTCCCGACGGGCGACCCCGAGGCCGACTCCCTCCGCCTCCGCGCCCTGCTCGCGCTGCGACGCAACGCCGACGCCTTCGCCCTCGCCAGAGACCTCGCCCGGCGCCTCGAACCCAACCCCCTCGAATCCGCCCCGCCCCCCCAGGCCTACTGGGAGGCCGCCACGATCTGGCTCGAACTCGGCGCCGACCGCGGCGGCCCCGACGCCCGCGCCGCCGCCCGCGCCCACCTCGCCCGCCTCCGCCTCGCCCACCCCGCCCTCGGCGGCGAGCCCTGGGCGACGCGGCTCGCCAGACTCGCCCCGTAATGCCCAGTCTTCACTCCATCCTCTACACTCGCCCGTCCATGCCCCCAGATCTCCTCCCCACCTCCCTTCGCGACGCCCTCCCGGGCCGGTTCATCGTCTTCGACGGGCCCGACGGCTCCGGGAAGACCACCCAGCTCACCCGCTTCGCCGAGGCCGCCCGCGCCGCCGGGCTCGACCCCGCCGTCGTCCGCGACCCAGGGGGCACGCGCGTCGGCGAACGCATCCGCGATCTCCTCCTCGAGCACTCCGACGAGGACATCGGCGCGCGCACCGAGATGCTCCTCTACATGGCAAGCCGGGCCCAGCTCGTCGCCCTCCGCATCGCCCCCGCCCTCGCCGCCGGGCGGTGCGTCCTCGCCGACCGCTTCTACTCCTCCACCCTCGCCTACCAGGGCACTGCCGGCGGCGTCCCCGCCGAGGAGATCCTCCAGGCCGCCCTCATCGCCTGCGGCGCCCACCGCCCCGACCTCACCGTCATCTTCGATGTCGACGAGCAGACCGCCGCCTCGCGCCTCAGCCCCCTGCTCGACCGCATGGAATCCAAGGGCCGCGCCTTCCACGCCCGCGTCCGCCGGGGCTACCTCGACCAGGCCCGCAACGACCCCCGGGGCGTCGCGCTCATCGACGCGACCCGCCCCGAAGACCAGGTCTTCGCCGACCTCCTCGCGACCCTCGACGCGCGCCTCCACGCCGGGGGGAACGCATGACCACGCTCATCGCCGCCCTCGCCGGCTTCCTCCTGGGCTCGGTCCCCTTCGCCCTGATCATCGGGCTCGCCAAGGGCGTCGACATCCGCGCCGTCGGCTCGAAGAACCCGGGCGCGACCAACCTGGGCCGCACGCTCGGGCTCAAGTGGTTCCTCCTCTGCTTCGCCCTCGACGCCGCCAAAGGCTTCGCCCCGACCTTCCTCTACGCCCACTTCGCCGGGCTCCACCCCAGCCAGCTCCTGCCCGTCGAGTCCCTCGCCTGGCTCGGCGTCATGGTCTGCCCCGTGCTCGGGCACATGTTCAGCCCCTGGATCGGCTTCAAGGGCGGAAAGGGCGTCGCCACGGGGCTCGGCGCCCTCCTCGGCGTCGTCCCCCTGCTCACCGTCCCCGCCCTCGGCGCGTTCGTCGTCTTTGCGTCCACCCTGGCGGCGTGGCGCTATGTCGGCCTGTCCAGCGTCCTCGCCGCCGGCAGCCTGCCCGTCTGGGTCTGGTACTTCTTCGCCGTGCTCCGAAAGGGCATCCCCCCCGACTCGGGCCAGTCCCCCACCGCCGCCTGGCCCTACCTCCTCGTCACCACGCTCCTGGCCGCGCTGGTCATCTTCAAGCACCGGTCCAACCTCGCCCGGCTCGCCGCCGGCACCGAGCCGCGGGTCGGTCGCAAGGCCCCGCCCCCGCTTCGGGCGGACCCGTCCGAGAACGGAAGCTGATCTTCCGCGACCGCGCCCCTCGGGCTCATTCCGTGCGCACAACAAGGCCGATAGAACCCGCGTCGGGCACGGAGGCCCGCGCTTCAATCGTCGCAGGCCGCGCAAAGCGTGCGCGTCGGCCGCTCGGATGCAACCGCGACAGGATTGGGCGACCTCCGGAACCGACATGTCCCTGCGCAGGGGTGCGTTGTCACGGAGGGTTCGCCATGCTGCACATCACCTTCGAAGACGAACAGGCCGACGACCGCCTGCGCCCCATCCCCTTCCCCCGCGAGCGGGCCGCCCGCCGAGGCGACCGGGCCCGGGGCGACTCCGCGTGGATGGCCGAGCGGGCGCTCGAGCGCGTGCAGTCCAAGCTGGACGAACTCGACTCGCTGCTGAGCGGCCCGCTCCCCTTCCCGGGCCGCGACGCCGACGACGACGGGCCACGCGCCGCCTGACGCTCAGCTCTCCGGCGAGACGCGCAGCACGATCAGGGTCTCGTCGTCCACCTGGCGGTGCAGGCCCACGAACTTGCGGAGCGACCACAGGATGTTGTCCAGCACCATCGAGGCGCTCGCCTCGGGGTGCTGCGTGAGCATGTCCACCGCCGACTCGACCAGGCGGCGCCACCCCCACTTGGCGTTCTCGAAGTTCCGCGCGTCCGTCACCCCGTCCGTGTAGGCGATCAGCACATCGCCCGGGCGCAGCGGCATCGTCATCGCCTGGTAGGTCTCGTCCGGGCTCAGCCCGATGACCAGGCCCCCGATGCACAGCGAGACCGCGTCGTCGACCGTCGGCGCCTCGCCCGCGCGGGGGCGGATGAGCACCGGCGGGTCGTGCCCCGCCGAGCAATAGGTCAGCACGCGCGTCGCGGGGTCGACCACCCCGAACCAGAGCGTCGTGAACTCGTTGGGCATCGAGTCGCGGCAGAGGTCGCGGTTCGTGCGCTCGACCGTGCCGACGATCGCGTCGGGGCTCGTCGCGTGCGCGCGCAGGCTCGCCCGAACGGCGCTCATCAGCAGCGCCGCGGGAACCCCCTTGCCCACGACATCCCCCACCACCATCGCCAGCGCCGGCGGATCCCCCAGCACGAAGACATCGTGGATGTCCCCCCCGAGCTCGCTGCTGGGCTCGCTCCGCACCGCGACATCCAGACCGGGCAGCCTGGGCAACTCCCGCGGCTGCATCCGCCGCTGCACCTCCGAGGCGAGCCGCAACTGCCGCTCCAGCCCCTGCTCGCGCCGCTCGACCTCGAGCAGCCTCGCCTGCGTCACCGCGATCGCGGCCTGCTCGCCGATCGAGCGGAGCAGCCGCTGGTCCGCCGCGCCGAACGACCGGACCCCGCGCCCATAAAGTCGGATCACCCCGATCGCACGCTCCCGGTGGACCAGCGCCGCCGAGAGGAACGACCGCACGCCCTCCTGCCGGCAGCGCTGCGGCGCGAGCACGCGCGGATCGGCCCAGAGGTCGTGGATCGCCAGCGTGTGCCCCTCGAGCACCAGCCGGTCGAAGACCCGCTCGCGGCTGAGCGGCAGCGGGTTGGCGAGCCACTCCTTCGAGAGGTTCACCGAGGCCCGCGTGACGACCTCCTCCTCCGAGTCGCGCGCGGGGATGCCCGCCGCGTCGACCGGGAAGAGCACGATCGAGCCCGCGTCCAGCTCGAGCACCCCCAGCGCCAACTCCAATGCCACGCTCAGAAGCCGGTCCACCGAGTCCGCCGCCTCGACCAGCAGCGAACTGAGACGGAACAACGCCCCCAGCTCCCGGATGCGGTTGTGCATCTCCGAGGCCTCGTGGCAGAACTCGGCGGTGAGCGTGGCGAGCAGCGAGGCGAGCTCGCCCAGGTGCCGACGCCGCGCCGGCGTGTCCGCCGAGGGCTCGGGCGCGAGCGCGAACTCCCCGATCCGCTCCGAACCGAGCATGATCGGGGCGCGGATCGGGAACCCCTCGGCGTCGTCGGCGACATGCACCACCGCCCAGGGCTCCGGGTCGTCCGCCTCCCCGGGCGCGATCCAGCGACCCTGCGGGTCGAGCAGACACACCCGCGAGCCCGAGATCTCCCCGATCGTCGCGCACAGGCGGACGATCGACCCGTCCGTCAGGTAGTCCTGGATTGAGGCCCGCGCGGGCGCCTCGGCCCGCGCCGCCATGCCGGGCGACCCGTCCGACGCCTCACTCATCGCCCGGCTCGCCGGGGGCGGGCCCCTCGATCCACATCGCCGCGAGCAGGTCGGCGATCCTCGCCTCGAGCGGCAGCGGGGCGCCCGCCTCGAGGCCCAGCGTGACCTGCCGGCGGAAATCGGCGATGCCCTCGCGCACGAGTTCCGGCCGGTTCATCTGGTAGCCCAGGTACCCCAGCAGCAGCCCCGCCGTCTGACGCACCTGCGGGCTGGCGGTCTTCGACCTCGCCGTCGTGTCGTCGATCATCTCGCGGAACAGCGTCGCGAGGTCGTTCATCCGCTCCGGCCCGGGCAGCAGCTCGGGCCCGTACTTCGCCGCGAACACCTCGGGACGCAGGATCACGATCGACTGCAGGTTCAGCGACGCCGAGAGGAACAGCCCCGCCCCGAGCTGCGCGTGCAGCCGGCCCATCTGCGCCGTGATGTCGCCCCGACGCAGCCCGAGCGCGTGCGCGAAGCGCTCCTCGGCGTCGAAGTAGCGCCCCTTTGCCATCAACTCCTGCCCGGCACGCAGCTGCTCGGTATAGATGTCCCGGGACGCGTCGGCCGGGCTCACATAGTTCTCGATCGCCGTCCCGTCCCCACGCAGCAGCCGCATCGTCTGCGGATCGAACCGGACTGTCCTCGGGCCCGAGCGCGCGGCGCTCTCGTCCTCGCCCCCGAAGTCCACCAGCCCGGGCTCCTCGTCCGACTCGGCCCCGTCGTCGGCGCCCGCGAACGCCGGGCTCCCCAGGCGGCGCATCATGGTCTCCATCCGCTCGTTCAGCGTCGGGCCCGCGTTGAACACATCCCCCTGCCGCTCCTGCTCCTGCCGGCTCAGCCGCTCGAGCAACTCCTGGTGCATCGTCCGGATCGGCGACTCCGACGCGGGCGTGGGCGGCGGGATCGCGGGGGCCTGCTCGGCCTCGGCCTCCTCCTCGGCGTCGCCCTTGATCACCAGGTCGGGCAGCGGGCTCAGCCGCACCCCGCGCAGCGGCGAGGCCGTCAACGCGTACCCCTTGCGGTCGTGCTGCACCTGCCGGAGCGACGAGGTCTGCAGCGACGAGTTCGAGATGTACGCCGAGGGCGATCGGAGCATCCACAGCATCGTCCCGCGCGTGTCGGCGTCGGGGTCGGTCGCGGGACGCTGCCGCAGCCCGTCGAGATCCCCCGCCGTGCCCAGGGTTCCCAGGTCGCCCGCGCTCGGGGCGGTCTGCCCCCGGCTCAGGGCGTACCGCCCGACCAGGTTCTGCGGGGGGCGGTTGCCGGTGGTCAGCGCGAGCTGGTACTGCAAAGCCTCGGTGCCCCGGATGCCCATGCCCGCCATGCCCGAGCGGAGCGAGTCCCGCCGGAAGGCGAACAGGTCGTTCGAGCCCAACTCCCCCGTGAACTCGCCCGGCGCGACATACCCGAGCTCGCCGCGGAAGGCGAAGCCCCCCGGGGCGTTGCCGGTCACCACCGAGTTGCGGAACGCGAACTCGGTCGCCAGATTCGGGCGGGCCTGGTTGTACCGCCCGAGGGTGCTCAGGCTGTTGTCCAACGCCCGTCCATCCCCAAGGGCGTTCTGGGCGAGAAGATGCGAACAGGTGCCAGCCAGAACCGCCAGCGCGATCATCCTCTGCCGTGCGCGTGCCATGATTGTGGTCCTTCCAGAAATCCTACGCCGCGGAGGCGGCAAGGTTCTGATCGGCCCGGCAAACGGCCCGGCTGGACGCGAACCCGCGGGGTTGCCCAAAGCCGGTGGTCGCCCGGGTCAGAGCCGGTGCTGCGCGGAGGGCTCGCGGACCCCGAGTTCCGCGAGAAGCTCCCCGCAATAGGGGGCGTTGCTCTCGGCGGACACGAGGGTATAGAGCAGCCCGCCCTTGCGCCAGACGACGATGTGCGTCCCGGGGACATTGCACGCGCCGGAGTCGATCAGATAAGCCTGACCCTCTTCGATCGCCAGTTCGCCGTTGTCCTGCTTGACGAACATCGAGATCGTCTTGCAAGGGCCGTCGTCCGGGGACTTGGTGAACTGGAAATGGGCCGAAGGCCCCTTCCCCGGCACATGGCAGGGCGAGGCGCCGCGGAACTGGGTCTTGATGCCGCAGGGGGGGACCGCCGGCGCCCGCCGGAGTTCGCCGCCGAGGTTCCGGACCGCGTCGTCCACGGCCTTGTAGACATATTTCTGGTCGGCGTACCGCTCGTCGAGCGTGCGATTGTGCTCCCCGGTGACGAAACGGGCCAGGTCGGTCCGGTAGGCGAGCATGTCGGGTGACCCGCTCAGCCGCGCAGACTGCACGATGAAGACGCCCGCGATCGCGAGCACCAGCACCGCGGCGAGCGCCCCGACCAGCCGCCCCTGACCCGCCCAGAAGGACCGGTCGCGCGTCTGCCCGGCCCGGTCGCCCAGACGATCGGCGAGGGCGCCGTCATCGGCGTCCCGGGCCGCCTGGGCGGCCGCGAGGATCCGCTCGCGCAGGCCCGCGGGGGCCGACACCGGGCCCATGACCCGCCCGACCGACTCGCGGAGCCCCCGCTCGAAGGCGAGCCGGCCCTCGAAGGCCTCGTCCCGGAGCGACTCGACCTGGGCCGGGGTCAACTCCCCATCGGCGGCGGCGCGGACCGCGGCGGCCCGCCCCGGGGCGTCGCCCGGGAGGCCGTCGGGGAACAGGTTGTGGGCGTCGTGCTGCATCGTCGTTCTCAATCCGCCCTTCCGAGGGGCCCGGGGGTGATGGCCCGGCCCGGTCCGCGGCGTGGCCCCGCTCCTTCCCCGTTCGCCTCGCCTTCGCGGACCCGGCCCCCGACCGGGGGCGTTGGGAAGAGAATCGGCTCTCCCGACGGGGCAGAACACCCCCGCCGCCCACGGTATTCCGCGCAGACCGGGCTGCGGGGCCGGTTTTCGCGGTTCCACACGCCCCGCCCGCTCATCCGGCACCACCCTTCCGCAGCCCCAGGCGTTCGGCGGCGTCCTCGTCGGCCAGGAGGCGGTCGGCGAGGAGTTTCCGGGCCCGGTGCAGGCGGGACATGACCGTGCCGATCGGGACCTCGAGGATCGCGGCGATCTCGCGGTACTTGAGCCCCTCGACACCCCACATCAGCAGGACCTCGCGGTACTCGGGCTTGAGTTCCTCGATCGCGCCCTTGAGGGCGGCGTCGATGTGCTCGGTGTTCAGGGGCTCGCCGTCCCACTGGGGCGGGGGCTCGTCGGGCCGGCGCTCGGTGCCGGACTCCTCGAAGAAGGTGTCCACCGCGGTGGGCTGGCGGGCCTCCCGCTTGATGCGGCTGTAGAACACATTGTGGCAGATGGCGAACAGCCAGGCCCGCATGCCCCCGCCGCCCTCGGCGGAGTTGTCCTCGAAGCGTTCGATCGCGTTGGGGCGGAAGGCGCGGGTGTAGACCTCCTGAACCAGGTCCTCGGCCTCCTCGTGCCGCCGGGCGAGGTGGAAGGCCATGCGGTAGACCGCGTCGAGATGCTCGAGCGCCTGCTGCTCGAATTCCGTTCGTTGCATGGCGCCCTCACCCACTCGCCGACGCCGATGGTAGCGTTCCAACCCAACAGGGATGCGGAGCCCTCAGCGGCGCCGCAGGAACCCCCCCGAGGACCGCCTCGGGTGAAAGAGCTCGATCCGGCTCTCCGGGCCGTTGTAGACGAACCGGCAATGCGAGAGCACATCGCGCCCGATGATCGGCATCGGGAACTGCCGGGCCCCGGACCCGCGGTCGGGAAGGAGCCCGGCCTGGACCAGAGGCACGAGGCCGACCGTCGTCCACCCTGCGGCGTTCTTCTTACGGATGAACAACTCGATGGACACATCGTAGAGAAAGACCTGCACTGTCTGCGAGAGGGGCTGGGCGACGGGTACTTGCCCGCGTGGGATGAGTCCGAGTTGGTCAACAACCTGGCGCGGGATGAAAGTCCGCATGGCGCCGGTGTCAACCAAGGCGGCCTGTTCACGCGGAGGCGGGACCTCGATCGGTATTCCGACCTCCCGCAGCGTTTCGATCTCGGTCCGGCTCACACCGATTCTGATCTCAAGGACGGGGAGATCACCGCCGGTGCGGAGCCGCTGAAATGGGAAATGCTCGGTCGGCATTTGGGCGTCAGTATACCCGACACCGCACTACCGAACTTGAGAGGCCTTTGAGACGGACCCACCCAGACTGAGGTAGGCAAATCACCGTGTCAGGGGCCCGGAGGACCTACTCAACATGGCTGAGCCACTCGACGGTCTCGGTCGAGCGAATCCGCTGGATCAGGAACTCGCGCGAACGCGTCTTGCGGATCCCGAGCCGGAGTGCGTCCTCGTGAGTCTGGGCGATACCGACCACCTCATTGCCCTTGATCACGGCGAACTTCCCCTCGAGCCCTTCGGAGAGCCATCGAGCCAGATTCGCCTCGTAAACGCTCAACTCAGCGCCGAAGCATGTCGCGGCCATGTCAATCTCCACCCCGAGGCCCTCCGACTCTAATCGTATGGAATAGGTTCGGATGGATGGTGGGGTATTCTTGGATATTCTTCGCCGCTTCCTTGCAGCCGGATCCGCTTTTGCCCGGACTACCCCTCAAAATAGGGGTACCTCTCGCCAATCCCCGGGTTTGCACGACTGGTAATGTACCGAGACGGGTCCATGTGTCAATAGTCCCGGTCCGCGCACGCCAGAGCCCTGCCCGCGGAGAGCGTGCATCGGATGTGCCGCACAACCCTTGGAAAGTCCGGAAAGACGGATCGCATGAACTCTACGACGCCGGCGCCGCCCTGCTATATCACGACCCCCATTTACTATGTGAACGACCGCCCCCACATCGGGCACTGCTACACCACGCTGCTGGCGGATGTGGCGGCCCGGGCCCAGCGGATGCTCGGTCGGGAGGTCTTCTTCCTGACCGGGACGGACGAGCACGCGGAGAAGGTCTCCAAGGCCGCCGCGGAGCGCGGGCTCACCCCCCTGGACTGGGCGACGCAGAACGCCGAGCGGTTCAAGGCGGCGTTCGCGTTCATGGGGTTCACCCACGACGACTTCGTGCGCACGACCGAGGACCGGCACAAGGACCGGGCGTCGGCGTACATCCAGCGGCTGGTCGATTCGGGCGACATCGAGCTGGGCGACTACGAGGGGTGGTACGACCCCTCGCAGGAGGAGTATGTCACCGAGTCGACCGCGAAGGAGCACGAGTTCAAGAGCCCGGTGACGGGCAAGCCCCTGGAGCGCCGGACCGAGCAGAACTACTTCTTCCACCTCGACAAGTACGAGGGTTGGCTGCGGGAGCGGATCGAATCGGGGGCGATCCGCGTGCTGCCCGAGGCGAGGCGGAACGAGGTGATGGGGCGCATCCGGCAGGGGCTGCAGCGGGTGCCCGTGTCGAGGCGGATCAAGGAGGGCGACGCGGACTGGGGCATCCGCATGCCCAACGACCCCGAGCACCGGATCTATGTCTGGATCGAGGCGCTGTGCAACTACCTGACGATGGTGGACCAGCCGGACCGGCGGAGGTTCTGGCCCAAGGACCGCCCGCTGGCGGTGCACCTGATGGCCAAGGACATCCTCTGGTTCCACGCGGTGATCTGGCCCTGCATGCTGCACGCCCTGGGCGAGCAGCCCCCCGCGACGGTGTACGCCCACGCGTACTGGATCGCCGAGGGGCGGAAGATGAGCAAGAGCCTGGGCAACTTCATCGAGATCGACCAGTTGAAGGCCTACGCGGAGAAATACAGCCTCGACGCGGTGCGATGGTTCCTGACGACGCAGGGCCCGCTGGGGGCGACCGACGCGGACTTTGCGCACGCCCGGTTCGTCGAGGTCTACAACGCCGACCTCGCGAACGGGATCGGCAACGCGACGAGCCGAGTCGGCAACATGTTCGAGAAGTACTTCGAGGGGCGGGTGGCGCGCACCTGCGACGGGCGGTTCGGCTTCCCGGAAGGGAAGGCGATGCCGATCGCGATGGCGGCCCGCGAGGCGGCGGGCAAGCCGGCGGACGATCCGGGCCGGACCTTCGACCTGGCGGCGTCGGCGGCGAGGGCGGTCGAGACCGCGACGGAGGCGGTCGGGCGGCTCGCGCTGGACGAGGCGCTGGGCGCGGGCATCAGGCTGTCGCGCGAGGTGGACGAGTTCATCAGCCACACCGCGCCCTTCACGCTCGCCAAGCGCTTGGGCGACCACGAGCACGCGGAGCGGGCGCTGGCGACGATCCTGTATTCCTGCGCCGAGGCGCTGCGGATCGCCTCGCTCCTGCTCGCGCCCGCGATGCCGGCGAAGGCGGCCGAGATCTGGCGTAACTGGGGCTGCTCGCCCTTGAACGACCCGGACGACCCCGACTCGGGGTTCAGGGCCCCGCTCTCGGAACTGGCGACCTGGGCCCATCCCGAGTGGGGGCTCAAGGTCGGGCAGGCGATCCGCAAGGGCGAGGCGCTGTTCATGCGGGCCGACCCCGCGGAGGCGGCGCCGGGGGGGACGCCGGCGTGAGCGAAGAGGCCCCTGGAGCAAAGGCTCTGGGCGATCTGCTCGTGCGCCACGGGGACCGCCTGTGGGAGGCCGAGCGCGAGGTCGCGGACCGGCACGCCGACCGTGTGCGCGTCCTCGTGACCCTGGCAAGCACCCTCGTCGGCGGGCAGGTGGTGGCGCTGCTGAAGGTCCTGTCCGATGTGACCGACGCGGGCCTCGGGGCGGTCCTGGCGACGATCGCGTCGCTGGTGCTCGCGGCGCCGGTCGCCTTCGCCGCGTGGAAGATGCTCGAGACGCTGATCTTCCTGCTCTACTCGATGCGACCGCCCGTCGAGGCGGCCGACCTGCACCGCGAGGACAGGAAGAAGGCGGCGGGGAGCGACCCGGGCCGCCCCCCCGACACCCCCCCGACAGCGAGCTACGAACTGGATCTCCCGGAGGAGTTTCTCGAGTGGGCGATGGAGCACTCCAGCGAGCCCGAGGCGATCGTGTTCAGCCAGATCGCGCACGCCGCGGGTGAGTTGCGCAGACGGAACCTCCGGGAGCGGTACCGAATACTGGCGGCGGAGCGGGCGTTTGCATGGGGATTGCGTGCGACTCTTGTGTTTGTGCTTGCTTTCGTGGGTTGTTTGGTGATACTCTCGTGGTGAGACATGGCTGAATCGAACGGCACCATCCGATCCGACGACCTGAAGGCGCTCGTGCACCGCGAGTTCGAGCGGATCCTGCGCGAGCGGCGCGAACTGCGGGCCGAGGTGCAGCGCCTGGAGAGCCGCCCCCTCCGCATGGCCGATGTGCTGGCCGACCTCGCGGCCTCCGGGTCGCAGCCCAGGCCCGCGACGGCCCCGGCCTGACCGGCCCGGGCTCTCCCCCCCGCCCGATAACTCTGAACCCATGCCCGCGGGCCAGCCGATAGAGCCCGGATGCGCCCGCCCCGCTTCTACCGCCGGTTCGACTACGACCGCTCGCTGCTGCCCAACCGCGTGCTCGCGGAGTTGGAGGAGGGCGTCACCGACATCGAATCGGCGAAGAAGAAGTCGGGGCTGACGATCGGCTACCCGGGGTGGGGGCTGCTGTATTCGATCACCCTGTGCACGCTGCACCCCGAGCGGGAGAACACGATCCTCGAGACGGGCTCGAACCTGGGCTGCTCGACGATTGTGCTGGGGCAGGCGCTGGCGGACAGCAAGGCGCCCGGGTCGGTGCAGACGATCGAGATCGACGCCGACACCGCGGCCCGGGCCCGGGCGAACATCGAGCGGGCGGGGCTGGCGGGGCGCGTGACGCTGCACGAGGGGGACAGCAAGGCCGTGCTGCCGCGTCTCTTGGAGAAGACGCGGGCGGTGCGCGTGGCGTTCCTGGACGGCTCGCACGACTACGCGGACATCAAGCGGGAGTTCGATCTGGTCGAGCCCAAGGTCGAGCCGCGGGGGGTGGTGATCTTCGACAACACCGCCAACCTCGCGGAGGCGGGGGAGGACGCGCGCGTGCACGGCGTGCTGCGGGAGATCGTCGCGACGGGGCGGGGGCAGCTGGTGAACTTCGAGTTCGTGAGCTGGCACACGCCGGGGATCGCGGTGTGGCAGAAGGACCCGCTGGCGGACAGCGTGTGACTGGGAACGCGGCCGCGTGCGACCTGGTGCCACCACCCGCCGCGGCAGCGGCGCGTGGTGCGGCTCCGGCGGTCGCGGAGTGACGCACGACGCGCCCCGCGGGAGGGTCGTGGCACCGTCGCCCACGCGAAGGCGGGTCTGAACCGGCCTATTCCACCGGCTTGTCCGCGAAGGGGAGCACATCGGGCACGACCTGCACCTCGGTGGTGAAGGTGAGGGGCAGGGCCAGGCCCTCGATGCGGAACCTCGCCTCGACCATGAAGGCGGTGAAGCCCTCCTCGGGCACCTCGACCCGGGCCTCGTAGACGCCGTCTTCAGCCGGCGCAAGCGGGGTGGATTCCCAGATGTTGCCGACGGCCTCCTGGCGGAAGTCGCGGGCGACCGGGTTGTGCGCGCGCCAGAGCGTCGCCTCGAAGGCGGGCGCGTCCATCGTGACCCGCAGCACGCCGGGCTCGGGCGCGTGCCACGCCATGCCGGGGATGTCCCGACGCTGGGCGACGGCGGCGGCGAAGGCGAGGGCGGACTGCACCGCGTCGAGGTTGCGGTCGAGGCTGTGGTTGGTGTTGGGGACGCAGCGCAGGCGGGTCACGCCGGGCAGGTCGTTGAGGTAGTACCTCGTCGTGTCGGGGAGGAAGTACTGGTCCCCCGCGGAGTTGAGGAGGAATTTGGGCATCGTGAGGCGGTCGCGGTAGAGATAGGGATCGACCACACTGCGGAGCGTGTGCCCCTCGGGGGAGGTGAGCCACTTGAAGAGGCGGCGGCTGGCGTAGTCGCCGATCGCGGGGGCCCAGAAGCCGTACGCGCCCCAGTGGTGGCGCATGGTCGCGGGGAGATTGAGCGTGTCGATGACGAGCGGGATGATGCCGGCGACGCGGTCGTCGACCGCGGCGGTGAGCCAGGTGGTCCAGCCGCGCTTGGAGCCGCCCGAGACGATGAACCGGTCGATCGCGAGATTCCCTCCCTCATCTGAAGCGAGGAAGGCCTGGGCGGCGTCCATGGCGGCGACGGCGGACTCGACCATCGCGAGGTGGATGATCCAGCCCGGGTCGTCGGTCCGCCCGGCGGTGACCCAGGACTCGGCGAGGAGGTCGTCCTCGAAGCGGATCTCGTCGTCGCCGTTGAGGGTGAGCGGCTGGTTGGGGACATTGGGCAGGAAGACGACCACGCCGCCGGTGAGCCCGGCCATGGTGTAGAGCACCTCGCGGATGCGCTCGTTGGGGGTGGCCTGGCGCTGCCCGCCCCCGATCATGAGCAGGGCGGCGTCGCCCCGGGCGTTGTCGGGGCGGACGATCTCCATCATGTGCGTCCACCGCGGGAAGTCGACCTCGCCCTCGGCGCGCCAGGTCTGGCTGGTGAGGTTGAGGGCGTACCCGGTGAACCCGGGGCGATCGGCGTAGGTGCGTTCGAGGGTGAAGGCGAAGGAGGGGTCGCGCTGGGCGGTGTAGCGGTCGAGCGGCGTGTCGCGGACGGGGTCGTTGTTGATCGCGCCGGGGTCGGCGGCGAGCGCGGCGGCGGCGAGGGTGAACGCGAAGAGAGCGGGCGGCGTGCGCATCGAGGGGGTCTCCCGTGGGATGGGCAGGAGCCTACCCGGGCAGGGCGGCGCCGGGGTCGTCCGGCCCCTCGGGCTCGCGGACCTCGAGCACAATCTCGCCCCTGGTGCCGTGCTCGTCCTGCTCCTGCCGGAAGGCGAGGCGGTGCTGGCGGATGAGGTCGAGCATCGCGAGGAAGAGGCCGACCATCTCGGGGCGGGTCCGCCCCTGGAGCACGCCGAAGAGCGTGAGCTGCCCGCCCTGCTCGGACTCGCGCCGGACGCGGTCGAGGATGTCCTCGGCGTGGAGCTCGATGGGCGTCTCGTCGGAGAGGACCTGGTGCTCGCCGAGGCGGTCCATGTTCACGGTCTCGGCGATGCGTCGGAAGGCCTCGAAGAGGTCGAGGAGGTTGAGGTCCTCGATCTCGGGGTCGTCCATCGCCTCGAACGCCTCGCGGAGCTCGTCGGCCGAGACGCCCGCGGGGGCGACGGGGAAGCGGGCCTCCCACTCCTCGCGGCGGCGCTCGAGGGCGTCGGCGGCGTCGCGGTACTTCTTGTACTCGAGCAGCTGGCGGACCAATTCGGCCCTGGGGTCGGGGCCGTCCTCGTCCACCCCGGCCCGCTCGCCGGTTCCGCGGGCCGGCTCGCCGATGGCGCCGACGACGCGGCTCTTGATCTCCATGAGCGTGGCGGCCATGAGGAGGAACTCGCCGGCGAGGTCGATGTCGATGCGTTCGATGTGCTCGAGGAAGGCGAGGTACTGGTCGGTGATGGTGGCGACGGGGATGTCGGTGACCTCGACCTCGGCCTTGCGGATGAGGAACAGCAGCAGGTCCAGGGGGCCTTCGAACGCTTCGAGCTGGACGCGGTAGTCGACGGTCACGCGATCCCCCGTGGGCGTGAGGGGCCTTCCGGGCACACAGGAGACGGCTCCGCCCGCCCGGGCGAGTGTACCCTACGGCGATGGGGACGACCGAGCCGGCGCACGAACTCGACTACGCCGCCCGCGTGCTGCACGACGAGGCGGAGGCGATCCGCCGGGCCGCGGCGGCGCTGGGCGACTCGTTCACGGGGGCGGTCTCGCTGATCGAGCGGGCGACGGGGGCCGGGGGCACGGTGCTGGTGTCGGGGCTGGGCAAGAGCGGGCTGATCGGGCAGAAGATCGCGGCGACGATGTCCTCGCTGGGCATCCCCGCGCACGCGGTGCACCCGACCGAGGCGGCCCACGGGGACCTGGGCCGATTCCGCGCGAGCGATGTCGCGGTGTGCATCTCGCACTCGGGCGAGACCGAGGAGGTCGTGGCGCTCGCGGCGACGCTCAAGCAGGACGGGATCCCGGTGATCGCGATCACGCGCGGGTCGGCCCCGGGGGAGGCACGGGCCCCCTCGAGCCTGGAGCGGGTCGCCGACGCGGTGCTGGCCGAGCTGGTCGATCAGGAGGCGGCCCGGGACCACGGGGGGCAGGCGCTGGTGGCGCCGACGAGCTCGACGACCGTGACGCTGGCGCTGGGGGACGCGCTGGCGCTGGCGGTGGCGAGGCGGCGCGCGTTCACCGACGAGGACTTCCGCCGCCGCCACCCGGGGGGGCAACTGGGCGGGCTGCTCCGCCCGGTGACCGAGTTGCTCCGGTTCCGTGCGGGGGAGAACCTGCCCCTGATTGAGCCCGCGGAGACGGTCGCGCAGGCGCTCGACCACGCGGCGAGGCTGGAGCGGCGCCCCGGGGCGATCCTGGTGGTCGAGCCGGGCACGGGGCGGCTGGCGGGGATCTTCACCGACGGGGATCTGCGCCGCCTGGTGCTGCGGGACCGGGGGGCCCTGGATCGGGCGATCGGCGAGGTCATGACCGCCTCGCCCCGGGCTCTGCCCGACACGGCGCTGGCCCGGGACGCGGTGAACCTCGTCCGCGAGCACCGGCAGGACGAGATCCCCGTGACCGACCCCGCGGGCCGCCCCGTGGGGCTGCTCGATGTCCAGGACCTGATCGCGATGCGGCTGGTGAAGGACTGACCGCCGGTCCCGGCCCGGGACAAAAACAACCGCGGCCCGGGCGAGAACTCCGGGCCGCGTGGTGGGAGATTTCAGCTGGGGCGCCCGGTCAGGCGACGAGGTCCTTGAGGCCCTTCATGGGGCGGACCTTGACGACATTGCGGGCGGGCTTGGCCTTGAACATGACCTCTTCCTTGGTGAAGGGGTTGATCCCCTTGCGGGCCTTGGTGGCGGGCTTGCGGACCACCGAGACCTTCATGAGGCCGGGGACGGTGAACTGCTCGGCGGCGCCCTTCTTGAGGTCGGCCCCGATCATCTGGCTCATCACATCAAAGACGCCGGCGACCTCCTTCTTGGAGATCCCGACATGATCGGCGATGGTGCCCATGATCTCGCTCTTGGTGCGGGGCTTGCCGGAGCTGGCGATCTTGGCGGGCTTGGGGGCCGCCTTCGAGGCGGGCTTCTTGGCCGCGGGCTTCGCGGCGGGCTTCTTCGAGGTCTTCTTTGCCATGGCGTTGACTCCGAGTCGAGGTTGGATTCGGCCGATCCTCCGGCCGAGGCGTGGAGACTATCGGCCCCCGCGCCCGTTTTCCCCGATTTTTGGAGGGTTTTTTGAAGTCCCCGCACAAAATTCCCCGTGATTTCCGGCCTCCGCGGGCCCGGGGGCGAGCCCGACCACCAGCGGCGCGTGGTCCGACAGGCCCTCCGCGAGGGCGGAAAGCCCGTACTCGGCGTGCGTGACGCGGGGGGCGAGCGGGGGCGAGACCAGCGCGTGGTCGATGCGGAACGCGCCGCCCGCGGGGCTGAACCACGAGCCCTGCCGCGCCGCCCCGTGCAGGGTTCGCCACGCGTCGGCGTACCCGAGCGAGGCGAGCCGCCCCAGCAGGGCGGTGCAGGAGAACGACGCGCCGGCCTCGTCGAGGCGGTGCCGACCCGTGTTGAGGTCCCCCAGGATCACATGGTCCGCGTCCCGGCGGGCGCGCGCGGCACGGAGCAACTCGTGCCACACCGCCGTCTTGGCGACCAGACCAGCCCGGTCCGAGCGGGCCGCTTCGGGCACATGCACCGCGGTGACTTCGAGGCCCGAGCGGGGGCCCGAGCGGAGGCGGGCGGTCAGGATGCGCCGCCGCAGGGCGGGCGGGAGGCCCGGGTGGGCGTCGACCGCGTCGATCGGGCGGCGCGAGGCGATGAGAACCCGGTTGGGCGAGGGCGGGGCCGGGTCCGAGTCGGGGTCGTGCCCGCCGCTGACGGCCTGGTGCTCCCAGCCGTGGTCGGCGAGGACGGCCCGGAGCGACCCGCCCCGCGCGGCGCGGAACTCGGTGAGCGTGATGACATCGGGGGCCCAGTCGAGCAGGGCGAGCGCGATCCGGGGGAGCCGCTCGGGGCCCCCGCCGTGGAGGATGTTCCAGGTCAGCAGTCTCACGGGGGCCGATGCCTCGGGGCGCGGTGCTAGCGTATCGGCATGAGCACCCAAGGCCCCGTTGTCGCCGTCACGCGGACCGTTCCCGGCACGCTGGTCGTCCCTGGGGCCGAGGTCCGGGTGCTGAGCGACCGGGCCGAGCCCGCGGAGAAGATCCGGGCGTTCGTGCGGGGGTGCGACATCCTGGTCTCGATGTTCGGCAACCACATCGACGAGGCGATGCTCGACGCGGCGGGGCCCGGGCTCAAGGGCGTCTGCAACTTCGCCGTCGGGTACAACAACATCGACCTCGACGCCTGCCGGGCCCGGGGGATCGCGGTGACCAACACGCCCGACGCGGTGACGGAGGGCACGGCCGACCTCGCGTGGGTGCTGGTGATGGCGGTGGCGCGGCGGCTGGTGGAAGGGGACCGGTTCGCGCGCACGGGGGCGTGGGAGCGGCACGGCCCCCTGGGCATGGCCGAGTTCATGGGGCTCGACCTGACGGGGCGGACGCTGCACATCGTCGGGGCGGGTCGGATCGGGTTCGGCGTCGCGACGCGGGCGCTGGCGTGGGGCATGCGCGTGCTCTACACCGCGCGGTCGCGGCACTGGGGGTTCGAGCTCGCCCCGGTGAACGCCCGGCGCGTCGAGCTCGACGAGGGGCTCGCCCTGGCCGATGTGGTCAGCATCCACACCCCGCTGACGGACGAGACGCGGCACCTGATCGACGCGCGCCGCCTCGGGCTGATGAAGCCCAACGCGATCCTCGTGAACACCTCGCGGGGCCCGGTGGTGGACGAGGCGGCGCTCGCGGCGGCGCTGCGCGCCCGACGCATCTTCGGCGCGGGGCTCGATGTCTTCGAGCACGAGCCGAGGATCCACGAGGGCCTGCTCGATCTCGACAATGTCGTGATGACCCCGCACATCGGCTCGGCGGAGGTCCGCTACCGCGAGGAGATGACGAAGATGGTCGCGGAGAACGCGGCCGCAATCCTCGGCGGGCGCACGCCGCCCAACCGCGTCTGCTGAGCCGCGGGCCCGAAATCCGTGGCCGGAATAGCGCCCGCGCACGGGCTGTTGGCTCCTGTTGTCGAATCTCGACGAAAGGACCACCCGATGCAACACCACGCCAAGCACGCCACCGCCCACGCCGTCGCGCGCGACCCGGTCGCCTCGGATCCCGGCTGGCCGATCGCGCTGGGATTTGTCTCGTACGGCCTGCTGCTCGCCGGTGCGCTGGGCGTCTCGATGATCTGCCTCGCGCTGCTCTGACCCCCGCCTCGGACCGGACGCCTGACCTGCGGACAACCAAAGACCGGGCGGTGCGGGCCCCCTCCCCGCATCGCCCGGTTGTCGTTTCAGACCGTCCCGTACAGCCGGTCCCCCGCGTCGCCCAGGCCCGGGCGGATGTACCCCCGCTCGTCGAGGCGCTCGTCGAGCGCCGCGGCGTAGATCGTGACATCGGGCGCCTCGTGCGCGAGACGCTCCACCCCCTCGGGCGACGCGACGAGGCAGATCATCCGCAGGTCGTGCGCCCCCGCCTCGCGCAGCATCGCGATCGCGGCCAGGGCCGAGCCCCCCGTCGCGAGCATCGGGTCGACGAGCACGACAGGCCCGGCGTCGAGGTCGCCCGGGAGTTTCTTGAGATAGGCCTTGGGGCGGAGCGTGTGCTCGTCGCGCGCCAGGCCCAGGTGGCCCACCCTCGCCTCGGGCATCAGGTCGAGCACGCCCTCGGTCATCCCCAGCCCCGCGCGGAGCACGGGCACCACCGTGATCGTCCGCGCCAGACGCTTGGCCCCGGTCCGCTCCAGCGGCGTCTCGATCTCCACGGGACGCGTCTCGAACGATCGCGTCACCTCGTAGACCATCAACCCCGCGATCTGGGCCATCAACGCCCGGAATGCCCGGTGGCTGGTCGTCGCCTCGCGCAGGTACGACATCTTGTGGCTGATCAGCGGGTGGTCGAAGACGACGAGGTTCGCGGGCAGGACGGGCGGCATGCGGCGAGTCTACTGACCCGGGCCGCCCCGGTGTATCGTGATCCCATGCCCAGCGACCGCATCCTCCTCGACGCCGCGTATGAGCAGGCCCTCAAGTCCGCCGCCGAGGGGGGCATCCCCATCGGCTCGGTCCTCGCCGATCCCCGGGGCGAGATCGTCGCCCGGGGGCACAACCTCCGCGTGCAGACCGGCGACCCCACCGCCCACGCCGAGACCGTCTGTATCCGGAACGCCGGGCGGCGCCGCGACTGGCACACCCTCACCCTCGTCTCGACCCTGAGCCCTTGCGCGATGTGCACCGGCACGGCCGTCCTCCACCGCGTCCGGCGCGTCGTCATCGGCGAGAACCGGACCTTCCAGGGGCGCGAGGACTGGCTGCGGGCCGAGGGGATCGAGGTGGTCGTGCTCGACGACGAACGCTGCGTCGACCTGATGCGCCGCTTCATCGCCGACCGCCCCGACCTGTGGGACGAGGACATCGGCGTGCCGCCCCCGAAATAGGTGGAGGTTCACATTTCTATGTTGCACAGTATTTGCCTTGTGATCATGAACCGAGTCGCGTAGATTGCTGCGATGACATCTACTCGATTGTTCCCACTTCGGGTCTTTGGCGCATTCCTCCTCGCGATAGTCTTGTCTTCCCATGTACGCGCCGAAGCCGCCGCCCCGACCATTCCTACATCAGGCGTCGTCGAGGTCGAGGACTTCGTCCTCGAACGGGGGGAGGTGCTCCGCCTCGACGGCGACCTGGTCATCAGGGCCTCCAACAGCATCCGCGTCGACGGCGTGATCGTCGCCGGCACGCCCAAGGCAGAGGATGCCCGCGACGGGGCCTCCATCGAGCTGCGCGCCGGTGTGATGATCCGCATCGACGGGCAGATCCGCACGGGCCGGGGCCATCCGGGGCTCGACCCCGGCGAGCCGGGCGGCAACGGAGGCTCGATCATGCTCGACGCACCCCTCATCGTGACCGCCCAGCAGTCCTTCGAGGGCGGGAGCGGAGGACCGGGAAACCACGGCGACCCCGGGGAACCCGGCGGCAACGGCGGAGATGGCGGGAACTGCTCGGTCCGCGGGGTAATCATCACCACCAACGGGCACCCGGTCCTGCTCATCGGCGGCTCAGCCGGGCACGGTGGGAACGGCGGCCCACCCAATGACGCAGGCATTCCCGGGAACGGAGGCGCGGGCGGGAATGGCGGGTCCGCACGCGCCGACGACCCCTACGCGCCGCGCCGGGCGGAGCGTGCGATGATCCCGATGTCCTTCGTCCTGCAACGCGACAACGCCATCGGAGAAGGCTGGCCCGGGGCCCCGGGAGCGCACGCGTTCGGGGGAATCGGCGGGTCCGGCGGGCTGGGTGGGGACGCGGATTTGACTTCTGACGCCATCCCCGGTGGCGGGGGGGGCGATGCGGGCCACGGGGGCGAGGCGCTCGGAGGCCCGGGCGAGAACGGGTACCCGGGGCGGGACGCCTGCGAGCCTCCGCCTCCGGGTGTGCGTTCGCTGTTGGGCGGCGGCAACGGAGGGACGGGGGGGGACTCCGGGATGGCCGTCGGCGGGCGCGGAGGCATCGGAGGCCGGGGTGGATCGGGCCGCCCTTGGGGGCTGGGCGGGCGCGGGGGAAATGGAGGACGCGCCTCTAACGGCGCCGCAGGCTCAGGAGGAAACGGGGGCGATGGCAACGGCCCGGGTGACGGCGGGCTCGGCGGCCTGTCACAACGCGTCATTGGTGGTGATGGAGGCGCTGGCCACACGGGCGGGAACGGGGGAAACGCCATCCAGGGGCAAAACTCGACATACGGGCGACGAGGCAGCCCTTGCAAAGCGTCGCAAGCAACTAGGGCACCGGAATCAGGGAAGGAGTATCCATGATGAGGATATATTCGACGATCAGCTTGGCCGTTTTGTCCGTAGTGATCAACTTCGGATTCGCCCAATCCAACGCCAGCCTGGGCGACGATCTTCACATCATCGGTTCACACAGATTGAGTGGAATTATCACTGCCCGCTCACTCCGGATTCCTGCATCTTCAAGGCTCATCGTTGTTGGGAACCTCGATCTGATGATAGAAGAGGAAGCACAGATCGAGGGGGAGATCGTTCTCCTGAGTGGCGATGAGCTCGGCGGGCATGCCGCGCCGAGTCTGCGGATCTTCTCCAACCGCTCCATCGAAATCAAGGGAGACATTCGGGGTGGCGCTGGTTACTCCGGACTTTCCGAGGGGGAGATCGGTGGGCAAGGCAGTCAGGTCGTCCTTGACGCCCCATGGATCCTGTTGGACGGCGAGATCAGCGGCGGGCGCGGTGGTTCGGGCGGACCCGCGGGATCCGGTGGGGATGGGGGACATGTGATTGTGTTTGGTTCAGTCGTTGCTCGCTCTGGTGGAGTGATTCATGGCGGCGATGGCGGAGACGCGGGGCAATCTGTTCGTTCTTTGGCGCTTCTGGGGATTACGGGGACAGGCGGCAATGGTGGGGATGCTCTCGTCGTCGATGTTCAACTTGCTTCAGGCTACGGCCGCGACCTCCGATCACCAGGCACGGATGGCGACGACAACAGCAGCCCGAATGCGAGCCCTTGGGACCCGGAAACTGCGGACAACTGCGCGAACGGGAGTAACGGCTTTGCCTCCGCCCCCGCAACAGGTGGGAATGGCGGCTCGGGAGGTGCCGGAACCAACGCTGCCGCAGACGGAGAAGGCGGGTGCACACCAGCAACTCCTGGAGGCACGGGGGGGCGAGGGGGCCACGCTGCATCCGGCAGCGCGGGATCGGGCCAAAATGGAGGCCCCTGTTGCGAGAGTCCAACTTCAGTCGGTGGCGACGGCGGAAATGGTGGACAGAGCGGGACTGCAAAGGGCGGCAAGGGAGGGTCAGGAGGTCAGGGTGGAAATGGCGCGTATGGGGGATGCGGTCCAGCGAATGGCGGTGCGGGCGGTTCAGGAGGCAACGCAACTTCTGGCCTTGGCGGTGCCGGCGGCAACGGTGGCCGCGGCTGGGCTGCCGGGGGCGACGGTGGCACGGGATTCCCCGGAGGATCGACAATTCCGGGGAAGGGTGGGCAAGGTGGTGACGCTGGATTTGGCATCCCAGGTCAAACTCCTGCTTCTAAAGGTCCTAACGGCGCACAGGGCGGTGCCGCACAGGGGGCCAGAGGCCCGAACGGCTCCGACGGCGGCGTTCCCTGTTTGGTCTTCCTGAAGACGCCTTGACCGAGTCACGAGTCTCCGCCGGTCGTGGCCGATGGACCTCGACCGGCTTTCTGCATGAACACATCAAAGCGATCTGTTGGGGCAGCCGGTGGATCCGTCGTTTCCCTCACGCCGCCACGCGTTCCCCCCGCTCGCGCCAGATCGCCCGCCAGACGCGTTCGAAGGGCTCGTCGAGCAGGTCGCCCGCGGGGTTGCCCTCGGCGTCGCAGGCCCGCCCGTCGCTGCGCACGAGCAGCGTCTCGCGCAGGCGGCGCATCCTGGCCAGCGCGGGCAGCGGGAGCGCCCGGATCCGGGCCGACTCGGGCATCACCGCGCCGTCGGGGATCGGGTCGATGACGGCGCTGCACGCGGCCATGAGCCACCCGTTGTAGAACGGCTCGATCTCCTCGTAGACCTCGTCGCAGCGCGTGATCCGCGGGACGACCCAGACGCCCGGGAGCCCGCCCGCCGAGCCCCGCCGCTCGAGCAGCGCCTCCACGCGGGACTTGACCAGGTCGTACCGGTCGACGCCCGCCATGCGCACATAGGTCGCCGGCGAGGTCGCGAGCAGGTCGACGCTGAGGACATCGACGCCGCAGGAGACGAGCCGGTCCGCGTCGAAAGCGTCCGCGAGCGCGTCGGTGCGGAGGTGGACCAGGCCCACACCGGCGGCCCGGGCCGCGGCGACGACGCCGAACAGGCCCGGGTGCATGAGCGGGTCGCCCACGCCGTCGAGCGTCAGCACCGTGTCTGGCCTCCCCGCGGCGAAGGCCTCGATGATCCGGGTCGCCGAGTCGAGCGCGAGCACGGGGCGTTCGCCCCCGCCGGGCGTGGCGGTACGGCGCCATTGCCCGAAGATGCCCCCCGCGAGCCGGCCGGTGCAGAGTTCAAGCACCAGGTGCCGGGGCGCGGCCGGGGCGCGGTCGACCGAGGCGGCGACGACGGCCTCCGCGTCGGCCCGCTCCCAGCGGTCGCCCAGGCGATCGATCGCGCCCTCGATGAGCGAGACGCCCTCCGGGGTGTCGGGCACGAACCGCCGCCCCGCGTTGCGCACCGTGTGGTGCACCGGCACGCAGAACGCCTTGGAGACCGGGTCGGCCTGGGGCGCGATCGGCAGGTAGGAGAGCAGCCCCCCCACCGTCGCGTAGTTCGCCGCGTGCGCCTGCCCCTCGCCCATCTGCGCGATCGCCTCGCGGTCGAGCAGCAGCCCGGCGAGGCCCGGGGCGGCCTGCGTGAGCGCGAGATGCACCGTCTCGGGCTGCTCGCGGTAGCGGTCGACCACCGCGGCGACGAGGGCCGGGTCGACGAGCATCCAGTCCGCCCCGACGAGGACCGCCGCGTCGAGGCCCCGCTTTGCCATGACCTCGCCCGCGAGTCGGGGATCGAACGATTCGTCGTAGCACGACACGCCGCCCATCGCCCCGCGCCAGGCGTCGGGGCTCATGAGCCGGGCCCGACCGATCGCGCGCGTCCGGGCCCGCAGGGCCCCGGCGTCGACCGGCTCGATCGCCACGCGCGGGCCGGAGGCGATCTCCCCGAGCGCCGCGGCCGCGGCCTGGGGAGCGCCCGTCATGACGACGATCTCGTCGAGCCCGGGGGCGCGGAGAAGCCGGCGCACGGTCGCGCGGAGCGGGGGTTCGGAGACCGTCGGGCCGCCGCGCGGCAGCCCGAGCCCATTGATCTCGTGGTCGTACCCGAGCAGGGCGGCGACGCGGCGATCCGGGCGGGCCTCGAGCTGCTCGGGCGTCGGCGCGGGGTCGGTGGTCTCGCGGGCGCGCTCGCCCCGGACCGCGGAGGCCGAGCCCCGGAGCAGCCTTGCCAGTTCAGCGGCGGCGTCGGCGGTCCACTCCACATTCGAGATGTCGCGCTCGATCTGCTTCCGCTGCCGCTCCTGCTCGTCCATCGCGGTGTCCAGTTGAATGGACCGGTCGGCCCGGAAGCGACGCAGCGCCCCGGCCTGGTTCATGAACTGGACAAGCCCGTACGCCGGCTCGTGGCGCACCACCTCGTCGCGGACCTTGTAGACCTCGTCGATCAGGCGGTCCACGCCCGAGGGCGTCGCGCCCGGCGCGATCATCTCCCGCAGGATGCCCGCCGCACGCCGGCTGCACGACTCGACCTCGTCCGCCTGCCGCGCCACGGCCTCGAGCCGGGCGCACACCGCGGCCGAAACCGCCGCACGCTCCCGCCCGCCCCGGGGCGGGGGCGGCGCGAAGCGCTCCCCGTCCGCGTGCCGCTCGAGCGCCTCGGCGAGGGTCATCACGGTCGTGTGCGCCTTGCGCACGCCCCCCTCGGTCGCGTCGATCACCCGCAGCCCGCGCTGCTCGTCGGCGGCGAAGTCCACCTCGAACTGGGCCAGGTAGGTCGCCATCTGCTCGTCGGTGTAGATCGGGCGGCCCTGCAGGTCCTCCGCCCGGCGCAGCAGGCTCCGGCTCCGCACGATCCGCTCCCACTCGAACATCTCGAGCGTGCGCATCGGGCCCAGTTCACCCGCCCAGACCTCGTGGATCGCGGCGTTGGCGGCGTAGTACTGCCCGTCCGTGAAGCCCAGGTCCTGCCCCACGAGCACCAGCGGGTCGCACCCCATGTGACGCCCGAGGTACGCGCACAGATGGGCCACGGTCGCGCCCGCCTTGAGGGGCCATTTCTGTCCCGCCAGTTCCGGGCCCAGGATCTGGTCGAGCATCTGCTCCTGCACGCACAGGATCCGCCCCGGGAACGACTCGAGGATCGACGGGTTCGCCTTGGGCTCGACCACGAGCGTCACCCCCTCGACATCCGCCGCCGTCAGCCCCTCGTAGAAACGCTTGCTCAGCTCGTGGTAGTCCAGCGCGCACACGAAGTGCGGCCTGATCCCCCGCCTCAGCAGCGGCTTGAGCACCGTCTGCACCGCGATGATCACCGCGTGCTCGCGCACGCGCGGGTCGGCCAGCAGCTCGATGTTCCGCTCGAGGCTCGGGCCCGCCGAGACGACGATCGCCGGGCGCCCGTACCCCGCGCCCGCAAGGTCCGCGATGCCGGGCGACGAGGCGTAGAAGTCCGCGTTCATCACCATGTTGCGCAGCGACGCCTGCGAGCGCACCAGCGCGGTCAGCACCGAGGTCCGCATCGACCGCATCGTGTTGGCGAACTTCTCCCCGAAACGCGCCGCGCGGTCGCCAAGCCGGGCCCGGCTCGCGGGGTGCTCGAGCAGCTTCACCCCGAGCGCGAGGATGCCCTCGAGCCCGCGGATGGACGCGCCGATCGCGGCCTGATCCTCGGCCTCGGTCAGCAGCACGAAGTTCGTCTTCTCCATCCACGCGCTGTGGTCGACGCGCTCGAAGACCGCCCGCAGCAGCCCGAGATCGGGCTCGAAGCAGACGACCGCCCCGACCTCGCCCAGCCGCTCCGCGAGTGCGCGGCAGTGGTAGCCCGCGCCGAACCCGAGCACGCACACGCCCCCGTGCCCGACCACATCCACCGATTCGGCGAGCCGGGCCGCCTCGGTCAACGGACGCCGCCGGCTCGCGAGCACCCGCTGCGAACCCGCCGGGCCCGGGCCCGAGAGCCCGAACGGGTCGGCGATCTCCGAGGCCGCCTCGTGCAGCACGAGCCCGGGCTCGGCCTCCTCGCTCGGGACCCATTCGAGGCTCGGCGAGGGTTGGGCCTGCGCGATGCGGGCCGCGGCCGCCGGGCTGGTCCGCGCGATTACCCGGAGGTTGCGGTCGAGGACCCCGCTCCCGGTGGAGATGCCCCCGAGCGTGCCGAGGTCGAAGGTGAATTCGTTGGAAAACGCGTCCATGGGTCGCTCCGCCCCGCCGCTCGCCCCGGTCCTCCGGGACGCCCGGCAACCGCCGGGCTACGGTGGTCTGCACGGGGGGCGCACCGCGACCCTCCGCGTGAACAAGGCATCGGCGACCCCGGCGACCTGCCTGTAAAGAAGGCCGCACTCCCCATGCACCCCCCGCTCCTGCTCGCGCAACTCGGGGACTGGGTCAACCCGCCCGTCCCGCCCCTGCCGCAACCGGGCATCCTGACTCGGTTTGCGCTCGAATCGCCGACGACCCCCGCGGTCGGGCTCCTCCTCGTGGGTCTGCTGGTGCTGATCGCCCTCAACGCGCAGGGAAGGCTGCGCGAGGGGCTGCTCGCCGCGGCCGGGGCGATCGTCGCCGCCGGCGCGTTCATGCTCACCGCGATGCTGGTCGAGACCGACCGCGAGCGGCTGCTCGCGCGGCAGGACGCCCTGGTCCGCGCCGTCGCCGGGGTCGATCTCGCCGCCCTCGACGAGCTTCTCGCGGCCGACGCCCGGATGCGGGCGACCAGGCTGGTCGCGGTCCGCGAGAGCCTCTCGCGCGACGCGATCATCAGCACGGTCGACCTGGCGCTCGGCAAGCTGTACCCGGTCTCCGGGGTGGCGCTCATTGAGCGCCAGGGCGTGATCGACGGGCGAAACGCCGCGCGCACGCAGGCGTATGTCAGCGTCCAGCCCCGCGACGGGCAGAAGACCCTCGCCTGGGTCGCGATCGCGTGGCGTCTCGAGGGCGACGGCGCGTGGCGGGTGATCGAGATCGAGCCGCTCTTCATCAGCGGCGTGATGCCCTACCAACCCTGAGAGCGGCCCGCCTAATCCGGGATGAGCACCAGCCGGCTCTCCTGGAGCCTCGCCTGGGCCTCGGCCCCGCGGGCGACCTCGCGGACGCCCCGCCCGTTGACCAGGTTGTGCGGGTGCCGCGCCCTGACCTCGGCCAGCCTCCGGCTCTCGATGGGCGGCGCCACGCTGGTGTCCAGATCCCCGTCGTTGAACAGCCCGACGGTCACCATGCTCCCGTTGGGCCCGTGATAGAAAAAGGCCTGCTCCCCCTCGCGCCTGAGCCGTTCGACGGCCTCCTCCGCGGCCTTGCGGAACGCCGCGAGATCGGCGGGGCTGGGGCGCTGGTTGTCCTCGCGCGCGTACGCCGCGATCTGGAGCGTGTACCGGTGCTCGGCCCCGTGGAGCCCCTTGGCCCGACGCAGATCGAACCGCCCCAGCCGATCCGATTCGGGGGTCGGGACCGATTCCGGCGCCAGCACCGCGCCGGCGAAGGGGCGGCGCCCCCCGACCTCGGCCTCGCGGACGCGGTGCAGGTCGGCCTGGGCCCCGGCCGACCCCGGGTCGGCGTACCGCCCGAGGACAAGACGCGCGGGGCGATCACCCTCCGCCGGGAGCACCCGGACCTCCGTGCCCCCCAGCGCCCGGGCGTACTCCGCGGCGAGCACCTCCGGGCGGCTTTCGAACGCCGGTGGAACCGTGCCGAGCAGGATGGTGAACGCCGAGGCGCCGTCGGGTGATCCCGGATTCTGGTCGTCGGCCCCGGGGTCGCGCTCCGTGAAGAGGAGGCGTCCCTCGTCGGCGAGGCGAGGGTCGGGTTCGGCGGTCTTCGGCGTGCCGCCACACCCGGTCAGGGGGACGATCAGGAGGAGAAGCGCAAGGGCTGCGGGGAGCCCGGCCGGCGCGCGGCGTGTTCGGTGGGAGGAGTCCCTACCCGGTTGTGGGTTGGGGGTGGCATGATCGGGCGGAAACACCCTAACACAACTGAAAAACATTGTCGTCCGAGCCGCGGTTATTGCACGCAAACTCTTGTGAGACATGGTGTTGATGCTCCTTGAGACCCAGATCGGATTTTGCAGCGCACGCGCCCCACCCGTCGATACTCACGCCCAGAGCGGTGGTTCGGCCCAACCACCGGAAACGACGAAGAGGAAGCAGCCCCGGCCGAGGGGGCCGCGAAGGAGCGTACGAATGACCGAACTCCCGCCCATTCAAGCCGCGTCCGCCGGTCGGATCACCCCGGCCGAGCAGCAGGCCGATCGGCCCGCGGAGCGCCGGGCGGCCAAGCCGCGCCGGGGGGATGACCGCGTCGAGGTGTCCGACGCGGCGCGATTCCTGGCGAAGATGAACGCGATGCCGGAGATCCGGGCCGAGCTGGTCGATCGGGTCCGGGGCGAGATCGCCCGCGGGACCTACGACACGCCGGAGCGATTCGATCTGGCGGTGGACGCGATGATCGACGAGATGAACTGAGCACGGCCCGGGGTGCTGGAACCGACGCCGGGCTCGCCCGGCGTTTTTCATGCGCGGGCGTCGAGGCGTTCGAGGGCGATGAAGGCGGCGCCGACGACGCCGGCGTTGTCCTCGAGGGCGCTGGCGACGACCTCGACCTGCTTGCAGACCGCGGGGAAGGCCTCCTTCTTCACGGCGTCGCGGACGCGGGTGACGAAGGGCTCGCCGATCGCCTCGGTCAGCCCGCCTCCGAGCACGATCTTCTCGAGCGAGAGCAGCGTGACCACGCCGGCGAGCATGATGCCCAGCCGGGTCGCGGCGTCGTGGACGATCTCGACCACGAGCGCGTCGTTCTTGCGGTAGGCGTCGGCGATGGTGCGGCTCTTGATCTTGCCGAGCTTGCCCTCGACGAGATCGGGCACGATCGATGCCCGCCCCGCCTCGATGAGCTGGCGGACCCGGTTGCAGATGGCGGTGCGGGAGCAGTTGTGCTCGACGGAGCGGACTCCCGGCGGGTTCATCTGGTGCATGATCATGTGCCCGACCTCGCCCGCGGTGAGGAAGTGCCCGTAGAAGAGCTGGCTGTTGAGGATCAGGCCCCCGCCGACGCCGGTGCCGACCCAGACGCCCATGAGCTGGCGGGCCCCGCGTCCGGCGCCCTGCTTCCACTCCCCGTAGACGGCGACATTGACATCGTTGTCGAGGAAGACGGGCCGGCCGAGCCGGTCGGAGAGCAGGCGTGCGACGGGCTCGTCGACCCACCGGAGGTTGACGGCCTCGATGACGACGCCGGTGTTCGGATCGACCGGGCCCGGGGCCCCCATGCCGACGGCGGCGACCTGGTCGAGGGGCACCCCGGCCGACTTGCACGCCTCGTTGACGCCGTCGGCGATGCGGGCGAGAACAGCGTCCCGCCCCTCTTCGGCGCCGGTCTTCCGCTTGGCGCGGCTGAGGACCTTGCCGTCGGCGCCCACGACGCCGATCTGGACATTGGTCCCCCCGAGGTCGATGCCCAGGAACTTGCGCTGGTCGTTGGCTGCGTCGGTCATGCCCGGTCCCCTCGCGGATAGCCGCCCTCCCGCCCAAACGGGCGGATAGGAACATAGGTCGGGCGAGCCGACCTGACGATTGACCCCGGAGCGAGTGACGCGGCGAGATCGGCCCGGTCATCGAAGCAGAAGAGCGTCGACCCGCTGCCCGAGACATGCACGGGGACACCCAGACCCTCGGTGAGCGCGCGCCGCAGGCCCGCCAAGGCCGGACGGACCCGCTCGGCGGGCTCGGCCAGATCGTTGAACAAGTCGGCCGGGTCGAGGCCCGGGGCGCGGGCGAGGCGGTCGACGGCTTCGGGGCGGAAGGGCCGCGGCGCGGCGTCGAAGGTCCGATAGACCTCGCCGGTGGGGCAGCCGAAGGGGGGGCAGATCAGCAGGACCGGGGCGTCGGGTGTGCGGGCGTCGAGCCGCTCGACGGCGTCTCCCAACCCGGTGACGAGCGCCGGGCGCGGGGGATGATCCGGCGGGCGGTCCTCGTCGATGAAGAACGGGATGTCGCTGCCGAGACTGTGGGCGAGGGCGGAGAGGGCGCCCGGCGCGGGCGAGAGTTCGAAGGCCTGCGCCAGCCCCCGGAGGACCGCGGCGGCGTCGCTCGAGCCTCCCCCGAGCCCCCCGCCCGCGGGGATCGACTTGGTGACGCGGATCACGCAGGGCAAGGGACCCGCGACCGCCTCGAGGGCCCGGTGGGCCCGGGTCGCCAGGTCGGACTCGACGGGCCACTCGACCGGCGACCCGGACTGCCAGCGGACCTCGACGCGGGAGGTCGAGCCGGGCGGGAGCGGCTCGATGCGGACCTCGTCGGCCAGGTCGATGGGGACCATCCAGGAGGCGATCGGGTGGAACCCGGCACCGGGCCCCCGGGCGATCGGCGGCCCGACGGCCAGCGCCAGGTTGAGCTTGGCGTGCGCGGGCAGCGTGACGGGTCGTCGGGACACGCGTGGATGGTATCGGGCGGGGGCGGGGGCCCGGGGACGGGGGTAGACTCGGGACGGAAAGGGCGGGTATGTCCAAGACGGTCTCGGCACTGGTGGAGGCGATCGAGGCGTTCGCGCCGCTGGAGGGCGCCGAGCCATGGGACCGCGTCGGCCTGCATGTGGGCGACCCGGCGCGGGCGCTGACGGGCCCGGTGCTGCTGACGATCGACCTGACCGAGCGCGTGCTGGACGAGGCGGTCGGGATGAAGGCCTCGGCGATCGTCGCCTATCACCCCCCGATCTGGAAGCCGCTGGAGCGGCTGACGAGCCGGACGACCGCGGAGCGGATCGTGCGCGGGGCGATCGAGGCGGGGATCGCGATCTACAGCCCGCACACGGCGCTGGACTCGGCCCGCGGGGGCGTGACGGACTGGCTGTGCGAGGGCATCGCGGGGACGACCGGCCCGGCGGACGACCCGCGGATCAACTGCGACATCCGGGCGCTCGCGCCGCAGATGGTGCAGGCCAGGTCGGCGCAGGTGAAGCTGGTGGTGTTCGTGCCGCGCGACGCGGTGGAGCAGCTGCGCGGCGCGCTCGCGACGGCGGGCGCGGGGCAGATCGGTGAGTACGCGGTCTGCTCGTTCACGACCGAGGGCGAGGGGACCTTCCTGGGCTCGGACGCCTCGAACCCCGCGGTGGGGCGGGCCGGGCGGCTGGAGCGCGTGAAGGAGCTGCGCTTGGAGATGGTCTGCTCGCGGTCGGCGCTCCCGCTGGCGATCGAAACGCTGCGGCAGTTCCATCCGTACGAGGAGCCCTCGTTCGACATCTATGAGCTCGCGCCCAAGCCGAGCCGGGCGACCGGGACGGGGCGTCGGCTCGTGCTCGACCAGCCCGCGACGGTGCTGGAGGTGGGGTCGCGGCTGCAGGCGCACCTTGGGGTGAGCCGGCTGAAGTACGCGTTGCCGGAGGGGATCGACGAAGACTCGCCCCTGCACAAGATCGGCGTGGTGCCCGGGTCGGGCAGCGACCTGGCCGATGTCGCGGTGCAGGGGGGGTGCCAGCTGTTCGTGACCGGCGAGATGACCCACCACGCGGTGATCGGGGCGACGGCGCGGGGGATGGCGGTGCTGCTCGCGGGGCACACGAACACGGAACGCGGGTTCCTGCCCCGGTTCGGGCGTCGCCTCGCCGCGGGCCTTGAGGGCGTGGAATTCCGCATCAGCCGGGCGGACCGGGACCCGCTGGTGGTGCTGCGTTGAGGGTAGAGCCGGCGCGAACTTGGCCTTTCCCGCTTCGTCTCCTGTCTTTCCCGCTTCGTCTCTGGGCGAGGGCGCGGTAGGCTGGTTGCCCCGGGCCGGTGTGGCTCGGCGAAGGAGGGAACGATGTTCAAGTCGCTTGGTTTGGCCGGGGCGTTGGCGTGCGCGGCGGGGTCGGCGTTCGGGCAGTGCGGCGGGTACACGCCGTTTGTGATCTACACGGAGATCCCGGGTCACCCGACGGCGCAGGTGCCGGGGAGCGGGGGGCAGGAACTCACGGCGCTGCTCTCGCTCTACGCGAGCCCGAACGGGCAGCACTGGGTGTTCAAAGGGTTCGTGGGCGCGTCGCTGGATGTGATCGTCGCGGGGTCGGGGCTGACGGGCTCGGTCGTGGCGATCGAGGGCGGCGCGACGCCGATCGCGGGCTCGACGCACTCGTTCGTCGACTCGGACTGCGGGATCAACGACTCGGGGCACTACGCCTACGGGTCGCGCCTCAACGGGGCGACGACGACGACCGACGAGGTGATCTTCCTCTTCGACGGGACGCAGCAGATCACCGCGGTGCGCGAGAGCGACCCCGCCCCGGGGCTCTTCGACCCGACCGGCGCGGGCGACGAGGTCTTCGGCAACAGCCTCAACTCGACGCATGTGCTCAACGACGGGACCGTCGCCTTCCGCGCCGACCTGATCGCGAACATCCCGACCGATTACCGCTCGGCCCTCTACCACGGCTCGACGGTCCGGTCGCAGGAAGGAACGAACGCCGCCGAGGGCGACCCCATCGATTCGTTCGTCGCGCTGAGCGGGAACACCTTCTCGTCGAGCGCGGACGGGTCGGTCTGGGTGGCCGAGGCGGACATCCTGCCCGGCACCGGCTCGATCGAGGCGGTGCTGGTGAACAACGAGGTGCGTCTGCGTGACGGGGACATGCTGCCCGGCGCGGCGCAGGCGATCGACGCGGTCTTCGCGGTGGATGTCGACGATGTCGGCAACTGGTTCGCGCGGGGCGACTTCCCGGACGACACGGACTGGGTCGTGCGCAACGGGGATGTCATCGCGATGACCGGGATGCCGATCACGACCGGCAGCGCCGAGACCTGGGGCGACACGATCGTCGCGATGAACGGGCTGGGGAACGACTACCTCGTCGCCGGCAACACCAGCGGGGGCGGGCAGGCGCTCGTGCTCAACGGGACGACCGTCGTGGCCCGGCAGGGGGACCTGATCCAGCTCGACGGGTCGACGCAGGTCGAGATCGCGACCTTCTCCGCCGAGGATGTCGCCCTGACCGACGACGGACGCGTCCTCGCGTTCGTCACGCTCAACGAGCCCGGCACGGGGACGGGGCTGGGCGACGCGTTCGTTGAGTGGGCCCTGGTCGCCGGGTGCAACCCGGCCGATATCGCGGCGCCGTGCGGCGTGCTCGACCTGGCCGACATCAACGCGTTCATCGCGGGCTTCCTGGCGCAGGACCCGATCGCGGACCTCGCGGCCCCGTTCGGCGTGTGGGACCTGGGCGATGTCGGCGCGTTCGTCAACGGGTTCGTGAACGGATGCCCGTGAAATCGTGAACCGGTCGGCCGGTTTTTGCGAATCAACTCTCGATTGACGCCGGCGGCGTCGATAGGCTGACCTGACCTATCGGCGCCGTTTCCGTCGGCGGGTGTGTCCGAGAATGTCCTTCGAAGGTGTCCGGGGAGGTGTCATGCTGAGAGGTCGATTTGTCGCGCTGGGCCTCGCGGGCGGGGTTTCCGCCGCGCTCGCCGCGTCGCACGATGGAACGGTCGAGTGGGACGGCCTGAGCCATGTCGGCTGGCAGGACCGCACGCCGCGCGTGCCGAGGGACGGCGAGGCCTTCGCCGTGCGGTTCCAGGCGTTCCGGGGCGACCTGACCGGGGCGCGGGTGCTCTGGACCGGGGGCGGGTCGGCCGAGGCGGCGTTCGTGGGCGAGCGCGGGGCGTATGACCTCTGGGAGGCGACGATCCCGGCGACGGGGCTGGGGGCGTTCTCGTATGTCATCGAGGCGCGGGACGGGGCGGACGCGGACTACCTCGGGCCGGGCGGCGTGAGCGACGCCCCCCCGGCGGATGGGTTCGGGATCGACTTCGCGACGCTGGCGCACGCGCCGCTCGGCGCGACGCCGGTCGCGGGCGGCACGGTGTTCAAGGTCTGGGCGCCCTCGCGGACGAGCTGCGATGTCCGCGGCGAGTTCAACAACTGGGCGACGGGGACGCGGCTGACAAAGTCGGGCGAGTATTTCGTCGGGTTCGTGCCGGGGGCCGACGCGGGGGAGATGTTCAAGTACTTCTTCAACGGCAACATCTGGAAGCCCGATGCGCGGGCGCTCGAACTGGTGCCGACCGACAACTACAACACGCGGATCGTCTCGCCCGGGGCGTTCGCCTGGCAGCACGCGGCTTTCACCCCGGCGCCGCGCGAGCAGATGGTGGTCTACCAGCTGCATGTGGGCTCGTTCGCAGGGCGGAACGACCCGGCCGGGCCCGCGCCCACGCCGAGCCGGTATGTCGATGTCGCCGCCCGCGTGCAGCACCTGGCGGACCTGGGCGTGAACGCGGTGATGCTCAACCCGACCAACGAGTTCCCCGGCGCGCTGAGCGGGGGGTACAACCCGATCTCGGCCTGGGCGATGGACCGCGACCTGGGGACAACGGCGGAGTTCCAGCAGATGGTCGACGCGCTGCACGGCGCCGGGATCGCGGTGATCCTCGACATCGTCTGGAACCACTTCGCGAGCAACGAGAACTACCACTGGAACTACGACGGCTCGCAGATCTACTTCGACAGCCCGGCCGTCGACACGCCCTGGGGCTCGCAGCACGACTACGACGAGCCCGAGGTGCGGGCCTACTTCGTCGACGCGGTGCACCACCTGCTGGGCGATCTCCGCCTGGACGGGTTCCGCATGGACGCGGTGATGTACATGGTGGACGGGGGCCTGACGCCCCAGTGGGCGGGCGGGCAATCGATCGTGCGGCAGATGAACGACTGGATCGACCGGCGCTACGCGGGCGCGGTCTCGATCGCGGAGAAATACGACGACGACACCTGGACCGTCGGCCCGACCTCGTGGGGCATCGGCTTCGACGCCCAGTATCACAACCGCTTCAAGAACGAACTCCGCGGCGCGATCTTCACCGAGAACAGCGGGGGAAACCCCAATATGAGCGCCGTCGCCAGCGTGATCCAGGGCACGGGCGGCTCGACCGCCGACGCGGCGTTCAACTACTTCGAACTCCACGACGACGCCTGGCCCCTCAACGGGCACGAGCGGTTCGTCCGCGTGGCCGACCCCGTGGCCCCGAGCAACAACGACAAGGCGCGTGGGCTCCAGACGGTCGCCAACAGCCTCGTGCTGACCGCGCGGGGCGTCCCCGCGATCCTCCAGGGCACCGAGTGGCTCGAGGACGACGGGTGGGAGGTGAACAAGCTCGACTGGAGCCTCAAGGCGACCAACGCCGGGGTCTTCGCCTTCTACCGCGACCTGATCGCGCGGCGCACGACCGAACGGGCCCTCTTCGCCAACAGCCCGATCCTCGTCTTCCATGTCAACGACGCGGCCGATGTGCTCGCGTTCGAGCGGTACGAGGTCGGGGGCAAGTCCTTCGTCGCGGTGGTCAACCTCTCGCCGAACGACGCCGGGTCGTATCTTCTGGGCATGCCGCGCCCGGGGGCCTGGCGCGTCGCGGTCAACAACGACGCGCCCGAGTACGACGGCGACGGGTTCGGCTCGACGGGCACGGTCCTGACCGAGCCCGTCGGTCGCGACGGGTTCGCCCAGCGCGCCACGCTGGCCATCCCGGGGTACGGGTTCCTGCTCCTCGAGCACGACCCCGCCTCGCAGGGCTGCAACGCCGCCGACCTCGCCGAGCCTTTCGGCACGCTCGACCTGGGCGACCTGACCGCCTTCATCGCCGGGTTCGGGGCCCAGGCCCCGGGCTCGGACCTCGACGGGAACGGTGTGTGGGACCTCAACGATGTCGTGTCGTTCATCGCCGAGTTCGGCGCGGGGTGCCCCTGACCCCCCCCCGGGGGGAACACGGGGCTTGGGCCCGGCCGCCGCGTTCGGTAGACTGATCCCACGGGGCCGACGGAGGACCGGCCTCCGACGCACCCGCGCCCGGGCCCGATCGGGCCCGCCGTCGCCTCGAGAGGGATCATCATGCCATCCACCGCCGCCTTCGTTCTCGCTGTCGTGTCCGGCTCGGCCGGCGCGATCGACTGGACCCACCCCGACGGCGACCCGGCGCGGCACGCCCAGGTCATGCCCGCCTCGCGCGCGGCGGCGTGGCCCGTCGAACTCGGCCCGCCGGGCCCGGTGGGGTTCGGGGCCCGGGGGCCCGCCCCGGCCGCGGGCTTCGTCTTCACCGGCAGCGATCCGGAGGGGGACGCGCCCTCCGATATCGCCTTCACGCCGGACGGGCAGACGATCGTCATCGCCCACCGCGAGAGCGGGAACCTCATCCTGTGGGAAGCGGACACGCGCGCCTTCGCGGGCGAGGTCGCCGTCACCGGCGCGCCGCAGGCGCTGGCGATCACGCCCGACGGGCAGCGGGCCGTCGTGACCGGCATCAACACGCAGACGGTCTCGATTGTCAACCTCGCCTCGCTCACCGAGACCGCGATCATCCCGGTCGGCAATGTCCCCGCCTCCGCGTCGATCAGCCCGGACGGCGCGAGGGCGGCGGTACACTGCGCCTTCGACGGCGCGACGCACATCATCAACCTCGCCTCGGGGTCCGTGGAGCGGGTCATCGGGGGCGTTGACACCTGGAGCAGGCTCTCGTTCTCCATCGAGGCGCCGGCGGTCAATGTGCAGTACGGCGGGCCCGAGTTCATCGACAACACCCGGCTCATCAATGTCGACCTCGGCGCCGACGAGGTCCAGTTCATCAACGCCGCGACCGGCGCGGTCAACCGCCTCCCGGTCGCCGACAGCCCCTTCGGCCTGGCGATCTCCGCGGACGGGTCGACCGCGGTGATCACGCACTCCGGCTCGTCGCGGACGATCACCGTCATCGACCTCGCCGCGGAGACCGTCTCCGACACGCTGTCGACGAGCTTCGACCTCTGGGGCCCGGTCGCGGTGAACACCGACGGCACGCGGGCCGCGGTCGCCGTCCAGAACGCCGCACGGGTGATCGACCTGACCACCGGCGCCCCGGTCGGGTTCCAGGCCGACACCGCCAGCCTCAACGACATGAAGGCGACCTTTGACGGACAGTTCGCCGTCGGCATCGGGTTCCGCGGGCCGGTGCTCTCGTTCGCCACGGGCGCGATGGTGGCGCAGACGAACAACGCCGTCTCGACGGACATCGGCGCCGTCTCCCCCACCGATTTCCGCGCCGCGATGTGCTCGACCACCTTCGGCGACGACCTCGTGGTGGTCTCGACCAACGGCGCCTCGGGCGCCCTCGAGTCGTTCCAGCTCTCAGGCCCGCTCGCCGAGGGCGACCGCTGCCGGACCGCGGCCATCTCCGCCGACGGGTCCGTCGCGGTCGGCGTCTCGATCTTCTCCGACACCGCGACGATCATCGATGTCGCCTCGGGCTCGCTCACCGGGTTCGCCCCCGTCGGGCAGCGCCCCAGCGGCGTGGCGATCACGCCCGACGGCGCCAGGGCCGTCGTCGCCAACCTCGATTCAGCCTTCGTCAGCGTCGTCGACCTCGCCTCCGCGACCACGACCAACATCAACATCTCCACCCGGGGCTCCCAGGTCGAGATCAGCCCCGACGGGCGAGACGCCTACATCCCCGTCGTCGCGAACGGGGACGGCGTCTGGCGCATCAACCTCGACACCCTCGCCGTGGACGGCGCCAAACTCCTCACCGGCAACATGGGCGGCGTGGGCTACTCCTACAGCCAGTCCAGCGGCATCGACCTGAGCCCCGACGGCACGCGCCTCGCCGTCGCCGGCTCGTTCGACAATGTCGTGACCCTCATCGACACCGTCTCGTGGACCGTCGACCGCACCATCGCCGTGGGGAGCTTCCCGACGGTCGTGGCCTTCAACGCCAACGGCACCCGCCTCTTCGCGAGCAACCGCAACGACGACACCGTCTCGATCATCGACATGACCCTCCCCGCGCCCGCCGTCACCGGCACGGTCAATGTCGGCGACCAGCCCTGGCACCTCGTGCCCGATCCCGACGGCATGCACCTCTATGTCAACGCCTGGGGCGCCTCGCGCATCGACAAGGTCAACCTCACCTTCCCCGTGCTCGTGGACACACAGGCCCTGCCCGACCTCGCGACGGGCCTCGCGCTCGACGCCGAAGAGGGGCTGCTCTACGCCGCGAGCGGGAACTCCGCCACGACCCTCGGGGGCGAGCTCGGCTACAGCAGGAGCGAAGACGGGCGCCTCACCGCGCTCGACACCGCCTCCCTGAGCCCCGCCGGCACGATCGAACTCGGCTTCGCCCCCGCGGGGCTCGAGTTCGACGCGGCGCGCCGCAACGCCATCGCCCCCTGCCCCACCGCGGACGGGGCCGTGCTCGTGCGTTTCGACGGGCCCTGCAACGCCGCCGACCTCGCCGAGCCCTTCGGCACGCTCGACCTCGCCGATATCTCCGCGTTCATCGTCGCGTTCACCGGCAACGACCCGGCCGCGGACCTCGCCCCGCCGTTCGGCACCTTCGACCTCGCCGATCTTCAGGCGTTCATCGTCGCGTTCACCGGCGGGTGCCCGTGACCCGGGTCTTGCCCCGCGCGACCAGAAATCCGGATCAGGATCAGCCGACCCGCCCCTCGCCGCGGGGCGCGGCCCGAACGGCGCCGTCCTCGGGCTCATAGCGCCCGCCGGCCAGCCCGAACTCGCCGAGCAGGTCCGTGCGCGCATAGAGAAGCGTGCTCGAATCGCCCTCGACCGCGATCGTCGCCGAGAGCAGCGACGGGGCCTCGATATGCACCAGGCCCCGCGCCTCATCCCGGATCCAGCGGACCTGCGGCGCGCCCTCGCGCAGCGTCCGCGTCCCGCTCTCGCCCGTCTCCAGCAGCGCCTCGCCCTGCCAGGCGCCCCCCTCGACCTCGCGCACGCGCACCGCGAGATGAACGCTCCGCGATCGGGTCTCGAAGACCCGCCGGGCCGCCTCCGCCCCGACACGCCAGCGCACGACCGCCTCCCGCTGGATCACGGGGCGCTCGCCGCCCTCGGCCTGACCGGACGCGTGACCGGAGGCGTGCGCGCGCGTCATGCCTTGTCCTTCCTCGCCCGGACGCGGGGCCTCCCGCGCACCGCGTGCTCGATCTTGTCCGGCACGCTCAGCAGCGTCGCCGCGAGGCGCAGCCCGGGCCCGCTGGGCCCGATGAACCGGTCCGCCAGGCCCGTCGCGGTCTCGAAAAAATCGATCATCGCGTCCAGCCGCCGATCGATGTCGCTCGCCGGCTTCTCGCCCTGCTCGCGGGTGTGATCGCGGATCTCGTGCAGCCCCGCCACCAGCGGGTCGATCTCCCGCTTCATCCGCTCGCGGACGATCGTGCGGAAGATCGCCCAGACATCCTGCTCGGCCTGGAAATACTCCTTGCGGTCCCCGCGGAGGTGGACGCGGGAGATGATCCCCCAGTCCAGCAGGGCACGCAGCGACATCGACGCGTTGCCCCGGCTGATCTCCAGCCTCGCCATGATGTCGTCCGTGCACAACGCCTCGCCCGTGATGTAGAGCAGCGCGTGCACCTCCGCCATCGTCCGGCTGATGCCCCAGACGCTGCCCATCCGCCCCCAGGCCTCGATGAAGCGCTCGATGTCCTCCTCGCGGCGGAGGGCGTCGGGGTCGCCGGCGGCGGGCTTGCGGCGGGGGGCCATCGCCCATCAGTATCGCCGCCGCCGGGCCCGAGTCCATACCGATTTCAGAACATTCTGAAAATACGGGCGACCCCAACACCCCCCGGGGGCCCCCGCCACCCCCCAAAAATGAAGGCGGCGAGGAGCCGAAACTCACTCGCCGCCGTTCCGGGGGCACGCCTTTCCCCCGGCCGCGCCAACCGCGCGGCCGGGGGTCTGTCTATTGAGATAATATCATCCGGTCTGCGGCAAGCAAGCCCCCCCGCCGCTGTATCAGCCCAGAAACAGGTCCGCCACCCCCGCCAGCCCGAGCGTGACGCTGATCACCCCGTTCAGGGTAAAAAACGCCATCTCCAGCCCCGCCTTGCCCCGCCTGGCCAGCACCGCGTGCTCGGCCACCAGCAGCACCCCGGTCAGCCCCACCGCCACGCCGAAGATCGCCCCCAGCCCGCTCACCCGCCACATGCCCAGCAGCAGGGCGAAACAGGCCAGGTGCAGGCCCCGGCTCACCCAGATCGCCCCCCCCGCCCCAAGCCGCGACGGGATGCTGTGCAGCCCCGCCCCTCGGTCGTGATCGAGGTCCTGCAGGGCGTAGATGACATCGAACCCCGCGACCCAGAGCAGGACCATCCCCGCCAGGAGCCACGCCCACGCCGCGCCGAGCGTCGCCGGGTCGACCGCCACGGCCGCGGCGATCGGGCTGATCGCCAGGGCCGCCCCGAGAAAGACATGGCAGAGCGCGGTGAATCGCTTGGTGAACGAGTAGAGGGCGATCCACCCCAGCACCGGCAAGGCCCCACCGGCCGGCCACCAGTTGCCGTAGAGCACGCCGAAGAGCAGGCAGGCCCCGCAGAACCCGACGCCGCTGACGCCCAGGAAGACAGCCCCGTCGCGGGCCGAGAGCACGCCCGCGGCGAACGCCCGGCGGGCCGTCCTGGGGTTCTCGGCGTCGAGCCGCCGGTCGGCGAGCCGGTTGACCAGCATCGCCCAGGTGCGGGCGAAGACCATGCAGACGAGGATCAGCCCGAGTTGCCCCGCGAAACGACGCCACCCGATCGGCTCGCCCGCCGCCAGGAACGCCGCCAGCAGCGCGAACGGCAACGCGAACACGGAATGGGCAAGTTTGATATCCCCCGCGGCGATCGCGGCCTTGCCCAGCAGCCCGGGAGCAACGGTCTCGGCGGATTCCATGCGGGGCAAGCCTAGGGCGGGGCCCGGAGCGGTCACGCCGGCGGTTGCGCGGGCAATAATGGAACTGACCGCCTCAGGTCGGCCCCGATGTGGGATGCGGGCCGATCGAGTTCGAAGGACCTTCCATGACGCACATCATCGCCGAGCCGTGCATCGGGACCAAGGACACCGCCTGCGTGGATGTCTGCCCGGTGGACTGCATCCACCCGACCAAGGACGAGCCGGAGTACGAGACTTCGGAGATGCTCTACATCGACCCGGACACCTGCATCGACTGCGGCCTGTGCGTGGACGAATGCCCGGTGAGCGCGATCTTCCAGGACGAGGACCTGCCCGCGGAATGGTCGAAGTATGTGCAGGTCAACATCGACTACTACAAGAAGACCTGACCCGCCGTGCCGCCGAGACGGGTTTCCGATCTGAGCCCGCAGACCGTCCGCGACCTCAGCGAGGGCCGGCGTGAATCCCGCGACCTCGTCGAGGCGATGGCCGTCGATCTCGCCGCCCTCTTCACCGGCGCGATCCCGGACGCGCCGACGCCGCTCCGACGCCGCGTCCGCGACGCCGCCACGCTTCCCTACCCCAAGCGCATGCGGGCGGCCGCCGACGCGGCCTTCGACCATCTCGGCGAAGGCGGCGTCAATCGCCTCGCCGCCCACGCCTCCGACACCGTCCGCGGCTGGGCCTGCCTGATCGTCGCCCGTGTGCCCGGCTGGTCGCTCCCGCGCCGCCTCGACGCGGTCCGCCCCCTCGCCGATGACACCCACTTCGGCGTTCGTGAGTGGGCCTGGTCCGGCGTGCGTGACGCGATCGCGGGCGACCCCGACCACGCGATCCGCCTGCTCACACCCTGGGCCGGCGAGACGAGCGCCAACCTCCGCCGCTTCGCGACCGAGGCGACGCGCCCGCGGGGCGTCTGGGCCCGGCACATCCCGCTCCTCAAGGCCGAGCCCGAGCGCGCCGAGGCGTTGCTCGAGCCCCTGCGTGCCGACCCCTCGGGCTATGTGCAGGACAGCGTGGCGAACTGGATCAACGACGCCGCCAAGACCCGCCCGGACTGGGCCATCGCCCTGTGCGAACGCTGGCGCCGCCAGAGCCCGGGGGAGGCGACCGACCGCATCCGCCGCCGCGCGCTCCGCTCGCTGGGGTGAGCCCCGCTCAGGCCGCGTCGCGCTCGGCCGCGAAGTCCGCGAGCTCCTCGAGCGCCTTGAGCTCGTCCTTGGTGAACCGGCGCTCCCACCCCTTGGGGCGGACATTCGCGGGCGCGTCCGCCCGCTCGCACCAGTCCTCGGCGTTCCGCAGGTTCAACTGGCTCGGCATCGTCTTGCGGTAGCCGAGCAGGCGGATGACCTCGAGCACATCCGACCACGCCGGGAACGCGACGCGGTTGGACTGCTTGAACGCGTCGATCGCCATCAGGAACAGGAACTGCTCGGGGGTCATCTCCCCCTCGTCGGCGGCCCGCTGCGCATCGCTCAGGCGTCGCCCCGCCCCGCGACGGCGCTCGAGGCCCGAGGGCGACCCGCCCGAACCCGCGACGAGCCGGCGGTCGATCCCCGTCCTCCGGTCGACCACCCCGCCCATCTCCGCCGCCGTCGTCGGCTTCCCGCTCGCCTTGCTGCCCGGTTGCTCGCTCATGCCGTCGACCTCGGGGATGGACCCGCGCAGGCCGGCCGACTTCAGCCGGGCTAGGCGGGCGGTTCAGAGGTCGTCATCATCGGAGAACCCGCCCTCCTCCTCCTCGTCTTCGTCCTCAAAGTCGTCGAACTCGTCGAACGAGTCCTCAGAATCGTCATCGTCGCCGAACTCGTCCGCGTCCGAGAAATCGTCCTCGTCCTCGTCGTAGTCGCAGACGGGGTCGAGCAACGCCACGCCGCCGCCAAGGGTCGTCTCGTCGAGGTCAACGCCGCTCATCAGTTCGAATGCACCAGTCAGCATGACACAGTTCCTCCGCACCACGGGACCCGCCCGATGCGCGGCAGCGTAGCCGCCCGAGAACCGGAGTCAACACCCCGCCCCCACCCCCTCGCGCCCCAGACGGGTACCATGCCCATCGACCCCGCCCGAACCCCCAACAACACCCCCCGGGGGGGGAAGAAGGAGAGCCCCAAGCCGGCCCCCCCCCCCCACGCGCCCAACCAGCGCGCGCGCGCACGCCAGACCCCACCCGGCCCGAGGCGCGACG
>DAINDF010000014.1:43477-81240 GCA_036732005.1 Phycisphaerales bacterium
ACCCCCTCCCACACCCCCGAGGACGGATGACCGAAACCCCCGCCCAACCCCCCCAACACGGGCTCGACATCCGCGCCGGCATCCTCGCCGTCGCCCTCCCGGGCCTCGGGCACATCGCCCGCGGAGAGGCCCGCCGTGGCCTCTTCGCCGGCGGGGCCGTCCTCGCCATGTTCTTCGGCGGCATGCTCATCGGGGGCATCGACATCGTCGACAGCCGGGAGGACAAGTGGTGGTTCTACGGGCAGGCCCTTGTCGGCCCCCTCGCCTTCGGCGTCGACTGGGTCCACCAGAACCAGTTCAAGGCCTACGGCATCCCCGCCGAACTCGACGAGGCCCGCGGCGTGACCGTCTGGCGCTCCACCTCGCGCCAGCTCCAGGCCGAGCACCGCCTCCGCAGCGTCTTCCCCTCGGAGACCCGCCGGACCGTCGAGGTCGCCGTCATCGAAGGAAACTCCGGCACGCCCGTGACCCGACACCTCCCCGTCGCCGTCCCCGCCGGGCCCGACCAGGGACCCCCCAACGAGAAGGGGCTCGCCAAGGTCAACGAGATCGGCACGCTCTACGCCCTCTGCGCGGGAATGCTCAACCTCATCGTCATCCTCGACGCGCTCTTCCCCAGCCTCAACCGGGCCAGGCCCTCGCGAAAGGACCCCGCCCATGCCTGAACTCCTCTGCCTCGCCTACACCCCGTTCATCGACCCGCTCAACCTGCACGCCGTCTGGTTCTGGCTCCTCCTCCCCCTCGCGGCCCTGATCGCCATCGCGTACAAGGCCGTCCGCGTGCCGGACATGGCGCTCTACTGGAAGCAAACCGCCCTGTTCACGGCCCAGATCATCCTCGGCATCGTCGGGCTCTATGTCTTCTGCCTCGTCGTCCTCAACGCCGTCCTCCCCATGCTGGTCTGACCCCGCGGCGCCTCCGTGCCGCCGGGGCCTACACCTCCCGCATCACCTTCACCGCCCGGTACAGCCCCGCCACCGCCTCGCGCGGCAGCCGCCTCGGCGCATACCGGCTGTTGATCGGCTGCAGGCGGATCATCTCCGCCTCACCCTCGCGCTCGAAGTAGACACGCTTAAAGGTCGATTCGTCGTCCTCGGCGAGACGGGCGTAGCAGTCGTCCCCGTCCGCGATCGCCCGGGCCGGGCTGAAGATCACGATGTCCCCCTCGCGGTACGCCGGCTCCATCGAGTCCCCCACCACCCGCGCCGCGAACGCGTCGGGGTCGTGCAGGTCGGGGCAACGCACATACTCGTCCGCCACGCGCGCGGGGAACCCAAGGTCGGTGAACCCCGCCGGGTACCCCGCCGAGACCCGGTTGATCAGCGGCACCTCGAACGGCAACTCGATCGGCGACGCCGCCGCGCGAGACTCCGGGTCGATCGCCTCCACCAGCCGCTGGAACTCCCCGGTGCGGTAGGCCTCGTCGAGCCCCCCCCGGGGCCGGCCCTGCTCGTCCAGCCCCCCCGAGGCCAGCAGATCGCGCAGCCGGCGGATCGCCTCGGCCTGCCCCCTCGCCCGCGAGACATCCTCGCGGACCGGCTCGGGGACCCTCCCCCACGCCGCAAGCCGGACCAGCCTCCCCGCCTCCACCCCCACCGCCGACTCGATCCGCCGGAGGATCTCCTCGCTCGGCGGGCCCTTCTGCCCCCGCTCGATCGCCCAGAGGTAGGACTTCACGCACCCGCAGCGGTCGGCCAATTCCTGCAATGACAACCCCGAGGCGACCCGGTGCTCACGCAGCACCGACCCAAGCCGAACCCATGCCTCCCGGGCCGACGGCTCGGGACGCGGGCCCCGCCCCCGCTCTCCGGGTCTCGGGGTCGGCGCCTCACCCATCGCGGCCCCCCCCTCGGCGGGCCGACCCGCCGGGAACCGGCCGGGCGCGGGCCCCGGTGGGCCGGCGCGGACCTCCCCCTTGGATAGGGCCCCCCGCCCCGGGCCCCTCCTCCCGAACGACCCGGACTGTGCGCTGTTTCCTGTCACTTCCGTACGAAACCCTTGCGACTTGTTCACCGATCAGAGATACATTGCACTGTTCGTTCACTGAAAAGTGTACACACAAATATCGGGAGGTTTGGACGGTGAGCACACAATCTTGTGGAAACGGCGTGAACATGGGGGTGTCCGATTCGAGGCCCCGGGCCCGGCGGATCGTTCGAGATCCAAACACCGATCAATATCTTACCGATCAGAGACTGATCGAAACACCCCGATGCGACAGTTCTGCCCAAACACCTTCCCCGCGCGTCACGATCCCGCGGCCCGCGGCCGGACGCACCCGGACCGCCGATCCGGCCCTCTGGAGGCAGGTCGCCGCCGAGGCCTCCATCCGCCGGCGCGATCGGCAGGAGCACGCGCGCACCCTGGTGGAGCGTGCCGCGTGGCTCCCCCCCGACGACCGCGAACTCGTCGAGGCGGTCTTCGGCGAGGGCATCAGCGTCGCCGCATTCGTCCGCCGCCGCCGGCAGCGCGGCAATGACCTCGCCCCCTGCCGCCGCGAACAGGGCCGAACGATCCCGCTTACCGCCCGGACCGCCCGGACCCGGCTGCGCCGGCTCACCGAACGCGTCCTCTCGCCGCGCTACGCCTTTGTCATCGCAAACCGGTCACTCTGGACCGGCCCCATGCGCCGGGCGGCGTTCGCGTGCGTCGTGCAGGGCCTCTCGCTCCGCGAGGCCTCCGCCCGGCTCGGGATGAGCCTGCACGCGGTGCGGCGGCACCTCGACGCGGTGGATGCCCTCTTCACCGCGCACGCCGAGCAGACCCGCGCCGGCGCCCCGAGGGGAGGGAGGCCATGAGCACCCACCCGAGCGAACGCGTCCTGCGGGCGCTCGCGCCCTTCGGGCTCACCCCCGCGCGGGCCGCCCGCGCCGCGCCGGTCGACCACGCCGAGCGGGCCGCGGGCCTCCTCCTCGAGGACTTCGCCCGCCACCCGGGGGGACGGGTCGCGCTGGTCACCGGGCCCAGCGGGTCGGGCAAGTCGTGCGTGGTGCGCGCGCTGGGGCGCCGGCTCGGCGCGGCGGCATCGGCCCACGAGACACGCCTCCACGGCGCCCGCGCCCTCGCCGAGCACGCCCCGGGGGTCGGGCTCGACGACTGGCTCGGGACCCTCGCCCTGGCGGGGCTGGCCGACGCGAGGCTGCTCGCGACGCCCGCGGGCGCGCTCTCCAACGGGGAACGCGCCCGCCTGCGTCTGGCGGTCGCGATGTCGCGGGCCCGCTCGGGCTGGCTCCTGGTCGACGAGTTCTGCTCCACGCTCGACCGCGAGACCGCGGCGGGCGTCGCGGCCTCGCTCCGGCGCTGGGCGAGCCGGGCCGGGGCCCGTGTCGTCGCGGCGGCTGGGAACGACGACCTCGTCCGCCTGCTCGGGCCCGATCTGGTCGTCCGCTGCTCGCCCGGGGCCGTCGCGGCCTTCGAGCCCGGGCCGGGTGTGGCCCGGGGCCCGCGCGTGCGCATCGAGACCGGCGACGCCGATGACCTCCGGCCGCTTTCCCCGCACCACTACCGGTCCGGCCGGCCCGCCGCCGCCTGCCGCGTGCTCCGCGCGGTGGTCCGGGGCCCCGGGGGCGATCGCGTGGCGGGCGTGCTGGTGGTGAGTTGCCCGACGCTCAACGGCGCATGGCGTGACCTGATCTGGCCCGGGCGCTACACGGGGACCGACCGGGCCCGGGTCGCGCGCCGGCTCAACCGCGAGGTCCGCCGGATCAGCCGCGTGATCGTCGACCCGCGCGACCGGGGCCGGGGGATCGCGCACCGGCTCGTGCGCGCATACCTCGACGGCCCGCTGACCCCGGCGACCGAGGCCGTCGCGTCGATGGGCCGCCTCTCCCCGTTCGGCGCCCGCGCGGGCATGACCGCCTACCCCATGCCGCCACGCCCCGCCGACGACCGCCTGGCCGACATGCTCGACGCGGTCGGCGTGCAGCCCTGGCAACTGCTCGACCCGGCCCGCGTCGATCGCCTGCGGGGCTCGCCGCTGGCGCGGCGGGAACTGACGGCCTGGGCGAGGTCGGTCGCGTCGTCGATCCCCAAGCCGTTGCGGGGATGGACCGACCCGTTCGACCTCGCGCCGCTCGCGGCGGGCCGGCTGTGCGCCCCGCCCGTGGCGTACGGGCATGTGCGATGAACACCACGGGGCCCGGCCCCGCGATCTCCCCCCCTTGGGAGATGTGAGATGGGAGCAAGGAGATCGACCGTCCCCCCGCCGGCCCCGGCGCCGGCCCAGGATGAACTGCCCCGCACGCTGACCTTCGCGCTGCCCGCGGCGGACCGGGCCGCGGTGCTGCGGGTGCTGCGGCGCTACTCGACCGACCGGGCCGAGGCGCTGCGTCTGGCGCTGGGCCTGGGCACCGAGCCCGGGAAGAAGGTGCGGGGTTGAGCGGGGCGAACGGGCCGGCGGGCCCGCGGCCCGAGACGCCCGACGCGCTGCACGCGTGGCTTTCCGAGTGGCTGGGGCTGCGCGTGCCGCGGCGGGCGCTGCTCGACGGGCACGACGCGCCGTTCGATTACCTGTGCCACGCGTTCTTCGACGCCGGGTGCCCGGACGGCGGCGCCGATCCCGCGGACGCCGCCGGGGCGTCGCGCGACGCCGTCGTGTGGGCCAACCGGGGCGGGGGCAAGACCTTCCTCGCGGCCGTGGCGACGCTGCTCGACCTGGTGTTCAAGCCGACGATCGAGGTCCGCGTGCTCGCGGGCTCGATGGACCAGGCCAAGCGGATGCACGCCCACCTGCGCGCGCTGATCGAGGGATCGGAGCTCTTCGGTGAGGTCGAGGGGCGGATCACCGAGAAGCGGCTGCGGCTCCGGAACGGGTCGAATGTTGAATTGCTCGCGCAGAGCCAGACCTCGGTCCGCGGCACCCGCGTGCAGAAACTCCGGTGCGACGAGGTGGAGCTGTTCGACCCCGAGGTGTGGGAGGCCGCCCAGTTGACCACGCGGAGCAAGCGCTGCGGCGAGGTCTGGGTGCCCGGGACCATCGAGTGCCTGAGCACGATGCATGTGCCGTACGGGCTGATGTACCGCCTCGTGCGCGAGTGCGGGGAGGGCGCGGGCCGGCGCCTGTTCAAGTGGGGCGTGGTCGATGTGCTGGACCGCTGCGGGCCCGAGCACGACTGCGGGTCGTGCGCGCTGCACGGGGCGTGCGGGGGTCGGGCCAAGGCGCGTGACGCGGCGGGCGAGACGCCCGGGCATGTGCCCGTGCCGGACGCGCTGCGGCTCATGTCGCGGGTCGGGGCGTCGACCTGGGAGGCCGAGATGCTCTGTGTGCGCACGCGCCGGGACGACTGCGTGCTCCCCGAGTTCGACCGGGACCGGCATGTCTTCCGGTCGTTCGACCCCGGATCGGCCGGGGTGTGGGTCGCGGGGATGGACTTCGGGATCCGCTCGCCGACGGTGGTGCTGTGGGGGGCGGTGGACGGCTCGGGGGTGCTGCGAATCGTGAGCGAGCGTGTGGCGAGCGGGGAGATCGTCTCGCGGCACGCCGAGGTGATCCGCGCGGGCGGGGCGGGCCCGCTCGCGCCGTTCCCCGTGCCGTCGTGGATCGGCGTCGACCCGGCGGGGCGGCAGCGCAGCGAGCAGACGGGCGTGAGCGCGGTCGAGGTGCTCCGCAAGGCGGGGCTGTGTGTGCGCGACCGCCGCCTCGGGCTGTCGGCGGGGCTCGACCTGCTCCGGGCGCGGCTCGCGCCCGCGTCGGGGGCGCCGACGCTGCTGGTGCACGGGTCGTGCACGCGGCTGATCGAGTCGCTCGAGCGGTACCGGTATCCGCCCGACGACCCGGCGAGCACGACGCCGGTCAAGGACGGATCGGACCACGCCGTGGACGCGCTGCGGTACCTCGTGCAGAACCTCGACGCGGGCTACCGGACGGCGCGGGGGCGGTATCTCTGACGGGCGAGCGTCGGCACGCCCCGGGGCGCCCGCTCAGGGCTTGGGCTTGCCGAGGTCCTTGAGCTGGTCCTTGAGGAGGTCGTTGAGGATGTTCTCCGGCTTGAATAGCTCCTTGATGACGGCCTGGAAGTCGGGCTCCCACTTGTTCTCCCTGCCGAGCGGGCCCTTGCGGCGGACCGGGACGACGACATTCTGCCGCAGCGTGCCGCCCAGGGCGCCCGGGAGCGAGCCGAGCAACTCATCGGCGAACGCGCCGGCGGGCACGCCGATGACGATGTCCTCGGTCTGTTTGACGAGGTCGATCGCGCCCTTGCCCTGGATGGCGAACTCGCCGACGGGGACGACGAGCTCGTCGAATCGGGCGACGCCGTCCTTCATGCTGATCTTGAACGGCTGGAGGCGTCTGCCGAGGACGCCCTGCTGGTTCTGCTTGGCGAACTTGAGCAGCGCGCCGAGGCCCCTCTGGAAGTCGTAGTCGACCTCGCCCGGGTCGACGGTCCCCTCCATGATGATCTTGTCGATCGCGCCGTCGACCGGGGCGACGAGGCGGGCGAGCGAGACCGTGGCGGGCTGGTTGCCCTGACGGGACTTGGTGATCGAGCCGAAGATCGGGAGCATCGCGACCTTCTTGCCCTCCATCTTGTACTGGAACTCGTGGAGGGCGGTGACCATCGGCTCGTCGAGCGTGACGGCGAGCAGGTTCTTGTCGGCCGGATGGGCCTTGACGGTGGCGCGGAGTTTGGAATCGGCCTGGGGGCTCTTGGCGTCGAAGGAGAGCGTGCCGCCGCGCGCGGGGAGGTTCTTGAGCCGCGTGTCGACGGCGAGGGAACGGCCGAGGAGTTCGACGAGCTGCCCGTCGCCGGCGGCCATCGCGTCGAGGAGGCGGACGGGGAACTCCTTGAGCCCGAACTCGCCGTCGAGGAGGAGCCGCTGGGCGGTCCATTCGGGCGAGCCGTCGGGCAGGCCCTTGACGGTCGTGTCGAGGGTCATCGCCGCGGCGCCGGGGGCGTCGGGGCTTGAGGCGGTCGCGCGCAGGCGGGCGGCGCCGGGGGTGTCGAGCGTGACGAGGGTGGCGTCGAGGCCCTGGTAGGTGTACTCCGTGCCGTCCGGGAAGACGAGGGGGATCTCGGGCGCGGCGAGCCCGAGCCGGGCCCGGGTCGCGGCGGGCTTGCCGACGGGCAGGTGCATCTCGTCGGCCTTGAGGGTGATGGGCACGCCCTTGGCGATCTTGAGCTGGGCGGCCTTGCCGGGCTCGGTGGGGAAGACGGCGTTGAAGAAGGCCGGGCTGATGTTCCAGTTGATCTCGGCGGGGCCGGCGAGGTCGATCGCGTCCTTGGACGCCTTGATCTTCAGCGGCTTGACGGTCTTGAGGCGCGGGGTGCGGATCTCGACGCCGGCGTCGGCGGCGTCGAAGGAGCCGGCCTCGTTGGCGACGCCCGCGAGATCGGCGCTGAGGGAGATGGTGTTGCCGACCGCCTTGCCGAGGAGGCCGTTGAGCCCGGCGAGGGCGTCGACCCAGTCGGTGCGTTCGGTGGCCAGGCGGACGGTGGCGCGCGTGGAGCCCGTGGGCCTGGCGGCGCGGAGGGTGGTGCCCGCGTTCGCGGTGAGGTTCAGGAGGCGTTTGCCGTCCTTCGGGGCGTCGAAGCCCTCGACGGAGGCGTCGAGCGTGACGGCATGGGCCGCGTCGGGCGCGCCGAGCATGGCGACCGGCGCGGTGAGCGTGGACTTCATGGTGACGGTGACGGGCTCGAGGCGGCGGAGGGCGCCGGCCTCGTCCGGCACGGGGAGGCCGTCGAGCGTAGTCGGGTCGAGCGTCGCCTTGGCGGTCACCGTGCCCTTGTCGTCGGTCTTGAGCGTGACCGCGAGCGTGCTCTCGGACGGGACCTTGAGGTCCGCGTAATCGGGCGGGGCGACCACAGGGAGCAGGGCGCGGGCGACCCGCTCGGAGACGGCGGCCCGGGCCTCGCCGTCGACCGCGAGCAGCTCGAACGCGCCGGCGGGCGCGGGGCGGAGCAGCGCGGTGGACCGCATGCTGTGCAGGTCGCTCTCGGCGGTGAGCGCGACGGAGAGCGAGCCGTCGCCCTGGGCGGCGGTGGTGAGGCTCGCGTTGACCCGGTCGCCCAGCGACTGGCGGGCGAAGGTGTAGAGCGGAACGGCCCCGCCGTCCTGCCTCGGGATGGTCGCGCCGACGAGACGGACGAAGTTCATGGGGAACTTGTCGATGGTGAGCGAGCCCACGGGGCGGAGGGCGAGCGCGCCGTCGGGCGCGGGCGGGTCGAAGGCGTTGAGCAGGTCGAACGCGCCGGCGATGGTGCCGCGGGCGGAAGCGTTGCCGCGGACACCCCCGTCGATCTCGACGCGCGGGGCCTGCCCCGGGCGGAGCGTGACGAGCGTGCCCAGCGAATCGAGGAAGGCGGTGTTGTTCTGCGTGTCGCCCACGATGACCTGCTCGAGGCGCACGGCGAGCGCCCCGGCCGATGCGGGCAGGTCGGGCGTCCGCGTGGCCGGGTCGAGCGGGAGGCTGAGCCCCCGGAGCGAGACGGACAGCGCGCCCTGGTTGGTGACCGAGGCGCCCTCGACGAGCGGGGCGAAGCGGGTGAGCAGGGTGGCGGGGTTGTCGAGGCTGAGGCGCAGGCCGTCCCCGGTCGATTCGACGCGGTCGCCGGCGAGGCGGAAGGCGCCGCTGCCGTTGAGGTGTCGGCTTGTGAGAACGAGGGTGAGATCGGTCGGGGGGATGGCCGCGTCCGGGGCGGGGGTCGCCTTGGCGGTCAGGCTCAGGTCGACCGCGGGACCGATGTCGTCGGCGAGCACGAGGCCCGTGCCGTCGAGGAAGGGCTGGAGGACCGCGGCCCGAACGCCCTTGGCGCCGAGGCGCCCGTTGATCTCGGTGGGGAGCCCGCCGGTCAACGCGCCCGAGGCGTCGAGGAGCCCGGCGGCGCGGAGATCGGCCTCGATCGCGCCGGCCTCGGCGCCGTTGAGGTTCAGGGCGCCGCCGCCCGAGACGCGGACGCCGTCCCGGAGCGGGACCGCCTCGGCGCGGAGCGTGAACCCGCCGGCTTCGACGGTCTCGCCCGAGGCGGCGAGCACGCCCGCGAGGCGTTCGAGGCCCGCGTCGGCCACGAGGCGGACGGCGGCGAGATCGCCCGCGCCGATCGCGGCGAGGTCGGCGGAGAGTTCGGAGACCTTCAGCGTGGCGCCACGCGCCTGCGTGAGGTTTACGCCCGCGCCCGCCAGCGCGTCGACGAGCAGGGGCGAGAGCGACTCGAGCCGCGCGTTCACGCCCTCGCCCGTGGTGCGCAGGACGCCCCCCTCGAGGCGGAGCGAACCGCTCGCCGACGCGTTGTCCGCGCGGGCCGAGAGGGTGAAATTCGTCGCGCCGCTGTCGCCCTCGGGGGCGGCGGCGAGGGAGAGATCGGCCGACTGCCCGATGATCCCCGTGAGGTCGAACCCGGCGGCCATCGCGAGGGGCTGGAAGGCGGCGAGGACGAGTTTCTCGGCCTTGAACTCGCCGCGGACGCTCGGGGCGGCGCCGACGCGGATCGCGCCCGCGTCGTCGAGCAGGCGGTCGGCGGTCAGGTCCACGCGGAGCGTGCCCGATCGGGCGCCGTCGATCGTGGTGTCCAGCCCGGTCCTGATCGAGACCGCGCCGGCGAGGTCGGGGGCGTCGAGCGTGAAGACCGCGGGCTCGAACCCCACGGCCCGACGGGCCTCGTCCCCCGGCGCGCGCACGGCGGCCGCGAGGCGGCCGATCTCCGCCTTGAGACGCAGGCCCGCGCCGCGGAGGTCGGCCGGGTTGGCCGGCGGGATCGGCAGCGCGAGATCCTCGATGGTGATTTCCAGCATCGGGAACTCGGTGACATGGGCGTCGGCCTCGGGGCCGAGCAGCGCGTCGCGATCGGGCATCAGCAGCGAGAGCCGGCCCAGGTCGGCCCCGGCCCTGATCGGCTCGGCGGAGCGGATCGACCCCTTCGCCAGGTCCACACGCAGGGGCGCCACCGCCGAGATCGACTCCGCCCCCGCCTCGAGCGTGACGGCAAGGTCCGAGGAGGATCCGGACGCTCGGACCTTGGCCGCGATCACGGGGCCCAACGCCGGCGTCGCCCGGCCCGCGACGGCCGGGAGGACATCCAGCAGTTCGGAGGCGAGGTTCTCCAGGGCGATGTCGGCGTCGATCGTCATCGCGTCGAGGCGGAGGGCGCCGTCCGGGGCGAGCAGGTCGCCGACCTCGGCGCGGAGGCGCACCCGTCCCGCGTCGGCGAAGATCGCGGCGCCGGCGCGCTTCATCTGTACCTGCCCGGTCAGGTCCGCCCGGGCCGGGTCGTCCGCGTTGAGTTCCACGCGCCCCTGCACCTGGTCGAGGCGGACCGCGTCGACCGGCGTGGCGGCGGACCGATCGCCATAGGTCACGCCGAGCCCGTCGAGCACGAGGGCCGCGCGCAGCCCCTTGGGGAGCGCCGGTGGCGGCGGCGCGGGCCGGGGCGGTCCGCTCGCAGCGCCCGGGCCGCCCGGGGCCGCGTCGGCGGGCTCGGGCTTGAGGCCGATGGTGTGTTCGAGGAAGGAGCGTCCCTTGCTGTCCGTGGAGAGATCGACCTCGCCGCGGAGGGTGACGGCGCCGTAGTTCCCGCCCGCGAGCAGGAGGCCCAGGAGTCCCTTGTCCGTCTTCGCGGTGATCTCGCCCCGCTGGGCGCCCGCGTCGTCGAAGACCCGGACGGTGCGGACCTCCTGCCCGCCGAACCAGCCGAGCGAGACCGCCTCGACCGTCACGCGGCCCGCGATCGCCTCCGAGCCTTTCGAGGCGATGATGCCCGGCGCGATGGCCGACGCGAGCGTGGGCGCCAGCGCCAGCAGCACGAGCACCGCGAGCAGCGCGGCGCCGGCGTACCAGGTCACCCGCGAGCGCTTGCGGCGCTTCTCCGAGCGCTGCTTGGAGGCCTCCCAGGTCGAGACCTCGCCCGAGTCGCTCTTGCCGGGGGCCGGGGGCTTGTGCCGATCGCGCGGCCTGCGGTGAGAAGAGCGATCGCCCTGCCGGCCCCAGCCGTCTTCCTTGTTCCAGTTCACGAGCACCTCCCGGCGGGCGCGGGCCCGCGCAAGGAGGATAGCCGCGGCGGCTGCCGGGACGGGCGATCAGAACCCTGACCCGTGCCGGAAGCGGGGCTCCCGGGTTCCCGCGGCCCGGCGTGGATGGACCCGGATCGGGCGATTCCGGAGACGCGGGAGCCGGCCCGGGGTACTGGCGTCAGCCTTCCTCGGCCTTGGCGATCTGCCACTCTTCGAGTTCGATCGGGGCCTGGCGGCCGAAGATGGTGACGAGGACGCGGACGAGGCCCTTCTCGGGCAGGAGTTCGTCGACGGTGCCCTCGTAGTTCTCGAAGGGGCCCTCCTTGATGAGGACATGCTCGCCCTTCTCGAAGGTGAGCTTGATGACGGGCTCCTCGTCGGGGCGCTTCGAGTCGGTGAGCATCTTGACGACTTCGTGCTCGGCCATCGGGGTGGGGCGGCCCGCGGTGCCGACGAAGTCGCCCACGCCGGTCGTCTCCTTGATGAGGAAGAAGACATCCTGGGGGATGCGGCCGTCGTCCTCGAGACGCATCTCGACGAAGACATAGCCCGGGTAGAGCTTGGTCTCGGTGATCTTCTGCTTGCCGCCCTTGATGGTTTTGGTCTTCTCGGTGGGAACGAGGATGCGGCCCACGAGGTGGGTCATGTTCTCGATCTGCACCTTGCGGAGCAGCGTGTTCTGCACGCTCGACTCCTTGTTGGAGGCGACGCGGAGCACGAACCAGTCCATCCCCTCCTGGCGGACCGTGTCGGTGTCGTTGAGGATGTCGACCTTCTCGTTGGGGCGGCCGTCCATCGCGTCGGGGGAGATCGGCGCGGGGGCGTTGTCCCCGTTGTGCTCGGCGGTCTTGGCATTCTCGTGGGCCATGAGGGGGCTCCTGCGGCCCGGGCGCGGCGGCCCGGCCCGTTGGGCGGTTGGGTCAGGACTCGAGCACGCCGATGAGACGGAAGAACTCGGCGAAGGCCGTGTCGATCCCGAAGAGGATCGCCGCGATAAGGAACGCCGCGACGATCACGACCTGGGTCGACCCGATGATCTCCTTGCGGGTGGACCAGTTGACCTTGCGCATCTCCCCGTCGGTGTTGATCAGGAAGTCCACGCTCTTGTGGTTCAGGGCGGCGAACCAGTAGACCGCGATCGCGCCGGTGAGCATCAGCACCCCCGTCACGCCCGCCTGGAGATAGATCAGCGGGAAGATCGGGACGATCGTCCGGGCCCGGACGACGCCCACGGCCTCGCCCGAGCGGACGCGCTCGGCCTGGTCGATCCGGAACTCCCCGGCGGTTTGGGGCTTGTCGATCTCGAGGCTCGCGGTGCGGGGGCCCGTGGCGGCGAAGGAGACGACCCCGGCGTTGCCGAGCGTGATCTCGCGCCCCTCGGCGTCGTCGGAGATCCCCACAACCTCGGCCTGCCCGCCGGGGGCGAACGACCCGTTGACCGACTGCAGTTCGAGGATGTAGCCCCGGGCCGGCAGGTTGACCGCGCCGGCCTGGGCCCAGCCCCACGCCGCGCCGGCGAGGACCAGCACCCCCGCGCACACCGCGGTCAGCACGCGGACCCAATATCCCTGCTCGGGCTTGTGAATGCCGAACGCCATGTGGAACCTCCGGACGGACTCGGGCAGAAGGGATCGGGGCCCCCGCCTGCCCCCCCACTCGCGGGGCACTCGGCCCCGCTTCAACACGCCGGGCTTCAACACGCCAGGAGGGACTCGAACCCCCAACCTGCGGATTTGGAATCCGCTGCTCTACCAATTGAGCTACTGGCGTTCCGCGAGGGATCAGGGATCGGCGATCAGGGACGGCGGACGAGAGCCCTGAGTCGCCCCGATCCCTGATCCCCGATCGCCTGTCCCGGTTACTTCCGCTTGATCTTGTGCAGCGTGTGCTTGCGGAGCCGGGGGCAGTACTTCTGCATCCCCTCCTTCAGCTTGTCCGTGATGCCGCCCTTGACATTGATCGAGGTGCGGTAGTTCAGGTCACCGCTCTCGGTGCACTGAAGCCAGACATACTCGCGTGCGACGCTCTTCTTGGCCATGGGGCCCCCAATTCCTGCCGACGCGGTGGTCCACTCCCGCGGCGGCGTGGTGTCATTCGGAAAAGCGGCCCGGGGGCTCTCACCCCCGGGCCGGGGAACATGCTTGAAACTCCCCGGGGGAGGGCCCCGGAGGCGCCGGCTCGAGCCCGGAGGATCAGGCGATGATCTCGGTCACCGTGCCCGACCCGATGGTCCGGCCGCCCTCGCGGACCGCGAAGCGGAGGCCGGCCTCCATGGCGACGGGCTTGTCGACGAGGTCGACCTCGACCTCGACATTGTCGCCCGGCATGCACATCTCGGCCCCGCCGAGCAGCTTGACCGACCCGGTCACATCCGTGGTGCGGAAGTAGAACTGGGGGCGGTAGTTGTTGAAGAACGGGGTGTGGCGCCCGCCCTCGTCCTTGCTCAGCACATAGATCTGGGCCTTGAACTTGGTGTGGGGCTTGATCGAGCCCGGCTTGCAGATGACCTGCCCGCGCTCGACCTGGTCCTTCTCGATGCCGCGGAGGAGTACGCCGACATTGTCGCCGGCCTGGCCCTGGTCGAGGGTCTTGTTGAACATCTCCACGCCGGTGATGGTGGTGTTCTTGTTCTCCTTGGTCAGGCCCACGATCTCCGCCGCGTCGCCCACCTTGACCACGCCGCGCTCGATACGCCCGGTCGCGACCGTGCCGCGTCCCTTGATCGAGAAGACGTCCTCGACCGAGAGGAGGAAGGGCTTGTCGACCTCGCGGGCGGGCTCGGGGATGTACTTGTCGAGCGCCTCGAGCAGCTCGTCGATGGGCTTGCAGATGCCGTCGTCCCTGGGGTTCTCCAGGGCGGCCTTGGCCTGCCCGCGGATCACCGGGACATCATCGCCCGGGAACTCGTACTTGCTGAGCAGCTCGCGGATCTCCATCTCGACGAGGTCGGCCAGCTCGGGGTCGTCGACCAGGTCGATCTTGTTCATGAAGACCACGAGGTGGGGCACGCCGACCTGACGGGCGAGCAGCACATGCTCGCGGGTCTGGGGCATGGGGCCCGAGTCGGCGGCGACCACGAGGATCGCGCCGTCCATCTGGGCCGCGCCGGTGATCATGTTCTTGACGAAGTCGGCGTGGCCCGGGCAGTCCACATGGGCGTAGTGCCGGGCCTCGGTCTCGTACTCGGTGTGCGACGACGCGATCGTCACGGTCTTGTTGGCGTCACGCACGGTGCCGCCCTTGGTGATCTCGGCGTACGACTTGATCTCGCCGCCGAAGCGAGCCGCCGAACGCGCCGAAAGCGCCGCGGTCAGCGTGCTCTTGCCGTGGTCGATGTGACCGATCGTGCCCGTGTTCACATGCGGCTTGGTCCGCTCGAAAGTACCCTTGGCCATCGCGCAATTCCTCGTGTCTGGCCGCCCGAACCGGGTCGGCGATCTCGAGCCGTCGGGAGATCGGCGAGGCGCAGAAGCGCTGCCGGCCCGACACTTTCCTCACCCGCGGTCCGACTCCGACGCCGACGCCGCGTGCCCCCCGCGGGGCGACCGGGCCTCCCCGACCCGGCAAACCTCACCGGCGACGCAGCCGGCGGGCAGAGATTCCAACAATACGCACCGCCGGACCGCGGCGACAGCGACCACGCCCCGCCGACCGACCCGAACAATGCGGGCGCCCCGGGGAACCATCCCCCCGGGGACGCCGAATCAGCCGCTGGCGGGACTTGAACCCGCGACCTCACCCTTACCAAGGGTGCGCTCTACCGCTGAGCTACAGCGGCGCAGGGCACGGGCCCGCGGACCCGATCCCGACGCGACAACCGCCCGGCCGAGCCGAGCGGGGTCCAGATCGTAGACCCCGCGGGGCAACGGTCAACCCGAGATCGGCCCCCGCGGGGGCCCGGTGCATCCGCCGCCGGGCGGCCCCGGAACATTCCCCCGTTCCGCCGGTTTGCCCTAGAACCGGGGTCGGTTTCCCGCGATCATGGCGGGACCAGATTCTGATGAACCCGGTTCGCCACCCGGACTTCCCCGGGGCCCGGATCAGGCCGATACATCGGCGCCGCCACCCCCCCGCTTCGGAGGAGCATTCATGAACCCGTCCCGATCCCTCGCCCGTCTCGCCGGGGCCGCCGCCTGCGTCGGCTCGTTCGCGCCCGCCGCGTCGGCCACCTGGTCCATCCTCATCGCCGACACCCGGACCGGGGAGATCGCGGTCGGGTCGGCCACCTGCGTCCCCAACATCGACCTGCGTGAGAACACCCCGGTGCTCCTGCTCGGGCGGGGCGCCGTGACGGCCCAGTCGGTCGTGGACACCTCCGGGCTGAACCGGGCACGGGTCTTCGCCGGGTATGCGCGGGGCGATACGCCCGCGACGATCCTCGCCGAACTGGCCGCCACCGACGCGGGGCACGACAACCGGCAGTACGGCTTCATCGACGCGTTCGGGAACGCGGAGACCTACAGCGGCCCGCAGAACGCCGCGTGGGCCGGGGGCATGACCGGGCGGATCGACCTGTACCCGGAGGGCCCGGAGAACGACATCGTCTACGCGGTGCAGGGGAACATCCTGACCGGCGACGCGGTCGTGCTCGCGGCCGAGTCGGCGATCCTGAACACACCGGGCGATCTCGCGGAGAAACTCATGGCCGCGATGGAGGCCGCGTACGCCTTCGGCGGGGACGGCCGCTGCTCGTGCACGACCGGCGGGCCGACCGACTGCGGCGCGCCGCCGCCGTCGTTCATCAAGACCGCGGATGTCGGGTACATGCTCGTCGGCAGGCTGGGCGACCGCGACCAGGGCGGGTCCTTCCACCCGCTCAACGGGATCGTGGGCGAATCGTTGATCGGCGACCTGGACGGCGACGGGCGCACCGACCTGGTGACCACGCCCTCGTTCGGCGGGGCGGTCGAGCTGCACCGCAATGTCGCGCCCGATCCGGGCGGCCCGCTGGTGTTCGAATCCGGCGCGATCACGGGCAACCTGTCGCTGGCCCGCTTCGCCGAGCTCGCCGACATCGAGGGCGACGGCGATCTCGACCTGCTGTACGCGACCACCGGCGCGGGCTATGTCGTGGTCAACACCGGGGGCGGCGCGTTCTCGCCCGCGGTCGAGACCTCGCTCGGCTCGGGCATCCTGGGCGGGGTCGCGGGCGACTTCGACACCTCCAACGGCCCGCGCCCCGAGGTCGCCCTCATCACGGCGAGCCAGCTGCGGACCTACGGCGTCGACCCCGTCGCGGGCATGGCCCTCGAGCACACCCTGCCCCTGGGCGCCACCGCCCGGGTGATCACGCGGTCGAGCGACGGGGTCGCGGTCGGGTTCTCGAACGGCGCGATCATCCCGTTCCACTCGGCCGGCGACGGGACCTTCTCGCTCGGTTCGCCGGTCTCCATCCAGGCCGCGGCGACCACGCTGCACGCGTCGGACTTCAACGGGGACGGCGTGGACGACTATGTCGCCGGGCGGGGCGACCAGCGCGTGAGCATCGTCGTCTCCATCCCGGGCGATGACGGGTATGTCGAGAGCGAGATCAGCCTCGGGGCCGCGGTCCGCGACACCGCGATGGCGGACTTCGACGGCGACGGGGACGACGACTTCGCCGTGCTGCTCACCTTCGGGCGGATGCGGGTCTACCTCAACGGCGGCGCGGGCGAGTTCTCCGTCAGCCCGCAGGTCCGCGTGCTCGAGGGGGCCTCGTTCACCGCGGGCGACGCGACGGGAGACGGGCTGCCGGAGATCGTCACCGCCGCCAGCCGCGTGCTGGGCGTGTACCGCAACGAGGGGCAGGGCCCGGCGGACAACGACCGTGGCTTCGCGGGCGGCGACTACTTCCTCGAGTTCAATGTCGCGAACGGACCCTCGGCGGGGTACGACGACCCGGTGCCCGAGCTCCGCGATCTGTTCGACGCGTGGCGCGCGGCGCGGGTGGACACGCCAGACGGGTCGGTGTCCCGGCTCTTCGATCCGCCCGCGCGGGTCAATCTGCTGGGCAGCCGGAGCGGGCCTTATGAGTTCAGGGTGCAGCTCCGCAACTACGACGGCGAGCTCGTGACGGCGCCCGCCGAGCAGTTCGAGATCATCGCCCCACCTGGGCAACCCGCGTTGCTGGAGATCACGGGCGTCGCGGACGACCCCAACGGCAAGCCCGGCGAGTACCTCGTGACCGCCGAGACGACCGGGGCGACGGGGCGGAGCGCGCTGTGGGTGCGGATCAACGCCCAGCCCTGGCACGCCGTGATCATGCCCGCGCCCGAGATCGTCGCGGGGCGGACGCTCGCGGACACGGACGCGAACGGCCTGCTGGACCTCCTGGACATCGTGCTGTTCATCACCGCGTTCAACGCGCAGGACCCGGCGGCGGACCTGGACGGCTCGGGCCTGTTCGACGCGGCCGACCTGAACCTGTTCATCGCCGAGTTCCTCGCGGGGTGAACCGGCGATTCACCCCGCCGGCACGCAGCGCCCCTGGGCCCAGGCTCGCAGCAGCGCCACCTGCTCGGCCATCGTCACGCTCAGCGGGGGGCTCTGCGCGACCGCTTCGAGGATCGACGCGGTCGTCGGCTCGCCCCGCGACGCGAACGCCGCGTGCAGCGCCGACACCACCGCCTGCTCGATCTCCGCGCCGCTGAACCCCTCGGCGGCCTGGGCGAGGCGGGCGAGGTCGAACTTGCCCGGCGAGCGGCCGCGACGGCGGAGGTGGATCGCGAAGATCTGTTCCCGCGCCTCGGGTCCCGGCAAGTCGACGAAGAAGATCTCGTCGAACCGTCCCTTGCGCAGCAGCTCGGGCGGGAGCGCGTCGATGTTGTTCGCCGTCGCGACCAGGAAGACCGGCGCCTCGTGGTCCTGCATCCAGGTCAACAGCGTGCCGAACATGCGCTGGCTCAGCCCGCCGTCGGTGCTCTGCGAGGCGGCCGAGGCGAAGCCCTTCTCGATCTCGTCGATCCACAGCACGATGGGCGCCATCGCCTCGGCCTGCCGCAGCGCCCCGCGCAGGCGCCGCTCGGACTCGCCGACATAGCGGTCGTAGAGCGTGCCCGGGTCGAGGCGGAGCAGCGGCCTGCCCCACGCCGTCGCGATCGCCTTGGCGCACAGGCTCTTGCCCGCGCCCTGCACGCCGAGCATGAGCACCCCGCGCGGGGGGCGCAGCCCGAACTCGGCGGCCTTGTCCTCGAACGACCGTTCGCGTTGCGCCAACCAGGCCTTGAGGTTGCCCAGCCCCCCGATGTCGTCCAGGCTCGCGGGGCTCTGGATGTACTCGAGCGTGCCGTCGGAGGCGACGAGACGGCGCTTGTGGGCGAGCACCTCGTTCAGGTCCTCGTCGTCGAACTTCCGGTCCTCCGCGACCACATCGCGGACGATCTGCGCGACCTGACGCGCCGCGAGACCGCGCAGGTTCTTGACGATCGTCCGGTAGGTCTTCGCCGTCAGATCGATCTGCACGGGGCGGTCGAGGTGCAGGCTCTTGAGTTCCGCCTTGATGATCGTCTCGATCCGCGCATCGTCCGGCAGCGAGAGCTCGAACACCGTCGCGTGCGCGCGCACCGCGTCCGGCAGGCCCCCGGCGTGATCGACCAGCACGACATGGCTGCCGATCTCGCGGGCCCGCGCGACCAACGCCCGCAACGCCCGGGCCGCGTGCGGGTCGCCCGCGTGCGGCCCCGCGTCGAGCAGCAGGACGACCGTCGGGAGGTCCTGCGTCGCGAGCCAGTAGAACCCCGCGGCGGGGTTGGCCGTCTCCGGGATGGGCGGGGTATCCCGCAATCCGTCGCGCACGCCGTCGAGGACCGACCAGACCCACAGGTGGGCCTTGAGCGCACGAGCGGCGGCCTCGACGACGCGCCGCGCCTCGTCCTCCTCGTGGGTCACGATGCTCACGGCGGGGTGGCGGGCACGGAGGAGGCGGAGGAGTCGCTGGGCGTCGTCCATGGCGGGCTGATCGGGGTACGGTTGGTTCTCGGACACTCGGGCTGGTGCAGACTACCAGAACGGGGGCCCGATTTACGACGGGTGGGGGCTCGAGGAAAAGGGATCCCCGCCTCGGACCGAACCGTACCGTCGGGACGGGGAGTTCCCGGGGCGCGGTCTCTGCCGGAGGATGCAAGGTGACCAGGACAAACGCTGCACGACTCGCTGTTCTCGCCGGTCTCGCCGCGGCGACGCCGGCTCTGGCCGAGATCATCGCCGTCCCCTTCGCCGGGCGGGTCGAGGTGTTCGAGCTGCTGGGCGCTCCCGGCGTGGAGGCCGCGGCGCGCCGGCTCGACGCGAGGCCCTCGAGCGTTCGCGCCGGGCGGCTGGCCCGGCTTGAGGGCGCGGCGCCCCGCGCGCTCGGGGGCGAGTGGCGATTGGGCGGCCGGGTGCTCGTCCGCGCGGGCGGGGTCGAGACGGTGCGCGCGCTCGTGGCCGACACGGGCCTGGCCGCGCGCGCGATCGACGGGCTTCCGGGGTGGTTCCTGGTCGACGCCGGGCGGGTCGACCGCGCGGCGGAGGTCGCCTCGGGCCTGCTCGGCAAGCCCGGGATCGACGCCGTCGAGATCGAGGCGACGCCCCCGTTCGCGAAGCGCGGGCTTCCGAACGACACGCACTTCGGCCTGCAGTGGCACCTGGTCAACACCTTCACCGCGGGGTCGGACATCCATGTCTCCGGCGCGTGGGACCTGGGCTACACCGGGCAGGGCTCGACGATCTGCATCGTCGAGTCGTTCGGGTTCCTGCTCACCCACCCCGACCTGGCGCCGAATGTCGACCTGTCCATCAGCCAGCCCAGCACGCTGATCTCCTCGCACATGACCGCCGTCGCGGGCGTCGCCGCCGCGAAGGGCAACAACGGGTTCGGCGTCGCGGGCGTGGCCTACGACGCCCGGCTCTCGCAGGCGATCATCGGGTCGAACTTCCAGACCGCCAACGCGCTGCTGCTGCTCAACAACGAGAACGACATCAAGAACAACTCCTGGGGACCCTCGGACAACGGGATGATCGTCCCGCTCCCGCAGGTCGTCGCCGACGCGATCGTCAGCGCGGCCGACAACGGACGCGGGGGACGCGGCGTGGTGATCGTGTGGGCCGGCGGCAACGGCGCGGGCTCGAACGACCGCGTCGACTACGACCCCTACGCCTCGAGCCGGCACACCATCGCGGTCGCCGCGGTCGGGGACGACGACCGGCAGGCGGACTACTCCGAGCCCGGCACCTCGCTGTTGACCAGCGCCTATTCGAGCGGGGGCTCGCTCAACATCACGACGACGACGGTGAACAACGGGTACACCTTCTCGTTCGGGGGCACCAGCGCCGCCGCCCCGACGGTCTCGGGCGTGGTGGCCCTCATGCTCCAGGCCAACCCCGATCTGACCTGGCGCGATGTCCAGCACATCCTCGTCGAGTCCTCGCGCGTCATCGATCCCAACGACGAGCGCTGGGTCGTCAACGGCGCGGGGAGGCTGGTCAGCGAGGCCTACGGCTACGGCATGGTCGACGCCCTCGCCGCGGTGACGCTCGCCGAGTCCTGGGCCGGGGCCGAGCCCGAGACCTCGGCCGGGACCGGCGTGGTCTCGGTGAACGAGGCGGTGCCCGACAACTCCCCCGCGGGTGTGGAGCGCGCGGTCTTCATCCCGGACTCGCTGAGCATCGAGTCGGTCGAGCTCATCATGAACGCCCAGACGCCCTACATCGGCGACCTGGAGATCGCCCTGACCAGCCCCGAGGGAACGAAGTCGCAGTTTACGCGCCAGCGCCTCCAGGACGGGCAGGACAACCTCGTCAACACCGTCTTCACCAGCATGCGCCACTGGGGCGAGCGCTCGGAGGGGAACTGGGTCGTCAGCGTCGCCGACCGGCGCGCGGGCAACTCGGCCGTCTGGCAGAGCTTCGAGATCCGCGTGCACGGGACCCCGCTGGGCGAGGGCCCCTGCTCGGCCGTCGACCTCGCCGAGCCCTTCGGGCTGCTCGACCTCTCGGACATCAACGCGTTCGTGGTCGCCTTCCTGACCGCGGACCCCTCGGCGGACCTGGCGGCGCCCTACGGGACGCTGAACGAGGACGACATCTCCGAGTTCGTCGTGCTCTTCGCCGCGGGCTGCGACTAGGTCGGGATGCGGCTCACTTGCTTGCTCAACGACTCGCGGGCGAGGGCCGGCGTGCAATCGACACACGGGCGAGAGAAAAAGAAGGCCCGGGCGCGGGCCCGGGCCATGGCTTTGTTGCCGAGATCGGGCGGGCCGAGCCCCGCCGGGGCGGTCAGACGACCTGGAGCACGCGGAGGGCCCGCTTGCAGATGTCGTCCGCGGTCAGGCCGCACATCTTGAGCATCTCCTGCTCGGTGCGGGCGCTCTTGGGGATGCGGGTGACGAACATCTGGTCGAGCTGGAACCCGTCGCCGGCCTCGACGAGCGCGTCGGCGATCGCCGAGCCCAGCCCGCCCCCGTAGTTGTCCTCGATGCTGACGGCGTAGCCCCCGTTGGCGGCGACGATGTCGAGCAGCTTGTCGGTGTCGAAGGGGATGGAGTACATGTCGAGCAAGGTCGCGCTGACGCCCGCCTTGTCGAGCAGCTCGATCGCCTTGTTCGCCTCCTGCACCATGTACCCGCAGGCGCACAGCACGATGTCGCGCCCCTCGGTCAGCACCTCGAACCCGCCCAGGTTGAAGACCTGGTCGTCCCCGTAGATGAACTCGGTGTCGGCCCGGAGCGTCCGCATGTAGCAGAGCCCCTCGTACTCGGCCATCACCCCGGTGAGGGCGTAGGCGGCGTACGCGTCGGCGGGCTGGAGGATGTAGCACCCGGGGTTGCCCCGGTGGTCGCGCGCGGTCGCCAGTGAGCGGAACCAGGCGACATCGGGCAGCGACATCTGGCTGGGCCCGTCCGCCGCCAGCGTGATCCCGCTGTGCGACCCGACGAGCTTGATGTTCGCCCCCCCGATCATCGCCATCTCGATCTGGTCGTACGCCCGGGTCATGAACTTCGAGAAGGTCGAGGCGAACGGGATCTTCCCCGCCGCCGCCAGCCCCGCCGCGACCGAGACCATGTTCTGCTCGGCGATCTTGCACTCCACGAACCGCCCGGCGAGCGCGGCGGACTTGTGGAAGGTCTCGGCGAAGGTCGAGTTGCTCACATCCGCGTCGAGCACGACGACATTGGGGTTGGTCTCGCCCAGGGCCCGCAGCGCCAGCCCGTAGGCCTTGCGCGTCGCCAGCCGACCCGAGTGGATCACCGCCTCCATGTCGATGCGGCGCATGTAGTCGCTGAGCGAGGGCATCTCGCCCGCGGGCGCCGGGGGCGTCGCCGCCTCGGCCGGGGGCTGGATGGTGAACTGGTCGCTCCGCCCCAGGGCGCTGGTCAGGTCGAGGCGGAGCTCGTCCAGCTCGCGCAGCGCCCGCTGGAGCGCGTCCCCGGTCGGGGGCTTGCCGTGCCAGCCCGCGCCGTGCAGCGAGGCGCAGCCCCAGCCCTTGACCGTCTTGGCGACCACCGCCAGCGGGGCGCCATCGCCCCCGCTCACCTCGGCGAAGCGGTCGAACGCGTCACGCACCTCGGCGGGGTCGTGCCCGTCGATCGTCCGAACCTCGAACCCCGCCGCCTTGAGCCGCGCCGCGATCTTCTCCGGGCTCTGCTGCCCGCTGACACGGTCGGCCTGCCCGTACCCGTTGCAGTTGAAGATCGGGAGGACATTGTTCAGCCCGTGGTCGATGATGAAGTCGAGCGCCTCGGTGACCTGGCCCTCCCGGGCCTCCCCGTCCCCGATGATGCAGTAGATCCGCCGGTCGCTCTCGTCGATCTTCGCGGCCTTGCCCAGCCCCGCCGCGACGCTGAGGCCCTGCCCCAGCGACCCGGTCGCGGCGTCGAAGAACGGGAAGCCCTCCATCGGGCTCGGGTGCCCCTCGAGCATGCTGTCGCCCTGGCGGAGCGACCCCAGGTCCTCGAGCGTCAGGCGGCGACGCGGCTCGCCCGGGCGCTCGACCTGCATGCCCAGGATCGCCGCGGCGGCGTAGACCGCCGGCACCGCGTGCCCCTCGCTCAGCACCAGCCGGTCGCTGGTCGGGAAATCGGGGTACTCGGGGCTCCAGCGCATCGCCCGGAACATCAGGTCGGTGACGAGGTGGGTGATGCTCAGGGCGCTGGTCGGGTGACCGCTCCCCGACTTGGCGCACATCTCCAGCGACAGACGGCCGATCTCGATGGCCTGGGCGTGGACGGCGGCTTCGAATGACATGCGGCGGCTCCTCGCGGGTCTCTCACCCGCTCTGAAGCGCCCGCCCGATCCCCCACCCGCCGCCGCCTCGGGCGGCGCGACGCCGGACCCGCCGGCCGCGGCCGACCCGGGGGAAACCGGGTGGACGCAGTGCTGGCTCTGGGGTTCCCCGGCACGGATTTCGCTCAGGCCTGGAACCCGTTGGACCCAGCAGTATGGGCGCGGCGGGCGAGATTTGCAAGCCGCGGCCCCCCGAGAACCGCCCGGGCCCGGCCCTCGCCCCCCAACTTGCGGTACACTTGCCACCGCCTACAAGGGATAGGAGCCCACATGAAAGTTCTCTGCGATCGGGGAGCGCTGCTCGACGCGATCAATCTTGTGTCCGGGGTCGTCGCCTCCCGAACCCCAAGGCCGCAACTGACCTGCGTCAAGGTCGGGGCCTCCAAGGAAGGCAAGGCGGGATGGCTGACGCTCCAGGCCACCGACGCCGAGATCTCGATGACCCTGCGCTCCGAGCGGGTCGATGTCTCCGAGGCGGGCGAGGCCCTGGTCCCGGCGGACAAACTCGCCCAGATCGTCCGGGCCGAGGAGAACGAGCCGACTTTGACACTCGAGTGCGAGGGTGACCTCACCCACATCAGGGGGGCCGATGCCCACTTCCAGTTGCGGGGCTTCCCCGCTTCGGAGTTCCCCGAGGTGCCCGGGTTCGCGCTGCTGAAGAAGGGGGGGGCGTCGTTCGCCATCCCGGCGGGCCGGCTGGTCGAACTCGTCCGCCGGACGCTCTTCGCCGCCGCCCGGGAGAACAGTCGCTACGCGATCAACGGCGTGCTGATGAAGCGGGACGGGAAGAGGCTTGAGTTCGTCGCGACGGACGGGCGCCGGCTGGCGCTGTGCCGGGACACGCTCCAGGAAGACGGGGAGGCGGTCTCCTGCATCATCCCGTCCAAGGCGCTGGTGACGCTCATCAAACTGGTGGACGACCCCGATGAGCCGGTCGCGGTGGCGGTGTCGGACAACCGGATCGTCTTCGGGTTCAACCCCGAGGACCGGGGCGGGCGGGCCCTGCTCGCGTCCAACCTCGTCGAGGGGTCGTTCCCCCCCTACGAGGATGTCATCCCCAAGGGGCACGACATCAAGGTCGGGTTCGACCGCGATGTGCTCGCCTCGGCCGTCCGCCGCGCGGCGCTGCTGACCAACGAGGAGTCCCGCGGCGTGCGCATGATGTTCAGCAAGGGCGACCGGAAGCTCGAGCTCTCGAGCCGCGTGCCCGAGATGGGCGAGGCCCGCGTGAGCGTCGACCTGATGAGCATGGACGGCGACGATCTCGAGATCGGGTTCAACCCGGGGTTCATCACCGATGCGCTCAAGGTGATCGACGAGCCGCAGGTGATGTTCGAGCTCAAGGCGCCGAACAAGCCCGGGCTGCTCCGCAGCGGGCCCGATTTCGTCTATGTGGTGATGCCGGTCAACCTTCAGTAAGTCCGGACGGAAAGACCGGAACCCCTCGAGCCTTCCGGGGCCGGATGGCCGGGGCGGTCAGTCGGTGGGGATCGACCGGTGCCGCGGCGCGTGCCGGTGCGTCGCGGGGTCGCGCTCGGACCCGAGGTGCCGCACGGCCCGGGCGCCGGGAGCGAGGTCTTCGTGCGTTGCTTCGGCGAAGTCGCCGGGTGCGCCCCGAACGCGGGCGAGGACCCGGGCGTCATGCCGGATGGCGAAGAAGGTGAGGGCCGGAAGAACGAAGAGCAGGACCAGCCCCAAGAGGGCGGGCGTGGCCACCTGATCGATGACCTCGGGCCGGACGAGCCGCTCGGCGAGCAGCAGACCGGCGACGAGCGAGACCGACCCTGCCATGACGAGGCCCCCGCCCCGCACCAGACGCCTGAACCTCGGCATACACACTCCGCTTCGCACACAACGCGGCGCCCCGACTCCGCGGGCCGGCGTCAGACTGATGCCCTTCGTTCCCCTGCCTCGCACCCCTCCGGGGCGACCGGGAGGGTACCGTAGCGGGGGCGGGCCGGGCCCGCCACTGGGAGTTCGCTCTATTCGGGTCGTCCCCCGGTTTGTGCCGCGGGCGGCGGGCGGGTATGTTCCTCGATCCATGGAGACGCCACGCGTGGGAGCCGTGCTGGTTCGGGTGATCGCCTGTCTCGTCGCGGTGTGCGTCGGCGTCTCGGCGCGCGCGCAGCCCGAGTACGAAGACCGGCCCATCCGCGAGATCCGCATCGTCGATCTGGTTGAGGGGGGCGGGCCGGGCGACCCGGTCGGCGAGTCGCTCCGCCAGCGGGTGGAGAACAACATCCGCTCGCGGCTTGGCTCGCCCTATCGGGAAGAGACGGTGCTCGAGGATGTGGCCCGGCTGAACCGCCTCGGCGCCTTCCGCCGGGTGGAGAGCTACGCGCAGCTGCTCTCGGACGGCGGGGTCTCGCTGATGTTCGCCGTGGACGAGCAGCCCGTGATCCAGGATGTGCAGGTGACGGGCAACCGCCGGCTGAACGACGCCCAGCTCGCCGTGGCGGTCGACCTGCTGGTGGGCACGCCGCTGGACCGCTTCCAGATCGACCGCGCGGCGAGGCGGATCGAGGACCTGTACCGGGAGAAGGGGTACTACCTGGCCCGGGTCACGGTGGACGAGAAGGAACTCGAGGAATCGAACATCGTGCTCTTCCGCATCCGCGAGGGGCAGCGCATCAAGATCACCGACATCCAGTTCGAGGGCAACGGGTCGTACGAGGCCCGCCGCCTCCGCCGGGAGATCGATACGCGGGTGGCGGGCCTGCTCCGCAAGGGCGCGCTCGACGACATCCAGATGGACCAGGATGTCACGGCCCTGGTCGACTTCTACCGCAACGAGGGCTATCTCGATGTCCGGGCTGACCGGATCATCCGCCCGAGCCCGGACAGCAAGGAGGCGGTGGTCGTCTTCCTCGTCGAGGAGGGGCCGGTCTACACCCTGCGCGGGCTGAAGGTCGAGTTCGCCCCGGGGCTCGACCCGGTCTACACCACCGAGCAGGTCATGGGGCTGCTGAGTGTCAACCCGGGCGATGTCTACTCGATCAAGCTTCTCAATGAGTCGATCGAGGCCGTCCGGTCCGCCTACGGGCAGATGGGCTACACCGACGCGTTCGTCCAGCAGCTCGAGCTGCGGGACACCGTCCGCCCCGAGGTCGACCTGCTGCTGCGGATCAACCCGGGCCGGAAGTTCCTCACGGGCGAGGTCGTCATCGCGGGCAACGACATCACCAAGCAGAATGTCGTCCGCCGTCAGGTCGAGGTCCAGCCCGGGAGACCCCTGGACACGACGGGCATCGAGCGAACCAAGGAGAGGCTGCGTCGCCTGCGGCTGTTCAGCCCGCTCCCGCCCGACCGGGGCGTGAAGATCACGCTCCAGCCCCCCGACCCCGCCGAGCCCGAGTACCGCGATGTGCTCATCGAGGTGGACGAGACGGACACGGGCGAGTTCGCGATCGGCGGCGCGGTCAGCAGCGACTCGGGCCTGATCGGGCGGATCTCGCTGGAGCAGCGGAACTTCGATGTGACCGACACGCCCGACTCGCTGGGTGACATGTTCAGCGGCAAGGCCTTCCGCGGCGCGGGGCAGACCTTCACGCTCGAGGCCCTCCCGGGCAACGAGGTGCAGACTTACTCGATCGGGCTCAGCGAGCCCTACCTGTTCGAGTCCGACTACTCGGGCAGCGCCTCGGTCTTCTTCCGCGACCGCGAGTTCGACGAGTACGACGAGCAACGCGTCGGCACCCGCCTGAGCGTTGGGAGACGCTTCGGCACCCGCTGGAACGGCTCGCTCGGGTTCCGGGTCGATTCGGTCGAACTCGGCGACATCGCCGCCGACAGGCCCGTCGATGTCTTCGCCGTCGAGGACCGCTCGACCTTCATGGGCTTCGGGCCCATGCTCGCCCGCACCAGCCTGGACCGGATCTTCCTGCCCAACCGCGGCTCGCGGACCGAGGTCTCGGTCGAGCAGGTGCTGGGCGATTTCACCTTCAACACCGTCCGCGCCGAGCACACGGTCTACATCCCCCTCCGCGAGGACTTCCTGGGGCGGGCCACCGTGCTCCGTCTCACGGGGCAGGTCGCCTACCAGCCCCAGGACAAGGACGAGGTCCCCACCTACGAGCGGCTCTACCTGGGCGGCGCGTCCTTCCGCGGGTTCGACTTCCGCACCGTCAGCCCCAAGGGCATCCGCAACGACACGATGACCCAGGGCGACGACCCCGTGGGCGGGACCTGGCTCCTCTTCACCGGGCTCGAGATCCGCCAGCCCATCTACGAGGACATCTTCCAGATCGTCGGCTTCGTCGACGCGGGCACCGTGACCTTCGATCCGGGCGTCGAGGACTACCGCGTCTCGGTCGGCATCGGGCTGCGGTTCTCCATCCCCCAGCTCAGCCCGGCCCCGATCGCGCTCGACTTCGGATTCCCCGTCGTCAAGGAGGACAGCGACGAACGGCGGGTCTTCACCTTCTCGATCGACCTGCCGTTCTGACCCGACCCGCGCGGCAGGCCCTATTGTTGTGGCGAGGACGCGGCCCAGCCCCGCGGGGCGCCGGGCCGCCCGGACCGAATCGGACCACCAATCAAGGAAGCACCGCGATGAACAACCGGACCGCCCCCCTGCTGCACCGAGCCCCGATCGGGCTGATCGCCCTGACGCTGGCCGTGTCCGCGTTCGGCGTGGCGTTCAACGCCTCCCGCGCCGACGCGTCGAACATCCGGGCCGCCGGCGCGTCCGCGGTCGCCGTGATGGATCTCGCCAAGCTCCTCGAGGGCCTCGCCGAGCGCGAGTACATGGAGAAGGAACTCAACGCCCAGATCGAGAAGCGGCAGGCCGAGCTCGACAAGGTCACCGGCGAGATCACGCGGATGACCGACGACATCAAGGTCATGGCCGAGAACGACCCCAACCGCATCGAGCGCATCCGCGACCTGCGGATCAAGGAGGTCGAGGCCCGGGCCCTGCGGCAGTTCGTGCAGGAGCAGCTGAGCCTCGAGAAGGGCCGCATGCTCGCCGCCCTCTTCAAGAAGGTCCAGGCCGCCGTCGCCGACATCAGCGCCCGCGACGGGTGGGACATCGTCATGATCGACGACTCCTCGATCGACCTGCCCGAGATGGCCAACGAGCAGCAGATGCTCCAGATGATCCTCGCCCGCCGCGTCCTCGCCGCGACCGATTCGGTCGACATCACCGACGAGGTGCGCACACTGATGAACAACCAGTTCAACGCCGGCAGGCCCTGAACCCGCACACGGGGGCCCGAGGACATGACCAACCCCGCCCCGATCGCGACAACCGGTGAGATCGCCGCGCTGCTCGGCGCCGAACTGGTCGGCCCGCCCGGGCTGGCGGTCGTCGGCGTGGAATCGCTCGACAACGCCGGGCCCGGGTGCCTCTCGTTCATCCGCTCGTCCAAGTATGCCTCGCGGTGGGCCTCAAGCCTCGCCTCGGCGGCGCTGGTCTCCCGCGGGATCGAGGTGCCAGGGCACGACGCCAAGGCGCGTGCGCTCATCGTCGTCGACGACGCGGACAGGGCGATGTTCGAGCTGCTCCGCCTCGCCGAGGCGAGACTCGCCCCGCCCCCACCGCCCCCGGGGGTACACCCCACCGCCATCGTCTCGGAAGGGGCGGTCGTCCCCGCCTCCGCCTCGGTCGGGCCCTTCGCCGTCATCGGCAACAACGCCTCGATCGGCGAGGGCGCGATCGTCGGCGCGCACACCATCATCGCCGACCGCGTGCGCGTCGGCGACGGAACCAGGCTCCACCCGCGCGTCACGCTCCTCCCGGGCACCACCGTCGGCCGGGGATGCCTGCTCTTCCCGGGCGTCGTCGTCGGCGCCGACGGGTTCGGCTTCATCCCCGGGCCGGAAGGACCCGTCAAACTGCCCCACCTCGCGGGCGTCCGCATCGGCGACCTCGTCGAGATCGGCGCCAACACCACCATCGACCGCGGCAAGTTCTCCGACACCGTCATCGGCGACGCGACCAAGATCGACAACCAGGTCCAGCTCGGGCACGGGTGCAGGGTCGGTCGGGGCGTGCTCATCTGCGGGTGCTGCGCCATCGGGGGCTCGGTCACGATCGGCGACGGGGCCGTCCTCGGCGGGCACCTCTCCGTCCGCGACAACATCACCATCGGCGCGGGCGCGCAGATCGGCGGGGGCTCGGCCGTCGACCGGGGCGTGCCGGAAGGCGAGACCTGGTGGGGCTGGCCCGCCCGCGAGGTCGGTCTCTCCACCCGCGCCATGATGGGGGCCTACAAGCACAAGGAGACGCGGGAGCTCATCCGCGATCTTTCGAAGCGGGTGCGCGAACTCGAAGGGCGCGCCCCGTGAACCCACGGCGAACGCTCGCCGGCCCCGTCCGCGTCGAAGGAGTCGGGCTGTTCACGGGAAACCCCGTTGCCGCCGAGTTCCTCCCCGCCGAGCAGGGCGGCCTCCGCGTCGACCCGGGGCCCGGCCCCTTCCCCGCGACCATCGACCACCTCGACCGCCGCGCGGCCCACCCCGCCTTCGCCGCGATGCCCGCCCGCAACACCGCCCTCGCCGCGGGGCCCGACCGCCCCCCCGTCTTCACCGTCGAGCACGCGCTCGCCGCGCTCGCCGGGCTGGGTGTCACCGACGCGGTCGTGCGTGTGACCGGCGGGGAACTACCGATCGGGGACGGCTCCGCGGCGCTCTTCACGGGCCCGATCCTCGACCGCGGGTTGCGCGAACTTCCGGGCCGCGTCGCGCCGATCGTTCCCCGCGCACGCCTCGAACTCGTCGAGGGGCCGGCGAGCCTGAGCATCGAGCCGGCCGACCGCCCCGAATTCCGCTACGAACTGGACTACGGGCCCGGGGCGCCGATCCCGCCGCAGTCGGCCTCGTGGGCGGGCGACGCCGAGGCCTTCGCCGCCGAGATCGCCCCCGCCCGGACCTTCTGTCTCCGGGCCGAGGCCGAGGCGATGCACGCGATGGGCCTCTTCCGCCACCTCACCCCGCGGGACATGCTGGTGTTCGGCGACGCCGGGCCGATCGACAACACGCTGCGCTCGCCCGACGAGCCCGCGCGGCACAAACTGCTGGACCTCATCGGCGACCTCGCCCTGGCGGGCCGGCCCATCATGGCCCGGGTTGTCGCACGCCGCTCGGGGCACGCGATGAACCACGAGGCCGCCCGCCGGCTGGCCGCCCTGGCCGACTGACGCGGGCGCCCGACCGCCCCCAAACCGGGCCTCCGGGCGCCGGCCGTGGCACGCAAGATCGCCGTCCGTGCGCCGTTTGGTGGTCATCGCCCGAATCCCGGTTGGCCGCCGGGCCGAAGGCGGGTAGGGTGAGCACGGCCCCCCCAATGGTCGAAAGGGGGACCGATGCGTCCGTGGAGTGTTCTTCGAGCGGTGGGGCTTTGTGTCATGGTGGCGATGGCCGGGCTGACGGGGTGCGGGATGGAGGGCGAACTCGCCGCGATGCGCGAGCGCGCCGCCGAGACGCACGCCCGCCTCGAGGCCGACCGGGAGGTGATCGAGCGCTCGCTCGCCGCGTTGCCCGAGGCCGACCCGGCCCGGGCCCCGATCGCGGCGATCGCCACCGAGCGGGCGACGCAGGCGGCGGCGTACGCGGCGACCGTCGAGCAACTCGACGCGGCGATCGCCTCGGCGAACGGGGGCGATCCCTCGGCGGCCCTGGAGACCGGGGCGGGGCTGGTCGCGCCCCTCCTGCCCCCGGGGCTGCAGGCCCCGGCGCTCTTGGCGGGCGCGCTCGCGGCGGCGCTGTGGCGGGCCGCGCGGCTCAAGAAGTCCGCCGCCTCGATCGCCGAGGGGCTGGACAAGGCGATGCGCGACGACGACGCGCTGCGCGAGGGCGTGCGCCGCAACGCGGCGGTCTTCCGCTCGGTCCAGACGCCGACCGCGCGGCGGATCGTGGACGAGGTGACCCGACGCGACGCGTCGATGCTGAGGCTCCCGGTGTGACGCGGCGTTTCCCCCCCATCCCGAAGCGGGCTCGCGTGGGCTTCACGCTCATCGAGCTCTTGGTCGTGATCTCGATCATCGCGCTGCTGATCGGGATCCTGCTGCCGGCGCTGGGCAAGGCGCGGCAGACGGCGCAGCGCGTCGCCTGCATGGCGAACTTGCGCGGGCTGGGCCAGAGCCTCGAGCTCTACCGCGACGCCAACGACCGCGCCCTGCCCGTCATGCGCGAACTCTGGACCGCCACACCCGAGGAGGACCTCGACCCACCCCCCACCGACGCGTTCGGCGAACGACTGAACTACATGACGCTCCCCCGGGCGCTCGACGGCTTCATCGACGCGCCGCCCCCCCGCTCGCGCGGCGGCGAGGACAACTGGGAGGCCGAGGCCCCGTGGGCCTGCCCGGCCGACGACGGGTCGCTGAGCGAGCCCCCCCCGTTCTCGGCGCGGTACATGACCAGTTACTACTACACCCCGGGGCTGGCGGTCTCGGGCGTCTACTTCCTGGGGCAGATCGAGGTGGACGGGCGCGACCTCGCGAAGGTGTGGGACGGGTGGACCCCCGTGCAGGGCGTCGACGGGGCCCCCACCGTCTCCCAGCTCGCCCTGCTCATGGACGGGTGCGCCACCGACCCGGGACGGTGGCACGACGGGGGCGGCGAGGTCAGCCTGGGCGCCAACGCCCTCTACGCCGACGGCAGCGTCGACTGGAACATCATCGACCCCGAGGACATCTCCGAGGACGGCGCGATGTTCCGCGCCCTCTGCCTGCTGGCGCGGATCCTCAACCTGCCCGGCCTGCCCAATGATTGCAACTGATGAACGCCGACCCGGTCCATCCCGTCGCCCGCGGCTCGCTGCTCGACGAGCAGGACGCGTCGATCGGCGCGGGCCCGCGCCCCAAACCCGGGGGGCGGTGGCGCCTCGCGCTCCGGGTCACGCCGGGTGAGATCGTCTCGGCCGCGGGCGGGTGGGTCCGCCGGCGGCGGCGTCTCTCCGCGGCGGTTGCGGCGGCGCTGCTCGCGGGGGGCGGGGCCTGGGCGTGGCTGGCGCTGCGGATTGAGCCCCCGCCCGACTACGCGACCGCCCCGCTCGACACGCTGTTCGAGTACACGCTGCTGACCGACGACTTCAACCGCCTGCCCATCGAGCAGCGCCTGGCGCTGATCCGCCAGCTGGTCGAGCGGATGAAGGCGATCACCGGGGGCGACTCGCTGCTGCTGGCGATGTTCGCCTCGATGATCATCGGCGAGGCCCGCGAGCAGCTGACCGAGAACCTCTCGCGGCTGGCGATCGATGTCGCCGACGACTTCGCGGTCGACTACGACCCCAACGCCGCGCCCGAGGCCCGGCAGGCCTTCCTTGAGGACGCGTTCATCGAGATGCAGACGATGTTCGACTTCGACGGCGAGACCCGCACCCGCGAGGAGATGCTCGCCGCGGGCCGCCGGCAGGCGCAGCGTGACCTGAACCGGTTCAAGGACGGCAAGGTTGGCGCGGGCGAGGTGATCCGGATCTTCGACATCCTCAACAACGAGGTCGGGCAGCACATGAGCGGGCACCAGAAGGTCCGCGTCCAGTCGATGTTCCGCGACATGACCGAGATGCTGCGCAAGGGCCCGTGAGCATCGCCCGCGTAGACTCGCCTATGCCGATCGACGCCTCCCGAGCCGCGCCCCCGCTCGCCGCCCCGGACCGCCCCGTGCCGACGGCGGGGGCGACCCGGATCCGCGTGCGGTACGCCGAGTGCGACCCGATGCGGGTGGCCCACCACGCCAGTTACGCGCCCTGGCTTGAGATCGCGCGGACCGAACTGCTGCGCGACGCGGGCGTGTCCTACGCCGCGATGGAGGCGGGGGGCGTCTTCCTCGTCATCACCCGGATGGAGATCAAGTACCGCCGCCCGATCCGCTACGACGACCTCGTCGAGGTCCGCGTGCGCGTCGAGCCCGCGGGGGCGGTCCGGATCCGGCACCACTACGAGATCGCCCTGCTCGAACGCCACGGGGCCGAGCCCGACCGGGCCGACCCGGCCGTGCCCGCCGACGGGGTGTGCGCGGTGGCGGTCACGGAGCTGGCCTGCGTGGACGGCGCGGGCAAGCCCCGGACGCTGCCGGTGTGGCTCGGGGGGCGCGAGGCGGAGCGGGGCCCGGCGTCGTGACCGCCCTCCGTGGGCGCGACCGGACTCAGTGGGCGTGACCGGTCTCAGTGGGCGTGACGGCCCGCGTCGAGGTCGCGTTCGACCTGCTCGATGATCGCGACGACCTGCTCGGGCGTGATCTTCTCGTGCAGGGTCTCGCCCATCAAAATCGCGGGGGCCCCGCCGCAGGCGCCGAGGCACTCGAGCTCGACCAGCGTGAACTTGCCGTCGTCGGTCGTCTCGCCGACCTCGATGCCGAGCCTGGCCCGGACGGCGTCGGTAATCTGCTGCTGCCCGCAGAACTCGCAGGCGATCGAGCGGCAGACGCTGATGAGCACCTTGCCCTTGGGCTTGAGCCAGTACTCCTCGTAGAAGGTCGCGGTGTCGAAGACATCGGCGGGGGCGACCTCGAGGAACCGGGCGATCTCGTCCATCGCCTGCTTGGGAACCCACCCGTACTCGTGCTGGATCAGGTGCAGCGCGGGGAGGATGCAGGCCATGGTCGTCTCGAACCGGGGGATGTAGTCGTTCCGCAGCGTCGCCTGCATCGCGTCGGTGAGGTAGGGCTCCCCCCGGCGTTCGACCTTCTGGGTTGCGGAGGGCTTGGTGATCCAGGCCATGCTGCTCGGCTCCCTTCACCGGGGCACACGCCCCGGGGACGCGATGGTACGCGCCCGGGCCCCGGGGAGGGCCGCCCCGGCGCCGCGGGGACCAGAACTTCTCCCGATCGGGCGGCTCCGTGCTGGCCCCCGGTGGGCCGCGGGCCGATGATGAGCCCATGCCCTTCGGCCGCCCCGACCGACAGCCCCCCGACCCCGGCACGCCGTTCACCCGCGCAGTCGCGTTGATCGCGGCGGTCGTCGCCACGCTGGCGGTGGTCGCGATCCAGAACATCCCCCCGCTGGTGGAGTTCTTCGGGCCGCCCCCGCAGCAGGCCGAGGCCGCGACGCCAGAGCCCCGGGCTATCACCCCCCCGCTCACGGGCGACCCGTTCACCACCCTGGGCCGGCTGTTCGTGAAGATGTCCGACCTCGTCCGGCAGGACCCCTCCGCCCTGCCGACCCTCGACCGGTTCGCGACCGGCGACGCCGACCGGCTCCGGGCCGCCATCGTCGCCGGCGAACTCGCGGGCGACGAGGCGGCGGCCCAACGCCTCACCGATCTGCTCGGCAGACTCGACCCCGACGACCCGCTCGCCCGGGACGCGGCCGACCTGCTGCCCGTCTACACCCCCCCGGGCGACGACGGCGGAGCCGCGGAGGGGGCACCCGTCCCGCCCGCAATCGCGGCCCGCCTGCGCGAGCACCACGGCTTCTTCGCCGAGGTCGCCCTCACCCACCACCTGCCCCCCGACAACCCCGAGCGGGCCGCGCTGCTCACCGGCGGCGCGACCATGATCGCGGTGATGATGACCGCCCTGGGCGTCGGGGCGCTGGCCGTGCTCGTCGGCGTGGTGCTCTTCGTCGTGGCCGTGGTGCAGGCGTCGCGCGGCAAGATGCGCGCGGCCCTGGTGCCCCCCGAGCCCGGCGGGAGCGTCTACCTCGAGGTCTTCGCCCTGTTCGTCGGCGGGTTCCTCCTGCTCAAGGGGGTCACCACGCTCCTGGCGATCGCCTTCCCCACCGCCACCTGGCTGGGCGCCGCGGCCATCGTCCTGCAATGGGGGCTGCTCGCGGTCGTCTTCTGGCCCCGCCTGCGCGGCATGTCGGGCGAGCGCTTCGCGGGCACGATCGGGTGGCACACCGGGCGGGGGTTCTGGCGCGAGGTGGGCTGGGGCGTCCTGGGCTATCTCGCGGGGCTGCCGGTCTACCTCGCGGGGCTCGCGCTCACCGTGCTCGCGCTGTTCATCGCGACGCTGATCCGGGGTCTTTCCAGCGGCGGAGAACCCCCGCTGCCGAGCGAGACCATCTTCGAGATCATCGGGTCCAGCCCGCCGCTCGAACTCCTGCTCTTCTTCTCGCTCGCCGTCCTCTGGGCGCCGCTGTGCGAGGAATCGGTCTTCCGGGGCGCGCTCTACCGCCACTTCCGGGGCCGCTGGGGCGTGGCCGCGGCGGCGCTGGGCAGCGCGACGCTGTTCGGCTTCATGCACGGCTACGGCCCGCTGTTCGTGTTCCCGCTGATCGCGCTGGGCACCGTCTTCGCCGTGATGCGTGAGTGGCGCGGCAGCCTCATCGCCCCGATGACCGCCCACTTCCTGCACAACGGCACGGTCACCGTGCTCCTGCTCGTGATGCTCCGCGTGCTGGCGTGACGAGTCGAACGCGAGGGCAGAAACCGGGTTCAACGCGGGGGTTCGAAACGAGCCCGGAGCGCGAGCGACGGGCCGATCGGCGTTGCGTCTCCGGATGTCACCGGTTCCCCGACCCGTCGCTGACGCTCCGGGCTCATTCAAGGCAATTCTCCTTGACCTTCGCGTCCTTCGCGTCCTTCGCGTTGAACCCGTCTTCCCGCCTCCGCGACCTCCGCGTCTCCGCGTTCAGAGCTCGAGCGGAGGCGGGAACGCGAAGGTCGCGAAGGACTCGAAGGGAGGATCGAAAGGAGCCCAGAGCGTGAGCGACGGGCGGACCGGCGGCGCGTCTCCGGATGACCTCGGACCGCCGGCCCGTCGCTGACGCTCCGGGCTCTTCCAAGACAACACGCCGTGGCCTTCGTGTCCTTCGCGTTCAGGCCTTTGTCCGCGTCACGCAACGAGCGGCGCAAACGCGACCTGGCGCTCGAGCATCCGCGCGACGCGGAGCAGGCGGGTCTCTCCCCACGCCGGGCCCACGATCTGCACGCCCGCGGGCAGGGTCGCGCCGTCGACCTCCGCCGTGCGCACGGGGACGGTGATCGCCGGCAGGCCCGCGAGGCTGACGCCGGCGGTGTAGACATCCTCGAGGTAGAGCGCCAGCGGGTCGTCGAGCTTCTCGCCGAGGCGGAACGCGGGCCCGGGCGTCGCGGGCATGAGCAGCGCGTCGCACGGCGAGTCCCCCTCCAGCACCGCGTCGTAATCGCCCTTGATCAGGCGGCGGGCCTTGAGGGCGGTGAGGTAGTACGCGTCGTAGTACCCGCTCGAGAGGATGTGCGTGCCCAGCATGATGCGCCGGCGGACCTCGCGCCCGAAGCCCTCCGAGCGCGAGCGGGCGAAGAGGTCCTCCAGGTCCGCGGGCGTGTCGCACCGGTGCCCGTAACGCACCCCGTCGAAGCGGGCGAGGTTGCTCGACGCCTCCGCGGGCGCGATGAGGTAGTACGCCGCGACCGCGTGCCCCGCGTGCGGCAAATCGACCTCGACGATCTCCGCCCCCAGGCCGCGCAGGGCCCCGATCGCGGTGCGCAGCGCCTCGTCGATCGCGGGGTGGTTGCCGCCCGAGCGGGCCTGTTTCGGCACGCCGACGCGGAGCTTCTCGACGGGCGTCTCGAGCTCGGCGAGCGGGTCGCCCACCCCGAGCGAGGAACTCGTCAGGTCGTGCGCATCGACGCCGGCGATCACGCGGTAGACCAGGGCCGCGTCACGCACGCTCGGCGCGAACGGCCCGATCTGGTCGAGGCTCGACGCGTACGCCACCAGCCCCCACCGGCTCACGCGCCCGTAGGTGGGCTTGAACCCGACCGTGCCCGTGTGGCTCGCGGGCTGGCGGATCGAGCCCCCGGTGTCCGACCCCAGCGCGATCGGGGTTAGCCCCGCGGCGACGGCGCAGGCCGAGCCCGAGGACGAGCCCCCGCAGGTGCGCGACTCGTCCCACGGGTTGCGCGAGGGCCCGAAGACGGAGTGCTCGCCCGAGGCGCCCATCGCGAACTCGTCGAGGTTGGTCTTGCCGACGATGACCGCCCCCGCGTTGATCAGCCGCTGGGCCGCCGTCGCGGTAAAGGGGGAGCGGTAGCCCTCGAGCATCCGGCTGGCGCAGGTGGTCTTGCCCCAGGCGAGGCAGATGTTGTCCTTGATCGCGACGGGCACGCCCGCGAGGGGGAGGCTGTCCGCGTCCCCCGCGGCGACCCGGGCGTCGATCGCCTGGGCCTGCTCGCTCGCCCGCTGGTGGAAGACCTGCGTGAACGCGTTGAGGCGGGCGTTGCGCTCGTCCACCCGCCCGAGCGCCAGCGCGACGACCTCCGAGGCGGAGGCCTTCCGCGTGCGCACGGCGTCGGCGATCTCGGTCGCGCTGGGCATGGCGGTCAGTGTAGTGGGCCTGTGGGCTCTCCGACGCAAGGGGTTGAACGCGGAGACGCGGAGATCGCGGAGGCGGGAAGACGGGCTCAACACGAAGGCCGCGAGGGACGCGAAGGTCACGGAGACTTGCCTTGATTGAGCCCGGAGCGTCAGCGACGGGCCGGGGGTCCGTGGGGGTCAGGCGACGCAGCGCCGATTGGCCCGTCGCTCACGCTCCGGGCTCCTTTCGATCCTCCCTTCGAGTCCTTCGCGACCTTCGCGTTCCCGCCTCCGCTTGAGCTCTGAACGCGGAGACGCGGAGAGCGCGGAGGCGGGAACCTGGTTCAACACGAAGGACGCGAAGGACGCGAAGGTCACGGAGACTTGCCTTGATTGAGCCCGGAGCGTCAGCGACGGG
>DAINDF010000015.1:0-5926 GCA_036732005.1 Phycisphaerales bacterium
GGACGCGAAGGCCACGGAGCATTGCCTTGAATGAGCCCGGAGCGTCAGCGACGGGCCGGGGGTCCGAGGTCATCCGGAGACGCGTCGCCGGTCCGCCCGTCGCTCACGCTCCGGGCTCCTTTCGATCCTCCCTTCGAGTCCTTCGCGACCTTCGCGTTCCCGCCTCCGCTTGAGCTCTGAACGCGGAGACGCGGAGAGCGCGGAGGCGGGAACCTGGTTCAACACGAAGGACGCGAGGGACGCGAAGGCCACGGAGCATTGCCTTGAATGAGCCCGGAGCGTCAGCGACGGGTCGAAGTTCCGAGCGGGTTAGGCGACGCAACGCCGATCGACCCGTCGCTCACGCTCCGGGCTCCTTTCGATCCCTCACGCCCCACCTTCCCCCAGCACCCTCGGCACGCGCACGAACCGCTGCACCCGGCCATCCGCGTCCACCGACTCGAACACCTCGGGCGCGAGATCGGAGATCACCGAGGGATCGAGGGCCGGCCCGGGCTCGTCCGGGCGCAGGCGGGCCCCCTCGGCGCTCGCCCGGGTCATCGGCTCGACGCCCTCCAGGTCGAGCTCCCGAAGCCGCTCCACATAGCCCAGCACCGCCTCCAGCCGCGCACGCTCGGCGTCGACCTGCGACTCGTCGAGCAGCAGCTTCGACAGGCGGGCGACCTTGCGGACATCCTCGTTCGTCAGCGCGTCGTGGGGCATGCGGTCAGTGTACGGCCTCGTTCCGATCCGCCGAAGCCCGCCGCGGGGCGGGGCCTCTACAGTCGCGGGCCGGCGGGGTCGCCGGGGGAGGGGCCGGCGTGCTGCGTGACTGCGAACTGGTGATCTTCGACTGCGACGGGGTGCTGGTGGACACCGAGCCGCTGACCACGCGGCTCGTCGCCGAGGTCGTCACCGAGGCGGGGTGGGCGATCGATCAGGCCTACGCGATCGAGCACTTCAAGGGCCGCCCGCTCGACTACCTGTGCGACGAGGTCGGGGCCCGGATCGGCCGCCCCTGCCCGGAGCTGGCCGAGGTCTACCGCCAGCGGATGTACCGGGCGATGGAGTCGGGCGAGATCGGGCCCGTGGACGGGGCGGTCGAGCTGCTCGACGCGCTGGCGGCGCTCGCGTCGCCCCCCGCGATGTGCGTCGCCTCGAACGGGCCCCGGCGGAAGATGGCGATCTCGCTCACCAGCGCCGGGCTCGCCGACCGGTTCGGGGGGCTCGAGAGCCCGCTGATCTTCAGCGCCTACGACATCGAGGTCTGGAAGCCCGACCCGGGGCTGTTCCTCCACGCGGCGCGCACGCTGGGCGTCGAGGCGTCGCGGTGCGTCGTCCTCGAAGACAGCGAGAGCGGGATCGAGGCCTCGCACGCGGCGGGGATGCGTGTGATCGGGGTCGCCGGGCTCACGCCCGCCGCGAGCCTGCGGGGGCTTGGGGCCGATCTCGTCGTCGAGTCGCTGCGGGAACTGCTCCCGCTGCGGTGAGCGCCCGGCGACCCGCCGATGCCCCGCGTGGAGCGCGGTGGTGGCGATCGCGGAGGCGGGAACCAGGTTCAACGCGAAGGACGCGAGGGACGCGAAGGTCACGGAGCATCGCCTTCCATGAGACCGGAGCGTCAGCGACGGGTCGGGGGTCCGAGGTCATCCGGAGACGCGCCGCCGATCCGCCCGTCGCTGACGCTCTGGCCTCGTTTCGGTCCCCCCTTCGAGCCCTTCGCGACCTTCGCGTTCCCGTCTCCGGTTGAGCTCTGAACGCGGAGACGCGGAGGTCGCGGAGGCGGGAAGACGGGTTCAACGCGAAGGACGCGAGGGACGCGAAGATCACGGACCGTTGCCTTGAATGAGCCCGGAGCGTCAGCGACGGGTCGGGAGTCCGAGGTCATCCGGAGACGCAATGCCGATCCGCCCGTCGCTCACGCTCCGGGCTCGTTTCGAGCCCCCTTCGAGCCCTTCGCGTTCCCGTCTCCCGCCGGCGCCACGACCCGCCCGGGGCCGGCGCTATTCGTAGCCCAGGTTCCGCAGCGCGGGCCCGAACCGCTGCTCGAAGGCCGCGTCGAGCCCGGGCGCGATCGGGTCGAGCCGTTGCCCCGTGCCCCCCTTGTTGAAGAAGAAGCGCCCCGCCTTCGTGTCGGAGGGGCGTCCCGGGAAGATCGACTTGCCCTTGGCGGCGCGTTCGCGGATTTCGAGCGCGCGCAGGTTGTCGAACGAGGATTCCTTCACGGCGCGGGCGATGGCGTCCTCGCCCGCGTCGATCTCGAGGAACGCCAGGATTCGACGCAGTTCCGCCGCGGGGTCGGCCTTGAGGCGCTCGTAGAGCACGAGCAGCGCGGGGACGCCGGGCTCGAGCCACGAGGCGGTGTGCTGAAGCCACGACCCGTAGCCGAGGCGGGCCCAGAGCCCGTCCCCAGAGGCGGCGATGAAGGACTGGGCGTACTGGGCGTCGGTGAGGGTCTCGATGACGCCCTCCATGCGCCGGTAGTTGAGCGCGCTGAGCAGGACATCCCTCGGGTGGCGCACGACATGGAGCACGCGTCCGGTCTCGCCGAGGCGTGGGTGCGCGGGCGCGCGCATGAAGTGCGTCTTGATGAACTCGCGGGCATCGGGCCCCGGGGGATCGGCGGGGACATCGGGGCGGTGGATGTCGGGGATGCGCCTGGAGACCTCGAGGCTGGAGGCGGGGGCCCGCCCCAGCAGGATGTTGGCGAGCAGGAACCGGAGCCAGGTGTTGCCGCTCTTGGGATAGGAGGCGAGCCAGGTGATGGGCATGGCGGATTGTTGGGCGGACAGGGCGCGGGGGACGACCGCGCGGCGGGGTGGGGCCCCGGTCAACCCGGGACCAGCGCGGCGCAGGCGTCGCCGAACCGCCTCGCGAAGGCGGCGGCGGCGGTGAGCGGGCTCGAGGCGACGCGGGCGCGCAGGCCGGTGCGCACGGCGGCGAGCCGGGCGGGGTCGGCCGCCAGGCCCGCGGCGAGATCGACAAAGTCGTCGTGGGAGTCCACGGCCAGGCCGGGCAGGCCCGCGGCGGAGAGCAGGCTCAGGCCGACGCGGGCGGCGTGGGTCTCACCGACGCGGGTCAGGACGGGGACGCCCATCCAGAGGGCCTCGCAGGTGGTGGTGGTGCCGTGGTAGGGGAAGGTGTCCAGCGCCAGGTCGACGCGGTGGTAGGCGGCGAGGTGCTCGACGGGGTCGGGGGTGTGGCCCAGGAGTTCGACCCGGGTGGGGTCGACGCCCCGGGCTTCGAACGCCGCGAGGAGGCGGCGCCGCACGGGCTCGGCGGCGAGTGCGCCGCACTTGAGCAGCAGCCGTGCGCCCTGAACCCGGGTGAGCACGCCCGACCAGAGGTCGAGGGTGGCGGGGCTCATCTTCTTGGCGTCGTTGAACGAGGCGAAGGTGAAGAGGCCGCCGCGCGCACACGGGGGCGTCTCGACCGCCTCGGGCGCGTCGGGCGGCGGGGTGTAGCAAAGGAAGCACGGGTCGAGTCGGACGAGCCGCTCGGCCTCGCGCTGGGCCTCGGGGCGGGCGTCGACCTCGGGCGGGTCGGTCAGGGCGTCGACGAATCGGGCGTCGATGCGGGTGAGCCCCGTGGTGTTGGCGTAGCCCAGCCACGAGACCTGTACGGGCGCGGGCCTGCGGGCGAGCACGCCGAGGCGGTTGCCCGCGAAGTGCCCGTTGAGTTCGACGAGGATGTCGATGCCGAGGTCGGCGATGCGCCGCGCGAGGTCGGGCTCGGCGAGATCGGCGAGGTCGTGCCAGGCGTCCGGGAGCGGGCGGAGGCTCGCGGTCACCTCGTCGGCCCGGGCGGAGGTGAAGAGGGCGTGGACCTCGAACCGCTCGCGGTCGAGCTGCCCGAGCACGGGGCGGACGAAATGGGCGACGGAGTGGCGTCGGAAGTCGGAGGAGAGGAACCCGATCCTGAGCCTGCGGTCACGCGCAACTGGGCGCGGCGGCATCGGGGTGCGGGCGGCCTGCGCGAGATCGCCCCATCGGCGGTGGGCGGCGTTGACCTCGGCCCGGGTGGCGCGGTCGTCGTAGTTGAGGCAGTACGCGAGCCGCTGGGCGGCGTGCTCGTCGGCCGGGCGGGCCGAGGCGAAGGGGCGCAGGAGATCGGTCGCGTCCCGGGCCCGGCCCGAGGCGAGCAGCGTGAGCGCGAGGTTCATCGTCGCCGGGGCGTGCGACGGGTTGACGGCGAGCGCGCGCCGGTGGGCCTGCTCGGACTCATCGAAGCGGTCGAGGGCGTCGAGGGCGCCCCCGAGCGTGGTCCAGGCCTCGGCGTCCCTGGGGTTGAGTTCGACGGCGCGGCGCATGGCGGCGATGGCCTGGTCGCGGTCCCCGAGCGCTTCGAGCACCATCCCGAGCATGGTCTGCGCCTGCGAGCCTTTGGGGTTGGCGGCGACGGCCCGCTCGGCGTGGTACCGGGCCCGTTCCAGGTCCCGCGACTCGAAGAACATGAACGCGGCGAGGCGGTGGGCCCGGGCGTGTTTCGGGTCGGCCGCGAGCACGCGGCGCAGCGCCTCGATCGCGCGGGGCTGGTCGCCCCCGGTGAAGAGGGCGATCGCCTTCTCGATCGCGGCGGCGTGCCGGTCCGGCTCGCCCTTGGGTCCCCGGGATGGCGCGGGTCGTTGGGCCACGATCAGAGCCTGTCGGCGACGAACGCGCGGGCGCGACGGTCGGCGTCGAGCGCGGCGTCGAGCCCGGTGAGCGGGGTGGTGTCGAGCGCGTCGAGCGCGTCCGCGACGAGCGTCGTGATCCGGCCGAACGGCAGCCGGCGGGCGATGAAGGCCTCAACGGCGGCCTCGTTGGCGGCGTTCATGATCGAGCCCGCGGTGTCGCCGGCGTCGATCACGCGCCGCGCGATGCCGATCGCGGGGAAGCGAACGGGATCGACGGGCGCGAAGTCGAGTCGGGCGAGGGCGTCGAGATCAAGGCGGGTCTCGGCCGGGGCGTCGAGGGTGTGCGGCGCGGTGAGGGCGGCCTGGATGGGGTTGCGCATGTCGGCGACGCCGAGCTGGGCGACGAGCGAGCCGTCCACGAACTCGGCGATCGCGTGAACGATCGATTGGCGCTGCATGAGCACGGCGAGGCGGTCGTTCTCGAGGCCGAAGAGGGCGTGGGCCTCGACGAGTTCGAGGGCCTTGTTCATCATGGTTGCGCTGTCGATGGTGACCTTGGGGCCCATGGACCAGTTGGGGTGGGCGAGGGCCTCGTCGGGCGTGGCGTGCTCGATCTCGGCGAGCGATCGGTCGCGGAACGCGCCGCCCGAGGCGGTGAGGACGACCCGGCGGACGGAGGCGGGGGCCCGCGCCGGGGGCGGGTGGTCGAGCACGGAGGCGAGGCACTGCCAGACGCCGGCGTGCTCGCTGTCGACGGGGAGCAGGCGGGTGCCCGAGCGGCGGGCCGCGTCGAGCACGAGGGGCCCGGCCATCACCAGCGTTTCCTTGTTCGCCAGGGCGATGTCGCGCCCGAGTTGGGCGGCGGCGAGCGTGGCGGGGAGCCCGGCGGCGCCGACCATGGCGGCGACGACCAGGTCGGCCTCGACCTCACGGACGAGCCGCTCGGCGGCGCCGGGGCCGCGGCGGGGCGCGGGCCCGGCAAAGGGCGATTCAGGGTGGGCGAGGGCGACCTCGCGGACCCCCCACCGGCGGGCCTGCTCGGCGAGCAGGCCGGTGTTGTTGCCCGCGGCGAGGCCGACGACCTCGAAGCGCACGGGCGAGCGGCCCGCGCGGTGGAGGGCGTTGACATGGTCGACGACGGCCAGAGTCTGCGTGCCGATCGAGCCCGTGGAGCCCAGGATGATCAGGCGGCGCGGGGCTGTCTCGGCGGGGTGCGGCATGGCGGTCGGTCGTCACTCCTGCCCGATGCGGCCCTTCTCGCTGGCGGAGAGCGGGCGGCGCGCGGCGCCGTAGAGCGAACGGCGCTTCTTCTTGGCGTCCGCGGGCTTGTCC
>DAINDF010000015.1:5936-76732 GCA_036732005.1 Phycisphaerales bacterium
GGGGGGGGGGGGGGTGGGGGGGGGGGGGTTTTTGGGGGGGGGGGGGGGGGGGGGGGTGGGGGGCGGGGTGGGGGGGGGGGGGGGGGGCGCCCGCCTGCTCGGGGGGGGCGCCCCCCGCGGGCTCGCCCTCGCCCTTGCCCTTGCCGCGGCGGCGGCGACGGCGGCGCTTCTTTTTCGTGCCGTCGCCGGGGCCGTCGCCCGAGCCGGCGTCGGGCCCCGAGGCGGGGGCGTCGGGCTGCTCGTCGTCGTGGTCGTCCTGGTCGTCGGCCCGGGGCGCGGGATCGGGACGCGGGGCGGGTTCCTTCCCGGCGGGCGCGGGGGCATCGCCCGCGTCGCCGTTCGCGTCGCCCTTGCCGCGGCGGCGGCGGCGGCGGCGGCGCTTCTTCTTGCCCTCACCATCGCCCTCCTCCTCGTCGCCCGGGAGGTCGAGGTGGGCGATCTTCTCGTGGATCGCCTCCTCGTGGGCCCGCAACTCGGTCTCGATCTCGGCGCGGACGGTCTCGGCCTCGTCCTCGAGGTCGACGGCCCACCCGTCGACGGCCGGGGCGAGGTCGGTGTCGGCCCACTCGACGACCGCGGGCTGGGAGCGCTGGCGGGGCAGGCGCTCGATGTCGATATCGGCGCCGTTGGCGTCGTAGGCGTACATGGTGACGCGCCCGGCGGAGATGGTCTCGCTGACGCGGACCTCGACCTTCTTGCCGCTGAGGCGTTCGATGCGGCCCAGGGTGTTGCGTCGGGTGCTGAGCAGGGCGCCGGCGACGACGGGGCTGACGACCATCTCGACGCGGGCGATGCGGTCGTGGTCGAGGAGCGAGGCGAGGTCTCGCAGGGCGCCGGCGGCGACGGAATCGGGCCGCTGGATGAGCCCGCGCCCCGTGCAGCGGGGGCAGGTCTGGAAGTGCTGCTGCTCGAACGAGCCTCGCATCCGCTGGCGGGTCATCTCGAGGATGCCGAACTGGCTGATGGGGAGGATGGTGCTGCGGGCGCGGTCGCGCTTGAGCCGCTCGCGGAAGCGGTTCTCGATCTCCTTGCGGTGGCTGGCGCTGCGCATGTCGATCAGGTCGTTGATGACCAGCCCGCCGAGGTCGCGGAGGCGGAGTTGCCGGCAGATCTCGTCCACCGCCTCGATGTTGGTCTGGAAGGCGTTGGTCTCCGCGTCGCGGGCCGAGCGGCTCTTGCCCGAGTTGACATCGATCGCGACGAGAGCCTCGGTCTGCTCGATCACGAGGCGGCCCCCGCTGGGGAGCGGGACCTCCGTCGCGTGCATCAGGCTGAGCTGGTCCTCCACGCCGAACGCGTGGAAGACGGGGCGGCGGCCGTGGTAGTGGCAGAGCTTGGCGCTCGACCTTGGGCTGACGATCTTCATGAAGGCGCTGGCGCGGCGGAGGGCGGCCTCGTTGTCGATGACGATCCGCGAGACATTGCTCGTGGTGCGGTCGCGCAGCGTGCGGAGGAGCAGGTCGGCCTCGCTGTAGAGCAGGCGGGGCCCGCCCCCCTTGCGTTGGCGGCGGTCCATGTCCTTCCAGAGGCGGACGAGGTAGGCGAGGTCTCGCTTGAGCTCGGCCTTGTTGCGCTCGAAGCCCGCGGTGCGCAGGATGAACCCGAAGCCGTCGGGCAGGTCGAGCTGGTCGAGCACCTCGCGCATCTTGCGGCGCTCGTCCTCGTCCTCGACCTTGCGCGAGACCCCGACCTTGTCCATGTCGGGCATCATCACGAGGAACCGCCCGGGGATGGACAGGTAGCTGGTGAGCGTGGGGCCCTTGGTGCCCACGCCCTCCTTGAGCACCTGGACGGTGATCTCCTGCCCGCGCTTGAGGGCCTGCTGGATGAGCGGGCGCTGCCGGCGCGGGGTCTTGCGGCCCACGCTCTCGGTCTCGTCGTCTTCGGCGCCGGGGAAGTAGCGCGGGTGGAGGTCGGAGATGTGCAGGAACCCGGCCTCCTCGACGCCGAAGTCGACAAAGGCGGCCTGGATCTGGCTCTCTACATTCACGACCTTGCCGACATAGACATTGCCGACGCGGGAGACATGCTCGGTGGGCTCGGAGTCGAACTCCTCGAGCTTGCCGTCCTCGAGGATCGCGATCCGGCACTCCTCGCCGGGCACATAGTTGATGACCATCTCGGCCAGCGGGCCCGAGGAAGGCTCGGGTTCATCCTCGCCCTCGTCGGGCGCCTTCGCGGCCGGGGCGGCGGCTGGCGCGACGGCCTCTTCACCGCCCCGCTTGGACGCGGGCTTCTTGCGGCGGCGCTTCTTCTTCGGGGCCGATTCAGCGGCCCCCGCGTCCTCGCCCGCCTCGGGCTCGGACGGCTCAGCCGGCCCGGAATCGGCGGGAGGCTCGGGCGTGGTGTCCGGCTCGGGCTCGGCGACGGGCTCGGCGCTCTTGGCCGGCTTCGCCTTGGTCTTGCGGCGCGTGCGCTTCTTCGCGGCCTTGGGGGCCGCGGCGTCGGTGGTCTCGGTTGTGGTGGAGGAACCGGCCCCGGCGTCGTCGCCCTGGTCGGTGCCTGTGGTCTCGACGGCGGTCGCCGCCTGTGGATCTTCTGCCATCTGTCCCCGCATTGGTGTGCGCGGACCGGATCCGAATGAGCCTTGTTGTCGGCCTTCCGCGCCCGTCCGACCTGGGTCGGGGGCGGCGGGGCCCGGGATGCCGCGTGTCTCGCGGCCCGCCCCGTTCAGGGGGCGTCAATCGGTCGGTCCGCCCGGCGGCGAGCCCGAGGCCGCGGCCGGATGGTGTTCTGGTTCCCGCGCGGGCCGTGCCCGCTTCAGCGATCGTCGGCCCAGCCTTCGAACGCCTCTGGGACGAGTTTTCTGACCTGATCGCGGAGGTAGGCCGCGATTTCGGTCTCCGAATCGAGGGAGATCGCTTTTTCCGCGATCTGCTCGCACTGGGCGACGGAGAGGCCCCGGACCACCTGTTTGAGGGCGGGGATGCCGGAGGCGGTCAGGGAGAGCGTACGCAGCCCGAGGCCGATCAGCAATGGGGCATAGATCGGCTCGCCGGCGGCCTCCCCGCAGCAAGAAACCGGGATGTCCCGGCCTTTGCCGGCGCGGGCGACCTCGGAGATCAGGCGGATGACGGCCGGGTTGGTGGGGTGATAGAGGCTGGCGACGCGCTCGTTGGTGCGGTCGACGGCGAGGGTGTACTGGACGAGGTCGTTGGTGCCGATGCTGAAGAAATCGGCCTCGGCGGCGAAGGCGTCGGCCATGATGGCGGCGGAGGGGACCTCGACCATCATGCCGACCTTGACGGCGCGGTCGTGGTCGATGCCCATCTCGTCGAGGTCCTCCATGGCGTCGTGCAGGAGGTGACGCGCCTGGCGGAACTCGTGCAGGGTGGTGATCAGCGGGAACATGATCTTGATCGGCCCGTGGGCGCTGGCGCGGAGGATGGCCCGCAGCTGCGTCTTGAACATCGTCATGTGCTGCAGGCAGTAGCGGATGGAGCGGAGGCCCAGGAAGGGGTTGCGCTCGGGGATCTCGGCCCGGGCCTGGGTGTACTTGTCGGCGCCGAGGTCCACCGTGCGGATGGTCAGGGGGCGGCCCCGGAGCAGTTCGAGGCACTTCTTGTACGCCTCGTAGTGGTGCTCCTCGGTGGGCTCGGTGGAACCGGTGAGGTAGAGGAACTCGGTGCGGTAAAGCCCGACCCCGACGCCGCCGAGTTCGAGGACGGCCTGGGCCTCCTCGGGGAACTCGATGTTGCCGAGGAGCTCGATCTCGACGCCGTCGGTGGTGACGGCGGGCAGGTCGGCCGACTCGCGGAGGGAGAGGGTGTAGGACTCGCTGCGGGCGATAAGGGCCCGGTATTCGCCGATGGTGTCCTCGTCGGGGTCGAGGACGACGCGGCCGCGGTCGCCGTCGACGATGAGCACGGCCCCGTCGGTGGCGAGGTCGGTGATGCGGTGGCACCCGACGACGGCGGGGAGGTTGAGGGCTCGGGCGACGATCGCGGTGTGGCTGGTGGGCCCGCCGAGATCGGTCGCGAAGGCGAGGACCTTCTGGCGGTCGAACCCGGCGGTCTGGCTGGGGGTGAGGTCTCGTGCGGCGACGATGCTGGGCTCGGGGAGGTGGCTGAGCGTCTGCCCCGAGCCGCCCTGGAGGTGGACGAGCAGGCGGTCGGCGAGGTCCTGGAGGTCGTTGACCTTGGTGCGGAAGGCGGCGTCGTCGTGGGCGGCGAAGCGCTGGGTCCAGCGGCGGAAGACCTCGGCGACGGCGTACTCGGCGCCGACGCGTTCCTCGCGGATCAGTTTGCGGATGGGCTCGACGAGGGCCTTGTCCGAGAGGGCCCCGATGTGGAACAGGAAGATCCGGGCGGTCTCCTCGCCCATCTCGTCGACGGCGAGGGCGTGGACGCGCCCCAGGTCGGCGATGGAGGCCTCCCGGGCGGTCTCGAAGCGGTCGACCTCGGGGTCGGCCTCGTCGCCCAGGATCTTCCGCTTGGCGACGCGGCGTCCCTTGGCGTCGTCGAGCACATGCACGCGCCCGATGACGATGCCGGGGGAGACCGGGATGCCCTTGAGGATCTTCATGTTCGAAACCGGGCCCCATGCCCGGGGCGCATCGTAGCGGAAGCCCGGCGGGGACCCGGGGCGGCGGGGGAGGCCCGGCCCCCCGGGATGGGCCTCGGGGGGCGGACCGCCCGAACGGGGCTTGACTTCCCCGTGGGGTTTTGCTCATACTACGGGCTGAGCGCTCCGATTCGAAGCGCTCGATCGCCGAGCCCCGCCGATGACCGGGACGGGGCCGCGACGAGGACGAGCCGAAACGAAACGACTTGTTGCCCCGCCTCGGCGGCGGTGGTGCGGGTTGATTTCCGTCCCCGGAGTTGGGGTTCGGCACGCGTGGGTCAGGATGGACGCCGTTCTCGTCGCCCACCGGGGAAGCAGCCGTATGTCAGAATCGACCTTGACGGGGATCCTTGAATGGCCCCAGCGCGCCGAGGGGCGGGTCCGCCAGTTGTCCGACAGCGCGGTGGTGCTGCAGGCGGCGGACGACCCGTATGTGCCGATCTCGTTCGGCGACACGCTCCCCTTGCGGAACGGGCTGGAGGTGACCGTCTCGGTGGCGAACCGCAAGAGCCGGCGGCGTCGGGGCAAGCCCGGGCCCCGGAATGTGCGCGCGGTCGTGGAGTCGTTCCTGGCGATCGAGGGGATGGACCCGGAGAAGTTCGCCTCGGCCAAGCCGTTCGAGCAACTGACGAGCATCGACCCGGCGCCCCGGCTGACCCTGGAGTACCCGGGGTGCCCGCCGGCGTGCCGGCTGATCGACCTGTTCTGCCCGATCGGGCGGGGGCAGCGTGGGCTGATCGTCAGCCCCCCCAAGGCGGGCAAGACGACGCTGCTCAAGCAGATCACCGAGTCGATCCTGCGGAACCACCCGGATGTGCATGTCATCCTGCTGCTGATCGACGAGCGGCCCGAGGAGGTCACCGACTTCAAGCGGACCTTCGCGACGACGCGGGCGGACGACCCCTGGCCGCACGCGTGGGGGAAGGACCGCATCCGGATCCTGGCGTCGAGCAACGACCACGATGTGGAGCGGCACATCCAGCTGGCGACGCTGACGCTGGAGCGGTGCAAGCGGATGGTCGAGGCGGGGCGGCATGTGGTGGTGATGATGGACTCGCTGACGCGGCTGGGGCGGGCGTTCAACCGCTCGAACAAGCACGCGAACAGCGGGCGGACAATGTCGGGGGGGATCGACAGCCGGGCGCTGGAGATCCCCAAGCAGGTCTTCGGGGCGTCTCGGAACACGGAGGACGGGGGGAGCCTGACGATGCTGGCGACCTGCCTGGTGGACACGGGGAGCCAGGGGGACCAGGTGATCTTCGAGGAGTTCAAGGGGACGGGGAACATGGAGCTGATCCTCGACCGCAAGGTCGCGGAGCGCCGCCTCTTCCCCGCGATGGACCTCGCGGGGAGCGGGACGCGCAAAGAGGACAAACTCCTGGACGAGAAGACGCTGGCGACGGTGACGGCCCTGCGCCGGCGGATGCTGAACATGCGGCCGGACCAGCAGGTCGAGCAGTTGCTGGCGGCGATGGCGCGGTTCGAGACGAACGACAAGCTGGTGGGGTTGGGGTGAGTCTCGCGCCCGTGATATCGCGCGGGATTTGGCCCATCGGGAGCGATTCGAGGCGTGGAGGCGGAGGAGAGGGGGAAGCACGGCTTGCCGAGGACACGGCCAAGCCGTGGCACCCGGCGGCGTTCATGGTCCTGGGCCTGCTGACGATTGTGCGGATGGGGCGGAAGCGGTCGCGTCGGCGTTGGAGCGTGGCCGGGGCAATCCAGATTGTCCGCCGCGCGGCGCGGGAGGGCGAGCACGCCCGTGCCGACACGCTGCTCACCCGGCTGGCGAACGCGGTGATGTACGACAATCGCCAGAAACGCAAGGCCGCCTGGTACTATCCCCACAAGAAACACCCAAGACCCCCGGACGAGCCCCGCGTCCGAGACGATACACCCAGAGGCCACAAGGACTTGGAAGACACCAACGACAGGAGCAGATGAGAAAGTTCACGGCGTTGGGTGCCACCCGGCCGATTCCATGTCACCTGAGCCCATCACGGCCTACTCAGCCTCACCCTTGTGCTGGGGCTTTGTCTTCTGGCCAAGCACAAGGTCTAATCTGGTATCCGTGCTCTCAACTCCGCTTTTTCTCCGAACTCGAACCCGAAGGGAGAAGAAGGGCTTGATTATTATTATAGCAAAGATTGTACATTCTGGCATTAGCATTAAATTTTCGTACACGATAATCTCCTTTTGTTAAGTTGCAAGGATTATTCCTGCTACTGTAGATAGTTGGTATCTCTTTAAACTTAAATGAATTATCAGGTTTTCTCAATTGATGTAGTGCCCAAGCTGGGTGCCACGGCTTGACCGTCCTCGGCAAGCCGTGCTCCCCCATCTCTCCACGCTTTACCCCTCGTTTGCGGTCGGAGCCCGGACCTGATCAACTGTCCCCATGCCTCACCGCAAGACCCGCCGCCGGTTTGAGATCCCGGGCCACGCCCGCTTCCTCACCTTCTCCTGCTTCCAGCGGCTGCCGCTGCTCGACGACGGTGACGCCAAGGACGGGTTCGCCGATCAACTTTTCTGCACCCGCGCCCGGCTCGGCTTCGCCCTCCACGCGTGGGTGGTCATGCCCGAGCATGTTCACCTGCTGCTCCGCCCGAACCTCCCCGAGGTCGATGTCCCGCGCATCCTGATGGCGATCAAGCGGCCCTTCGCGACGCGCGTGCTGCGGAGCTGGCGCGAGGTCGGGCGGGAAGCGCCCGACCGTATCTGGCAGGCGGGGGGCGGATACGACCGCAACATCTTCAGCGATCGCGAGATGCGGGAGAAGGTCGAGTACATCCACGCCAACCCGGTGCGGCGGGGTCTGGTCGAGCGGGCGGAGGACTGGGCGTGGTCGTCGGCGAGGGGTTGGGCGGGGCCGGAGACACGCGGGCCCGCGGTGTTTTGGTGGTTTTTGTTGGCGCGTTGGGTAATTAAAACGGGAAGCACGGCTTGCCGAGGACGGCCAAGCCGTGGCACCCGGCGAATTTCTGCGACGCCTGCGGGGCGCGGCTTCCGGCGATGGGGTGATCCCTCGGGCGGCCCCGGGGGGTGCCGTTTCCGGTTTCGCGGGGGCGACATACCGTTGAGGCGGGCCAATTCACAGGCATCACGCCGCCCGCTCCGGCCCCTGGATTCCCGCCATGCAGCCCGAATTGATCGTCGTCGTCGCGGTGGTGGTCGGCGTGCTGGCGTTGTTGGCGACGGGGCGGATCGCGGCGGATGCGATCCTGGCCGCGGCGTTGACGGTGCTGATGGCGATCCCGCTGCCCGGGGAGGATGGGTGGAAGATCGGGGTGCTGGGCGCCAAGGACGCGCTGGCGGGGTTCAGCAACACGGGGATGCTGACGGTGGGCGTGCTCTACATCGTCGTCGCGGGGCTGCGCGAGACGGGGGGGATCGACTGGATCGCGGGGAACCTGCTGGGCAAGCCGCGGGGGGAGCGGTCGGCGATCCTCCGCGTGATGGCGCCGGTGTGGGGGATGAGCGTGTTCCTGAACAACACGCCGGTGGTCGCGATGATGATCACGGCGGTGCAGGACTGGTGCAAGCGGCTGGGGTTCGCGCCGTCGCGGCTGATGATCCCGCTGAGCTACGCGGCGATCCTGGGGGGCACCTGCTCGCTGATCGGGACGAGCACGAACCTGGTGGTAGCGGGGCTGGTCGTGTCGCAGACCGACCTCGCGCCGCTGAAGATGTTCGACATCACCTGGGTGGGGCTGCCGTGCGCGATCGTGGGGGCGGCGTTCCTGATCGTGTTCGGGCCGATGCTGCTGCCGAAGAAGGCCGCGGCGGGGGCGACGCTGGACGACCCGCGTGAGTACACGCTGGAGTTGCTGGTGCCCGCGTCGGGCCCGATCCCGGGCAAGACGGTCGACCAGGCGGGGCTTCGCAGCCTGCCGGGGTGCTTCCTCGTCGAGATCGAGCGGGAGGGCGAGGTGATCTCCGCGGTGGGGCCCGATCAGGTGCTCCGCAGCGGGGACCGCCTGCTGTTCGCCGGCGTGGTCGAGGCGATCCGCGACCTGGTGAACACGCGGGGCCTGGCGCCGGCGACGGACCAGGTCTTCAAGCTCGACTCGCCCCGGTTCCGGCGGCGGCTGTTCGAGGCGGTGATCTCCGGGGCCTCGCCCCTTGTTGGGCGGACCATCCGCGAGGGGCGGTTCCGCAACCGGTACAACGGGGCGGTGATCGCGGTGGCGCGGAACGGCGTGCGCATGCGGGGCAAGATCGGTGACATCAGCCTCCGCGCGGGCGACCTGGTGCTCGTCGAGGCCGACCCGGGGTTCGCCGACCGCGGGCGGGCGACGCGGGACTTCCTGCTCGTGCGCTCGCTGGACGACTCGACGCCCCGGCGACACGGGCGGGCGCCGGTGGCGCTGGCGATCCTGCTGGTGATGATCGCGCTGGCGACTTTCGGGGTCTATCCCATGCTGACCGCGGCGATGCTGGCGGCCGGGGCGATGGTGCTGACGCGCTGCTGCACGATCACCGAGGCGAGGCGGAGCATCGACTGGTCGGTGCTGATCGTGATCGGGTCGGCGCTGGGCCTGGGGATGGCGATGGAGAAGTCCGGGGCGGCCCGGATGCTCGCGGACGGGCTGCTCTCGGTCGCGGGCACGAACCCGTGGCTCGTGCTGCTCGCGATCTACGCGGTGACCTCGTTCATCACCGAGATCGTCACGAACAACGCGGCGGTGGCGATCGTCTTCCCGATCGCGCAGGCGACGGCGGCGGCGCTGGGGGTGGACTTCATGCCGTTCATCATCGCGATCATGATGGCGGGCTCGGCAAGCTTCGCCACGCCGCTGGGGTACCAGACCAACCTGATGGTCTACGGCCCCGGCGGGTACACGCTGGGGGACTTCCTGCGGATCGGCGTGCCTATGAACCTGGTGATGTGCGCCGCGACGGTGACGATCACGCCGCTGGTGTTCCCGTTCTGAGAGGGCCCCGGCGGGGGGCGCGGGAAAAGGCTTGTCGAATCGCGGCGGTTCCGGTACACATGGGCGCCGCGGCACCCGATAAGTTGGGGCGGTGTTCGGAATTCGAGCCCCGGGGGTCGCCCCGGGGGTGGAGCAGCACGCATGGTCAAGGACGCGTCGGCGGAGCAGTGGGATGTCGTGATCGCGGGCGGGGGGCCCGCCGGGAGCACGACCGCGGCGCTGCTCTTGAAGTACAACCCGGGCCTTCGGGTGCTGTTGCTGGAGAAGGCGAAGCACCCCCGCGAGCATGTGGGCGAGAGCCTGCTGCCGGGCGTGTGCGTGGTGCTCAACGAGATGGGCTGCTGGGACAAGATGGAGGCCGAGAACTTCCCCATCAAGATCGGGGCGAGCCTGACCTGGGGGAAGATGGGCGACAAGTGGGAGTTCGACTTCTACCCCGCCGAGGAGTTCGTCGACGAGCCGCGCCCGGGCAAGTACGAGGGGCAGCGTCGCGCGACGGCGTTCCAGGTGGAGCGGAGCCGGTACGACGAGATCCTCTTCCGCCACGCCGCCGAGCTCGGCGCGGTCTGCCGCGAGGAGGTCTCGGTGGACGAGGTCATCCGGGAGGGTGACCGGGTCGAGGGGCTGCGGCTGTCGACGGGGGAGGTCGTCCGCGGGCGTCACTATGTCGACGCGACGGGGCATGTCGGGCTGATGCGTCGGGCGATGGGGGTGGAGGTCGAGGCGCCCGAGGGGCTCCGGAATGTCGCGTTCTGGGACTACTGGGACAACGCGAAGTGGAAGGTCGAGATCGGCGTCGGCGCGACGCGCGTGATGGTGCGCAGCCTGCCCTACGGGTGGATCTGGTTCATCCCGCTCGGGCCGACCCGCGCCAGCTGCGGGCTGATCTGCCCGGCGGCGCACTACAAGGAGGAGCAGATCAGCCCGGCGGACCTCTACCACAAGGCGATCGGGGAGGAACCCGAGGTGCGCGAGCTTCTCGCCGACGCGGCGTGCGACGGGAAGGGCGAGAGGGTCTACACCACCAAGAACTGGTCGCAGCTCTCGGGGCGGCTTGTGGGCGAGAACTGGTGGCTCGCGGGCGAGACGGCGGGCTTCGCCGACCCGATCCTCGCGGCTGGGCTGACGCTGACGCACAACTCGGCGCGCGAGGTGGCGTACTCGATCCTCGAACTCGAGCGGGGCGAGCTCGACGCCGCGTGGGTCAAGCGCCGCTACGACGAGAAGCTGCGGCGGAACATCAACCAGCACATCCGGTTCGCGGAGTACTGGTACGCGACCAACGGGTGCTTCACCGATCTCCAGGACCACTGCAAGGCGATCGCGAAGGACGCGGGCCTGCGCCTCGCGCCCAACCAGGCGTGGCGCTGGCTCGCCCAGGGCGGGTTCGCCAACGAGGACACCGGGCGGGCCTCGCTGGGCTCGTTCGATCTCGGCGCGAGCAAGTCGATCGTCGAGCGGTTCCTCGGCAAGACGCAGGACCTGCAGATCACCAAGTACAATGTGTTCGAGCTCAACCTGCGCAACGCGACCGAGGATGTGATCGGGGAGCTCGCCGACGGGCGGATCAGGCAGGTCCCCTGCTACCGTCGGGGCGAGGCGTTCCTGCCGATGTCGGGCAACTACGGGATCATCACCAAACTCCTCGGGCGGCACTCGGACATGCGGACGATCTTCCAGGTCATCGAGAACGAGGTGAAGATGCGCGTGCCCCCCGGCGCGGTCGCGGGGCAGGTCTTCGCGTTCCTCCAGGCGCTCGAGGCGATGCTCATCGACGGGTGGGTGCTCGGCAAGCACGACAAAAAGCGCCCGCTGCTCAAGCTCGCGCCCGTCGGCGGGCGGCTCATCCGCAGCGAAGAGGACGCCCGCGAGGCGCTCGAGCACGCCAAGGGGTCGGTCCGCTTCGCCTGAACGCGGGGCCGGGCCCGCTCACGCCGCCCCCGGGCCCCGTGCGCGTCAGACCAGGAACGCCAGCGCCAGCAGCGACACGGCGACCATGCCCACCCCCGCGGCGTAGAACGGGGCGACCCAGCGGTTGAACCGCTCGCTCAGATAGGTCGCGGGCGCAGCCAGCAGGCCGAGCACGATCGGGCCGAGCATCGTCGCGAGCACGGCGGTTCGCACGGGCGGCTTCATCGGCGGGTGCACCTTGGCGGCGACGACCAGGGCGAGATAGGCCAACCCCAGCGCCACCGCCGCGATGACCGCGATGCGGCGCTGCCGGGCGAGGGCCGCGGGATCGTCTGCTCGCTTTGGCATCGCGGTCCATCGCCTCCGCCTGTCAGAACCCCACGGCCTGCCCGTCGCTGCGCTGGTCGCTCGCGGCGAGATAGCCCCGCAAGCCCGCGCCGGCGTCGTCGAGGCGGTAGATGATCTGCCCGCGCCCGTGCGAGACGGTGCGCCGCTCGGCCCGGGTCACCTCGTGGCCCATCTCGCTCAGCCTCGAGTAGACCCTCTCATCGAACCCGGGCTCGATGTTCACCGCGAGCGCCTTCTCGATCTGGAATCGCGGGGCGTCGAGGGCGGCCTGCGGGTTCTGCTTGAAATCGGCGATGCGGACGAGCACCTGCGCGTGCCCCTGGGGCTGCATGTAGCCCCCCATCACGCCGAAGGACATCACGGGCTCGTCGTTGCCGTCGGCGCCCTTGCGGGTGACGAACCCGGGGATGATCGTGTGGTACGGGCGCTTCGAGGGGCCCGGGCGGTTGGGGTGGTTCTCCTCCAGGGTGAAGCAGCAGCCCCGGTTCTGGAGCGAGATGCCCGTGCCGGGGATTACCACGCCCGAGCCGAACCCGGTGTAGTTCGACTGGATGTAGGAGACCATGTTGCCCTCCGCGTCGGCGGCGGTGAGGTAGATCGTCCCGCCGGGCTTGGGCGTTCCGTGCTTGAAATCGGTCGCGCGATTCGGGTCGATGAGCCGCGCCCGCGTCGCGAGGTACGCGCCGTCGAGCATCGCCTCGGGCGTTGTGTCCATGAACTCGGGGTCGGCGATGAACCGGTGGGCATCGCGGAAGGCGAGCTTCATCGCCTCGATCTGCAGGTGCAGACACTCGGGGGAGTCGGGGTCCATCGAGGCGAGGTCGAAGTGCCGCAGGATCCCCAGCGCGATGCACGCGGTGATGCCCTGCCCGCTCGGGGGGATCTCGTGCAGCGTGTGCCCCCGGTACTCGAGGTGCACCGTGCGCACCCAATCGGCCTTGTGGGCCTCGAGATCACCCCGACGCAGCAGCCCCCCACCGGCCTTGGCCGCGGCGTCCATCCGGTCCGCGAGTTCGCCCGCGTAGAAGGCCCGCCCGTTCGTCTCGGCGATCGCGGCGAGCGTCTCGGCGTGGTGCGGCAGGCGGACGAGGTCGCCCGTCTTCGGGGGCGCGCCGCCCGGCGCGAAGGTCGCGTGCCAATCGGGGAACTTCTCGCGGTCGTACGCGCGCGCGCCGCGGTTCCAGTAGTACGCGGTCTGCGGGCTCAGCAGGAAGCCGTCCCGCGCGTAGCGGATCGCGGGCTCGGCCAGCGTCGTCATGGGCAGCGTGCCGTGCTGCTCGGCGAGCGCGACCCAGGCCGAGACCGCGCCCGGCGTGGTGACGCCCCCCCAGCCGTAGTACGGGATGGCGTCCAGGCCCGCGAATCGCGACCGAGCCTCGTCCTCGGTCAGCAGCGCGGGTGAGCGCCCCGACGCGTTCAGGCCGTGCAGCCCCCCGCCGGCCCAGGCGATGGCGAACGCGTCGGACCCGATCCCGTTGCTCGTCGGCTCGACGACGGTGAGGCACATCGCCGTGGCGACCGCGGCGTCAAAGGCGTTGCCCCCCCTGCGGAGCATCTCCAGCCCGGCCTGGGCGGCGAGGGGCTGGCTGGTGGCCACACAGTTGCGGGCGAAGACGGGCTGGCGCTGGGACGGGTACGGCAGGCTGTCGTCGAATGGGAGCATGGGCAGAGCGTACCCGCGAAGCCGGGGCCCGCGATTTGAGTTGGGTTGTGTTTGGGCTCGGGCCAGCGACGGAAATACAATGAGGCGGATGGGCGTTCGATCTCGGCAAGCACGCCGGTGCATCGCCGACTCAATCCGGGGCGATTCGATCCGGAAAGTTCGATCACTACGCGGACCCGATGGAGCACGCATGAACAAGACGCAACTCCTGCTCGCGCTCGGCACGGCGGCCCTCGTGGTCGCCGCGGTTGTCCGCGTCGCCACCATCGAGCCGCCGCGCCCCGGGATGCGGACCATTGTTCCAACCGCCGGGCCCGCCGGCGCTCCGGAGGACGACCACAGCATGACCGCCCCCACACCCGAGTACTCCAAGAGCGGCCACCGCATCGCCGACTTGCCGAAGGACGAGGTCGAGCGCCTCGCCGCGCGGCTCACCGAGGAGGAACGCCGGATCCTCCTCGACCACGGCACCGAGCCCCCCTTCTGCGGCACCCTGCTCGACAACAAGAAGGAGGGGGTGTATGTCTGCCGGCTGTGCGGGCTGCCGCTGTTCTCCTCCGACGCGAAGTTCACCAGCGGCACGGGCTGGCCCTCGTTCTTCAAGCCGTTCGACACGGCCCACATCCGCAACATCGAGGACCGGTCGTACGGCATGGTGCGCGTCGAGATCCGCTGCCAGCGTTGCGACGGGCACCTCGGGCATGTCTTCCCCGACGGGCCCGAGCCCACGGGGCTGCGGTACTGCCTGAACTCGGCCTCGCTCGAGTTCCACGAGAAGGGCCAACCCCTGCCCGAGGCGTCGCGCCCCGTCGCGACGGAGACGGCGTACTTCGCCGGGGGGTGCTTCTGGGGCGTGGAGGACCGCTTCCAGCAGGTGCCCGGGGTGATCGACGCGGTGAGCGGGTACCAGGGCGGCACGGTCGAGAACCCGACCTACAAGCAGGTCTGCTCCAAGGACACGGGGCACGCGGAGAGCGTGCGCGTGGTCTTCGACCCCGCGCGGGTGACCTACCGCGAGTTGCTGGAGCGCTTCTTCGAGTTCCACAACCCCACGCAGCTCAACCGCCAGGGACCGGACATCGGCACGCAGTACCGCAGCGCGATCTTCCCGTCCAGCGACGAGCAGCGGTCGCTCGCCGAGACCTTCCTCGCCGAGCAGAACGCGGAGGGCCGCTGGGCGGGCCGCGTCGTGACGAAGATCGAGCCCTTCGCCCCGTTCTACGAGGCGGAGGAGTACCACCAGGACTACAACGCCAGGCACGGCCGGAGTTGCCCGATCCCGTGATCCGACCTTCCGGGGGCGGATCACGCCGAGCGCCCGGGTTCGCGCCCGGGCGTTCTTGTTTTTGCACAGCCCGGCGGGGTTGATTCCGGTTCGCTTTCAAACCCCTGCCCGACGAGCCGCGGGCGCGGGCCCGCGGACCTTTGTTTCCGGGCCGCCTCACCGGCTTGCGTCTCCGCCTCGCCCGAGTTTCGATCGACTCCCGTATGACAGGCACCGTTGATCGGCGGCGGTGATCGCGGGGATTCCCTTGATCGATACGGATTGCGCGGCCGCGCCCCGCGATTGCGGTCTGCCTCCGTGCGGCGCGCCGGAGAATCCCGTTCGAAGAGTCACGGGCCGTCCGCGTCCTGCACGCCGGACCCGTGCCGCGGCGGCCCACGAGGCGGGCGTTGCCCCGCCGAAGGAGCCTGTCATGGAACTCCGCACGACCACAATGAGGATCGCTGCAACGGCGACGGCCGCGTCGCTGGTCTTGGCCTCCGCCAGCGCCGCCGTCGAGCAACCCTGCGATCCGATTCTTGTAGGCCAAACGGACACCCCCGCCTCGGACTATGCCGTCGCCATTGAAGGGCGGTACGCGTTCGTGTGCGACCTCAGTCGCAATGCCTTTGTCCGTCATGGCCTTGTCGTACTCGACATCGACAACCCGAGCGCACCCACACAGGTCGGCTGGGTCGAGTTGCCCGATGACCCTTGGGACCTCGTCGTGGATGCCGGACTGGCCTATGTGGCCGCCGGGGAAGATGGGCTCGTGGTCGTCGATGTCTCCGATCCGGCCCTGCCCGTGATCATCGGGGCCAGGGGCGGACCGACCCACGCAAAAGGGATCGACATCGCTGGCCACTTTGCTTATGTCGCCGGCGGGCGGAACGACGGGCTTTGGATCTACGACATCGCAGACCCTGCAGACCCGGCCGTGGTTGCCTACCTCGCGCTGCCGCAGGATGCCTACAAGGTGAGGGTCCGAGACGGCCTGGCGTATGTCGCGGCCCTCGGGGCGGGGCTGCAGATCGTCGATGTCGGCAACCCCCTCGCCCCGTTCATCGTGGGGGTGTTCGACGCCGGCGACCCCGTGAACGACATCGCGTTGGGCGACACAACGGCGGTGCTCGCCTGCGGAGAACCGGCGGGCCTCCGCACCATCGACATCTCCGACCCCGCTTGGCCCACCGAGATCGCTCGGCATTCCTTCGTGGAATACAGGTCAGCGTACGGTGTCACCGCCCGAGGGACGATCGCCGTGGTCGGAACTCAATACGGCGTGCACATCATGGACCTGGCGGACCCCGCGGCGCCCAACGAAATCGGCCTGTACCCCCTCACCGGCGCCTCGGCGCACCGGGCGATCCTGGACGGCAATCTGGCCTATGTGCCGGTCCGCGGCGCGGGCCCGATCGTGCTGGATCTCACGGGCTGCTTCGACGCCACCACCCCCTGCAACGCCGCCGACTTCGCCCCGCCCTTCGGCGTGCTCGATCAGGCCGATGTCGCCGTGTTCGTTGGCGCCTTCCTCTCGGGTGATCCCGCGGTGGACCTCGACGCCAACGCGATCCACGAGCTGCGCGACCTCATCGCCTTCGTCGACGCGTTCGTCTCGGGCTGCCCGTGAGCCGATCGCCCCGCGCCGTGGGATCAGCCCCGCTTCTTGTAGTTCCTGGGCTTGGGCTCGGGCTTGGCGGTGTTCTGCACGCGCTTCGACCCGCCCTGCTGCTGGGCGCGGAGTTGCTGCTGCTGCTCGGCCACTTCCTGGAGCCGGGCGAAGAAGCCCCCCTTGCCCGCCTCGCGCTTCTTGAGTTTCTCGGCCTTGATCTTGTCGAGATCGAGCAGGCCCTGCTTCTCGGCGCTCGAGCGGATGTGCTTGTTCTCGATGATGGCCAGGGCCGAGTTGGTGATGAAGTAGACGCACAGGCCGGAGGGCGCCCCGTACATGAACAGCGGCATCATGATCGGGAACATGATCCTCATGATCTTCTGCTGCTGCTCCTGCTCGGGCGTCATCGAGGCCGACGGCGGGGGCGAGAGGTACTTCTGGTGGGCCCAGAAGAGGACCGCCATCAGGATGGGCAGCAGGTTGATCGACTCGATCCGCCCGTAGACGCTGCCCACGAAGGGCGGGGTGAAGTGCATGAACGACGGCAGCGGCAGCGCCGCGTCCGGGCTCGAGAGGTCGGCGAGGAACTTCCAGTTCCCCCCGCTGATCGCCTGGAAGACGCCCCAGAACCCGGGCTCGTGCCGCATCTCCGCCGCGAAGTAGAGCGTCGCGTAGAGCGCGATCCAGACCGGGCTCTGCAGGAACATCGGCAGGCAGCCCAGCGCCCCCGCCGGGTTGATGCCCTCTTCCTTCCAGAGCCGGGCCATCTCCTGCTGGAGCCGCTGCTGGTCGTCCTTGTATTTCTCCCTGAGTTTCTGCTGCTTGGGCGCGATCTCCTGCATCTGCTTGCCGAACCGCTGCAGGCGGATCTGGCTCCACCGCGTGATCGGGTGCAGCGCCGTGCGCACGATCAGCACCAGGATGATGATCGCCGCCGCCCAGTCGCCCGTCACGCTGTGCGCCCCGTTGAGCACCCAGAACAGCACATGCGTGAGCCACCCGAAGGTGCACAGCTCGCCGCAGAAGCCCCCGAAGTTGTAGACGATCAGGCCCCCGAGGTTGAGCGACTCGGCCAGCGCGTCCCCCGTCAGCGAGCTCTTGAGCAGCGGGCCCGCGAACAGCCCGGTCGCGACCTCCGAGACCCCGCCCGCCGCGATCCGCTCGGGCGACCCGGTGATCCGCGTCACCATCACCGCCTCTTCCGGACGCGGCGCGTACGGGTTCAGCACCAGCCGGTCGATCCGCTCCACCTGCCGGAAGAGCTTCTCCCCACCCCCGGGCTGCACGATCGCCGGGTCGAACACGGGGTGCAGCGCCACCGCGAAATACCGCCCGCTGAACGCCGCCCACACCAGACGCTGGCCCTTGTCCTGCGTCGCGGGCGTCGGCCAGACCGACTGCTCCGAGGCGTACCGCTTGTAGCCGTTCGCGTCCGCCGTGCGCTCCCCGAGCACCTTGATCCGGCCGCGCAGGTCGTGGTCCGCGGTCACCGCGTCGCTGCCCGCCTGCTGCGGCTCGCTCAGCAGATACCCGAACCGCACGCGCCGCTTGTCGCCCCCATACCGCGTCTGCGGCTCGGGCAGGTCGATCGGGCCCGTCTCGAACCAGCGGACCACCAGGGGCTCGGCGGTCAGGTTCTCCGACTTCCGCGTCAGCACCATCCTGAAGGTGTCGGGCAGCAGCTCGAACCGCCGCTCGAGGCGGAGCACCCCGCGCCCGCTCCCGTCCTCGATGATCGCCTCGAACGCCCCGGGCACGCCCTCCACCGGCCGCCACAGCCCGGGCGACGCGAGGTTCACCGAGCCCGGGTGCCCGTCGACGGTCACCGCGAGCGCGGCGAACGGCACCGCGGTCAGGCTCGACATGCCGGGCCGCTCGACCGTGTGCTCGGCCTGGATCTCGACATGTTCGGTCGAGCCGACCTCCGTGAAGAACCCCTCGCCCAGTTTCACCGAGGCGATGCCCGCCCCGTACTCGCTGAACTCGACCTCGAGGTGGTGCCCGTCGACCCCGTCGAGTGAGCCGATGGGCGCCGGCAACCCGGGCGCCTCGAACACCCGGGCGCGGAGCCCATCGAGGCCGGGCTCCACCGGAGGCTCGGTCGTCCGCGGTTCGTCCGCTGCCGCCGGCTCGGCGGGAGCCGCCCCGCGCGCGTCGCCCGAATCCGGCGCGGCGTCCGTCGGATCAGGCGCGGCCGCCGGGGCCTCGGCGCGGTCGGGCGCCTCCGCCGGGTCGGGGGAGGGCGCTGGGTTCTCGACCCGGCCCCGCGTGCTGCTCCCCGTCTGGTTCGCGGAGTTCACCGCGACCGCGGCGACAACGCCCGCGCCGATCAGGATCGCGGCCAGAGGGATCAGGGTCCGGAGCAGCGGGTTCTTGCGCTTTGCCATGGAGTGGGCGGGCCTTTGGGCTCACCGCCCGTCGTAGAGACGGTCGCCGAGCCAGTCGTGCAGTTCGGGGATGCTCTTGATCTTGTTGGCGGTCGCGTCGATGTCGTAGGGCACACGCACGAACTCGACGCCGTCCTCGCGGATGATCGCGTACGACGCCCGCGGGTCGTTGTCGCGTGGCTGCCCCACCGACCCGACATTGATCACGATCTTCTCGTCGGGGCTGAACGAATAGCGAGGGGGGTCGCCCAGCTCGCGGGGGGGGAAGAAATCCGGGTCGTTCGTGAACACCCCGGGCACATGGGTGTGCCCGACCAGGGCGATCCGCTCGACGCGGTCGAAGATCGCGGCCATCTTCTCGGGAGAGTCCGACGCGTCGTCGGGGAAGATGTACTCGTTGATGGGCCGTCGCGGGCTCGCGTGCACGCACAGCACGCCCGGCGCCCCGTTCTCGCCCAGCATCGGGTCGACCACCCGCACCCGCAGGCGGCCCAGGAAGTCGTACCGCGAGGCCCGGCGCGCGTCGTCCGGCTCGTTGTCGAACTGGTCCCGCGTCCAGTACGCCGCCGACTCGGCCCCCGGGTTGAAGTTCGTCGGCTCGTAGAGCACGCCGAAGTCGTGGTTGCCCATCAGGCTCCACGCGCATTTCTCGCGCACAAGGTCGACGCACTCGAGCGGATCGGGGCCGTACCCGATGATGTCGCCCAGGCAGACGACCCGCTCGACCCCCCGCGATTCGATGTCCGCCAGCACCGCGCGGAGCGCGACGGCGTTCCCGTGGATGTCGCTGATGACGGCGGTCGGCACGCGATCGTCTTTCCTGTTCCCGTTCCCGGGCCGACCCCCGCGGGGGTCCGGATCGTCCGCGGGGCCGCCCATTCCGGCGGGCGACCCAGAGGACCGTCATGCTAGGGGCCGGCCCCCTGACCGGCAACGACACCCCACGCGCTTCCCCCCCGCCCCCGCTTGAGTGGGCGTACCATCGAACCGATCACGGTTCCGGGGCCTCCCGCGTGCGAGCGCCCCCCACGCCGCCCCGAGACGGGCGGCCCGACCGCCCCGTTCCTCGAGCCAGGGGGAGTGATGCCCGCCGCACAGGTCAGTTACCAGCGCACCCGCGAGATGACGATCGACGAGCTCCTGCTGGAGAACCGCATCGTCTTCCTGATCGGGGAGATCAATTACCAGTCCGCCAGCCGCGTCATGATGCAGATGCTCTACCTCGAGAACCAGAGGCGGGGGCAGGAGATCTCGCTCTATATCAACTCCTTCGGGGGCGCGGTCGACGACACGCTGGCCATCTACGACACCATGCGGTTCCTCTCCTCGCCCGTCGCCACCTACTGCATCGGGCGGGCCTACTCCGGCGCCGCCCTGCTCCTGACCGCCGGCGAGAAGAACAAGCGGTTCATCCTCCCCCACGCCAAGGTCATGATCCACCAGCCCTACGGGGGCGTCTCGGGGCAGGCCGAGGACATCCGTCTCCAGGCCGAGCAGATCATCAAGTCCAAGCGCATGCTCAACGAGATCCTCGCGGGGCACACCGGGCAGTCCTACGACCGGATCGTCGCCGACGGCGAGCGCGACAAGTACTTCTCCGCCGACGAGGCCAAGGCCTACGGGCTGGTCGACGAGGTGCTGACCCGTCCGCCCAAGGGCGCGGAGGGCGCCGCGTGAACCACATCCTCTCCGTCCACAACCCCGCCCCGGATCGCTCCACCACCCGCACCGCCAGCCACGGGGGCCACGCCGTGAACCAGCTCGTCCCGATCGTCATCGAGAAGACCGGCGGAGGCGAACGCGCCTACGACATCTACTCGCGCCTTCTCAAGGACCGCATCGTCTTCGTCGGGGGCGCCATCCACGACGACCTCGCCAACCTCGTCGTCGCCCAGCTCCTCTTCCTCGCCAACGAGGACCCCAAGGCCGACATCCATATGTATGTCAACTCCCCGGGGGGCTCGGTCACCGCCGGGCTGGGCATCGTCGACACCATGCGGTTCATCCGCCCCGAGGTCTGCACTTACATCATCGGGCAGGCCGCCTCCATGGGCTCGGTCATCGCCACCTGCGGCGCCAAGGGCAAGCGGTACGCCCTCCGCAACGCCCGCAACCTCATGCACCAGCCCCTCATCTCGGGCGTCATGGAAGGCCAGGCCACCGACCTCGAGATCGAGGCACGCGAGATGCTCCGCCTCCGCGACCGCCTCTACAACCTCTACGCCGAGCAGACCGGCCAGAACACCGACAAGATCACCAAGGACTGCGACCGAAATCTCTGGCTCGACGACCAGGAGATGAAGGCCTACGGCCTGATCGACGAGGTCCTCCAGACCATGCCCGGCAAGGCCTGATTTCCGCGATCAAACCGCGAACACAACCCCCGCTTGCGGGGGTTTTTTTCTGCCCCTCCTCCGGCTCCGGTTGTATTGAGGATAAATTTGGGTATATTTCTGGTTGCCCCGCCCTGGGGCATCGCGGGTCTCGTCAGGTCGGGACCGGGACATTCAGGGCCCGCCCGCGTGTGGGGCGTGCCGCCCGGACCCGGGTTGCCCAATCTCCGAAGGGTCCAGCATGAAACGCGCGCGTCTGTTCTGCCTCGTCGCCGCGGCGGGCGTCGGTGTGCCCCTGCACGCCGTCGCCGCCCCGGTGGTCGCCCCGACCGCCTCCCAGTTCAAGTCGACGCTCCCCGTCGCGGCGCTCCCGCATGTCCGGGTTCCCGCGATGGACCTCGGCGCCGCGATGCTCCTCGAGCGCGTCGAGCTCGACGCGGGCGGGCCCCCGCGCTTCGCGATCGAGAGCCCCGTGCAAATCACCCCCGACACACACGGCGCGTGGGAGCAGGTCGACCAGAACACCGTCATCTGGCGCGTCCGCGTCTCCTGCGAGAACGCTGTCTCCCTCAACTTCGGCTTCACGCGCTACCGCATGCCCGAGGGAGGCCGGCTCTACATCCACCAGTCCGCCGGCGACCGCTCCATCCGCCCCTTCACCGCCGACGACAACGACGACCACGGCGAGCTCTGGACCCCCATGCTCGCCGGGCCCGACGCCGTCATCGAGGTCACCCTCCCGTTCGACCGGCAGAACGAGCTCGAACTCGAACTCGGGGCGATCAACACCGCCTACCGCGGCTTCGGGGCCGTGCCTGACTATGACACCCGCTCGGGCTCGTGCAATGTCGATGTGATCTGCCCCGAGGGCGACGACTGGCGCTCCGAGATCCCCTCGTCGGGCGTCTACACCGTCAACGGCGTGTGGTACTGCTCGGGCTCGCTGATCAACAACACCTCGGGTGATCAGACCCCCTACTTCCTCACCGCAAACCACTGCTCGGTCACCACCTCCAACGACCAGGGCGTGGTGGTCTACTGGAACTACGAGAACTCCTGGTGCCGCCCGCCCGGCTCGGGCTCGTCCGGCGGCGCGGGCGACGGGTCGCTCGCCCAGTTCTCCAGCGGCGTGGTCTGGCGCGCCGCCCGCAGCGCGAGCGACTTCACCCTCGTCGAGATCGAGGACCCGCTCAACCCCGACTGGAACCTCTCCTTCTCCGGCTTCGACGCCACCGGGGCCGACGCCTCCAGCGCCGTCGCCATCCACCACCCCAGCACCGACGAAAAGCGCATCTCCTTCGAGTATCAGCCCACCACCACCACCTCCTACCTCTCCAACACCGTGCCGGGCGACGGCACCCATGTCCGCATCACCGACTGGGACCTGGGCACCACCGAGCCGGGCTCCTCGGGCTCGCCCCTCTACAACCAGGACCACCGCATCATCGGGCAGCTCCACGGCGGGTACGCCTCGTGCACCAGCCAGACCTCCGACTGGTACGGCAAACTCAGCGTCTCGTGGGACGCGGGCACCACCGCCTCGGCCCGCCTCCGCGACTGGCTCGACCCGGGAAACACCGGGCAGCGCGTCGTGGACACGCTCTTCCCGGGCCTGACGGGCATGAGCGTCGTCGGCTCCGACCTCGCCTCCGAGGGCCAGCGCGGCGGGCCGTTCGTCCCGGGTGAAGCGGTCTACACCATCCGCAACAACCTCGACATCCCGCTCGCGTACCAGGTCACCTCCGCCGCCAACTGGATCACCATCACCGGCGCCGACGGCACCATCCCCGAGGGAGGCGAGGACCAGATCGCCGTCGCCATCAACAGCGCCGCCAACACCTTCCCCAACGGGCACTACGAGGCCGTGATCAACTTCACCAACCTCACCGACGGCGAGGGCGACGCCACCCGCGTCGTCCGCCTCGATGTCGGCGTCCCCGCCCCCGTCTACACATGGGACCTGTCCACCAACCCCGGATGGTCCACCGAGGGCCAGTGGGCGTGGGGAACCCCCACCGGCGGCAACGGCGACCACGGCAACCCCGACCCCACCTCCGGCCACACCGGGAGCACGGTCTACGGGTACAACCTCGCCGGCGCCTATGTCAACAACATGCCCGAGTACGACCTGACCACCACCGCCATCGACTGCACCGACCTCACCCAGGTCTCCCTCCGCTTCTGGCGCTGGCTCAATGTCGAGCAGTCCATCTACGACCACGCGACCATCCGCGTGTCCAACAACGGCACGACATGGACCCAGGTCTGGACCAACAACGCCACCATCGAGGACAGCTCCTGGTCGCGGGTCGAGTACGACATCTCCGCCGTCGCCGACAACCAGCCCACCGTCTACATCCAGTGGGTCATGGGCACCACCGACGGCTCCTGGCTCTACTCCGGCTGGAACATCGATGATGTCGAGATCCTCGCCGTCGCCCCCGACACCTGCCTCGCCGACCTCAACAACGACGGCATCCTCGACCTCGCCGATGTCCAGGCCTTCATCGCCGCCTTCGTCGGGCAGCAGAGCCCGGCCGACCTCGCCGAGCCCTTCGGCGTCTACGACCTCGCCGATGTCCAGGCCTTCATCGCCTCGTTCACCAGCGGCTGCCCCTGACCCCCGTTGAGCCACGGGCCTGAACGCGCACAAGGCAGGGCGCTCCCAAAGGGAGCGCCCTTTTCGCGCGCACGCCACCGGTGCCACCACCCGCCGCGCCAGCGGCGCGTGGTGCCGTTCAGCCCCTCGCGCCGGGGGCGATGCTCCCTCCCCCGCCCCGGCGGGGGAGGTGGCCCGCCAAAGGCGGGTCGGAGGGGGGGTCTTGATGACCACGGCGTCAGCCTCTGCCCTCTCACCCCCCCGCGCACGCCCGCCGCCACATCTCCCGGTACGCCCCCTCCAGCCCCGGCACGAACCCCGCGAAGTCGCACAGCCTCGACCGAACCGCCTCGCGCAGCCCGGCCCGCAACGCCCGCCGGCGATCAAGGTCCAGCGCGATCCGCGCCGCGCGCTCAACACACCCCGCGGCGTCCGGGGCGATCAGGTCCGCGGTCCCCGTGTTCCGGAGCAGGCTCACCCCAACCCGCGAGACATGCGAATCGCCCTCGACCGTCACGACCGGCACGCCCATCCACATCGCCTCGAGCGTCGTCGTCGTGCCGTTGTACGGGAAGGTGTCCAGGGCCACATCCACCCGCGCGTACAAGCCCATGTGCTCCGCCGCGGTCGCCGTCTCCCCCATCGTCTCAAGCCGCGACCCGTCCCCCCCCAAGCGCTCGAAGCGCTCCCGGAACCGCGCCGCCAGCCACTCGTCCTTCAGCCCCGCGTTCTTGACCAGCAGCCCCGACCCGGGAACCTTCTTGAGCAGGTCCGCCCACGCGGCCAGCACGCCGTCGGTGATCTTGGCAAAGGTGTTGAACGACGCGAACACCACCCGCCCCGAGGCCTCGCTCGGGCAGGGGCCCACCCCGGGCGCGTGCGGCGGCGGGGTGTAGCAGAGGAAACACGGGTCGAGACGGACCAACTCCTCCGTCGCCAACGCGTCCGCCCCGGGCGACGGGTCCGTGTGCGCGTCCACCAGGCGGTAATCGATCGTGCCGAGCCCGGTCGTCGCCGCGTAGCCCATGTAGGTCGCCTGCACCGGCGCCGCCCGGGTCGCCAGCACGCCCAGCCGGTTCAGCCCCGTGTGCCCGGTCAGATCGACCGCGATGTCGATCCGATCGGCCCGGATCAACGCCGCCGCCTGCGCATCGCTCAGCCCGTTGATCTCTCTGAACCCCGCGGCGTGCGCGCGCACGCGTTCGGTCAGTTCGTCAACCCGAAGCCGGTGCGAGTAGCACCAGGGCTCGACGCGATCCCGGTCGTGGTGCTCGACGATCCCCTCGATGAAGTGCCCCGCCGAGCGGTTACGGAAGTCCTGCGAGATGTACCCCACGCGGAGCGGGCGCTCCGGGTCGGGGTCGTGCACCGTTCGTGGCCCGGCGGGCGCCCGCTCCGACATCAGCTCGCCGTACCGCCGATGGGCCTCGAATACCTCCCCCGGCGAGAACTGCGGGCAGTAGAGCATGAGCAGCAGCGTGTCGCGCTGAAGGTCCGCGTCCGTCGCGCGGTGCGCCGCCGTCGAACGCAACGCCGCCGCCGCGCCCGCGTGATCGCCCGTGAACGCGCGCACGGCGGCGCAGTAGCCCCCGATCCGCGCATCCCCCGGCCTCGCCGCGTGGGCCCACTCGCCGAGCTCCAGCGCCACGCGGTGCCGGTCGTGGCTCAGCAGGACCGACGAGACCATCCCCGCGATCCGGGCCGCGTCGGGCCCGAGCGTCGGCAGCCTCGCCGCGGCCCGCTCGGCCTCGTCGGTCCGCCCCAGCTCAAGCAGCTGCTCCGCGAGCGCCCCCCACCCCGCCGCGTCGCGGGGGTTGAGCTGCACAAGCCGCTCGATGTGGTACGCCGCGCGCGTCCGTTCCCCGGTCAGCACCAGCGCCCTCGCCAGCAGCGCGTGCAAACCCGGTTCGCCCGGGGCCCGGCGGACCGCCTGCTCGAGCAGCGCGCGGGCCCGGGGCGCCTGCCCAGCCCTGAGCAGAGCCTCCGCCTGCGCGACGGGTGTGGGTCGCTGCGCCATGCGCGGAGGATAGCCGACCCCAGGGCGCATTCGCCGCGCACGAAAAAGGGCGGCCCCGGGCCGCCCTTCGGGAGTCACCGATTGTCGCCGCGTGTCACGGCCTGTCCTGCGTGCCCGCGTCCTGCCCGAACATCATGAACGGGAGCATCAGGTCGGAGAAGTCGGGCATGTTGGTGATGTACTTCGCGTCCAGGGCCTGGGCGATCCGGCCCGAGACATCCTGGAGGTGGGCCCGCGTGTACGGGTCCACCCGACCGCCGGCCCGCTCCTCGACGCTCTGCACCTTGGACTGGATGTCCCGCAGGTGCATCGCCGCGAGCGTCGCGATCGGCTTGGTCGCCGCGTCGTAGGTCTCCGCGGTCAGCGCCAGGTCGATCAGCCGCTGCAGGTGCTCGCGCTGCAGGTTCCGCCGCAGCGAGGAGATCATCGGCTGCCGCGCCGAGTACCGCCCGCTGCCCGGGTTCTCCAGCTCGCTCCACGCCGCCTCGGTGATCTCGCCCATCATCTCGGCGAGCGTGAGCGTGTCCTGGTCCGCGGGAACGATGAACTCGTTGTCGAACACGCGGCGGAGCGTGGTCGGGTTCATGATCATCGTCATCGCCGCCGACTGGATGCCCAGCACCGTGTCGTGGACCTCGTAGGTCGGGTCGGTGAAGATGGTCCCCATCCCCCCCGTGTCCCACCACTTGTCCACCGTCATGTGCTCGAGCAGCTCGGGCGTCAGCCCGAACGCCTCGTCCCGGAAGGTGCTGTCGATCACGAACTGCAGGGCCTCACGCTGCTTGGCCGCGTCCACCACATCGATCGGCGCCCGGCCGTTCGGGTCGCCCTTCTTGTCGCGGTACACATGCGCGCCGCCGATCCAGTTCGCCATCATCGACACGGCCTGCGTGTGCTGCCCCAGCGTGATCTGGTAGCCCTGCCGCGCCCGCGCCCAGCTCTCGCCGTCCTTGACGAACCCGTCCAGCAGCGTCTTGCGGATGTGCTTGACCAGCTCCATCTGGCTGCGGGCGAAGTCGATCGGGTACTTCGATAGGTCGTACCGCCTCGCCAACGGGTCCGGGCCCCAGGTGTCCTCGTCCGTCGCGTACTGCAGCTCGGGCTCGGCCACCCGCTCGAGCACCTTCTTCGTGTCGCCCGAGGTGTACCCGTACTCGATCACCCACATGTCGTACGGCCCGAGGTTGATCGAGGAGAGGTCGCCCTGCACCTCGCCCGAGGCCCCGTCCGGGAGCGGCATGCGGATGTTGATCCCGTTGTAGTCCATCACGGACGCCGACCACGCGGTCTTGCCCTTGAAGTCCTCGCTGTTGATCTCCGCGAGCGAGTACGCGCTCGAGCCCTTGAAGTTGTGCCGAAGGCCCAGCGTGTGCCCGACCTCGTGCGCCACCAGCTCGGCGAGCATCGGGCCCACGAACTCCTCGGGCATCCCGTCGATCAGGTCGCCCTGCTCGAGCTTGGGAGACTTCTCGCCGTCGTCGCCCTTGGGCTCCTCGTCGCCCTTCTCGCCCTCCGGCGCGGCGGCCTCGGCCTTCTTGTCGAGCATCGCCCGGTACTCCGCCGGCACCATCGCCAGCAGGTCCGGGTTCTTCTCGAGCTCTTCCTTGATCTTCTCGAGCATCTCGGGCGGCAGCTCGGGCGTCTTCTCGCCCTTCAGATCAGCAAGCACCAGCGGCGCCACCGCGCCGAGCACATCAAGGTGCATCCGCGCCGTCGCCAGGTGCAGCGCCTTGCCGCGGGCCGCGTCGCACCGCCCCATCACCTGGCTCACCCGGCCCGACAGCCCGTCGAACTCGTCGTCCCCGATCAGCACCGGGTCCACCGCCGCCGCCGGGTGCCCGCCGAACCGCGCCACGCCGCGCGTCATCCGCTCGGCGAGTTTCTGGTCGCGCTCCGCGGGGCTCGCCAGGCGGAGCCGCGGGTCCCAGCGCGGGTTGCGGTCCAGCCACGCCAGCGTGTCGGGCCCGAAGCCCTCGGTCGCCATGTCGCCCAGCAGGTCGTTCCACCGGTAGGTGAACACGCGGATCCACCCGTCCGTCAGCACGACATCGGCGTCGAGGATCTCGCCCGTCTCCGGGTTCACGCGGCTCGGGCCGATCGCCGTCGCGATGTTGTTGTTCAGCCAGCGGATGAAGTTGTACCGCACATCCTCGGGGTCCTTGTCCATGTGGGCCCCGGTCGACTTGTCCTGGAACCGCACCTCGATCGCCCCGTCGATCCCGATCTTCCGGTACGCCTCGTTCCAGTACTCCACGCCCGCACGCACCCAGCGGCGGTACCGCACCGGCACCGTGTGCTCGATGTAGTAGACGATCGGCTCCTTCGGCGGGCTCATCTTCAGCTTCGGGTCCGCCTTCTCAAGGTGCCACCGGTTGATGTACCGCGTGTCCACCTCGTTCCAGTCGTACTTGCCGTAGTCGCGGTACGAGGTCGTGAAGTACCCCACGCGCGGGTCCGCCTCACGCGGGCGATACCCCGCCGAGCCCTGGATCAGGCTGATCGAGTAGTGGAAGGTCTTCATCTTCCCCGTCGCGTCCGGCACCGTGTACGCGACCTCGATGTTCTCCGGGAACGCCTTCGCCGACGCGATCTCCTTCAGGTTCTGGTTCAGCCCACGGGCCGCCCCGCCGAAGAACTTCGGCGCGTTCCCCACCAGCAGCCCGTCCAGGTCGATCACCGGCTGCCCCGACGGGCCCTTGCACACGATCGGGATGTCCAGCAGCACGCGGTCGGTGAACAGCATGTTCACCGAGTCCTTGCTCTCCTGCTCGCCCGTCGAGCGGATCTCCATCTCGGGCATCACCAGCGCCAGCCGGTCGTCCCCGTACTTCTTCCAGTACACATACAGATCGCCCGCCTGCAGGCCCGCGAAGATCTCACCCCCCGAGACCGTCATCGCGAAGAAGTGCTTCTGCCGGTCGAACCCGCGCGGCAGCTCGGCCAGCATCTGGTTCGTCTCGCGGTTGACCCAGATGTTGTAGAACGACTCGCCGTCCGCCGTCGACACGACCTTGTCGAACCCCTTGCTCACGGACGCCCACTCGTCGCCCTTGCCCTTCCCGTTGCCCTCGTCGCCCCCCGAGCCCTGCATCATCCGCTGGATCGCCCCGAAGTCGATCTCGGTCGCGCCGGGCTGCGAGCCCGCCGCCGCGTCCGAACTCGGCGCCAAACCCGCCGCCATCGCCACGGTCGTCCCCGCGACCGCCGCCATCATCACCCGGGCCATCCGGGACGCGCCCGCGCCCCACATCATGCGGTTCTCTGCCATGTGCGTGCTCCAAACACCGACCGTGACCGCGCCGGGGGCGAGCGACACGCCCGCGACACGACACGGCGACTCCCAATCGCGTCGTCCCTCCACCGGGACGAAGAGAGGTTACCGGATCCACCGGGCTGTTCGAAGCCCGGATCGGCCCCGGATTCGTGATCATCCCCGGACCCGACGCGACCGCCCGCGTCCGGAAATGCCCCGACTCTGCTGTACTACACCCGCTCCACGCCCGGGATGCAACCCCTTGACACTTCTGGGCCCGAAGATTCTCGGGCCCCTAACTGGGGAGTGTCACTCGCGCCTTTGCCAATCGGTGCTGGCTCTGGTTGATAGGCGAATAGTAGGGCGTTACGCTGCACCCGTGCCGACGCCATGGGACATCTATGTGGATGAGTGCAAGGTACCCGGAGATTTTTGTCTCGGCTTCCTGGAGGTTCCAAACACGGCGTCGTTCATGCACAAGCTCTTCCGGTGCCGGCAGAGCGTCATCCGCGGCAGAACGATTACACAGGAAATCCACTGGAGCGAGTTGCGGCGAGACACCGCGCTGTTGGCCCGCCGGTGGATCGAGGTCGTGTTTCAACACCGCGGGGCGAAATTCCACCTGCGATCGTGGTCACGGCACAATACAAAAGAAGTTGAGATTGTCCAGTTTATCAGCGACTTCTGTCGCCGTAAGAAACTCGCTTCTCCACCCCACGATGTGGTGGTTTTCTTGGACTATGACTCGGGCCACGCGCGCGAAAGAACGCAGAACACGATCCGGGAAACTGCGCAGATCGCTCGGTGCTACCACCTTGACAGCGTCAAGAACGACTGCATCCAGTGCTGCGACCTTCTGCTGGGGGCGGTCCGAGCATTACCGGGTCAGTCCTTGACGGAAATGCCACCCGACTGGCCCAATGGGCTGCCAAATTCCCGAATAAAAGCCGATCTTTCGGGGTTCTTGCAGGCGAAAATTGATCAAAATTCGAGTTGTGTGTACGATCAACGAGTCGGTGCCGATCGTACACACAGACGATAGCGGGTCCATCCCGCGAGTCGTGATCAGGCGGCAGCGCGCAAGCGGGCCGCCTCTTTTTTTTCTGCTCTCGGCCTCGGTGTGAGTGCCCTCAGGCCCGCATCACGAACCACAGCGCAACCATCAGAACACCGAACACACCCGCCGCCGCCTGGAACGGGCGATCCGACACCGCCAGTTCCGTCGGGTCGTCGTACCGGCCGTGCTCGAGCAGCAGGATCGCCCGCAGCAGCCCGTAGGTCGCCGGCAGGATGCTCACCCAGAGCCAGTTGAACCCGTGCACCGCGAAGTCCGCCTCGCGGGTCGTTACATACCCCGCGTAGGTCAACAGCGTGCCGACGGCGGTCACGACCACCGCCATCCGGAGCAGTTCGTCCGAGTACTTCGCCTGCACGCCCCGCACGCTGGCCGCGTCCTCCCCCATCGACCGCCGCTCCCCGAGCCGCTTCCCGAACGCGAGGGTCATGCTCAGGAAGAGCGTCACATTCATCAGCCAGGTGGTCGGCGCGATCCCGATCGCGGCGCACCCCCCGAACACGCGGAGCACGAAGCCCATCGACAGGCTCATGACATCGGCGATGACGATGTGCTTGAGCCGGGCCGAGTACGCGATCACATTCGCCACATACCCCGCGACCAGCAGCCCCATCACCCACCACGAGTGCGAGGGCAGCAGCACGACCAGCAAGGCCGACGCGGCGAAGAGCAGCCCCGCGTACCACCGCGCCACCCGGGGAGCGATCACGCCCGAGGCGATCGGGCGGTGCTTCTTGCGGGGGTGGTTGCGGTCCTCCTCCACATCGGCGAGGTCGTTGAGCACATAGCACCCGCTCGACGCCAGCGCGAACGCCGCGCACGCCATCAGCACATCCCACGCGAACCTCAACGCGTCCTCGGGCGAGTTGTCCACCATCCAATACGCGGGACCGATGAGCACGAAGACGCTCTTGGACCACTGCGTCGGCCGGGCGAGCCTGATCAGCCCGCGCCACACCGGCACGCCCGCCTCGCCCGGGGCGCCGCCGCTCACGACCTCGCCCCGCCCGGGTGCGCCAGCACCACGAAGTAGTGCAGCGACCCCCCGAAGACCTGCTCGAACGGCGCGGGATAGACCCGCATCCCCGAACGCTCCGCCACGACCGACATCCCCAGCCGCTCCCGGAACGCCGACCATTCCGCCGGCGTGTTGTAGCGGTAAAGACAGGGCACCCCGTACGGCGCGTTCGCCGCCCAGTCGAGGAAACTGATCCGGCTCTGCGCCAGCACGCCCTTGACCTGGTGGTCCTTCACGATCAACGCTCGCGACGCGACGCGCGCGCACTCGGCGGCCAGACGGTCCGGCTCCGTCTCGTGGTGCAGCACATCCGCGACGATCACGACATGCACCGACCCGTCCCCGAGAGGAATCGCCCCCCCGTCGTACCCCAGCACCTCGATCGGCTCGCCCCCGCGGGGGGCCCGCTCCAGCCCGCGAACCCGCACGCCCGCGGGGCACCGGGGGTCGGCCAGCAAGGCCGCCCCGAGCGTCCCGTTCCCGCACCCGACATCGAGGACCTCGTCCCCGGGGCGGAGGTGGGGGAGAATCGAATCAACGAGAACCCCGAGCCGATGTCGATAGATGGGGCGGTGCAGGGCCGACATCACCGCTTTGGGGATCGAGGAAATCGGCATCGTGACTCCGGGTACGCCCAAACGGGACGGCGGGGTCGGGCAGTTTAGTCCGGGCCGAGCCCACCCCGGGCCGCACAGAAAGACAGACCTCCCCCGAAGATCGGCCATGGAGCAGGAGCGCATGAACCAACCCGCCCCGGCCCGCGACGAGGGGCGAGCCCCGTGGTGGCCCACGATCGTGGTGGTCTCGGCCTTCCTGCTGACCGCCGGGCCCCTGATCCTCACCCAGTTCGAGCGGGGGCGGGGCCGCTTCGACCAGATCAACTACCACGAGCCGGCGATCCTCCGGTTCGCCGAGCAGTTGCCGACGCCGGATGTCTCGGATTACCTGTCCGCCACCACACCCGGGTACCACCTTGTTCTGGCGGTCGCGGCCCGGCTGGTCTCGCCATCGCCCGTCCTGCTCCAGTCGCTCGGGGCCCTGTTCACGGTGGGGCTGCTCGGCGTGTTCACCCGGTGGCTGACCCCCCGGGCGGGCCCGGCGGCCTCGGCGGCGCTCGGGCTGGCCCTGGGCGCCTCGCTCTATGTCTTCTCCGCCGGGGTCTTTCTGCTGCCCGACAACGCCGCGTGGCTCGGGGTGCTCGGGGTCCTGCTGATCGCCCTGCGGCCCAGGTACGGCGCAGGAACCATGATCTGGGGGGGCCTGGCCCTGCTCGCCCTGGTGCTGACCCGCCAGAGCCACCTCTGGGCGGCGGGGCTCCTCTGGGCGGCGGCCTGGCTCGGGGGTGGGTTCTCGCCGAAACAGGGGGTCCTTGGTGAGGTCGGCTCGCTCTTCACGGACCCCGGGGCGCGGCTCCGGCGGCTGGCGCTGGCGGTGCTCGCGACGGCCCCGGCGATCCTGGTGGTGGGCTGGTTCGCCCGGCTCTGGGGGGGGCTGACGGTCCCGATCTACCACGACTACATGCAGGGTGCCAACCCGGCGACGCCGGCGATCATCCTGGCCCAGATCGGGGTGATCGCGGTGTTTCATGCGGGATTCTGGTGGCGGCCGGCGTGGGAGCTCGTGCGCACGAAGCCGGCGCTCGTCGCGGGCGTGCTGGCGCTGGGTCTGATCGTGGTGCTGGCCCCCGAGACCACCTACAGCGTGGAGGCCGGGCGGTACAGCGGGCTGTGGAACATCTCGGCCAAGGCCCCGGACCTGCTGGGGCGGACGAATTCGCTGCTTCTGCTGCTGGCGCCGGCGGGGGCGGCGGCGGTCGCGGCGTGGATGGCGGGGGTGGATGCCCGGAGCCGGTGGGTGCTGCTCGGGGCGCTCGTGGGCTTCACGGCGGCGGTCTCGATGACCCACAACGCCTGGCAGCGGTACCACGAGCCGATGCTTCTGATGCTGACTGGGGTGATGTCGGCGGGCGTCGCGGCCCGGGTCGGGGCAGGGGGCCGGCTTGAGCGCCTGGCCCGGGTCGCCGGGCCTGGGGTGCTGGCGGTGGTGCTGGCGGTGGTGACGGCGGGGAAGTTCCGGTCCGAGGCGCCGGTGACCACCCCGATCGAGCGGCAGGAATCGGTGGCGAGGCCTTTGAAGGAGCTGTGGCCCACGCGGTGGGAGCGTCTGGAGGGGACGGATCTGGATTGAATCGGGCGTGGACGGCGAACCGGCGTGTGGACAAGGCGTAAGGTTCGCTCCGGTCCCTGGGGAGGGGCAGGGAACGGTGGGTGCGTCTCAACCCGCGGAGGCGGGTGGCCGACACCGAGTGCAGCAGGCCGGGTTTCCGGCGGGCCGGCGGTCGCCGGGGCGGTGGTGTCGCCGCTTCCGGGGGGCGTGCGGGATCGCGGCGGGGCGCGCCCGAGAGGAGTCGAAGCGATGTCGCAGGCGAAGCCGAAGCGGGCGTTGGTCACGGGGATCACGGGTCAGGACGGCTCGTACCTGGCGGAGTTCCTGATCGGCAAGGGGTACGAGGTGCACGGGATCATCCGTCGCGCGTCGACCTTCAACACGCAGCGGCTGGACCACATCTACCTGGACCCGCATGTGAAGGACGGGCACCTCCGGCTTCACTACGGGGACCTGACGGACTCGAACAGCCTGACGCGGCTGCTGGACCTGATCAAGCCGCACGAGATCTACAACCTGGGTGCGCAGAGCCATGTGCGGGTGTCGTTCGACATGCCGATCTACACGGCCGAGACAGTGGCGATGGGGGCGCTCAAGCTGCTGGAGGCGACGAAGGACTACCGGGACCGGACGGGCGTGGATGTGCGTTACTACCAGGCGTCGAGTTCCGAGCAGTACGGGAAGGTGATGGAGGTGCCGCAGACGGAGACGACGCCGTTCTATCCGCGTTCTCCGTACGCGTGCGCGAAGGTGATGGGTCACTGGGCGACGGTGAATTACCGGGAGTCGTACGGGCTTCACGCGTCGTGCGGGATCCTGTTCAACCACGAGAGCCCGCGTCGGGGCGAGACCTTCGTGACGCGGAAGATCACGCGTGCGGTGGGCCGGATCAAGATGGGGCTGCAGAAGAAGGTGTTCCTCGGGAACCTGGACTCGAAGCGGGACTGGGGCTTCGCGGGGGACTATGTGAAGATGATGTGGATGATGCTGCAGCAGGAGTCTCCGGACGATTATGTGATCGCGACGGGGCGGACGATCACGGTGCGTGAGTTCGCCGACCTTGCGTTCAAGCACGCGGGCCTGAATTTCGTGGACCATGTGGAGTTCGATCCTCGGTACCTTCGTCCGGCGGAGGTGGACCTGCTGCTGGGGGACCCGGCGAAGGCGAAGGCGAAGCTGGGGTGGGTTCCGGAGACGAGCGTCGAGGAACTGGCGGCGATGATGGTGGATCACGATGTGGAGTTGGCCAAGCGTGAGAAGACGCTCCGCGACGCCGGGCATGAGATGCCCGAGTTCATTGGGCACGACCAGTAATCCTCGGGGCGGGGCCCGCCCGCCGGAGCGCTCGGGATGAACACGCTCATCTTGGTGACGGCGCTGCTGGGGCTCGGGCTCGGGTCGCTGTACACGCTGTTCAAGCCGCGGTGGGCGATCCTGTTCATCATCGTGCTGTACCCGCTGGAGCAGTTGCTGATTACCTCGTCGGGGTTCTTCGCGGCGAACGGGAAGCTGCTGAACATCCTGGTGGGCGGTCTGGCGGTGTTCGGCTCGGCGTCGGCGTTGCTGGCGGGGCGGGCTCCGTTCCGCGGGTACTTCAACGGGGTGATGTGGTTCACGCTGGCGCTGTATGTGTGGGCGGTGATGGGGATCGCGTTCACGCCGGACCAGCCGAAGGCGATCGACGACCTGACGGCGGGCCTGCCGTACCTGGTGCTGTTCCTCGCGTTCCCGGCGATGCTTGTGCAGGACCTGCCGGATTTTCGCCGGCTGATGGTGCCGGTGATGGTTGCGGGGACGGCGATCGTGGCGATGATCGTGGCGAGCCCGAACACGGCGATGTTCGGCGGGCGGCTCGGGATGGAGGGTGTCGCGGGCGGCGGCGCGATCCAGAACCCGCTGGCGCCGGCGACGCTGGGGGGGACGATCGCGATCATCGGGGTGCTGTACAAGCCGGAGCGGGGTCAGTTTCTGGTCCACATGATCCGTGGCGCGGCGGTGGCGTCGGGCCTGGCGATCGCGATGCTCTCGGGGTCACGCGGGCAGTTGCTCGCGGCGGCGGGGTGCGCGTTGCTGCTGTTCCCGTTCGCGCGCCAGATCAAGAACCTCGTGCAGTTCGTCGCGGTCGGCGCGTCGGCGATGATCGTGCTCGTGTTCGGCTACATGGTGCTCTCGCTGGTGACGACGAGCGACGCGGCGGGGCGGTGGGACAGCGAATCGCTTGGCGAGGGCCTCGGCAACCGGTTCGACATGGTGCTCACGCTGGTGGGAGAGTGGGCGTCGAGCCCGGCGAATTACCTGCAGGGGCTGGGGACCTCGTCGTTCCTGGTCTACTGGCGGAACGACAAGATCCCGTACATCCACAACATGGTGGCGCAGGTGCTGACCGAGCACGGCCTGGTCGGGATGGCGATCCTGGGCATGATCATGCTCCTGACGCTCAAGGCGAGCTTCGACCTGCTCCGGATGTTCCGTGATCGCCCGCAGGAGCTTTCGACCGCGGCGATCCTGATCGCGATCTGCCTGTATCAGTTTCTGCTCTCGCTCAAGCAGGGGAGTTTCTTCACCTCGGGGATGCCGTTCTCCTGGTTCCTGATCCTCTCGAAGATCCACGCCCGGTCGATGAAGGACGCGGCGCAGTATGGTGCGTGGCCCGTGGACGAATCGGGGTATGACGAGGAGTACGGGTACGGGGAGCTCCGCGAAGCGTCGTGAGCCGGGCGGGTCGGGACGGGTCGTCGTTGTTTGGCGCCGCGGGCGCGGGCGGGGCGGATGACGCAGCAGTCGGCGGGGATCGAGACGGTCGCGGCGGTGCCCGGGGAGCCGGTGGTTGCGCCGCCTGTTCGGGGCGGGGGCCTGGGCGACAAGGCGGCGGCGGGGTTCGCGCTGCTGGTGTTCCAGACGCTGGTGGTGCGCGCGGTGCGCATGGTCGGGAGCATCGTGCTGGCGTGGCTGTTGTTCCCGGACGACTTTGCGTTGTTCGGGACGGCGACGATCCTGCACATGTTCGTCTCGGTGCTGAAAAACGCCGGGCTGCGGGACATCCTGGTGCAGCGGCAGGCGCGGGTGCGCAAGTGGATCAACCCGGCGGTGTGGATGAGCGCGGGGCTCGGGGTCGGGGGCGGGCTGATCATGGTGGCGGCCGCGCCGGCGCTGGCGTGGTTCTTCGAGCGTCCGGACATGATCCCGCTGGTGCTGGTGCTGGCGGCGACGACGCCGGTGCAGTCGCTCGGGCAGGTTCCGACGGCGCTGCTGCACGCGCAGTTGCGGTTCAAGACGCTGGCGAACATCGAGGCGGCGAACAACATCGCGCTCATGGCGTTCCAGGTCTACTTCGCCTGGGCGGGGCTGGGGGCGCTGAGTTTCGTGCTGCCGATGCTGCTGCTGGCGTTGTTGCGGACGGCGTACACCTGGTGGCTGGTGAGGCCGGCGACGCGGTGGAACCCGCAGTTCCGGCGGTGGCGCTACCTGGTGGGCGATTCGGCGAGGCTGATCGCGGGGGACATCGCGCGGACGGTCACCTTTCAGGGCGACTATGTGGTGATGGCGCGGGCCTTCCCGGGGAGCGCGGCGGTCGGGCACTACTTCTACGCGTTCAACCTCTCGAGCCAGTTCGTGCAGTTGCTGGCGCGGAACATGGACACGGTGCTGTTCCCGGCGCTGGCGCACATCCAGTCGGACGCGAAGCGGCACTTCGCGGCGTACCTGAAGGCGCTGCACATCATGACGGTGGTGGGCATCCCGCTGTGCATGCTGCAGGCGGCGACGGCCGAGCCGGTGGTCAACGCGATCCTGCCGGAGCGGTTCCACCCGACGGTGCCCTATGTCGTGCTGCTGAGCATGGGGATGGGCCCGCGGTTCGCGATCGTGCCCGCGGTGGCGATGCTGCGCTCGGAGGGCCGGTTCAAGGCGTTCTTCACGCTGAACTGGGTGTTCGCGGCGCTGGTGGTCGGGCTCGCGGTGGTGGGCGCGCTCTTCGGGAGCCCGATCGGGGTGGCGGCGGGCGTCGTGGCGGCGATGGCGATCGCGGCGTTGGTGTTCGTGTTCGTGACGCTCAGGCCGCACGGGAAGGCGCTGCGGCGCACGCTGATGGTCTTCGCGTGGCCGACGATCCTGGGCGGGGGCGGGTGCGCGGCGGGGTGGTGGGCGTCGCAGTTGCTGCCGCAGGAGGGGATATTCTGGCAGTTGGCGCGGGCGGGGGTGGTGTGCGTCGTGGCGGCGGGCGTGTACATCCCGCTGATCCGGGTCGTTGAGCCGGAGGCGTGCAGGGAGCTCACGGGTCGTGTGATGCGGCTGGTTCGGCGTCGCGGGGCCCGGAAGGCCGCGGCGGATTGAGGGGGATCGGGGATGCCGACGGTCGCGATCTGCGGGGAGAAGTACAGCTCGAACCTGGGCGACGGGGTGATCGCGGACTGCCTGGAGTGGCTGATCGGGCACGAGCGTCCCGATGTGGCGGTCCGGACGGTGGACATGTCGCGGAAGACGGCGTTCAGCGCCGAGGCGGAGGTGACTGTCGAGGGCGCGGGGCGGCCGCGGTCACGCGCGCGGGATCTCATTCCGGGGTTCGTGCGGCGATCGATCCGGGAGGCGCAGTGGGAGCGCGGGCCCGGACCGAGGCTGCACCGGCACGCCGCGGAGATCCTGCGCGGGTGCGATGCGCTGGTCATCGGGGGCGGGCAGTTGCTGATGGACAACAACCTTCGGTTCCCGATGAAGATCCGCAGCGTGACCTCGGCGGCGCGGGCGGCGGGGGTGCCAAAGATGGCGTGCTTCGGCGTGGGCGTCGGGGGGAAGTGGTCGGGGCGGGGGCGGCAGATCCTCGCGTCGGCGCTGCGCGAGCCAACGCTGACGGCGCTGGTGGTACGGGACGAGACCTCGGGGCGGACGATCGCCCGGGAGTTCCCAACCCTGGGGCCACTCACGAGCGTGGCGGGCGACCCGGCGCTGTTTTCGGGTGAGGCGTACGGGTGCGGGGTCAGCCCCAGCACGGACGGCCCCGTGGGGCTCGGGGTGCTCGGGCTGCGGCTGCTTTCGGCGACGGCGGGGCAGCCCGGGGTGTCCGACCCGCGGGCGGCCTCGGAGGCGTTCTGGCTCGGGGTGATCGATGGGCTGCACCGCGCGGGCCGTCGCGCCGAGTTGTTCACGAACGGCGACGAGCTCGATCAGGCGTTCGCCGAGCATCTCGCGAAGGCGAACCGGGATCGGGGCGGGCCCGAGGTGGCGCTGGCGCCCCGGCCGACGGACCCGGGAGCCCTCGTGCGGCGGATCTCGGGCTACTCGGGCCTGATCGCGTACCGGCTGCACTCGAACATCATCGGGTATTCGCTGGGGATCCCCGGGGCGCTGATGACCTGGGACAGCAAGGTCAGGCACTTCGCGGAGATGACGGGGCGGGGGGAACTCGCGTTCCCGGGGCTCGGGGTTGATGCGGAGGCCGTGGTCGGGGCGGCGCTGGGGGCGATGCAGTGCGGGCTGGACCGCTCGGTGTGGGCGGCGACGCGCGAGCGGGTCCGTTCATCGCTTCGCGACACGCTCGACGGGCTGCTCGGGGCGGGGGGTCAGCGCGCCTGACGGCGGCGGAGCGTCGCGACGACGCGCTGCTTGACGCGGCGGGCGAGCGACATGGTCGACGCCGCCATCAGGAAACGGTCGCGGATCGGGCTGGCGCCGGGGATCTTCGAGAGCATCGCGACGAGTTCCTCGGTGCGGGCCTGGTCAACGACGCCCGGGATGGCGTGGAGCCTCGCGGCGAGGTCGTCGCGCGAACCTCCCTGCATGGCGGCCCCGATGACGGCGAGCATGCGATCGGTGATCGCCTTGGGGTCGCAGTGCTCGCGGATCCATCGGGCGGCGCCCTCTCCCAGCGCGGCGCGTTCCGAGGGTTGATCGACCAGCGACGCGAGCGCCCGGGCGAAATGCCTCGCATCGCCCGCGACGAGCCCGCCCCGCCCGTGCCCGACGACCTCGACCTGGGAATTGGCCCGCGCGGGCGTGCTGAGCGTGACCGTCGGCACCCGGGCGAGCCCGGCCTCGCAGATCACCATGCCGAAGGTCTCCCCGCACCGCGAGGCGTGGGCGAAGACATCGAGCGATCCGTAGCAGCGGCGGAGGGCCGCGTCGCCGTGGAGGAAATCGATGCCGACCACTCTGCGGCGGACGGGCTCTGGGAGTTCATCGCGGACGGGGTGGAGCTCCCTGGGCAGGCCCACGGTCACGAGCCAGACCCGCTCGTCGCGGGCGGCGACCTCGGCGAACGCGCGGAAGAGGACGCGGGACCAACTCGGGCGGTTGGGCTGGCCGATGCGCCCGAGGACGATCGCGTCGGCGGGCAGGCCGTGCTCGGCCCGCCATTCGTTCCGTGCGTCCGGGTCGATGGGGCCGAACTGATCGGCGCGGATGATGTGGGGCAGGGCGATGCCGACGGGGGCGGGCGAGAGGCCATGGCATCGGCGGCGCCACTGCCACAGGCACCACTTGGAGAGTTGCACATGGACAGCGATCAGGCCCCGGGCCTCGCTGCGGTCGGCGCGCGAGAAGTGGTTCGTCTCGACGACGGCCCGGACGCCGGCGGCGCGGAGCGCGGCCAGGATGGCGTCGGTCTGCGGGTCGGCCGCGCCGGGGCGGTGGACATGCACGGCGTCGGGCCCCCACGCGATCGCCCGGCGCAGGGACTCGTCGGGCCCGTCGGCCTCGGCCTGGAAGACGGGGATGCCGCGGGCGAGCAGCGGCTCGAGGCGGGGGCCGCCGGATTCGTAGGCGAAGACGGCGGAGTCGACGCCGGCGTCGTGATAGCACTCGGCGTGCGTCTGGGCGGAACGCTGCGTGCCGCCGGGGCCCAGGTTTCGGACAACCGTCAGGATTCGCATGCAGGGGCTCGGCACTGGGTTCGCGTGGGGCGCGGCTGGCCTCGGGGCGCGATTGGTGGGCCCGAGTATACGGGTGCGCCCGAATCAGGGTGGCCCGGCGCGCACGAGGTCGGCCCAGAGGCCGAGGTGGCGGATCCCGTCGCCGTGCACACGACCGGCCCGGAGCGCTTCGACGCGTGGGCCGAGCCGGGCGAGGTCGATCTCGAAGAAAGGCTGGGCGCTGGGCCAGGTCCCGGCGGGGCCGATGCCGGCGTCGGCACGGACGGGCCGGAGCCCCGGCTTGAAGCGGGAGACCGACCAGGCGTGCCCCGGGGTGTTGAAGTCGCCCACCACGAGATCGGGCTCGAAGAGGGGGTCCTCGGGCGTGATGGGCCGGGCGACCCAGCGTCCCACCGTGTCGGCCTCCATCGCGTTGTTCACCGCGGCGACGCGGTCCGCCGCCTGCTCGAAGAGGGCGCGGCGCGACGCGCCGAGGGTGCGCGGCATGTCGACTACCCAGAGGATGAACGGAGCATCGGGTCGCTCGACCTCCACCATGAGCACGCGGCCGTGCGAGGTGATGTCGCCCTCGATCCAGGTCTCCTGGGGACCGACGGTGGCGGAGGCGTATCGCCTGATGGGCCATCGCGCGTAGAGGCGGAACGGGCCGTGGCGGAGGGTGTGCGTTTCCGAGGGCGGGGAGTCGCCCGGCAGCAGGCCGATGGTGCGTTCGAGCAGGTCCGACTGGGGGAAGCCGTAGATCTCTTCGAAGGAGATCGAGTTGGGATGGACATTGGAGAAGACGGCGATGTCGGCGTCGAGCGCGAAGAAGGGCGAGAGATCCGCCGGGCGCTTCGAGGGGCTGATGTTCATGAAGGAGACGCGGAGGTCGGCGGGGCGCTGATCCGCGGCGGCGAGGCGCCAGAGGGACCACTCGCCGAACAGCAGCCAGCAGAGCACGCCCGCGACGATCGCGAGCGGGACGCGGACACGGCGGGCCCGCCGCCCGCGGAGGATGCCCTCGACGAGCACAACGCCGAGACCCGAGAGCACGATCGCCTCGGTGGGGATCCACTCAAGGTACTGCGACCAGAGAAAGCGATCGCCCACGGCGCGTCCGAGGCCCCACGCCGCCAGGGCCGCGAGCCAGGGGAGCACGACCGCCCACGCGAGCACCGACCGCATGCTGCGGGGTCGGGCGGGGCGGGCCTCGTGATCAGGAGAATCCATGGGTTTCTGTACGCCTCCGGCCCCCGTATGATCGGCCCGAACACGAGGGGAGCATCATGTCTTTCGACTGGCCGAGCAAGCGGATCGTGGTCACCGGCGGGGCCGGGTTCCTGGGGCATTTTGTGCAGGCGGGCCTGCGGGCCCGCGGGGTGAAGCCCGAGCACATCTTCGTGCCGCTGATCGAAGATTTCGACCTGACCGAGAAGGAGGCGTGCCGGCGGCTCTACCGCGACGCGTTCGGGGGGGAGAAGGTCGACCTGATGATCCACCTCGCGGCCGAGGTGGGCGGCATCGGCGCCAACCGGGACAACCCGGGGCGGTACTTCTACGCGAACATGGCGATGGCGCTGCACCTGATCGAGCAGGCGCGGGTGGACGGGTTCGCCGAGCGCGGGGCGAAGTTCCTGCAGGTGGGCACCATCTGCGCCTACCCCAAGTTCACCCCGGTTCCGTTCAAGGAGGAGAACCTCTGGGACGGGTACCCCGAGGAGACGAACGCTCCGTACGGCGTGGCGAAGAAGGCCGCGTGGCAGATGCTCGACGCCTACAAGACGCAGTACGGGATGAACGGGGTGTATGTGCTGCCCGTGAACCTGTACGGCCCGCGGGACAATTTCAACCTGCATTCGAGCCATGTGATCCCGGCGTTGATCCGCAAGTGCATCGAGGCGCAGGACCGGGGCGACGAGTTCATCGAAGTCTGGGGCACGGGCTCGGCCAGCCGGGAGTTCCTGTTCGTCGAGGACGCGGCGGACGGGATCCTGACCGCGGCCGAGAAGATGACCGACCCGACGCCGATGAACCTGGGCACGAATTTCGAGATCACGATCCGCGATCTCGTGCACCTGATCGCGAAACTGACGGGCTTTGCGGATGAGGCGACGATCGAGCAGAAGATCCGGTGGGACTCGACCAAGCCGGACGGGCAGCCGAGGCGGTGCCTGGATGTCAGCCGGGCGAAGGAACTGATGGGCTGGCGGGCGAAGGTGGGGTTCGAGGAAGGGCTGAAGCGGACGATCGAGTGGTTCCGCGCGCACCGGGGGGACCGGGACGCGCGGATGTGAGCGCAGGCGGAAGCCCGGGCCTGCGCCCGGGCCCCGTTCCGCGTCGCGCGCACCGCCTGTTGGGTCAGAAATCGCCCTTGTTCACATAGGGGTAGCTCCACAGGATCGACTGCATCAGCACGCTCTTGACCCACGCCGCGTGCATCTTCTCCACCTCCTCGGCGCTGTGCCCGCCCCGGGCGAGGAAGGGCTTGAGCGTCGTCGTCACCGGGATCGTCAGGGCGGGGATGTGGCGGAACTCGACGATGGGCGCCGCGTCCGCGGCGTCGGTCCGGTTCTTGCCCACGCGGTGGTGCCGCCGCCCGATCTCGAACTGGTACGCGAGCCAGGCCTCGTCGTAGTCCGCCGCCGCCGTGTCGAGCACCCAGCGCTCGAAGCGGGCGCGGACGCGTTCGAGGTAGGCGGCGTCGACGACCCCCTCGTTGTTGCTGAAGGATCTGAGCAGGTGCGGGTTCGACCCGACGAAGCCGTACCAGACGCCGACGAGCTCGGCGACATGCGGCTCGAGCACCGCCCGCGACATGCGGAGGTACTTGACATCCTCGTCGGTGAAGAGCAGGGATTTCTTCAACTCATCGAACTCGCTCATCGAGATCGGGGCGGGGGCGAGCGCGGGGTCGCCCAGGCGGTAGCCCGGGATGTCGGATCGGTCGGCGCCGCCGCCGATCGCGTGCGGCGAGAACAGCAGGGCGGTGGACGCGGCGATGAGGCCCGGGATGCGGTGCATGGGTGTGTCTCCTTTGGGAACGATGGGAGTCCGAACGGCGTGGGCCGCGGCGACCATCGCCGGGCCCACGGGAGCAAACGCCGCGGATCGGGCCGGGGCTTCCGCGTCGCGGCGGCGCGTCGGCGATGCGCGTTACGATCAAAGCGGAAAGCGTGGGCCGTTCGCGGGGCGTGGGCGGCGCGCGGGCCGGTCGCTCGGGAGAATGCGAAGAAATGCAGCCGCGGGTGAGCATCGATCGGGCCGAGGCGTACCACCGCATCACGGACATGCTGCGGTGCAAGTGGTCGCTCGCGGTGATCGATGCCCTCGAGGCGGGCGACAAGCGCCCCAGCGAGATCCAGCGGCGCCTGCCGGGGCTGACGAGCAAGGTGCTCAGCGACCGGCTGCGCAAACTCGAGAATTTCGGCCTGCTGGATCGGGAGGCGTTCGCGGAGGTGCCGCCCCGGGTCGAGTACACGCTCAACGACCGGGGCCGGTCGTTCGCGGCGATCGTCCGGTCCATCGGCGTGTTCGTCGATGACTGGGTCGCCCGACCCGGCGGGTGAGGCGTCGCCCGCTCCGTCGCGCCGGCGGTACAGTGCGCCGATGCCCGACGCCGACCGTCCGCCGCCCAGCCCGCACTCCCTGAAGCACCGCGTCGGCCGGGTCGCGTGGGGCGTGGTGCAGTCGACGCTCTTCCGCCCGAGCCCCCGTCCGCTCTTCGGGTGGAGGCGGTTCCTGCTGACGCTCTTCGGGGCGCGGCTCGACCCCAAGGCCCGCGTCTACCCGCGCGTGAAGGTCTGGGCGCCGTGGAACCTGGAGATGGAGGCGTACGCGACGCTCGCGGACGATGTGGATTGCTATTGCGTCGCGCGGACGGTGATCGGGCGGCGCGCGACGGTGAGCCAGTATTCCTACCTCTGCGGGGCGACGCACGACTTCGAGCGGTCGAGCCGCCCGCTGGTCCCGATGCCCATCACGATCGGGGCGCGGGCCTGGGTGGCGGCCGATGTCTTCGTCGGGCCCGGCGTGACGATCGGCGAGGGGGCGGTGGTCGGGGCGCGGTCGAGCGTGTTCGGCGATCTGCCCCCCTGGAAGGTCTGCGTGGGCTCCCCCGCAAGGCCCGTCCGCGATGTGGTGCTCAAGGACGGGCCCGAAGGGGACGCCGCGGAGAGGGGTTCCACCCCACACTGAGGCGGCCCTTGCCCGGAGGCCGAGCGAGGTCCACAATTCCCGAGCAAACACGAAACACCCGCGGGCGGCGCGCGCGCCGACCGCGGGGTCGGCGTGGGGTGAAAGGAGTGCGCGATGCTCTGCCGATCTCGGCTGGTTCTCGCCGCGTTGCTGGTCTCGCTCGCGTCGTCGTCGCTGAGCGCGGCGAGTTGGTGGGTCTATGTGGGCTCGGGCACGGGCCGGTGCGGGTGCGCCCCGACCTGGGTGCAGAACCCGCTGTGGTGGTCCGGGGGGCTCTGGATTTCTGGTTCCTCCTGGTCTGTCTGCATCGGTTCGTGCGACGAGTGGGACGGCTCCAACCGGGCGGCCTGGGACGCGCTCGACCGGGGATCGTGGCGCGTGGCGCGCGACGCCTTTCAGGCTCGGGTCAACAGCCGACCGGGAGACGGCGGGGCGTGGATCGGGCTCGCCCTGGCCCGCGGGGCCGGCGGGAACGACGCCCTTGCCGAGAGCGCGATGCGCCGTGCAATCCGGCTCGGGCTGAGCCGGTCCCTGCGTGGCGTGCCAGAGTCCCAGGTAACCCCGTTGCTGGAGCGGCTCGAGACCCGCTACGCCACACGGGCCCAGGCCCGCGGCGATCGGTGGTTCCTGGTCGCCGCGGTGCGGGCGATTTCGGGTGACCGGGGCGGTGCGCGCGCGGCGGCCGATCGGGCGCTGCGGGTGAATCGGTTCGACGCGGAGGCGCGGGCGGTGCTGGCGTTCGTTCGCGCACGGCGGTAGGTGGGTTTTGTTTGTGTTCTTCGGACCTTGGAACCGCTTTCACCGGGACAGCCGGCAGTGGCTCGGCCGCAGAACGAAGATTGCCCTTGTTCCTTCGGAACAAATCGCGTCTGATGTCGGTATCAACATGTTGAATCGGTCCCCGGCGCGTCGCCGCGGGCCGGTGCCGCACTCGGGTCTCGCGAGGAGGTTCGTCGATGCTCCGGAAGACTCGTCTTGCTCTTGCTGTGCTCGGGCCGCTCATGATCGCCGGGACCGCCAGCGCCGACCGCGACCGCCGCGATTCGCGGGATTCGTGCCCGCCGCCGCGGCCTTCGCATTCCAACTGGAACCGCGGGCATGACTGGAATCGCGGACATGACTGGGATCGCGGGCATTCCCGGTCCGGGCTGTCGATCTCGTTCAGCACGGGGTCGTACGCGCGGTACGACAGTTGGAGCCGGTGGCCGAGTCACTCGTCGCGTTCATCGAACTGGTGCGCCCCGAGCTGGGGCTCGAGTTGGCACCGTTACGACTATGCCCCCCGCACCTCGACGGTGATCGTGGAGCGCCCGGTGTACCGCGAGGTGGTGCGCGAGGTCCCGGTGTACCGCGAGGTGCCGGTCTATCGCGAGATCCCCCGCGAACCCGCGGACCCGTTCCGCGTCGGGTGGTCGGCGCTGATCGACGGGGACCTCGGGGCCGCGCGGGAGTATTTCGAGGGCAAGGCGGCGTCGTACCCCGACGACCCGGCGCCGAAGATCGGGCTGGCGCTCGCCCGGGCGGCGGGCGGGTTCGATGACCAGGCCGACTGGGCGATGCGGCGTGCGATCCGCGCGGGGCTCGACCGGGGCGTGCGTGCGGCGCCCGTGGAGCGGATGGAGGGCCTGCTCTCCGGGCTGGAGATCCGCTACGCGGAGCGCTCGTTCGCGTACCACGACCGCTGGGTGATGCTCTCGGCGATCCGTTACCTCCGGGGCGATCTCCTCGGGGCCGAGCGGGCCGCCGAGCGGGCGCTCGAGCTGGACCGGCACGACGACGACGCCCGCCGGCTCTCGCAGCTCGCGCGGCGCGCGGACTGATCACCAACGGGTTCATCCTCTCCGGGGACGCCGCACGCCGGCGTCCCTTTTTTCTGCGCCGGGCTACGCTCCGCCGACGCGATGTACCGGCTGCGCTATTACGACAACCCGATCGAGGCCGAGCAGGCGGCGCGGTGGCTCCTCCGGCACGGGGTGCTGGCGGCGGTCGCCGGCGATCATGTCTCGAGCCTGGGCCCCTACGGCGGGTTCACCCGGCGCCACGGCATGGGCTCGTTCACGCTCGCGATCGCGCTCGAGCGGCAGCGTGAGGAGGCGAGGCTGTTGCTCGATATTCTCGCCGATGAGCCCGCCGAGTACGAGGCGGGCTGGGAGGACCGCTGCGTGCCCGATCTGTCCCGGCTCGACCCGATGCTCCTGCCGCCCTGCCCCGGGTGCGGGCGGACACTCCCGGCGGACGCGGCGATCGAGGCGTGCCCGGCGTGCGGCGCGCCGGTCGATGTCGCGGGGCTCATCGCGGACCTGCACGGCCCGGAGGTGATCCAGTCGCTGCTCGATCCCGACGACGCGGAAGACTGGATCACCGACGAGATGCTCGACCTGGCCGCGGCGGACTGCCCGTCGTGCGGTTACCCGCTCGACGGGCTGGCGCACCGGGGTCGGTGCCCCGAGTGCGGGGGCGGCTACGACAAGCGATCGATGCTCGAGAACCTGCTGCACGGGGGGAAGGGCGACCCGGCCGGGGGCTGAGCGACCCGCCCGATCTCGCCCAGCGGCGTCAGGGGCACCCGTTCAGGAACGCGTTCACGAAGGTCGTGATGTCGGCGAGATCGAACAGGCCGTCGTCGTTGAAATCGACCGACGAGTCCTGTGATGTGAACCCCGAGACGAACGCGGTGATGTCCGCGAGGTCGAGCAGGCCGTACTCGGGGGCGAGGTCGGCTTCGTTGCAGCCCGGGGCGGCGTTGGTGATGGTGATCTCGTAGTTCCCGAATTGGAAGTGGAACCCGGCGAAGGCGAAGTCGCTGTACCCGGTGATGGCGATGAAGAGATCGCCGAACTCGTCCGTGGTCCCGTTGAGGACGGACAGGCAGCAGCCGACATCCGGGTCGTCATCGTTGATATCGATGAACGCACCGCCCGAGTCGAATGTCGCCAGGACGGTGTCAAAGTCGGCGCTGGTGACGCGGATCTCGTACTCGGTGTCGGGGGCCAGGCCGCCGATCTGGTAGAAGTCCACATCGTTTGAGCACTTGCACCCGCCCGGGGTGTTGTCGAGGTAGAGGTCGTAGTACCCGCCGATCGCCTCGGCCGGGGCGGTCAGCCCGCCCCCGAAGACCTCGTCGCCCGTGATGAACTCGAAGTCCCCGACATAGTCGAAGCCGATGTAGTTGAACCCTCCGTCGTACCAGTCGACCCACCCGTTCCAGAGCCCGAGCTCGCCGTGGGGGTTGGCCGTGCCGTCGTCGAAGCCGTCAAAGTCGAAGTCGTCATACCCCGAGACGAGCCAGGAGACGAGCCCGCTGGGCTCGACGGGGCGGCCGAAGACGCCCGAGGCCCGCCCGTTGCCGAGGAAGCTGTCGTCGTCGTCGGTCTCGACGATCGAGCCGAGATCGTCGTAGACGCCCAGCACGGTGTCCGGGCCGGGGCAGTCCCCACCTCCCTTGCCGTACCCGTACCCGCACCCGCGGTCTTCGAGATCGCCGGCGATCACCACGCCGTCGGGGTTTCCCTGGACGAAATCGCCCGGGAAGAAGTCGTTGGCGGGCTCGCCGACCCCGCCCATGACCGCCGCGGACATCGAGAGCACGGACGCGATCGCCGCGGCGTCGGCCGCCGAGACCTTCTTCTGGCTGGACATTCTCTGATCTCCCACTCGCCGAGTCGGGCGTGCCGCGCGGCCCACGCAGCCGGTGCGGCGGCCCCTCGGCGGGGATCATCCCGGATCGCCGCGGCGGGGTCAATGGGTCGGGCGCATGTTAGAGATCGCTCACCCCGCCCCGGGCGCTCGGGCGCGCCGAGGGGTCGGCCCCCGAGGACTCGCCCGCCCCGCCGGTGACCGAGATGAGACGGAAACGGCTGACGAGTTCGACCTCAAGGCGGTGGGTGGCTTCCATGCCGCGGCGCTGCAGGGCCCGGCGCACCGCGCCGGCGGAGGCCTCGATCTGCTCGAGCCGCTTGCCCGAGGAGATGGTGTCGGCGTGCTGGCGGTAGAGATAGAGAGGCCTCGGGAGCCGGCGGAACTCGGTGATCTCGCTGAGGCGGAGGCAGAAGTCGTAATCGCCCGCGTAGCGCATCGACTCGTCTAGCCCGCCGACGCGGTCGTAGAGCTCGCGGCGGTAGAGGCGGAAGTGGAAGGTCATGAAGTCGACGAGGAGGCGGCGGGGGGAGTAGGGGATGTCGGCGCGGTGCCCGTAGGCGAGCGGGCGGTTGTGCTCGTCGATGACCATCTGATCGGTGTAGACGCAGCCGACTTCCGGGTTGGCGCGCAGCTCGGCGGCGCAGGCGCTCAGGCAGTCGGGCAGGATGAGGTCGTCGGAATCGACCCAGCCGATGAAGCCCCCCCGGGCGTGCCGGTGGGCGAGGTTGAGGTTGGCGAACGAGCCCGCGTTCCGCTCGCGCGCGATGGCGCGGACGCGCGGGTCCTCCGCCCCGTGGCGGCGCGCCACGGCGAGCGTCCCGTCGGTGCTGGCGTCGTCGACGACGATGACCTCGAACGAGGGGTGGTCCTGGTCGCGGATCGAGCGCAGGCAGGCGTCGAGCATCCGCTCGCGGTTGAACGCGCACACGATGACGGTGATTTCTGGCGCCGGGCCGTCCGCCCCGGCCGGGTCGCTCATTCCGCGCACTCCGCGCCGGAGAACAGCTCGACGAATCGAATCAGGTCGGAGGCGTCGAGGACTCCGTCGCCACACCCGATCACGCCCTCCAGGGGCATGTCCGCCGAGAGCCGCCCGGCCTGGAAGTCGGCGATGAAGCCGTTGAAGTCGGCGAGATCGAAGGTCTCGAACGGCACGACAAGATCGGCGGCGTTGCAGGGGATGCCGATGCCGGTGCTGCCGCAGCGGGCGGTCAGCTCGGCGAGGAAGGCGCCCCGCCCGTGGGTGAAGGCGACCATCGTGTTCTTGTCGCGCAGGTCGATCGACTCGACGACAGTGCGCGGCAGCGTGCCGGGCCCGGTCATCGGGATGTTGACGAAGGTCCAGTTGACGCGGTCCTCGGGGTCGGAACCGTTGTCGGGCCCGTCGGGGTCGCAGAGCAGGTCCTCGGCCCATGCGTCGGCGCTGATGAAGACGCCGATCTCGGTGCCGACGATGACGAGGCACTCGCCCGGGTCGTCGCAGGGCCCGCTGTTGCACTTGCGGAGCGTGACCCAATGGGCGGGGACATCGGGCAGGACGGGGTCGATGCCGTCGTCGGGGTTGCAGTCCACGCCGTCGTAGACGATGAACTGGTACTCGCCGGCGGCCGACCCCTCGGTGACGGTCGAGCCGCGGAAGACATGCCCGAACGAGCCGGTGGAGGTGAACCGGGCGTTGGTGAGCCAGACGACATCGGGGTCGTAGGGGTCGACGGCGATGCTGGAGACATAGCCCGATTCGAGCGGGAGGCCGACATAGAGGACCTCCCAGACGATGTCGGCGGGGTCGTTCGCCAGGCCGTTGAGCGTGCGGAGCACCCACCCGTCCTCGGTGCCCATGTAGACGACATCGGAATCGGAGGGCGCGACCGCGATCGCGGAGACGCGGGAGATCAGGTCGAACTGCGGGGGCAGGCCCGGGAAGTTGAAGTTGGGGCCCGCGAGATCCCAGTCGACGAGGGCGGGGTCGGCGTCGTTGGCGTTGGTCGTGCGCCAGGGGCGGAGCCCGCCGGTCCAGAGGACATTCGGGTTGTTGGGGTCCATCGCGATCGGCGTGATGAACAGGCCGAAGTCGGGGCCCAGCCCGTTGTTGATGTTCTCGGGGTCTTCTGATCCCACGGGTGCGGCGGGGTTGAACCGCATGCGGTAGACCGAGCCGAAGTTCTGCGTGGAGCCGTAGATGGTGTTGTTGTCGGTCGGGTCGATCCAGGTGTAGCCCCCATCGCCGGTCAGGAGGGTGTCCCAGGATTCGGTGCAGGAGCGCCGGAAGGAGCGGACAACACCGTTGTCCTGCGTGCCGCCGGCGAACATGTCGCGCCCGTTGGGCGCGGTCGTGGTCCCGCTGTCGCCGTGGTAGAACTGGGTGACCTCGTACCCGTTGTTCAGGTCCTTCCACACGACCTGGGACTGATCGGCCCCGGGCAGGAAGGGGCAGCCGTCCTCGGCGACGGGCGCACGGGCGTTGAGGGTGCGGTGGAGCCCGCCGTCGTTTGAGACATACATCGTCTGGTTCGCGACGCCGTCGTACTGGGGGTGGAAGACGATCTCGTGCTGATCGGCGTGGACATACTGGGCGGCGCCCGGGTCGAAGTACCAGTAGGACGCGACGCCGAAGTTGGCGGCGCCGTCGTCGGAGCGGAACAGGTCGATGCCGCCGACCCAGACGATGTCCTCGTCGGCCGGGTCGACCTTGATGATGTTGTCGTACCACCCCTGGCTGAGGTTCTGGTCGATCACGCCCGCGCAGACGCCGGAGAAGAGCGGGTTGGAGAGCAGGACCTCGTGGAGAAGATTGGTGGGGTGATCGAACTCGAGGCGGGGCTCGAAGACGAGCTGCGCGTCGGTGACGACACCGTCCATGTTCGTCATTTTGACCAGGCTGGTCATGTCCGCCCGGAAGACATTGATCACGCCGCCGTACTCGAGCCCCTGCGACTCGGCGGGGACATCGAAGAAATCCCCGTTCCGGGCCATGAGGACATAGACGACGCCCTCGTCGGCCTCGCTGGTGCGCGGGCCGAAGGCGACGGTCATCCGCCCCTGCACGACGGTGTCGATGCGGTGGATGGTGTCGTCGCTGGCGCCGGTCTGGTCGACCTGGCGGAACCAGCGGTCGCCCCCGTCGACGCTGAGCCAGAGCCCGTCGTCCCGGGCCCCGCCGAAGGAGGCGAGGACGATCTCCTCCTCGGGCTCATCGGGGTTGCCCGTGCGGGGCGCGGGGCGGACCTGGACATCGAGCGCGCCCTCGATCGAGCCCCGGGCGTTCTGCTGCCCGAAGAGGTAGATCGGGTTGGCGAGCATGAGGCGCCAGATGTAGTTGTTGCCCTCCCCGTCGGTCGGCTCGCCCCGGTTGTCGTGCCGCCAGACGCCCGTCCGCGTCGCGACATAGATGCGCTTGGGATCGGCCGGGCTGATCGCGATCTTGTTGACATACTGGAACGCGAAGGAGGCGACGAAGGGGAAGAGCGTCTCCTCCATCTGCTGCCAGGACAGGCCCCCGTTGGTGCTCTTGTACATGCCCAGGCCCTGGACCGCGTCGCCGTTGAAGAAGCCCTCGCCGGTGCCGGCGTAGACGATCTGCGGGTTCTCGGGGTCCATGGCGAGCGCGGAGACGGCGATGTTCTCGAGCAGGTCCGCCACGGGGCGCCACGACGCCCCGCCGTCGTCGCTCCTGAAGATGCCGCCGGCCACGCCCGCGGCGAGCATGAACCCGGGGTCGTCCGGGTCGGTCGAGCCCGGGCCGAGCGGGTGGATCACCATCGCACGCGTGCGCCCGCCGACATTCCCCGGGCCCAGGTTGCGCCAGGTGTCGACGAAGTCCTCCGCTTTCACATCGCCCCGGAGCAGCGCCCGCTCGCGGAGCAGCGCCGCCTGACGCTCGGCCTTGCGGGCCGCCTCACGCACCTGCTCGACCGGATAGTCGACCCCCGCGGGCACGCGCTGCTCGAGCCAGTACGCCTGCCGATCGGCCTGTTTGGTCGGGCTCTTGCCCACCACCGTCCGCCGGATCTTCCCGTCCACGATCCGCTGCACCTCGGGCGGGAGCGTCTCGTACGCCACCCGCTCTCGCCAGAGCCGCTCGGCGGCCTGCTCGTGAGACCGACCCGGAGCCGGCGCCGCGCCCGCGAGCAGACCCGAGGCGATCAACCCGAGCGCCCTGAGCCCGACGCACATCCCGAACTTCCTCGGATTGCCCATGCCGTGATGTCCTTTGCGAGAACCCGCTCCACCGGCGCCGGCCGCGACGCCCGCGCCAAACCCCCGCCCGCTCAGCGTAGAGCGATACGCAGAATCAGACAATCGGGTTCTTGTTCGAGCGAGGGCCCCACCCCCTTGGACCCCGCGCGGACCGGACCGGGAGGTCCGAGAAACTCTTTCTTCCTACTTCACAGATTGCGGCTGGGGCGGATCGTCGGGATCCGTTACGCTCCCCCGAACCGGCGTCGGGGACGCCGCCCGAGGCGAAAGAGGAGAATCCCATGGCATCATCGATCGGTCCCGCCCTGCTGGGGCTCGGCGCACTCGCTCTCACCCTGCCGAACGCGGCGGCCCAGAGCATGACCCCCGCGGAGTTCAACGCCGCCCTCGCCAACGCGCGGGTCGTGGGCCCCGCGGGGCAACCCGAGTTGATCATCCCCATCGACACGCCGGGCTGGGCCCAGGGGCTGGGTGTGACCGGGGCCTTCCGCCATTACAAGGGCCTGTGCGGGCCCGACGGCGCCCTCGCCAGCATCCAGCAACTCGTGGCCCACGCCGAGCGGGACCTGACCGGCGCCTCGGTCCGGGGCATCGGGGTCCCGGCGACGCAGGTGATCGGCGACAGCCCCACGGTCAAGGTCACCTACGACGCCCTCAATCCCTTTGCGTTGATCTACCTCGGCGACTTCATCGACGCCGCCGAGTATGTCGACCTCCAGTTCCAGAACCGCGTCACCATCAGCGTCACCATGGACGCCGAGTCCATCCCGGGCAGCACCATCGGCTCGGCCGGGAGCACGCGGTTCGACATCCCCTGGTCGACCTATGTCGAAGGCCTGCGGCACCAGTCCAACCGCGAGGACGATGACTTCGCCGACGCCCTGCCCGCCGCCTCCCTCCCCGTCCGGTTCGGCTTCCCGGGCACGGGCACGACCAATGTCACGGCGATCCGCGTCACCGACGCCCAGCTCCGCGCCGCCTTCGGCGACACGGTCGTCGCCGAGGCCGAGTCGGTCAGCATCACGCTCGACACGGACAACTCCTGGTCGCTCAACGGCTGCGACAGCCTGCCCAGCGGTTCGCAGCTGAGCCTGGTGGATGTCGCGGTGCACGAGATCACCCACGGCCTGGGGTTCACCAGCGCCATCGCCGAGGGGGGCGACAACAGCAACAACCGCATCCAGGGCCTCGATGTCGCCCGGTTCTTCGAAGATCCTCTCTTCGGCGCCCTCCCCGGCGTCTCGGGCGGGCGGCCGCTCAACAACGCCCAGTTCGCCACCTTCCCGCGCCACGGCGAGGGCGCCATCCTGAGCGGGATCTCCCAGCACTGGTACGCCAACACCGCCGACGGATTCGTGACCTTGCTCGAGGAGGGCGACGCCAACCAGCCCTCACACCTCTCCCGCCGCAGCGCGTTTGAGGACAAGCTGGGCATCATGGACCCCGTGCTGAATTCGGGAACCTCCTTCTGCACCTCGTTCTACTCCGCCAACGACCTCAAGCCCCTCGACGACATGGGCTGGTACCCGGTCGCCGCGAACATCCTCGCCGACTGCAACGGGAACTTCCTCCCCGACTTCCTGGACATCCTGAACGGCGCGCCCGACACCAACCGGAACAACATCCCCGACTCGTGCGAGACCTTCTTCGCCGATGTGAGCATCGGCGCCGCGATCTCGGGGCTCACGCTCTCCCAGTGGAGCACCCCGGGGCTGACGACGCTCGACGGGTTCAACCCCAACAACTTCAACCTCGTCTTCCGCGGCGCCACGGACGACGCGACCACCAGCTACACCTCCAGCGCCGATATCGTCGCCCGATTCAGCGGGCACTTCAACGCCCCCGCCACCGGGCAGTACGCCTTCCGCGTCGACCACTCCGACGCGGCGACCCTCCGCGTCGCGGGGCAGACGCTCCTGGCGATCAACGCGGGCCGGGCGACGACGCGGACGAACTCTTCGACGCAGATCGCCCCGCAGAACTTCATCAACCTCGACGCGGGGCTTCACGCCTTCGAGCTGACCGTCATCCTCAACAACTCGGGCGACGCCTGCTCCGTCATCGCCGACGCGATCGCGCTGGGCGACTGGCGCGCCCTCGTGCAGAACGACTTCCGCCGGGCCCTGTCCTCGTTCCCGGACTGCAACAGCAACGGCATCGACGACCAGTTCGACGCCGACGCCGACAACGACGGCATCCCGGACGACTGCGAGGCCGACTGCGACAACGACGGCATCGCCGACGAGACCCAGTTCGCGGGCGACCTCGCCTCGCGCACCGTGCTCGGTGTCCTCGCCGCCCCGGGCGAGGTGGTCACGCTCTCCACCGCCGGGTCCAACTTCGACACCGAGATCGCCCTCTACGACGCCAACGGGACGCTCATCCAGGCCGACGACGACGGCGGCCCGGGCACCCAGAGCGAGATCGTCCGGACGCTGGGCGCGGGCACCTACCGGCTCGGCGTCGGCGGGTTCAACATCATCTTCGCCAACGGCCCGTCGATCACCTACCCCGCCGGCTGCGCCGATTCCGGCAACGCCGTCGTCGCGATCTCGAGCGCCTCGGGCCTGTTCAGCGGGCCCACCGCGGTCGCCTCGGGCCGCACGCGCTGGTTCGAGTTCACCGTCCAGGAGACCGCCGACTGCGACAACGACGGCATCCTCGACTCGCAGGAGTTCGACTGCGACAGCGACGGCGTCCCCGATGACTGCCAGATCTTCGACTTCGACTTCGGCGGGGGTGTCGTCGGCACCAGCGATCAGACCATCATCATCAACACGATCGGATCGTCGTTCGACACCGAGATCGCGGTCTGGGACAGCAACGGCCTCCTCCTCGCCCAGAACGACGACATCGCATTCCCCAACCTCCAGAGCGAGATCGTCCGCGCCTACGACCCGGGCGACTACCTCCTCTGCGTCGCGGGCTACAACACCGTGTTCAGCGACTTCGCCCCCGACTTCATGTCCGGCGGCGTCCAGGTCAATGTCGACGGGTGCTCGGCCGGCGGGCTCATCAGCCTCGAGATCGGCAGCGAGGGCGGGACCGACATCTTCGACCTGCCCCCCGGGCGCGTCGCCTTCTTCCCGTTCACCATCGACCTGCCCTCGCCCGCGTGCAACGCGGCCGACCTCGCGCCCCCCTTCGGCCTGCTCGATCTCTCTGACATCACCACCTTCGTCGCGGGCTTCACCGGGCAGGACCCCGCCGTCGACTTCGACAACAACGGGCTGTTCGACCTCGCCGATATTACCACCTTCGTCAACGCCTTCCTCGCCGGTTGCCCCTGAGCCGACACGGCAACAACCCACGCCCTGATTGATCGGGGGCCCGGGACGCGACCCGGGCCCCTTCTTCGTGCCGACTCCGCCCCGGCCTCGGGCACACCCCACTCCAGAGAGGGGTTGGCACGCCGCGCCCTCGGTGTAGCGTGCCGGCTCGACGGTCAGGAGAAACGACGCCGCGCCCGCGCGTTTGTGGACACTCGGAGTGATGCGCTGCAACGGATGTCGCTTCACACGCGCACCTGACCCACACAGGAGCAGAGGAGCCACACCATGACACATCGATTCGTTTCCACGGCGATCATCGCCGGCATGACCGGGCTGCCCGTTCTCGCCAGCGCCCAGCCCACCGTCCGCGTCAACCTCGGGCCGGGAGGTGCCCAGGGCGACGGCATCAACACCGAGGTCGCAGCCAGCGATGACGGGAGGCATGTTGTCTTCGCCAGCACCTCGACCAACCTCGTGCCGGGCGGCACCTCGGGCCGCCAGGTCTTCGCCGCCGATCGCGATCCGGACGGCAACGGCGTGCTCGACGAGGGCAACACCCTCGTCACCCTGATGAGCCTGGGCATCGACGGGCTGCCCGGGAACGGGAGCCAGGGCGGATTCAACGGGTTCCACGGCGTCGACCTCTCCGCCGACGGACGCTTCGTCCTCTGGTCGAGCCAGTCCACCAACCTGGTCGCGGGCGATACCTCCGGCTTCGGGAGCTACGACATCTTCGTCCGCGACCGCGACCCCGACGGCAACGGTGTCTTCGACGAGAGCAACGGCGTGACCGAGCGCGTCAATGTCGGCCCGGGAGGCCTCCAGGCCGACCACCCCGACAGCGGGGCCGACCAGATGGGCATCTCGGGCGACGGGCGCTTCGTCGTCTACAGCTCCTCGGCCACCAACCTCGTCCCGGGCGACTCGCAGGATGTCGTGCCCAACATCTATCTGCACGACCGCCAAACAGGCCTGAACAACCGGCTCGATCTGCTCACCTCGACGCAGAATGTCGGGAGCCGATACCCCCAGATCTCGACCGACGGCTCGTGGGTCGTCTACGCGGCCTACGCCGATTTCCAGAACTTCACCAACAAGCAGATCATCGTCGTCGGCCCGGCGGACGCCAACCCCGTTGTCGTCAGCAAGAACGACAACGGGATCCTCGGCAACGGAGATTCGGGCACCAACCCCAACACCCGCGGCCCGCGGATCAGCGGCGACGGGCGGTTCGTCGCCTTCGTCTCGCTCGCCACCAACCTCGATGTGACCAGGGCCGGCGACCCCTCGAACACCTTCAAGCTCTTCCTGCACGACCGAGACAGCGACGGCAACGGCGTGTTCGACGAGCCCGGGGGGTTCACCACACGGCGGGTCGATGTCGGCCCCGGAGGTGTCGCGGCCGACGGGTTCTTCGCCCGCGACCCCGACCTCGCCGACAACGGGCGGCTCGTGTTCACCGCCAACGCTTCCAACCTCGTGCCGGGTGACACCACGCCGACCACACTCGCCGACACCTACCTCTACGAGCCCGCCGCCGGCACGCTCGAGGTCATCAGCCGCGCCACCAACGGCGATCAGGCCAACAGCAACTGCTTCTTCCCCGTGCTCACGGGGGACGGCGCGCAGGCCGTCTTCGGCTCTCAGGCGTTCAACCTCGTGCCCGGAGACACCAACGGGCGCGACGACATCTTCGCCCGCACGCTCCCCCCGGCGGCGTGCAACTCGGCCGAACTCGCGCCGCCCTTCGGCACGCTCGATCTCGCCGACATCACCGCGTTCGTCGCGGGCTTCACCGGGCTGGACCCCATCGCGGACCTCGACCACAACGGGCTGTTCGACCTCGCCGACATCGGCCTCTTCGTCAACGCCTTCCTCGCCGGCTGCCCCTGAATCGCCCCCGAGGACCGACGACCTTCGATGAAACAAGGGCCCGGGGTTCCGCCCCGGGCCCTTTTTCGTGCCGACCCTGATCACGCCGCGATCACGGGCACTTGTCGCTCGCGATCGAGCAGAACGCCCGGCTCGGCGGGGGCAGGTTGCAGAACTGCGTCTCCGTCCGGCAGCGGTCCGTCCCGGGGATCGGCCCCCCGTTTCGTACGCAGCACTTGTCGTTGTCGCACACCGCCGCGTACACCAGCCCCGAGCCTTTGCCCGCGTCGAGCGCGAGCAACTCGGGCTCGGTCACCTCCGTGGTGTTCTTGAAGAACAGGTCCGCGACCGTCACCGCGCCGGCGATCCCGACCACCCCGGGCAACGCCGCCTGACGCGCCGCCACCTCGTCGGGAGACCCGGGCTGCCCCGGCACCCCGATCCCCAGGTCACGCAGCGCGTCGAGCATGGGCCAGAACGGCTCCGAGCCCGGATGGAACACGAGGACCTCGCCCACGGGCATCGGCCCCGTCGCCGCCGCGAGCTGCTCGAGCACCGCCGCGATCGCCGTCGGGTCCACCGTGCTCGGGACGCAGTCGTTGAGCGTCTCGAGCCGGCCCAGGATGAACGGCAGGTTCGCCTGCAGGGGCTGCCCGAGCAACTGCCCCAGCGGGATCGGGCCGAACAGATGGATCGTCCGGTTGATCGCGTCGTAGTTCGACTGGATCACCGGCGGGTCGTCGAAGCCGCCCTCGATCGTCGTCCGGATGTCCGGGAAGCACGCCGCCGGCGGACACCCGTTCACGAACGAGGTCACGAACAGATTGAGGTCGCCAAGGTCGAGGATCCCGTCGCCCGTCAGGTCCGCCGCCGGGCTCTGGTTCACGAACGCGGACACGAACGCGTTGATGTCCGCCAGGTCCAGCACCCCGAGCGGCGGGGCCAGGTCCGCGGGGTTGCACCCCACCCCGGGCCCGGCCGACGCCGGGGCCGCACAGACCCCGAGGCCGAGCCCCGCGATCGCCACCAGACCGAAAGCCGAATTCCGCAAGGACGCACCGATACCGTGAGCACGCTGCATGGGCTTCTCCTTTCGAGACAGGGGGTTGCGTGCCGGCCGGGCCGCGTCTTCAAACGGGCCCCGGCCTCCGGGCCGGCCCGGGTCGCGCCCGGTCCAAGCCTCGGCCTCACAGATTTCGAAGCGGGCACCGTACCACGCCACACACGGCGCCCCGCACCGAATCTTGGGAGACCCCCATATTCGAGTGGCCTCCCAACCCCGTTCGGGGCGGTTTGACCCGGGCCCTGCGGGCGCTATTGTTCCGACCCGGGAGCCGGAGTGCCGGCCCCCTCGCCAGTGAGAATCCTGCTCGGCACGACGCCGAGCCCGCCCCGCCCGGTAGGCGGCGTGCCCCCCCGTGGGGCCTTCCCGCTCGGTCACCCGACGCCGGCGTTCACGCACGCCCCGTCAGGCCCGGCCCACGAGTCGTCGCCGACACGCGACGAGAAGGAGTCGACGCCATGAGCACCGGTCACGCGACGCACCTCCGCCGCCAGACCTGGATGGCCAAGAACGGCGAGGTCCAGCGCGTCTGGCGTCATGTCGACGCCGACGGCGTCCCCCTCGGCCGTCTCGCCAGCGAGATCGCCCTGGTCCTCATGGGCAAGCACCGCCCTGAGTACACCCCCCATGTCGACACGGGCGACTTCGTCATCGTCACCAACGCCACCAAGGTCGCCCTCACCGGGCGCAAGGCCGACCAGAAGTTCGCCAAGAACTACACCCGCTACCCGGGCGGCCTCAAGCTCGAGTCCTACGGCTCGCTCCGCCAGCGCCGCCCCGAGCGGCTGCTCGAGCTCGCCGTCCGCCGCATGCTCCCCAAGAACCGCCTGGGCCGCCAGATGCTCAAGAAGCTCAAGGTCTACCCGGGCGTCGAGCACCCCCACGAAGCCCACAAGCCCATCCCGCTGCACGCGTAACGAATGACCATCACCCGCCGCCGCGGGAACGGAGCGCCGAACCATGGCAGACCAAGGATTCCAGACCACCATCACCAACCCCGACCTGATCGGCGAGGCCGTCCAGGCCCCCAAGGGCCCAGGGAACGCCGTCCGCCAGCTCGCCGAGCCCAAGCCCGCCGATAAGCACGGCTGGTGGTGGGGCGTCGGCCGCCGCAAGACCGCGGTCGCCCGCGTCCGCCTCCGCCCCACGCGGGACGGGCAGCCCAAGGTCCTCGTCCAGTCCACCCGCAAGAAGTTCAAGACCGTCGAGGAGTACTTCTCCGAGCCGCGCGACCGCGCCGACGCCTACGCCCCCCTCACCGTCACCGACACCGCCGACAAGCTCGAGGTCATCGTCCGCGTCGCCGGCGGCGGCATCATGGGCCAGGCCCAGGCCATCCGCCTCGGCATCGCCCGCGCCCTCGTCGGGTACGACCCCCACCTCGAGGATGTCCTCCGCGACAAGGGCTACCTCACCCGCGACGCCCGCAAGGTCGAGCGCAAGAAGTACGGCCAGCCCGGCGCCCGCCGCCGCTTCCAGTTCTCCAAGCGCTGAGCCGAGATCGCTCGCGAACCGTTCCGAAAAGGGCTCGGGGTCTCCCGGGCCCTTTTTTCGTGCGCCGACCCCGGAGGGCCCGCCCGCCTTCAATTGCACCCATGGGCCGCCGCCTGCTCCGCATCACGAGGAACCTCCGAAGCCGGCTCATTGCCGCCAGCCTCGTCCTCGCCGCGACGCTCACGCTCGCGGGTCTGCTCGCCGCGACGCTCACCCGCACCGCCCCCGCCTGGTGGAGGCAGTACCGCCCCACCCCCGAACTGCGAACCCTCGCCAGCGATGTCGAGAACGCCGCGATCTCTACCCTCTACCGCCAACGCCCCCCGGACCCCGCCGCCCAGCCCGCCTCCGCCCCCTGGAGCGTCGCGGTCCGCGACCAGGACGCCAGCGCCTGGCTCATCGCCCGCCTCCCCGAGTGGATGAACGGGAACGCCGACCTCCCCGACTGGCCCGATTCCCTCGGGCAGCCCCAGATCCGCTTCGAGCCCGGGCTCGTCCGCATCGGCGTCCTCTTCCGCCGGGAGAACGGCGACCGCGTCCTCACCGCCTCCGTCCGCCCGGTCCTCGCGCCCGACGGCTCGCTCTGGCTCCGCACCGCCTGGATCCACATCGGCAGGCTCCCCGTCCCCGCCGCCCTCATCCTCCGCAACGCCGAAAGGCAACTCCTCCCCTACCTCCCGGGCGACCTCGCCGACGAACGCAGCGCCGCCTCACTCCTCGCCATCCTCCGGGGCGACGCCCCCCTCGCCCGGACCCCCGCGCTCCGCCTCGAAGACGGCCGCGCTGTCCACCTGCTCGGCCTCCGCGTGCTCGAGGGCCGCGTCGAGTTCGATTGCCGGACCGATCTCTCCGGTTCGGCTCCACCGGCGCGGAGCCGTCTACCCTCGGGGCATGCCGAGGATTAACCCCCTTCCCGCCGCCGTCGCGCTCGTGTGCGCCCTGCCGATCGCCCACGCCCAGACCCTCGAGGTCTACGCCACCGGGCTCACCAAGCCGGTCGACATGGTCGCCGACCCGACCAGCCCCGCCCGCTTCCTCGTCGTCGAGCAGGACGGGCTCGTCCGCGTCGTCGAGAACGGCGTCGTGCTCGACGAGCCCTTCATCGCCGTCGACCGGGGCGACTTCACCGACCGCAAGAGCAACTGGGAGCGGGGCCTGCTCGGCATCGCCCTCGACCCGGGCTACGCCGACAACCGCCGCTTCTATCTCTACTACACCGACAAAGTGGGCGCCACCGTCACCAGCCGTTTCACCGCCGCCAGCCCCACCTCCGCCGACTGGGGCACCGAGGAGGTCCTCCTCCGGATCGACCAGCCCTTCGGCAACCACAACGGCGGGTGCATCCGCTTCGGGCCCGACGGCATGCTCTACATCGGGCCCGGCGACGGGGGCTCGGCCAACGACCCGCAGGGCTACGCGCAGAAACTCGACACCCTGCTCGGCAAGCTCCTCCGCATCGATGTCAACGGCGAGCCCGACGAAGGCCTCGCCTACGCCATCCCCGACGACAACCCCTTCGTCGCCACCGAGGGCGCCCGCCCCGAGATCTGGGCCTACGGCCTGCGCAACCCCTGGCGCTTCGAGTTCGACTCCAAGGGCCGCCTCTGGATCGCCGATGTCGGGCAGAACCGCTTCGAGTATGTCCACCTCCAGCCCGAGGGCTCCAAGGGAGGCGAGAACTACGGCTGGAACACCATGGAGGGCTTCGGCGAGTTCAAGCCCGGGCGCAACCAGGCCGACGACCCCAAGCGCCTCCCCCCCAGCCGGCACCTCGAACGGGGCCTGGCGCCCCCCGTCTTCGAGTACCGCCACCACCCCGTCGGCTCGATCACCGGGGGATTCTTCTACGAGGGCGACAAACTCCCCTGGCTCAAAGGCCGCTACATCTGCGCCGACTACATGAGCGGACGCACCTGGTCCTTCATCGTCCGCCAGCGCGGCGAGACCTGGACCGCCGACGACATCGTCGAGCACACCGCCGCGGTCTCCCAGTCCTTCGGCGGCAACGGCGCCTCGCTGGCGATCTCCTCCTTCGGTCGCGACCTCAGCGGCAACGCCCTGTTCATCCTCGACCACAACGCCGGGCGGATCCTCCGCTTCGCGGAGTAGCCCCCGCTCGACCATCAGCTTCGAACGAGCCGCGGACGCACGCGCCCAAGACGCCCGGCCGCAACGCCCGGTACCCTGACCCCGTGCACGCCCCTGAAAACATGCCCGCGATCGAGCGCGCCCTCGCCGAACGCGATTACCCAAGGCTCATCGACCTGCTCGGCCCCGAGCCCGCCGGCCCGCTCGCCCGCACCCTGCGCTTCGCCCGCAACATGCTCGCGCTCAAGGCCCGCGACCCCGAACTCGCCGCCGAGCTCGAATCCATCCCCGCGACCGGCCGCGTGCGCCTCGTCACCGCCCCCGACCGGCGCGAGAGCCTCGCCCTCGCCGGGCACGCCGACAACCCGCTCTGCCCGGGAGGCTCCCCGTCGGCCGTTATCGAGCAGACCACCCGGCAACTCGCCGAGATCCCCGACCCCTCAAGATCCGTCGCCCTCGCCGGCGTCGGCGACGGCTGGGCCCTGACCCTCCTCGCCACCGAGCGCCCCGACATCGTCGGCCGGCAACGCACCGTCTTCGTCATCGAGCCCGACGCGGAGGTCTTCCGCTCCGCGATGCTCCTGCACGACTGGCACAAGGGCCCCCTCGCCTCGGGCCGGTTCGTCCTCTGCGTCGGCGCGGCCTGGCGCGAGAGGCTGCGCAGCACGCTCACGCCCGATTCACGCCTGCCCCCGCCCGAAAAAGCGATCCGCCTCTGCGCCGACCCCGCCCCCATCCGCGACGCGATCGACGAAGCCATTTCGCGGATTACGACGGCGATCAACCGCCGCCGGGATGCCCTTGTCGGCGTCTACGCCGACCAAAGCCGGGCCCGCGTCGCCGACCGTATCGCCCACGCAACGGGGACACGCGTCCACTTGTTGACCACCCGACATTCGAGTGTGCTGCACCACTCGACACGGGATCTCGAGGAGGGATTCCGGCGACTCGGATGCTCGACCACGCTGTCCATCGAAGCCGAGCCCTGGGAACACCAGACCAACGCAGCTCTGCTCGGCGAACTCCTCGCCTTCCGCCCCGACCTCGTCATCCAGATCGATCACCACCGCCACGAGACCCCCGGCATCATCCCCGAGCGGGTCCCCTTCGTCTGCATCATCCAGGACAACCTCCCCAACCTCCTCTCTCGCGACGCGGCGCTGAAGATGGGACCCACCGACTTCGCCGCCGGCTCGTGGGTCCGCCGCTATGTCCTCGAGCACGACTACCCACCCGCGCGCTCGATCGAGATCCCCCGCCTCGCCCCCGCGCCCGCCTCGCCCCCGGCCCGCCCCGCGACCCGCCGCCCCGGGGCCCCCGACCTGCTCTATGTCTCCAACCACGCCGCCACCCCCGAAGAGGCCCTCGAGCAGGCGATCGCCTCGACCGACCCCGCCTGGACCGCGGCCCGCGAGATCATCCGCGCCGCGGGCGAGGACCTGCTCGCCCGCTACGAACAAGGCGGGTGCGTCGAGGACTCGACCGACCTCGACGCCTTCGTCGCCGAGTCGTGCGCGCGCCGCGGCATCACGCCCCTCCCGCCCGAGCCGATGCTCGCCATCGGCGACAAGCTCGGCGTGACCGTCAACAACGCCCTCTACCGCCGCCAGGGGCTGCGCTGGGCCGTCCGTGCCGCCGAATCGCTCGGCCTCGCCCTCCGCCTGCACGGGCGCGGGTGGGAAGACAACCCCGAGTTCGCCCCCTTCGCCGCCGGCGTGATCGACTACCGCCGCGAACTGCCCGAGGCGACCCTGCACGCCCGGGCCTGCCTGGTGCTGGAGCCCTACTTCCCGACGCAGCACCAACGCGCCCTCGACACCTGGCTCGCCGGCGGCCTCCCGCTCATCCGCCGCCGCGACCGCGACCGGCGGCAACTCGACCTGATCGCGTGGCTCGACCGCCTGCCGCCCGAGATCGACACCCTCGACGCCGCCCTTGCGTCCCTCCCGCCCGACGACGCGGCGGCCCTCCGGGAGGCGCACGAGCGGCACCAGGGCCTCAACGCGTGGGACGGTCGGGGCGACATGATCGCGCTCTACCGCGCCCGCGAGCGCGACGGGCTGGGGCAGATGGGCCGGCCGCCCCCACGCTTCGACGAGACCTCGTTCGTGGACCAGGCCTCGATGACCGCGCTGGTGCGCGCGCTCGTGGAGGAGCCGGACCGCCTCGAAGCGGCCCGCCGGGCCCAGCACGACTGGGCCCGGGCCGGGTTCACCTATGAAGTCGGGGCCCGCCGCCTGCTGACGAAGGTCGCCGGCGTGCTCGCCGGCGCTTGACGCGGGCTGGGCGGGGCCGGCGCGTGCCGACGAGCCCGAATTGCGGGTGAAGGAATCTCTCATACGGCTTGTGATTGACCGCTGCGCGTGCGCCGCCGGTGCCACCACCCGCCGCGTCAGCGGCGCGTGGTGCGGATCGGACGCCGACGAGAGACGCACGACGCGCCCTCCGGGCGGGTCGCGGCACCGCTTTCCGCGCGTCAACCAATCCAGATCAGTATGAGACGGAACCCGTTTCACTCTCGAACGAGCCATGGGCGCAAGCCCATAGAGCGATCGGGAAACGAAGCTCCGCGGGCTCGCGCCCGAGGCTCGTCAGCACGGCGTTGAACCGCGATCCGACCGCGACAATCCCGGACCGGGACGAGGCCTGCCTCAGTGCCGCCGCCCGCCCCGCTCGTGCTGGAAGCGGAAGAGCGTGTCGACGGGGCGGAGCAGGATCGCCCACGCGAACGCGGTCGCCCCGGTGTAGAGCGCCGAGAGCAGCCGGGAGACCAGCTCGCCCGTCGGGCGGAACAGGATCGGGTCGCCGTAGAGATCGCGCACCGTGAAGAACGCGACGACAACCGTCTGCACGACGGCGGCGGCGGCGATCGAGAGCACCGTGAGCGTGAGCGGGTGCCGGCGGATCACCATGCCCCGGACCGCGACGACGAATTGCGCGGCGATGAGCATCCCGATCGCGTGGGGCCCGAGCACGGTGAGCATCGAGGCGGCGTCGGTCCTGGGCACGAGCGAGGTCAGGTCGAGCAGCACGCCCAGGATCAGGGCGGCCCAGACCGCCTGCTTGGGCGGGGCGCTCAGCGCGACGAAGACCATCAGCGGCACGACGAAGCTCGGCGCGATGTCGCCCGGCGCGAGGCGCAGCGCGTCGCGCAGGCCCAGCTCGAGCCCGAAGGCGACCCAGGTCATCACCAGGAAGACGATCCAGCTCAAGGCTCGTCCCCCCCCTGCCCGGGCCCCCGCGCCACCCGCAGCGTGACCTCGCGGACGCGCCGCAACTCGAGCCCGTCACGCGGACGGACGACGATGTTGCTCCGCAGCGGCTGCTCGTCGTCAGGCTCGACGCGCTCGACCAGCCCGATGGTGAACATCTGGGCCGACTCGGGCCAGGCTGGGTCGTCGAGCACGACCTCCATCCCGGGCTCGAGCTCGGGCAGCGTGACCGCGCCGGCCCGCGACGGATCGGGGAACTCGACATCGCCCCGCAGCGTGCCCTGCCCGGTGGGCGCAAGCTGGCAGAGCAGCCAGGCCTCGCCCAGCCGGTCGAGCAGCACGCGCCCGCGGAGCAGCCCCGACTCGGGCTCGGTGATGGGCATGACGACGCACTCGAGGGCGTCGACGGAGACGACCTGCCCGTGCAGCTGCACCCCGCGGACGGTGGTCACGGTGTTGGGGGTCACCCCGTCCCGCCGCCCCGCCTTGACGCGGACGAGCCCGCTCGACGGATCGCTCGACGCCCCGACCACGGGGCGGATGAGCTGCACGACGGGCACATCCGGCGCTCGGCTCAGGCCCGCGCGCAGGTCGGCGATCAGGGCCTCGAGCTCCGCCTCGCGCCGCCGCGACGCGAGCAGCCTGCGGCGCAGCTCGTCGCGGTCCCGCTCCAGGGCGACGATCTGCTCGTTGCTCTCCTCGACCCGCGTCGCCGGCGCCACCCAGCGCGAGACGCGGGTCAGCGGGTCGCTGATCGGGGTGAAGACCGTCGAGGCGAGCCCGCCGAACCACCCCACCCAGTCGAGGAACCGCGCCGGCGCCAGCGCGGTGATCGCCAGCAGCGCGACCGTCGCCGGCATCGAGATCCTGATGAGCGGATGCTGGGTCTGGGGTCTGGCCATTGCCGGCGATCACCCGCCCCGGCGGTGGTCGCCGAGCCGGTCAGAGGTCCATGTCATTCTCGAGTGTCTGCTTCCATTCCTCGATGTTCTCGAGGTAGATCGCCGTCCCGCGGGCCACGCAGGTCAGCGGGTCGTCCGCCATCCGCACCTCGAGGCCCGTCGCCTTCTGGAGCACGATCGGCAGCCCACGCAGCAGCGACCCGCCCCCGGCGAGCGTGATCCCGTTCTCCACAAGGTCCGCCGCGAGCTCGGGCTCGGCCTTCTCCAGGGTGCTCGTCACCGCCTCGATGATCGCGCTCACCGGCTCCTGCAGCGCCTCGCGGATCTCCTCGCTCGTGATCACAGTCTTGCGGGGCAGGCCCGAGATCATGTCCCGCCCGCGCACCTCCATCGAGGTCTCTTCACCCACCGGCGCCGCCGACCCGCTCTCGATCTTGATCCGCTCGGCCGTCTGCTCGCCGATCATCAGGTTGTAGGTCCGCTTCATGTAGTTGATGATCGCCTCGTCCATGTCGTCGCCCGCGACGCGCACGGACTGGCAGGTCGCGATGTCGGCCAGCGACATGATCGCCACCTCCGTCGTCCCGCCCCCGATGTCGACGATCATCGACGCCGTCGCCTCGGCGAACGGCAGGCCCGCCCCGATCGCCGCGGCGATGGGCTCTTCGAGCAGGTAGGTCCGGCTCGCGCCCGCGCGGTCCGCCGAGTCGAACACCGCCCGCTTCTCCACCGCGGTGATGCCGCTGGGGATCGAGATCACCACCCGCGGCCCCACCCAGCGCATCCGCCCGGTGACCTTGGTGATGAAGTAGTTGAGCATCGCCTCGGTGATCTCGAAATCGCTGATCACCCCGTCCTTGAGCGGACGCACCGCCGTGATGCTCCCGGGCGTCTTGCCCAGCATCTCCTTGGCGACCCACCCCACCGCCTGCCCGTTCTTGAGCACCTGGTTGGTGCCCTTCTTCACGGCGACCACGCTGGGCTCGTTCAGAACGATCCCCTGCCCGCGCACCGCCACGAGGGTGTTGCAGGTCCCCAGGTCGATCCCCATGTCGACCGTAAAAAGACGGCTCAGTCGTTCCCAGACCACGGACCGCGACTCTCCAGAAGGGACCACCGCCCCCGTCCATCCATAGACGGATTCCGGTGCATCGTAACAACTTATCGGGTTCGGGCCGGCCCGGCCACCAACGCCGCAATCCGATTCGCACCCGACAACAAATCCCCCGCGGCAGGCCGCACGCCCGCCGCGGGGGATCTCGGGATGGTGCCTGCGAACTCCGGGACCACCACAACGGGGCCCCCGACCGGGTCAGTCGTTGCGGACCACCTGGTCCGCCGGCGCCGGCTTGCTCGGGTCGATCTCGATCACCCCGGGCACGACCTCGACGGTCGGCTCGGCCTTGACGCCCCCGGAGACGCCCCCGGGGATGAGCGCCCGGACCGCGGCCTCCTGGTCGACCAGGAATCGGGCCTCGTCCACATAGTTGCGCGCGCCCTCGTTCCGCGTGATCGAGGCGATCCGGGCCTTCTGCTCGCCGCGGACCCGCGCCAGCCGGTCCTCGAGCTGCTTGAGGCTGTGGGCCTGGTAGCGGCTGTGCTCGTCGATCGTCGCCTGCCGGTCCTCCATCATCTCGATGAGCCGGTCGTTGCGGGCGATCGAGTCGATCTGCGCGTCCAGCTGGAAGATCTGCGCCTGGAACTCCGCGTGCTCGGTCTCGAGCCGCTGGGCGAGATCGGCCAGCTGGGCCTCCTGCTCGGCGAGGTAGGTCAGCTCGGTGTCGATCTCCGACACGCGGCCCTCGTACACCGCCTTGGTCTGGACCACCTGCGAGCGGCGGGAGAGCGCATCGTTCATGCTCATCTTCCGCTCGTTGAACGCGATCCGCACGATCGCCCCCTGGTTGGCCGACGCCGCCGCGTGGGCCCGCGTCAGCCCGGTGTCCAGGAGGTCAAGGTCGGCCGCGGTCAGCTGCACCACCTTCTCGCTGACCTCGCGGTCGCGCTCGAGTTGGGCCATCTGCTCGCGGACCTCGGCGAGGTCGGCGTGCACCTCGGCGATCTTCTCGGGGTACTGCGCCTCGAGCGTCCGGATCTGGGCCCGCAGCGCGATCGGGTCGTCGATGTTGTGGTCGATCAGCCCGCCGATCGCCCCCGTCGCCTGGTGGAAGATGGCCCCGACGCTGCCCGGGCGGGCCGCCTCGGCGACCACCGCCGCCGTGCCGCCGGCGAGCGCCGCCAGCACACCGAACCGAACAATGCCTTTCGTGAAGCATCCCATGGCGTGCTCCTTAACTTCCCTTCGTCTGCTCCCGGCGGGCCGTGGGGGCCCGTCCTGTCCTGCCGGCCCGCTGCCGGCTCCCGGGATCTCTCTGGGAAGCCGCCCCGCCCGGTTTCACGCCCGGACCGGGTTGGGGCACAACTTGCCGACGAATGCCGCCCCCCGCCCCCTTCGTTCGGAATCTCCTCGGAGCGGGGTACACTCCGGGCGGGAGCACGCATGCTGAACTCGATGACCACCGGCTTTCTCAAACGCCTCCGCGCCAACGACGAGGCCGCCTGGTTCGAGTTATGGGAGACCTTCGGCCCGGTGCTCCGGGCCCAGCTGATGAAATGGGGCCGCGGGCGGATCGGGCAGGAGACCGTCCGGGACCTCTCCCAGGAGACCCTGGCGGCCCTCTCCAACTCGATCGACCGGTTCGACCCCTCGCGCGGCGCCCGCTTCAGCACCTGGCTGCTGGCGATCGCCAAGCATGTGCTGGGCGACGAGATGGACCGGCGGATGGCCCAGAAGCGGGGCGGGGGCCGGTCCAACGCCTCGCTGGAGGAGGACTGGATGGTCGCCGCCGCCGCCGAGCGGGCCGACCAGGCCTACGAGGCCGCGATCTTCCGGTCCAAGGTCGAGGCGGGCATCCGCCAGGTCGAGAAGGAGTGCGACTTTACGGAGTTCTCGATCTACCGCATGCGGGTCTTTGACGGGCTGAGCGGCAAGGAGGTCGCGGCGGCGCTGGGGGTGAGCGAACCGACGGTGAGCCGGCGTTTGGTAAAGGTGCGGGACGCGCTGCGGACCGCCCTCGCCCGGAGCATCGCGACCTACTCGTTCACCGACGAGGAGCACAAGGAGGCGGAACGAAACGGGCTCCTGCTGAATCCCAATCCCACGGGAGACAAACCCGACGACGCCCTCTTCGACGAGGCGATCGGGGAGATCTACCGGCGGCAGCAGGAACTCCGCCGGGCGGACGAGCAGGGTCTGATGGACTGATCGCGCACGGGCGCGCCCCCGACCCCACGCCCCGCCCGGCACGCACGACGGAGCGCGGGCAGCGCGCAGAGGGTGGACATGGGACCCGGATCATTGATCGCCATCCCGCTCGCCATCGTCGCCGGGGCTTTGATCCTCGGGGTCGCCATCTTCCTGTTCATCAAGGTCTTCGATGTGCTCTGGCGGCTGATCGTGCATGTCGTCCGGACCGTCGGCGCGATCATCGCCGATATCTTCCGCTTCCTCGGCGCCGTCATCGTCGCCCTGGTCTTCATCCCCCTCACCCTCTTGAACATCGTCATCGGGCGGTGGTCCGCCTCGGCCCATTACGGCCGGGCCTTCACCGCCGAATTCCGCACCGCCGCGGGCTGCTTCTACCGCGTGCTGATCGGGCACCCCCTCCGCCTCTTCGGGCTCGGCGGGCTCACCGAGGGCCTCGAGCAGCGCCTCCCCCAGGCGATGGCCGAGGCGCCGGGGCCCGACAAGCCCAACAAGCGCCAGGGGATGTTCGAGGGCTACCGCATCGTCGGCTCGCTCCCAGGGGGCGGGTCGGGCGGCAAGCTCTACATCGCCGAGCCCGACGAGATGAAGCGGGCGGGCTTTGCCCGCCGGGGGCACGCCGACATCGACCGCGTCGTCATCAAGACCTTCAGCCTGGGCGATGGGTCGAGCCTGCCCCAGATCGTGCGCGAGAGCCGCGCGCTCGACGCGGCCAAGAAGATGGGCCTCGTCCTCGAGCACGACCTGGGCGACGAGCGGTTCTTCTATGTGATGCGGTATGTCCCGGGTGAGTCGCTCACCGCCGCGACGCAGCGCCTGCACGCCGCCGCCGGGTCGGCCGGGCTCGACCCCCGCGGGCTCCGCCTGGCGATGGGCTACGCCGCCGACCTGCTCGAGTCGCTCGACACCTACCACCGGGGCGGGCTGTGGCACAAGGATGTCAAGCCGGACAATGTGATCATCGACCACGAGGCCGACCCGGCGCTGGGGCGGGGCCGGGCCCACCTCGTCGATTTCGGGCTCGTCACGCCGCTGCGCAGCGCGATGACGCTAACGACCCACGGCACGGAGTACTTCCGCGATCCGGAGCTGGTCCGCCAGGCGCTGCGGGGGGTCAAGGTCCACCAGATCGACGGCGCACGATTCGACCTCTACGCCGCGGGCGCGGTGCTGTACGCGATCATCGAGAATTCCTTCCCGGCCCACGGTGGGCTGAGCCAGATCACCCGGAAGTGCCCCGAGGCGCTGCGCTGGATCGTCCGCCGGGCGATGGCCGACTACGACAAGCGCTACGCCTCGGCGATCGCGATGCTCGAGGACCTCCGCGTCGTCGCCGCCGCCGCCGACCCGTACGAGGTCAAGCCGATCGACCTGCCCAGCATGAAGGGCGGCGCCCCCGCGCCGATGCCCGAGCCCGAGCCGGTCGCCTTCGAGGCCGCCGCGAGCCCGGTCCCCCCGCGGGCCGAGCCGCAGCGACCCGCCTCGCCCGCCCCGCGCACGCCCCCGAAGCTCCGCGTCGCCGACTGGTGGACCGGACGCTACGAGGTGGCGGACCGCGGCCCGCAAGCGCCCGGCAACGCCCCGGGCTTCGTCGCCCAGGCCGACATCGGCGTCGG
>DAINDF010000016.1:0-1830 GCA_036732005.1 Phycisphaerales bacterium
CGCAGCCCCAGCACGCTGTCACCCCCCACATGCACGATCGTCGAGATCCCGATCCCCGCCTTGCCCAGGTAGTACGCCGTCGAACTCGACATCCCCCCCGACCGCGAAATCACCCCGACACTCCCCGGCTTGAACCACTTCTTCGCCGACTCGGCCTTGCCCCCCATCATCCCGATCACGCCACGCCCCGGGCTCAGCACCCCCAGCGTGTTCGGCCCGATGAACCGCGCCCCGCGCCGCTCGGCCAACTCCGCGATCGCCATCGCGTCCCACACCGGCACCCGGTCCGGCACCAGCAGCAGCGTCGGCACCCCCGCCTCGATCGCCTCGAACGCCGCCCCCTTCACGAACCGCGCCGGCACCAGCACCACGGAAATATCGATCGGCCCCGCCTTCTCCACCGCCTCCCCGACCGACTCGAACACGGGAACGCCCAAGACCTCCTGCCCCCCCTTGCCGGGCGTCACCCCCGCGACGACCCGCGTGCCGTACCCCAGCATCAACTCGGCCCGCGCCTGCCCCTCCCGTCCGGTGATGCCCTGGATCAGGACCCGCTTGGTTTCATCGATGATGATCGCCATGATGCAAATCCATTCTTACCGCGAAGGACACGGAGGACCGCCAAGACTCGGATCGAGATTCCTCGTCAGAGCGCGTCGGATGATGCCATCCTTGAGCCGAGCGACATTGAAATTGATTAGGAGCCCGACCGGCCTACGCGTGAGTTTCAGGTATGTCAACAGTTGTGCTTCGTGCACAGGAAGGGCGCGTTCGACGGACTTCAACTCGACCACGACGCTGTCGCCGACGAGCAGGTCGATGCGGAAGCCGCAGTCCACCCTGTGCCCCTTGTACTCAACAGGCAGATCGACCTGCCGGGCAAAATCGATCTCTCTGAGCGCAAGTTCATGGGCGAGGCACGACTCGTACGCCGACTCCAGAAGCCCCGGGCCCAGCGCGCGATGCACCTCGGCCGACGCGTCGATGATCCGATCCGTCAGGTCGGCGTGAATCAGATCTACCTGGATCGAGTTTCCCTCCAACATTCCCCTCCGCGGCTCTCCGCGCCCTCCGCGGTGAATCAGTCCAGCCCCGAGATCGGCATATCCACGAACACCACAGGCCGGCCCGCCCGCAGGCACTCGACCTCGCACGAGATCAACTCCGAGTCTTTCCCGGCAAGTTCTTCCTCGCTCACCGCCGCGACCGGCTTGCCGGCCTCGTCCCGCAGTAGGCCGAACGACTTCTCCACCACCAGCTGCGTGGTCGCCTCATCGCATCCCGCCGAGTCGATCCACACCGTGCCCCGGCTGATCTTCAACGACAGCGCCCCCGGCGACCCCACGAACGCCGGCACGCGGCGCGAGGCCCCGTTGAGCCGCGCCCCCGAAGCCTCCACCAGCGCCCGGAACCGCTCGGCGCAGAACGCCGGCGTGTCGTCCTTCCGATAGCCCTCCACCCGCCCCGGCAACCCCCGGCACGCATCGTTGAGGATCTCGACCGCGCGATCCTCGCTGTTCCCCCCGAGCCTGATCACCGCCGGGATCGAAAGCCCCACCTCGTTGAACGCCTTCGCCAGCCCGTACGCGCTCCAGAACTGCTCCTGGCTCGCCACACCAGACCCCGACCCGAAGTACCCCACCAGCCCGGGCTGGCTCAGGATCACCCGCGCCGCCGCGTACACCTTCGCCGCCGACGGATTCCCGGAGGTGTCCGTGAAGTTCGCGATCGTGAACCCGGCGTTCGTCACCGCGTCCCTCGGCATCATGCTGGAGCGGGGGGGGGGGGGGGGGGGGGGGGGGGGGGGGGGGGGGGGCGGGGGGGGGGGGG
>DAINDF010000016.1:1840-70406 GCA_036732005.1 Phycisphaerales bacterium
GCCCCCCGCCCCGTGGAACCCGACAAGCCGAGGGTCCCCCGCCTCGTGCGGCAACTGCGCGAAGTAGAAGGTCCCCCGGTGGTCCGCTTCCTCGATCCGGTACGCGATCCGCTCCAGCTCGGTGGGGGGGTGGTCCAGCTCCCGCGCGATCTCGATGCCCAGCTCGGGATGCCGGAACACCGCGTAATCGTCCACCGTCGCGCGGCAGTCGGCCGCCATCACACGCCCGTCGCCCGTGATCACCAGCGGGTTGACCTCCAGCGACCGCGCCTCGATCGACCGCGCCGTCTCGACGATCTTCCCGATCGCCTCGATCACCGCGCCGTGCATCGCGGGCTCGATGGTCGACGCGCCAAGGGCCGCCTCCAGCCCCTCCCGATCGATGCCCCGCTCTACATGCACCGCCAGGCGATGCACCCCCGACGCCCGCTCTTCGATCCCCGTCCCACCCTCCAGGCTCAGCAGCACCACCGGCCGTCGTGCCGCGTCGTCGATCGTCAGCGACACGAACAACTCGCGCGCGATCTCAACACACTCCTCGACCAGTACCTCGGTCACCGGGAAGTTGCCGACCCTCATCCCGAGCATCCGCCCCGCGTGCGACCCAGCCTCCTCGGGCGTCAACGCCTTCTTCACACCCCCGATCCCAGCCCGACCCGTCGTCCATGCCTGGATCTTGACAATCACCGCCCCGCCCAGGCCCCGTGCGATCGCCGACGCCTCCTCAGCGCTCCGCGCCACGCCGGAGCGGGGAACCGCGACCCCATGCCCCGCCAGCGCCGCCTTGCCCTGATACTCGTGCAATCTCGCCACGACTTGCTCCTGAAAACCACCCTGCCGCGCCATTCCGGATCGGCGGAGCGGGATTCTACCCGCCACGCGCGCGCCGCCCGCCCAAAGGGGTCACACAAACCCCCGCCGGCATACCCTGAACCCATGATCAAGAACGCCACGCGCTCCGCCCTGACGATCATCGCAATGCTCGCCGTCGGCCTTACCTGCGTGCACGCCCACGCCGCCGAGCCCCGCATGGTCAGCCCAGAAACCCTCCCCCAGGGCTTCGTCGTCCTCGTGGAAGACCTCTCCAAGACCGCCTCGGCCGCCAAGCCCATCTACTTCGCCTCCGGCGCCAACTCCTGGAACCCGGGCGACCCGGACTATGTCCTCTCCCCCCGCTCCGACGGTCGCTGGCAGTATGTCTTCCGGGGCGGCGAGCTCGGCGAGAATGTCGAGTTCAAGTTCACCCTCGGCTCATGGAAGTTCGTCGAAACCGACCCCGAGGGCCAGGACATCTCCAACCGGCAGTTCCCGGACATCGACCTCAGCAAGCTCGCCGAGGGCGAGCGCCCCGTCATCGAGATCCAGATCCCGAGGTTCCGCGAGGGAGGCGAGGGCCATGTCATCGCCCCTGAGTACCGTCCGCTCCAGGTCACCGGCGATGTCAAACGCCTCCAGGTCGCCGGCGGCGCCGGTTCGGCAGCGGGCAAGATGCGCGACCTCCTTGTCTGGCTCCCCCCGGGATACGACGCCCCGGAGAACGCGACCCGCTCCTACCCCGTTCTCTACATGCAGGACGGACAGAACCTCTTCTCCGACCACGAGGCCGTCCCGGACGAATGGCACATGGACGAGACCGCCAAGATCCTCGTCGGCACCCGCGCCATCGAGCCGCTCATCATCGTCGGTATCCCGCACGGAGGCGACGCACGCATCCAGGAGTATGTCCCGACCATGACCCCCGGCGTCCAACTCTTCGGGCGCACGCCCGCCGGCGACGACTACATCGCCTGGGTCGCTTCCGAGGTCATGCCCCGCGTCGAGCGCGCCTTCCGCGTCAGGACCGGGCCTGAGCACACCGGAATCGGGGGCGCCTCCGCCGGCGGGCTCATCGCCCTCCACGCGGCGTTCACCCGCCCCGACCTCTTCGGCCTCGTCCTCGCCGAGAGCCCGGCGCTCCAACTCGACGCCATCGCCCTCGACATGGTCGACCGCGCCCGCAACGCCCCCGAACTCCCCGCCAGGGTCTTCATCGGGATGGGCGGCGCCGAGCACCTCCCCGGGTCGGGGTTCTACGACAAGGACTCGCGCCGCCATGTGACCGCCGCACAGGCCCTCCGCGAGGCCATCGCCTCACGAAGCACCGTTGAACTCAAGATCGTCGAAAAGCACGAGCACAACGAGCACGCCTGGGCCGATCGCCTGCCCTCGGCCCTCGCGTTCCTGTTCGGCGCCAACTGATCCGCGGCCACCCGGCCGCCCCGACCAACACCCCGGACCGCCACGATGGCGGGGAGGGATCATGCGGATTCACACGACACGCCCCGGCCGTCCGCGATTCCTCGCGGCCCTCATCGCCATCCTCGGCGTCGCCGTCATCGGCTCCACCCTCGCCATCGCCCAGGGCCGAGGCGAGTACCGCTTCTTCGACCCGCTGATCGAGGTCAAGAACATCATCTCCCACTACGCCGTCGAGGACCCCGACGAGGACGCCCTCCAGCGGGCCGCCATCAACGGAATGATCGCGGCCCTCGACGACCCCTACGCCGTCTATGTCCCACCCCAGTTCCGCGAGGAATTCGAGAAGGAACTCACCGGCGAATATGTCGGCATCGGCGCCGAGGTCAACATGGTCGAAGGCGTCTTCACCATCGTCACGCCCATGGACGATTCCCCGGCCTTCCGCGCGGGCGTCATGGCCGGCGACCGTATCCGCGCCATCGACGGCGAACCCACCCAGGGACTCTCCGTCGACGAGTGCATCGACCGCCTCATGGGCGAGGACGGCACCCCCGTCGTCATCAGCGTCGAGCGTGAGGCCGGCCAGACAACCGACATCACCATCATCCGCGCCCCGATCAAGTCCCGCGCCATCCGCGGGTTCCGACGCCACGCCGACGACGACGCGACCTGGGATTACCTCCTCGACGCCGAACGACGCATCGGGTACATCCGAGTCAGCCAATTCACCCCGAGCGTCGCCGCCGAGTTCCGGGACGCCCTCACCGAACTCGGCGCGCCCGACGCTCGTCTCGCCGGCCTCGTCATCGATGTCCGATGGAACCCCGGAGGCCTCCTCGATCAGGCCATCCGAATGGCCGATCTCCTCATCGAAGAGGGCGTCATCGTCTCGACCAAGGGCCGCGCCTATCCCGAGCAGACCGCACGCGCCACCGCCCCGGGAACCCTCCCGCACTTCCCCGTCGCCATCCTCATCAACGGGCAGAGCGCCAGCGCCAGCGAAGTCCTCGCCGGCGCCCTCGTCGAGAACGGCCGCGCCATCGCCGTCGGCGAACGCTCCTTCGGCAAGGGAAGCGTCCAGTCCGTCCACCCGCTCGGCGGCGCCGCGACCGGCGCCTCCCTCAAACTCACCGAGCAGCGCTACTACCTCCCCAGCGGGCGCAGCCTCCACCGGGCCGACGACAGCGAGGTCTGGGGCGTCGACCCCTCCCCGGGCTACTTCGTCCCCGTCGAGGACGACGAACTGCTCGAACTCATGCGCCTCCGTCGCGAATCCGAGATCCTCACCCGCCGACAGGCGGACGAGCCCCAGCCCCACGCCGACCCCTCCTGGATCCTCGAGAACCTCAAGGACCGCCAACTCGCCGAGGCCGTCGCCGCGATCCGGGCCCATATCGAGACCGGAGCCTTCCCAGCAAACGACTCCGCCCCGGCCTCCGCCGACGCCGCGAGCCTCCGCGAGCAGGACCGGCTCATGCGCGCGCGCGAGCGACTCCTCCGCGAACTCTCACGCGTCGACCGCCGCATCGACGCCCTCGCCGCGGGGGTCACCACCGAGAAGCCCGCCTGGGACCTCTGGCCCGACGACGCCCAGATCCAGGGGGGGCGTCTCATCCTCCAGGGCCCGGACGGCGCCACCATCGCCACCCTACGCATCAACAGCCCCGACCTCGAACGCTGGCTCATCGATGCCGGCGTCGCGCCCGAGTGACCCGAGTCGCCCGATCGGGGTGGCGGTCCCGGTTCGGTACCCGGGATTCCCCCAATCCGGCAGGCTCGGCCCGAACGACAGGCCAGCGCGCGCCGTCATGCGGTCGATCTATCCCCGTGTCCCTTTGGAGAGGAGATCACCATGGCGACCGCGTTCCATCCCCGCGCCGAGACGCCCCCGGTCTCGATCGGCAGTTCCGACCACCGGATCAGGGTCCAGGCCCTCATGGCACACGCCCGGGCCCGCCGGGCCCTGAACGGCTACACCTCGGCCGAGCATGATCGCGCCCTGCTCAGGGTCACCGCCGATCTGCTCCATCACCAGTCGCCGGTGATCATCACCGCGAGGGCCGCCGGGGTCATGGAGCGGCCCCGGGCCAGGCCCTCGGGCGTCTGACCGGCCCTGAACCGGGCGGAACCCCGCGCCAAGCGTCTGCCCCACAATCACTTCCGACCATTTCCGGACGACCCGGATTCGCCCGGGCCGATATCCACACCGGGGCCGCGCGGACGGCCCCATGCGCACCGCCACCGAAAGGCCAGGGTCCGCCGTGACCCCCACGCCACCCCATCGCCCGCGAACCCCGACGCCCCGCCAGGCGTGGCTCGCTGTCCTCACCGCGACCACCGCGCCCGCGACCCGCCGCGGCTACACCGCCCGCGAACACGAGGACGCCCTCGACCGCCTGCTGGCCGATCTGGCGCGTCCCGACGCCGAGGTTGCGGTCAAGCCCCTCGCCCCGGGCGTCATCGCCCGCATCGCGCCAGCCTGAGTCCGCGGAAGCCCGCACGCTACCATCCACGGCTGCGCCGGGGAGGTCGCGGCCTCCGGGTGACCGAGCACGCGCCTGAAAATTCGTCCCGCCTCGTCGGCGTCGTCACCGTCCTGCTCGCCCTCGCGGGCTGGACCGTGGTGCCCATCTTCATCAAGATGTTCACCGCCGATGTCGACCCATGGACCTCCAACGGCTGGCGTTACGCCTTCGCCGCCCTCCTTTGGCTGCCGCTCCTGCTCGCCAAGCGAAAGCGGGGAACCTGGAAGCCCGGTCTCATGCGCGCGGCCGTGGTCCCCGGCGCGATCAACGCGGTGGCCCAGATCTTCTTCACCCTCGCCTTCTACAAGATCGACCCCGGGCTGGTCACCTTCGGCCTGCGGGCCCAGATCCTCGCCGTCACCCTCGGGGCGGCGATCCTCTTCCCCTCCGAGCGGGCCGTCATCCGCCGGCCCTTCTTCCTGGTCGGCCTCGCGCTGCTGGTCACCGGCACGCTCACCACCGTCACCCAGAGCCAGGACTTTGGGAGCAAGGCGGGCGTGCTCGGCGTGCTGCTCGCGGTCGGGGCCGGGGTCGGGTACGCGGCCTACGCCCTCTCCGTCCGCGCCTGCATGAAGGGATTTGGCGCGATGGAGTCCTTCGCCGCGATCAGCCAGTACACCGCGGGCGCGATGGTCGTGCTGATGCTCCTGCTGGGCGACGACCTCGGCGTCCGCGCCTTCGACATGCCCCCGCCCCGGTTCGGGCTCTTCCTGCTCAGCTCGGTCATCGGGATCGCCCTCGGGCATGTGCTCTACTACATCGCCATCGCCCGCCTCGGGGTGACCGTCTCCTCCGGGGTGATCCAGCTCCAGCCCTTCACCGTCTCGGCCCTCTCGTTCTTCGTGTTCGGCGAGGTGCTCTCCGCGTTGCAGTGGGGCGGCGGCGCGCTGGCGGTCGCCGGCGCCGTCACCATGCTCCTCGTCCAGCACCTGACGCTGCGCCGCACCCTGCCCACGCCCGAGGACGACCGCGACGAGTTCGCGACGCTTCCGCCCGACCACATCGCGGCCGCCTCGGCGAACGAAGAGGCCGATCTCGCCCGGGTGGACTGACCGCGTGGGCCGCTTCTTCCGGGCTCGCCCCGACTCCCGCCGGGCTCAGGGCCGCGTCGCCCGGACATACACTTGCCCATGACGACGACCACCACCGAACCCGGGCTCGCGCCGTTCTCCATCGCCGGGCGCACCTTCGCGAGCCGGCTCTTTGTCGGCACCGGCAAGTACGCGACCTACGACCTGATGCAGCAGGCCCTCGACGCCTCGGGGTGTGATGTGGTCACCGTCGCGGTCCGCCGCGAGCGCCTCGTGAACGAGAAGGGCGAGAGCCTGCTCGACTTCATCGACACCGCCCGCTACACGATCCTGCCCAACACCGCGGGGTGCTTCACCGCCGAGGACGCCGTCCGCGTCGCCCGCCTCGGGCGCGACCTGCTCGACCAACTCGACAACCCCGGCAGGGACTGGGTCAAGCTCGAGGTGCTGGGCGACAAGAAGACGCTCCTGCCCGACCCCGTCGGCACCATCGAGGCGACCCGCGAACTCGTCGCCGACGGGTTCAAGGTCCTCGTCTACACCAGCGACGATCCGATCTCCGCCGTGCGCATCAAGGCCGCCGGCGCCGCCGCGGTGATGCCCGCGGGCTCGCCCATCGGCTCGGGGCAGGGCGTGCTCAACCGCAACAACATCGTCCTTTGCCTCGAACTGCTCAAGGAGGGCGACCCCGGGTACCCCGTGATCGTCGACGCGGGCGTCGGCGCCGCCAGCGATGTCAGCCAGGCGATGGAGCTCGGGGCCGACGGTGTGCTGCTCAACACCGCGATCGCCCACGCCGCCGACCCGGTGATGATGGCCTGCGCCATGCGCAAGGCCTGCGAGGCCGGCCGACAGTCCTACCTCGCGGGCCGGATCGCCAAGAAGATGTACGCGACCGCGTCGAGCCCGATGGAGGGCGCCATCTCGTATATCCCGGGCGAGTAGGGTGATCCCGCCGTCCGAGAACCCTCGAAGCCCGGCCCGAGGCCGACACGCCGGCAATTCAGTCAGAATCCCGATCCCCTCGCGGGTCGTGGAGCGGTAGGGTAGCGGCGTGTCCAAGCCCGTCTAAGGAGCCGCGCCCATGTCACGCATCCGTTCGATCGAATCCTGCCTGGTGCTGGGGCTTGCCGCCAGCTCGGCCCCGGCGCAGTGCGATCTCGTGCCCCCATACGCCGCCCCGGACCACGAATTGGCCGGCGCCGGTTTCGGGTCCGCCGTGGCGATGAACGCGGACGGCACCATCGCCCTCGTCGGCGGCTCGGGGTTCGACCTCGGCGACGGCATCGTCCGCGCCTTCGCGAAGGTCGCCGGTGTGTGGACCGAGGGCACGGCCTTCCGGGGCGGCGCGTTCGCCGGCGAGTTCTTCGGCCACGCCGTCGCGATGAACGACGCGGGCGATCTCGCCGCGGTCGGCGCACCCCTCCACTTTAACACCGCGCCGTTTGTGCCCCAGGCCGGCGTCGTGGACATCTGGGAGCGCAACGCCGGAAGCGGAGAATGGACCCGCACGCACAGGTTCTGGGATCCCGCTCCGGGGTTCCGGCGGAGTTTCGGTGTCTCGGTCGATCTCTCCGCCGACGGGAACACGATCGTCATCGGGCGGGCCGCGTTCCTTGGCACCGAGACCGACCCGTTGCCCGATGCGGCGTTCGTCGCGACGCGAACCGCCGGATCGTGGTCGGCGCTGACCCAACTCGTTCCGACGCCGGCCCCGGGGACGCTCGAGCAGTTCGGCGCCAAGGTCGCGATCAACGAGGCGGGCAATGTTGTCGCCGTCGGCGCCCCGGGTGACACATTCACCTCCGGGACAAGCGGCGAGATCCACATCTTCCGCCTTGACGCCGGCGCCTGGACCCACACCGAGACCCTGACCCGCTCGACACCCGGCGAGGTATTCAACCTCTTCGGCTCGACCTTCGACCTCTCGGGCGGCCAGCTCTTCGCGGCCGATCCCGCTCGGGGCCTTTACGGGGGCTCGCCCGAGCAGGCGCCGGATCTTCTGGTCTACACCGACTCGAACGGGTTCTTCGGCCCCGACCCCGACCAGATCGCCCGGGTCCCCGCGTCGCTGACGGCCTTCGGTGCGGGCCCCTCGGGGCTCGGTACGGGGCTCGCCGTCCGGGGCGATGCCGGCCTTGTCGGCGCCCCCGAATCCGAGTCGGTCTTCATATACGCGTTCGATGGGGGAGCGGCCTTCCGTATCGAGCGGGTTGACGGCGTCTGGTCGTTCGTCTCCCGCCTCGAGGCCGACGACCCGGCCGACCAGGCCCGCTACGGGGCGGGCGTCGCGATCTCCGCCGACGGCGCGGAGTATCTTGTCGGCGAGCCCGGGTACGCGCCGAACTTCGACCTGTACGGCATGGGGCGAGCGCATTTCACGGGCCAGGTCTTCCGCGAGGCCCCGTTCAGCATCGCGCCGACCGAGTCGATCCTGACCCTGCAGATCGACTTCCCCGGGGTGCCGACGCAGATCATCGAACTCGTCGTGGGCGGCTCGCTCGTGTTCAGCCTCCCCGAGGGGTGTGACCCCGCCGACCCGGTGGCGCAGGTCAGCCTGGTCGGCGGCACGCTGACGACCGATGACGAGCCTGTCTCGCTCACCCTCGCGCCCGGCGTCTCGATCACGGCCTCGGGCATCGAGCTCTCGGTCGCCGAGCCCTCCGCGCCCGCGCTGCTCGACGCCGGCGGGATCGCCCCGGTCGAGGGGGCGGTCTTCCAACTCGCCGCCGAGGTGCAGTTCCCGGGGCTCCCCGCCTTCAGCGCCGTCGGGCAGCTCGCTTACGGGCCGATCGCGTTCGCGTTCTCCGGGGACCCCGGCGAAGGGCTGAGGGTGGATCTGACGGGCGTGAACATCAGCCAGGTGATCGACGCGGGGCTCGGGGACGACAACCCGTCGATCAACGCGAATCTCGTGCTCGTCGGGATCGAGACCGACCCGCCCTGCAACGCCGCCGACTTCGCCGCACCCTTCGGCTTGCTCGACCTGGCCGATGTCGTGTCGTTCGTGACCGCGTTCAACGCGGGCGAACCCGCGGCGGACCTCGCCCCCCCGGCGGGCGTGTTCGACCTCGCCGATGTCGTGGTGTTTGTGCAGGCGTTCATCGCCGGCTGCCCCTGAGAGCCCTCGATCGCCCTCAGGGGCCCGCGCCGGCGCGGGCTCGCCCGCTCAGCCCTTCTTCAGCGCATCGCGGATCTCGCGGAGCAACAGCACATTCTCCGGCGTCGGCGGCGGGGGGGCGGCCTCCTGCTCCTTCTCGAAACGCTTCTTCGCCTCGTTCATCCCCTTGATCACGATGAACAGGCAGAACGCCACGATGATGAACTTGATCACGGCGTTGATGAATTCGCCGTAGTACATCGCGACCTCGGCCACCCCCTCCGCCTCGTTGGCCTGCTGCAGCACCAGCTTCAACTTCGAGAAGTCGACCTTGCCCAGCACCATCCCGATCGGGGGCATGAAGATCTTGTCCACCATCGTGCTCACGATCGCGCCGAACGCGGCCCCGATGATGATGCCCACCGCCATGTCGATCACATTCCCGCGCATCGCGAAGTCGCGGAATTCCTTCACCAGTCCCATGGAATCTCCTTTCCCGTACGCCCCCGCACCATCGCGGGGACCCCCGGCGTTTGCGCCGCCCGGGGAAAGCCCGGAGCATACCGAGACCGCAACGCGACGGCGATTCCCCCGCCTGCGCGGCCTCGCCAAGGTTTTTGATCGGGATAGTGGAAAACAGCACCCAGATAGCCGCTATTATTCCGGGCACGGGTCCGACCGGCCCGTCCACGCATCCCGGGAGGCCCAATGACGATCTTCATCCCACGCGAAGTCGACCCGGACGAGACGCGCACCGCCGCGACCCCCGAGTCCGTCACCGCCCTCAAGAACATGGGGCTCGAGGTCGCGGTCGAGGCCGGGCTGGGCGCCCACCTCGGCTGGGCCGACTCGGACTACGAGAAGGCCGGCGCCACGGTCCTCGCCGCCGGCTCGACCGCCCAGCCGGGTGTCACGCTCGTCTGCGGCGTGCAGCCGCCGACCCCCGACCGCATCGCCGGCATGCCCCGCGGCGCGATGTACGCAGGCTTCCTCGACCCGTTCAACCGCGAGGATCTCGTCCGCGCGTTCGCCGACGCGGGCGTGAGCGCGATGAGCATGGAGATGGTCCCCCGCACCACGCGGGCCCAGAAGCTCGACGCGCTCTCGAGCCAGCACAGCATCGCGGGGTACTACATGGTCCTCCTCGCCGCCGAGAGGCTCGGCAAGGCCATCCCGATGATGGCGACCCCGTCGGGCGTCATCCAGCCGGCCCGGGTGCTCGTGATCGGCGCGGGCGTCGCGGGCCTGCAGGCCATCGCCACCGCGAAACGCCTCGGCGCCCGCATCGAGGCCTTCGACACCCGCCCTGCCGTCAAGGAGCAGGTCGAGTCCCTCGGCGCCAAGTTCATCGACATCGACCTGGGCGAGACCGGCGAGCAGGGCGGCTACGCCAAGGAGCTCACCCCCGAGCAGCAGGCCAAGCAGCGCGAGGGCATGGTCAAGGCCATGGAGCGGGCCGACATCGTCATCACCACCGCCGCCCTCTTCGGCAGGCCCGCGCCCACGATCATCACCGACGACATGATCCGGCGCATGAAGCGGGGCGCCCTCATCGTCGACTACGCCGTTTCCTCCGGGGGCAATGTCGAGGGATCCGTCGCGGGCGAAGAGATCGAGCTCCACGGCGTCCGCGTCATCGGGCTGAAGAACTACCCGGGCCGCGTCGCCTTCGACGCCAGCCGAATGTACGCCAACAACATCGTGGGCCTCGTCCAGATTCTCTTCAACAAGGAATCTAAATCGCTCCGGCTCAACCGGGAGGACGACATCATCGCCGGCTGCCTGCTCACCCACGGGGGAGAAGTCGTCAACGAGACCATCCGCGCCCGCATGGCCCAGACCGCCTGACCGCACGCACACAGGAGATATCCGACATGGATTTCCTCACATACGCGTTCATCTTCCTGCTCTCGATGTTCCTGGGCGTCGAGTTGATCCGCAAGGTCCCCGCCCAGCTGCACACGCCCCTGATGAGCGGGTCCAACGCCATCTCGGGCATCACCATCGTCGGCGCCATGCTCGCCACCGCCATCGCCGGAGACAGCAGGCTCACCCTCTTCCTCGCCGGCCTCGCCGTCGCGTTCGCCATGATCAATGTCGTCGGAGGCTATGTGGTCACCGACCGCATGCTCGCCATGTTCAAGCACAAGGGCTGAGAAAGGGGGCTTCACATGAACACCATCGCAACAGTCCTCTTCCTCCTCGCCGGCGTCTGCTTCATCTTCGGGCTCAAGCTGCTCGGCAAGGCGACCACCGCCCGCAGGGGCAACCTCGTCTCCGCCGCCGGAATGGCCGCAGCCATCGTCGGCACGGGGCTCTCGATCGTCTCGGGGCACGAGCACCCGTTCGAACCCGCCTCCCTCGGGTGGATCCTCCTCGGCATGCTCGTCGGCACCGGCATCGGCATCCCCGCCGCCAAGATGGTCAAGATGACCGCCATGCCCGAGATGGTCGCCCTCTTCAACGGATTCGGGGGCATCGCCAGCCTCCTCATCGGCTGGGCCGAGATCCAGCATGCCAACCACATCGCCACCGAGCTCATCCCCGTCGACGCGGTCATCTCCACCGCCGCGGTGATCTCGATCTTCCTCGCCGTCCTGATCGGCGGCGTCACCTTCACCGGCAGCCTCATCGCCTTCGGCAAGCTCTCCGGCAAGCTCCCCTCGCCCCCCGTCCTCTACCCGGGACAGCGGCTCATCAACGGCATCCTTATCGCCGCCCTCCTCGGGTGCGGCGTCTGGCTCGCCATCGACCCCGCCGCGCACCTCCCGCTCTACGGAGCCATCGTGCTCTCCTTCGTCCTGGGTGTCGCCTTCGTCATCCCCATCGGCGGCGGTGATATGCCCGTCGTCATCTCGCTCCTCAACTCCTACTCGGGCCTGGCCGCCTGCGCCGCGGGCTTTGCCGTCGACAACACCCTCCTGATCATCACCGGCGCCCTCGTCGGCGCCAGCGGCATCATCCTCACCCGCATCATGTGCATGGCGATGAACCGTTCGCTCCCCAATGTCCTCTTCTCGGGGTTCGGCGCCGCCGACACCGCCGCCGCAGCCGGGGGCGACACCGAGAAACGCGAAGCCAAGATCCTCACCCCCGACAAGGCCTTCTACATCCTCGAATCCGCCCAGAAGGTCATCTTCGTCCCGGGCTACGGCATGGCCGTCGCCCAGGCCCAGCACGCCGTCAAGGAGCTCGCCAAGGCCCTCGAAGCCAACGGCACCGAGGTCCAGTTCGTGGTCCACCCCGTCGCGGGCCGCATGCCGGGGCACATGAATGTCCTCCTCGCCGAGGCCGATGTGCCCTACGAGTCGCTCGCCGAGCTCGACGATGTCAACCCCACGATGGAGGCCGTCGATGTCGCCATCGTCCTCGGCGCCAACGATGTCGTCAACCCGCTCGCCCTCGAGCCCAACAGCATCATCGCCGGCATGCCGATCGTCGAGGTCCACCGTGCCAAGACGATCTTTACCGTCAAACGCTCCATGCGGGCCGGCTACGCGGGCATCGACAACCCCCTGTTCTACCTCGACAACAACTACATGGTCCTCGGCGACGCCAAGGCCGTCATGCAGAGCCTCGTGAGCGAGTTCAAGGCCGAGGAATAGTCGGCCCTGCTTCCCCTGCTCTTCTCTTCCCGCGGGCCCGGTCCGAGCGAACGGGCCCGTTTTCATGCCCGCCCCACGCCGACCCTCATCCGGATTCCCGATCGTCCTCGGGCGTCGGTGCCGTGGTTCACCTCGAAGAGTGAACCACGAGCGGACGGCGTGGGCCGTCCCGATCCGCCGTCACGCTTCGAGGTGCCGGCGAGCACCGAGCACAAGACAGGCCGGGATCCCGTATCAGATCTTCCCGATGAAGTGCGTGCCGGCCTCTCCCCGAAGGGCCTCCTCGAGCCGCTCCGGGCTCGTGATCAGGCCCCGCGCTCCGCCGTGCATCAGGAAGTCCCGGATCGCCTCCACCTTCGGGCCCATCGAGCCCTCCGGAAAGTGGCCTTCCTCCACATACCGCGTGCACTCCGCCAGCGTCACCGCCCCGAGCGGCATCTGCCCCGGCGTCCCGAACCGGAGCGACACGCAGTCCACCGCCGTCAGGATCAGCAGCAGGTCCGCCTCGATCTCCCGTGCCAGCACGCCCGAGGTCCGGTCCTTGTCGATCACCGCCTCGACCCCGCGGTAATCGCCCTCTGAGGTCTTGCACACCGGGATCCCCCCGCCCCCGCACGCGATCACGATGTGCCCCTCCGACGCCGCCTCGCGGATCATGCTCCGCTGGATCACCTTCCTCGGCCTGGGCGAGGGCACCAGCCGCCTCCACCCCCTCCCCGCGTCCTCCCCGACCGTCCACCCCAACTCCTCACGCCGTTTGCACGCCTCCTGCTCGCTCAAGAACGGGCCCACCGGCTTGCTCGGGTGCCGGAACGCCCCGTCCTCCGCGTCCACCACGACCTGCGTGACGACCGTCACGACGAACCGCTTGATCTCGCGACGCCGCAGCGCGTTCAGCATCCCCTGCTGCAGGTAGTACCCAAGGCTCCCCTCCGTCTGCGCCACCAGCACATCCAGCGGCTTCGTCGGCAGCCCGTCGCCCCGGAACTCGTCACGCTCCAGCAACGCCCCCACCTGCGGGCCGTTCCCGTGCGTGACCACCAGGTGGTACCCGCGCGACACCAGCGTCATCAATCGGTCGCAGATCGAACCCGCGTTCGCCAGGTGTTGCTCGTGCGTGCCGGGTTCCCCGCGCTTCATGAACGCGTGGCCGCCCAACGCGACGACGACCAGCGGCGGCCGGGACGACCGCCCGATCCGAGCCGTGCCCTCGAGCATCGGAAATCATACCATCCGGGGTTCTTTGGGGCCACCCCCAGCCCTAGCATTCCCCGAGAGGAGCATCCCATGAAGAGCCGACGCAGGGTCGTCATCCTCGGCGCCGCGGGGCGTGATTTTCACAACTTCAACACCGTCTTCCGGGAAGACCGATCCGCCGAGGTCGTCGCCTTCACCGCCACGCAGATCCCCAAGATCGACGGCCGCCGCTACCCGGCCCAGCTCGCCGGGCCCCTCTACCCCGAGGGAATCCCCATCCTTCGGGAAGACGACCTCGAACGCATCATCGCCGACCACGCCGTCGACGAGGTCGTCTTCGCCTATTCCGACATCGACTACGCCCACATCGGCCACCTCGCCAGCCGCGCCATCGTCGCCGGCGCCGACTTCCGCCTCCTCGGCGCGCGCGAGACCATGATCGACTCGCCCGTCCCCGTCGTCGCCGTCACCGCCGTCCGCACCGGTTGCGGCAAGAGCCCGACCTCGCGCTACCTCGTGCGCGCGCTCAAGGCCGCCGGACGCCGCGTCGTCGTCGTCCGGCACCCCATGCCCTACGGCGACCTCGCCCGACAGGGCGTCCAGCGCTTCGAGACCACCGCCGACCTTGATTCCCACCGCTGCACCTTCGAGGAGCGCGAGGAGTACGAGTCGCACATCGATGAGGGCACCGTCGTCTACGCCGGCGTCGACTACGGCGCGATCCTCGACCAGGCCGCCGCCGAGGCCGATGTCGTCTTCTGGGACGGGGGCAACAACGACTGGCCCTTCTTCACCCCGGACGCATGGGTCGCGATCACCGACCCTCTCCGCCCCGGCCACGAGACCGCCTATTACCCGGGCGAGGTCAACCTCCGCGGGGCTCACATCGTCGTCATCAACAAGGTCAACACCGCTGCCCCGGACGCCGTCGCCACCGTCGAACGCAACATCCGCGCACTCAACCCGGGGGCCATTCTCCGGCGCACGAACAGCGTCGTCACCATCGACGCCGATCCGGCCCTCATCCGCGGCAAGCGCGTCCTCTGCATCGAAGACGGCCCGACCCTCACCCACGGCGGGATGACCTTCGGCGCCGGGCGCGTCGCGGCGGAGAAGTACGGCGCCGCCTCGATCGTCGAGCCCCGTCCGCACGCCGTCGGGTCGATCCGCGAGACCTACGAGAAATACCCCCACATGACCGAACTCCTCCCCGCGATGGGGTACTTCCCCGAGCAGATCGCCGACCTCGAGGCCACCATCCGCGCCACGGCCTGCGATGTCGTCCTCGTCGGCACGCCGTTCGACATCACCCGGAAACTCAGGATCGACAAGCCCTCGGTCCGCGTGCGGTACGCGACCGAGGACGCCGACCCGGGCGCCTCGCTCGCCGAGACGGTCCTTGCCCGCCTCGGGCAGCGGATCGGAGTGGCCACATGAAGCACCTGCTGACGCTGATGGACCTGTCCCCGAGGGAGATCTCGGGGCTGCTCGACCTGGCCGCGAAATTCAAGAAGGACCCGCTCGGCGAACGCAAGTCCCTGCGGGGGCGCACCCTCGCGATGATCTTCCAGAAGCCCTCGACCCGCACGCGGGTCTCGTTCGAGGTCGCGATGCAGCGCCTCGGGGGCAACGCCCTGTTCCTCTCCTCGAGGGACCTGCAACTCGGACGGGGCGAGACCATCCCCGACACCGCCCGCGTCCTCGCCCGATACTGCGACGCGATCATGGCGCGCGTCTTCAACCATGCCGACCTGACCGGGCTCGCCGAGGGGGGCGTCCCCGTCATCAATGGCCTCAGCGACCTTCTGCACCCCTGCCAGGCCCTCGCCGACGCGATGACCATCCGCGAGCGCAAGGGGTCACTGAACGAGGTGAAACTCGCCTACCTCGGCGACGGGAACAATGTCGCCAACGCCCTGATCACCCTCGCCGCCCGCACCGGGCTCGCCCTGCGCATCGCCTGCCCGCCGGGCTACGACCCCGACCCCGACATCGTCCACGCGGCCCGGCACGAGGGCGCCGACCTGCTCGTCACCGCCGACCCGCGCGAGGCCGTCGCGGGCGTCGATGTCGTCTACACCGACACCTGGACCTCCATGGGGCAGGAGGACGACGCCGACCGGCGCCGACGCGACCTGACACCCTACCGCGTCGACGAGGCCCTCTTCGCCGCCGCCGACCCGGACGCCCTGTTCATGCACTGCCTGCCCGCCCACCGCGGCAGCGAGGTTGTCGACGCGGTCATCGATCACGAGCGGTCCGTGGTCTTCGATCAGGCCGAGAACCGCCTGCACACCGAGCAGGCCGTCCTGTTCACGCTGCTGGCTGCATGATCAACCGCGCCGCCCCCGTGGCTTCGGAGAAGCGGGCTCCGCTTCATCGCGATTGTGACGGTGCGCTGCGCGTGCACCGCTGCTGCCACCACCCGCCGCGTGAGCGGCGCGTGGTGTGGATCGGACGCCCGCGGGCAAGGCGCGACGCGCCGTTCGGGCGGGTCGTTGCGCCGCCCCCGCTCAACCAAGAACCCGGGGCAGCACCGGGCTGGCTACTTCCCGCCCCAACGGGGCTCCCCGGCCGGCTCCGGCATCGCCGCGACCGGCACCGCCGGGCGGCCCCCGACCGCGGTCGGGGGGCCGGTGATCACGAACCGCTCGCCCGCCTCGAGGCGGGCCTGGAGCGCACGCATCGCGTCCTCGTCGCCCGACGAGATCGCAAACTCCGGCTCGGGCCCCTCCGGCCTCGGGGCCTCGGGGTCGCCCATCGCCGCCCGGAGCCCCCGCTCGCTGACGCGGAGGCAGTAGGTCAGCGTGGCCGGGAACGCGTGGGCCGGTGTCCACGCCGTAAGCAATTCGAGGGGCCCGAACCGGGTGTGGACCCCCAGCGCGGGCGAGTCCCACTGCGTCGCCCCGATCTGCGTCCGGCATCGGAAGCAGCGCAGCGCGAACGCCTTGGTCAGGCTGGCCATCCCCTTGAGGTTCATCTCGGGGATCAGCCGGTTGAGCGAGGCGAGGTTGTGCCCGTACCAGACCGAGGGGGGGCGGGCCGGGATCGCGATGTACATCGAGAGCGGGACCAGGCCCTCGTAGCCCTCGCTCAGCCGCAGCCTGTTCCGGGCCGAGTCGCTGAGCGCCCCGGCGCGGCATCCGAACCCGAAGATCCCTCCCGGCAACGCCGAGGCCTCGTAGAAGAGCCAGCGCGGCATCGGCATGCCCTCCGGCCCGAAGGTCAGCGCGTCGAGCGTGCAGAGGCGGTTGAGGAACGGCTCAGATTCGAGCCGGGTCGGGTCGATCCGGTTGCGGGGCGGGACGCGCAGCCCGAACGGCGCGACATCGAACCGCCCGTCGTGGCGGCCGGCGCGCACAAGAAAGGGCTCGAGCGCTGACAGCACGCCGTCGTTGATTGTGCGCACGAGCAGGGTGTTCATCCGAACACCGCCTTCAGGGCCGCCGCTCGGCCCGCGGCCACCGGCCCGACGGGATAGACGCGGGCGCCGAGGTCGATGCGGGCCTGGAGCCGCCTGAGGGCGCGTTCGTCCGAGGTGTCGAGATCGAGCCGTTCGCCCGGGGTGTCGTCGTGGGCGTGGGGGCGCGGCGGGCCCGGCTCGACGCGGATCGTCGCCGACGCGACGCGGGTGTGCGCGGGCGTCCAGGCGGTGAGGATCTCGACCGGGCCGAGGCGCTCGTACGCCGACCAAGCCGGGTCGGCCCACCCGAGCACCGCGGTGAACGCGACCGGCCTGAGCAACGCCACCAAGATCGCGACGGTTGCGAGGCGCTCCGCGTCGTCGGACGCGCACAAGCCGAAGAAATGCCAGTGCCCGGGGATGAGCATGGGCGTGGCGGCGAGCATCGTGATCGGCTCGGGGTCGTCGCCCAGCGTGCGCGCGCCCGCGACCATCCCGGTGACCTCGGCGCAGTCGTACAGCGCCCACGCCGGGATACCCAGGCCCGCGGGCTCGAGGAAGCGTTGCTGAAGCCGGTTGAGGCGCTCGATGAACGGCCCGCTGCGCACCAGGAGGGGATCGACATGGTCGACACCCGCCGACGCCAGCCCCCCGGCGCGGTCCGCGACACAGACGGCGTACCAGCGCCGCCCCGGTCCCGGGGCGGGCTCAACAAAAGCCCGCCCCTCGCACTGGGGGTTGAATCGAGACACAGATGTCATGATATCGCGTGCCCGCCGCCGGGGGGCCGCGGATTGCCGGGCACTGGCTGGCGGGAATGGTTGGGCAGGCTCGGCTCGGCCCGCGCGGGCCGGGCCTCACCGTTTGGTCGGGTCAACCGGGCAAGTCCGGATTCCGAACAGGCAATACGCCGGGCAGATCCCGGCCGCCCCGGTGCCGATCAGGACCGCCGCGACGATGGCGGCGATGAGCCCGAGCAGCGAGCCTTCCGCAAGCCCCATGAAGAACCAGGCGCCAGCAAGCAGGGCAAGCCCAGCGAGGACGCGGAGGACGCGGTCGATTGTGCCTTCGTTCTTCATGGGCAAGTCTCCGGGCGGGGTTCCACGCCCGCTCACCTCTCGATCGGGGCCCCGGCGGCCTGCCAGGCAAGGAAGCCGCCCTCGATGTTCTTCACGAGGACGCCGGCGCGCTGTAGATACGCGCACGCCCGGGCCGATCGGATGCCGCTGCGGCAGTTGACGAGCAGGGTCTTGACCTCGGGGATCTCGGCGGTCCGCCCCATAAGGCGGGTGTGCGAGATGTTCTTGGCGCCGGGGATGTGCCCCTCGGTGAACTCGCTGAGGCGGCGGACATCCAGGACCGCCTCGCCCGGGCCCGGGCCCTTCTCGACCGCGGCGACGGGGACCTGCTCGATGCGGCCCGTGGCGGTGGGGGAGGCGGTGACCTCCGCGGCCGGGCACCAGGCCTCGATCCGGTCGAGCCCGATGCGGATGAGATCCCGGATGGTCGGCTCGAGGTCGGCGGGCTCGGCGATGAGGACAATGCGTTCGTCATCCTTGATCAGCGAGCCGGCGTCGGTGCTGAACGACCCGATGCGGGGCAGGGAGAGCGAGCCCGGGATGTGACCGGCGACGAAGAGCGGCCAGGGCCGGGTGTCGACGATCGCGACCGCCCGGGCGTCGAGCTGGGCGATTTGTTCCGGTGTGGCGCGTCCCGGCTCGGGGAGGCCCCCGAGGACGCGGGGGCCGTCGCGGTTCACGCGCTTCATGGTGGCGAAGTACATGGGGGGCTCGGGCTGTCCGTCGAGGATGAAGTCCACGAAGGCCTGCTCGTTGACCGCGGACCGGATGGCGGCGTTGAAGCGTCGCTCGTAGCCGATTGTGCTCATGGGGACGGCGCCGAGCGCCTTCCCGCAGGCGCTGCCGGCGCCGTGCCCCGGCCAGACCTGCACCCAGTCGGGCAGGGAGTCGAGTCGATTGAGCGTCTTGTACAGGGTGCGGGCGGAGGGCTCCATAAGCCCGGCCTGCCCGGCGGCGGTCTCGAGGAGGTCGGGGCGGCCGAGATCGCCCACGAAGACGAAGTCGCCGCTGACCAGGCCGAGCGGTTCGGAGGCGCCGGCGCCCCGGTCGGTGACGAGGTAGGCGAGGTGCTCGGGGGTGTGCCCCGGGGTGTGGAGGGCGGTGAACTCGATGCCGCCGAGGGAGAACGAGTCCCCGTCGCGGAGGATGGTGTGGGCGTAGGCGCCGCCGCCGGCCTTCTGCGTCACCCATCGCGACTGCCAGTCGGGCCCGCCCTCGCCCGAGACATAGACATGGGCCCCCCGCTCGGCGAGTTCGCGGGCGCCGGAAACGAAATCGGCGTGGATATGGGTCTCGGCGACCGCGACCAGCTTGAGGCCGTGGGCCGCGGCGAGGTCGATCACCCGGTCGACATCGCGGAGGGGGTCGAAGACGATGGCCTGCCCGGTTTTTTGGCAGCCGAAGAGGTAGGCGGCCTGGGCGAGCTTCTCGTCGTAGATCATGCGCATGAACACGGTTGCCTCCTTCCCGGGATGCCCGGGGCCGGGTGCGAAGTTTCTCAGGATAGAACCCCCGTGTGCGGCGCGTGGAGGCGTCAGGCGATCGGGGGCTTGAGGGCGCGGAAGGCGAGGAACATCGGGATCTCGGCCCGGGCCCGGTCCTCGGCGTCGGCTCGGGGCCCCGGGTTGCTCCGTCGCTCGCTGGGCCACTCCTCGAGGGCGTCGATCACCAGCCCCGCCTTCGCGGCCGCGGCGATGTAAGCGGAGATCGGGCGGTGGAAGGTGGTGGTCTTCACGGCGGCAGCGCCGGAGGAATGGGCGCCGGGGTTCATCGTGATCTCGATGGAACTGGGGCGCAGGTACGCGTCGACCCGACGGAACTGCACGGGGTTCTCGGTTCCCATCCCCTCCCAGCCCCAGGCCGTCTGCCGGGGCGCGCGGAACGCGGGGTGGAGGATCACGCCCACAAAGCGCCCGCCCGGGCGGAGCGCGGCGGCGGCGCCCGCGAGGGTCGCGTCGACATCCGGGATGTTCATCAGAGCCATCAGGCAGGCGGCGGCGTCGAAGCTCGCGGGCTCGGCGTGTTGCTCGAGGTGCTGCGCGTCTCCGACGCGGTACTCGATGCGATCCCCGCCGATCGCCCGTGCCCGTTCGATCAGCCGTTCGGCGAGGTCGACCCCGAGCACGGCGGCGCCGCGCTCGGCGGCGGCGCGGCTGAGCGCGCCCTGCCCGCAGGCGATGTCGAGGACCCGCTCGTTCGTGTCCGGGTCGAGCAGGCTGAGCGTGCGGGGGATAAGGACCTTGTCGTAATGATCGTGGCCTTTTTCTCGGAGCAGGTTGTCGTACCACTCGCTGACACGGTCCCACTGTGTCGGGACCTTCACGCCTTCGGGCGTGTCGACAACATCGGGCTTCGCGTCGCGGGGCGGGGCCTTGCCGACGGCGGTGGAGAAGAACGCGGGCGGCGGGCTGTGCAGCCGGATTCTCTCGCCGGAGGCTGGGTGCTCGAAGGTGACCTCACCCAGGTGGAGGGCGAGGCGGGAGAACTCCCGCCGCGTCGAGCCGTAGGCGGCGTCGCCTGCGACGGGGTGGCCTTGTTCGGCCATGTGCGCACGGAGTTGGAACGGATGGTCCGTCTCGGCGCGGAGGCGGAGGAGGGTGAGGCCATCGCCGGAGGCGACGACCCGTGCGTGCGTGACGGCGGCGAGCGGCTTCTGTGGGCCGGTGGGTGCGGCGTCGGTGTCCGGCACGCTCTCGACCACGCCGCGCCGGTTCTGGACCAGGCGAGTCCGGATTGTCGTCGTCGCGGCGGCGCCGGCGTCGGCGGGGGCGAAGACCCCCTCGACGATCGCCTCGTAGATGCGCGTGGTTTTCCTGCTCCGGAACTGGCGTCGGAGGGCCTCGGCGGCTTCGTGGGTCCGGGCGAACACGAGCACGCCCGAGGCGTCGCGGTCGACCTCGTGGACCACGAACGCCCGGGTGTCCCGCTGACGCCGGGCCTTGAGGAGATTCCGCGTCAGGTCGAGCGCGGTGGCCCGGCGCGCGTGCTGGGCGGCGGTCAGGACCCCGGCCGGCTTGAGGATCGCGATGACCTCGTCGTCGAGATGGAGCACCTCGATCGGCGGGGGCGCCGGTTCGCGCGTGGGCTTGATCGGCTTGGGGGGCGGGCCTCCGGGGCCTCGCCCGCCGGGGCCGCGCGGGGGGCCGCCGAAGCCGCCGGGTCCGGGGCGGGCGGGTCCTCTACGCGGTCCCGGCGGACCGCCGCTGGGCCTGTTTCGGGGTCCCGGGCCTCCGGGGCCTCCCGGTCTTCCCGACCCCGGCCCGCGGTCTCGCCTGGGGCCTCCCGGCCCTGATCCCCGGCCCGGGTGGTCACTTTGGTGTGCGATGGGTCTGTCTCCTGGTCGCCTTGGCGACGACCGGTTCGAGTTGATCAAATAGCCAGCGGGCGAACTCGCCCTTGCCGACCTGGCCGTCGGTGGAGGCGACGGCCTCGCCGCCCCGTTGGAAGAGTGTCGCGGCGATGGAATCGGAGTCCATGGTCTCCAGAGGGTTGCCGACGATGAAGTCGATGGCCTTGCGCTCCAGTTTCTCGCGGGCGGAGTCGGTCAGGCGATGGCGCGGCTCGAGGGCGAAGCCGACGAGGGTCTGGTCGTCGCGGCGGCGCGCGGCGCAGCCCGCGAGCAGGTCGGGCGTCGGTTCGAGGTGGAGGGTGACCGGCCCCTTGCCGCGGCGCCATTTGCCTTCCCGGGTTCCCTCGGGCACGACGGGGCGGAAATCGGCAACGGCGGCGGCCATGATGAGCAGGTCGGTCTCGGGGAGGTGTTCGATCAGCAGGGCTTCGAGGTCCGCGGTGGACTCGAAGCGATGGATCTCGATGCCGGGCGACCCGGGGAGTCTCGCAAGAGGCCCCATCAGAATCCGGACCTGCCACCCGCGCGAGGCGGCCTCTTCGGCGAGGGCGACGCCCACGCGCCCGCTCGAGCGATTGCCGAGGTACCTGACGGCGTCGATCGGCTCGTGGGTCGGCCCAGCCGTGATCAGCACGCGGAGCGGGCGGCAGCGTGGATCGGGCGAGCACGGCACGGGCGTTCCTTTCGAGCCCCGGGGAGACGGCGTGGATCGATCCGTCGCTACGAGAGGTTAGCGCGCCGGCTGCGCCCAGGTCGCTCGTGGGGGTCGGAGTCCGGGAGGGCTGGGGGGATCCGGGGGATGGGCAGGCCGGTATAGTTGCGTCAACGGGGACCCGTGGGCGTGGATGGACCGCGCGTGCGGGGGATCCGTTCGGCACACCGACCGCCGCGGCCGCGGCGACCCGACCTGGTGGAGGCCCTCGACAGCGCATGGCACGATCACGAAAGAAACTGGGCGAGATCCTCGCCGGCGCCGGTCTTGTCACCTCCGCCGAGGCGGAGAAGGCGGCCAAGGACGGCAAGAAGAACGGGAAGCGGATCGGCGAGACGCTGATCGAGATGGGCAAGGCGACCGAGGAGCAGGTTGCCCAGGCGTTGGCGACCCAGTTCGGGCTGGACTATGTCGACCCGAACAAGGAGCCGTACGCCTCCCAGGTCGACATGTCTGGGATCGATCAGCAGTTGATCCGCAAGTACCTGGTGCTCCCGATGGGGGAGGCCGGCGGGAAGCTGCGGCTGATCGTCCACGACCCGATGAACCTGGAGTTGCTCGACAACTTGCGTTTCCGGCTGAACAAGGAGCTGGACCTGAAGATCGCCAGCCGGGCGGCGATCCGCAAGTTCATCGAGGGCAAGCAGGCGGGGACGGCGCCGGTCTCGGCGGACAAGAGCCTCGTGACCGAGTCGATCGACCGGACAATCGACCGCTCGGTCGACCGTTCGATGGACAAGTCGATCGATGTCGCGGGGGAGGATTCCCCGGTCGTGCGGCTGGTCAACCGCATCCTGTCCGAGGCGGTGCGGGTGCGGGCGTCGGATGTTCACATCGAGCCGATGGCCGACCGGGTCCGCCTGCGGTACCGGATCGACGGCGTCTGCATCGAGCGCGACAACCTCCCGAAGCGCATGCAGAACGCGGTGCTCAGCCGCATGAAGCTGATGGCGGGGGTCAACATCGCGGAGAAGCGCATCCCGCAGGACGGGCGCATCAAGCTCGATGTCGACGGGACGATGATCGATTACCGCGTCTCGGCGTGCCCGGCGTACCACGGCGAGAGCGTGGTGGCCCGTATCCTCAGGCCCGACGCGGTGCGGATCGGCCTGGAGAACCTGGGCTTCGAGCCCGAGAATCTCGAGACCTTCAACAAGATCATCCGCAGGCCGAACGGGATTTTTCTCGTGACGGGCCCGACGGGCTCGGGCAAGACGACGACGCTGTATTCGGCGCTGGATGTGCTCAACCGCCCGGACCGCAAGATCATTACCGCGGAGGACCCGGTCGAGTACAACTTCGAGGGGATCAACCAGTGCCAGGTGAGGGAGGGCATCGGCCTGACCTTCCCGGCCATCCTGCGTTCGATGCTGCGTCAGGCGCCCAACATCATCCTGGTGGGCGAGATCCGCGACCGGGAGGTGGCGGACATCGCGATCCAGGCGGCGCTGACGGGGCACCTCGTGTTCTCGACGCTGCACACCAACGATGCGCCGAGCGCGATCACGCGGTTGATCGACATGGGGGTCAAGCCCTTCCTCGTCGCGTCGTCGATCCAGGCGATCATGGCCCAGCGGCTCATCCGGGTGCTCTACAGCCCGTCGAAGCAACTGGCGGAGGAGAAGGACCTCGATCCCAAGTACCTCAACCTGATCGGGCTGACGAAGGAGGAGGCCCTGGGCAAGGTCTACAAGCCCGTGCCCCACGCCGACGCCCCGGGCGGGTACAAGGGCCGGAAGGCGATCTTCGAGATGCTCCAGTTGAACGCGGAGATCCGGGATCTCGCGTTCAAGGTGTCGCCCGTCGCCACGCTGCGCAAGGCGGCTCTGGCGGCGGGGATGCGCCCGCTGGTCGAGGACGGGAAGATCAAGGTTCTCAAGGGTGTGACCACGCCAGACGAGATCGCCCGCGTGAGCCAGGTTGCGGACTGAGACCGAACGCCCACACGCCCCGCCCGCGTGGCGGGATCGGAGAGCCTGAGATATGTCCACGATTCAGATCGACCGCCTGCTCGACACCGTGGTCAAGCTCGACGCGAGCGACCTCCACCTGACGGTCGGCCGCCAGCCGACCATCCGCATCCACGGCGGGCTGCGGAACCTCCAGACCAAGGTGCTCGAGTCCGACGACATGGTTTCGCTCATGAAGTCGATCACCCCCGAACGGAACCAGCAGGAATTGCAGGAGGAGGGGGGCACCGACTTCGGCTTCGCCTACGGCGACGCGGCCCGGTTCCGGGTGTCGGTCTTCCGCCAGAGGGGCGATCTGGCGATCGTGCTCCGCCAGATCCCGAACCGCCTGCTGACCTTCGAGCAGATCGGCCTTCCCGAGATCTGCAAGGACCTCGTCCGCCGTCCCCGGGGCCTGTTCCTGGTGACGGGTCCGACGGGATCCGGCAAGACGACCTCCCTCGCGACGATGATCGACTACATCAACATGTACATTGATCACCACATCATCACGATGGAGGACCCGATCGAGTATTACCACTATCACAAGAAATCGATCGTGAACCAGCGCGAGGTCGGGAACGATGTCCCGTCCTTCGCCGAGGCGCTCCGGCGGGCCCTGCGACAGGACCCCGATGTGATCCTCGTCGGCGAAATGCGCGACCTGGAGACGATCGAAGCGGCCGTGCGGGCGGCCGAGACCGGTCACCTTGTGTTCGGGACCCTGCACACGACCGGGGCCGCCAAGACGATCGACCGCCTGGTGGACGCCTTCCCCGTGACGCAGCAGAACCAGATCCGGGTGCAGTTGTCGACGGCGCTGATCTGCGTGCTGTCCCAGGTCCTGATGAAGCGGGTGGACACCAAGGGCCGGGTGGCGGCCTACGAGTTCCTCGTGGTGACCCCTGCGATCGCCAACCTGATCCGCGACAACAAGACCTTCCGTATCGACTCGGCCATCCAGACCGGGAAGAAGTACGGCATGCAATTGTTGGATGATCACCTCTGGTCGCTCTACTCCCGGGGCATGATCTCGGCTGAGGAGATGATCGATAAGAGCAAGAATCCGGCTGACCTGAGAGACAAGGTGCTTCAGGCGGGCGGGACGCTCAATCGACCGGAGCTTTCCGACACGACTGTGCTCGGTGATTGATAGGGATTGATTGGATCGGGCGGTCGCCTGGACGGCGTTCGCGGTCTTCTGGTCGAGCCAGTTTTCGGGTGTCTTGTTGAAAAAGGCCGTGGGATTCTGTAGAGTGGGTCGAACCTGTGGGGTTCTCGGCCGAATCGGGATGGGACTCGACCGGGGCCTTGGCGGCGATCGGGGAGACTCCCGATGGACCCGCGGGCGAACCGGTGAGGAGCCGTCATGCCGACAGTGCCGGTCTCGGAGTTGAAAGGTCGCAAGCTCGGGCGTGTGCTCACGAAGCTCGGCTATTGCACCCGTGAGCAGGTGCACGAAGCCCTGACGGTCCAGCAGACCCGCAAGGAGAAGATCGGCAAGCTGCTGATCGAGCTCGGGTATGTCACCGAGGCGCAGGTCGCCGAGGCGTTGGCGGGCCAGGCGGGGATGGAGTACCGGGACCTTTCGAAGGTCGACCTACCGCCCGAGGTGGTGGACGCGATCCCCGCTGAGAACGCGAACGCGTACGGCGTGGTGCCAATCGAGTACGACCCCCGTAACAAGCGGCTGGTGGTGGCGCTCAAGAGTCACCAGAACTTCCAGGCGGTGGACGATCTCCGTCTGCTGATGGGGTTCAATGTCGAGGCGGTGGTGGCCGACCCGGGGCTGATCGACGGGTTGCTCGCGAAGCACTACGCGCGGTCGAACTCGATGGCGGACCTGGTGAGCGGGATGGCGGAGAATGACCGCTTCGCCTCGCTGATGGGCAAGAGCGACCAGTCGGTCGACCTGGACGCGGTGCTCGAGGCGGCGGACGACAACCAGGTGGTCAAGCTGATCAACCTGGTGCTGCTGCAGGCGATCAAGGACCGCGCGTCGGACATTCACTTCGAGCCGTTCGAGAGTGAGTTCAAGATGCGGTACCGCATCGACGGGGTGCTGTACGAGATGGTGCCCCCGCCGAAGCACCTGGGCCCGGCGATCACGAGCCGCGTCAAGGTCATGGCGAATCTGGACATCGCCGAGCGTCGTCTTCCGCAGGACGGGCGCATCGAGCTGACGGTGGGGGGGAACCCGATCGACCTCCGCGTGGCGATTCTGCCGACGATCTATGGTGAGTCGTGCGTGATGCGCGTGCTGGACCGGTCGAATGTGGAGTTGAGCCTGGACCGGATCGGGCTGCGCGACGACGAGTTGGCAAAGTTCCGCCACCTGACCAACAAGCCGAACGGGATCGTGGTGGTGACGGGTCCGACGGGCTCGGGCAAGACGACGACGCTCTACGCGGCGTTGCAGGAGCTCAACGACATCGAGACGAAGCTGCTGACGGCGGAGGACCCGGTCGAGTACGACATCGACGGGCTGTGCCAGTGCCAGGTGAACACCGAGGCGGGTCTGACCTTCGCGAAGCTGCTGAGGTCGTTCCTGCGTCAGGATCCGGATGTGATCCTGGTGGGCGAGATCCGCGATCTGGAGACGGCGCAGATCGCGGTGCAGGCGTCGCTGACGGGGCACCTCGTACTCTCGACGCTGCACACGAACGACGCGCCGAGTTCGATCATCCGCCTGGTCGACCTCGGGATGGAGCCGTTCCTTTTGACGGCGACGATCGAGGGGATCGTGGCCCAGCGGCTCGTGCGCCGGCTCGACCCGACGCTCAAGGAGGAGTACACGCCCATGGAGGAGGAGCTGATGGAGTTGAACCTGCGCTCCGAGGATGTGCGAGGGCGGACCTTCTGCCGCCCCAGCCGGACGGACCGGATCGGCGGGGGGTACAAGGGGCGGATGGCGATCTTCGAGATCATGGAGATGGACGACGACATGCGCGAGCTGGTGATGAAGGAAGCCAGCACGGCGGTGCTGCGTGAGCACGCCCGCCGGCGGGGGATGCGGACGCTCCGCGAGAGCGGGCTGATGGCGATCTACGACGGTCTGACGACGATCGACGAGGTGCTGCGGGAGACGGTCTCGGAAGATTAACCGGGGGCGACCCCTCTGGCGGCGCGGGCGGGGCCCGCGCGGGAGAAGCGACGATGCCGACCTTTGCATACGAGGCGATGAACGCGGCGGGCAAGTCCCAGAAGGGGACGATCGAGGCCGCGAGCAGCGAGGAGGCGATCAGCCGCATCCGCGCGCAGCAGCTGTTCCCGATCAATGTCAAGCCCGCGAAGGCGGCGAAGAAGAAGGGCGAGCCGGGCGGCGCCGAGGCGGCTCCGGCGAAGCGTCGCAAGAAGAAGCGGGGGGCCTCGATCTCGATCGGGAAGGTGAGCAAGAAGCAGCTCACGCTCTTCACGCGGCAGCTCTCGACGCTCCAGGACGCGGGCCTGCCGCTGCTCCGTTCGCTGCAGATCCTCGAGGGCCAGCAGAAGCCGGGGCTGATGAAGAATGTCGTGGGCGGCGTTGCGGAGGAGGTCGAGGGCGGCTCGTCGCTTTCGGACGCGATGGCGAAGTACCCCAAGGCGTTCGACATTCTCTACACGAAGATGGTGCACGCGGGCGAGATCGGCGGCGTGCTCGACATCATCCTCCAGCGCCTTGCCGAGTTCATGGAGAAGGCCGAGCGGCTGAAGCGGAAGATCAAGGGCGCGATGGTCTACCCGGTCGCGGTGATCACGATCGCGCTGGTGATCCTGACGGCGATCATGGTCTTCATCATCCCGAAGTTCGAGGAGATCTTCGCGGACTTCGGCGTGAACCTGCCGGCGCTGACGGTGTGGCTGATCGACACCAGCCGCTGGGTCGCGGGCCAGGAGGCGGGGCAGACGATCCCGGGCTGGGTGTTCGTGGGGCTTTCGCCGATCGCGATCATGGTGTTCTGGAAGGTGATCCGCAAGACCAAGCCCGGCAAGGCCGTGACGGATGTGGTCATGCTCTGGACCCCGATCTTCGGGGGGCTGATCCGCAAGACGACGATCGCGCGGTTCACGCGGACGCTGGGGACCTTGATCGGCGCTGGCGTGCCGATCCTCGACGCGGTGACGATCACCAAGGAAACGAGCGGGAACTTCGTCTTCGAGCGGGCGTTGCAGCGGGTGCACGACTCGATCCGGGAGGGCGAGACCTTCGCCGAGCCGCTGCGGGCGAGCAAGACCTGCGACGGCATCGTGATCAACATGATCGATGTGGGCGAGGAGACGGGCGAGCTCGACGCGATGCTCATGAAGATCGCCGACAACTACGACGAAGAGGTCGATGTCGCGGTCGCGTCGCTGGTCTCGCTGCTCCAGCCCCTCATGGTCATCGTGCTGGGCGGCATCATCGGAACGATCATCATCGCGATGTTCCTCCCGCTGGTCGAGATGATCAACTCGCTCAACGCGGGCTGACGCGGCTTCGAGCCGGAAAGGGCCGGGGATGAGATCCACCGGGACGGACAACTCGGTTCGGCGCGCGGCGCGGCGGGCGTTCTCGCTGACCGAGCTCCTTGTCGTGCTGCTCATCATCGGCCTGCTGCTGACGATCGTGCTCGTCGCGGTCGGCAACGCGGGCTCGGCCGGGTCGCAGAAGGCGATGCAGGCCTCCGCGGTGGCGCTGGGGCAGGGCGTGCGGCAGTTCGAGGCGCAGTTCGGGTTCCCGCCCCCGCTCGTGCAGGACGGGATCCAGGGCAGCGGGGGGGCGATGGTCGTCCCGCCGGCGGTCCTCGCCCGGGACGGCTCGGAGAACTCGGACGGCGCCCCGATCGCGGTCGCGCCCGGCAACGAGCGTCTGCGGCTGGCCGCGGTGTACAACCCCGCCCACCAGCGCAACCGCCGCTTCCTCGAAGGGATCGACCCGCAGTCCGGGGGCGCCCCGAGCGAGGAGGACCTGGCCAACCGTTACCGCGCCGACACGCCCGAGTGGAGGCTCGCCAACCAGCGCTACAGCAAGTACTCCCTGGGCTATTACCTCGTCGGGGCCATGCCCTCGGCCGTGGACGGCGTCGATGGGCCGGGCATGGTCAAGCCGCTCGCCGACGGCACCTTCCAGGGCGTTACCGCCGACAGCGGGGATGCGCTCGAAACCGACGGGCGTTCGACCTCACGCGAGCGGACGGAGCCCTTCTTCGCGGCCGACCGCCCCGCGGCGAGGCTGCAGCGTGAGTACTTCGATCTCGACGAGTACCGCGAGAACGCGGGCGACCCCGAGCTGACCGTGGCGAACCCGCTGGCCGAGACGGACTGGCGGCACGCCGCGGTGGTCGACTCCAACGGCAAGGCGTACCGCTACTACCGGTGGGAGCCGCTGAGCTCCTCGTACGGCATCCAGGTCACCGCGACCTATCAACTGAATATCCCCGCGGTGCTGCTCGACGAGGAGAAGATCAACGCGCTGGCCTCGGCGTCAACGCCCGCCGAGCGGGCCGCGATCGACCTGACCTCGGGCAACGCCGAGCTGCGCGGGGCCCGCTGGGCGATCGTGGGGGCCGGGCCCGACGGGTATTTCGGCACCGAGCCGATCGAGACGCTGCGCGCGGGGCTCGACACGAGCCTGGACCTGGCCGATTGGGAGGTCCGGGCGCTGGCCAAGTCGGACAACGCGGTGGAGGTGGGGCGGTGAGAACCTCTCGCGTCCAGGGTGCGGCCGGGTTCACGCTCGTCGAGCTGCTGGTGGTGGTGACGCTGCTGGTGGTGGTGCTGGGCGTGGCGGTGCCGGCGTTCCGGAACATGCTGGACGCGTCGGAGCGCTCGCTGGCAGAGAACTCGCTGCGCGTGGGCGTGCAGGTGGCGCGGGACCTCGCGTTCCAGGGCGAGGGTGACGCGGGGCTGGTGTTCATCCGCGACCCGGACGGGCGGACGCGTCTGGTGCCGGTCGTTTCGGTCGGGACTTATCGCGATCCGAGTTTCAATCCCGTCCCGTTCGGCCCCGGCGCGTTCGCGAACCCGATTCAATTTGGTGTGGAGCGTGAGGTCTTCGCGCCGGTGTCGCAGACCTCTCCGATCCTGCTGCCGCGTGGGTACGCCGTCGCGGGCTTCGCCGATCCGCAGACCATCGATCAGTGCTTCCAGTTCTGCCCCTCGACCCGCCCGATCGACTACGAGGGTTGGTACGACTCGCAGGCGTACGGCAACGAGGGATCCCCGCAGGGCGAGAGCGCCCGGCTCGACGGCAACTGGCTGCTCCCGGAGACCTTCCTCTACGAGCCCCGCATGCAGGCGCCGGGCTCGGAGGGTTCGTTGATCACGGGCGCGAGCCGGACGAGAACGCCGCGTCAGTCGTTCATGATCCGGTTCGAGTCGGGGACGGGCCAGTTGGTCCGCGGGTCGAGGCCCGCGATCGTGATCGATCCCAGGCCGAGCGCGCTCGGGCGGGACATGTTCCTCGGCGCGACGCGGTGGATGCGTGCCGACCGCATCGAGGACGCACGCGACTGGGCGTCGCGGGTGCTCGCGTCGGACGATGTCGACGGGAACGGGGTCGTGCAGAGCAACGACCGGTGGCTCAAGGCCGTCGCGATCGGCAACTTCTCGAACGACACCGTGCTCGCGGGCCCGGTGGCGCGCCTGGCGATGTTCCGCGAGTCCGATCTGGTCTCGGGCCTGGGCGCTTCGGGCGTGAACAAGGATACGAACTCGCTCTACTTCCCGATCGTCACCGAGACGACCGGGCTGGTGCAGGCGATCGGCACCGCCGGCTCGATCCGGTTCGATCTGGGGCTCTTCGACGGCGATGTGATCTCCACGCCCAACGAGGTCCGCATCGGGATCAACCGGTGGATCCAGGGCGACACGAACTTCATCGCCGCGGGCGGGTTCGACCGGAGCGACGCGGACGGGGACGGCAATATCTTCGGCGACGCGGCGTCGGGGGACATCCCCGCCGACGAGCCCAGGGCGAAGCTCTACTTCGTTCAGCCCGCCACGGGCGACCTGACGGAGGTGCTGCGATGACTCGGGCGTCGTGGACATCTTCGCGTCGCGGCGTGCCGAGCCCGCGGGGCCGCGCGGGCTTCTCGCTGATCGAGGTCCTCATCGCGGTGCTGGTGCTCGCGGTCGGCCTGCTCGGGCTCGCCTCGGTCTTCCCGGTGGTCATCACCCAGCAGCGGCAGGCGTCGGACACGATCATGGGGCAGGTCGCCGCCTCCGCGGTGCGGGACTTCATCCTGACGAACCCGGACATCGTGGGCGAGCTCGCCAGCCAGGACGGGCGTGTTGATGTTGACGAATCAGATGCGGATGGTGACGATCTTCCGAACGATCAGGACGATAACAACCCAGAATCGCAGTCGGCTGGAGAGCCGATCTTCGGGCAGCATCCTGCCTATCGATCCGGCGCAGACCCGAACCCAGATTTTAGTGTTGTTACTGGGTACGGCTACCTCTGGGAAGCGGACTGGTCGTGGGGCGCTGTTAATAACAATCTCGACAACGGACCACGCACCATACCAGTGTCGGCGGGTGATGCCAACCTGCGTGCATATGTGCAAACAGGCGGAATCTACTTTCGAGATCCTGCGGAACGCTTCCTTGCTGGCGTACCGGCTGATGCCCCTGATATTCCAGTGGGTGCTCGGTTGTATCCAAGCCCACGGAGTATTCCGGGCCAGGTATTTGATGGGCCGCAATTCGTTTGGGACTTTGTCCCGCGTCGAATGCAATCCGGCAACATCCAGATGGCCGTCTTCGTTAGGCGGATTGACACCGGTATCCGCGTCGCGGACGGAGACACCTTGTCCCAGCTGCTGCTCCGTTCCCCGGCTAGCCCAGATGTGCATCCGGTCGGGCGAGAAGAGAACACGGGCGCCCCGACGCTGGATGGGACAGGGGACTACGCGGTCGTTCTGAGCGCCCGTGCGGGCCCCGTCCCCTCGACAGCCGATCCCGGAAGCCCCGAAGCAAGGGATGGCATTTGCGTTCTCTTTGATGCAGTGCGAATTCACTTGGACGCGAACACTGCAATCGCGACTGCCAATATGGAGGATCTCCGATTCCTTGCCCAAAGAGGCCAGCGATTCGTGGATAATCTCGGCATTGTGAGAAAAGTGCGCGAAGTGATCTCGATTGACTCTGATAATAACTTTGTCGATCTTAGGGTTGATCCGCCGCTTAACTTTGCGCAGCTGTGTCCGCCGTTTGATGGGCGGGATCGCGACATCTGCATGGCTTGCGTTGTTGATGTGCGGCCAGATTCGGAGCCGGCCCACGAGGCCTACCGCGTCGGCAAGCTCCGCCAGGTCGTGTTCACGCCGCAGTCCCCGGTCGAGGTCTTCGTGATGGAGTTCAACGCCCGATGAGGACCAGCCCCGCCCAGCCCCGCGCGTTCACGCTCGTCGAGGTCATCGTCGCGATCGGCGTCCTCGCGGTCGTCGGCGTCGTCGTGGGCACGATCTTCGCCACCGTGGGCGACACCGTGGCGCAGGGGCAGCGCGTCAGCACGATGAACCGCTTCGCCTCGCGGATCGAACGCGTCATGCGCCGCGATTTCGAGAGCATGGTCCGCGAGAGCGGCTTCCTCGTCATCCGCAACGAAATCACCAGCGACTACGCCGCGGGAACGCCCCAGCAAAGGCCAGTCGCCCTCACCGTGACGGACAGCGCCGAGCCCCGCGCCCGGCGGATCGACGAACTAATGTTCTTCAGCCGGGGAGATTTCACCAGCAAGCGCACCCCGCTGCACCGCGACATGATCGCCAGGGCGAATGTCGCCCGCGTCTATTACGGCCACGGGCAGCGCATGCCCGAGAACTTCGGCGACAACCCGGACAGCCCCGTCTACACGACCCGGTACGCCAGGCCGCGCCTCGACGAGCCCAACAACTTCGAGACCGCCCGCCTGGGCGAGCCCTCGGGCCTGGGCGTGGTGAACCCCAACGAGTTCGCCGCCGACTGGACCCTGCTCCGCCACGCCACCCTGCTCGTCCCCCGCGCGCAGGGAACCCAGAATCTGCCCGACGAGGTCTTCGGCCTGCGCCCCAACGACACCGGCGCGGCCGGGCTCGACGCGTTCAACCGCATCGCCGACTCCTCCCGCCAGGTGGCCCTGGGGCCCGCGGCCCAGAGCGTCTTCCGCGCCGTCGCCCACATGGCGCCCTACGAACTCGGCAATCGCCCCGACAGCCCCGCGGTCGTGCTCGTCAACCCGAGCCGGCACACGATCCGAGACGCCGACGACGGCGCCGCGGCCCTCGTCGGCGGGGGCTCGATCGACGACCCGCTCGGGCGGACCGGCGTCGACGAATCGCTCGCCAGGCCCCTGTTCACCTCCGGGCTGGTCGATGTCGCGGTCACCGATCTGGACGAGATCCGCGCGACGGTCACGGGGACCTGGATCAGGCCCTTCCCCGCCTCTCCCGTCGCGGTTGAACTCTCTCCGCCGGGCCTGATGGACTACGACTTCTCGAGCGCCACCGAGCGGCTCGGCTACGAGCAGGGACGGGCGCGCACGGACACCAACGGCATCCAGTTCGTCGGCACCGCGCTGCTGACCGGCGCGTTCCGCCCGAACGCCCAGCCCCAGACCCAGCAACTCTGGATGCTCGACGCCCTTCCCTCGGTCGCGCTCGATCCGAGCGATGCGTCGTCCGCCCGGTACAGCGGCTTCCGCGTCCGCTACGAGCCCGCGCCCCCGCGGGCCGCGATCGACGACGGCGCGTTGCTCACCACTTCCGCTGCCGACCGCGAGGTGCGCCTGTTCCGCGCGATCGAGCAGGCCGACCAGGAGGTTCTCGGGGCCCATGCCTTCCTGCCCCGCTGCACCGAGTTCATCGTCGAGTGGTCCTTCGGCATCGTCGACCGGAGAGACCCGGGGACCAACCCCAACTACGGCCGCCCCATCTGGCACGGCCTGCGCCGCTACGCCGACGGCAACGACAACGGGCGGTACGACGAGGGCGGCAGCGCGGCCTCGTCCGCCGACACCCTCTTCGCCGATCTCTTCGGGCTCACCTACGACGGCGCCCCGCTCGAGGACCGCGACGACCAGACGGACGACGACTTCGGCATCCGCGGCGTGATGGGCGAGTGGTTCCTCGAGGACGGGAGCGCCCCGCAGAACGGCGGCGCGGCGCTCCAGCGCATCGACCGCGAAATGGTCGAACTCGTCCGCGTCGACCGCCGCTACCCGCCGACGGGCGACCCCGAGGACGCGGTCGCCGCCGAGTACTGCTTCGGCTACGCCTACACCGACACCAACAACACGCCGCTGGACGCCTCGGACGACGAGACCAAGCCCTGGCCCTGGCCCAGGCTGATCCGGGTGACCATGCGCTTCGTCGACCCGTCCGATCCGGAGACGGAGCGGACCTACCAGACCGAGTTCCGCGTGCCGACGCTCGCGGGGGAGATGTGAGCCCCATGACGCGCACGACGAACCAGACCGGGGAGAGACGGGGCGGCACGGGCCCCGACGCGAGGAGCCGAACCATGCCCACGCCCAACCCAACCCTTCGGCCGCGATCGCCCAGGCGCCGGGGCAGCGCGCTCATTATCGTGATCGGCACGCTCGCGCTCGTCGCCGTCTTCGCGGCGTTCTATGTCACCCTGGGCCAGGCCGACACCCGCGTCTCCGCCACGGTGGAGCGGACCTCCGAGCTCGACGCCGTCGAGGGCCAGATCGCCGACTACATCGCCTCGGTCGTCGCCGCCGACCGCCTCGCCGTCTACCCGGACACCATCACCAACGACGAGGACCTCGTCGGCGGGCGCGTCCCGCAGGACGGGGACCCCCCGCAGAGCGCGACCGAGGCGGACCGGCAGCGGTTCGTCCGCGAGGCGACCGACTATCCCTATACCGACTACTCGTACAAGAGCATGATCGTCGCGGGCAACGCGGCGATCGGCGAGGGTGGGCTCTCGTTCGACCCGTCCCGGTACGCCAGCATCCCCGGCGTGTTCAACACGACCAACCTCGACGACGCCGTCGAACGCTTCCGCTTCCGCCCCGCCGGCGACCACCCGGTGATGCTCGACAAGGTCGGCGACAGTATCACGCTCAGCGGGCAGGACGACGCCCTCCGCGATTTCCGCGTCGCCTCGGACCCATGGCTGGCCTCCGCCGAGCCCGAGTTCACCGGGCGCACCGGCTCCGGGCTGCCCATCGACCGCCGGCTCTTCTCTGAGAACGCCCTGCAACTCGCCGGGCTCGGGTTCCAGGAGGAGTACCACTACCTCGACAACCGAGACTGGCGGCAGATCTCCAACCTCGCGCCCGATGGGCTGAGCGTCAACCTCTTCAATCTCCGCGGCAACTTCGACGCCGAGCCCGGGCTGGGCGTCGGGCTCGACGGGCGGTCACGCATGGCCGAGAACCGCACGCTGCTGACTCTGCGCAACCCCGGCGGGGCCAACCCCGAGTCGGACTTCCTGCTGCGGGCGACCGATCGTCTCCCCATCGACCCCGACGGGTCCGGCGGGCTCCCGAGTTTCCTGAACCAGGGCGACGCCGTCGCCTTCGCCATCCGCAACACGCCGGCGTGGTGGACGATGAACCAGCGGTTCCTCTACTTCCCCGCCGAACCGGGCTTCCAGATCCTCGGGCGCGGCGTGGACAGCAACGGCGTGCCGGTCGACTCCTCGTTCGTGACGCCCCAGACCTGGGCGACCCCCGACTACCCCGACTATCAGTACGCCGACGCCGACGGCGACGGGTTCTACGACTCGCGGTGGTTCGAGCTGACCGACTCGACGCTCGGGTTCATCGGCGCGGAGAACCTGCTCAAGAACGAGTCCGACATGCGGTTCTTCTTCGCCGCCCGCGTGATCGATCTCTCGGGCCGGGTCAATGTCAACTCGGCGACGGACGGGCTGACGCCGCCGACCAGCGAGGTCACCGCCGGCGCGACTCCCGCGGAGATCGACCTCCGCCGCCTGCTGACCATGCAGGATGTTTCGGAGCGGTCCCGGCCCGTCTTCGAGAACACCACGCTGACCACCCCCTTCGCGGGCCAGCAGCGGCTCTCGTATTCCCACATCGAGCGCCTCCCTGCCGGGCAGCGGCAGGCCGACAACACCGCCGTCTTCGCCGCCGCCGACTACGAGGGCTACCTCACCCGCAGCGGCCCGAACACCGACCCCGTCTTCCGGTTCGTGCTCGACGGGCCCGGCATCGACGCGGGGCGGTACGCCTACGACGCGCTCCGCCGCGAGATCCAGGGCGACCAGTTCCGCCTCTCCCCCGCCTCGACCAACTTGCGTTGGCAGGCGTCGACCTTCGCCCAGCCCCTCCAGAACACCAGCCCCTTCGAGTACTTCGACTTTACCCCTGGCAACGAGGGCATGCTCAGCTTCGCCGTTGCCGCCCCACCCGCCCCGCCGAACACCTGGACCGTCACGCCCACACTCGCCGAACTCGCCTCGATGGCCCGCTGGCGTCGGGACTACTGGTTCGACATCGGCGGCGTCAACATCGCCGACCCCAACGATGCGCCCATCACCGCCCTCGGCCTCGGGGGCAGGCTGTTCGACCTCGACGACCTGACCGAGTTGCTCACCTTCAACGGCGCCAACGACGACAGCCGCCTCTCCCGCCTCGAGCGCACGCTTGAGGGCCGATTCGAGGACCCCGACGCCGGCGGGTTCGACGAGAGCACCCGCCGCCTCGGCCCGCTCCGCGCCAACCGCCCCACGGACCTGGAGCGGCGCGGGCACGACAACTGGCGCAACATCACCGACCCGAACTCCGCCAACCCCAATACGCTGCCCGTGCGTGACAACCTGATCGACTTCGAGTCGATGGCCCTCGCTTCTCTCAACCCGCGTACGCGGCTGACCACCCTCAGCGGGGCCGCCCCGCTCCGCTCGCGCATCGTCGAGGACGCCGACGCCGACGGCGTGCTCAGCGCGGGCGAGCGCCGCCTCACCGACGCCGACGCCCGCCTCGACCTCGTCAACGACGCGGCCGACCCCGCCGCGCTCTTTTCGCTCTACGCCGACGCGCTGGCGCCCTACGCCCGCGTGGACGCGACCTGGAATATCGACCCCGAGGCGGAGGGTCTGGGGGCCGCCGCGCCGTTCTCCCAGATGCGCACCCTCGCCTACGGGCACCGCGGCTCGGAGCTCGCCCTGCGTCTCTCCGCCCATCTCGCCGTCAACATGGCCGACCTCTACGACGAGGACGACACCCCCTCGGCCTACACCGTGGTCGCCTCGCCGCGTAACGACATCCGCCGCAACCTCGAGCAGAACTGGCCCAACACCTTCCGGGACGAGACCTTCTTCCCCTGGTGGACCGAGGGCAAGCGCCTCGACCTGGGCGACGAGAACCTCGCCCCGGACGAGACCGATGTCAACGGGGACTACTCCCGCATCGCGTACAATGTCTACGGCCTCGAACCCCAGCCGTTCATCACCGAGGTCGCCGTCCTCACGCTCTTCAGCGATGTCCCGCAGGGGCGCATCAGCAACCCGGACGCCGACGGCTTCCGCGGCGTGACCCTCGCCGAGGACGAATCGACCGGCCCGACCCCCGGCAACAACGAGCGGATGGTCGTGGGCAACCCCAACCCGCTCGACCCCGATCCGCCGGCCGACGACTGGACCGACGACGATGTCACCATCCGGACCGACATCTCCCCCGAGAACCCGGACCTGATCGCGCATGTTCTCGCGATCCAGCTCACCAACCCCTTCGATGTCCCGATCGTCCTTTCGGGCGAGGACCAGGACGCCAACGGGGGCCCCGACGGCGGCGCCCTCAACAGCAACCCCTCCACCCGCATCGAGGACGCGAAGTACTACCTCGAGTTCAACGGCCACTTCTTCCCCCTCGCCGCCTACTTCGAGCGGGACCCCGACCTCAATCCGGCCGACGGGACCTTCTTCCCGCCCGGCGACACCAACCGCATCGGCAACCGCCTCTACCCCGTCACCCTCCGCCCCGGCGAGTCGCGCGTCTTTTATGTCTCGGCCCATCCCAACATCGCCGACATGAACCGTCGCTGGACCGCGATCGACTCGGTCTACGGCCCCGGGCCCATCGTCCCGGGCGTCAGCACCAGCGGCATCTTCCAGCAGCCCCCGACCGACCTCGCCAACCGCAACCCCTTTGAAGAGTTCCTCGCCACCCAGTTCACCGTGACCGACGAGAACGGCCTGCCCCTCCACGGCGGCACCACCCCGGGCAACGCCAACGACCCGCGCTGGCCCGTCCGCCTTCTCCCCTTCAACCCGGTCACCGGCGACCTCGGCGTCGCGGGCGTGGCCCAGAGCGACGGCGGTACCTTCGTCGACTTCCTGCGCACCAGCCTCGCCTTCCGCAACCCGGGCACCGACGAGGCCTACGACCGCATGCGCCAGGAGGTCCGCCTCTGGAGGCGCATGGCGATCGACAACAGCGAGAACACGATCACCGACAACGAAGCCGAGGACTACACCGACACCTCCAACGAGAACTGGCTGCACAACGACCTGCTCGTCGACCGCCTCCGCGATCCGCTCGTGCCCCGGATGTCATCCATCACCCCCGAGACCCGGGCCGCCCTGGACTACGCCGCCTACGACGCCGACGACATCACCTCCCGCGCCCCCGCGAACTTCTACCAGAACTGGAACGAGGTCCTCACCGGCACCGGCGTGGTCGCCACGCAGTGGCAGTCCGCCGATGTCCTCACCGTCCCGCTCACCACCGTCACCGACGACAGCGGGCCGTGGTCCAACACCAATCAGGGCATCACCTTCGTCCGCTTCGCGGGCTACCGCCGGCCCGATCACCTCCGCGACAACAACGGGTCGCTCGAGGCGGTCCTCAACGACGACGACCTCGCCCCGCGCGGCCTGCTGCCCGCGTGGTGCGTCGAGGGCACCGACACCAATTTCAACCTGCTGACGCCCATCGAGGACGACCTCGACATCGACCAGAACAACGACGGCGCCGCCGACGAGCCCTCGCCCTTCGTGCAGACGCTCGAGGGCATCCGGGCCGTCCCGATCACCGGGCGTCATTTCGGCTACAACGGCAACGCGGGCGGCGCGGGCGGCACCGCCACCGGGCAGCCCACGCCCGGCGGGGACTACCCGGCGTACTTCACCAAGAACCTCCGCAAGCTCCTGCTCCAGGTCCTTCCCACCAACGAACTCAACCCCGCCAACCTGGGATACACCGTCCCCGATACCGCCCTTATTCCCACCCTGCGCCGCCACCCCGCCCTCAAGAGCGAACGCGGCGTCGAGGACCCGCTCGACCTCGCCGGCGCGATGAGCGGCATCGGCGCCGCCGGCAATCTCCGGCCGACCGACGCCAAGACCCCCTCCGTCATGGGCACCGCCGAGGCCGGCCAGACCAACCCGCGGTACCTCGACGACCGCACCGATCTGCTCCTCAATAACTCCGACGGCTTCGGGTTCGACACGACCACACGCGACCCGCGCACCGCGGGCGTGCGCCTCGGGGACCTGCTCATGCCCCTGGGCGTCGGCACGACCTTCGCGCCCAGGCTCGGGCTCTCGGCGCCCTGGGCGTGGACCAACCCCGCGAACTTCCGCCCCGGCGACTGGACCACCGTCGCCGAGGCTCTCTCCGCCGCCCTCGGGCTCGAGCCCCCGGCGTTCTACAACAAGGACCCCGACAGCTCGGGCTACTCGCTCCTCTGCGAACTCGTCTCAAGTCAGGGCGTCGCGACCCGCCAGGCGGGCTTCCCCACGCCCAACGACTCCCTCGCCGTCACCACGCAGAACCGGTTCATCGAGTATGTGCTCGACCGCGGCAGGCTCGACCTCGAGGCCTACACCCCGTTCGTGAACACCATCCAGACCGACCCGGCGACGGACGCGACGGTCCGCTTCAACCCGCCCGTCCAGCTCACCGAGGTCAACGGCGACTACCGCGTCGCCCTCTCCGTGCCCCCGGCCCAGCGTCTGCTCTCGATGGCCCAGGCTCTCACCCGGGGCGGCGACCCGCTCACCACCCCGGTCATCGGCACCATCAACATCAACACCGCCCCCGACGCCGTCCTCCGCACCATCCCGGGCTTCGCAACCAGCCTCCAGTTCTCGCCGACCGCGGTGCAATACGACCTCTACAACCCGAACTCTTCCCCTCTGATTTCAGAACCGGGGATAGGTGTGGACAGCCCGGTTGTCTCGCAGAACCTCACCGAGTGGGCCCCGGGCCGCGTCGCGGGCAAGGTCTTCGGTGCCTACTTCGATTTCGCCGACTTCACGGGCTCGACCCCCGTTCGCCCCCTTCCGTTCGGCATCGGCGACCCGTTCGCCTTTGTCGAGCCCTGGAAGAACCGCGCCGAGATCGCCCCCGCCCTTGTTGCATTCCGCGATCGCGCCGCCGCCTCGTTCCGCGTCTCTTCGATCAACCCCAATCTGCTGGGCGACTTCGCCGTCGGCGTCGCCGCCAAGCCGGGCGCGGTCTTCGACTTCACCCCCTCGCCCAACCTCATCGTGCAGGCCTTCGGGACCGCCACGGGGGGCCAGGGCGTGTTCCTCCGCGCACTCAGCGAGCAGAACTTCGCCCGCGACTTTGCCCGCTCGGCTGTGAACGGCAGCCTCGCCACCTCCGACCGCCCCGGCATGTCGGGCGTCGGGGCCCTCCTCGGCCTGAGCGTCGCGAGCAACGATCCGCTCGGGCTGGCCCCGAACGATGTCCTCAACACCCGCATCCGCTCCGCCGCCCCCCGCTCCAATGTCGAGGGCTGGCGCAGCGCCGTCCGCGACCAGGCCAGCCAGGGCGGCCTCCTCCGTCTCGGGCTCGACCAACTCGCCATGCGGGCCAAGGACCAGGACCTCAACGGCGAGGACGACCCCAACGGCGACGGCACCGACATCGCCAATTTCCGCACCCTGGGCGATCTCCGCCAGGACGACGACTTCTCCTACACCCTGGGCAGGGGCCTGTTCCGCAACGAGAACCCCGACCTCAACGACGAGGCCCGCGTCATCGAGGACGAACTCGCCGACGACATCGCCGAGAAGCTCGCCGTCCTCAACGGCGCCGCCAACACCGTCGATGTCCGCAGCGATTTCTTCGCCGCCTGGTTCATCGTCCGGGGCTACCGCGAGTCCGATGTCACCAACCTCGAGCCCGAGGAGCCCATGTCGCCCACCTATCAGAAGCGGTTCCTCATGATCCTCGACCGCTCGAATGTCACCGAGGCAGGCCAGGCCCCGCGGGTGCTGCTCCTCCGCGAGGTCCCGCTCTGACCGGGCCGGCTCCCTCGGGCCCGCCTGAACCCCAGCACCCTGGCCCGCCCCGGGCGTTTTCGTTCGCCCCGGCCCGATCCGAGATTGAGCGGGCGTGGTACAGTTGCCCCGGGCGGCTTGCCGCCCGGCCCAGGGTGTAGCTCAGCTTGGTAGAGCGCGTGGTTTGGGTCCACGAGGTCGCACGTTCGAATCGTGTCACCCTGATTGAGGCTGCGGGGGCCAGCCCGGCGCCGCCTTCGAGGACGCCGGCCCCGGTCGGCCTCAGTTGCTCCGGTGCCGCCCCGCGTCCGGCGCCCCCGAGCGCCACACCCCGCCCCGCTCCACCGAGAGCCGCACCGGCGTTGTCACACCGTCCGGCTTGAGGAAGAACGGCTCGTCCGACGCCCCCAGGGGCTCGAGGTCGTCGTACCAGGTCGCGTGCGGGTCATACCGGGCGAAGAACGGTCGGCGCACCATGTCCGGCTCCCGGGCCTGGAGAAACTCGAGAACGAACGCCTGCTCCCCGCCGACCTCCGCGACGCCCAGGATGTGGCACTTGCCGGGGTGACAACTCATGCTCGGCCCGCGCACCGTCCTCGCCGTGCCCGGCACCTGCTGGTAGGCGTTGCGGAAGATGTTCCAGCACCGAACCAGCGGCATCTCGAAGTAACGCCTCGCGCCCGTGTCCCGCTCCACGAACATGTAGTACGGCACGCACCCGAGCCGCGTCCCCTCCGTCCACAGGTCCACCCACACGCCCGCGTCGTCGTTGATATGCCGGAGCACCGGGCTCTGGAGCCGGATCACCGCCCCGGTCGCCCGGATCCGCCGGACCGCCTCCCTCGAGACGCGGGTGGAGAACTCGACCGCGTGCGACGCGTGGGCCATGACCGCGAGGTGCTTGCCACGCGCCGTGACCTGCTCGAACAATCGCATCAGGTCGTCCGCGTCCGCGTCGGTCACGAACCGCTGCGGCCAGTACGCGATCGCCTTGGTCCCGATCCGGATCGTGCGCACGCTCTCGACCTCGAGCAGCGGCTCAAGATATCGCGCAAGCACCCGGGTCTTCATGATCATCGGATCGCCGCCGGTCAGCAGCACATCGTGCACCCGGGGGTGGGCCCGCAGGTAGGCGGCGAGCGTCTCCGACTCGGCGCTGGCGAACTTCAGATCGTCGTCGCCCACGAACTGCGGCCAGCGGAAGCAGAAGGTGCAGAACGCGTGGCAGGTCTGCCCGGCGCTCGGGAAGAACAGCACCGTCTCGCGATACTTGTGCTGGACACCGGGAATCCGCCGGCCGTGCAGCAGCGGCACATTGTGGGTCGTCTGGCACGCCGGGTGCGGGTTCAGCCCCGACCGGATCGCCGCGATCTCCGCCTCGAGGCGATCGCGGCGGGACGGGAATCGATCGACCTCGCGCGACAACGCGACCAGCCGGTCGTAGTGATCGCTCTCGAGCATCCCCCGCTGCGGGAAGGTGAGCCGGAAGATCGGGTCGTCCGGAACGCGGTCCCAGTCGATCAGCCGGTCGCACACATACGCGTTGGTCCGGAACGGCAGCACGAGCGAGACCGTCAGCACCGCCTCCCGCGTCTCCTCGTCGAGCAGGCTCCACTGCGGCATCCGCTCGATGTTCGCCCGCGTGTACGCCCGGTACCGATCCGGGGTTGTGGTGTTGCTGGTTTGCATGGCCGGACTCCTGCCCAGAAAGCACCGCCGCCGCCCGGCACGCCGACGGGTCATCACAATCCTCTCCGGTGGTCTTGTCGCCCGCGCCCTCGCCGGGGCCCTTCCGACGCCCTCCACTCGGCCACAGGGCCGGGGCGCTCGGACGCGGGCAGGACGATTCTCGCGCCCACCGGCCCAGTCGGGGCCGACGGACGCGCCGCTTCGCTCCACGCAGCATACCAGAATCCCCCTCCCCCCTCAAGCCGCTCCAAACCTCCACGCGGGCGATATCCTGATCCCTGTCGGCCTGCCGAGGGCCCCGATCGTGCAAGGACCAAACCATGAACATCCCCGTTGCCCGTTCACTCTCGCGCCGGGAGGCGCTGCAACTCGGCGCCGCCGCCGCGGCGCTCGCCGCCTGCTCGCCCTTCGCGGGGGCCGTCCGCGTGCCTGAGCCGCGCTTCAGGATCTCACTCGCCGAGTGGTCGCTGCACCGCGCGATCTTCGCGGGCGAACTCGATCACCTCGACTTCGCCAAGGTCACCCGCGAGCGGTACGCCCTCGACGCCGTCGAGTATGTCAACGCCTTCTTCAAGGACAAGGCCCGCGACGACGCCTATCTCACCGAGATGAACAAGCGCGCCGCCGACCACGGCGTCCGCAGCCTCCTCATCATGGTCGACGGCGAGGGCGCCATCGGGCACCCCGACGAGGCCGAGCGGATCAGGACCGTCGAGAACCACCGCAAGTGGCTCCACGCCGCCGCGACGCTCGGCTGCCACTCTATCCGCGTCAACGCCCAGCGCGAGGGCCCGTTCGACGAGCAGCAGAGGCTCGCCGCCGACGGGCTCGCCAAGCTCGTTGCCCTCGCCGACCCGATGGGGCTCAATGTCATCGTCGAGAACCACGGCGGCAACTCCTCCAACGGGCAGTGGCTCGCCGCGGTGATGAAACTCGTCGACCACCCCCGCTGCGGCACGCTGCCCGATTTCGGCAACTTCTGCTTCGACTGGAGCCGCGCCGACGACCCTGAGGCCTGGTACGACCGCTACAAGGGCGTTTCCGAGATGATGCCCTTCGCCAAGGCGGTGTCCGCCAAGTCGCGCGAGTTCGACGCCGAAGGCAACGAGGCCCAGACCGACTTCCGCAGGATGATGAAGATCGTCCTCGACGCCGGCTACCGGGGCTATGTCGGCATCGAGTGGGAGGGCGGCTCCCCGTCCGAGCACGAGGGGATCCTGCTCACCAAGAAACTGCTTGAGAAGGTCCGCGAGGAACTCGCCTGAGCTTCAGCCCGCCTCCGCCGGCTTGCGGGCCGGCCGCAGCAGGTCAGCGATCACCATCAGGCCCAGCAGGACCATGCCTCCGTTGTAGGCCGCGCCGCCCACCGCGATCGCCCACGCGAACGCGATCCACTCGCGCGTCAGCCACCAGGATCCGATGTCCACCATCAGCCCCAGGCCCGTGACCCCGACCACCAGGCCCGCGAAGGCCCGGTGCCACGAGGTCAGCAGCGCCAGCCACGCCAGCACCAGCGTCACCGCCGCCAGCCCCAGCGCGTGCGTGTGCGTCGACGCCGCCAGGATCTCCACGCTCACCGGGTTGATCTCCCGGCTCACCGAGAGCGGCGCAATATCGTCCCAATACTCCAGCGGGACCGACGCCGCGGCGTACTCGCCCGAAGACGCCCGGCTGTGGCACTCGAGGCAACTGACCGCCAGGATCTCCGACGGCGCCTGATCGCCCAGGTCGAGATTGTCATAATCCCGGCTGACCCGATCGCCGCGCAGCCACGCGAGCAGCGCCGCGCGATCCGCATCGGGCAGGTCGCCCCCGATCTCCGCCGGGTGCCCCGATTCGAGCGATTCGAGCAGCGGGGAGGGGCTGACGATGCCGTGGTAATGCCCCCGGATGTCGTCGATGCTCAGGCCCGGTCGCTCGTCGCGGTTCTCGTGGTGCAGGTAGAGATGCAGGCCCGACGCGGCCGTCCCGCCCAGCAGCGTCGCCACGACGCAGAGCAAGCCGAGCCGCGCCAGCAGGCCGAGGTCGCGGAGGCAGCGGGGGGGTGAACTCGCCATCATCAGGCCCTCAGCATGTCCGCGTCGATCGTCACGGTGGTCCGTTCACGAACCGCCCGGTCCGCCATGATCCCGACCACCGTCGCCCGCAGCCCGTCCTCGGCCGACGACGCCGGCGAGGCCCCCTCGCCGGCGGACTTCAGGAAGTCCTCGAGCGCGTACCGCAGCGAGCTGTACGGAAGCCCCACGCCCTCCTTCAGCTTGCCCTGCTCGGCGAGCTTGGTCGCGCCGGCGATCAGCGTGATGCCCTCGTCGTTGTGGAACTGCTGCCGGTTCGCGTAGACCTCCCACCCCTGCGTCGGGGCGTCGGCCTCCTTGAACATCCACCCGTGGCTCCACGCGAGCTTGATCGACGCGTTCGAGCCGCGCAGCAACTCGTACATCCCCTCGTAGCTGTTCGCCAGCGTCGCCCCGTACTGCAGCGTCGCCCCGTCCTCGAACCCGAGCGTGCACGCGATCGTGTCCGCGACCTCGCGCCCGTCCTGGTAGAGCCGAATCCCCCCGTGCCCCGAGACCGATACCGGGAAACGGTCCAGGTACCAGTGGAACACATCGAACTGGTGTGTTCCCCACTCTCCCGCAAGCCCGATCGAGACCTCGGGGTCGAGCGCCCAGTTCAACGCCCGCTCGCGGGCGGGGTCGTTCGCCGGGGTCCGCCACGAGGTCTTCCTCGCCCGCACCGCTTCCATTGAAACCAGGTCACGCACCGCGTCGGACCGGAAGAAGGTCCGGGCCAGTTGATACACCGGGTTCGACCTCGCGTGAATGCCCGGCTGGAACACCGTCTTCGCCCCGCGGGCCGCGCGCACGATCGCCCGGCAATCCTCCACCGTGTGCGCCAGGGGCGCCTCACAGTACACATGCTTGCCCGCCGCCAACGCCATCTCGACCAGCTCGCGGTGCTGATGCGTCGGCGTGGCGATGCACACCGCCCCGATCGCCGGATCATCAAAGACCGCCCGGGCGTCCGCCAGGGCCTTGGCCTCGCGAGACCGGCGAGCGCCCGCCTCGAGCCGCCGCTCGTCCAGGTCACACAACGCCCCGATCGTCACGCCCTCGATCGCCGCCAACTCGGCGATGATCGCCCGCCCCTGGCGTCCAAGCCCGATCACACCCACCGTCATCGGGGCCGCGAGCGAGAACGCGCCGAGGCCCAGCCGCGGCACAAGCGCCATCGCCGCCAGCGCCCCCGCGGACTGCACCAGAAACTCCCGCCGGTCCATCCCGTCCATCGCGCCACCTCCGTCGTTCAGTCACAAGCCCCCGAACACTCGATCAGCCCGGCATCCGGCCCCGACGCCACCCAATCAGGCCCGACCGGCCCCAATCCCGGCCGTGCCAGCGTAGGGAGGTCGTCGCGGTGCTGCACGACCGTCAGCCCGGGCGGCACGCAGGAGGTACGGCCGCCGAGCACGATCAGCGCGGTCGACCAGGCGTCCGTCGCCTCGGCGCTCTCCCCGATGCACGCCGCCCAGCGCCCGCGTCCCGCCGAGCCCGTCGCCGGGTCGATCACATGCCCCGGACGATCGCCCGACTGCGAGGAGACCGAAACGGCCCGATCCCTGAGCCGGGCGATCGGGCGTGTGCCTCGCCATCCTGTCCCGCCGAGCTCAACGCCCCAGCCCCGCTCGCCGGGCGGCGCCCCGATCGCCACGATCGTGCTCCCGCCGCCATGAACGAGCCCCGCTCGAACCCCGGCCCGGCGCAGGGCCTCCCCCGCCAGGTCGAGCGCAAAGCCCTTGGCGATCCCGCCCAGGTCCAGCATCGTGCCGGCATGCACCAGCGACACCGACCGCGCGTGAGAATCCAGTCGAAGAAGCGACGCGTCGCCCCCGGCCTCTACGCCCCCCGGCGAGACTCGCCTCGCGACGGCGAACGCCCCGCCGGAAGCGGCCTGATACGCCTCGCACCGCACGAGCAACTCGAACAACTCGTCATCGACCCTGACCCCGCCGACGCCCGCCAGCGCGTTGACCTCCCACACCGGCCCGCCCCGCTCGAACCGGTTCAGCCGGCGATGCTGGTCCTCGATGATCGCGAGCGTTTCCTCGCCCGCAGCGCGGAGAAACCCCGCGTCCTCGCCGAGGAGCACGCACTCAAACCGCGTCCCCATCGCGTGCGTCGCGAGCCGGACCGTGCCTGGAGCCGACCCCATCGCCGCCCGCTCAGAGCGCCCGGGCCGTCAGCGTTGCCGGGTCGAACGCCCACGCCTTGCCCGACCAGATCGACCGGGTCGCCAGGTCCACGATGGTCATCACCCGCGTCCCGCGCTCGATGTTGCTGTCCGGCTCCTCGCGCGTCCGCATCACGCGGAACCAGTTCAGCCGGAGCTGATCCTGGTCGTTCCCGATGTCCGCGCACTCGATCCGCCGCGGGTCGACCGTATCGACATACGGCCTTGTCGGACGCAGCTCGCAATGCCGGCTGTTGAGGTAGATGTTCGCCTCGTTGCCGCGGATGAGGTTCTCCAGCCCCACCTCGTTGCATGTCGAGCCCGCGATGATCATCTGGTGCCCGCTCTCGAACTCGATCTGCAGGTTGACAAGGTCGTGGTTCTCCATCTCCTTGTCCACCAGGTGCGAGCCCGTCGCGACCACGCGCACCGGCCACCCGATCGCGTTCTCGAGCGCCATGTACAGCGGCGTCACCTCGTGGACCAGCAGATCCCCGATGATCCCCGTCGAGAAATCGCGGTACCGCCGCCAGCGGATGTAGACCTTCGGGTCCCACGCACGCGGGCCCTTGTCGCCCAGCCACGCCTCCCAATCGAGGTTCTCCCCCGGCTTCCAGGCGGGGTCGATCTGGTAGTAGTTCCATTCCCCGTCCGGCGAATTTCGGCAGTACGAGGTCTGGCTGAAGGTCGGCACGCCCACCGCGCCGGAGTCGATCAGCTTCTTCGCCTCGATGTACTTGGGCAGCATGATCTTCTGCGTCCCGACCTGGCAGATCACGCCCGGGTTGGCCTTCGCCGTCTCTCGCAGCGCGAGGGCCCCCGCTAGGTCCAGCGTCATCGGCTTCTCGCAGTAGACATCTTTGCCCGCCATGATCGCGTCGATCGCGTGCCTCGCGTGCCAGTGCTCCGGGCTGGCGATCAGCACGCCGTGGATGTCCTCCCGCGCCAGCAGGTCGTGGTAGTTCCGGTACACATCGGGCCGGGCGCCCCGCTTGCTCGCGATTGCGTCCGCGGCGGCGTTCGCGTGCAGGTCGTTCACATCCGCCACCGCCACGATCGCCACATCCGCCTCGCCCCGGTTGGCGATGTCGCAGATCGCGTGGCAATGCCCCGTGCCCATCCCGCCGGTCCCGATCACGCCGATCCGGATGGTCTCACCGGCCTTGGGCGGGGTCGGTGCCTTGCCCCGCTTGCCCGCCGACGGCACCGCGGTCGCCGACGACCCCAGCGCCGGCATCACCGCCGCCGCTCCGGCGAGCAGGCCCGCCTTGATCAGAAAATCACGACGAGACGCGTGCGGCCGATCCTGTGTCATCTCGATGGCTCCTTGGAATCCCCGGTCCCTCCGGGGCTCGTCAGCGTACCTGAAGATCCGCCTTATGCCAACCCCGCCCGAAGCGCCCGACTCACGGGGCCCCCGTCAGCGGCTCACCCTCGATCTCCGCGCCGCTCACCCGCTCGGCGATCCCCTTCCCGTTGCTGAACAACGCCACGAACAGGACCAGCACAACCAGCGCGAACCCCGCCGGAATCGCCCAGACAGTCTTCCAGTCGACCACGCCGCCCTCGCCCGTGTAGTGGTCAACCAGCCGCCCGAACACCTGGTTGCCGATCAACATGCCGACGCCCTGGGTCACCAGGACCAGGAAGCCCTGCGCCTGCGCCCGGATCTCCTTCGGCGCCGTCTGCTCGGTGTAGATCTGCCCGGTCACAAAGAAGAAGTCGTAGCAGATGCCGTGCAGCACGATCCCGCCCAGGATCATCCACATCACATGCCCGCCGTCCGCCCCGCCCCAGGACCCCGCGAACAGCCCGTACCGAACCACCCAGGCGAGCATCCCCACCGCCAGCATCCACTTCACGCCGAGCCTCGCGAACAGCAGCGGCATCACCAGCATGAAGAGGATCTCGCTCATCTGCCCGAAGGTCATCTTGATCGGCACATCCTGCATCCCCGCCACGCCTGCGTAGGTCGCCGCGAACGAGTAGTACGCCGCCAGCGGGATGCAGATCAGCAGCGAACTGGCGATGAACACCAAGAACGATCGCCGACCCAGCAGACGCAGCGTGTCCAGCCCCAGCACCGATCCGATGTCGAACTTCTTGCCTCGCGACGGCGCGGGCGTGTGCGGCAGAAAGAAACTGAACACCCCGAGCAGCACCCCCGACGCCCCCGCGACATAGAAGAAGTGGGGGGAAGCCGCCCGCGCCGCCTCGACCTCCCCGGGCGTGCCCGACGCCGAAACGAGATTCCGCGCCAGCAGGCCGACCGCGATCCCGGCGACGATCCACCCGATCGTTCCCCACACCCGCACCATCGGGAACTGCTTCTCCGGGTTGGTCATCGCGTGGAACGCCACCGTGTTGCTCAGCCCCAGCGTCGGCATGTAGCACAGCATGTGCGCCAGCAGACACCCGATGAACACCCACTCGTTCTCGGCCCCCTCCCCCGCGACCGAGGGCGCCGCGATCAGCAGGAGCCCGCCGAGCAGGTGCAACGCCCCCATCACACGCTGGCTCGCAAAGAACCGGTCTGCCACGATCCCCAGGAAGAACGGCGAGAGGATCGCCGCGACCGGGGCCGTTGAATACGCGTTCGCGATCGCCCCCCCGCCGAACCCCCGCGCGTTCATGAACGGGCCCAGCGTCACGAACCACGCCCCCCACAGGAAGAACTGCAGGAACATCATCACGGAAAGCGAGACCAGGGTGCCCATCCCCCCCCGGCCGGCATTCGAATCGATCGTCATCGTGTCACCCCAGTCTCAATCGGTGTCATTCGTCGGCGCCCGGGACCCGCCACCGCACATCCCGGTACTCGATCTTGTTCAGCGGGTGATGCGTCTGGAACGCGATGTGCCCGCCCGAGAAATCCGTCAGCACCGCGTCCACCATGGGCCGCCCGTTCACCCAGGTCCGCACCCGGTCGCCCCGCGCCACGATCCGGTAGTCGAACCACGCGTTGTCCCGCGTGATCGGCTTCTCGACCCCCGCCCAGGCTCGGTCGTACACGCACCCCGTGAAGTTCTTCGGGTCGTGATTGTCCACCTGCGCCTCGTACCCCAGCGGCCAGGTGTCCGGGTCCTCGGGCCGGGGCACCGTGCGGAAATACACCCCGCTGTTCCCGCGCGTGTTCACGCGCACCGACGCCCGGATCTCGATGTCCGTGTGCGTCGCGTCGCTGAACAGGTGTCCGGGGCCGTTCTCGCCCGTCAGCGTCGTCCCGCTCACCGTCCAGGTCCCCCCGCCCCGCGGCGTCCAACCCTCGATCTCAGCCCCGCTCGCCTCGTTCACGAACGCCGGGCGGAAGTCCCCCGGGTCCGGGTCCGGCGAGAGGTCCTTCACCCTGATGTTCCGCAGCCGAAGCCCGGGCTCCCCGTGCGCCTGGAAGGCGATGTAGCCCGTCGTCAGCCGGTCACGCAGGGGCATCGGCTGATCCTCCTGGCGGAAGATGCCCCGGTCGTCCAGCGCCTCGTCGATCAGGATGTGCTCCCCGTTGAGCCACGCGTTCAGCCGCTCCCCGACCAGCACGATCCGGTAGGCGTTCCATTCCCCGGGCTCGCGAACCGCCTGCAACCGCGGCGCGATCGCGTTGTACACCGCCCCGCACGAACTCTTCTCGGGGGCGTCGCCGTGGTTGTCGTAGATCTGAATCTCCATCCCGGTGAACGCCGGGTCCCCATCCCCGGCGCACCGCAGCCCCACGCCGCTGTTCGTCCCATCCTCCAGGAAGAACTCGACCGACAACTCGAAGTCGCGGTACATCCTCTCCGTCCGGATCCATCCGAACCGCCCCGGGTTCACCACCCGGAGCTCGCCCTCCACCACGCCCCACGCCCCGGGGTCCCCGATGAACCCCCACCCGCTCAGGTCCTGACCGTTGAACAACGGCACCCCCTCGGGCTCCGAGGCACGCAGATCCGCCGCCAACATCGCGACGGAAACACACGCCGACACAATCCCAATGGTCTTCAACATGCGTCCTCCGGGCGTGGGGTCTCGTTCCGCGGATGGTACCAAGATCCCGCGCGCTCGCCCGGTCGCCCGACACCCGACCGTGAACCGGATATGCTGACCATCGCGGCCACCGCACGCCGCACGACACAACCCGAAGGGAGTCCGGAATGATCAAGCCTCGCGTCCACAACGGCGCCGCATCCGCCGCAGCGCTCGTCGCCGCGTCACTCGCGGCCACCTGCGTCCTCGCCGCCGACGAGACCACGCCCCACGCCGGGATGCTCCGCTATCCGGACATCAGCCGGACCGACATCGTCTTCGTCTACGCCAACGACATCTGGATCGTCCCCCGTGACGGCGGCGTCGCCCGCCCCCTCGCCAGCCCGCCCGGTCAGGAACTCTTCCCCAAGTTCAACGCCGACGGCGACCAGGTCGTCTTCCAGGGCAACTACGACAAGGGCCGGGACCTCTACACCATGCCGACCGCCGGCGGCCTGCCTCTCCGCCTCACCCACCGCCCGGGCGGCGAGATGCCCACCGACTGGCACCCCGACCGCGGCATCGTCTTCTTCACCGGCGCCGACCGCGACGGCATTTCCAGCACCCGCGTCTACACCGTCTCCGACCAGGGAGGCCTCCCCGAGAAATCCCCCGTCCCCTACGGCGGCAACGCCGCCATCAGCGAGGACGGCGTCTGGATGGCCTACACCCCCTGGGTCCGCGACCAGCGCACCTGGAAGCGCTACCGCGGCGGGATGGCCGCCGACATCTGGCTCTTCAACCTCGACACCTACGAGTCCCGTCAGATCACCGACTGGGAGGGCACCGACACCATCCCCATGTGGCACGGCGACAAGGTCTATTACCTCTCCGACGCCGGCCCCGAGCACAAGCTCAACATCTGGTCCTACGACACCAAGACCAGCAAGCGCGAGCAGGTCACCGAATTCAGCGATTACGATGTGAAGTACCCCTCCATCGGCCCCGGACCCAAGGGCCAGGGCGAGATCATCTTCCAGCACGGCTCCGCCCTCACGGTGCTCGACCTCCGCTCCGGCAAGACCCGCGAGATCGAGGTCCGCATCCCGGGCGCCCGCCCCGCCATCCGCCCGCACACCGTCGAGGCCGCCCAGAACTTCACCTCGGGCAGCGTCTCCAGCACCGGCAAGCGGGCCGTGGTCGAGGCCCGGGGCGACATCTGGACCGTCCCCGCCGAGAAGGGCCCGGTCCGCCAGCTCACCAACACCTCCGGCGCCGCCGAGCGGACCCCCGCGTGGAGCCCCGACGGCCGCTGGGTCGCCTATTTCTCCGACGCCGACGGCGAGTACGAGCTCTATGTCACCCAGTCCGACGGCAAGGGCGAGACCCGACAGCTCACCGACGGCAACAAGACCTACTTCTTCTCCATCCACTGGGCCCCCGATTCCAAGTCCATCGCCCTCACCGACAAGGCCGGCAACATCATTCTCGTCGACGCCGAGACCGGCGAATCCAAGACCATCGACACCGACCCCTGGGGAAACCAGAACCAGCCCTCGTGGTCCCACGACTCCCGCTGGCTCACCTGGGCGCGCGGCGAGGAAAACTCGCTCAATTCCTCGATCTGGCTCTACAACACCGAGACCGGCGAGAAGCACAAGGCCACCAGCGGCTTCTTTAACGACTCCAGCCCCGCCTTCAGCCGCAAGGGCGATTTCCTCTACTACGCCTCCAACCGGGAGTTCGCCAGCCCGATCTACGACCACTTCGGCTCGTCGTTCGTCTACGCGAACACCGCGCGGCTCATCGCGGTCCCGCTGAACGAAGAGATCGAAAACCCGTGGCTCATCGAATCCGACGAGGAGACCTGGGAAGAGCCCGAGGACAAGGCCGACGAGAAAACCGACGACGCCGCGGACGACGCCGGCGAAGCCGACGCCGATCCGGCCGACCAGGCCGAGGACGCCGACGCCTCAGACGCGTCCGACGAAGCCGCCGCCGACGACGACGCCAAGGACACCGACGCAGCCGACGACCCCTTCGCCGGCCTCGACCTCGAGCACCCCCTTTACGGCAAGTGGGAGGGCACCGCCAAGGGCTTCGCCGCCCTGGGCATGCCCAGCGACGAGGTCACCTTCACCATGACCATCATCGTCGACGAGGACGGGAACATCATGGGCTCCTCCGAGTCCCAGGGCGAGTCCAACGACCTCGGCGATGTCGTCAAGTGGGACGCCGCCAAGCAGGAGTTCTACCGGGAGCGGGCCCAGGGCCCGATCACCGTCGTCTCCAAGGGCACCGTCTCGGGCGACACGATGACCGGCACCTGGGAGATCGCCGCGATGAGCGTCTCCGGCTCATGGACCGCGACCCGCGTCGCCAAGGAACTCGACGCCGACACCGTCAAGGAGATCCGCGGAGACTCGGGCGACGGGGACGACAAGCCGATCGAGATCGATCTCGAAGGCTTCGAGGCCCGCGGCATGCAACTCCCCGTCGAGCCGGGCTCCTTCTGGAACCTCGCCTCGAACGACAGCGGCCAACTCCTCTATGTCCGGGGCGGCACGGGGACACCCCCGGCCATCAAGCTCATCGATGTCACCGACGACAAGCCCGAGGAAAAGACCGTGCTCGGCGGCGCCGGCGGGTTCGATGTCTCGGGCGACGGCAAGAAGATCATCGCCGGTGGACCCGGCGGGTTCGCCATCGTCGACGCCAAGCCCGGCCAGTCCTTCGCCAAGACCCTCTCGACCTCCGGCCTCCGCAAGATGGTCGACCCGCGCGAGGAATGGGAACAGATCTTCACCGACGCCTGGCGCCGCCACCGCGATTTCTTCTATGTCGAGAACATGCACGGCGTCGACTGGGACGGGGTCTACACCCGCTACCACGCCATGCTCGAAGACGCCGCGAGCCGCGAGGATGTCTCCTTCATCATCGGGGAGATGATCGCCGAGCTCAATGTCGGCCACGCCTACTACTGGGGAGGCGATGTCGAGGGCCAGCCCTTCGAATCCTGCGGCCTCCTCGGCGCCGACTTCGAGCTCGCCTCCGAGACCGACGCCGACGGCAACGCCCACACCGCCTTCAAGATCGCCAAGATCTACGAGGGCGCACCGTGGGACTCCGACGCCCGCGGCCCGCTCAGCCAGCCCGGCATCAAGGTCGCCGAGGGGACCTATCTCACCCATGTCAACGGCGTGCCGCTCGACACCTCCAAGGACCCATGGGCCGCATTCCTCGGCCTCGCCGGCAAGGACACAACCCTCACCTTCGCCGACGCCCTCACCGGCGACGACGAAACCCGGAACGAGCGCGAGTACACCATCAAGCCCATCGGCGACGAGTTCAACCTCCGCTACCGCGCCTGGGTCGAGGACAACCGCCGATATGTCGAGGAAGCCTCCTCCGGCAAGGTCGGCTACATCCATGTCCCCAACACCGGCGTCGACGGACAGAACGAGCTCTTCCGCCAGTTCTACGGCCAGATGGGCCGCGGCGCCCTCATCATCGACGAACGCTGGAACGGCGGGGGCCAGATCCCCAACCGGTTCATCGAACTCCTCAACCGCCCACGCACCAACTACTGGGCCCGCCGCGACGGCAAGGACTGGCCCTGGCCCTACGACTCCCACCAGGGCCCCAAGTGCATGCTCATCAACGGCATGGCCGGCTCCGGCGGAGACATGTTCCCCTGGCTCTTCCGCCACCACCAGGTCGGCAAACTCATCGGCACCCGCACATGGGGAGGCCTCGTCGGCATCTCCGGCGTTCCCGGGCTCATCGACGGCGGGTACACCGCCGTCCCCACCTTCGGCTTCTATGAGAAGGACGGCACCTGGGGCATCGAGGGCCACGGCGTCGACCCCGACATCGAGGTCATCGACAACCCCACCTCCAACGCCCGCGGCGAACGACCCCAGCTCGATGTCGCCATCAACCTGATGCTCGACGAGATCCAGAAGAACGGCTACGCCCCCGCACGCAGGCCCGCCGACCCCGACCGCGCCGGCATGGGCATCGCCCCGCAAGACCGGTAACCACACCGCGGACCGCCATCAACCTCAAGGGCCCGTCGCGCCGCGACGGGCCTTTCTCTTTTCCTCCCTCCTACCCTCCTTTTCCCATGCATCTCGACGCACCCTTCACCCTCTCCTTCACCCACCGCGTCCGCTTCACACGCGGCGTCTTCGACCCCGCGAACCCCGTCCTCCCCGACCTCCTCGAGCCGACCGAAGGCCGCACCGCGTGCGCCGCCGTCTTCATCGATTCGGGCGTCGCCAACGCCATGCCCGGCCTCGCCGGCGCCGTTGCCTGCCTGTTCGAGACCCACCCGCGCCTCCACCTCCCCGCCCCGCCCGCGATCCTCCCGGGCGGTGAGACCATCAAGAACGACCCCGCCCACCTCGCCCGCATCCTCGATCACATTCATGGCGCGAAACTCTGCCGCCGCTCCTACGCCATCGCCGTCGGCGGCGGCGCCCTCCTCGACGCCGTCGGCTACGCCGCCTCCATCGCCCACCGCGGCATCCGCCTCATCCGCATCCCGACGACCACACTCGCCCAGGACGACTCGGCCGTCGGCGTCAAGAACGGTGTGAACGCTTACGGCAAGAAGAACTTCCTCGGCGTCTTCGCGCCCCCATTCGCCGTCATCAACGACTCCGACTTCCTCCACACACTCCACGACCGCGACTGGCGTTCGGGGTTCTCCGAGGCCGTCAAGGTCGCGCTCGTCAAGGACGCGGCCTTCTTCGACCAGATCGAACGCCTCGCCCCCGCCATCGCCGCTCGCGACCTCGCCGCCGCCGAGCCGGTCATCCGTCGTTCCGCCGAACTCCATCTCCGCCACATCACCGAGGGCGGAGACCCCTTCGAACTCACCCTCGCCCGCCCCCTCGACTTCGGCCACTGGGCCGCCCACAAACTCGAACAACTCTCCGCCTTCGACCTCCGGCACGGCGAAGCGGTCGCCATCGGCGTCGCCCTCGACACCACCTACTCCGCCCTCGCCGGACACCTCGATGCCCGCGCCGCCGACCGCGTCCTCACCTGCCTGAACAACCTCGGCTTCGCACTCGACCACCCGCTCCTTCGCCACCCCGATCTCCCCGCCGGCCTCGGCGAGTTCCGCGAGCACCTCGGCGGCCGACTCACCATCTCCCTCCTCACCGGCCTCGGGCGCCCGTTCGACGCCCACGAGATCGACCCCGCCATCCTCAACGCCGCCATCGAACACCTCGCGCCGTCCGCCCCCGACCGACCCGATCCCACCAAGGACCGCCCATGACCACCACCCTCATCACCGGCGCCAACCGCGGCATCGGCCTCGCCCTCGCCATCGCCGCCGCCGACGCCGGGCACACCGTCCTCGGCACCGCGCGCGACCCCGCCTCCGCCTCCGCACTCCGAGACGCCGGCGCCACCATCCTCCCCCTCGATGTTGCCGACCCCGACTCCATCGACGCCCTCGCCCGCGCCCTCGCCGGACGCCCCATCGATATCCTCGTCAACAACGCCGCGATCTACCCCGACAAGTCCCCCCTCGAACAGACCGACCTGGACGCGTTCGATCGCTGCATGCGCACCAATGTCCGTGGCCCCCTCGCCGTTACCCGCGCCCTTCTCCCGAATCTTCACGCAGGCAAGCGCAAGACCGTCGCACACATCTCCTCGTCCATGGGCAGCATCGCCCAGATGAACAGGGGAGGCTCCTACGCCTACAAGGTCTCCAAGACCGCGGTCAACATGATCGCCAAATCCATGGCCGCCGAACTCCCCGGCTTCACCGTCCTCGCCATCGACCCGGGCTGGGTCCGGACCGACATGGGCGGCGACAAGGCCGACCTCACCCCCGAACACTCCGCCCGGGGCGTGCTCGCCGTCATCGAACGGTCCACCCCCGACCAGTCCGGCGCCTTCCTCCGGTACGACGGCGCCGCCCTGCCCTGGTAGCCCGCGATCCCATTCACCCAGCGCGGCCCCCCAACAATCCCGGATCCCCCGGGAGCACCCCATGCGCGCCGCACTCACCGTCGCCCTCCTCCTCGCGTCCAACTGCTTCATGACATGGGCCTGGTACGGCCACCTCAAGAAGACCGGCTGGACCATCCCCCTCGCGATCGCCATCTCCTGGCTCATCGCCCTCCCCGAGTACATCCTCCAGGTCCCCGCCAACCGCTTCGGCCACCTCGCTCACGGCGGCCCGTTCACCGCCGCCCAGCTCAAGGTCATTCAGGAGGCGATCACGCTCACCGTCTTCGTCGGCTTCTCCATCCTGGTCCTCAAGGAACGGCCCCGAGCCAACGAGTACCTCGCGTTCGCCCTCATCTTCGCCGGCGTCGCCGTCGCCATGCTGGGGCGGACCGATCAGCCCCCGGAGAAGCCCCCGGTCCTCATCGAGACCACCCCCTGATCCACCCGGCAGCGCCCCGCGCGCCGATCACTCGATCGGCCGGACCTCGATCGCCCGGAAGTGAATCTCCGCGCCCTCCGACTGCAGCCCGATCGCCCCGGCGCGCTCGGGGCACCCCGATGCCTCGTTCACCTTCTCACCGTTGACGAACAGCGCGATCCGGTCACCCTCGCACACGATCTCGTACTCGTTCCACTCCCCGATCGCCCGCTCCGCCCCGTGGCTCTTGCGCCCGAACCGCCCTTCCGCACGCGGCATCACCATCGCCGCGCCGCTCAGGTTCACGAAGTCGCCCGCGTTGCCGGACATCAACTGCGCCTCCACACAGTCCGGCCAGCACTTGTCCTCGCCCACCGTCCGCAGCAGGACCCCCGAATTGCCCGCCCGCTTCGTCACGGGGCTCCAGCGCCACTGGAAGCGCAGCACAAAGTCCCGGTACACACCCTCGGTCTTGAGATACCCGTTCGGCGACCCCGTGCACACGATCGCCCCGTCCTCGACCGACCAGGTCATCGAGGGATCCGCGTCCCCCGTCAGGAAATGCCCCCAGCCCGAAAGGTCCCGCCCGTTGAACACCGCGGCCCCGTTCTCCCCGTCGAGATCACGCACGCGGATGTTCCGGTACCACACATCGTCCCCGTGGTCCTGCAGCGCGATCCGCCCGCGGGGCTGCACCCCGAACCCGTCGTACCCCGCGAACTTGCTCCCCGCGATGCGCGCCGTCCACTCCGGGCTCTTCATGTCGTACTCGGCCACCTTCGCCCCGTTGAGGAAGTGCTGCACCACGCCGTCGCGGATCCTGATCCGGGCCTCGTTCCATTCCCCCGCGGGCCGCACCGGCTTGTCCTCCGCGGGGAGGTACAGGTCGTAGACCGCGCCCACCGAGTGCAGGCGGTTCTTCGCCTCGTCCCGCGCGTCGTCCAGCACCTGATACTCGGGCCCGGTCTGCCACGGGTAGTCCTTCGTTTCGGCGACCCGGTACATGATCCCGCTGTTCGCGTTCGGAGACACCTTGAACTCGAGGCACAACTCGAAGTCCCCGAACTCATCCTCCGTCACGATGTCCCCGCCGCCCCCGCCCGCGACCACGCGGAGCGAACCGTCCTCGATCTCCCCCCCCCCCGCGGGCGGCGCAGCCTTGCCGTACGACCGCCACCCCGCCCAGGAGCCCCCGTCGAAGAGCATCCGCCACCCGGCCGCACGCTCCGCGGCGCTCAACTCGGCCATGGACACGGACACGAAACCCGCAAGCGCGATCAGCCCGAGGCGAACGGTGTTCATGGGTGCTCCTTCCAAACGCGTGGATTTCACGGGATCAACACCATAGCACGCCTTTTCCCCTCACCGCGCCCGCGGGCCATACGGACTCCCGGTCGTCCCCGGGCGCCGGTGCCGTGGTTCAGCCCGAAGGGTGAACCACGAGTGGACGGCGTGGGCTCTCCCGATCCGCCGTCACGCTTCGAGGTGACTCCGGTCGCGGAGCACAAGATGGACCGGAGATGGGTCTCATACGGCTCGTGATTAACCGCTGCGCGTGCGCCGCCGGTGCCACCACCCGCCGCGTCAGCGGCGCGTGGTGCGGATCGGACGCCGACGAGAGACGCACGACGCGCCCTCCGGGCGGGTCGTGGCACCGCTTTCCGCGCGTCAACCAATCCAGATCAGTATCATCCGCCGACCGCAGTGGGGCGGCGCGGGCGGACCAACCCCGCCCCCCGCGCAAGCTCGCATCGGATGCGGCATGACCCGACCGGCCTCAGTCCCAGGTGTTCATCGGCCCGCTCTTGCGGTCCTGCTCCGCGGCCTGCCGAACCTCCCCGGGCGCGAAGTGGTCCTGTCGCCACGACTCGGGGTAGGCCGCGTCGTCGAGGCCCAGCGCGAACTTCGTCGGGAACAGCGGCCTGAAGGTGTCGCACATCACCGCGAGCTCGTTCGTGTACTTCATCCCCAGCGAGGCCTCGACCGTCCCCGGGTGCGGGCCGTGCGGGATGCCCTGCGGGTGCAGGCTGACCGACCCGCTCTCGATCCCGCGGCGGGCCTTGTAGTTCCCCTCGACATAGTAAAGAACCTCGTCCGAATCGAGGTTCGAGTGGTTGTAGGGCACCGGGATCGCCTCGGGGTGGAAGTCCAGCGCCCGCGGGCAGAACGAGCAGATCACGAAGTTGTGCGCCTCGAAGGTCTGGTGGATCGGGGGCGGCATGTGCAGCTTCCCCGTGATCGGCGCGAAATCGTCCACATTGAAGCAGTACGGGTAGTAGCACCCGTCCCAGCCCACGACATCCAGCGGGTGATACGGATACACATACCGGTGCACCCGGTCCCGCGCCTTGATCCGGACCTCGAAGTCCCCCCGCTCGTCGAAGGTCATCGGCATCTCGGGCACCCGCAGGTCACGCTCGCAGTAGGGCGAGTGCTCGAGGAACTGCGCCGAGGTCTTCGACACATACCGCGGCGGCGGCTCGATGTGGCTCGTGTTCATCACCTCGAAGAGCACGAACTTCCCAAGCGGCATCTGCGAGGCGCTCACCCCCGCCGGCCTCTCGCCCTCACCCAGCGGGTTGAACTCGATCTTGTAGATCGTCCCCTTCGGGATCACGATGTAGTCCTTCGGGCCGAACTTCAGCGTCCCGAACATCGTCCGCAGCGTGCCCGACCCGTAGTGCACGAACCAGCACTCATCCCCCTGGCCGTTCTTGAAGTGATACCCCATCTGCTCCGCGGGGACGCACACCGACATCTCGACATCCGCGTTGCCAAGGATTACCCGCCGCCCCGTGACCGCGTCCCCCTCGGCGCCCACCGGCTGCGTCCGGATGTGACGCATCCGCATCACATCCGTCTCCACGAACTCCGTCTTCGTCGAGTACATCGTCTCCCACCCCGAAACCTGCGTCGGCGGGTGGATGTGGTACAGCGTGCTCGTCGGGCCGACGAACCCCTCCGTCCCGAAGACCTCCTCCGAGTACAACGCCCCGTCGGGCCGACGGAACTGCACATGACGCTTCTTCGGGACCTCGCCGAGTCGAAGGTAATAGGGCATGGCTCACCGATCTCCGATGCGGGACGACAAATCTCGCCCGCCCCGCTCGCAATCGGGGCGGTCCGGTCGATCCTAGCGGAGCCGCTCTGGGCCAGCACAGAATCGGCTCGACGAATTCTTCAACCCGGCGACGGCCCTCATTCCCCGCGCCCGCCGATAATGACACGCCAGATGCGCCGCGCTCCCGTCGCCATCCTCGCCCTCCTCGCCGCCGCGGGCCCCGCGCTCGCCGAGCCCAAGCACGGCCGGCAACTCACCGGCGGGGACGACTTCGTCTGGCTCTCTTCCCTTTTCCCCATCCAGGACTGGGTCTCCTACGCCCGTGAGGAGCATGTCCGCCTCCGGGCCGATCTCTGGACCCTCTCCCCGCGTGCCGACGGGACCTGCGGCAATGTCACGGTCGATCCCGAAACGCCGCGGGAACTCACACCCCCGGGTCTGGTCGATCTCCACTGCTTTCATCTCGCCCCGTTCGCCGCGATCGCGCCCAGCCGCTGCCGCGACCTGCTCCCCGCGAGCCACCCGCCGCTCCGCTACCACGCCGAGTTCGGGGTCACGCTGACCGCCCTGAACGCCCCCCAGGCCCTCCCCTGACCGGCCCTACGCCGCGAGCCGGGCCTCGATCCCCGCCACCAGCGCGTGCAGGGCCAGCATGTGCAGTTCCTGGATCCGGTCCGCCGTCTCCCCGGGCGCCACGATCTCGTGCCCGCACAACCCCCGCAGCACCCCGCCCCCCTTGCCCAGCAGCCCCACCGTCAGCAGCCCCATCTCGTTCCCCGCGTCCACCGCCCGCAGAATGTTCCGGCTGTTCCCGCTCGTCGAGAGCACCACCAGCGCATCCCCTCTCCGCCCCAGCGCCCGGACCCACCGGGCGAACACCTGCTCGTACCCGTAGTCGTTCGCCGTGCAGGTCAGGTGCCCCGGGTCCACGCACGCCAGGGCCGCGATCGGCGCCCGGTCCGCCCGGAACCGGCCCGTCAACTCCTCGCAGAAGTGCATCGCGTCCGCCGCCGACCCCCCGTTCCCGCACGCCAAGATCTTCCCCCGGCCGCGCACGCACGCCGCGAGCCCGTCGGCGATCCGTTCCAGCGCGCCCGCGGTGGCGGCGCTGGCGAACCGCTCCAACGCAACCCGCGCGTCATCCAACTCCCCGGCCATCCCTCTCGGCAGCGTTCCCATGCCGCGAGCGTATCACGAAAAAAAGACCCCCGGCCGTTCGCCGGGGGTCGGGCGATTCAAACCGATTCCCGGTCCCGGTTCAGGGGCAGCCCTGCATGAACGCCTGCACGAACGCCGACAGGTCCGCCAGGTCGAACACCCCAGCGGGCGCCGCCAGGTCCGCCGCCGGGTCCTGCGCCATGAACGCGGTGATGAACCCGCTGATGTCCCCGAGGTCCAGCACCCCGTAGGGCTCGGCGAGGTCCGCCGGGTTGCACCCCGCCGGGCCCTCGCACACATCGAACTGGCCGTTCCCGTTGTCGTCCGCGCAGTCCGTGTCCATCCCGCCCCAGGCCCCGCCGACCGACATGCAGTCGCTCTCGGTGAGCACGAGGCAGAACCCGTTGGGGAAGCAGCACCCGCCGGTCGGGTCCGGGCAGTTCACCGTGGCGCAGGTCGTGTTGTTGCCCTGGTAGGCCCCGCTCAAGGCCGCGCAGTCCTCCGGGCTCACCCCGTCGATGCACGACCCGTCCGGCAGGCAGCAGGCCCCCTCCGGGAAGCAGGTGAAGGTCGAGCACACCGTCCCGACGCCGCCGGGCACCCCGCCCGCGGCCTGGCAATCGCCGGGCGAGAGGTTCAGGCACGCCCCCGTCCCCGGGAAGCAGCACGCCTGGGGCAGCGGCTCGCACACCACATCCCCGCACAGCAGGCCCTCACCCTGGAAGACCCCGCCGTCCTGCCCGCAGCCCTCCACGGTGTCCAGCCGGCACGACCCGTCCGGCAGGCAGCACGGCCCGACGCCGGGCGTGCAGGTCAGGCTGGTCCAGTTCGCCGCCAAGGCCCAGTCGCCCGAGGGCGTGCAGAATGTGAGCTGGCTGAACCGGCTCCACCCCGCGCGGCACCCGAGGATGCCGCAGTCCACCGCGAACAGCCAGTTGTTCTGCGGGTTCGAGAGCCCGTCCTCGTCCGTCGCCGGGAAGGCGTTCGAGTTGCTCGGCGGGGCCACGAAGCACGGGTTCTGCGTCTGGTTGTTGTGCTGATCGATCCGGAAGCCGATCGAGAAGGTCGCCGTCCCGTTGTTCTGCACCACGATCTGCTCGGGGTCGTTCGGGTCGACCACGACCTCCACCAGCGTCGCGTTGGTGCCGGGCGGCATCACCAGGTGCGGCAGGATCACATCGTCGCTCGAGAACTGCGCCACGATCGTCCCCGTCGCGGGCGTGCCCTCCCACACGAACACGGTCCACTCCGTCGTCGTCGTCACGCTCGTCGCCGAGGTCACGAACAGCCCCTGGATGCTGTCGATCCGCAGCGGGAACAGCGAGGGCGACACCTGGTACGACGCCGCCATCACCTCGCCCTCGGCGAACCCCGCCTGCGCGATCCAACGCGTCTGGTCGAACAGGTCGGGCGCGAGATACGAACTCGTGTCCTGGCACCCGCGCAGCGGAACCTCCGACTGCGGCGGCACCGCCGCGCCCCAGAACGCGTTGTTCGCCTGCGTCCGCATCGCGCTCGGCGAGACCGTCATCTCCAGGAGCCGCGTCGCCCGGGACTCGAGCCCCGCCGCGCCGCTCTCCCCCGCGTTCGCGCCAACAGCAAGCAGGCCCGCCAACGCCGACCCGCACGCACGCCACAATCTCTTCGACATCTCGTCGTCCTCTCGATCTCGCGCGACTCAATCGCACGCGACGCCCCGGCCCATCCTCGCCGGGCTCACGGCCGACCCGCGCACCCGGGCCGGCCCGGTCATCATCCCCGAAAACCCGGTTCACGCCAAGGGCTCTTGACCCGGGCCGCCGCGCCTTTTCCCGACACGCGGAGATTCGACAATACGGACCCGCCCCTCCGCGGTTCCCACGCCCCTCCCGCGGTACCATGCCCCGCGGCATGCCGAACCCGCCGACACCCCTGCACGCGCTCCTCAAGGCTATCGGGCCCGGGATCCTCTTCGCCGGCGCGGCCATCGGCGTCAGCCACCTCGTCCAGTCCACCCGAGCGGGCGCCGAGTTCGGCCTCTCGATGATCTCCCTCGTCGTTCTCGCCCACGCGATGAAGCTCCCCGCCATGCTGTTCGGGCCGCGCTACGCCGCCGCCACCGGCACCTCGCTCCTGCACGCCTACCGGCTCCAGGGCCGGCACGCCCTCGTCGCCACCGCCGTCATCACCGTCGGCACATCGTTCACCATCCTCGCCGCCGTCACCCTCGTCACGGCTGCCATCGTCAAGATCGTGCTCGTCGACCCCGTCGCCGGCGCCGACGCGCCGCTCTGGGCCGTCTCCCTCGGCATCCTCACCCTCTGCGCCGCCATGATCGCCGCCGGCGGGTTCGCCTGGCTCGACGGCCTGCTCAAGGCGCTCATGGTCCTGATGGCCTGCTCGACGCTCTTCGCCGCCGCCCTCGAGGCCCCCGCCCTCGATTTCGATCGCCTGCCCCTGCTCCCCGCGGTCCCCGACGACCCCGCCGCCCGGCTCGGCCTCATCGCGTTCGCCGTCGCCCTCGTCGGGTGGATGCCCGCCCCGCTGGACATCTCCATCTGGCATTCCCTCTGGACGCTGGCCCGACGCCGGCAGACCGGCCACGCCCCGACACGCCGGCAGTGCGACGCCGACTTCGCCCTCGGCTACGCCTTGTGCGTTCTTCTCGCCATCTGCTTCGTCGTCCTCGGCGCGGGCGAGCTCTACCTCAAGGGCGTCGAGCCCGCGGCCGGCGGCGGCCCTTTCGCCGCCCAGCTCATCGACCTCTACACCGCCTCCATCGGGCCCTGGGTGCGCCCGGTCATCGCCGCGTGCGCCGTCGCGGTGATGTTCTCCACGACCCTGACCGTCCTCGACGCCCTCCCGCGCACCACCGTGCACCTGATCGATCGATTCCGGGGGCCCGAGTCCTCCCACCAGGACCAGCCCGAGACCTGCCGCCGCCCGCTCTACTGGGCCCTCCTCGTCGGTCTCGTCGCGGGGGCCATGCTTCTCATCGCCCGCGTGCAGGGCGAGGGCTTCCGGGCCCTCGTTGATCTGGCGACGACGCTCTCCTTCCTCGGGACCCCGGTCTTCGCCTTCTTCAACCACCGCGCCATGCAGGCCCGCGAGGTGCCCAAAGAACTCCGCCCGGGCCGGGTCCTCGCCGCGTGGTCCTGGGCGGGCATCGCGTTCTGGGCCGCGTTTGCCGCCCTGTTCCTCTGGCAGCAGTTCATCGCCTCGCCCGCCCGGTGACCGGAGGCCCCAATGCCCGCGTTGCTCTACGCCGTGACCGCCACCATCCACGACCCCGGGCTCTGCCGGGAGTACACGCGGTGGCTCCTCGCCGGGCACATCGACGCCGTGCTCCGTGGCGGGGCGACCGCGGCCTCGGTCGTCCGGCTGGACGGCGACGGCCCCGCGCGCATCGAGACCCGGTACCGCTTCCCCTCGCGCGAGGCGTTCGCCGCCTACGAGGCCGGACCCGCCATCGCCCTGAGAGAAGAGGGCCGCGCCCTGTTCGCGGGCCGCGGGGTGGAGTTTGAAAGAAGGGTGGGGGAGTTCCTCGCCGATCAGGGGGGCGCCGACGGGTGAGCGTGCGCGCGTGGCCGGAAGGTGCCACCACCCGCCGCGACAGCGGCGCGTGGTGCTCTCTCAGTTGCCGTCGCCCGAGCACGACGCACCCTTCGGGCGGGTCGTGGCACCGACGGCCAACACCGCCAAGCCCAGGGCCGGTGGGCCTTGGCGGGCTTGCCCGCGTCCGAGACACGCGGCGCTCCAGCCCGGTGCCACCACCCGCCGCGTCAGCGGCGCGTGGTGCTTTCCCAACCACTCCCAACAGGGCACGACGCGCCCTTCGGGCGGGTCGTGGCACCGACGGCCAACACCGCCAAGCCCGGGGCCCGTGGGCCTTGCGGGCTTGCCCGCGTCCGAGACACGCGGCGCTCCAGCCCGGTGCCACCACCCGCCGCGTCAGCGGCGCGTGGTGCTTTCCCAACCACTCCCAACAGGGCACGACGCGCCCTTCGGGCGGGTCGTGGCACCGACGGCCAACACCGCCAAGCCCGGGGCCCGTGGGCCTTGGCGGGCTTGCCCGCGTCCGAGACAGGCGGCGCTCCGGCCCGGTGCCACCACCCGCCGCGCCAGCGGCGCGTGGTGCTCTCTCAACTGCCCCCGACCGAACACGACGCGCCCTTCGGGCGGGTCGTGGCACCGACGGCCGGACGACCCCGAATCCCGACCGGTCTCAATTCGTCGGGGCCGCGCCCGCCCTCTCGATCACGCTCACCCGCGTGACATCGTGCACCGTCAGGCCGAACACCTTGACCAGCTCACGCCCCTCCTCGGCCACCAGCCCCGGTCCGCCCGGGGCCGCGGCGAACCACCCCCGGCTCGCCAGCACGATCCGCGCCGGCCCGACCCGGAAGTCGAGCCGCGAGTCCACCACGAACGCCTCCACATCGCCCGAGTCCGTGCGCACGGTCTGCAGCCCGACCCCTTCGACCACGCCGGACCCGGTCCCCGACCCGGTCCCGAAGAGCCCGCCCTCTGAGCGGACATCGAACCGGCGCTCCACGCGCTCCCCCGCCCCGAGCCGGGCCGGCAGGAACAACGCCGCCGGCGTGAACACGCTCGCGATCCCGTTCCCCTCGTTCTCGGCGATCACCACATCCCCGGCCTCGTCCAGCACCAGCCGGTTCCGGCCGACCCGCTCCCCGCCCGTCGCGAGCGTGACCTCGATCGCCCCGGCGCCGGCCGAGGCGATTGTCCGTTCGACCTGCTGATCGTTCCGGTCGCTCGAGAGCCGGCGGCGGAAGGTGTCGACGCGGTCGGCCGAGGGCCAGAACGCCCCGGCGTCGAGGCTCCCCTCGGCCCGCAGCGGGCCCACGACCAGCCCCGAGTCCCGGGCGGTGAACGAGGCCCCCTCGCCCAGCATCCCCGCGGTGGCCACCCCCACGGGCGACGCGAGCACCGCCCCGGGCCGGCACCCCGACGCCGCGACCAAGACCGCCACCCCGCCCGCGACCACGCCCGTGCTCAGGCCTGTGCTTATCCCGCGCGCCATGCCGCCGCTCCGTCTCTCGGAGCAGCCGCGAGCCCGCCCCGGGTGTCCCCGTTCTAGATCGCTTCGACCCCGCCGACCGGCCCGATGTACCCCCGGGCCGCGCCCTCCGAGAAAAAGCGGTGCAGCGCCGCGACCCCCGCCTCGCCCATGTCGACGCTCAGCCGGCTGACATACATCGCCAGGTACCGGTCCACCAGATCCGGGTCACGCCACTCGGGCCGACCCGCGCTGTGCAGGAGCAGGTAGTCCCGGCTCTCGCGCCCGTGCTCGACCGCGTACCGCACGCTCGCCGACAGCGCCGCCGCGACCCGGGCGCACGACCCGGGCCCGTACCGCCCGTCCAGGTCCCGGCGGACCACATTCAGCCCCAGCGGCAGCGGCAGGCCCCGGGTGTCGGTCCACCACGCCCCGAGGTCCACCACCTCGCGGAGCCCCAGCGAGCCGTGGGTGAGCTGCGCCTCGTGGATCAGCAGGCCCGCGTCCGCCCGCCCCTCCGCCACCGCCCCGGGCACCTCGCTGAACAGCATCGGCACCCCCTCGAACCCGCGTCCCGCCCCCTCGCCAAGCAGCAGCGACAGGGCCAGGTAGGCGCTCGTTCGCGTGCCGGGGACCGCGATCCGCAGGCCCCGCAGGTCCTCGGGCCGTTGCACGCCCGAGCCCTCGCGCACCACGACCCGTGGGCCGTACCCCTCCCCGAACGACCCCCCGCACCGCGTGATGGCCCACCGCCCCGCGATCGCGGGGTAGGCCGCGGCGGAGATCGCGGTGATGTCGAAGCCGCACTCGGGGCTGGAGGCCTCGCGGTTCAGGGCCTCGACATCCACCCCCTCGCAGTCGAACCGGAAGCCCCCCGTGTCCACCCGCGGCGTGCCCATCGCCCCGGCGACCGCAACCCCGTCCGGGCCCCGCATCCCGGTGAGCGGCCACCACATGACCAGGTCGTCCGAATCGGGCGAATGGGCAAGCCGGAGCGTCGGGGGTGTCATGCCGGAGATTAGGCCCCCGGGCCCTCCCCGCCGGGCCCTCCCGTCAAGCGTGCATCGGCCCGGCTCCGCCCGGCGAACCGGCAACCTGAGCAGTTCTTCCGAACCTGACGGGCGGTCCGAAGTTCCGGGGGCCGCCCGTCGGGCGTTTTGGGCCCCCTCAGGGCTCGGCGTAGAAACCGCCCCCCGTGTGCCGCAGCCGGCCCGCCTTCTCGAGCGCCTTCCAGATCTCGGCGGGCAACTCGGTGGGGGGCTGGATGGCGTCGATCGCGGATTTTCGTCCCCCCGAGGTGTACCGCCCGCCGAGCTTCGATTCGTCCGCCAGCCGCGACACCTTCAGCCGCTTGCGGAAGACCTTGAGCGCGTGCGTCAGTTCCTCCTCGGTGAACTCCGCCCCCGGGGCCGCGGGCGCCTCGGCCCGGCCCGGGGACTCGACGCTCCGCACGAGCGCATCGAGCCCCGACGCGTCGCGGTCACGCAGCACCCGCTTGACCTCGGCCTGATCGACGGGGAACCGAGACAGCAACCGCCCCGCCAGGCCCCACTGATCCATGATCTTCGTCGGGTCGGACCTCGCGACGATCGCGTCGACGGTCTCGCGCAGTTTCTCAAGAGCGTTCATCACGCGAGGATACCACTGCGCCGGCCCCGCTCCGCCGCCGCCGCCCGCGATCCGCATTTCTCGCCTGCGCGCTTGCATCGGAGCAGACGACCGCCATGATGGGGCGGTGGGGGGGGGGG
>DAINDF010000016.1:70416-73891 GCA_036732005.1 Phycisphaerales bacterium
TTTACCCCTCGCCGCGCCCCCCCCGCCCCCCCCCCCCCCTTTCCCCATTTTTCCCCTTTGGGGTTTTTTTTTTTTTTTCCTCCCCCCTTTTTGGGGGGCCCCCCCCCCCCCCCCCCCAGAGAAGGAGCCCCGCGTGCATCGAACAACTCCCCTCTTCGCCGCCGCCATCTTCGCCCTGCCCGCCCACGCGGGCCTCCGCGTCGTCGCGTCGGCCCCGGGGGCGGACCTCAATGTCCCCGCCGCCGGCGCGGCCGCCTCGGTCCTGTTCTCGGGCGTCGCCGAGCCCGTCTCCGGGTTCGGCGTCACGGCGCGGTTCACCTCACCCGTCGCCGACCAGAACGACGGGCTCTACCCCTGGTCGGTCGACTTCGCGATCACCGCCACCGCCCCGGGCGGGGCGAGCGCGACAAGCCCCGCGCCCTGGTTCGGCGACCGCTCCTTCGCCGACTACCCCGTCGACGACGCGTTCGGCGGGCTGAGCGCCGTGCCCGGCAACGGGACCTGGTCGCTCGCCTTCGACTCGGGCGTGGTCTCCCCCTTCGTCGCCGGCCTGCGGGGCGTGACCTACCACCTGCTCGCGGCGGCGCCCGATGTCCTGACCTCCTACGCCGACACCACCGGGCAGGGGAACTCCTGGAACCGTCCGTTCTTCATCGCGGGCGTCTCCGGGCTCGGGCCGGTGGACTACCACGCGTACACCTTCACCGTCCCCGTCTCGGGCCTGTATCACTTCGAGAGCGTGCTCGCCACCGGCGGCGACCACTTCACCTGTCTCTACAAAGGCGGTTTCGACGACCAGCAGCCGCTGGTCAACCTCCAGGACTACGGCCTGGGCAACGGGTTCAGCCCGTTCAATGTGCCCCGGGGCACCTCGCGCTTCAGCCAGCTCCTCTTCGCGGGCGACACCTACACCTGGGTCACCAGCGAGTGGAACGCCCAGAGCCCGGCCGCGGGCTTCGCCAACTCCATCACGGGGCCCGCCGCCGTCACCCCCGCTGGCGGCGGGTGCACCGCGGCGGACCTTGCGCCGCCCCTCGGCGTGCTCGACCTGGCCGATGTGCAGGCGTTCGTCGCCGCGTTCGTCGCCCTGGACCCCGCGGCCGATCTCGCCCCGCCGGTCGGCGTGCTGGACCTGGCCGACCTGCAGGCGTTCATCGCCTCGTTCCTGGCGGGCTGCCCCTGACGCGAACCGCCGCTCCCCCGGTGCCATCACAAATCGGTGCCACCACCCGCCGCGCCAGCGGCGCGTGGTGCTCCCTCGCAACCCACCGACAAAGCACCACGCGCCCTTCGGGCGGGTGGTGGCACCAACCAATCGGTGCCATCACCAATCGGTGCCACCACCCGCCGCGCCAGCGGCGCGTGGTGCTCCCTCGCAACCCACCGACAAAGCACCACGCGCCCTTCGGGCGGGTGGTGGCACCAATTGCCAACACGGTCAAGATCTCCAACACCGCCAAGACCGCCAACGCCGCGGGGTGCCCCGGGTTGATCGAGCGCGGCGCGACCAGCCGCGGCGTCGAGCGGCCCGCTACTCGAGCTGGTCCACCAGCCGCAGCGCGGCCTCCGGCTCGATCCGCACCGGCGGGATCTTCGGGTCCATCGCCTCGAGGTGGTGCCGCACGATCTCCGAGACGATCATGTGGCAGACCTTCTTGTGATCCGCCGGCACGATGTACCACGGGGCCTGCTCCGTCGAGCACTTCGAGATCGCGTCCTCGTAGGCCTCCATGTACTTGGCCCACTTCCGCCGCGCCTCGAAGTCCGCCGGCTCGAACTTCCACGCGCGGGTCGGGTCGGTGATCCGGCGGACCAGCTTCTCACGCTGCCGCGCCTTCGAGATATGCAGGAAGACCTTGACGATGGCCGTCCCCGTGGCCGCGAGGTGGCCCTCGAAGGCGTTGATCGCCGCGTAGCGCGAGGACCAGACCTCGCGCGGCACGAGGTTCTCCACACGGACCACGAGCACATCCTCGTAGTGGGAGCGGTTGAACACCCCGATCTCACCTTTCGCGGGCGCGGCGCGGTGGATCCGCCACAGGAAATCGTGGTCGAGTTCTTCCTGCGTCGGCTTCTTGAACGAATAGACATTCACCGCCTGCGGGTTCGTGCGCCCGAACACCGCCCGGGTCGTGCTGTCCTTCCCGCCCGCGTCCATCGCCTGCAGCACCACCAGCAGCGAACGCGCGTGCTCGGCGTACAGCAGGTGCTGCAGCCCCCCGATCACCGTCGCGTTCTCCTCCAGCCGGGCCTCCGCCTCTTCCTTCGAGACCCCGAAGTCCTCGGCCGCGTGCGCTTCCTCAAGGCGGACTTTCGCCCCGGGCTCGACATGACACCGTTTACATAAATTCATGACACGAGTGTAGTGGATAGGAATGTCCCGACCGGCGCGGCGCGAGAATCTCAAGAATATTGAGGTGGATCCATGATTCGTCGCCCGCGCGACGAACGGAGTTCCGATACGCTGCCGATCGGCCGCGGCACAACCATGGCCGATCCGCCTTGTCGGGCCCCCGGGGGGGCAGATCGGAGCCCCGATGTCGGCACTCTGGTTCATCGCCGGGATCCTCTTCGGCGCCGTCGCCATGACCTTCGTGTGCAGGGTCCGCGTCGAACGGGCGATCGCACGCACCGTCCGCTCGGGCTACGGGCTCGAGGAGTCCATCGCCCGCCTCCGCGAGGCCGCCGCCGCCGAGGGGTGGACGCTCCTCGGCGAGCACAACCTCAACCAGGTCCTCGCCGGGCACGGCCTCGATCTCGCCCGCGGCACGCGTGTGCTCGAGGTCTGCAACCTCGCGTACCTCTCGCCGGCGATCGCCGTGGACGGGCGCGTCTCGGCGATCGTCCCCTGCCGCATCGCCGTCTGGCAGGATGCCGACGGATCGGTCTTCGTCTCCAAGGTCGACACCGCCACCATCGCCTCGCTGGTCACCGGCGGGAGGGTGGGCCCGCTGGGGCAGGCCGCGAGCCGGGAAGCGGGCCGCATCCTCGCCGCGGTCGCGGCCTGAGACCTTGCCTCAGAACCCGTCTTCTTTTCCAAGCAGAACGCGCGTCCAGCCCGCCGTCGTCTCAGTGATACGGGCTACCAGTCCGTCTCTCCCCCTCCTCCCCACCGGTCATGAATCTAGGTCCGACGCGCCCTGTGATTCTCCGCAGCGTGTGCGCCCCCGGTGCCACCACCCGCCGCGCCAGCGGCGCGTGGTGCTTCCTCGCAACCCACCGACAAAGCACCACGCGCCCTTCGGGCGGGTGGTGGCACCCGGCGCCCAGCCCGCCGTGGTCTCAGTGATACGGGCTTCCAGTCCGTCTCTCCCCCTCCTCCTCACCGGTCATGAATCTAGGTCCGACGCGCCCTGTGATTCTCCGCAGCGTGTGCGCCCCCGGTGCCACCACCCGCCGCGCCAGCGGCGCGTGGTGCTTCCTCGCAACCCACCGACAAAGCACCACGCGCCCTTCGGGCGGGTGGTGGCACCGT
>DAINDF010000017.1:0-54275 GCA_036732005.1 Phycisphaerales bacterium
CTCGTCCAGATTTCCGGATCGCTTTGGGTTCTTTCGCCGCTGCACACCCGAATCCCCCCGGGCCGATATCCCCCCCATGCACACCCCCCCTGCCTGGACCCTCGAAGGCCTCACACCCGAAGCCCGCGAAACCGCCTTGCGGACCGGCCGTGGCCTCGCCTTCGTCATCGGGCCCATGCGCGGCGGCACCACCCTCCTCCGCAAGGTCATCGACGCCCACCCCCGCCTCACCAGCCCCGCCGAGACCTGGTTCCTCCTGCCACTTCTGAGCATGTGGACCGGCCAGGGCACCGCCGGGGCCTACCCCCCCAAACAGGCCGCCGCCGCCATCCACTCGCACCTCTCAAAGGAAGCCTTCATCGACGCCTGCCGCGCCTTCGCGGGGTCCTTCTATTCGTCCATCACCCCGCCCGGATCGGCCGTGTTCGTCGACAAGACCCCGCCCTACATCGATTTGGCGGACACCCTCCCGGCCCTCTTCCCCGACGCCCGCTTCCTCGTGCTCTGCCGCGACCCCCGAGGGACCCTCTTCTCCCGCGTCTCGTGGAAGCACAGCCAGCCCGAGCCCGTCGACCGCACCATCGACGCCGTCGCCCGGCACATCCAGATCCAGGCCAACTTCGCGCGACGGTTCGCCGCCCAGTCCCTCCTCGTCTCCTATGAGCGCCTCTGCCTCGAACCCGCCGACGAATCCGCCCGGATCTGCGACTTCCTGGGCGTCGAACGCTGCGACGCGATGATCGAGTACGGGTCGGTCGCCCACCACGAGGGCTACGGCGACGAGAACTCCCGCCAGCACGCCCGACCCCACACCGACAGCGTCCGCCGCTGGGCCGACCACCTCCCCGAGCCCGTGCAGGCCGCGCTCGCTCGCCGCTGCACCCCCGAGGCACTCACCGCCCTCGGCCACGACGACCTCGCCGGGCTCCTGACCCAGGCCGCCTGATACCCTTCGGCGTGAGCCCGGGCAGCCAGCGACTGGTCGTGGTCAAGATCGGCAGCGCCGTGGTCGCGCCGGGCGGCCGCCTCGCGCCCGAGGCCGTCGAGCGGCTCGCGGATGAGATCGCCGGCGTGCGCGCCGCGGGCGTTTCCGTCGTGCTCGTCTCCTCCGGCGCGGTCGCCTGCGGGCTCAAAGGCATGGGCCTGGACCGGATGCCCGCCCGCATCAGCGATCGCCAGGCCGCCGCCGCCGTCGGGCAGCCCCTGCTCATGCGCGCCTGGGGCGAGGCCTTCGCGCGCCGCGGGCTCGCCGCCGCCCAGGTCCTCCTCACCGCCGACGACATCGACTTCCGCGCCCGCTTCGTCAACGCGCACCGAACGCTCGCGACCCTCCTCGAACGCGGCGTCGTCCCGATCATCAACGAGAACGACTCCGTCTCCTTCGACGAGATCAAACTGGGCGACAACGACCGCCTGAGCGCCCTCGTCGCGGGCCTCGTCGGCGCCGATCTGCTCGTCATGCTCTCCGCCGCCGACGGGCTCCGCGAGGCCGGGGGCGCCGGACCGGTCATCCCGCTCGTCCGCGACATCGCCGCCGTCCGCGCGCACATCTCGAGCGACCGCACCCCGACCGGCGTCGGCGGCATGGCCACCAAACTCGACGCCGCCGAGACCGCGCGCGCCATGGGCGCCGCCGCCGTCATCGCCCCGGGCTCGCGCCCCGGCGTGCTCGCCCTCGCCGTCGCGGGCGAGCCGGTCGGCACGCGCTTCCCCCCGCCCGACTCGGGCCCCACCGCCTCGACGCGCCGCAAGCGCTGGATCGCCCATTCCCTGCGCGCGCGGGGCACCATCGTCGTCGACGAGGGCGCCCGCCGAGCCCTGCGCGACCGCGGCGCCAGCCTGCTCCCCAAGGGCGTGCTCTCCGTCCACGCCAGCGAGCCGGGCGGCTTCGGCATCGGCGCCGCCGTCGAGATCCGCGGCCTCGAGGGCCCCGCCTTCGCCCGCGGGCTGGTCTCCTACCGGTTCGACGAGATCGACCGCATCCGGGGCCGGCGCTCCGACGAGATCGGGGCGATCCTGGGGTATACCTACTGCGACGAGATCATCCACCGCGACGACCTCATCGTCACGGAGCGGACGCCCGAGGAACGGCCATGACGCACCCCGCGATCGAAGAGACCGCCCGCCGGGCCCGCGAGGCCTCCCGCCTGCTCGCGAAACTGCCCGGCGCGACCAAGGACGCGGTGCTGCGGACCCTCGCGGACTCGATCGACGCCGAGCGTGCGAATCTCCGCGGCGCCAACGCCGCCGACCTCGACGCCGCGCGCGCCGCGGGCCTTTCCGGGGCCAAGCTCCGCCGACTCGAACTGACCGACGCCTCGCTCGCGCAGATGGCCGAGGGCGTCCGCCAGATCGCCGCGATGCAGGACCCGGTCAACCGGGTCAGCCGGTCCTGGGATGTTCCGGTGAGCGGGCTTCATGTCGAGCGCGTGCGCACGCCGCTGGGCGTGATCGCGATGATCTACGAGGCCCGCCCCGGGGTCACCGTCGACGCCTTCGCCCTCTGCTTCAAGTCTGGCAACGCATGCCTGCTCAAGGGCGGGCGCGAGGCCGCGAGGTCGAACGGGGCCCTCGTCGCCCTGGCGCACGGGGCGCTCGCCGCCCACGGCGTGCCGACCGACGCGCTCGCCCTGATCACCACGAGCGACCGCGACGAGATCCGCCGCATGCTCACCCTGAGCGACCTGATCGACCTGGTGATCCCGCGGGGCGGGGAGAGCCTCATCCGGTTCGTGCACGACCACAGCCGGATCCCCACCGTCCAGCACTTCCACGGCGTCTGCCACATCTTCGTGGACGCGACCGCCGACGCCGAGGACGCCGCCGATCTGTGCGCCACCGCCAAGACCAGCGCCCCCGCGACCTGCAACGCCCTCGAGTGCGTGCTCGTCCACCGGACCATCGCCCCCCGCTTCGCGCCCCTGTTCGCCGAACGCTGCGGGCGCGACGGGGTCGAGGTCCGGGCCGACGACCGCTTCCGGGCCCTCGCCCCCGGGTGCGCCGCCGCGACCGACGCGGACTGGGGCACGGAGTTCCTCGACCTCATCGTCGCGGTGCGGGTGGTCGATTCGATGGACGAGGCGATCGCCCACATCGCCCGGCACGGGTCGAACCACACCGAGTCGATCCTCACCGCCGACGACGCGAACGCCGAGCGGTTCTGCCGCGAGGTCACGAGTTCGTGCGTGCTGGTCAACGCCTCGACCCGGTTCAACGACGGGTTCCAGCTGGGCCTGGGCGCGGAGATCGGGATCTCCACGAGCAAGGTGCACTGGTACGGCCCGATGGGCCTCGAGGGGCTCACGAGCGGGCGGTTCGTCGTCCAGGGGCACGGGCAACGCCGCTAGCGCCATTCCGATTGTCCTGCAGCGGGTGTGCCGCGGCCATCCCGGCCGTGCGGGCATCGCGAGCCCATTCTCACGGCCAGAATGGTCGTGGCACACGCGACACAATCTCTGATACGGCTCGTGATTGACCGCTGCGCGTGCGCCGCCGGTGCCACCACCCGCCGCGTCAGCGGCGCGTGGTGCGGATCGGACGCCGACGAGAGACGCACGACGCGCCCTCCGGGCGGGTCGTGGCACCGCTTTCCGCGCGTCAACCAATCCAGATCAGTATGAAAAGGCTCGTGACCTTTGCAACGGATCTGTGGGCCGGGGGCGGACGCGCGCCCGCTACCGCAGCGCCCGCAGGCCCCTTGCCACGCGTTTCTCGTTCAGCAGCGCCCACGCCGGCGGGTGGTCCTTGACCAGCCTGGCCAGTTGCGTCGGTGTGCACCCCAGCCGCGTCGCGGCCCGGGGCATGTCCAGCCCGCAGGCCTCGATGACATCGAGCGCCTCGGCGAGCATCGACGGGAAGTCCCGGTGCGACACGGCGAGCACGATCCGCCCGCCCCGCACGCGCGACCGCCAGAGTTCGGAGCGGCACTCGCCCTCCGGCACCCCCACGCGGTGCCGCGTCGCCAGCGCCAGGCGGAGCCTCCGGATCGCGACCGGCTTGTTCTCCCGGACCGTCCGCCGCTCCCCCGCCTGCGCCTCGACGCCGGTCGCCTTGTGCAGCAGGTGCACGCCCGTCTCGACCTTGTTGCGGTGCTGCCCGCCCGGCCCGCCGTCGCGGCTGCGCGTCCATTCGCACTGCGCGAGCAACGCGTCGTCGTCCAGCGCCGCCGGGTGGGCCTCGCGCTCGGCCGCCGGCTGGCTCTCCAGCATCCGCAGCAGTCGCTCGACATCCGGGTCCCGGTGGGGCATGCCTCGGTCACGATAGCCGGGGCCTCAGCAGGCCGTGGTCGGCACGGGCGAGAGCGACAGATCGGACCGCGCGCCCGCGTCGAGCAGCGCGGCGCCGAGGCCCGCGATCATCGCGGCGTTGTCGACGCAGAACCGGGGCTCGGGCAGGAGCAACGCCAGCCCCCGGGCCGCCGCCAGCGCGGCCAACTCGGCCCGAAGCCGAGAGTTCGCGGAGACCCCGCCCCCGACCAGGAGCGAGCCGCAGCCCGGGTTGGCCTCGAGCGCGCGCCCGATCTTCAGCGTCACCGCCGCGACCGCCGCCCGCTGGAACGAGGCGGCCAGGTCCCGCCGACGCTCGTGGGTCAGCGCCGGCGGCGGCTCGGGCGCGGGCCGCCCGGGGCGGGTCGGCCGCGGCTTGCCCCGCGCCGCGTAGAGCACCGCGGTCTTCAGCCCGCTGAAGGAGAAATCCAGCGAATCGCCCCCGAGGCGGCTGATCGGGAAGTCGCACGCGCGGTCGTCCGCCCCGGGCTCAGCGGCGAGCCGATCGACCCGCGGCCCGCCCGGGTAGGGCAACTCGAGGATCGTCGCGACCTTGTCGTAGACCTCCCCCACCGCGTCGTCGATCGTGCCCCCGAGCCGGCGGAGCGCGACCGGGCTCTCGCACCGGTAGAGTGAGGTGTGCCCGCCCGAGACCACCAGCCCCAGCGCCGGGAAGACCCCGCCCCCCGGCTCGCGGTCGAGCAGCGGCGCGAACAGGTGGGCGTGGACATGGTCCACCCCGATCAGCGGAACCCCGAGCGACCACGCCAGCGCCTTCGCCGCCGAGACCCCGACGAGCAGCGACCCGATCAACCCGGGGCGGTGCCCGACCGCGACCGCGCCGAGGTCGCGCATCCCGACGCCCGCGTCGCGGAGAGCCCGGGTGATCACCGGCGCGATCCGCTCGACATGCGCGCGCCCCGCGATCTCGGGAACCACCCCGCCGTACTCGGCGTGCAGGTCCTCCTGCGACGCGACGACGGACGAACGCACCCGCCGCCCCGACTCAACCACCGCCGCGGCGGTCTCGTCGCAGGAGGTCTCGATCCCGAGGATCAACATGGGCGATTGTTGCCGGTCAGCACCCCGCGGTCAGGAACAGGCGCGAGTCGTCCTCGCGACGCAGCCGCGGGAAGACGGTGATATCAGGCTCGGCGGCGGCGGGCTCGTCGGCCTCACCGCGCGGGGTTGGGACGGGGGTGTCGGGAAGGTCGAGGTCCGCGAGGAGTCGGTCGAGGGCCGCGTCGTGCTCCGCGGCGGTGTACCCCCCGGGCCACTTCGACTGGGCGACCGAGAGCGCAACGAACCTGTTGAACCGGCGATCCCGCCGGCCCGGCGTTCCGAACGAATGACGCACTTTGAACTCCTTTTCCCCCGCCCTTTCCCGGCGGGGCCTTCTCGGGCCTCGGCCCTCTGCTTCCCCTGACCTCCGATTCGGTCGAACCGAGGTCACTCTCTCTGCTCAGCGAGACGATACGCGGCGCGTCGCTTGGCGAGGCTCCAAGTGTTCAGAGATAGCAAAATCCCGATCCGCCTATGCCGACCCCCACCCCTTCTCCGGGGAGCACGCCGCCCGAGGACTCGGGAATCCACCCGACGCGATCGGGGTGGTGGACGACCTGTACACTCGGGCGATGATGTCCTGGGCGCTGGTCTTTCTCGGGGGCGGGCTGGGGAGCCTGCTGCGCCACGCGGCGGCCGAGGTCGCTCAGCGGCTGCCGGGCGAGCCCGGCCCGGGGCGGTTTCCGTATGCGACGCTCGCGGTCAATGTGCTCGGGTGCCTGCTGATCGGGTTCGCGGCCGAGTGGTGCGCCGACCGCGAGCCGGCGCGGGCCCTGTTCGTGGTCGGCATCCTGGGGGGGTTCACCACCTTTTCGAGTTTCGGGCTCGACACGGTCCGCCTGCTCAGCGCCGGCGAGGTTGGGAAGGCGGTGGCGTATGTGCTGCTCACCGTGGCCGCCGGGCTGTTCGCCGTCTGGGTGACCTACGAATCCGGATTCGTGGACGCGGCCGACGCCCTCCGGGGAGACTGAGACGCCGGCGGGATTGGAGGGAGACCATGCGGCTGATCATCGTTCGACACGGCAAGGCGCACACCCACGCGCCGAACGGCACGGACTTCGACCGGGAGTTGAAGGCGAGGGGCCGGCGTCAGGCGGCGTTCCTCGCGGGGCGGCTTGCGGGGCTGACGCCCCCGGTGGCGGTGATCCGCTCGAGCCGGGCGGTGCGCGCGCGGCAGACCGCGGAGGGGATCGCCGTTCACCTTGGGATGCCGGTCGACTTCGACGACCGGCTCCTGGTGGACGAGCCGGTCTCGGCGCTGCTGGACCTCATCGGGGAATCGCGGCGGGTGCCCTCGCTGGTGCTGGTGGGGCACAACCCGCAGCTCGAGCACGCGGTGTCGATGCTGACGGGCCGTCCCCCTCCGGTGGCGGGCCCATTGCGGACCGGGGAGGCGGTGCTGCTGGAGGTCGACCCGGGCGAGCCCCTGGAAAGCGGGGCGGAGTTGGACCGGTTCCGGCTGGACGACGAGGCGTGATCGGGGCGGGCGGGGGCTCACTTGCCGGTGTTGAGGGCGGTCTCGACGACGCGGAAGCGTCCGTCCCCGTCGCGGGTCAGCACGCCGAGTTCGCGGAGGGCGAGCTGGGCGGCCTGCTGCTCGGCCTGCTTCTTGGACTGCCCCCAGCATGACTCGTAGGTCCGGCCGGCGAGCTCGACGGCGACCTTGAAGCACTTGGCGTGGTCGGGGCCCTTCTCGTCGAGCACGCGGTAGGCGGGGGACTCGCCCATGGTCTGCTGGGCGTGCTGCTGGAGCACGCTCTTGAAGTTCTGCTGGTGCCCGCTCTGCTCGGCCTCCTCGATCACGGGGTCGATGAGGGGGAGGAGGAAGGCGCGGGCGGCCTCGAACCCCCGGTCGAGGTAGATCGCGGCGATCACGGACTCGAAGACCGCGGCGCAGAGCGACCTGGGGACGCGCTCCTGCGTCTGCATGCCCTTGCCGAGGATGAGCAGGGTGTCGAGGCCCATTTGCTCGGCGATATCGGCGCAGGTTTTGCGCGAGACGACGGTGGACTTGATCTTGGTCATCTCCCCCTCGAGGGCCTCGGGGAAGCGCTCGAAGATGCGCTCGCAGGTGACCATGCCGAGGACGGCGTCGCCCAGAAACTCGAGTCGCTCGTTGGAGTCGAGGCGGGAGTCGGAGTGGGAGGCGTGGCGGAGGGCGAGGGCGAGGAGCGCGGTGTCGTTGAACTCGAGACCGATCGCGGCCTGGGCCCGGGCGAGCAACTCGTCCATGGACAGAACCTCCGCGGCCGCCCGGGAACCCGGGCCCGGACTGGGCCCGTGGGCGGAACCGGCAACACATCACGGTCGCCGCCGAGGAGGCTCTGGGTTCGGCCCCAGCCGAAACCGAACACAGAGCGAACCCGGCTGACCGAAAGCTTGCCCTGAACACGACTTTCGAGGGCGTGAAAGAGGATACCAAACAGATCGGGGCGGGTCACGCAAAATCCGGATCGGGGCGATGAATCGGGCGGGAGCGGCCTGGTGTGGTCCCGGGGCGGGGTGCGGTCTACTGTTGCCCCCGCGGCGTGGCTTCGTCGCAGTCCGTCTTCGTCGGGTCCGGGAGGTTCGTCATGCACTATCCGCGTCGCAACAGCCGCATCACGAAGGTCCGCAAGTCGGGCTTCCGGGCCCGGATGAAGACGAAGTCGGGTCGGAAGATCCTGAACCGTCGCCGGCGGATCGGCCGCAAGCTGACCTCGATCTGAGCGTTGCGCGCCCTTTCGGGCGTGTAGAGCCGGCAGCGCTGCGCGGGCCGTGAGGTTCCCGGGGTTCCCCCGGAGGCCGGCGTTCTTGGCGCATGATGCCTCGACAAGCAGGAGCCGCGTATGAGCGAGACGCCGTCCACCGGACCCCGCCCCGACTCGACCCCGCGTTCTGCTGACCCCGATCGGGTGTCGGCGTCGCTGCCGCTCGGCGGGGGCTACCGCGAGGTCACGCTGCTGGCGGTTGTGCTGGGGGTGTTGATCGGCGTGGTGATGAACGCGTCGATCACCTACGCGGGTCTGAAGATCGGGTTCACGATCGGGGGCTCGGCGATCGCGGCGGTGCTGGGGTTCGGGGTTCTCAAGTTGCTGCGTCGGGGCACGATCGTCGAGACGAACATCGTGCAGACGGTCGCCAGCGCGGTGAACACCTCCAACTCGGGCGTGATCTTCACGGTGCCGGTGCTGATCCTCCTGGGGTTCAGCCTGTCGTGGTCGGACGCGAACTTCTGGCTGCTGACGATGGCGTCGATCGCGGGCGCGATCATGGGCACGGTGTTCATCATCCCGCTGCGGAAGCAGATGATCGACATCGACCGCCTGCGGTTCCCGAGCGCGACGGGCGTGGCGACGATCCTCAAGAGCCCCGGCGCGGGCGTGCAGAAGTTCATGGTGTTGATGGCGGGGATCGTGGTCGGGGCGGCGATCTACCTCCCCGCGGCGCTCCCGGAGATCACCAGGCCCGCGGAGATCGCGGCGACGACGGCGGGCGAGCCCTCGCCGCTCGAGGTCCTGATCGAGCAGGGCCGGGTCACGCCGGCGCAGGCGGAGCGGACACGCGAGATGGCGGCGTGGATCGAGTCGCAGCGGGCCCCGGAGGAGCTGGTGGCGCGGGGCCGGGCGCTCGCGGAGAAGAAAGCGCTGGAGCGCGAGCTCTCGACCCTGGCCGACGCGACACGCCGGGAGGAACTGCTCGCGCGGCTCGGGGAGTTCGAGGCGACCATCGCCCAGAGCCCGGGCCGCGGGCACAGCGACGAGCTGTGCGTGCAGCTCTACCGGGTGACGGCGGGGGTGCCCGCGGCCGAGGGCGGGGCGGCGCCGGGGTGGGAGTCGATCCGCAGCACGCAGCTCGGGTGGGCGGCCGACCCGATGCCGGGGTACCAGGACCTGAACTACCGGCTGCCGGCGTACTACGACGCGGAGGGGAAGCTGGTCGAATTGGTCGATCAGAACCGCGACGGTCGGCCCGACCTGGCGATGACGGACAAGGCGATCGATGTCGGGCGGATCCTCGGCATCCCCGGTGAGTTGGCGCTGGTGTTCGCGATCACGCCGCTCTCGCTGGGGGCGGGGTACATCACGGGTCGGCCGGGGCTGATGGTGCTGGTGGGGGGGATCCTGGCGTATGTGATCGTGAACCCGATCACTTACAACCTGGGCTGGCTGCCCCCGGATGTGACTCCCGGGACGCTCGCGGGCTGGGCGCGGAATGTGATCGGCAAGCCCCTGGGCATCGGGATGCTGCTGGGCGGGGCGTTGATGGGCGTGGTGGCGGCGGCGCCGGCGATCTTCGCGGCGTTCAAGTCGATCGCCGGGGCGGGGGCCGGCCCGGGCAGCAAGCACGGTCGGGACGAGATGAGCCTGACACCGCTGGTGCTGATCGCGATCGGCGGGCTGGCGATGCTGTTCCTGGCGGCGGACCTGATGACAAGCCGGGCGATCAACTCGTACTGCCCGGTGACGGAGCCTTCGCGGACGGTGGAGGTCTCGCAGGAGGTCGAGCCGGTGGAGGTGGACGGGCAGCTGGTGGGCTTCGCGAGCGAGGAGGCGAAGGCGATCTGGCTGAACACCTGGACGGAGGAGCAGCGGGCGGAGGTCGCCAAGAGCCTGGGCATGAAGCGGGGCCTGCTGGCGGGGCTGCCGCACCATGTCCGGGCGGCGATCATCGCGGCGGTCGGGGCGCTGTGGATCTGGTTCGCGGGCGTGATCATCGCGCAGTGCACGGGGATGACGGACTGGAGCCCGATCTCTGGGCTCGCGCTGGTGACGGTGGTGCTCGTGATGTTGCTGGCGGGCACGGGGCAGGTGCTCGCGTCGGTGCTGCTGGGCGTGGCGCTGTGCACGGCGATCACGCTGGCGGCGGACATGATGGGCGACCTGAAGACGGGCTACCTGGTCGGGTCGAAGCCGATCCGCCAGCAGGCGATCGAGATCTGCGTGGTCGGCATCGGGCCCGCGGTGAGCATGATGACCGTGCTGCTGATCGCGCAGACGAAGGAGCTGGGGTCGATCGAGGTGCCCGCGGCGCAGGCGGACGCGCTGCGGAGCGTGATCCTGGGCGTGCAGGGCGGGGAGTTGCCGTACGCCCTCTACGCGATGGGCGGGCTGATGGGCATCCTGCTCGGGATCGGGGGCTTCGCGGGCCTGGGCGTGCTGGTCGGGCTGTCGGTCTACCTGCCGTTCATCTACATCGCGACCTACGGCGTCGGGTGCGTGCTGAGCATGTTCACGACGATGGCCAAGGGGCGGCGGTGGACCGAGGAGTGGGGCGTGCCCTTCGCCGCGGGGCTGATCGTGGGCGAGGCGGTGCCGGCGCTGCTGGTGAACATCGTGATCCTGAGCAACGGCTGAGAGGGGGATGCCATGAAGACACTGCTCGGCCTGCTGATCTGGATGTGCGTGGGCGTCGGGGCCGTGAGCGCGGTGACGGCGTACTTCGTCCCGACGACGCTGGACGCGGAGGCCTACAAGAGCGCCGACGCGGAGAAGGCGGGCCCCGGCGGGTTCGTCGTGATCACCGACCCCGCGGGCCCCATGGTGGACCGCGACGGGACGCGGGGGCGTCAATTCCCCGTGAAGACGGAGCTCAACGCGGAGACGCTCGCGCTCATGGCGGCGGTTCAGGCGGACGGCTCGCCGCTGGTGCGGCGGGTGCATGTGGGCGAGTTCTCGTGGGCGCGGTGGAGCCACAAGTGGTGGTTCACCGGGTCGGTGGCGGTGCTGGCGCTCTGCGGGCTGGGGCAGCGGGCGCTGTCCGGGGGCGGGGTGGTCAAGAAGGGCGCGGCGGACCCGAAGGACTCGATCGCGAGGGCGATCGCGGAGGTGAACGCGCTGCGCGACGCCGTCGTGGCGGAGGCGGACGACGACGCCCGCCTGCGGCTGATCGTCGAACGCGTCGGGGACCTGCAGCAGACGCACCTGGCGGCGTTCGCGGAGGCGCGCGAGGTGCTGATCGCGCGGCACGGGATGGGGCGGTTCGCGGGGATCATGGACGCGTTCGCCGGGGGCGAGCGGAAGATCAACCGCGCGTGGTCGGCGGCGGCGGACGGCGCGCTGGGCGAATCGATCGAGAACCTCGAGGCCTGCGCCCCGTTGTTCGAGGAAACGCAACGGCGGATGGGCTGAGCGGGGCTCAGGCGTCGTCGTTCGAGCGGAACCCGCTGCCCGGGTCGCCCACGCGGAGGATGGACATCGAGTCCTGCCCCAGCACGCTGCCCAGGGGCTTGCCGGCGATGAGCACGACGGCGTCACCCTGCGCGGCGTATCGGCGCTCCTGCACGAGCGACTCGACCTGACCGGTCCACGAGGCGAGGGTGCCGTCCTCGGGGGGGTCGGTGTGCACCGGGATGACGCCCCCGAGCAGGTTCATGCGCCGGCAGGTGGCGCCCGAGGTGCTGAAGGCGAGGATGGGGACGCGGAACCCGGTCTGGCTGAGGTAGCGGGCCATGCCGCCCGACTCGCTCCAGACCGCGACGAGCTTGACGCGCGCTTTCTTGACCACATGCCACGCGCCGAGCGCGAGCGCGGCGGAGCGGAAGGGGTACTCGGGCAGGTCGGTCTCGCTCGGCTCGTGGGGGAGGTGGTTGATCCAGGCCTCGGCGGCCTCGGTGATGCGGCGCATCATCTCGACGACCAGGTCGGGGTGGCGCCCCGTCGCGGTCTCCCCGCTGAGCATGACCGCGTCGGCGCCGTCGAAGATGGCGTTGGCGACATCGCTGGCCTCGGCCCGGGTCGGCGTGGGGTTCTCGATCATCGACTCGAGCATCTGCGTGGCGACGATGGTCGGCTTGCCGGCCCGCTTGGCCCGCTCGATGATGTACTTCTGCGCCACGGGGACCTGCTGCGGCTCCATCTCGACGCCTAGGTCCCCGCGCGCCACCATGACCCCGTCCGCCGCCTCGATGATCTCGTCGAGCCGCTCGATCGCCTGGGGCTTCTCGATCTTGGCGATCACGGGGATCTTGTTGGCCAGCGGGTCCGCCCCGTGCTCGCGTTTGACGGAGACCACGCCCTCGAGCCGCTCCTTGAGCTCGTTGACCTCGTCGGGCGTGCGCACGAACGAGAGCGCGAACGCGTCGATCCCGTGCAGCACGCCCCAGTCGACGCAGCCCCAGTCGCGCTCGGTGATCGCGGGCATCTTCAGGTCGGTCTCGGGGAGGTTGATGCCCTTCGACGAGGTGATCCGCCCCCCCACCGTCACCCGGCAGCGAAGCCACTCGCCCTTGCGGCGGTCGACCGCGAGCATGCGGATCGCCCCGTCGTTGATGAGCACACGCTGCCCGGGCTGGACATCGTGGAAGATCGCGTCGAAGGTCGTGCCCAGCACGGCGGAGACATCGTCCCCCGAGCCGTTCATCTCGGCCTCTTCGTGGTTGGCGCGGAAGAGGACATCGTGCCCGGCGTCGACGACGATCCCCCCGCCCTCGACGAGGTTGGGCACCGGGCCGACGCGCATCTTCGGGCCCTGGAGATCGCCCAGCACGCAGATGGGCCGCGCCATCGAGGCCGCGACCTCGCGGACGGTCCTCAGGCGGCGCAGCTGGTCGTCGAGGCTCCCGTGGGAGAAGTTCAGGCGGAAGACGCCCGCCCCCGCCGCGATGAGCTTGCGCACCATCTCGGGCGAGTCGCTCGCCGGGCCCAGCGTCGCGACGATCTTCGCGTGCGGCGGGAGGGCGCCCCGGCTTGTCATCCCCAGCAGCGTCGGCAGTCTCGGGTTCATCAGTTCCGCGTCCCTGCGGCGTCCGGGGTGGGCCCGGCCCGGCCGGTGTCGCCCGCCTTCATCGGCACAATCTCCCTCCGCCCGCCCATCTGCGCGATCTCCCGGTAGCGATCGCGGAAGAAGGCGGTGTAGGCGATCCGCAATTGCGATTCTCGGACCGGGTCGCGCCACTGGTTCCGGACCACGCCGTAGGTCGCCTCGGTGAAGGGGGTGGCGACCGGCGGCCCGCCCTCGGCGGGCACGGGCGTTTCGGGGAAGAGGAAGAACCGCCGCCGCATCTCGGCGAGCACCTCGGACGGGAACCCGGGGTCGTCGGAGGCCCGGGCGATCGCGTCCCACGCCAGGGTGCACTCGTGGGCCGAGTCGATGCCGAAGGCGCCCATCATCATCTGCACGCCCGTCCGCCACCCGGGGTTCTGCACCTCCGAGGCGGCGGCGAAGGGGTCCACGGGGTCGCGGAAATGGGCGAAGTACCGGGCGTACATGCTCCGGCGGACTGGCATGCGCCGGAGTTCGTGCCGCTCGGGGCCCATCGGGCGACCGTCCGGGCCCGCCGGGTTCGCGGCCGAGTCCGCAGAGTTGCCCGCCTGGAATTGCCAGAGAGCCTGCCCTTCTTCACTGAGGATGAAGCGGAGGAAGCGCCGGGCCAGTTCCGGGTCGGGCCCGCCCCGGAGCAGGCTCACCGGGTCGGCGTCGATGTAGACCTCGCCCGGGGGGTCGATGTAGCCCATGCGGTCGGGGTCGCCCGCGTCGGCGACGGTCTGGGCCTGGCCGCGCCCGTAGAAGTCGATCGCCAGGGCGGCCGCCGCGTCGCCGGTCGAGACATCGGCCGGCGGCTTGGTGGAGGCGTTGGTGAAGTAGCGGGCGTTGCCGCACATCGCGCGGAGGATCGCCCACCCCTCGTCCCACCCGTGGTTGCCGAGGATCGAATCGAAGGTTGTGGTGATCGAGCCGGACTGGCGCGGGTCGGCCAGCGCGACCCAGCCGCGGAGGCGTGGGTCGGTGAGGTCCTTGAACGAGTCCGGCTCGGGAACCCCGAGCCTGGCGAGGATGTCGCGGTTGTAGACGACCCCGAACCCCGAGAGGGCGGTGCCGATCCAGAACTGCGCGGGGTCGTAGAGGGCCTGCGTGCCGATGCGGTTCTCGCCGAAGATCTCGTCGAGTTCATCCCGCGAGAGCCCGGCGGGGACGGTCATGGGGAGATCGAGAAAGAGGGGCTCGCCCTCGGGCCCGGGGACCCCGACCCGGACGCCGCGGGCGAACTGGGCGTGGTCGTAGGAGCCCCCGCCGAAGACAAGATCGGCCCCGATGGTGCCCGGGGGCATCTCGATCTCGATCGGCCCGGTCTCGGCGCGGAGCGTGTACCGCCCCTCGGAGACCCGGGCCCGGAACTCGGCCTCGAGCTGCCGGCGGATCTCGGTGGTCCCCCCGGGGGTGCGGTAGTCGACGGAGACGGGCTCCCCGAACTCGCGCTCGTGCCAGCGGCTGAACCCGTGGGCGAACTCCTCGCGGATCTGCTGGACATGCGGGGTGACGACGATGAGGCGGCGTCCGGCGGATGGGGGCGTCTCGACACGCATCCGCGCGGCGAACGGCACCCCCAGGAGCACGAGCATCGCCGCGAGCGCGGCGAGCGTGATGGCGCGGGTTCCCTGCACGGGCGGAGTGTACCCCTTGGCCGGCGGGGGTCAGTCGGCAAAGCCGTTGGCGGTTGACGCGAGGTCGAAGTCCTTGGCGGTGATCCCGCCCGCGTCGTGGGTGCTCAGGGTGAGCGTGACCTTGTTGTAGCGGATCAGGATGTCGGGGTGATGGCAGGCGGCCTCGGCGGCGTCGGCGACGCGGTTCACGAAGCCCATCGCCCCGACGAAGTCGGTGAACTGGAAGGTCCGCTGCAACTCCCCGCCGACCTCGTTCCAGTCGGGCAGGGCCGTGAGCCCGGCCTTCACCTCCGCGTCGGTCATCTTCTCGCCGCTGATGTCGGGCATGGTGTCTGCTCTCTCCGGATTCAGGGTTGATTGCGGGTGCGACCTCGAAGGTCGATGCGGCGGCACCGCCCCCCGGGACGATCGAGCCCCGGGGGAGTGTATCCTCCCGGCTCGACGGGGCCCGCCGGCATGCCAGAATCGACACAACCACATTGCTGCACTCGACTTGCGCCATCGCCGACGGGGGCCTTGCACCTCGGCAACGCCCGGTCGTTCCTGGTGAATTGGGCCCTGGCGCGGCAGCGAGGCTGGAAGATCGTGCTCCGCATCGAGGACCTCGACACCCCCCGGGTCAAGCCGGGCGCGATCGACCAGGCCATCGAGGACCTGCGATGGCTCGGCCTCGACTGGGACGACGAGGCCCCGATCCAATCAAGCGACCTCGCCCCCTACCGCGAGGCGATGGCCCGGCTGGCAGGCTCCGGGGCGGCGTACCGCTGCGAGCTGACCCGCGGGGAGATCGAGGCCGCCGCCTCGGCGCCGAACGAGGGTGAGCACGAGCAGCGGTTCCCGCCGGAGCTGCGGCCCGAGAAGGTCGGGCCCGGCGCGTTTGACCGGGGCGACTCCAACTGGAGGCTGGTCGTCGATCCGGGAGAGGTCTGCTTCGACGACGCGTTCGCGGGGCCGCAGCGGCACGACCTCGCGGGGACCGTCGGCGACTTTGTGGTCTGGACGAAGCGGGGGCAGCCCTCGTATCAGCTCGCGGTGGTGGTGGACGACGCCCGGCAGGGGGTCACGGAGGTCGTCCGGGGGAACGATCTGCTCAACTCCGCCGCGCGGCAGATCGTGCTCCGGGAGCGGCTCGGGCTGGGCCCGCCACCCCGGTTCTGGCATCTCCCGCTGGTCCGGGGAGAGGATGGGCGGCGACTGGCGAAACGCCACGGCGACACCCGCGTGGCCCACTACCGGGGGCTCGGGGTGTCGGTCGAGCGGGTGCTCGGGCTGCTGGCGTGGTGGTCGGGGGTCGGTCGAGAACCCGGGCCGATCTCGGCGCGGGAGTTCATCTCGGCGTTCGATATCCGTACCATGCCCAGAGACGACATCGTCTTCACCCAGGGGCACGACCAATGGCTGACTTCATGAACCTGCGCTTTGCGACCTCGATGGCGCTGCTGCTCGGCGTGGCGCTCGCCTTGCTGGCGTTGCCCGGGTGCGACGAGCCCCCCCCACCTCCGGGGTTCGAGAAGGTGAAGATCAAGGACACCGTCTACACCCTGGAACTGGCGTTGGACGAGGAGAAGCGGACGAAGGGCCTGGGCGGGCGGGCGGAACTCCCCGAGAATGGGGGGATGTTGTTTGTGTTCCGGCGGGCCGAGCGCCGGCAGTTCATCATGCGGGACTGCCTGATGGATGTGGACATCATCTTCCTGGACCCGACGGGGCGGATCCTGGCGACGCACCACATGCCGATGGAGCCCCCGCGCGGGGCCGACGAGGGCGAGGCGGGGGACTGGGACCCCCGCAAGGCGGCGAATCGGCGGTACGAATCCCGCCTGAAGCGGTATTCGAGCCGGGGGGACACCCAGTTCGTCATCGAGCTCGCGGGGGGCGAGCTGGAGAAGCTCCAGCTGGAGGTCGGTCAGAAGATCGAACTCGACACGGCCCGGCTGAAGGAGATGGCCCGGTGACCCGATACCTGACCTGAGCCGGTCAGTTCGCATCGCAAGGCCGCGGGGGTCGCGCCCCGTGCCGGCGGCGTGCCGGCGCGGAGGGTCGCGCGATGCCGCACACGGACGGTTCGGAGCCCCGGCTGACGGTCGTGAGCCGGCTGGGGGCGGATGCGACGGAATCGGCGTGGCTGCGTCCGCTGCTGTCGGCGTGGCCCGGGAGGCGGTCGGTCGAGGGGCGGATCGTCAGTTACGAGTCGATCTGCAAGGAGCTCTCGCCGCACGACCCGTGCGAGCCGGGGCACCGCTCGCTGCCGAGCCAGGCGGTGCTGGCGCTGGCGTCGACGGAGGAGGACGAGCGCGACCTCTACCGCCTGATGGACGCGATGCGTCGGTCGATCACGCCCGGGGTGATCCTGATCCGGGACGAGTTGCTGGGGCGGTTCGACGCGCGGGGCGCCCATGAGATGGGCGTGGTGGTGCTGGGCTGGCAGACGCCGATCGAGGAGATCGCGCGTTCGCTCTGGGCGTTGCTGGGTCGGCAGCCGATCGTGGACGCGATGAGCCGCGAGGTTCGGCTGGCGCAGTTGTCGCAGCGGAGCATCGCGGGCGAGCTGGACAAGCTTCACAAGGAGTTGCACGAGGCGGCGCGGATGCAGCGGCAGTTCGTGCAGCGCGCGGTCCCGTTCATCCCGGATCTGAATGTGGGCGTGATCTTCCGGCCCGCGACCTATGTGAGCGGGGACCTGTTCGATGTCGAGCGGCTGGACGAGCACCATGTCTCGGTCTTCCTGGCCGACGCGGTGGGGCACGGGGTGCCCGCGGCGATGCTGACGCTGTTCATCAGCCGGGCGTTGCCCAAGGTGGACTCGGCGGGGGGCGTGACGCGGATCGTGCCCCCGGGCGAGGCGCTGGCGCGGCTGAACCGGGAGTTCTGCGGGCGGCCCGGCCCCGGCGACCGGTTCGCGACGGCGGTGTACGCGGTGATCGACACGCGGACGATGGAGGCGACGGTGGCGGGCGCGGGGCACCCGGCGCCGATCGTCGTGGGTCGCACGGGGCAGACCGAGGCGAGGATCGACTCCGACGGCCCGCTGCTTGGGGTCTTCCCCGACGCGGACTTCGGGGAGGCGGTCGTGCCGCTCGGCGGCGCCTCGACGATGGTGATGTTCACGGACGGGTTCGAGACGGCGTTCCCGGACGAGAAGGCGGGCCCGTCTCGGCTGAAGATCCCGACGGAGTTCTACATCTCCAAGCTGGCGATGCTCGCGTCGCGGGCCCGGGAGCGGAAGGAGCTCGCCGAGGCGCTCCAGGCGTTCGAGAGTGAGCTGGACATGCAGCTGGGCTCGCTGCACCGGCCGGACGATGTGACGGCGCTGGTGGTCTCGGCGGACGCGGCGTGGGGCGCGGGCCGGGCGACACGGGCGGCTTGATTCAGGACGCGGGGGGACCGTTCAGGCGATCGGACTCGACGAGCCCGTCGCGGAGGCGGATGACGCGCCCGCAGCGGGTGGCGATCTTGTCGTCGTGGGTGACCATGATGAGGGTCATGCCGGCCTCGTGGAGGTTCTCGAAGAGTCGGAGGATGGACTCGCCGGTCTTGCTGTCGAGGTTTCCGGTGGGCTCGTCGGCCATGAGGATGACGGGCTTTGTGACGAGGGCGCGGGCGATGGCGACGCGTTGCTGCTGCCCGCCCGAGAGTTCACGGGGGCGGTGCCCCATGCGGTCTCCCAGGCCGACGGAGTCGAGGCACTCGACGGCGCGGTCGCGTCGCTCCTTGGCGGGCTTGCCCTGGTAGAAGAGGGGGACCTCGACATTCTCCTCGACGGTGAGCTGGGGGATGAGGTTGAAGGCCTGGAAGACGAAGCCGATCTTCTCGCCCCGGAAGCGGCTGAGGGCCTCGTCGTCCATCTCGATGGAGTTGCGCCCGTCGAGGAGGTAGTCGCCCTCGGTGGGGCGGTCGAGGCAGCCCAGGATGTTCATGAGCGTGGACTTGCCGGAGCCGGAGGCGCCCATGATGGCGACATACTCGCCCTCGCGGATGATGATGTCGACGCCGCGGAGGGCCTCGACCATGACCGACCCGTCGGGCTTGTAGTAGGTCTTGCGGACGCCTCGGAGCTCGACGACGGGGCGTGCGTTGGGGCGCGAGGACACGGGGGTCGTCTGGAGGGCCGTCATCGGGGCGATGGTAGGGCGCGGGGCGTCAGGCGTGCTGGAGCAGCCCGCGGATCTGGGCCTCCTGCCCGTAGACGGTGAGGACATCGCCGACGAGGATCTCGCTGTCCTTGTGCGGGGCGCCGATGTACTCGCCGCCCTCTCTGAGGATGCCGAGGACGAGGCAGCCGTGCGAGCCCAGGCCGAGCTGCATGAGCGTCGAGCCCACGAACGGATGGCCCGGGTCGATCTCGAATTCGGAGACGACATAGCCGGCGTGGGCGCGGAGGAGGGTCTCGTAGTCCATCGCGCGGACAACGCCGGCGTGCTCGAGGGTGTAGCGGATCGAGGCCTCGATAACGCGGCTGACCACCCCGAGGCGGAAGAAGAGCAGGATGAGCCCGATGCCGATGCCCGCGCCGGCGAGGCGGAGGGCGACGGACGGCGCGCTCCCGCTGCCGAGCACGAGGCGTTCGAGCCAGCCCGTCTCGGACTGGAGCAGCGTGACGATGAGGGCGCCGAGCGCGCCGGTGATGCCGATGTTCCCGACGATGATGAGGTGGGTGGCGATCTTGCGGCGGACGGGGTGGGAGACGATCATCTCCGCCTCGACGGTGGTGAACCCGACGCCGAAGAAGCAGGAGATCGCCTGGAACTCGGCGACATCGCGGCTCAGGCCCGTCATCATGAGCGCGGTCGCGCCGATGCGGACGACGAACAGCGAGACGAACGCGATGACGAACAGGGCGAGGATCGACACGGCCCTTCCCTCCGGAGTCGATCAGCCGTCGTCCTCGGGGTCGCCATCGGCCGGCTCGTCGAGCTGGAGGCCGGCGAGGGCGGAGAGCGTGTCGGGCGCGAACCGGAAGACCTTCTCGAGCCCGGTGACCATCATCACGGACCAGACCTCGTCGCCCATCGCGCACAGGCGGAGCTGGCGGCCCGAGGAATCGAGCGAGCGCTTGAGGCGGAGCAGCTGGGCGATGTTGCTGCTGTTGATGTAGGAGACGCCGCCGAAGTCGAGCACGACATGCGGCGTCTTCTTCCCGCTCTTGGGCTTGACCTCAACGGAGGACTTCTCGAGCCGCTCGATGAGCGAGCCGAGCTCGTCCGAGAGCATGGGCTCGTCGTTGAGTTGAGCGAGCACGATGTTGTCCGACCAGTCGACGGCCATGGCAGCCCCCTTGCCCGATCAGTGTACACGGGGCGGGGCCCCGCGGGGCGGCGATCAGCCCTCGGCGTCCTCGGACTCGGCGTCGACGACGCGCGTGGCGGCGGTGACCGCGTCGCCCTCGTTGACCGTGACGACCCGGACGCCCTGGGTGCCCCGCCCGTACCGGCTGATCGAATCGGCCGAGACGCGGACGAGCTGCCCGCCGAGCGTGATCACGACGACATGGTCGGCGTCGGAGACGGCGAACGCGGCGACGGGGCGGCCGTTCTTCGAGCTCAGGCGCATGTCGATCCGGCCCTTGCCGCCCCGGCTCTGGCTGCGCTGGCTCCCGTCCTCCCGCGTCACACGGTACTCGTCGACATCGGTGCGCTTGCCGTAGCCCTTGTCGGTGATGGTGAGCAGGTCCGGGGCGGCGTCGGGGCTCTGGCGGTCGGTGAGCCAGGGGCGGTCGTCCTCGGTCTCGCCCTCGCCCGGGTTCCACGCCGGGTCGGGCTTCATGGGGACGACGGCGGTGCCGATGATCTCGGCGTCGCCTTCGAGTTCGACGCCCTTGACGCCGGCGGCGTTGCGGCCCATGTCGCGGAGCCCGCCGCGGTCCTCGTGCTCGTTGAAGCGGATGGCCATCCCCGTGCTGGTGACGAGGATGACATCGTCGTTGCCCGAGGTGAGGCGGACATCGTAGAGCGAGTCGTCCTCGCGCAGCCCGACGGCGATGATGCCGGCCTTGTTGACATTCGAGTAGGCCTTGAGCGGGGTGCGCTTGATCAGCCCGCGCCGGCTCACGAAGAGCAGGTGCTCGCTGCCCGACTCGAAGTTGCGGACGGCGCGGTAGGCGCAGGTGCGCTCCCCCTCGCGGAGCTGGATGTAGTTCTGGATCGCGCGGCCGCGGCTCGTCCGGCTCAGCTCGGGCAGCTCGTAGACCTTGATCTTGAACACCCGGCCCCGGTCGGTGAAGCAGAGCAGGTCGTCGTGGGTCGAGGCGACGAACATGTGGCTCACCACATCGTCCTCGCCCCCGCCCGACGCGCGGATGCCCTTGCCCCCGCGGCCCTGGGCCTGGTAGGTCGTCGCCGGCACGCGCTTGACGAACCCGCCGCGCGTGATCGTCACGACGACCTCCTCCTCGCGGATGAGGCTCTCGATGTCGATGTCCCCCGCGGCCTCCTCGATCGCGGTGAGCCTGGCGCCGGTCGCGCCGGCGCCGTAGCGGGCCTTCATCTCCTCGCAGTCCTCGACGATGATCCGGTTCACGCGGGACGGATCGGCGAGGATCGACTCGTAGTCCTCGATCTGCGCGACGATCTCGTTGTACTCGTTGATCAGCCGCTCGATCTCCAGCCCGACGAGCTGGATCAGCCGCATCGACCCGATCTGCTCGGCCTGCACGCGGGTGAGGGCGACGCCCCCGGCGACCTCGGCGGCGGCGAGCCTGGCGAGGAGGCGGGCGGGCAGCATGCCGTGGTTGGGGTGCGTCGCGGGGATGCGGTATCGCCGCGCCATCAGCTTCTCGATCGCCTCGGGCCTGGTCCGGCTCGAGCGGATCAGGGCGATGACCTCGTCGATGTCGCAGACGGCGTAGATCATGCCCTCGAGGATGTGGGCCTTCTTCTTCGCCTCGCGGAGCAGGTGGGCGGTCCGCCGGCGGATGACATCGACGCGGTGATCGATGTAGAGCCGGATCAGCTCGCGCAGGCCCAGCGTGCGCGGCTGGCGGTTGACCAGCGCGATATTGATGATGCTGAAGGTCTGCTGGAGGGGCGTGTGCTGGCAGAGCTGGTTCTCGACCACCGCGGGGTCGGCGCCCTTCTTGAGTTCGATGACGACGCGTGTGCGCGCGCTCCGCCCCGACTCGTTGCGGACATCGGAGACATCCTTGAGACGCTCCTCGCGGACGGCCTCGACGATCTTCTCCACCAGCGTGTTCTGCACCAGCCCGTACGGGATCGAGTCGATCACGATCTGCTGCCGCCCGTTCTTCATCTCCTCGACATGCACCTCGCCCCGGACGGTGACGCGACCCCGCCCGTGCTCGTAGGCCTCGAGGATGCCGCGGCGGCCCATGATGACGCCCCCGGTGGGGAAGTCGGGCCCCTTGACGCCGAGGCGCACGACCTCGCCCGCCTCGTTCTTCTGATCGGTCATCAGCTCGGCGAGGGAGATCTCGGGGTTCTCGACCGTGCGCACGATCGCGTCGAAGATCTCGCGCGGGTTGTGCGGGGGGAGGCTGGTGGCCATGCCGACGGCGATGCCCATGCCCCCGTTGATGAGCAGGTTGGGGAACCGGCCCGGCAGGACGGTGGGCTCGGTGAGGCGGTCGTCGTAGTTGGGCTGGAAGTCGACGGTGTCGAGTTCGAGGTCGGCGAGCATGTCGATCGCCGCGTGGTGCATGCGGGCCTCGGTGTACCGCATGGCCGCCGGGGGGTCGCCGTCGATGGACCCGAAGTTGCCCTGGGGATCGACGAGGGGGACGCGCATCTTCCAGGACTGGGCCATGCCGACCATGGTCGGGTAGATGACCGACTCGCCGTGGGGGTGGTAGTTGCCGGAGGTGTCGCCGCAGATCTTGGCGCACTTGAGGTGCTTCTTGCCGGGGCGGAGGCGGAGGTCGTGCATCGCGACGAGGATGCGTCGCTGGCTGGGCTTGAGCCCGTCGCGGACATCGGGCAGGGCCCGGTCCATGATCGTGCTCATGGCGTAGGTGAGGTAGGAGTCCTGCAGCTCGGACTCGATCTTCACATCGATCAGCGTCCCGGCCCCGTTGTCTCCGCCGGGGGGCGATTCGCCCGGGGCGGGGGTGGACGGGTCACGCGGGAGATCGGCGTCGGTCATGGGGTGTCCGCTCCGGAGGCAGCTCGCTCCAAATGCCTTCGGCGCAGTCACTTCCAACCGTGCCGCGCGGGGCCGCGAGCCGAGACGCAATCATAGGCCCACCGGCGTGGCAAACCCCGTGGAACGGCCTCTACGGTCGCCCCGCGGCGGGCTCCGGGCGAGCCCCGAGCCGCTCGATGCTCTCGAGCGATTCGGTCAGCGCCACCAGGCCCAACGCCGAGGCCGCCAGCGGCATGCGCTGGTCCCACAGCGAGGCCCGCACGCCGCCGGAGGCGAGGTCGGGGTCGGCGTACATGTGCCCCGCGCGCTCCTCGGCGGTCAGTTGCCGCAGGAAGCGGAGCATGCCGAGCAGCCGGACGAGTTGGCGGGGCGGCTCTCCCGAGCGGGCGGTGCCGGGGGTGAGCGAGGGGTCGCCCAGCATCGAAGCCAGCAGCGCGACCGGGCGGAGGCCCTGCCAGGTCGGGAGGGGGCTGCCCGCCGCGTCGAGCACGAGGCCCCCGAGCAGGTCGCGGTCGGCGTCGATGAGATCGCCCGGGCGGAGTTCCAGGTCGAGTACGGTCTCCCGCAAGCCCCGCAGCGCCTGGGCCGAGCGGGGCTCGCCCCCGCGGAGGCGGGCGAGTTCGAGGTCGGCCCAACCCAGGTCGGGCATGACCGTGAGCAGGCGGGAGGGCTCGATCTCGCGGAACGCGGCGCGGATCGCGGCGTCGGCCCGGGCGAGGTGGGCCTCGCGGTCCCAGGGCTCGAAGTCGGCCAGCGCGAGCAGGCCGCGCGCGAGCACGCCCCGGGCCCCGACCGGGACCATCGGCGCGAAGCCGGTCTGGTCGTTGAAGGCCTCGCGGACCGTGGGCGCGCAGCGGTCGCGGAGCGTGCGGAGTTCGTCGGACCGCTCGACCGCGAGGTTCTCGAGCCGGGCCAGGGCCGACAGGCAGGCCGCCGCGGAGATCGGGTCCCCCCAGGGCGCGGGCTCGCCGCGTTCGACGACGGCGAGGGCGCGGAGCGTGGCCTCGCCGGCGGCGCGCGCCCGGAAGCCTCGCTCGGGGTCGATCCCGGGGGCCTGGGCGAAGCGGAGCAGGGCCTCGGCGGCGAAGGCTTGGGCGAACGGGGGGCCGATGGCGGATTCGAATCGGCCCGTGACCGGGTCGAGATCACCCCGGAGCCCGTGCCGCTCGACGCCGGGCCAGGCGCGGCGGGCGATGTGGTCGGCGATCTGTCCGGCGAGTTCGCGGAGTTCTTCGGTGCTGGCGATGGGCCCGGCGATGTGCCCGCCGCGGTGCAGCAGCAGCGGCGCGGCCCGGGGCCCGATCTGCGCGGCGTGGGTCACACGGAAGAGCGAGAGCGTGTAGCCCTTCTCGAGCAGCTCGTGGGCGGGTCGGAGCGCGAGCGATGGGTCGTCGGCGAGTTCGGCGATCAGGCCGATGAGGGTCGCGGTCGCGCCGCGGCCGAGTTCCATGATCGAGCCCGGGGTCGCGGCGGCGACCGCGTCGGTGCGGCGGACGAGCAGGCCCTCGAGCCCGGGGCGGACCCAGTCGTCGAGGCGATCGGGGTCGACCCCTGCGGCGATCGGGATCGGGGGGTTGGGCGCCAGCTCGATCGAGAGGGTCGCGGCGGCGAGCCCGTCGCGCACGCGGACGGCACGGAGCGCATCCGGCGGGCCCTCGAGCCGGGCGACGGCGCGGGCGATCGCACGCGAGGCGGCGGCCCGGAGCGTTGAGGCCGCGTCGGCGTCGATCGAGGCCGTGGCGGTGTCCTCCCCGAGCACGCGGCCCGCGGCCCGGATGACGACCCGGGCGACCCAGGCCCGCGGCAGCGCCCCACTGGGCTGATCGGGCACCTGCCCGGCGTCGACCCAGCCCCGCACGACCGAGAACGCGTCGAGCATGGCGGCGGGCGTCAGGGCGTCGGCCTCGGCGACCGGGGGCGACGGGGCGGTCAGGGGCGGACCCTCGGCGGGGGTGGTCTGGGCGGCGAGGGGTGTTGCGGCGAGCAGGCATGTTGCCGCGAGGCGACACACCGCGTTGCCGCGGGGCAACCGCGTGGCGGCCCGGGGGGGTGCCCCGGGTCCGAGAACCTCGCGGCACCCTCGATTCCGGGGCCTGAAGGGGGTTGGAAGGGCCAGCCCCCCCCACCGGCACGCGGGTTGAACCTCTTCGGGCACATCTGAAGAGGAGTGTGCCTTGCAGAGACTGCTGACCATCACGGCCAATGAACGACGGGTGCTGATCCTCTCGCTCATCTGCTACCTCGTGCTCTGCTGAGCCCGGCCCCCGACGCGTGATTCTAAAACAGAAAAGGCCCCGGCGCGAGCGCCGGGGCCCGGGTGTGTTTGTGGACCGGGTGGATCAGAAGGAGATCTTGTCCGTTCCCATCGAGCCGTGGTCGTCCATGCCGCCCCGGCTGGGGGAGTCTCCGCGTGACTCCCAGGCGTCGCCGGCGCCGGAGGCGTCGCCCCACTGGGCGCGCTTGAGGCTCAGGCCGATCTTGCGATCGGAGATGTCGACGCGGAGGATCTTGACATCGATCTCCTCGCCGGCGGTGACGACATCCTGGGGGTTCTCGACCTTGTGGTCGGCGAGCTCGGAGATGTGGAGCAGGCCCTCGAGATCGTCTTCGAGTTCGACGAAGACGCCGAAGTTGGTGATCTTGGTGACCTTGCCGCGGACGACCATGCCGGGCTGGTAGGCGCCCGGGATCGCCTCGACCCAGGGGTCCTCGGTGAGCTGCTTGACGCCGAGGGAGACGCGCTGCTTCTCCTGGTCGACATCGAGGACGACGCACTTGACGACATCGCCCTTCTTGTAGAGCTCGTTGGGGTGGGTGACCTTCTTGGTCCAGGACATGTCGGAGATGTGGAGCAGGCCGTCGATGCCGGGCTCGATCTCGATGAAGGCGCCGTAGTTGGCGAGGTTGCGGACCTCGCCCTCGATGATGGTGCCGCCGGGGTACTTCTCGCTGACGAGCTCCCAGGGGTTGACCTCGATCTGCTTCATGCCGAGGCTGATTTCCTGCTTGTTCTTGTCGATGTCGAGGACGACGACCTCGACCTCCTGCGCGGGCTGGACGAGCTCGGACGGGTGGTTGATGCGGCGGGTCCAGGACATCTCGGAGATGTGCACGAGGCCCTCGATGCCGTCCTCGAGCCGCACGAAGGCGCCGTAGGACATGAGGTTGACGATCGAGCCCTTGACGCGGCTGCCGACGGGGTAGCGGGCCTCGATCTCCTCCCAGGGGCTGGCCTCCTTCTGCTTGAGGCCCAGGGCGATCTTCTCCTTCTCCCGGTCGATGTTGAGGACCTTGACCTCGACCTTCTGATCGATGCGGACCAGCTCGGAGGGGTGGTTGACCCGGCCCCAGGACATGTCGGTGATGTGCAGCAGGCCGTCGATGCCGCCCAGGTCGACGAACGCGCCGAAGTCGGCGATGTTCTTGACGGTGCCGGTGACGAGGTCGCCCTCCTTGAGGGTGTCGAGCAGGCGCTTCTTGGCCTCGCCCCGCTCACGCTCGATGAGCTTGCGCCGGCTGATGACGATGTTGCGGCGCTCGGTGTCGATCTTGAGGATCTCGGCGCGGATCGACCGCCCGATGAAGTCGCCGATCTCGTGGGGGCGGCGGATGTCGACCTGCGAGGCGGGCAGGAAGACCGGCACGCCGATGTCGACGAGCAGGCCGCCCTTGATCTTCCGCATGCAGATGCCCTCGACGGGGTCGCCCTCCTTGGTGGTGTCGACGATGCGCTGCCAGGCGATCTGCCGGTCGGCCTTGCGCTTGGAGAGCTGGATCAGCCCGCCCTCGCCCTCCATCGACTCGAGGAGGACATCGACCGAATCGCCGACGCGGAGCTCGGCGAGGTTCGGGAACTCCTCCTTGGGGATGAGCCCCTCGCTCTTCAGGCCCACCTCGACGACGACATCGTCGCCGGAGAACCCGATGATCTTGCCCTTGATCAGCTTGCCGGGGCTGAGCTCCTCGACGCGCTGGTCGAGCAGCGAATCCATCGTGCTCGTGCCGCGGGTCCCGAACGCCTCGGCCAGCAGCGCCTCGGCTTCGTCGTCCCCGATCCCGAGGGACGCGATCAGCGTTTCATCAATCATCGTTTTCCTTCTTCACCGCCGTCGTGCGATGTGCCGGGCAGAGATCCGCGACGCCCCAGGCCGATCGGGGTCGCGGCTTGACTGCCCATCGGGGGACCGGGCCCAAGAACGCCCAGCCGCCCGGCGCCTCTCCTGAGGCGGTTTGTGGTGTCGAGCCACCCGCGACGCATGCCGCGGCGTGGTCCGGCCTGTGGGGTCTCAAGCCTAGCGCTCCACCGGGACGGAATGAAGCGCCCGGAGACGGGCTCGGGCCGGGGCCTAGGCCCCTCCCCCGCCCAAGCGGGTGAGCAGACCGGCCAGACCGTTCGAGAACGCCCCGCGGGTCAGGACCTCGTCGGCGCCGGCCTCCCGGGCCCGGGCGAACAGGTCCACCGCGACATGGGGACCCCACGCGACCACCCGGACGGCCCGCTCGGCGTCGCCCGCGCCGGGGCCCCGCAGCGCCCCGAGCAATTCAAAGGCCGCGTCGGGAGCCTCCAGGTCGAGAAGGACCGCCCGCACCGGCGAATCCGCGAGGCGGGCCCGGAGCATCTCGGCGCTGCGGGCGGGGCGGCAGGGGATGCCGAGGTCCTCAGCGGTGGACTTGATCCGAGTGGCCCAGAGCAGGTCGGCGGCGGAGTAGAGGATCATGGTGACTTTCGCGTTGCGTGAGGGGCCCGGGTTGGCTTTTCTCGGGCGAACCCCTGTACCATCACAACCGTATGTCCGCTCCCCGGGCGGCTCGGCCCGGGGCGAGACTGCCCGGAACCCGCGGCGTTCGCGGGTGGACACCCCGCCTTCGGAACGCCCGAGATTCCAGAACCCGCTCGAACGGACCGATGGGGTTGTGAATCGTGACCGTTGCGGGCGCCGGCCCGCTCGCCTGCTCTTTATAGGGCCCACCAACCATGACCACCGCGACCACGACCGACGCCGCCCGCAAGGACGCTCAGCCCTCGCACCCGATCCTGGAGGAGCTGGGGTTCCCGACCGACCCCGATAACCTCTATACCCAGACCGTCGGGCAGATGCTCAAGGCGGCGGACATGATCGACCTGAAGCACCGGGTGCAGATCATCCTCGCCCAGCCCAAGAACGAGGTGATGGTCCACTTCCCGGTCCGCATGGACGACGGGCACCACCGGCTGTTCAAGGGGTACCGCATCCAGCACAACAACGCCCTCGGGCCCTACAAGGGCGGGTTCCGCTACCACCCCGATGTCCACCTCGACGATGTCAAGAGCCTGGCGTTCCTGATGACGATGAAGAGCGCGCTGGTGCGCATCCCCTACGGCGGCGGCAAGGGCGGCGTGAAGTGCGACCCGCGGTCGCTGAGCGTGGGCGAACTCGAGCGGGTCACCCGCCGGTACTGCGCCGCGATCAGCAACATCATCGGGCCCGACCAGGACATCCCCGCGCCGGATGTGGGGACGAACGCGCAGATCATGGCCTGGTTCGCGGACACCTACATGGTCTCGGGGCGGCACGCCGACAACGACGCCCTGCGGGTCGTGACGGGCAAGCCGGTCTCGTTCGGGGGCTCGCTCGGCCGCGAAAAGGCGACGGGGCAGGGCGTCTCGGATGTGCTCGCAGAGATGCTCCCGGGGATCGGGATCTCGATCCAGGGCATGACGGTGACGCTGCTGGGGTTCGGCAATGTGAACTCGTGGGCCGGGCGGATCTTGCAGGACATGGGCGCGAAGATCGTCGCGGTGATGGACCACACCGGCGCGATCCGCAACGACGACGGGCTCGACTGCCACTCCCTCGCGGCGTTCAGCGAGGCGAACTACGGCATCCGCGGGTACGACAAGCAGCCCAGCATCACCGGCACGGGCACGCACGCCTCGCACGGGTGCGAGGTGATCAGCGAGGAGGAGTTCTACCAGACCAAGTGCGATGTCTTCATCCCGGGCGCGCTCGAGCAGATGATCCAGCCCAAGCAGGCCGCGATGATCGACTGCAAGGTGCTCGCCGAGGCCGCCAACGCGCCGTGCACGCCCTCGGGCGACCGGGTGCTCATGGACAAGGGCATCGAGGTGATCCCGGCGATCCTCGCGAACTCGGGCGGCGTGACCGTGTCCTACTTCGAGTGGCTCCAGAACAAATCCTGCGTCACCTGGGACGCCGAGCAGGTCGACCGCGAGCTCAACCGCCACATGGTCGTCGCCGCCCGCCGGGCGATGGCGGTGCGGGAACGCTACGGGTGCGACCTTCGGACCGCGGCGTTCGGGGCGGCCCTGCAGCACATCGGCGAGGTCTACAAGGTCCGCGGGATCTTCCCGTGATCACCGCCTGAACGCGACGCAACCCGCGGGGCCCGGGGCGAACCCGGGCCCTCTTTCTTGCGCTCCAGGCTCGTGGCACGGCGTTTTGTCACGAGCCGCATGATACGGCTCGTGATTAACCGCTGCGCGTGCGCCGCCGGTGCCACCACCCGCCGCGTCAGCGGCGCGTGGTGCGGATCGGACGCCGACGAGAGACGCACGACGCGCCCTCCGGGCGGGTCGTGGCACCGCTTTCCGCGCGTCAACCAATCCAGATCAGTATGAGACCCGAGCGAGCCCAGGGCTCGCGCGCTTGGCGCAACCGGGGAACAAGGCTCCGCGGGCCCGCGCTCCTCAGGCGCGCGTCTGAACCGAAGACGGCCTCACCCGTCGTGGTCGTGCTCGTGCACCGGCGCGCCGAAGTTGGGCGGGGGCGACTTGGGGGTCAGGTCGTCCGCCGTCATCGAGACGGAGAAGAGCCGTTCCCCGTCGGCCCGGATCCAGGTCGCGGTGAGCTCGGCGGGGGTCACGGTGCTGTCGGCGGTCAGCCGCAGGAAGGTGCCGCCGGCGCTGGCCTGGTGCACGGTCGCCGTGTGCGGCTGGCGCAGCAGGGGCTCGGCCCGGTCGCCCAGGGCGCCGGGGTTGAACTGCCAGATGTCGTACCCGGCGATCTCCGTCATCGGGAAGCGCATCGCCCGCGCGATGCCGAGTTCACCCGAGAGCAGCACAACGCCCGGCGTCTCGGCCTGGCGGACCTGGAAGAGCATGATGTCGAGCTCGGGGTAGTAGGTGGCCCAATCGTCCGTTGAGCCGTCGTAGCGGCTGTCCCAAAGGGCCCCGCTGCAGACGAGCTTGAACGGGGCGTCGGAACTGTTCAGCGCCTGCGTGATCCAGCGCCACTGTTCGTGGCCCAGCATCGTGCCCTCGGTGGAGGCGACGGGGCTGGGCTCGACATTCATGAACGAACGCGTATCGAGAAGGAAGACCTCGACCGGGCCCAGGCGGAACGAGGTGTAGATCCCCTCCTCCTCGCGTCCGAACTGGTCGAGGGCCCGGTACTCGGTGAACGCGACCCGGGCGTTGACCTTCCCCGCGAAGTTGCCGTCCGCGCCGGCCTGGCCGAAGTCGTGGTCGTTCCAGGTCGCCCAGACCGGGGTCCGGCGGATCAGCCTGCTCACCTCGGGCACCGCGAGAAACGCGCGGTGGGCCCGACGGGCGGCGTCGAGGTCCGAGGTGTCGACAAACGGCGCGTCGCCCAGCAGCACAAGCCCGTCCACGCGCTCGGCGAGCATGCGGGTCCAGACCGGCGAGGGCGTGCTGTCGGCGAGGGCGCCGAACGCGAGCGTGACGCGCTGCGGCGTCGCCGGATCGAGCGGGGTCCGGAAGACAAAGTCGTCGTCGGTCCGCGTCGAGCCGTCGGGGAGCAGGAACGAATAGGTGTACTCGGTGCCCGGCTCCAGCCCGCCCACGCGCCACCGCACGGTGAGGTCGTCGGCGTCGAGCGCCGTGGCCGCGTCCTCAAAGACCGGCGCTCCGCGTCGGGGCGAGACGACCAGCCGGTGCTCGCCCGCTTGGCCGCTCCGGAGCCAGACGATGGCGCTGGTCGGGGAGACATGCCCGATCATGGGACCGGTCGTCGATTGCATCGCCGGGTCCTCGGCCCGCGCGGGTCCGAGAAACGAACCGGGCCCAAAGAGGACGAAGACCACCGAAAACAACACGAAAATCCGAGAATTGCCCATGCCCAAGCCTACTCACGCCGGGGCGGAAAGGTCACCCGGCGCCCGAGGAGGCGGGGGTGTTTGGATCAGCACAGATCCTGCGGGCCCGCCCTCCGGAAATTTGCGTCCGCCGACGATTCCCCGCTTGGCGCAAGGCCTTGGGATGCCCTACTCTAGGGGCATTGGGGTCCAAACGGACCCCTTGGAAACACAGCGTCAACCGGGTTTCGTGAGAGAGGACAGAGACATGAAGACCGTGATCACCACCGCCGTGCTCGCCACGGCCTGCGGCTTTGCGTCGGCCGCGACTTACAACGACGCGACCAACGACCTGTTCGAGAACGGGTTCGCCCACCTCGACATCGCGTCGGTCGAGATGACCAACGACGCGACCTGGCTGTACATCAGCGTCACCGCCCGGGGCGACCTGGACAGCTCGAACTGGGGCAAGTACGCCCTGGGCATCGACAACGGGCAGGGCGGGCCGAGCGACAACAGCAACGGCTGGGGCCGCAACATCGACTGGGGCCGCGGCATCACCCACTGGACCGCGACCTGGGCCGACGACGGCGGCAGCGGCGCGGGCGGCGAGGTCTACGCGTACACCGGCTCGTGGAGCCTGCTGGGCGCGACCTGGATGGGCAGCGCCAACATCTCCGCGACCGACGCGGGGCACGCCGCCGGGACGCAGACCTGGCAGATCCTGCTCTCCGACCTGGGCGTGGGGATCGGCGACACCTTCTTCTTCGATGTGATCACCACCGCCAACGGCGGCGGGGATCCGGGTGTTGACCACCTCTCCCGCGCCGATCAGGCGACCTCGGACTGGAGCGTCCAGTCGGTGTCGGGCGACTTCCTGTCTTACACGGTCGTCCCGGCCCCCGGGGCGCTGGCCCTCGTGGGCGTGGGCGGGCTCGTCGCCGCCCGTCGCCGCCGCTGATCGCGGCCGCACCTGAAACCGATCACCTCGACGGGGCGGTCCCACTGGGCCGCCTCGTTCTTTTGTGCCGCGCCAAACCGCGCCCCGGCCTCGCTCTAGGATGCGTGCCCGCCCCGCTCCCGGAGGCGGCCGAGGACCACGGATGCCGCGGAGTGTGACCATCGAGATCGACGGGCTTCCCGGGGGGAGCCGAGCCTTTGAACTCGCCGAGGGCGGGATGGTCGAGATCGGCCGCTCCGGGGCCTGCGCGATCGTGCTGGACGATCCGCTGATCGCCCCCCGGCATTGCCGGTTCCTGCTCGCCGCGGATGGCCCGGTTCTGCAGAACCTTGACCAGGAGATCGGGGTGTTCTGCGACGGCTCGTTCGTGGCCGAGCGCGTCGCGCTGACGGGGACGCACGAGATCGAACTGAGCGAGGTGAGGCTCCGGGTGCGCGTTCCCCGCGCCGCCGAGCCCGCCCCGATGCCCACTCCGCTGCCCGCCGCGCCGAGACCCCCCGAGGCGGCCCCGGCCGCGCCGCCCGAGCCGGAACCCCTGCAGGAAGCCGGGCCGGAGCCGAGCCCCGAGCCCGTTCCGGAGCCGGAGGTCAGCGCACGGCCCGTGGCGCCGCCGCCGGCTGACGAGAGGACGGGGACCTTGGCATCCCCGATTCCGCCCGTCGCAGAATCGCCACCTCCACCACCTCCGCCTCCGCCTCCACCTCCACCTCCACCTCCACCTCCGCCTCCGCCTCCGCCTCCGCCTCCGCCGAAGCCAAAGCCGGCGGATGTCTCCCAGTTCGGCGCCGCGGCGTCGCTGTTGCGCCCGCTTGAGCGCGAGTTCGGGGGCTCGAAGCTCGGGCTGGACCAGCCCGCGGTTGTGCGGCATTTCGTCGCGCGGGTCGAGGAACTCGCCGCCCGCTTTGCGCTGCCCGCGGAGGAGGACCGCGTCGCGCTCCTGCGGTGCATGCTGCTGCTGGGCGACGACCTCGCCTCGCGCACAAGCGTGAACGCGGACATCGAAGCGACGCTCTCGCTGCCGGATCGGCCCGCGGAGCAGCGGCTCCGACGCGCGACCAAGATCGCCGAGCGGATCGCCGAGGAGCGGGGCGGGCCCGCGGGGCTGCGGCTCCCGGAGGCCGAGCCCCCGCGGCATGCTCCCGGGGTGGTGTCGCGCGTGCCTGAGCCTGACCACGGCACGCCGCCCGTGGCGCACGAGGAACCGCGGGCGCGGCCCGTGCCCGCCGAGCCGGCGTCGGCGCCGGCGCCACCTCCCGCCCCGGCCCCACCCAGTTCCCCGCCGCCCGTGTCGCCTCCGCCGGTCGATCTGCCCCGCGAGCAGCCCGCCCCGGTGAGCCCGGTCCGGACGCCGATGCCGGACGCGCCGACCCGGGAGCCGCGTGCGACGGCCGCGCCAGCAATCACGCCACCGATCGCGAGCGTCGATGCCGCGCCCTCGCCGGCGCCCGCTCAGGAACAGTCCACGCCTCCGGGCGAACCTGGCGCGGCGCCGGCGATCCCCGGGTACGAGATCCTCCGCCCGGAGGCCCCCGGGCTCTTCTCGGCGCGAGACCGGGCGACGGGCGAGTCGGTGTTGATCGGGCTGGCCCAGGGCGGCGAGTCACCCGACCGGGCCGCCCGGGCGGCTTCGCTCACGCACCGCAACCTCGCGAAGGTGATGGACAGCGGCGTGTGCAGTGGCCGGGGCTACCTCGTGATCGAGTCCGACGGCTCCCCCTCGCTCGGCGATGTGCTCGAGCGAGTCTCGCTCAAGCCGATCACGGCCTCGGGGCCCGACGAGGTGCTCCGTGCCCTGGGGCTCGTGGAGGCGATGCTCGCGCCGCAGGTCATGGAGATCCTGTCGCAGAACGAGCGCGTCTATGAGCGGCTCGTGCTGCTCTGGCTCGCCGACCTGGCGGACGCGCTGCAGAACGCGCACGACGCGGGCCTCGTCCACGCGGGCGTGGGCCCGCAGACGGTCGTGCTCGATCGCCACGGGATGGCGGTGCTGCGCTGGCTCGGGCGGTTCGACCCGGGCGGGGCCGTGCTCGCCTCGCTCGGCCCCGAGGAACTCGAAGCGATCGCGCCGGAGCGCGTCGCGGCGCTGGCGGCGGGCGGCCCGGCCCTCACGCCCGCGGCGGACCTGTGGGCCCTCGGGCTGCTCGGGTATGCGCTGCTGACCGGGCGATCACCCTTCCCGGCCGATACGCAGGGGCTCCTGCTCGCCGCCGCGACGCGGCACCTCCCGCCCGCGAACGAGCAGACGCCGGGCGTGAGCGAGGAGGCGGCCCGGGCGATCGCCGCGGCGCTGGAGCGGGACCCGGGGCGTCGTCCCGCGTCCGCGTCGGCGTTCGCGTCTTTGCTCAGGCAGGCGATCGAGGACCAAGCCGACGCCGGCGGGAAGAAGCGATTCGGGCTCTTCGGTCGCAAGGGCTGAGACGGGCTCGCGGTCGCGCCGCGGGCGGCGGTCAGCCCTCCGCGATCGCCGAGGCGAACGCGTGCGTCGCGGTGTGCGAGAGCGAGAGGGACCATCGCGTGACGCCCAACTCCGTGGCGATCCGCGCCGCCACACCGTGCAGCCGCACGCCCGGACGCCCCGACGGCTCGCGCGTCACCTCGGCGTCCTTCCAGTCAACCCCCCGCGACCACCCCGTGCCGATCGCCTTCAGGATCGCCTCCTTGGCGGCGAAGCGGGCGGCGTAGTGCTCGACACGGCGACGGCTCGAGTCCGCGTAGGCCCGCTCGCCCGGCGTAAAGCAACGCTCGAGGAAACGCTCCCCGTGCCGCTCCAGAAGCCGGGCGATCCGGTCCACATCGATCGCGTCGATGCCCTGTCCGATGATCGGCACGATGACCCCCTGGGCCGCGACCCCGCGGGCGGGCGCGGTCACGCCTTGGCGGCGCCCTTCTTCGCGGCGTTCTTCTTCTCGCCCTTGCCAGCGCCGGGCTCGGCCTTCGGCTCGGTCTTGGCCGGGGCGCCCCCCTCGGGCTTGCCCGGCGACGAGCCCGACGGGGCGTCGCCCGCGGCGGACTTCTTCTCCGCCTCGGCCTTCTGCGCATAGTCCTTCGAGCGGTAGTCGGTCTCGTAGAACCCCGACCCCTTGAACAGCACCGCCCCCCCACCGCTGATCAGCCGCTCGAGCGTGTTCTTCTCGCACGCCGGGCACTTGCGGAGCGACCTGGCGGTGATGCTCTGGAAGATCTCGAACTCGTGACCGCACCCGTCGCAGCGGTACTCGTAGGTCGGCATGGTCAGCCCTCCTCGCCCGGATCGGCCCGGTCCGCTCCGGGGTCGTCCGTGTTCGCATCGCCCGCCTTGGCCGCGACCGTCACCTTCGCCGGGCGGATGACGCGGTCGCCCAGCGTGTAGCCGGGCGTGCGGAGGTCGACGATGTGGTTGGGCGCGACGCCCTCGCCCCGGACATGCTCGATCGCCTCGTGGCGGAGCGGGTCGAACTCGTCCCCCCGCGACGGGGCGATCGACCCGACGCCGTGCCCCGAGAGCACGCGGACGAACTCGCTCTTGATCATCTCGACGCCGCCGATGACCTGGGCCGCGGTCGCGGTCTCCGGGTTCTGCTTGAGCGCCATGTCGAAGAAGTCCAGCAGCGGGATCAGCGACTGCACGACGCCCGCCGCGGCGAGCTCCCGCGTGTCGCGCTCGGTCTGCCTGGCCCGGCGCTGGAAATTCTGGAAATCGGCCGCGGTCCGCTGCAGGCGCTCGAGGTGCTCGTCCCGCTGCGCGGCGACGAGGCGCAACGCCTCGGCGAAGTCCTCGGCGCCGACCGGCACATCGAGCCCGCCCGCCCTGGCGAGCGAGACGAGCTCCTCGGCCTGCTCGGGCGTCAGGGAACCCTCGTCCGCGGGTGTCCCCGGGGCCTGCGTGGCGTCGTCGGTCCCGTTGTGTTCTCTCGTGTCGCTCATGGCTCACCCGTTCCCGCCGAGGGCGTCCTTGATCTTCTTCCAGAATCCGTGGCTCTCGGGCGAGACGCTGTGGTCCTCCGTCTCCGCGAACTCACGCAACAACTGCTCCTGACGCCTGGTCAGCTTCTTGGGCGTCTCGATCTTCGTCACGATCACCAGGTCGCCCCGCTTCCCGCTCCGCAGGTTGGGCAGCCCCTCGCCCGGCACCGTGAACATCGCGCCGTACTGCGTGCCCCGCGGGATGCTCACCGCGGTGGAACTCTCGAGCGTGGGCACGCTCACCTCCGCGCCCAGCGCCGCCTGCGTGAACGAGATCGGCATCTCCATCAGCAGGTGATCGCCCTCGCGGGTGAACAGGTCGTGCTCACGCACCCGGACGACGACATGCAGGTCGCCCCGCACGCCCTCGCCGCCGGCGCTCTGCTCGCGGGCCGGGGGCTCGCCCTCGCCCTGCACGCGGATCGCCTGCCCGTCCCGGATGCCCGGCGGGATCTTTACCGACAGCCGCCGCTTCTTCGACTGCCGCCCCTTCCCGTGGCACGCGGGGCAGCGCTCCTTGACCACCGTCCCCACGCCCCGGCAGGCCGGGCACGCGGTGACCATGCGGAACATCCCCCCCAGCCCCGCCTGCTGCACCTTGCCCTGCCCCCCGCAGGTCGAGCAGGTCTCGGGCTTGGTGCCGGGCTTGGCCCCGTTGCCCCCGCAGGTCTCGCAGACATCGAGCCGGCTGAACTCGACCTCGCGCGTCGCCCCCTTGAGCACCTCGTTGAAGTCGATCTCGACCTCGGTCTCCAGGTCGTACCCCCGCGCAACCCGCCGACCCCCGCCCCCCGCCCCGCCGAACCCCCCGCCACCGCCGCCGAAGATGTCGTTGAACATCGAGAAGATGTCGTCGACATTCATCCGGCTGAAGTCGTGGTGGGCCGCCCCCCGCCCGCGGAACGCCTCGTGCCCGAACCGGTCGTACTGGGCCCGCTTCTCGGGGTCGCTGAGCACCTCGTAGGCCTCGGCCGCCTCCTTGAACTTCGCCTCGGCCTCCGGATCGTCCGGGTTGCGGTCCGGGTGGTGCTTCATCGCGAGGCGCCGGTAGGCGCGCTTGATGTCGTCGTCCGACGCGGACTTCTCGACGCCGAGGATCTCGTAGTAGTCGCGTGTGGTGGGCATGGGGAAGGCACTGGGCATCAGGCACTGGGCACTAGTGGAGTCAGGGCCCACAGCGCCGCACCGAGGACTAGTGCCTTGTGCCTAGTGCCCAGCGCCTTCTCATCAATCGGGCCCCGCCGGTCTCCCGCCGGGGCCCGTTCGGTTGTTCGCCCGCGTCGCCGCTCTCTCCTCCGCCGACGCGGGCGGGCCTCTTCTCACCCTCGGTGGGACAGGCGTCCCGCCTGTCTCACCAACCCCTCTTCCCCTCCGTGGCCTCCTGGCGATGAGACCCGGAGATGACAGGCGGGACGCCTGTCCCACCGGGAGAGGGAGGGCCGAGGGCCTCAGCTCACCGCGCCGACCGCCGGCTCCTTCTCCGTCTTGAGGTCGGTCACCATGACATCGGTCGTGAGCATCAGCCCCGCCACGCTGGCCGCGTTGATCAGGGCGCTCTTGACCACCAGGGCCGGGTCGATGATGCCCGCCTTGACGAGGTCGACATACTCGCCCGTCGCCGCGTCGAGCCCGGTGTGCCCGTCGCTCTCGAGGATGGTCTCGACCGCGAGGTCGCCGTCGTAGCCCGCGTTGAGGGCGATCTGCCGCGCCGGGGCCTCGATCGCGACCCGGACGATGTCGAAGCCGAGCTTCTCGTCGCCCTTGGCCTTCTTCTGCGCCGCCTCGAGGGCCGCGACGGTGCGGAGCAGCGCGACCCCGCCGCCGGGCACGAAGCCCTCCTTCGCCGCCGCGCGGGTGGCGTGCAGCGCGTCGTCGACGAGGTCCTTGCGGGCCTTCTGCTCCTGCTCGGTCGAGCCGCCGACATGCAGGATCGCGACGCCGCCGGTGAGCTTGGCGTGCCGCTCCATCAGCTTCTCGCGGTCGTAGTCGCTGGTCGACTTCTCGTGCTGGGCGAGGATCTGGGCCGCCCGGGCGTCGATGTCCTTCTTCTTGCCCGCACCCTCGATGACGGTGGTGTCGTCCTTGGTGACGACGATCTTCTTCGCCCGACCCAGCTCGCCCAGGTCGATCGACTCGAGGCTGCGACCCAGGTCCTCACTGAAGAACACGCCCCCGGTCAGCACCGCGATGTCGCCGAGCATCGCCTTGCGCCGGTCCCCGAAGCCCGGGGCCTTCACGGCGCAGATGTTCAGCACCCCGCGGAGGCGGTTGACGACCAGCGCCGCCAGCGCCTCGTTCTCGACATCCTCGGCGATGATCAGCAGCGGCTTGCCGCTCGCGGCGATCTTGTTGAGCAGGGGGAGCAGGTCGGGCAGGTTGCCGATCTTCTTCTCGTAGATCAGGATCAGCGCGTCCTCCAGCACCGCCTCGCCCGTCTTCGGGTTGGTCATGAAGTACGGCGAGAGGTAGCCCTTGTCGAACTGCATGCCCTCGGTGTAGTCCAGCGTCGTCTCGGCGGTCTTGCCGTCCTCGATCTCGACCACGCCCTCGGCCCCGACCTTGGCGATCGCCTCGGCGATCAGCTCGCCCACCTCGGCGTTGCTGTTCGCCGAGATCGTCGCGACCTTTTTGTAATCGGCCTTGCCCTTGCACGGGATCGCGGCCTTCTCGATCGCCTCCGCCGCGACGCCCGCGGCGAAGTTGATGCCCCGCTGCAGGTGCACCGGGTTGGCCCCCGCGGCGACATGCTTGAGGCCCTCGGTGAAGATCGCCTGCGCCAGCACCGTCGCCGCGGTCGTCCCGTCGCCCGCCTTGTCCGCGGTCTTCTTGGCGACCTGGTGCACCATCTTCGCGCCCATCGACTCGAACGGATCGGGCAGCTCGACCTCCTTGGCGACCGAGACGCCGTCCTTGGTCACGCTCGGCCCGCCGTACGACTTCTCGATGACGACATGGCGACCCGCGGGCCCCATGGTGCACTTGACCGCGTCGGCCAGCTTGTCGACGCCCTTCTTCATCTCGAGAAGAGCGTTGTTCTTGTTCATGATCTGCTTGTGACCCATGGTGGTTGCTCCAAGGCTGTGGGATCGGGGATCAGCGACAGGCGATCAGGGCTGCGGCCCGCGACCCAGTTTGGCTTCGATGCTCCTCAACAGGCCGGAAAGCACCCGGCCACACTGATTCGACTCGTCCATCGTCCGGTTGAGCTCGTCGTCCTTCAGGTAGCCGAGTTCGCCGGCGATAGTCAGTTGCGTCTCGACCTCGTACATCGATCCCCGCGCGACCCTGAGGAATCGCGCGTACTCGGTCGTGCTGCCTCTCCCCCAGCCCTCGGCGATGTTGCTCGGGATCGAGACCGAGGCACGCCGTAGCTGGCTGACCAAACCGTACCGCTCGGAATCGGGGAAACACCCGGTGATCAGGTAGATCCGCTTGGTCAACGAGATCCCGAGTTTCCAGGCCTCGAGGTCTCGGTATGACCGTATCGGATCGCTCAACCCTGATCCCCGATCGCTCATCCCCGATCCCCGGGTTTCACCCGATCACACCCAGCAGCTCCGTCTCCCGCAGGATCAGGTGCTTGTCGCCCTTGATCTCCACCTCGGTGCCCGCGTACTTGCCGTACACCACCTTGTCCCCAACCTTCACGCTCGGGTGCGCCCGCGTGCCGTTGTCCAGCAGCTTGCCCGGCCCGATCGCCACGACCTTGCCCTGGATCGGGCGCTCCTTGCTCGACTCGGGGAGATACAGACCCGACTCGGTCTTCGTCTCCTTCTCGATGGGCTTGACCAGAACGCGATCCTCAAGAGGCTTGACTGCCATGTTCCTATCTCCATCTGGACGGCGACGCCGCCTTGTGACTACTCCTGACCCATCCGCGACGCGATCGTCTCGACAATCTCCGTCGCGATCCCCAAAACCTGCCCGACCTCGTTCTCCCCCACCGTCTCCGCGATCCCCGGATACCGGCCCTGCGTCCCGTAGTTCGACAGCCGCACCGCGCCGCGCCAACCCCGGCTCTCCGGGAGGTGCTCGGCGCACAGGTCGAGCAACAGCGAGATATCGTGCGTCAGCGGAAACCCGACCCCCCGACGGACCAGCACCGCCTTGAGCGATTTCTCCACGGCTTGCTGGAGGTGATACGCAACCAGCCAGTAAGGCGGGTCGGCCAGCCCCAGGGCGCACCGGGCCACACGGAGGTCGTCGGAGGCGAGGCCGACCCACCGACGCGCTGTCTCGGCGAGTTGTTCAGGCCGCCCGCTCATGCAGCACCCGCTTCTCCCGATCCGCGTAATAAAAGACCGTTCCCGGCGTCTCCCGCTCTCGCTCGTACTCCTGCTCCGTCGCGACAACAAAGTCACACCCGACCGGCACGCCACGCTTCGCCTCGTACATCGCCGTGACCAGGGCGAACCGGTCGGAGACCTCGTCAACAAGAACCATAAAATCGAAGTCGCTCCGCTCCCCCGCGTCCCCCCGCGCCCGCGAGCCGAACAGGATGACGCGGCGCGGGTCGAACCGCTCGACCAACCGCCTCGTGATCTCCTGGATGGCCTCGTCGGGTGTCATCGCCTTCTTGCCTTCTCGGTGGGACAGGCGTCCCGCCTGTCGCCCCATGTCCCAAATCCCTCGCGGGACGGGCTTTCAGCCCGTCACTCCCAACTCATCTCTCCCACTCGGTGGAACAGGCGTCCCGCCTGTCTCTCCGCCTCTCCTCCCCCTCGGGCGCCACGGATTGCTCGCAACCCGTGCCCTCTCACCTCCAGCACGGCTTGCACCACGGATCGAGCCCTAGCATCTAACGCTCGTGCGTGTCTTCAATCTCAGCTTCAATGCCAGGCATAGACATTCGTGCCCGACGGTTCTTTGACGCCCCCGAGAATGCGTCCGCAATCGCGGAGAATGGAGTAACTTCTTGGTGCTTCGCATCATACAGACGACCCGGCTGGGCGGACAGAATTCCAAGTACCGTTTCTGACAAACCGACTCTTTGCGATTTCTCCTCGGGCGGAATGTCAGACAATTGCGTCTTAAATCCCTCAAAAGCAGTCGCAAGATCTGCCTTGTACCGATAGTCTTCGCGAACTCGCTTAAGAATTCCGCCACGACGTCCGGCAAAAAGAGCGAGCCAGACCAATGGAAGTGCAATCATGGTCTTCGTCAAGAGCAGGACTGCAGTAACAGCCGGAGCATTCGGATCGATCCTCGCTATCAGTGAATCACCAAAGAATAACGCATAAACACAGAGTCCCACAAGCGACACAACAGAGATAATCTCCCAGTTTCTGACTGACTTGTCAAACTCGGAAGCCCTTGCGTTGAACGAGGACGCAAGGCCGGCACTTGTTGCCCCCGGCAGGAGCGAGCGGACTTGCGCATCAAGCTCGTGATACTGCGAAACAAGCTCCTTGAGCTTTCCCTCTGTTGCAGCCGCTGTCGCCGCACAAACCTCGAGCCTGTCTGCTTCGACCGCAACTCTCTCGGCTGCTTCGATCGCAGAATCACGAGCCTCGCTTGCTGCCGTCTCAATCTCAGTCAGGCGGCCGCCGCGAGCGCTTGCCTCGTCGTAAATGGACTCGGCCTTGCTGCGGAGTTTCTCAATCGTGTCAACAGCAACCTCCACTTTCGGCTTCATCTGATCGACATACTTGAAACCATCTTCGATGTGGGCAGATCGCACAGCGGCCTTCTTTGCGATCGCCTCAATCTTGTCAAAATCCGCCTGCGCCTGCTCAGCACTAACCCCGATACTCTGGGCGATCGAAAGCGCCGCCTTGGCAGATTCAACAGCATTTCGAACCTCGTCATTCATCGCCGCTGAAGTCTCGACGATACTCGCCACTTCCGCCGATTGGTCGCCAACCTGATCTTTCAGTGAATGCATCTGTTGCTTTGCAGCCTCCAAGTCGGCGAGCAAAGCCTGGGACTCTGTGATTGCCTCCTGCAAGCGCTCCCGACACTGCGTTACGGAACGCAATGCCCGCTTCGAATCACTCAGCCACTTCCTGACATTCTCAACGGACACAACAACTTCTTGTCCGTCCTCGGCAGAAACTGGATTGGCACCCCTTGAGCCGCTGTTGTTTGCCGTTGGACCTGCCATTTAGAACCCCATGCCGCCCATGCCACCCATGCCACCCATGCCGCCCATGCCACCCATGCCGCCCATGCCACCGCCGCCCGCGCCCGCGTGGGCGTGCTCGTCCTTCGCCTCGGGCTTCTCGGTGATCACGCACTCCGCGGCCAGCAGCACCGTCGCCACGCTCGACGCGTTGAACAGGGCCGAGCGGTCCACCTTCGCCGGCGTGATCACCCCCGCCGCGACCAGGTCCTCGTAGGTGTCCGTCAACGCGTTGTACCCGAAGTTGCCCGTCCCCTCCGCCACCTTCGAGACCACCACCGAGCCCTTCGCCCCGGCGTTGGTCGCGATCGTCCGCAGCGGCACCGACAACGCCTTGTACACCACATCCATCCCCGCCGCCAGGTCGTACTTGTACTGCCCGACCGACTCCGCGGTGACCTCCGTCCCCTTCCCGAAGACGGCCTTCCACTCCTTCATCTTCTCGATCGCCGCACGGGCCCGAACGAACGAGACCCCGCCGCCCGGGACGATCCCCTCGGCCAACGCCGCGCGCGTCGCGTGCAGCGCGTCCTCGACGCGGGCCTTCTTCTCCTTGAGCTCGGCCTCGGAGGCGGCGCCGACATTGATCTGCGCCACGCCCCCCGCGAGCTTCGCGAGCCGCTCCTGCAGCTTCTCGCGGTCGTAGTCGCTCGTCGAGGCCTCGATCTCCCGGCGGATCTGCTCGATGCGGGCCTGGATCTCCTTGGTCGACCCCGCGCCCTCGATGATCGTCGTGTTGTCCGAATCCACCTCGACCTTCTTGGCCATCCCCAGGTCCGCCAGCTCGATCGAGTCGAGCTCGACGCCCAGGTCCTTCATCACGGCCTTGGCGCCGGTCAGGACCGCGAGGTCGCCCAGCATCGCCTTGCGGCGGTCGCCGTAGCCCGGGGCCTTGACCGCGACGACCTGGAGCGTGCCGCGGAGCTTGTTGATGACCAGGGTGGACAGGGCCTCGCCCGTGATGTCCTCGGCGATGATGAGCAGGGGCTTCTTCGCCTTCATCACCTTCTCGAGGACGGGGACGAGCTTGCTGACGCTGTCGATCTTGTCCTCGTGGATGAGCACCAGGCACTTGTCGAGCGAGACCTTCATCTCGTCGACATCGGTCACGAAGTTCGCCGAGAGATAGCCCCGGTCGAACTGCATGCCCTCGACCACCGTCACCTCGGTGTCGAGGCCTTTGCCCTCCTCGACGGTGATCACCCCGTCGGCCCCCACCCGCTTGAACGCGTCGGCGAGGATCTTGCCCACCTCCGCGTCGTTGTTGGCGCTGATCGACGCGACATTCTCGATGTCCTTGCTCTTGCCGCTGCGGTCGACCGGCGTCGCCATGTCGGCGATCGCCTTGCCAGTCGCCTCCACCGCCTGCTTCATCCCGCGAACCAGCGCGTTCGCGTCCACCCCCGCCGCGATCGCCCGGAGCCCCTCGCGGAAGAGCGCCTCGGCGAGCACCGTGCTGGTCGTCGTCCCGTCGCCCGCGTCGTCGCTGGTCTTGCTCGCCGCCTGCTTGACCAGCATCGCCCCCATGTTCTCCGCCTTGTTGCGGAGCTCGATCTCCTCGGCGACCGTCACCCCGTCCTTCGTGACGGTCGGCCCGCCCCAGGACTTGTCGATCACCGCGTTGCGGCCACGGGGGCCCAGCGTGGCCTTGACGGCGTTGGCGAGCTTCTCCACGCCCGCGAGAAGGTGCTGACGGGCCTCGAGGTCGAAGGCGAGTTCCTTGGCTGCCATGGATTCCTGCTCCTGCTCTTTCTGCCGCCGGCCGCGTCGACGCGGTCCGCACGGGACGGTGTGCTTCGGCACGCGCCGCCGCGGGGCGGCACGCTCGGAGAGCAGTTCAAAGGCAACCGGCGTGCCACTCCCGTCGCCACGCCCCACCCCCCGAGGCGGCCCCCGCGGCCCGCCCCCGCCCCAGCCCGCCCGCCGACCAAGGCGCGCGCCCACCCCGGCCTGCCAGATCGGCAGCCACCGATCGGCCTTTCCTCTCCCCCTCGTCGCGACACGCTGCCCGCAACCCCGCCCCCACCGCGACCAGCCCGGCTACCATCACGCCTTCGCGATGGAGCAAGGCATGCACCCAACCCTCGCCGTGACCGACCTCGCCTCGTACGCCCCCATCCTCCTGATCATCCTCGGGGCGGCCGGGTTCGCGGTCGGCAACATCGTGCTCACCTTCCTCATCGGCCCCCGCCGCGCGGGCGCGACCAAGGCGATCGCCTACGAATCGGGCATGAACCCGATCGGGACGGCCCGCAAGCGGTTCAATGTCCGCTTCTATCTCATCGCGATGGTCTTCCTGGTCTTCGATGTCGAGGTCGTCTTCCTCTATCCCTGGGCCACCACCTTCGCCCACCTCGACCCGCAGTCCGACGAGTCCCTCCTCTGGCTCGCCCGCATCATGTTCTTCCTGCTGACCACCGTCGTTGCCTATCTGTACGGGTATCGCAAGGGCGTCTTCCGCTTCGACTGAACCCCCTCTCTCCTATCAAAACCCACCCAAGATCGGCCGATAGGGAAATCACCCGACGGTTCTCGGGACCGTTCGCCCTCTCGCAACCGGTTTGCCCCCCCCATTTGGATGGTCTCCCCCGAACTTGGGATGCCAAAGGCCCCCCAACGCTGGTCACGCCGCCGATGAAGCGGGCGGACATCGGGCCGACCCGGAAGGGCGACCCGCGGAGACCAGAGATGACCGAGAACAGCAAGCCCCAGGCGGAGCGGGCCGAACTGCTCCGCCGCACCATCGAGGCCGGGTTGGTGACCACGGTCTACCAGCCCATTGTCAGCCTCGAGCGCGCCGCGATCTGTGCCTATGAGGCGCTGACGCGGACCCTACCCGGCTCGGCCTTCTCCAACCCCGGCGAGCTCTTCGACGCCGCGGAGGCCTGCGGCATGCTGTGGGACCTGGAGACCGTGACCCGTCGGCAGGCGCTGCGTCAGGCGCTCGACTGGCCCGCGGGCGTGCTCCTCTTCCTGAACTGCACCCCGCAGGTCGTCGCGGACGAGCGGTTCGCCGACCAGTTGCTCGCCGAGGTGGCGGAGGTCCCGGGCCTCTCCCCGCACCGCATCGTGCTCGAGGTCACCGAGCGAAGCGAGAGCCAGCATGTCGACGGGCTGCACCGCCAGACCGTCCGGCTCCAGCAGCACGGGTTCCAGCTCGCCATCGACGATGTCGGCGCCGGCACCAGCGGGCTCAACCGCATCATGCTCCTGCGCCCCCAGTGGCTCAAGCTCGACCGCGAGCTCGTCGAGGGCATCGACCGCGACCCCGTGCGCACCAACCTCGTCCGATTCCTCGCCCACTTCGCCCGCCTCAGCGGCGTCACCATGATCGGCGAGGGCATCGAACGAGAGGCCGAGCTCGAGCAGATGATCCGCCTGGGCGTCCACTGCGCCCAGGGCTATCTGCTGGGCCGCCCGGGCTCGCACAGCCAGCAGATCCCCGAGCCCCTCACGGACCGGATCCGCGCCGAGTCGCGCAAGGCCCGGGCCGGCGGGCTCGCGCGGGACCGCGTCGACCAGCTCGCCCGCCTCGTCCGCCCCGCGAACACCGCCGAGGCCCTGCGCCCGGTCTCCGATGTCGCGGCTGAACTGCTCGGCCAGCCCGCGATCAAGGGCCTGGTCGTCACCGACGGGGGGTACTACACGGGGTGGGTCTCGCGCGACCAGGTCGTGCGCGTCGAGGGCGAGGAGGCCGAGCGCACCCCCCTCTCCCGGCTCGCCCACGCCTCGGGGCGGACGCTGAAGATCGGCATGTCCATCGAGGACGCGCTCGAACTCGCCGCGTCGACCAGGAGCGGGGATTCCGACCGCCCGCTCGTGCTGACCGAGTCGGGACGGGTGATCGGGGTCGTCGAGCTCGGCGACCTGCTCCGGGCCGCCTCGGAGACCTGCCGCTCCATCCAGCAGCGCGTCGCCCCGCTCACCGGGCTCCCGGGCCGGGTCCGCTGCGAGCAGGCCCTCGAGCAGGCCCTCGCCTCGGGCGGGAACGCCGATGTCGCCTTCATCGATCTCCGCGGGCTCTCCGAGTACAACACCGTCTTCGGGTTCGACCTGGGCGATGATCTGATCCGCCAGCTCGCCGATGTGGTCGAGCAGGTCATCCGCGACGCCGCCGACGCGTCGTCCGAGATCTTCATCGGGCACCTCGGGGACGACCGCCTGATGGCCCTCCTCCCCGCGGGCCTCGCCGAGGCGATCGCCGAGGACATTGTGCGTGTCTTCCACGCACGCGTCTCCTCGTTCGGCATCACGCCGCAGGCGGCGCTCGCGGGCCTGGGCGGGGCGTCGGCGACCTCGACCGTCGCGACGCGGTTCCTCGCGGTCCGCTCGATCGGGCGCCACGCCGACTCGGCGCTCGATGTCCTCCGCGCCGAGCGCACGCTCCGCGCCCTCGCCGACGAGCAGGCCGCGATGAGCCCGATCCAGCCCGGCTACATCGTCATCATCGACCCCGAGCCCGCCCCGGCCCCCTTCGCCCTGGCGGCCTGACCCGGGGTGCACACGCCCCCCGCGTCCGCGGCTATCGTCCGGGGATGGCTGCGACCGAGGAGCCCAGGGGCCGCCTTGCCCGCCGACTCGCGGGCGCCGGCGTTGCCCTCGGCGCGGCGAGCCCGCTGGTGATCGGGGCGATGCTGGCCCCAGACGGCGCGGGGCACGGCACGCACACCCAACTCGGGCTGCCCGCCTGCGGATGGGTCGCCGCGTTCGACCGCCCCTGCCCGACCTGCGGGATGACCACGGCCTTCGCGCACGCGGCGCGGGGGGACCTTGTCGAGGCGTTCGCCAGCCAGCCGATGGGGCTGCTGCTGGCCCTCGGGGCGGCGGGCGTGTTCTGGGGAGGGTTGCACACCCTGACAACCGGGGTCCGGCTCGGGGGCCTCGTGTCGCGGTTGCTCTCGGCCCGGGCCCTCTGGGCGGCGGCCGGGGCCGCGGGCCTCGCCTGGGTCTACAAGCTCGCGACCTGGTGAGGCGGAACACCGCCGGGCCGATCGGCGTAGACTCTGCCCGAGCAGGCGGCGCCACCCGCGCCCCGCCCCAGCCGTCCGCCAGGACCACCGCCCGGAGGGCATCTCCCATGCGTCCGCGTTTCGCCCCCCGCGTCGTGCTGTCCGCCGCCCTGTTGGTGGGAGCGCCCGGGTGCGCCGTCATCGGGCTGGCGGGCGCGGTCGCGGAGAATGTCCGCCGGGAGGGCTCGACCCGCTTCCCCGCCGACTACACCGGCCTGGAGGGCAAGTCCTTCGCGGTCATCGTCAGCGCCGACCGGATCATCGAGGCCGATCACGCGGGCATCACCGCGCGGCTGACCGACCTGATCGACCGCGACCTGCACGCCAACGCCGGCGCGAGCGCGCACATCCCGCCCGCCCGGCTGCTGTCGTACCTGTACTCGAACCCGCAGTGGCAGGCCCTGCCGCGGGGTGAACTCGGGGAGACGCTCGGGGTCGAACGCCTGATCGTGGTCGAGGTGGTGGACTACCGCCTCAACGAGCCGGGCAACCGCTACACCTGGGCGGGGGTCGCCTCGGGCGTGGTCCAGGTGTTCGAGATCGACGCGGGGCTGCCCGACGACCCCGCCTACGAGAAGTCGATCGTGGTCGGGTTCCCCGATCGCGAGGGTCTGCTCGAGGAGGAACTCCCCCGGGCCGCGGTCACCTCCGAGTTGTCCAGACGCTTCGCCCAGCGGGTCGGCTGGCTGTTCTACGGGCATGAGGAACGCAATGACATCACATACTGACCGCCGCCGGGGCCCGGCGTGGGCGACGCGGGGCGCGCTCGCGCTCGGGCTGCTGGCGCCCATCGCGGGGTGCAACATCGTGGGCCCGGCGATGATCATCATCGAGGGCCCGGGCGAGGTCGAGGCGGCCTACAAACTCGACCCCGAGCGCCCGACGGTGATCTTCGTGGACGACCCGGCCAGCAAGATCGCGCAGCGGCGCATCCGGGCCCAGATCGGATCCGCGGCGCAGGATGTCCTGCTCCGCAAGAAGCTCGTCCGAGAGGGCAAGATGATCGACAGCCGATCGACGATCGCCGTCGCCGACCAGCGGGGCGATGACGGCCTGCTCTCGGTCACGGAGATCGGAGAGGCGGTCGGCGCCGAGGTGGTGATCTATGTCCTGGTGACCCGGTTCGATGTGATCAGCCAGAGCCAGGACATGGCGCCCACCGCCGAGATCGAGGTCAAGATCTTCGATGTGCCGTCTCAGGCGCGCGTCTGGCCCGCGGGCGAGAAAGGCTACCCCTCGACCTTCTCCAGGCGCACAACCAAGGTGGACGCGGCCCGGACGCGCACCGGCGCGCTCCAGGCCCAGAGCGACCTGGCGCAGCTGACCGGCGAGGGCCTGGCCCAGTTGTTCTACGATGTCGAACGCCCGCAGAGCCTGAGACGGTGAGCGACGCGACCCCCACCCTGCACGCCCTGGCGACGCCCGACCCGCAGCGCGGCGGCCTGTGCGCCGGCGAACTGCTGGGCCCCCTGCTGGCCCACGAAGCGGGACACCGGGACCGGGTGCTCATCTTCGGGACCTCCGCCGACCGGGCCGCGGCCCGGGCCCTCGGCGTGCGCGCGCCGCTGCTGACCGCCCGGCGCTGGGCGGGCCGGGGGTTCGACGCGTCGCGGCGGATCACGCGGGCGGCGCGGTCGCTCGGCCTGACGCGCGTGGTTCTCTGGAGCCCCGAACTGGTGCGCGCCGCGGCCCGCGTCGCGGCGGCGGGCCTCGCGGTCGAGGGGTGTTTCGTCGAGCCGCCGGACGACGGGCATGGGTGGTCGGTCGGGCCCCGGGCGGGGCGCGGGCTGACGCGGACGAGGGTTGCGGACCAGCCCCTCGCCGAGGCCTGGGGCGGGCTCGGGGCCGGGGCGATCGAGGTGCGCGGGTTCGAGAGCCCGGGTCCGGCGTTGGACCGCGCCACGGCCCGGGCCCGGCTCGGCGTGGGGAACGAGACGGTGATCGTGCCGCTGGTGGGCGACCCGCGGCGCGTGGATGCGCGCGCGCTGGCGTTCATCTCGGGTGTCGTGGAGTTGATGGGGACGCGGCATGTGCTCGTCGCGCCCGAGGGGGCGTCGCGCTGGGCGTCTTCGCTCCGGTTCAGGAGACGGACCACGCTCGCCTCGCCGATGCTCGTGGCGGCGCCGCCCTTCCTGCCGATGATCGCGGCGGCGGACCTGCTGATCGCGCCCGCGGAGTTCACCGCGGGGGGGGCCGTCGCGGGCCTGCTGGGCGGGCTCGCGGCGCGCGCACGGGTCGAGATCGCGAGCACGGTCGGGTGGTCGCTCGAGCCGGGCGTCGGGAACGCGCCGTCGGCGCTGGATCTGCGCGCGTGCGTGGGCCCGGTGCTCGCGGGGCTCCGGGCGGGCGGAGGGGCGGCGCGATGAGCGACGGACGGACCGGGGTGCTGTTCATGTGCCTGGGCAACATCTGCCGCTCGCCCCTGGCCGAGGGGATCTTCCTGCACCTCGCGGCGGCGCGGGGCGTGGCGGACCGATTCCGGGTCGATTCCTGCGGGACGGGCGGGTGGCACGCGGGCGAGCGGCCCGACCCGAGGGCGTCGGCCGTGGCCGCGGCGCACGGGGTGGGTCTCCCGAGCCGGGCCCGGCAGTTGGACGCCCGGGGGGACGCGGCCCGGTTCGATCTGATCGTGGCGATGGACGCGAAGAACAGGGCGGACGCGATCGCGGCGGGGGTGCCCGCGTCGAAGGTCGTGCTGATGCGCGACTTCGAGCCGGGCGGGGGCGGGGATGTGCCCGACCCTTACTACGGGGGGCCCGAGGGGTTCGAGGCGGTGTTCGCGATGCTGGAGCGGTCGTGCGGCGGGCTGCTGGACCATCTGCTCGGCGACCCGGCGCGGTCGTAGAGCGCCGGGCCGGGCGGGCGTCGGCTACGCTGGATTCATGCCCGACGCCGGCCGCCCGATCTCGCTGCCCGTTCTCCGCCCGTCCGCTGTCTTGCAGGAGGACGGCCCGAAGGAGAAGTGCGGGGTGGTGGGCGTGTGGAACCACCCCGATTCGGTGCACCGGGTCTACATGGGGCTGTACGCGCAGCAGCACCGGGGGCAGGAGTCGGCGGGGATCGCGGTCGCCGACGGGATGCAGATCGACGGCAAGACGGGGATGGGGCTGGTCTCCGAGGTGTTCGGGGAGCGGGATCTGAAGGAACTGAGCGGGCACCTTCGGAGGCTGGGGGACCAGGCGCCGGACGAGACCCCGATCATCGGCGGCGCGATCGGGCACAACCGCTACTCGACCGCGGGCGGGTCGGTGACCTGCAACGCGCAGCCGTTGATCGAGCGTTTCTTCGGGTCGGTGGACGCGACGCAGGTGGCGGTGGCGCACAACGGGAACCTGATCAACGCGTCGGCGCTGCGTCGCCGGTTCGCGGAGGCGGGGCACCTGTTCCACACGACGAGCGACACGGAGGTGATGATCCACCTGCTGGCCGAGCCCGAGCAGCGCGACGCGGCCGACCCGCTTGCGGCGACGCTCCGTCGGCTCCAGGGGGCGTTCAGCGTGCTGTTCCTGTACCCGGACCGGATCGAGGCGGCGCGGGACCCCTGGGGGTGGAGGCCGCTGGTGCTGGGCCGGTTGGAGGACGGATCGGACTGCGTGGCGAGCGAGACGGTGGCGCTGGATGTGATGGGGGCGGAGTTCATCCGGGAGGTGGAGCCGGGTGAGATCGTGACGCTGTCGTCGCGCGGGGTGACGAGCCGGCGGTTCGCGCCGCCGGCGGAGCGGCTGGCGCGGTGCGTGTTCGAGCATGTCTACTTCGCATCGCCCGCGTCGGATATCTTCGGGCAGAATGTGCTGATGACCCGCGAGCAACTGGGGGAGGCGCTGGCGCGTGAGGCGCCGGCGCGGGCGGACTTGGTGATGCCGATGCCCGACTCGGGGCGGTCGGCGGCGAACGGGTATGCGCGCGCGAGCGGGCTGCCCTACCGCGAGGGGATCGTGCCGAACCGGTATGTGGGGCGGACCTTCATCAAGCCGACGCAGGGGGAGCGGAAGGCGGCGGTTCGGCTGAAGCTGAATGTCGTGGGCGGGATCGTCGCCGGCAAGCGTGTGGTGGTGGTGGACGATTCGATCGTGCGCGGGACGACGACGCGGGTGAAGATGGCGCAGCTGCGTGAGGCAGGGGCGGCGGAGATCCATCTGCGGATCTCGTGCCCGCCGATCCGGCACCCGTGCTACTTCGGGGTGGATTTCGCGACGCGCGAGCAGTTGATCGCGCACAACCGGGAGATCGAGCAGATCCGCGAGTTCCTGGGCGTCGATTCGCTGGCGTTCCTGAGCCTCGAGGGGATGCTTGGGGTGATGAAGCACCCGGCGGAGTCGTACTGCACGGCGTGCTTCTCGGGGGATTACCGGATCGACATCGAGCACCCGATCACCGAGGGCGTGCTGGAGCGGGCGCAGATCGCGATGTTCGAGGAAGGGTGACCGGACAGGTTCGCCGCGAGCGGGCCGGTCAGGGTCGATACACCACGAACGAGAACGGGTATTGAAGGGTCCCCGGCCCGGTGATAGTGAATTCAAGGTACGCGCCGATGTGCGAGACGGCGATCACCTGTCCGTATTCTCCAACCAGCTCGTCGTGCCTGATCTGGGCGATCACGACATCGTTCTCGGAAAAGTGCGTGCCGTCGGCGAGGCGGTAGCGGAGCGGGACGCCCCCGGCGGCGGTGTGGATGAGGTTTCCCGACTGGGACCGGATGGACCCATCGGCGTTGATGACCGCGTAGAGGAACGCGGGGTGGATCCCGTGGGGCCCCATGCTGATCTGCCCGCCCTCGCGGTTGAGATAGAGCGTCGCGGGCGCGCTGTTGTCGCGGGCCATGATCTCGTTGTTGTCAAGGGCGAGGTTGACATCGCGTTCGCTCCCCACCACGACGGTGCCACCCGCGGCGAGCGACACATCGCTGATGCCGGTGACTCGAACGGCCGGGGACGCGCCATCGCCGGAGACATCGAGGCGCCCGGCCGGCGTGGTGGTGCCGACGCCGAGGTTGCCGCCGTGGGCTTGAAGGAAGGAATCGGCGCCGTCAACGCCGATCTGGGCGGACACGGCGGTGGTGAAATTTCCCCGTAGAAACTGCACGAGCCGCTGGCCGATTGTGTTCGTCTCTCGGAAGAAGCGGATCTGCGCGGCGCTGATCCCGTTCTCCGGCTTGGGGTTGATGTCGAGGAGTACCTGTCCTTCGCTGTTGACCTTGTTGATGCGGAGTTGAGCGGCGGTGCCATCCTTGATTTCGGCGAATGAACCCGGGCTCGACTCGTTCTCGAGCCGAACCGTCGGCTGCGGACCCATGATGTGCAGCGCATCGGCGGGGGCGGTCGTGCCGATGCCGACCCTGTCGGCCTCGTCAACGAAGATGCCGCGGGTCTGGATCGAGTAGGGCACGCGCGAGACGAGCTGTCGTGGCGAGAGCGTGAACCCCTCGACATTGATCTCGAGCCAGCGACCTGGGTTCATGAACGCGGCGGCGCCGAAGTCGAGGCTCACCGTGAAGACCCCGTCCTGCACCTGCACATTGTCCAGCGAAACAGGCGGCGCGACCTGCGTTCCGCCCTGGGGGGCGTCCCAGAGAGAGAAGAGCATGTCGTGCGGACCCGAGGCGGGTAGCCCGCCGCTCTGGAGGGCGGCCTGATAGGTGAACGCGCTCGTCGATTGAGCGCGGCTTGCTGAGACGGGCGTGAGAACAAGCAGAAACAACGCGACCGCGACGATGCCGTGCCTCATTGGTCTTCCTTCCCTCGCCCCGGCCGGACGATGCGACCAGCGTACGGGAGAAGATCGTGGGCACAAACCGTATTTGTTGGCCTACGGGATGAATCCGTTGCAGGGATCAGCGGCCCTCCTCGCGCCGGGCCGGCGCGGCGGGTGAAGGTGAGCGGGGTGCGGCCCGCGGCCACACTCCGGGCAGGAGGGCAGGCCCATCAGGAGATAGCCGCAGTGGGCACACCGCCCGGCCGCGCGACGGCGGGCTCTTCGCGGAGCGATCAGCAGGAGCGTGTAGGCGAGCCCGAGCAGGTTCCAGAGCAAGAACGAGGCCCCTCCGTAGATGAAGGTGCTCCACAGCGCACCCGGGAAGAGCGGGCGATAGGGCAGCAACACGAGCAGTTTCCCGAAGTCGTAGCTCACATCGGCGGCGATGCACCAGCGAGCCGCCCCGTCGCGTGCGGCGATCGGGATGGGGTGGTCGTTCGTGGTGAGGAACTTGCCCGTCCAGGCCACGACGGGCCAGCCGCAGGCGGTGTCGAAGACTCTGAGATACGGCGGCGACTGCGGGTCGGGTGTCTGGGCTCCTTGGCTCCATCTCGGGAGGTCACGGGCCGAGCCGAACGCGGCCGTCGGGTCGCTGTCACCCGGGTAGGCTCCCGGGTACCACCCGGAGAAGGAGTGCTCGCCGTGCCAGACGCCGAGCGAGTGCTCGTTCATCCGAGAGATCCACTGTCGTCCATTGCCCGCTTCGCCCAGGCAGGAGATCGATCGCCAGCGCTGGCTGGGCGGGCGCGTCGGGAGGTTGACATACAACGCAACGCCCCATCCCGAAAGCAGCGAGAGCGCTATCCCGAGCACGGCAAAGAGGGCTCCCCCCTCGACGAGGTGGCGCCACGCGGGTCTTCGCTTCACGGGCATGATGGTACCGGGGGGAGCCACCCCGTTGTCGAAACGCGGGTGTCGCGGCCTGCGAACGCGCATCCGCCGAGCGGCTCAGTGACGGCGGGTGGCACATCACGCGGTGGGCTACGCTGTGCGTGATCGCAGCCGAGCCCGTTGTGCGGCCCGCCTCACGCCGAGCCGGCGCGGCGGGTGAAGGTGAGGGGGATGCCCGCGTCGGTCATGGGGAGCAGTTCGAGTTCGAGCAGGTGGAGCCCGTCGGTCTCGTAGCGGCAGTCGGCGACGCGCGCGAGCAGGACCGCGGGCTCGTCGTCGACGCGGTGGACGGCGATGAGCACGCGGCGGTCGGTGTGGCACATGCGGCGCGACGAGACCGTCATGCCCGATCGGCTGAGCGTGCGGGCCCGGGCGCTCCAGGGGATGCCCGCCTTGCCGCGCTCGTCGATCTCGGCCATCTCGAGCTCGGCGTCAAATGGATAGACCGGGGAGGCCTTGGAGGGGGTCTGGGCGGCGGGCTGGGCTTGCGGGGGGAGGTCGGCCTCGGGCATCATCTGCCGGCTCGCGAGCGAGGGGCCCGCGGGCGGGGGCGGGATGTGGCCCATCATGCCGACACGGGAGATCGAGTCGCGGGCGCGGGATGTCCGGGCGTGCGGGGTGCTCATCCGCGGGGGTCATCGGCACAAACCGGGGCGGAGTGGAGCCGGGCGCGGGGCGAGGCCGGGCTAACGGACCGGATCGGTGGGTTCGGGGGTGTGGGCAGGGAGGGGAGACGGAGGGGCTGGAAATAAGGAAGGGGAAGGGGGAACAGGGGAGGGTGTG
>DAINDF010000017.1:54285-58014 GCA_036732005.1 Phycisphaerales bacterium
GTGTGGGGGGCGCGGGGGGGGGGGTCGGCCGGTTCCTTGCCGTGTTGGGGGGGGGGGGGGGGGGGCGGCGGGGGGCGCGCGGCGGGGGGGCCGGGCACTCCGGGCGGGGATGGGGGAACCGGGGCGGGTTTGCGGACCAGGAGCGAGGTGAGGGCCCGGAGAAGGGCGTGGCCGGGCGGGCGGCGCGGCGGGGCCGAGAACCCCTCCAGGTCGGCGTAGGCGCGGGGGGGCCTGGCATAGAGGTCGGCGCCGCAGGCGGGGCAGACGAAGGCCCTTTCGGCGTGCCTTCCCTGGAGCTTCCGGCCGGCGTGGCCGCAGGCGAGGCAGCGACGACGGTCCATCCATCGACGGCGGTCTCTATCCTCCATGTTGTGCAGCGTAACGGGAGGGGGTCGTGCCCCTCAAGATGGTGGCGCAGAATCGGCGCATTGCGGGGATGCCATGCGGACGGGGGATTGGGCCGGGTATCTCGAATCGGTGTCGCGGCCGGTGCTGGCGGGGACGCCGCTCGCGCAAGCCGATGTGAACCAAGAGGATGCGCTGGCGTTCCTCGACGGCTTCACCGATGAGCGAGGGCACCGGCGTGCGGTCGATCGCCCCTTGTTGACCTGGATGCTCCGGCGGTCGCTGGGCGCGGGGCCGGTGCCCGAGCCGGGTCCGGGGCCGGTGGGGCTGGACCTGGCGCTGTGGTGGGCGCTGGCGACCGGGCGGGGCGTCGGCGGCCTGGTCGAGGAGGGGGAGGGTCCGCTGGTGGGGCTGGGCGCGTTCGAGTCGGGCGCGATCGAGGCGACGACGGAGACCGAACTCGGGGCTCTGCACGCGTTGTGGCATCACGGGCGGGATGACGACGCGGCGCGGTCGCGGTGCCTCGCGGCGGCGCGGTGGCATGTGGAGAACCTGCAGCCGGACAACGGGACGAATCACCCGTGGGCGGTGGCGGTGTTCGTGGGGCTCGCGGCGGAGGACGGTCGGATCGGGGCGGGCGCGTCGCTGCATGCGCAGACGCTGGTGCACAACGCGTTGGTGGCGTCGGGCAGGCCGGACCGGTTCAGCGCGTGCCTGTTGCTGGACGCGGCGCGGAGCCTGCGGGCGGGTGGGGGCGACTAGAGGAAGAGGACGGCGCGCGGTGTGCGCGCCGTCCCCCGCGTGGGAAAAGAGGATCAGAGAGAGCTCCGATGCGCCCGAGGCCCCTGCCTTCGAGCGGCGTGTGACCGGTCGGGAGCTTGTCGTCGCCCGCGTCGTTCCGGAGGGTCAAACGCCGGGGTTGCGTGGTGTATTCCGGGGTTCGGCGTGGGATATGCTGGGTTGAAGGGGGTTGCGATGGCGAAGGGGCAGCATCTCAGCCGGTATCAGAAGGGGATCGTCCGGCGGTTCTACCTGCACCGGGGGACGATCCTGCTGACCCGGCTCCAGGAGATCACGAGCGATCTGGCGCTGGCGGATGGGAAGAAGGCGGACGGTCTCTGGAAGCGGGCGGAGGAGACGCTTCGGAAACTGGAGACGGAGCCTCCGCTTCCGGCGAGCCGGATCGAGGCGATCGTGTCGTCGCGGGATGTCGCGGGGCTGGCCCGGTTTGTGGGGGAGTTGGACGCGCGGGGGTGAGGGCGCGGGGAATTGTGCAGGCTTCGGGGTCGGGCGTGCGAAATGAGGGAGGCACGCACCGAGCACGGGGCCGAGATGTTCTGGAGACCATTCAAGAAGCGGGCGGCGTCCGGCGCGTGGGCGCCGGGGGCGGCGGGGAGTCGGTCCCATCGGCGGAGCCGGTGCGTTGATCTTTTCAGCAGCCTGGGTCAGGTCGTGGACCTCTCGCCGACGGGGGCGGGTGTGCTGACTGAGTCCGACCGGTTCCGGCCCGGGATGCGGGAGACCATGAGGCTGGACGCCCGCGGGGAACCGTTGTCGGTCGAGGCCGCGGTGGTGTGGGTGCGGTCGTCGTCCGAGGCGCAGTACCGGGTCGGGCTTCGGCTGTATCCGACGCGGGACTCGGAGCGGTCGGCGCTGCGGTCGTTGTGCGCGCGCCTGCTGGAGGAGGAACTCGACCGGCGGGAGGCGACGCGGTTCGGGTCGGTCTGACCTGTCAGCGCGGGGCGTGCTGGTGTTGGGCTTTCTCGGCGACGGAGCCGACCCAGTGCAGGCCGGTGGGGATGCCGAGGAAGAGCCCGACGAGCCAGTCGAGGGGCTGGACGAGGCCCGGCCCGACGAGCGAGCCTGTGCGGGCGGCGTCGGCGATGGCGCCGGCGCCCGGCATGATGAGGAGGGAGAGGGGCGAGAGCAGGGCGAGGAGAAGGACCGCGGCGGTGGCGCGGAGGCGGGCCTGATCGAACGAGAGGTTCGGCGAGGCGAGTTGCACGCCGACGGCGGCGAGGACGGAGCCGAGCACGCCCGCCATGAGGCACTGCCCGCGGATGCCGTCGAGGGCGACGAGCCAGGCGGCGACGGCGCCCCCGGCAACGCCGACGGCGATGCCGAGAGGTGCGCCCGGACCCTTGAGGGCCGTGGTCAGATCGCGTCGGAAAGCGGCGTGGTCGTGTGACCCGCCGGCGACCATGAGGGCGGCGGTGATGACGACGCCGGCGGCGGCGACGAGGATGGCCTCGATCGCGAGGGGGGTGATGACGGCCGGGCCTTGGACCATGAGCATGTTCCAGGAGTCGGCGGTGCGGATAGCGGCCCAGGCGGCGCAGAGGCCCGCGAATGTGCGGGCGGTGCCGGGGTTGGTGAGCCTTGCGGTGACGGCGCCGCCGGCGCCGGCGAAGAGGGTGAGCAGGAGGAGGGCGAGGAGGCCGAGGAGTGGCGAGGTGGAGACGAGGAGTGTGGCGTCGGGGCTTCCGTTGCTGTCGCGGAGTGCGGCGACGAGGGCGCCGACGAGGGGCCCGAGGAGGAGAAGGGCGGCGGTCGGGAGGATCCAGCGGAGGATGGTCTTGGGCATGGGTGATCCTTCGCGGGTCGGGGGGGCGGGGCGACCGGGTGATGGGGGAGGCGGGGGGCGTCCGACGCCGGTAGCATCGGCGTATGTCCGCGTTCGACCCCAGTGATGAGCGGCGAGGGAGTGTGCGGGTGCCCTCGCCGGTGCTGACGGATTTCTGGTCGCAGTTGCTGTTCCCGCGGATTCTGCGGGCGGGGGGGGTGGCGGCAAGGCCGGAGCGGGTGCTGGCGGGGGTTCTGACTGTCCTGGTGGTCGGCGGCGCCGCGGTGATGCTGCCGCGGAGCGGGGACGGGGGCGGGGTGGTCGGGCGGATCGGGTCGATGGCGTCGTTGGCGCTGGACGGGTGGTTGGGGTCGCTGGTCCGGCTGGATCTTCCCGACCTGCACGAGCGGGTGCGGCTGCTGCTTTTGGAGACGCCGAGGCAGGCGTTCGAGGACGGGCCCTGGTCGTCGGTGCTGCTGGCGGCGGTGGCGCTGGTGGCGTGGGGCCTGGGCGGGCTGTCGATCGCGCGTGGGGCGGGGATGGAGATGGGTCGGCGTGTTCGGCTGCGCGCGTCGCGGGCGTGGGGCTACGCGTTGATCAAGGGCCCGGCGGCGGTGCTGGCGCTGGCGATGGTGCCGTCGATCGTCGCGGGGCTGTTGGCGGTGCCGTGGGCGCTGGGGCTGCTGCTGGCCATGGTGGGAACCGACATCACCTGCCGCTCGGTGCTCTACACGCTGAGGTTCTGGGAAATGGCCAACGGCTTCAGCCTGATGGCCATCACGATGGGCATGTTCGTCGTCTCGGAAGAGATCGCATCGATC
>DAINDF010000017.1:58024-70603 GCA_036732005.1 Phycisphaerales bacterium
TGGGGCTGCTGCTGGCGGCGCCGGGGCTGGATGTTGTGGGCGGGCTGGTGCACCTGATCGGGCTGGTGAGCGGGATCGGGGCGGCGTTGCTGCTGCTTGCGTGGTTCGGGGCGTGGTGGCTTGCGGTGCCGGCGGTGGCGTGCGACGGGTCGGACGCGTTCGACGCGGTGCAGCGATCGCTCGGGCTGTTCCTGAGCCGGCCCGTGTCGGTGGGGCTGCACATGCTCCTGGCGGGGGTGCAGGGCGTGGTGCTGGTGGGGCTGGTGTGGCTGGCGTGCGACCTGGGCTCGACGATGGCGGCGGGGGCGGCGGGGCTCGCGTCGGCGCGGGGGGCGCTGCTGATCGGGGCACGCGGCGTCGGGGACGGGGCGGCGGTGCGGTTGATCTCGCTCTGGCACGCGTTGCCGGTGCTTCTGTCGGCGGGGTACGCGGTGAGTTACGCCCACTGCGCGGCGGTGGCGGTGTACCTGAACGCGCGGCAGTTCGTGGATGGGCAGGAGCCAAACGAGATGTGGATGCCGGGCGGGGCCGGCGAGGTCATTCCGCCTGATCCCGCGGACTCGGGTGATGAGCCTGACGGCGACGGGTGAGGATCGCGGCGACTTCGGGGGTGATGGTCAGGTCGGGCTGGGCGAGGGTGCGCGGGAGTTGGGCGAGTGGCGTTGCGTCGTCGACGGCGAACCGCCCGACGGCGGTTCGGCGGAGGCCGGCGAGCATGCCGCCCGTGCCGAGGGCGCGGCCCAGGTCCCGGGCGAGGGAGCGGATGTAGGTTCCCTTGCCGCAGCGGATGTCGAGGACGAGGCGGGGCCAGGCGAAGTCGGCGATGATGAGTTCGTGGATGGTGACGGGCCTGGGTTCGAGCGTGTCGAGTTTGCCGGCGCGGGCGAGTTCGTAGGCACGCTTGCCCCCCACTTTCATCGCCGAGTGGGCGGGCGGGGCCTGCATGATGGCGCCCGTGAAGGCCGGGAGCTCGGCCTGGATGCGGGCGAGATCGGGCGGCCGATCGATGGGGACGGGCTCTGGGGCGCTCTCGAGGTCGTCGGTGGGCGAGGTGTGGGCCAGATCGATGTCGGCGAGGTACCGCTTCTCTCCGGCCATGATCTGGTCGCAGAGTCGGGTGGCGGGGCCGACAAGGACGACCATGAGCCCCGAGGCGAGCGGGTCGAGGGTGCCGCCGTGGCCGACCTTGATGCGCTTGGGGGCACCGCCCCCGACGAGGGCGCCGCGGACGCGGGCGCAGACGGCCATGGAGGTGGGGCCGAGGGGCTTGTCGACAAGGAGGATTCCGGCGATGGGGTCGGGTTCGATCACGGGGAGACCCTGTAGACGGCGATGTTGAGGAAGCGGCCTCGGGAGTAGTTGACGCCCCGGACCTCGCCGATGCGGGTGAGTGTGGGGAGGGCGGGGTCCGGGGGGGGGATGCGGTCCGGGGGCGCGACGAGGACGCCGCGGTCGTGGGCGCGGAGCCAGGCCTCGGCGTCGTCGATGCGTTCGAGGCGACCACGGGTGAGGAAGACGAGGCTGTCCTCGTGGTAGCCGGCGGCGGCGACGGGGGCGTTCGGGGTTTCGGGGTCGGCGGCGATGCGGATGAGTTCGGCGATCTGGGGGCTGAGCCAGAGACCGTCGGCGTTGGGGAGCACGACGCCGAGGAACCCGGCGAGGGCGACGACCGCGGCGAGGGCGGACCAGAGTTGGGCGAGGAGGATGTGCCCGAGATTCAGCCGCTTCCATGCGCACACCAGGAGCCATGAGGCGGCGCCGGCGACGAGCATGCCGGCGAGGACGACGGGCATGTCGCCGAAGAAGGCGACGGCGACCGGCGCGGCGGCGGCGACGGCGAAGCCCACGGCGATCCAGATCTTGTGCCCGAGCCTGGCGGCGGCGGAGGCGACGGCGGGGAGCGCGCCGTCGGCGGCGGCGAGGAGGCCGCGCGCGGTGAGCAGGGCGATGGGGGGATAGAGGGGGAGGACATAGTGCGGGAGCTTGGTGGCGATGATCTCGAAGAGGATCCAGGCCGGGATGATCCAGGCGAGGCAGAAGAGCTCGCCGGCGCGCCCGCGCGGGAGAGCACGGAGGGCGGCGAGGGCCGAGCGGAGGCGTGAGGGCTTCGCGGCGGGGGGCGTGGGGTCTGGATCGGTGGTGTCGTCGGGCGGGGAATCCGGGGTTTGCTCCCGGGTCTCATGGGGCAGGGGGAGGCCCCAGGCCCGCCGCGCGGCGCGCGCGAGCGAAAGTGCGGTGAGGAGCACGCCGGGCCAGAAGAGGACGACGAGGAAGAGCAGGTGGTATCCCGGCGGTCCCCAGTGGCCTTCGCGGGCCGAGCCCGAGCGGCCGATGGTCTCGCCGGTGACGATGTCCCAGTAGTTCGCGAACCCGACGCGTGAGGCGACGGCGAGGACCCAGGGGAGGGTGAGGGCTGCGAGGATGGCCAGGCCGAGCAGGGGGCGGGTGCGTTTGAGCCAGGCGAATCGCCTTGTGGCGAGCGAGAGGGCGAGGGCCGAGAGCAGGACGACGAGGGGGGTGATGGGCCCCTTGGCGAGCACGCCGAGCGCGAGGGCGACCCAGAGGATGATGGGGTGGGCGCGTGTCTTCGAGTGGGTGTGGTGGATCTGCCAGAGCGCCCACATGGCGGCGGTGGTGCAGGCGAGGAGGAGCTGGTCGGCGCGGGCCTGGTGCGCATCCCAGACGAGCATGGGGCAGATGGCGAGGAGGGCGGCGGCGAGGAGTCCGGCGCGGGGGTCGAACGCGCTGACGCCGAGACGCCATGTGAAGAAGACGGCGATGGCGGAGAAGATCGCGGAGGGGAGCCGGTACATCCAGATGGCGTCGCGGGCCGGGTCGCCGGCGGTGCAGATCGCGGCGGAGATGGACTGGGCCCAGTAGATGAGGGGGGGCTTGTTGAGGCGGGGTCGGTCCTGGACCTTCGGGATGATGAGCCCGCCGTCGTGCAGGGCGGGGTCGCGCTGCTCGGGCGGGAGGGCGACGGACTCGAACATCTGTCGGCTCGCCTGGGCGAAGCGGGCCTCGTCGCGGTCGACCGGGGGGATGGAGAGGAGCCCCGGGAGATAGACTGCGAGACAGATCGTCAGGAGCAGCATGCCGCCGGGGAGGCCGCGGGCCCATCGGACGGCGCGCCATCGTCCGACCGGACCGGTGAGGAAGAGGCGGGTATCGTCGAGGATGTCTTCGAGCCACGCGCGCACAGCCCGGGTCTCCGATCGAAGCGGCCGGGGGCCGGCCGGTGTGGTCGACTCTATCGGGTTCGGCGGGGGCGTGTCCGCGCGGGTGTGGGTGTGGGTGGCGGTGCTCGCTGGGGCGGGGTTCGCGGTGATCCCGTTCGACGGGGTGCTCAGCGAGGCGGCGGGGGCGTTCAGGCAGGAGGTGCTCGGGGGGGACCTTCGGCGGGAGCTCGAGGCGCTCCAGCAGTACGGGCAGGGAGCGATCACGCTTCTGGTCGCCTGGGCGATCTGGCTTCTCGACCGCTCACGGCGGCGGCGGCTGCTGGACTGGGCTGCTGGAGCGCTCGTCGCGGCGGCGGTGGCCTACCCGGCGAAGATGCTGGTGGGGAGGCCCCGGCCGAAGTTCGGGGACCCCGGCGTGTTCCTCGGGCCTTTCGGGGCGTATCCGATTGATGCCGAGGTTGGGGTGCGGCATGCGTGGGAGGTGTGGGCGGGGATCTCGTCGGACCTGTGGTCGATGCCGTCGACCCACACGGTGTTCGCGGTGGTGATGAGCGTGGCGTTGGCGTCGCTGTACCCGGCGTTGCGGCCGCTGGCGGTGGTGATGGCGGGGCTCGTGGGGCTGAGCCGGGTGATCTTCGGAGCGCATTACCCTTCGGATGTGCTGATGGGCGCGGCGATCGGGCTGGGGGCGGCGGCGCCGGCGATGGCGCTGCGGTGGGGAAGCGGGCCCAAGCGCGGGGCCGAGCGGCCCGGGGCGCTGGAGTTGGGGTCGCCCGCGGGTGGCGGCGGACGGCGATAGGAGAGCCGCGGCCCGGTGGGTGACGGTCGCGTGGCGGGTCTCGCGTCCGGGGCCGGCTGGTCGGGGAGGGCTGACCGGGAGGCGGCTGGCGCGCGGAAATTTGGGAGAACGGCGGATACAGTGGAGCCGCGCCGGAGAGGTGGCCGAGCGGTTGAAGGCGCACGATTGGAATTCGTGTGGGGCGGCAACGTCCTCGGGGGTTCGAATCCCCCCCTCTCCGCTTCGATAAGACCCTGCATTTGCAGGGTCTTGTTTTTTAGGGGTTAACGACGGAGCACTCCGAGACGTTTGACCCTGTTGGCCTTGAACTGGCCTAGATCAGCGACGCGACGATGCCGCGAGCTCGGCGGATACGTGCCTGAGCGTTTGTCGGCGAGCGTTAGCTTTCAGCTTCGAGCCGCTTCCATGCCTTAGTGGCTTGCGACTTCAGCGAGCCGGCCTTGGCTGGGCTGAACATCGCCCGCTCATGGCGTATGAGCTGCTCGTGCTTCATCCACCTCAGGGCGGTCCGGATGTGGTAGTCGGGCACCCGCTCGCCGAGTGCTTTCTGCACGGCCTCGTGCAGGTCGACGAACTTGCACTGCTCGAGGTCGCGCACCGCGTCGGCGGTTGCGAGCACAATGTCCTTTGGACAGCGGAACGGCTCCGCGTCGGTGCTCCGGTACTCGGCCAAGACTGCCGGCCGCGATGGGAACTTCTCGACCTTGTAGTCCTCGACCGTCTTGGCGGCCTTCGGACCGCGGCGGCGTGCCGTCGGCCTTTCGCCGGCGTCCGCGATGAGCTCGCGTTCAAGTGACTGCAATGCGGCCAGTGCCTTCGCGATCCGGGCACCCGACGACGGGCACTCGCCCAGCACTCCGGTGAGCTCCTCTCGGGCGATGTCGATCTGTCGAAGGGCGTAGGCGGCGTCAGGCATTGAACCAACTGTACCACAACCTCACGGTTTTTTCTAGGTGGGCGTTGACGGATCATCCAAGGCGAGCTACTCTCGGTGGATTTCTGTAGAGGTCTGCCATATGAAAGAGACGCAAAGCCTAGCCGCACTGCTCACCTCGGTCACCCGGGGGCACCTCATCATCGCGCTGGAGTACCTCGCCGAGCTCTCCGCAAATGGGATGGTCACATCCGAGGTGGTCGACGCGATCGACGAGGAGCTGCCCGCACACGGAGGTGTCGCGACTTCCGCCGTGGTCGAGCACGCCCGGGCACTCGGGCTGATTTCAGCCACGATCGACAGCGACGGTTTCGCGAAGTTCTTCATCCACGCTGCCGCGTTGGACCTGCTGGGCCTTGACATCGAGGCCGTGCACGGAAGTGAAGAGGCAGAGTTACAGGTGTTGGCGGGCGTCTTCGCCTGCTACCAGCGTGACGCCGCTGGCAACAAAGGTCGCGCCTGGCGAGCAGCGGCTTCCCTCATGCTGCTCTTGGAAGCCGAGGTCGGACCTGAACAAATCGCCCGGCTCAGCGAGCGGGCGGTGGGCAACCAACGGGGCCCGAGCACCGCGAAGGCGTTCTGGCTCGCCGAGTCGCAGCTCGGTCTTCAAGTTGCCAAGGCCGAGGGCTTCATCGATGAGCCCACCGACGGATCCCTTCGGATCACGGATTACACGCTGACCGACCGCGGCAGAGCATGGCTGACCAGGGACGGCTCACCGATCGCGGCGAGCGTCCGCAACATCGAGCTGAGGGGGGTGCTGTGATGCCCGCGATGAGGTCTCTCATCCTCCGATCCGCCCGAGCGTCCTGGCTTTTTGCCCGCCGCGCCGGCTTCGTCCGTGGGCGCACCGTCCGCATCCCCCGCACCGAGCCCACTTTCCCAAGCTCGCGTCGTCTCATCGGACTCAACATTCCGCTGCACGAAGCTCGGGCGTTGGCTGAGGAGTACGAGTTGCCGCCCATCATCACGCTTGACGAGGCCGCCAAGGTCGCCCGGCGGTCACCGTTCACCGTCAAGCGGCTCGTGTCGGAGGGGCGGTTCCCGAAGTCGGCCAAGCCTGGTAAGCCCCTGCTGTTCCTCCGCGATCGGTTCATCCAGGAGCTCATGAAGGAGCACGGGTGATGCTGGCCAACCGGTTCGAGGTCGAGGGCACGAGCAACCCCATCATCCACGTGGGGCACAAGTCGTACCGAAAGAAGGACGGCACGTCGGCACGCACCAAGACCTACTACGCGGAGTGGAGCCTCGGCAATAAGCAGCAACGCCGGAGCCTGAAGACCAAGAACAAAACGGCCGCGATCAACGCGGCCCATGCCTTGCACGACAAGATCTGCAACGGCGAACGCCTCGAAGCCCCCAAGGAATACACCGTCGACGAGGCGGTGAAGCTGTACCTCGACACCTGCCGGGCCCGGCGGCTCAAGCCGAGGACCATGGCGGCGTACGAGCACACGCTCGGCAAGCTCAAGGACTTCTGCAAAGACCGGTCCATCGTCTACCTCGGTCGGTTCGGACAGGTCGAGTTCTGGGCGTTTGTGAACACGATGAATCACTTGTCGAAGAAGACGGTCTACGACCGCATGGTGATCGTTCAGCAGCTCTTCAAGTGGTGCTGCGAGGTTGCTGAGATCCTCGCGAAGAACCCGATCCGCAAGCTCAAGCTGAAGAAGCCGGCGTCGAAGAAACAGCCGTGCTTCACCCCTGAGCAGATCCGCACAATGATCGACACCGCGGACGACAATCTCCGGCCCATCATTGTGTTCCTCGCCTACACCGGGTGCCGCGTCGGTGAGATGCGGGACCTGCTGTGGGAGGATGTCCACCTCGACGCCAACGGCAACGGCGTGCTCGACATCCGGCACGGGGGCTCCGACGACGAGACAAAGGGGAAGGAGTCGCGTCGGATCCCGATTCACTCCGAGCTGCGGCCGTACTTGGAGTCGATGCCGCGGATCGACGAGCGGGTTTTCCATTCTCATCCGTCAAAGCGGTATCCCCGCGGAAACGGAAAGCTCGTTGATACGCGGCTGCTGGATCAGGTGAAGGCGTTGTGTAAAAAGTGCGGCTTCGAGAATCCCACGCAATACAAAGTGCACACGTTTCGACACGCGTTCGTCTCGATGCTGGCCCGGCAAAATGTGTCGTATCGATACGCGTTGCAGCTCGTCGGGCACTCGTCGAGCAAGATCCTTGATCTGTACTTCTCCGTCTATGACGAAGACGCGGCGAGAGCGATCGAGTCGATCGAGCTCCCGCCCGGTCAACCTTCCGACGATTGATCAGGACCGACTTCGAAGGGCTCACGCTGCAAGCTCGTCCAGGCTTCCCGGGTTGCTCGTGTAAACCCGGCCTTAGTGCCGACGCGGGTGAACCGTGCACCTTCATGATGGACGAGACCTGAGGCGGACCAGAATCGCAGCGAGACGCGGGCGGCGTAGTCGGGCAGCTCCTCTCCAAGCCGGCGGCTCGCGGCGGCCTTGATGGTGGCGAAGAGTTGTGGCTCCGCGGTGGACGCGACCTCGGTGGCAACCGCCCTGTAGTACGGCAGCGGCACCTTGTACGGTTTCGCCGCTGCGCCTGGGCGGATCTCAATGAGGGCGGGGCCGCGGCGTGACTCTTCGACGGTGTAGGTGGCGGCCCGCACACGGGCACGGGGGCCGATGATCCGCCGACGACGGGCGTCGTTCAGGTTGTTAATCTCACCGGTGACCGCGGAGTCAAGTTCGTTGAGCTTGCGGAGTAGTTTCGAGCGGCCTGTACCCGTGCGCGACGCGAGCTCGCGTACCTCATCAAGCACATCTCGCCATGCCTGATTTGGTGTACCTGCTCGCGGCATGAGCATGATGGTACGCCGGATCTGCGAGTTGGCGTCTATACCCGCGTACCCGAGATACCGCGATTCCCGTCAGGATCCATGGCGGTTTGGGTTGGATCCTGACGCGGCTCTGATTTCGTCTCGAAATTGTCGAGTTCGTCGCGGATGGATCCTTGCCTTCGCTCCGACGCACCGCTATGTACGCCGTATTGACCCTTTGGCGTACTCACGGAGCATCGGATGACGACCGACAACACCCACACGGCGGATGAGATCACGGCGGCGGCGGACGGGCTGCTCGCATGGGCGAATGAGCACGGCGGCGTGCTCGCGGTGGCGGCCACGCTTGGGGAGGACCGGGATGGTCCGGTTCCGGCGGCACGACCCGAGGCGCTGGTGGCGGGCGCGGTCGGGGCTCTCAACGAGGTGGAGGTCGCAGTACTTCTCGCGCAGCTCGATGTCGCGGTGCTCATGGTGTTGTCGCAGATGGCAGCGGGCGCGGAGATGGGCGAGGAGGCCTTCCGCGAGCTCGTAAACACCGCACGGCGGGAGATGCTCGACGCAGCGGGGCTCGACCTGTGCGACGACTGCGGCGGATGACGGCGGAGGGGAGAGAGGCTCGTCGCGGGGCCAACGCCTCGCGGCGGGTTTGGTGGTTCAGTCCTTTATAGAGAGGTACAGCAATGACGACGGCGCACACATTCAACGGCCCGGATGGGATGGCGAGGAAGATCAGACTGCTTGCGAGCAACTGTGAGGCGGCAACCGTGGGGGTGTCGCGCACGCTGCTCATCGCGGTGAGCGCGCCGGATCCGGTGGGCACCCCGGACTGTGAACACGCGGACCCACGTGGGATCCGGATCCAGACGCTCGACAAGGGCATGACGAGCACAGATATCGCAACCTTGATGGGTGTCGTCTATGGCATGCTCGATGTGATCGAGGACGGGTACGCGCGAGAGTTCGGAGAAGGCTTCCGCGAAGCGGTGGACGAGGCGCGCGGCACACACGGCCATGGTCAGCGGATGGCCGTGGTGCCGGTTGTTCCCATGGAGACCAAGCCGTGGCAGACACGCGTGAGTGAGCGCGGAAGCTGAGAAAACTGCAAATCGGAAGTGTCGCGCCCGTCACCACCATGAAAACTGGCGCGCGAGGGAGGAGTCAACACATGACTCGTGGAATGGAGAAGGGCGAACCACACTTGCCGCAATCCGGCGGCGACCAGAGCGGCGAGATCGTTTCTCGTCGTCGGCGTCTTCCGCCGCGGCAGGTCCGGGTCGCGGTCGCGTATCGGCCGCAGGATCCGGAGGAGGAACTTGATTGCAATGACGCCCTTCGACTTCTACTCGCCTCCATGGTCCGCAGGCGAATGGGCGGACATGAGGAGGAAGAGACATGAAACGGAAGTCTCGACTCAACGGAAAACGAGCGGTCCCCATGCCGCGATGCAGTACGATGGAGCAGGCCGATACCTCCATCGACGATCAGATGAACTCCATGGAGTACTTCGCGGAGGAGTACGACATGGAGCTCGCCGACGCCTTGCAACTTGTCGGCAAGTCCGGCAGCATCAAGGCCAATCTTGAAGCGGCGATGGACGAGATCATCGCGCGCAAGCGGTCGGGCGAGCGGATCGATGTCGTCCTGTTCTATGACCAAAGCCGGTTCGGGCGTTCGGGGCCGCTCCATTTTGGGGCTCTGGCCGATCGCCTCTTGGACGAGGGCATCGAGATCGCCGAGACTGACGCGTTCATGGAGGATGCCAACAACGCCACCATGGTCCGCATGATGAAAGCGATGATCGCTCAGCAGACCGCCCGCGGCATCGCAGACAACTCGGCCAGGGGGTCGCAACAGGCGCTCCGCGAGGGGCGTCGCAGTCATGCGAGCAAGGGGGCGTACGGCATCGACCGTCTCTATATGACCGAAGACGACGAGCCGATCTGTATCATCCGCTTGCTCCCGGATGGAACGCGGCTCAACCTGGATCCCAAGACCAAGGAGGTCCGCCTCCGGTACGAGCCGGGCAAGTTGGGGTTCAAGAAGGAGAAGAAGGACAAAGTCACGCTGATCCCGGGCGACCCGGAGCATCAGGCGGTCGTCATCCGAATCTTTGCGATGCGGCACGAGCGGGGCTTCGCGGGTACACGTATTGCGCGCGTCCTCAATGATGAAGAGATCCCGTCGCCCAACGGCAAAAGATGGACCAAGACCGTCATCGACGCGATGCTGCGCAACGAGACCTACTGCGGCGTTGGCTATGCCAACCGGCATTCCTCTGCTCTCTATTTCAACCAAGCAGAAGGACGCCCGGAGCCGCTGCCCCGCGAGCAAGGTCGTCGCATCCGCGGCATCCGGCCCGAGAGTTCATGGTACTTGATCGCATACCCGAAACTCCGCGACTATCTGCCCGAACATCTGCGGCGCGCGGCGATGGCCGAGCAGGCCGAGCATCGCGCCAAGATCAAGTCGGGCTGGATCAAGGATCCGGCACGCCGCAACGGCCGGACGACCCATCTCCTATCTGACATCCTCGTCGAGCCGACGACCGGCAAGCGGCTCATCGCAAAGCGAAGCCGCGGGCGGATTTACTACGGGCTCAACAAGAGCATCGATATGCCTGCGAAGGGATCGCAGCGTCGGAGATGGCTGGCGTCGGGGCCGCTGCATCGCGCGGTCTTGGAAGAAATCGAGGCGTTGATCTGCTCGCTCCCTGATCTCCGCGAACGGATCATCAAAGAGATCAGCGAGCAAGACAAGCAGCGTCGGGGCGAATCGGGCGAGGCCGAGCAACTCTTGGCCAACCTCGACAAGCTGAAGGCGCGCCTGAGATCGCAGGTCCGTCGTCTTGGCGGCGACGACGATGACATCGTCAACGATGCGATCGACGAGACGACCAGGCAGATCCGCGTTATCGAGGACAAGCTCGCTGGCATGAACGGGGGTCCCGCGTTGACCGAGAAGGAGATCGCCTCGATCACCGATGGAGTCATCAAGGACCTTGCCGCCATGCTCCAGGCGTTCGCGGACGAGGGCGAGACCTCGCTCCGCAAGCTCGCGGAGACCCTGATCAGTTCCGCAGTCGCGAGGCTCGATGCAAACGAGGTCGACTTCGAGTTCGCGATCCCGGCAGAGTTGATCGAGCAGCGGAATGTACGCCTAGCGGCTCGTAACGGACCCGCTCCATGCCGCCAGGCGTACAAATGGCGGCCCATCCCCCTCGATGCCGTAACTGTTGATATTCCAAAGCGTTGCAGCGGCGACTGTTGGGAGCCGTTCCAACCCAAGGGCTGCGATGACTGCCGCCGCCAACGCAACGCAGCATGAGGATCCCGGCCAGAGCGGCCGGATCCTGCGATGAACTTGCCACCCTCGGCTCGACAGCCGGGTGTGGCCTTCAGAAAAAAATTTCGTCGACGGCGGAGCCGTCGAGCACACGGAGGCACCCATGGACGAGAAACTCACCGACATCGAGAGAGCATGGCTGGTGTCGCTCGATGCCCTGCTCGTGCAGACCACAGTGGACGCACACGGGGCGGTCGCCGGTCGGTTCATCGATCTTTGGGACAGCGGCGGCCCAACCTTCCGGGCCGAGCTTGCCAAGAGAGCATCGGTCTGGCGGCAGCGGCATGTCAAGGTGCAGCAACTCATCCTAAACAGCCACGGTGCGTGCGAGCGACTCGTCCGGCTCATGGGTGATCCCGAGCCTCCGCAACGGAAGCCGGTGAAGACCAAGCCGAGGCCCCGGCGTGATCGGGTGGTGCCGAGCCGTCGGAAGCACACGCCGGTCCAGGGGATCACCGAGGATGAGGCCGCCAAGTTCATGGCGATGCTCGATGCTGAGGGCATCGCCGAGGTGTTCGACCCCGGCGTCAGCATTCTTGATGACAAGCTGTTCCGGCCGCCGTTGATCATGCTGAACAAAGTGAGCGTGTTCCACGAGAACATCGCTCCGGTGTACGAGCGTGAAGCGATCGATCGGCGGTGGGATCCCGTTGAGCGTGAGCCGGCGATCGCATTGGCGTTCGACCTCGCGTTACTCGTCACGCTTCGGGAGAGTCGGTGGACCTGGGTGATCTCCGATCGGCACTTTGGCCGACTCCCATGGGGACACCCGTGCAAGGTCACGCCGGAGGGGCGGCCGGGGTGGAAGCTGATCACCGGACTGCTTGATCGAGCCGGGCTCATCGAACGGCGGACCGGGCAGACGTGGCGGCTCACTCGCGAGGCACGCCCTGTCATCGCCAACCATCTAATGCCGGCCTGGGTTGCTGTCGCAGCATCTGGTCGAGACTGACGTAGCATTAAGCATCGATGGCGTCGTGAACCGTCACGACGCACAACACTATCTTACATCATTGCACTCATTTCGCCGAGTGCACGGATTTGAAGTGCGGCTGTCGAGTGTCAGCTTGAAGCAGTTATCGACAGCGTCAATGTCGGCCGCGAATTCGGACAGGGCTGACCTGCTGGGGCAACAGCCTCACTTCAGCCCTAGCTTCCGCTACCCGCCGGCTTGTTAGGTGAGTGATCAGTCACTAATCCAGAACTGAACATAGATACGGGAATGGGCTCGATCGTCACATGCTTGATGCCGTGGTCGCTCCCGAGCGATCGACGAACACGCTCGATGATATCGGAAGTCGCGGTGAGAGGGGACTCGTCGCGGATCGCGATCTGAGCTTCAAGGGAGACGGCATGTTCGTCAATTGGCCAGACATGGAGATGGCCGACGTCCTGGACACCCTCAACCTCGCGGATGGTCGATGCGATTGCGTCGAGTGCGAGTTCGTCCGGGGTGCTCTGCATCAGAATCCGGATACACCGCTTCATAGGCGACCACGAGATC
>DAINDF010000018.1:0-69839 GCA_036732005.1 Phycisphaerales bacterium
GAAGGTCGCGACCAGAGGCGGCGATGTTGCTGGACAAGCCGGGCGCGTCGCGCGGGGCGGTGCCCCGCGGTGCTGTCGGCTTGGGGCGGCGGGCCGGTGGCCCGCGGGCGGACAAGGAGCGGGTCGTGCTCGAGAGCAAGCGGCGGATTCTGGTGCTCGGCCCGCACACGGACGACGGGGAGCTCGGGTGCGGGGGCCTGATGGCCAAGCGGACCGAGTTGGGTCACGATGTGATCTACGCGGTGTTCTCTTCGTGCCAGCGGTCGGTTCCGGATGGGCTGCCCCCGGACATCCTGCAGCGGGAGGTGCGTCGGGCGGTGGAGGTGCTCGGGATGAACCCCGAGCGTCAGCTGATCCTGATGGACTATGAGGTCAGGACCTTCCCGGAGCAGCGGCAGGCGATCCTGGAGGACCTGATCCGGCTTCGGAGCGACCTGAAGCCGGACCTGGTGCTGTGCCCCTCGCTCAACGATGTGCACCAGGACCACGCGACGATCTGCCGGGAGGCGATCCGGGCGTTCAAGAAGCAGTCGATCCTGTGCTACGAGGAGCCCTGGAACAACATCACCTTTTCGAGCCATGTGTTCGAGACGCTCGAGCCTCGGCACTTGCAGAAGAAGATGAAGGCGTTGGCGGCGTACGAGAGCCAGCGGCACCGGACCTACTTCCAGGAGGATGTGATGCGTTCGCTCGCGGTGACGCGCGGGGCGCAGCTCGAGGGCGGGTTCGCGGAGGCGTTCGAGGTCGTGCGGTGGATGCTCTGAGCATCGGGAAGAAGGGAGTCCGGAGATGCTGAGGCCGATCACGGTTGTTCTTACGGCGGCGGGTTGCCCCGGGGCGTCGACCTGCATCCGGTACCTGCGCGGGGTGCAGGAGCGGACGGTCCGGGTGATCGGGGCGGACGCGGACCGGGAGGCGGTGGGTCGGTTCCTGGCCGACGGATTCCGGCGTATCCCGGGCTCCGAGGAGGCGGGGTACATCGACGCGTTGGTGGAGCTTTGCGAGGAGGAGGGGGCGGACTGCCTGATCCCCGCGAGTTCGTACGAGACCAATGTGGTCGCGGCGCACCTCGGGCGTTTCGAGGCGATCGGGGTGAAGGTGCTGGTGTCGGAGCTGTCGGCGCTCGAGGTCGCCAACGACAAGTTCCGGCTCTACGACGCGCTGCGTGACGCCCCCTCGGTGCGGGTGCCCGAGTTCCGCCTGGTGAAGTCGCTGGAGGAGTTCCTCGCGGCGTTCCGGGCGATGGGGGGCGGCGAGCGTCGCCTGTGCTTCAAGCCGCCCTACTCGAAGGGCTCGCGTGGGTTCCGCTACATCGACGACCGGACGAGCCGGCGGGATCTGCTGATGAACTTCAAGCCGGACAGCAAGTTCATCTCGCTGGCGGAGTTCACGGACATCTTCCGGTCGGAGCGGGACTTCCCCGAGCTGCTTCTGATGGAGGTGCTCGAGGGGGAGGAAATCGACTCGATGGTGATCGGGCTTGACGGCGAGGCCCTGCTGGTGACGCACAAGACCCGCGAGAAGGAGCGGGGGGGCGTGATCACGCAGGGCGAGGTGGTCGAGCGGCCCGAGATCACGCGTTCGATCGAGGAGATCGTGGCGAGGATCCCGCTGCGGTACAACTTCGGGATCCAGTTCATCGGCGGGGCGCTGCTGGAGATCAACCCGAGGCTGTCGACCTTCCTGTACACCGACGAGTGGGTCGAGCCTTACTTCGCGATCAAGCTGGCGCTGGGCGAGTACACGCCGGCGGACATCCGGGCCCTGGCGTCGAAGAACCCTGTCGGGTTGCGGATGCGTCGGTACTTCGACCAGTGCTTCTTCCCCGCGGAGCGTTCGGCGCTGGTGGGGGCCCGGTGATCGGCGGATCCCGGGGTCCGGCGTCTGATCGGGCCCGGGAGGGCGTAGACTAGGCGGACTCGCCGCGCAGGCGGGATGGTGGGCCATCTGGCCGAATGCCGGGCGACCGGCGGGAGTCGACGCGTCGCATGTGTGGGATTTCCGGCTGTCTCGAGTTCGTTCCTGATTCGACGCCCGACGCGGACGCGCTGCGGCGGATGACGGATTTCATGACGCACCGCGGCCCGGACGACGCGGGGTATTGGGTCGAGGGCCCGATGGGGCTCGGGCACCGGCGGCTGAGCATCATCGACCTGAGCGAGGGCGGGCACCAGCCCAAGGCGAGCCGGTGCGGGCGGTATGTCATCGCGTTCAACGGGGAGATCTACAACTACATCGAGCTCCGGGAGAGGCTCAAGGGCCTCGGGCACGAGTTCGAGACGACCAGCGACACCGAGGTGCTGCTCCGGGCGTGCATCCAGTGGGGCGAGGACGCGCCGACGCACCTGAACGGGATGTTCGCGTTCGGGTTCTGGGACAGGCAGGAGCGGACGCTGCTGCTGGCGCGGGACCACCTGGGCATCAAGCCGCTCTACTACTACCGGGACGAGCGCCGGCTGCTGTTCGCGAGCGATGTCGGGGCGATCGCGGCGCACCCGGGGTGCGTGCGTCGGCTGAACCACAAGGCGTTGAGCCACTTCTTCACCTGGCGCGTGGTGCCCTGCCCGGACACGATCTTCGAGGACATGCACCAGCTGCCGCCGGGCTGCACGCTGCGGATCGACGCCCAGGGGCGGTCGCGGCAGAAGAGATACTGGGATATCCCGGTGGCGGCGGGCGTTTCGCGGATGAAGCCCGAGGCGGCCGAGGCGAGGCTGACCGAGCTGCTCGAGGACGCGTTGCGGCTGCAGGTGCGTTCGGATGTCCCGGTCGGGGCGTTCCTGTCCGGGGGCGTGGATTCCTCGACGGTGGCGTATTGGATGTCGAAGGCGGTCGGGGGCGGGCTCTCGTTCACGATCGGGTTCCAGGGCGAGGAGAGGGATTTCGACGAGAGCGAGTGGGCCGCGGATGTGGCCCAGCACATCGGGACCGAGCACCACCTGCACATGCTCGAGCGGTACGACATCGTCCCGCTGATGGAGCGGATCGCGTGGATGTACGGGCAGCCGTGCGGGACGGGGGTCCCGAACTACTTCGTGAGCGCGATGGCTCGGCGGCATGTGAAGGTTGCGCTCGCGGGCGTGGGGGGCGACGAGTGCTTCGCGGGGTACGGGCGCTTCCAGGCGGCGCGGAGCCCGTTGAAGATGGGCTACAAGTCGACGGACCCGGTGTACTGCTTCCTCCGGTCGCTGGTGTCGTTCACCGAGGACGACAAGCGGCGTTTCTTTACGGGCGAGTTCTACGACATGGTGCGCGACGAGCCCTCGCTGGAGAAGCAGCGGGAGATGTCGGCCCATGTGCGGACGCGGAACACCCTCGACCGGCTCTGCTACATCGACCTGACGCACTTCATGCTCAACGACCTGCTGTTCAACCTGGACAAGATGTCGATGGCGCACTCGCTGGAGGTCCGGGTGCCGCTGCTGGATTACCGCATCGTCGAGTTCGCGATGCAGGTGCCGCCCGTGCTCAAGGTCATCCACGGGGAGCACAAGGTGCTCCTTAAGCGGGCGATGTACCGCAGGCTGCCCAAGCATGTGTTCCTGCGTGCCAAGCGGGGGTTCAGCCTGCCCAAGCAGGTCTGGCTCAAGCAGATCGAGGAGTTCGTGCGTTCGCTCATCAACGAGCGCACGGTCGCGGCGCGGGGCCTGTTCGAGTGGCCCGAGGTCGAGGTCTACCTGAACAACATCTTCGGGGAGGACGGGCGCGCGTCCTGGCGTGACGCGAACAACCTCTGGAACCTCTTCAGTTTCGAGCTGTGGGCGCGGCAGTTCCTCGATTCGGCGCCCGAGATCACGCCGCCGGGCGGGTTCGCGGACCATCTTTCCTTCGACAGGGAGCAGGACGAATCGCATGCGCGTCTGCCAGTTGGTCACTAATCCGTACACCTTCGACACCCGGGTGCGCAAGCAGTGCGAGAGCCTGGTCAGGCTCGGCTGCGAGGTCGTCGTCATCGGCGTGCACCGCAAGGGCATGCCGCTGCGCGAGAAGATCAACGGTGTGAAGGTGATCCGCGTGGTGCCGGGCGAGGACCTGGGCGCGGCGTTCAAGCGTCTGGTGGGAGACAACCTGAGATCACGGATCCCGCGGGGCCCGCTCTTCGGCGGGATGATCCGCGGCGCGCGGTACGCGGCGAGGCAGGCGCGGCGGGCGCGGTCGCTCGCGGGCCGCGTGGTGGGCAGGTTCAAGCGGATGTTCAGGAGGCGGCCCGCGACGCTCGAGTCGGCGCTGGCGGCGGCGCGGGCGACCGAGGCGAGGTTCCCGTTCAAGGACCATCTCCGGTTCTGGCTCGGGCCCCTGCTCGCGGTGCTGCTTCTGCCCGTGGCGCTGATCGTGCTGCTGCTCTCGGCGGTGGTCGCGGCGATCGTGGGCGTGGTGCGGTCGGCGTGGCGGGCGATCGCGTCGGCCTGGAAGGGGCTCATCAAGACCTGGCGCAAGCGGTTCGACAAGGCGATGGGGCAGCCGCTCTACAAGTTCTCGCGGATCGTGTGCATGCTCGCCGAGGCCTACGACGCGGACGCGAATGTCTACCAGGCGAACGACCCGGACACGCTCCGGGCGACCTCGCTGGCGGCGCGGCTGCAGGGCGTGCGGTTCGTGTACGACATCCACGAGCTCTACGACGAGAGCTTCCCGACGCGCAAGCCCTTCCGGGAGCGGTACTGGATCCGCCATTTCGAGAAGAAGCTCGGCGGGCGGGCGAGCCACCGCATCACGGTGGGCGAGAACATCGCGCGCGTGATGAGCGAGCGGTACGGCTGGGAAAAGCCGGTTGTGCTGCAGAACGCGCAGGTGTACGAGGGGGCGCCCGAGCCCGACGCGTATATCCGCCAGCAGATCGACGACATGGACTGCCGGCGGATGGTCTTTGTCTACGCCGGGCGGATCACGCGGGGGCGCGGCATCATCGAAACGGCGCGGGCGTTCGAGGAGATCGACGGCAGCCGGGCGGCGCTGGTGATCATGGGCAACGCGGACCCGAAGTACCTCAAGGAGGTGCATTTCCAGGTTCGCAAGCGCGGGTTGGGCGACCGGGTGTATGTGCTCGACCCCGTCGAGTCCGACCGGCTGCCGAGCGTGCTTCAGTGCGCCGACATGGGGCTCATGCTCACGCAGCCCGTCTGCCTCTCGTACTACTACGGGCTCGGGAACAAGATGTTCCACTATGTCAACTCGGGCCTCGGCGTGCTCGCCTCGGCCCACCCGGAGAAGCAGCAGTTCGTCGAGACCCACGGCGTGGGGACCTGCGTGGCGGACATCCGCCCCGAGCCGATCCGGGACGCGATCCAGCATCTGCTCGACAACCCGCACCTGGTCGCGGCGATGAAGGCGAGGGCGCGCGAGGTCGCCCCCTATGTCTCCTGGCAGGCGCAGGAGCGCAGGTATCTCGATATCTACACCTCGGCGTACGAGGACATGCTCTTCAACATCAAGGGCGCGGCATGACGGGGGGCGTCGCGCTCGAGCCCGCGCCGGCGCGGGGCGGCCCGGGGCTGGTGGGCCCGGCGATCGCGCTCCTCCGCGACGCGTGGTCGAGCCGGCAGTTGATCTGGGCGCTCGCGGTGCACGATATCAAGAGCGACAAGCGCAACCATGTGCTCGGCAATCTCTGGCACCTGCTCAACCCCGTCATCAACATGCTGATCTTCATGTTCGTCGTCGTGGTGGTGTTCCAGCGCCACTCCGAGGACGAGCCCTACCCCGTCTTCTTCTTCTGCGGGTCGATCTTCTTCAGGATCTGGACGCAAGCGATCTCGCGCGGCACGGGCGTGCTCATCCAGCAGGCGGGGCTGATCAAGAGCTGCTACTTCCCCCGGATCGCGGCGGTGACGCCCGTGACGATCAAGGGCGTGTACGACATGCTCCTTGAATTGCTCGTGCTCGCCGCCCTGATGGCCGTGTTCCGCGTGCCGCCGGCGTGGTCGGCGCTGCTGCTGATCCCCTTCGCGATCGTGAGTTTCCTCGGGGCCCAGGGGGTCGTGCTGATGCTCTCGTGCCTCGGGGCGCGGTTCCGCGACCTCTCCAGTATCGTGCAGCACATCAACCGCGTCCTGTTCTACTTCACCCCGGTGATGTACTCGGTGACCTTCATCCCCGAGCGGTTCCGCACGCTCTACCTGCTCAACCCCGTCGCCTCCGCGGTGGAGCTGAGCCGCGACATCGTCTACCGGGGCGGGATGCCCGACATGACGCTCATGGGCGCCTACTCGGCGTTCTGTGTCGCCCTGCTGGTCGCCGGGATGGTCGTCTTTGCCCGGCTTCAGGGGAAGGTGACGAAATTCCTGTGACCACCGTCGAGACGCCCAGCACGCCCGAGGCGAAGCCGGCCGACACCGCGGCGGCGGCGGTCGCGTTGCTCGAGTGCCGCGAGGTGGTGGTGCGATACCGCATCCGGTATCACTACGCGGACACCTTCAAGGAGTCGTTCATCCACGCGGGTCGGCATCTGGTCCGCAGGGCCCTGGGGCGGGGCGGGGCGCCCCGGGGCGACGGGTCGAAGGACTTCTACGCGCTGAGCGGGGTGTCGTTCGAGGCGTTCCCGGGCGATGTCATCGGGCTCGTCGGGCACAACGGCGCGGGCAAGAGCACGCTGCTCAGGCAGCTCGCCGGCATCGAGGAGCCCGACAGCGGCGAGATCGTCCGGCGCGGCACCATCGGGACGCTGCTCAACCTCTCCTCGGGCTTCAAGCCCGAACTGAGCGGGCTCGAGAATGTCCACCTCCGCGGCGCGATCCTCGGGTTCAGCCGCGAGCAGATCGACGCGATCATGCCCAAGGTGATCGAGTTCTGCGAACTCGGGGACTTCATGTACGCCCCGATCAAGACCTACTCGGCGGGCATGAAGGCCAGGCTGGGCTTCTCGCTGGCGATGTACATCAACCCGCAGATCGTCCTGCTCGACGAGGTGATCGGCGTGGGCGACGAGAAGTTCAAGCAGAAGGCGGGCAACATCTTCTCCTACCTGGGCAGCGACAAGGCGATCATCCTCGCCACCCACGACGCCGGGACGATCAAGAAATACTGCAACAAGTGCCTCTGGCTCGACCGGGGGCGGGTCCACCGGTTCGGCCCGGCCGAGGAGATCGCCGACGAGTACCTCGCGGTCATGCGGGGCGGGGCCTGATCGGGCCCCTCGCCCCGCCCGCTCGGGGCCGCGCGGGCCCCGCGGACCGCCCGGGAGCCCTTGCGGCGGCTATGCTTGCGGAATCGGACCTTTGACTGAATTGGTCGCGAAACGAAGAGGAAACGCATGACAACGGCCATCAATGTCCCGCTGCTCGACCTCAAGGCCCAGTACGCCCCGATGCGTGAGGAGATCCGCCGGGTGCTGGACGAGGTCTGCGACGCCCAGTATTTCGTGATGGGCCCGAAGGTGACCGAGTTCGAGAAGGAGATCGCGGCCTACACCGGCGCTAAGCACGCCATCGGGTGCGCGTCGGGCACGGACGCGATCCTGCTCGCCCTCATGGGCCTGAACATCGGGTGCAACAAGGGACGGAACGACCAGGTCATCTGCCCCTCCTACACCTTCTTCGCCACGGGCGGGTCGATCGCCCGGCTCGGGGCGACCCCGGTTTATGTCGACATCGACCCGGTGACCTACAACATGTGCCCCGACCGCGTCCGCGAGGCCGCCCGCAAGTGCGACCGGCTCGCGGCGATCATGCCGGTGCACCTGTTCGGGCAGTGCGTCGATCTGGCGGTCTACCGCGAGATCGCCGACGAGTTCGGCGTGCCGCTGATCGAGGACGCGGCCCAGGCGATCGGGTCGAAGGACCCCCACGGCACCATGGCGGGCAACGCCGGCGCCGTCGGGTGCTTCTCGTTCTTCCCCTCGAAGAACCTCGGCGGGTTCGGCGACGGGGGCATCATGACCACCAACGACTCGGCCCTCGCCGAGCGGCTCGACATGCTCCGCCTGCACGGGTCGAGGCCGAAGTACTACCACTCGATGATCGGGATCAACTCCCGCCTCGACGCGCTGCAGGCCGCGGTGCTGAGCATCAAGCTGCGGCACCTCGAGGCGTGGCACGAGGGCCGCGCGGAGAACGCCGCGTTCTACGACCGCGCCTTCGCCGAGGCCGGGGCGCTCACCAGCGCCACCCCGCTCTCGGAATCCTCCGACCTGCCGCTCCGCACGCCCGCGCCGGCGACGGGCAAGGCGCGGCACATCTACAACCAGTACGCGATCCGCGTGCCCGCCGAACTCCGGGACGGCCTGCGTGACCACCTCAAGAACCAGAACATCGGCACGGAGATCTATTACCCCGTCCCGCTGCACATGCAGAAGTGCTTCGCCTACCTGGGCCAGGGGGCGCCGGGCACGCTGCCCGAGTCCGAGTCGGCCGCGAACGAGACGATCGCGATCCCGATCTACCCCGAGCTGACCGACACGCAGAAGCAGCATGTTGTCGACTCGACGGTCTCGTACCTGCGCACGCACGCGTCCAAGGTCGCGGGCGTCGGCGCCGGGTCCGCCTGACCCTCGGGAAGTGCCGCCCATGCGGGTGCTGGTCGTCAACGACTACCGCGAGCGGGGCGGGGCCGAGGTGGTCGCGGCGGCGGGGGCCGAGGCGCTCCGCGCCCGCGGGCACGAAGTGGAGATGTTCACCGGGGACGGCGTCGGCCTGAGGCGGACGCCGTTTTCTTACATCGACTCGGCGCCGGCGAGACGGTCGCTGCGGCGGGCGATCGCGCGGTTCCGCCCCGATGTCGTCCACCTGCACAACATCTACCACCTGCTCTCGCCCGGCGTGCTCGCGACGGTCGCGCACTGGAAGCTGGGCGGGCGTGGGCTCGCGGTCATGACCGCCCACGACGCGCACCTCGTGTGCCCCAACGCGGGGCTCCGCCGGTTCACCCGCATGGGCCCGGTGCCGATCGATCCATCGGGCCCGCCGTCCGTGCCCGACCTCCTGCTGACACGGTGGGACCACCGCGGCGCGGCGCACTCACTGCTCAAGGGCCTTCAGCACCTCTGGAACTACCGCCTCCTGGGCAGGCTCGGCGCGATCGACGCGATCATCACGCCGAGCCGATGGGGTGAGCGGCTGCTCACCCCGCTGGGCCGACCGGTCCGCGTGGTGCCCAACCCGATCGAGGTCCCGGGGTCGACGCGTCCACCGCGTCAGGCCGGCCCTCTCACGCTGGTGTTCGTCGGTCGCGTCGAGCCCGAGAAGGGCCTGCCCGAGTTTGTCCTCATGCTCCGGGGCGTCGAGGGCCTCAGGTTCGAGGTTGTCGGAGAGGGTGAGGACATCGGGCGAAGCCGGGCGGCGGCCGCCGCCGCGGGCGTTGAGATGCACTTTCACGGCCGGCTCGCGCGCACGGCCGCGATCGAGCGGATCGCGGCCTCGGACGCCCTGGTGCTGCCCAGCCTGTGCGCCGAGAACGCGCCGATGGTGCTCTTCGAGGCGATCGCGGCGGGCACGCCGGTGCTGGTCTCCGACCGGGGCGGCGCGGGAGAAATCGTGGAGGAATTCGGCGTCGGCCGCGTGTTCGACCCGCTCGACGCGGCGTCGGCACGGGCCGCGGTTGACTGGGCACGGACCACCGCGATCGACGGCGGAGCCTGGGCGAGGGCACGCGAGGCCCTGCAGGGCCGATCCCCGGCCCGGCACGCCGAGCGGCTCGAACGCGTTTACGCTGAGTTCGCATGCGCATCCTGCTCGTGAGCACCTACTACCCGCCCCAGCCCGCGGTCGCCTCGCTCCGCGTGCATGCGCACGCCACGGCCTGGGCCGAGTCGGGCGCCGAGGTAACCGTGCTGACCACCCAAAAGCGGGACGACCAGCGCGGCGCCGAGATCCCCAGCCCCGGCGTGCGCGTCGTCGAGGTCCCCGTGCCGACGCGGATGGTCGGCGAACTCCTCCGCGGCTACGCGGGGCGGCGCGGCGTGCGGTCGGGGGCGTCGACTCAGGATGCCGGAGCCAGGCCCGGCCTGTTCGCCCGGGCGCTCGGGCGATTCCGGGAAGGGACGGGGGTGTTCGCGAGCGTGCGCATGCCCGATCTGACGGACGCGTGGGTCGCGCCCGCGGTTGCGCGCGCGCGGGAACTCGCACGGGGCGGGGCGTTCGACGCGGTCGTCGCCTCCTCGGGCCCCTACACGACGCTGCTGGCCGCGAGGCGGATCAGGCGGGCCGGGCTCGCGTCGCGTTTCGTGGCGGAGTTCCGCGACCTCTGGACGGCCAACCACATGGCCTCGGGCTGCTTCCCGTTCACGCTCCGCGAGCGGGCGCTCGAACTGGCGGTGCTCCGCGAGGCCGACCTGGTGGTGACGGTCAGCGAGCCGCTGGCGGCGTGGCTCCGGCCGCGGGCCCGGGGGCCCGTCGAGGTCGTCTTCAACGGGCACGCGGGGCGGCGGCCGGCGGGGGCGGCGCTCGCGGCCGGCGTGCGCACGCTCGTGTACACCGGCACGGTCTACCCCCGCGGGCACGACCTCGGGCCGCTGATGCGGGGGCTCGCGCTGCTGCGGCGCGAGAACCCGGACTCGGCCGGGCGGGTGCGCGTCATCGTCGCGGGGCCGGCGGGCGAGCACTGGCGCACGGCGGCGGCGGCGCACGGCGTTCTCGACCTGATCGACCTGCGGGGCCCCGTGCCCCACGCCGAGGCGCTGGCGCTCCAGGACGGGGCCTCGGCGCTGCTGAGCCTCGAGTGGACGGGGCCCGAGGAGGGGGTGCTGACCGCGAAGCTGTTCGAGTACCTGGCGGGCGCGGCCCCGATCATGGTCGTGGGGCCCCGTCGCACGATCACCGAGTGGGCCGAGCGGCTTGGCCGCGGGCTGAACGCCGGCTCGGACGGCGAGGAGGTCGCGCGGTCGCTGCATCGCCTGGCGCGGGGTGAGTTCGCGCCGACGGGGGTGTGCGACTTTGGGTCGATCGAGGCGCTTTCGAGGCGGGCGCAGTCGGCGCGGATGCTCGGCCTGATCCGGCAGACGGTCTCCCCCGGCGTCGGGCCGACTCGCTGAGCCGGTCCCCGGGCCGGACGGGCGGGCTCAGGACTTGACGAGCCGGCCCCGGATCTCGCCGGCCTTCGCCATCGCGTTGCGGGTATCGACGACGAGCGACGCCTCGCGGCCCACGAGGGCGTAGTCGACGCCGGCGTGGTCGGTCACGACGAGCACGCAGTCCGCGGCGCGGATCTCCTCGGCGGTGAGCGCGACGCTGGCCAGGTCGATCTTGTGCTTGCGCATCGGGGGGAAGATCTCGACATGGGGGTCGTGGTAGCGGATGTCGGCCCCGCGCTCGAGCAGTTCCTCGATGATCTCCGCCGCCGGGCTCTCGCGTGTGTCGTCGACATTCGGCTTGTAGGCGACGCCCAGGACCAGGATCCGGCTCCCCCGGATCGACCTGCGGGCCTCGTTGAGCGCCTCGCCCACGCGACCGACCACATAGTGGGGCATCGAGCGGTTGATCTCGCCCGCGAGCTCGATGAACCGGGTCGCGTAGCCCGCCTCCTTGGCCTTCCAGGTAAGGTAGAACGGGTCGATCGGGATGCAGTGCCCGCCCAGCCCGGGGCCCGGGTAGAAGGCCTGGAACCCGAAGGGCTTGGTCTTGGCGGCCTCGACGACCTCCCAGATGTCGATCCCGAGGCGGTCGAAGACGACCTTAAGTTCGTTGACCAGCGCGATGTTCACCGCGCGGTAGATGTTCTCCATCAGCTTGGCCGACTCGGCGACCTCGGCGCTCGACACCTCGTGCACCGAGTCGATGAAGGCGCTGTACATCTGCACCGCCAGGCGCGTGCTCGCCTCGTCGACCCCGCCCACGAGCTTGGGGATGCGTTCCGTGCTGGTGTCCAAGCGGCCCGGGTCCTCACGCTCGGGGCTGTAGGCGAGGAAGAAGTCCCGCCCGCACTTGAGCCCGGTCTTCTCGAGGATGGGGAGCATCTCGTCGCGGGTGGTGCCGGGGTAGGTGGTGGACTCGAGCACGACGATCTGCCCCGGGCGGAGCTGGCGGGCCGCGAGCTCGGTGCTCGCGATGACATACGCCAGGTCCGGCTCGTGGTGGGCGCCGAGCGGGGTGGGGACGCAGAGGATCACCGCGTCGGCCTCGCGGAGACGGGCCTCGTCGCTGGTGGGCTCGAACCGGCCGGTCTGGGCGAGTTCCTTCGCAAGCCCGGAGCCGAGGTGCTTGAGGTAGTTCTTCCCCTCGCGGAGCATCCGCACCTTGGCGGCGTCGACATCGTACCCGAGGACCCTGTAGCCCTTCGCGTGGATCGCGCGGGCCAGCGGCAGGCCGACATATCCGAGCCCGACGACCCCGATGACGGCGGTCTTGTTCCGAAGGCGCTGCTCGAGTTGTGCTTCCATGGTGGCCTTGGCCCCGCTCGTTGCGGGCTCCGGTTGGGTCGGTGTCTGGGTGGGCATGCCTCTTCCTCTCACGCCGGGTGTCGCGGCCCGTCGGGGGCGAGGACGATCATAGCCGGGGCCCGGAGGGGCCTCACCCGAGCAGGTTGTGCTGGAGGATGCAGCGCACGGCCTCGAGCCCGTCGCGCCACCCGATCTTCTTGCCCTCGGCGTAGGTCCGCCCCGCGTAGGAGACCGGGACCTCGTAGATGCGGATGGGGCGGGGTGCCCCGCCCGGGCCGCCCGCCGGGGGCAGCCGCAGCCGGGCGAGGCGGGCGACCAGCTCGGGCTCGATCCCGAAACGGTCCTCACGCAGCGATGGCAGGATGGCCGCCAGCACGGGGCGCGTGAACGCCTTGGTTCCGCACTCGATGTCGGTGAGGTTCAGGTTGCTGAGCATGTTGCTCAGCGCCGTGATCGCCCGGTTCACCACCGCGTGCCAGTAGTAGAGCACGCGGTGGGTCTGCCCCAGGAAGCGGGTGCCGATGACCGCGTCGGCCCGCCCGTCGAGGATCGGGGCGAGGACCGTCCGGTGGTCGGCGGGGTCGTATTCGAGGTCGGCGTCCTGGACGATGACGACATCGCACCCGCGCTCGAGCGCGGCGGCGAAGCCCCGGCGGAGGGCGCTCCCCTTGCCCCGGTTGCGGTCGGCGGTGAGGGCGGTGATGTCCTCGCGGCGGTCGTAGTCGGGCAGGAGATCGGCGGTGCCGTCCGTCGAGCCGTCGTCGACGATGAAGAGGTGGCGGGTGACCTGGAGCCCGTCCGGGCCCTGAGGGCGGGGTGTCGCGTCGAGGCGGGCGATGATCCTGGGGAGGAGCTCCCGCTCGTTGTAGACCGGCATGACCACCCCGAGGAGCATGGAAGGAAGATAGCCGGACCACGGGGGGCGGGCGGCTCGGGGCCGGCGATCAGGCCGTGGCGTCGGGCCCGGCGTGCAGTTCGAGCAGGATCCGCCGCTGCGGCGTTCCCAGCGCGAGATCCTCGATCTGCCCGGGGCTGCGCCAGACTCGGCCCCCCCCGGCCCGGCCCCGGCTCACGGGCCAGACTTCGAATCGCACCTCCCGGTGGGTGGTCTGGTGGGTGAAGCGTTCGATCGGTTGGTCGGCCTCGACCGACAGGCGTGTCGATTCGGCGATTTCCGGTCTGCTGGGGAAGCGGTCTGCGCGTTCGACGCTGGGGGCTTGCCAGAGCCCGGCCCAGAGGCCGGTGGGGGGGCGCTGCTCGACCAGGCGTCGCCCCCGGGTGTCGACGGCGAGCGCGACGCCGACGAACAGCGGACGCCTGGTCGCCGGCCGCTTGGGCGGGGGGATCTCGTCCTGCGTTCCGAGGCGTCGGGCGTCGCAGTCGTCGGCGATCGGGCAGGCCGAGCAGCGGGGCGACCGCGGGGTGCAAACGGTGGCGCCGAGTTCCATGATCGCCTCGTTGAACGCGCCCGGGTCAGAGGCGGCGGAGACAAGGTCCGCGGCGCGGGACCAGAGCCACTTCGCCGTCGCCCGGTCGTCGGGGCGCTCGGGCCTCCCGTGGACGCGGAGGAGCACGCGGGCGACATTCCCGTCGACGATCGGCTCGGGCAGCCCGTGCGCGATCGACGCGACCGCGCCGGCGGTGTAGCGCCCGACCCCGGGGAGCGCACGGATTGCGTCCGGCTCGCGTGGAAACTCGCCCCGGTGGTCGAGCACGACCGCGCGGGCCGCGGCGTGCAGGAGACGGGCCCGCCGGTAGTAGCCCATGCCGGACCAGGCGGCGAGGACCTCGTGCTCATGCGCGCCGGCCAGCGCGCGCACGGTCGGGAACCGCCGGATGAACGCGGGGAATCGCTCGGCGACGCGGGAGACCTGGGTCTGCTGGAGCATCATCTCGCTGACGAGGACGCGGTAGGGGTCGCGGGCCCCGGCCGGGGCGTCGCGCCACGGCAGGTCTCGAGCGGCCCGGCGGAACCAGCCGAGCAGCGCCCCGGTGAGCCGGCGATCCGCGGCGGGGGGGGTCACCCCGCCTCCGCGAGGACCGCGCGGACGCGGGTTCTGATCGCGCCCCACGGGGCGTCGGGGCGGCGTGAGACGGTGATGAACGAGGCGTGGATGAGCAGGTTGGTGATCCCCTCGATCCCGAACAGCGCGACCGCGAGGTTGTCCCCCGCCTGAACCGCCTGGTCGGCGTTGAAGTAGGATCGTGGTATCGTGCCGGAGCTCGGCTCCACCACGCACTTGAGCGCGTTGGGGTTGGGCGTGGGTTCGAACCGGACGACGCGGTAGGGCATTGGTTTGATTCCCGCCGGGAGGGTCGGTTGGCCGATGCTAGACCGCGCGGCCCGGTGACCCGCGGGCCGGGAGGGTCGGGCGGAAAGGGACGGGGTGCCGGAAGATCGGATCCAGGATTTCCTCAATCGGCTGGGCTCCTACCCCTGGTGGGAGATCGCGGTCGAGTTGGTGCTGATCTGGGTCGTGGTCTTCGGGCTGGTCCGGTTCGTGCAGGGCACGCGTGCCGCCGGGGTGCTCAAGGGCCTCCTGCTGGTCTTGGTGATCGGGACGCTGACGGTTCGGTTGATCAGCGCGGGGGATTCATTCCAGCGGCTCGCGTTCCTGTTCGACCGCCTCGCGGCGCTGTTCGCGATCGTCATGGTCGTCGTCTTCGCGCCCGAACTCCGCCGCGTCTTCTCGAGGCTGGGCGAGGCCCAGATTCTTCGTCCTTCCGACCCGGCCGGGCTGGAGTCGGTCGTGAAGGACATCGCCGACGCGTGCGTGTATCTCTCGCGTCAGCGGTTCGGGGCGATCATCGTGCTCGAGCGGAACATCGGGCTGCGGGGGCTGACCCAGGGCGGCACGCCCATCGACGCCGAGGTGACGACCCGGCTGCTTCAGACGATCTTCTTCCCGGGGTCGGCGCTGCACGACCTGGCGGTGATCATCCGGGGCAGGCGGGTCGCCGCGGCCGGGGTGCAGCTCCCGCTGGCCGAGCCCGGGGAGATGCCCGACCCCAGCCTGGGGAGCCGGCACCGGGCGGCGGTGGGGCTGAGCAAGGAGACCGACGCGGTGGTGATCGTCGTCTCGGAGGAGACGGGGCAGATCCGGCTGTCGGAGCGGGGTCGGCTCTCGCGGGCGTTCGAGGAGGGCGAACTCGCCGCGGAGGTCCGCAAGCGGCTCGGTGGCGTGTCGCGCAAGGGCCAGGCCGGCCCTCCCGAGCCCGCGGAGGGGATCGTGTGATGGGCGAGCAGATCCGCACCATCCTGATCGTGACGATCGTGTCCGGGCTGGTCTGGCTGTTTGCCGAGTCGAGGACGCTGCGGGCGGAGACGATCACGGTGCCGGTCCTGCTGGATCAGGGGGGGCGGACGATCGTCTTCAGGCTGACCGAGGAGGCCGAGTGGGAGGGCGTGATCGACATCGAGTTGGCGGGCCCGGCGGCGTTGATCGATGACCTTCGGGTGCGGGCGATCGAGGGGATTACCCTGGAACTGGGGGACGAGATCCCCGGGGACCCGGGGACCCGGCGGGTCGATCTGCGGGAGGCGGTCCGGCGGGACGCGCTGTTCGCCGAGAGCGGGGCGACGATCCGGCGGGTGACGCCCGAGACGCTGGCGCTCGAGGTGGACCGGATGGAAACGGTCGTGCTGCCGGTGCAGGTGGATCTGACCGGGGTGGAGACCTCGGGGCCGGTGACGGTGCAGCCGGCGGAGGTCGAGGTGCGATTCCCGGGCGCGTTCAAGGCGCAGATGCCGACGCAGGCGGCGGCGCGGCTGGACCCGACGCGGTTGTCGGCGCTGGTCCCGGGTCGGCGGAGCGAGCTGAGCCAGGTGCCGGTGGAGCTTGAGGGGTTGCCGGCGGGGATCTGGGGGGTCCGTCTCTCGGAGACTCGGGTGACGGTGGCGCTTGCGCTGCGGGCGCGCACGCAGAGCGTCCAGCTGCCGGAGCTGCCGGTGTATGTCGAGTTGGCGCCGGCGGACCTGGCGGTCTGGATGGTGGAGATCCCGCCTGAGGACCGGGTGCTCTCGGGGATTACGCTGACGGGGCCCGGGGCGGTAATCGAGCGGCTCCGCAAGGGGGAGATCCGTCCGCGGGCGGTGGTGTCGCTCTCGTCGGAGGCGCTGGCGCGGGGGGTGGACCGGGCGGCGGTGGAGTTGGTCGGCCTGCCGCCCGGGGTGGTGGCGGACTTCGCGGGCCGGGAGGTGCGGGTGGTGCTCCGGCGGCGCGAGGCGCCGGGGGGCTGAGGCGCCTTCGAGGGGCGGGGGTTCGGGCGGGAAAGGTTCCGGTGCGGCAGGACAGCGGGCGGGTGCGGCGCTACCGTTCGGCCCCCGTCGCGGGCGGTGCGTGCGTCGCCCCGGTCGGGGCCCGCGGGGGCCCGCCTGCCGCGGGAACCCGAGTGCCGTTCGGAACCTGAGCCGACCAGAACCTGAGCCATTCAGAAGAGGATCGACCCGTGAAGATCAAGACCGACGAGATCGCCAGCGTGATCAAGCAGGAGATCGAGCAGTATTCGGCCGAGCTCGAGGTGAGCGAGGTCGGGCGGGTGGTCGAGGTGGGCGACGGGATCGCGCGGATCTACGGGCTGTCGACGGCGATGGCGGGCGAGCTGGTGGAGTTCCAGTCGTCGGAGGGTGCGGTGATGGGCCAGGTGATGAACCTGGAGCAGGACACCGTGGGTTGCGTGGTGTACGGCGACTACCTCTCGGTGAAGGAAGGCGACCTGGTCAAGAGCACGGGCCGGCTGCTCGAGGTCCCGGTGGGCGAGTCGCTGCTGGGTCGGGTGGTGGACCCGCTGGGGCGGACGCTGGACGACGGTGCGGCGCTGGCGCCCGAGGGGTTCCGGAAGGTTGACATCATCGCGCCTGGGATCGCGGACCGCCAGCCGGTGCACGAGCCTCTGCAGACGGGGATCAAGGCGATCGACGCGATGATCCCGATCGGTCGCGGGCAGCGGGAGCTGATCATCGGCGACCGGAAGACGGGCAAGACCGCGGTGGCGATCGACACGATCATCAACCAGAAGCAGTACTGGGGCACGGACAAGGCGGTCGTGTGCATCTATGTGGCGGTTGGGCAGAAGGAGTCGACCGTCGCTGGCGTGGTTGAGACGCTGAAGCGGAACGGGGCAATGGACTACACCACGGTGGTGCTCGCGGGCTCGTCGGACCCGGCGCCGATGCAGTACATCGCGCCGTACTCGGGCTGCACGATGGGCGAGCACTTCATGTGGAGCGGCAAGGAGGCGGGCAAGACGCTGAGCAACGGCGCCCCGTATCCGAAGCACGCGCTGCTGGTCTACGACGACCTGTCCAAGCAGGCCGTGGCGTACCGGCAGCTCTCGCTGCTGCTGCGTCGTCCGCCGGGGCGTGAGGCGTACCCGGGCGATGTGTTCTACCTGCACAGCCGCTTGCTGGAGCGGGCGACCAAGCTCTCGGACGCGAACGGGGCGGGCTCGCTGACGGCGCTTCCGGTGATCGAGACGCAGGAAGGCGATGTGTCGGCGTACATCCCGACGAATGTGATCTCGATCACGGACGGGCAGATCTACCTGGAGCCCGACCTGTTCTACAAGGGCGTGCGTCCGGCGATCAATGTGGGCATCTCGGTCTCGCGCGTGGGCGGGGCGGCCCAGGTGAAGGCGATGAAGAAGATCGCCGGCTCGCTGCGGCTTGACCTCGCGGCGTTCCGCGAACTCGAGGCGTTCGCGCAGCTGGGCACGGAGCTCGACCCGGCGACGCAGAAGCAGCTGGACCGCGGGACGCGGATGGTCGAGCTGCTCAAGCAGCGGCAGTATGTTCCCTACGAGGTGACGGACCAGATCCTCTCGATCTTCGCGGGCTCGAAGGGCTTCCTTGATGATGTGCCGCCGGCGAAGGTGCTCGAGTTCGAGAAGGGGATGCTGGACCACTTCCGCTCAACGGCCCGCGCGACGCGGGACGAGCTGGCGAAGACGCTGGCGATGAGCGACGACCTGGCGAAGAAGATCGAGGACGCGATCCGCCAGTTCAAGGCGGGGTGGCGGGGGTAAGCCGGGGCGAACCTCGTTGCACGAGAGCGCGGGCGGCTTGCGGGCCGCCCGTTTTCGTTGGAGGCTCGGCGTCTCGTGCGCGGTGCCGGTCGGCTCGGGTGGTGCTGCGGCGCGGCGGCTGTCGACGCGGCTCGTGGCGCTGGGATTTGTTGCGACTGAGACTCAGTCTTTGCGTTGCCCCGGCGCTCGTATGCCTGCCTGCAGGGAGAGCCTTGCGTGACGGGGCCGGCAGAGGTATCGTCGGTTCATCTCACGCCCGTCGGGGACCGGCGCTTCGGCCTGCCGGTGAACCAGGAGTCTCACAATGAGGTCTTCGCACGCCCGGATCGGTTTGATCGCGTTGTCCGCGTTGATCGGTGTGGCGGGCGCGGAGCCTCCGCGGTACACGGCGATCGACATCACGGCGTGGAGCGCGGCGCAGCGCGCCTCGCTGCCGTTCTTCAAGCACTTCGCGTTCATGCCGGAGGGTCTGTCCGGGGTGCCTTTCGGTTTCGTGCTTTCGTCGCGGAGTTCGTCGGGCTATTACGCGGGCACGACGGATCAGGGGATCCCCTACGCGGGTTCGGAGGCGACGCTGCTCTCGCCGGCCGTCGGGGGCGGGGTTGAGGCGGCCTTCATCGATCCGTTCGGGACCTACAGCTGGGGGTACTGGTCGTGCGACTCGACCGATTGTCACTATTACTTCGGGTATGTGCGCGACAGCGTGGCGAGCGATGTGAACTGGTCGGGGGAGATGGTCGGCAAGGCCACGATCACGGGCGGGGGGGATTACGCCTCCGGCGCCGTGTATCACGCGTACCGGTACGACGAGGCCGGGGGGCGGGTGGACCTGTTCCCGGCGGCGGGCTTGTCGTGGGCGGCCTGCATCAACAACCGGGGGCAGATCGGGGGCTTCGTGTCCGGGGTGGGCGCGTACCGGCTTTCGCGCGGCGGCACGCTCGAGCAGCTCGCGCCGGTGGCGGGTTCGACGCCCAGCCCGAGGTGGATGAACGGGGAGGGCGTCATCATCGGCGCCCGGTATCCCTCTCGCGCGTTCGTGGCGCCGGGCGGTGCGGCGACGGTGGACCTGCCGGACCTGGGCGGGTTTCCGGTGGTTGTGGCGAATGATCTGAACGACTCGGCATGGATCGTGGGCAAGTCGGGGAATTTCGCGGACCCGGAGACCTACGCGACCATCTGGGAGCCCTTGGGAGACGGCACCTGGGAGGCGTTCGACCTTGTTGAGCAGCTCGACACGCCCGATGTGCTGCTCGAGAGTGCGCTGGTGATCGACAATGCGGGGCACATTCTCGCCAGCGGGCACATGGACGGGACGGATCTGTTCGGGAGCCGGCTCTTCTGGCTCGTTCCCGATCAGCCGCTCGGGGGCTGGTGCAGGCCGGACATCGGGGTTCACCCCGCCAGCACAACCGCGATCAGCTCCGAGGCCGTGTTTTCGGTGGAGGTCGTCAACGCGGGCGATGTCACGGGCTTTGCGTGGCGCAAGAACGGGATCGGGATCGACGCGGCGCAGGTCCCGTCGGCGGCGACGGCGACGCTCGTGCTGACCGGCCTTGGCGTGGGTGACAGCGGCTCGGTGTTCGACTGCGTGGTGACCAGCGCGTGCGGGGAGACGGTCAGCGAGCCGGCGGTGCTGACCGTCGAGGCGGACTGCCCGGCCGACCTGACCGGGGATGGGATCCTGGACCTCTCGGATGTGAACGCGTTTGTCTCGGCGTTCGTGGGGGGCGGTCTGCTGGCCGACCTGTCGGGCGATGGGCTGCTGGATCTGGCCGATATTGGGTTGTTCGTGTCCGGTTTCGTCGGCGGTTGCCCGTAGGGTGGGCACGATCTGGTGGGTTCGAGATCCGCGGTCCCCCCTCGAACGGGCGGACGCGTGGGCTTAGACTCTGTGCGGCGTTTCCGCGAGGACACGCCGAGGGAGCAGATCGCAGACGCCGATAGACCACGCACGGCGCGTTCGGCCCGCGATGGAGGGCCGGTTCCGGGGAATCACCATGCACGCACAGCGAGTCGTTCGACTTGATTGGATTTTGACCGGTATTCTTGTGGCCACGGGGTCGGCCCTTGCGGCGCCGGCGTTTGTGGTGCACGACCCCTCGGCGGGTGTGTTCGGGGAGCCGGCGGGCGTGACGCAGCGCGAGCCGGAGAAGCCCCGCGAGGCGGAGGGGGTGGACCTTTGGATCAAGACGGGCCCATCGTTCAGTTATGACGCGGTGGCGGTGTACTTCACGGTGGACGGGACGCCGCCTTCGGGATTCCAGGGCGTGGCGGGGAACCCGTCGACGCAGGTGCTGACCAGCGCGGCGGGGCAGGTGCAGTTCGTTCGCAACGAGCCGGGCGTGGGGGGGAACGACGACTGGTGGCGGGCGACGCTGCCGGCGTCGGTACGGAAGTACGGCACGCAGGTGCGGTATCTCGTGTCGGCGTATGGCCCCGGGGGCGCTGAGGTGTTCGCGGTCGACGCGGGCGACGGGGACAACACCTTTGCGTATCAGGCGTTGCTCGCCTGGCCCGGGGCGGGTGCGGGCGCGGCGGAGCCCGGCGCCGGGTATCCGCCGCTGCACTTCTGGAAGGAAGAGGCGGTCGCGGGGAACGGGTCGATCAACACGATGCTGGACCAGAACGGCTCGCTGTACGACATCTACTACCCGTCGGCGGGGGCGGTGAACGGGGTCTCGACCAAGAACGAGGGGTATTTCGACAACTTCCGCGACCAGTTCCCCGCGGGGCTGCAGCTGGGGCAGCGTGGGCAGATGCACCTGAACCAGGCGTTCATCGGGGTTCGCCCGACGAACGCGGCGACGGGTGAGGGCGTGACCTACTGGCTGACGAACGCGAGCGGGTCGGACTTCGCGGATGTCTCGCAGTCGTGGGACGGGGACTCGAATGTGGTGGTGACGAGCCAGCGGCTGATCGGCGGGGGGAACAACCTCGAGATCACGCAGACGGACTTTGCGCCGCGCGGGATCGACTTCCCGACGACCTCGGGCGGGGAGGAGAACCGGGGCGTGCACCTCAAGCGGGTGACGATCTCGAACCCCAACCCGCAGGCGGTGGAGGTGAATGTCTACTTCTTCGCGGACTGGGCGCTCAACGGGGGCGATCAGTTCGACGGGGCGTTCGCCGACAAGAGCCGGGGGGCGATGGTGTTCTACGACAACACCTTCCGCACGGTGAACGGGGCGGGCGAGTACAACCCGACGACCTTCGGCGACTACGAGAAGAACGCGTCGGTGTACCTCGCGGCGGCGATGAAGCTGAACGGGGGCCCGGCGCAGGGCTCGTGGGCCGACACCTCGGGCGACCAGGGGCAGGGGTGGATCGGCGAGAAGATGACGATCCCGGCGGGCGCGTCTCGTTCGTTCGGGCTGTACATCGTCGGGGGGTTCGACCCGTTCGCGGGGGCGACGGGGACTTACGCGGCGCAGCAGGCGCCGGTGATCGACGAGTTGTTCGGCGGGGCGTCGCTCGTGGGGCTCGCGCAGGACACGAAGGCCTCGTGGGAGGACTGGCTGGCGGGCGGGGTCTCGTTCACGAGCCCCGATCCCGTGTACAACGACCTGTTCAAGCGGGGGCTGCTGGGCACGGCGTTGCACCTCGATGATGAGAACGGGGGCATCATCGCGGGGATGCACAACGGGGCGTACCCGTATGTGTGGCCGCGCGACGCGGCGTGGGCGGCGATCACGCTTGCGCGCACGGGGCATGTCGCGGAGGCGAAGAGCATCTTCGGGTTCCTGCGCGATGTCGCGTACCGCGATGTGGAGGGGTGGGGGCGCAAGGGGTTCTGGAAGCAGAAGTACTCGACGGACGGGTACACGATCTGGGGCACGCCGCAGGTGGACGAGACCTCGTGCTACCCGTGGGGGATCCGGTACATCTACGAGGTGACGGGGGATGTTCAGTTCCTGGCGGAGCACTACGACGAGGTGTACGAGGCGGCGATCGCGTCGAGCCAGGACAGCACGGTGGACAACCGGCTTCGGTACGAGGAGTCGGTTGATCTGGTGTACTCGATGAACCTGTGGGAGGACTCGTTCGATGTGTTCAACTACTCGAACGCGTCGGTGATCCGGGGGCTCGAGGACGCGGCGGAGATCGCGGACATCCTGGACCAGCAGGCCTGCCCGGGCGGGCCCGGGACCTGCAACTACCACAACGACCGGGCGTTGTTCCTGAGCCGGGCGAACGCGATCCGGGGCGGGCTCGACGCGCGGCTTGCGTGGAACGGCGAGAACACGGACATCAGCCAGCTCGGGATCACCTATCCGTTCGAGGTCTATCCCGCGGGTCACCCGCGGGCCGAGCTGCTGATGGACCGGATCAACGGCGTCGCGACGGACGCGTTCGGGAACAACCACCCGCTGGTGAACTTCGGGGGTGAGTGGAACGACCTGATCAACCGGTACTGGGGCGACGGGTACTGGAACAACCCGGGGCTGGTGCCCAACCCGAACGCGAGCCCCTGGTTCCTGACGACGCTCTGGTACGGCGCGTATTACGCCCAGCGGCAGGACATTACGCCGGGCACGGGCGACATCGACAACCACAAGTACCGGATCGATCTGCTCATCGATGAGCTGGGCCCGATGGGGTTCGGGGCCGAGCAGATCGCGAGCAACAACACCCTGCTGTACGCGGGGCAGACGGATTACCGGCTGCAGACGGCGTATCCGAACGCGTGGGAGAGCATGTCGTTCCTGGTGGACTCGATCATGCTCTTCGTGGGCTACGAGCCCGACGCGGCGGGTGTGCTGCGCGTCAGGCCCAAGCTGCCGAGCGATTGGGCATTCATGGAGTACGACAACATGAATGTCGGGGACCATCGCGTGGGCGTTCGCGTCGAGCGCATCGGCGGGGCGGACTATCGCCATATCTTCACGAACCGGACGGGCGATGCGCTGCCGTTCGAGACGGTGATCCGGTACGACGACCAGATCGCCGACGCGACGGCGGTGGCGACGGTGAACGGGGTGCAGGTCGCTTCGACGCCGGGCCCGGCGAGCGACAGCCTCGTGGTGATCGGGGTGCTCGCGGCGGGGCTCGACGCGCAGACGGTGGTCGAGGTCGTGTATGTCGCGGACTGCCCGGCCGACCTCGCGCCTCCGGCGGGCGTGCTCGACCTGGCGGATATCAACGCGTTCATCGTGGGCTTCACGACGCAGGACCCGATCGCGGATCTCGATGGGAACGGGATCTTCGATCTGACCGACATCGGCCTGTTCGTCAACGCGTTCGTCACCGGGTGCGCGGCCCCCTGAGTGGGCCCGGATCCGGCATGCCCCGGCCGGCTCGCGGCGGGGTCGCTTTGCCGGGGCGTGTCCGGTTGGCGGTAGTCGGGGTGCGGCTCGATTTCGCTTGCGGCGTGGGCCTCGCGCCTCCGTTCGAGCCGTCGGACCTCACGGCTCTCGCGGCATTCCCGGGCGGTTTCGTCCAGCCCTGAACCGGCGGTCGCGAGTGCGTGAGCAGTGCGCCCGGGCGAATCTGCCCGTTTTTCCTTGCATTTGCCGAGTTGCCTGTACGATAGCCCCGAGCCTTCCCGGGTTTCTGTTTGGTTCTGAGGCCGGGGCGGGGATCAGAACAGGAAGGCGGGCTCATGACGGCTCAAACGCTCCGGGCGATTCTGTTTTCAACGGGAATGATGACGGTGGGCGCATCGGCGGGGCCCGGGGGCGGGTTCGGGGCGGATGCGCCCGCGCCGGCGGGCCTGGGTGACGCGGTCGGGTCTGGGGCGGTGGGCGCGTCGCACTGGTGCGGCGTGGATTGCTCGCGGCGGGAGCGGGCTGGAGGACGGCTCGGTGGTCGACCTGCTGGTTGTCTATTCCCCGGCGGCCGCGTCGCTGCAGGGCGGAGCCGGGGCGCTCGAGTCGCGGATCCTCGACGGGCTGGACGAGTTGAACACCGCGGCGGCGGACTCGCAGGTGGCGACGGTCTTCCGGATCGTGCACCTCGAAGGGGTCGCGTACACCGAGTCCGGCTCGATGGGGACGCAGCTCGGCAGGCTGCGGGATCCGGGCGACGGTGTGCTCGACTCGGTGCACGACCTTCGAGACGCGCACCGGGCGGACCTGGTGATGCTTGTCATCTCCGCGGGCGATGTCTGCGGCATCGCGAACATCGGCGTCGGTCCGGGCAATACGCCGACGCCCCAGAACGCGTTCAGCGTGGTTTCCAGTCAGTGCCTGACGGCGCCGGTGTCTGCCTTCGCGCACGAGGTCGGGCACAACATGGGCCTGTTGCACGGCTGGGAAGAGAACCCCTGCACCAATGGGTCGTCGCGTTTCGCCAAGGGATTTCAATCGCCGGACGAGTCGTTCAACACGCTGATGGGAGTCGGGCCGGCGCCGCGCGTGCTGCGGTTCGCGAACCCTGCGGTTGATCTCATGGGTCAGCCCACCGGCGTTGCGATCGGAGACGACCGGGCCGCGGATGCGGCCTCGGCCCTCGCGCTGGCGGCGCCGGTTGTCGCGAGGTACCGCAGCCGCGATCTGAACGAGAACGGGGTCGACGACGAGACGGAGATCGCGTCCGGGAGCCTGAGCGACTGCGACGGCAACGGGTCTCCCGATTTCGCGGACCAGGACTTCAACCGCAACGGCGTTCCCGACGCGTGCGACATCGCCTTGGGGGTCAGCCTCGACACCGACGGGGACGGCGTGCCAGACGAGTCGGAGGCGCCCCGGCTGTATGTCGATCTCGACGCGACCGGATCGGGGACGGGCCTTTCCTGGGCGGACGCGATCGCGGATCTGCAGCACGCGTTGGCGCTCGCGCGGGCGAGCGGGGATGTTGATGAGATCTGGATCGCGGAGGGCGTCTACCTGCCGGGCGGGCCGGGCCTGAGGGGAAGCCGCTTCGAGCCGGTGTCGGGCGTCGGGCTGTACGGTGGCTTTGCCGGCACGGAGACCGCCCTCGATCAACGCGTGGGTGGCGCTCATCCGACCGTGCTCTCGGGCGACCTGAATCAGGACGACCTGCCGGACCCGACGAGCGGCGCGGGCCGGGCGAGCCGCCAGGACAACGCGATCAATGTGGTTTTCGTGTTCGATGCGAGCGAGTCGATCACGCTGGACGGGCTTGTGGTCGAGGGCGGGATGGCGGATTTCGAGGTCAACTGCGGGAGTTTCATGTACATCGCGGGGGGGATGGTCGTCTACAACACCGATGTCGTCATCAGCAACTGCGAGTTTCGGTCAAACGCGGCCGTGAACACGGGCGCGCTGGTGCTGGTCAACGACTCCAGGACGACGGTGACCGGATCGTGGTTCCACCACAACGCCGCCGTGGATGGCGTGTTCTATGGCTCCACCTACCCGACGGCGGGGCCGCTGCCGTATGACGGCGCTATCGGCGCGGTGCGGATCACCACCTTTCACGGCGGGGTCGACAACCAGTTCGTCGGCAACCTCGTCGAGTTCAACAGCGACAGTGAGAGCGTTTCGGGTGTCCAGATCGGGGGGTGCGAACCGCTGTTCGCCAACAATGTGCTCGCGAGAAACACCTCGGATTCGTCGGTCGCGGGGCATGCGCTCTCGATCCTCGACGCGGAGGGCGCGGAGATCAGCAACTGCACGATCGCGTTCAACACCGCGCCGAACGGGTTCGGCGCCCGTGCCACCGGCATCGGCACCAACCGATCCGATATCGTGGTCAGCAACACGATCCTGTACGGCAACACCAGCGGGAGCGTGACCGACGAGCGAGCCCAGTTCAGCCAGGTCCAGAGCGGCACGGTCATGTTCCACAACTCGATCGTCCAGGGCTGGACCGGGAACTACCCCGGCGTGGGCACGGACGGCGCGGACCCAGCTTTCGCCGATCCGCCGTCGGGTGATTTCACTCTGCTCCCGGGGTCGGCGGCGATCGACCGGGGCGACAACACCCGCGTCCCGATCGACGATCTCGACCTCGACGCGGACGGTGACCGGACCGAGGCCCTGGCTCTCGACTTTGCCGGCCAGGAGCGCTTCGTCGACGATCCGGACACCGCCGACACCGGCATCGGCTTCGCCGGCGGGGGTGGGCCCATCGTGGATGCCGGGGCGTTCGAGTATCAGGCATCGGTGGTCTGCCTCGCGGACCTCGCGCCGCCGGTCGGCCTGCTTGACCTGGCGGATATCACCGCGTTCGTGGGTGGGTTCGTCGCGTTGGAGCCGATCGCGGACCTCGCCGAGCCGTTCGGGGTGTTCGACCTGGCGGACATCACGGCGTTTGTCGCCGCGTTCCTCGCGGGGTGCGGGTAGTTCCCGGTCGGGCGGGGCGGCGTCTGTGGTGTGTGCGGCGTGGTCGGGGAAACCCGAACATATCGGTCCTGGATTCTGCTCGAATCCGGGGCATGGTTCGGCTAGGCTGACGGACCCAAGGCTCTTGAAAGAGAGGGAGGCCGCCATGCGTCGTCCATCCGCCGTCGCCGTCGTCGTGGTCATGGCCGGGAGTGCGCTCGGTGGAGCGCCGATCGAGATCAGCGAGGACGGGGTGTTTGTCGCCACTCCCGGGCTGGAGCCCGCCCGCGGCTCGGCCGTTCGGGGCTCGACGATGCCGTTCGGCACGACGCCCGATTTTCAGATCAACCTCCGCCGCCAGGTGGGCGGGCTCGCGGTGGCGGACATGAACGCGGACGGGCACAACGACCTCGTGGTGGTGTGCTATTCGTCCAACTCCTTCCCTCCGTACGACGACTGGCGGGAGATGATCTTCTACGGGTCGCCCACCGGTCTGAGCGCGACGCCGGGCTGGATCAGCGACAACCAGACGCACGCGGGCGATGTGCAGGTGGGCGATGTGAACGGCGACGGGCATCCCGACCTGATCGCGATCCGGGGTGGGTCGGTGCGGACCGATCCGGTGCAGATCTACTTCGGCTCGCCGGCCGGGCCCGCGACGAGCCCCGGGTTCTTCGCGAACTTCGCGCGTCGGCAGTGGGGAACCGCGGGCGACCTCTTCGATATTGACGGGGACAACGACCTCGACCTGGTGACCACGGGGCAGGGCCTTTCGCCCGACCCGTTCCGTCCGATCCTCCTCTTCAGGAACAACGGCGCGGGGCTCAACCCGGTGCCCGAGTGGCAGTCGGGCGCGGAGGAAATCTCGAACGGCGTGACGCACGCCGACCTGCTCGGATCGGACGGTAAGCCCGAGCTGGTCGTCGCGAAGTGGGTGAACTTCCAGAGCGGGGTGTACGAGAATGTCGCGGGAACTCCTGGCGCATTCCCGTTCATGGCCGTCGGCGTGCAGACGGCGGACAAGGGCGCGGGCGTGGGCGACCTCGACGGCGACGGGTTCGCCGAGGTCGTCATCGGGGGAGACCCGGTGACCGCGTACTCGGCGTTGCACGGGGTGCTCACCCCGATCTGGACCGCCAATCCGCCCTTCGGGGGTTCGCAAGAGATCCGTGTGCAGGACGCGGACGGGGACGGGGACCCGGATGTGGCCGATGTCATCTTCGGGGATGGCCGGGCGCACCTGTATCAGAACAACGGGGGCGTGCTCGACAGCACGCCGACCTGGTCGTTTGACGCGCCGGAGGTCGGGACGGCGATCACGCTGGGCGACCTGAACGGCGACGGGCGGGATGACCTGATCGTGGGCTACTCGGGGGATGTCTGCGTCCGCGTGTTCTATGCGCAGGCGCCGGACTGCCCGGCCGACCTCGCGGCGCCGTTCGGGGTGCTCGACCTCGCGGATGTGCAGGCGTTCATCGCCGGGTTCATCGGGCAGGATCCGATCGCGGACCTCGCGGCGCCGTTCGGCGTGTTTGATCTTGCGGATGTGCAGGCGTTCGTGGCGTCGTTCAACGCCGGGTGCCCATAGGGAATCGAATCCGCCGCGGCCGGACCGGCCCGCGCGAGCAAGGAAGTTCGAGGAGATTCGCGTTGATCCGTACGGTGATTCTGAGTGTGTTGTCGGTGGGCGGGCTCGTCGGGTCGGCGGCCGCGCAGCTCCCTTTGCCCGATCCGATGCCGCGAACGGGGACCGAGGCGGGTCTGCTGCCGCCCGTGTTCTTCCCGGCGGAGAATCAGTTCAGCGAGGCGAAACGCGTGCTCGGGAAGATGCTGTTCTGGGACGAGCAGCTGTCGAGCGACAACACGCGTTCGTGCGGGTCGTGCCACATCTCGTCGGTCGGGGGTGTGAGCCCGGATCTCGTGCCGCACCCGGGCTTTGACGAGACCTACGGCACGGAGGACGACCGCTTTACTTCAAAGGGGATCATCCGGTCGTTGAAGGACGGCGTGTACAAGCCGGACGCGCTGTTCGGGCTGGACCCGCAGGCGACGCCGCGGAGCGCTCCGCCCTCGATCGGGGCGGCGTTCGTGGGCGAACTGTTCTGGGACGGCCGGGCGGGGGGCGAGTTCATCGACCCGGAGACGGGGCAGAGCGTGATCCCGTTCGCGGGTTCGCTCGAGAGCCAGGCGGTCGGGCCGGTTCTTTCATCGGTGGAGATGGCGCACGAAGATCGGGATTGGGGCGAGGTCGCGGCGAAGCTCGCCCGCGTGGTGCCGATGGCGCTCGCGAGGGATCTGCCGCCCGATGTCGAGGCCGCCCTGGGGGCCGGGGTGGATTACCCCGCGTTGTTCGAGTCGGCGTTCGGGGACGGGGCGATCAACGCGGTCCGGATCGCGAAGGCGATCGCGACCTACGAGCGGACGCTGATCCCGGACCAGACGCCGTGGGACCGGTTCATGTCGGGCGAGAAGGGCGCGATGACCCCCGAGCAGATCGCGGGGTGGAACCTGTTCAACGCGTCGACCTGCGGGGTCTGCCACAGTGCGCCGTTCTTCCTCGATTTCAGCTTCCACAACCTGGGGGTGCGCCCGAATGTCGAGGACATCGGGCGTGAGGGCGTGACGGGTCGTTCGGGCGATCGGGGCGAGTTCAAGACCGCGTCGCTGCGGAACCTCGGGCTGAGGCGGTCGTTCATGCACACGGGCGGCGTGTTCGGCATCGACGCCGTGTTCGAGATCTACTCCAGGCCGACGCCGCCGGGCAGCCCGAACCGGAGCGGGCTGCTGCCGATCACCTTCGCGCCGTTCGAGCAGGCGCAGATCGCCGAGTTCCTGATGACCGCGCTCGACGATCCGCGCGTCGCGAGCGAGGAGTTCCCGTTCGATCGCCCGGCCCTGTTCGACGAGTGGGGGCGGGACAAGATCACCATCCTGGCCGGGGGCGTCGCGGGCGCGGGCGGGCTGGTCCCGCGGGTGATCGCGGCGACGCCGCCGAATGTCGGGCACGACGCGTTCCGGATCGGGCTGGCGCGGGCGCTGCCGGGGGCACAGGCCTTTGTGGCGGTCTCGTCGGAACCGCCCTCGGGCGGTGTTGTCGCGCCCGACCTGCTCGAGGGCCCCTTCAAGGTGGCCGAGGGCGGGCACGCGACATTCGTGAAGCCGGTGCTCGCGCGGCGGGCGCTCGACGGGCGGGTGGAGTACATGCAGTGGCGCGTCGAGGACGCGTCGGCGCCCGGCGGGTTGGCGCTGTCGCCCCCGGTGCGGGTCGAGTATTTCTGCAACGGGCGGTGCCCCGATCTGTGCCCGGCGGACCTCGCCGAGCCCTTCGCGGTGCTCGACCTTTCCGATGTACAGGTGTTCGCGGGGTCGTTCCTCGCGGGCGATGGGCTGGCGGACCTCGCCGAGCCGTTCGGGGTGCTTGACCTGGCCGACACCCGCGCGTTCGTGATCTCCTTCCAGATGGGGTGCCAGGACTGAGGCGTCGCGGGTTCGGGGGAAACCACGCGCAGAGAGGGGCTTTTTGATGCGTTGTGTGCGCGGTGTCGTGATGGTCGTGGCGTGCGCGGGCGGGGCGGCGAGTGCGCAGTGGTCCGATGATCCGCTGTTGAACACGCCGGTGGTCGTCCAGCCCGGCTCGCAGGATGTGGTCAAGCTCGCCGTCGCACCGGACGGCTCCTCGTGGATCGGCTGGCACGACTTCGCCCCGGGCGGCATCACGGTGCGGGTGCAGCGGCTCGACGCCCAGGGCAATGCCTCGTTCGCGCCCGAGGGGCTGCTCGTCAGCGACAACCCGCAGAACTCGTTCGTCGTCGACTGGGACCTCGGCGCCGACGCGTCGGGCAACGCGATGGTGACCTTCGTCGACACCCGCAACGGCGGCGACTTCGATGTCTACGCCTACCTCATCTCGCCCGCGGGCGCGTTCCTGTGGGGCGACGACGGCGTGACGATCTCGGACAACGCCGACTTCGAGGCCGACCCCCGCATCGAGCAGATCGCGGCGGACGAGTATGTCGTCGTGTGGCCCCGGCTCGAGGGGACCCCGGGCCTGCACCTGCAGCGACTCAACGCGGAGGGAGCGATCCAGTTGAACCCCGGCGGCGTGGTGATCGCGGGCAACGGCGTGCAGGAGCCCGCGTTCTCCGAGATCATCCCGACGGGCGACGGGGGCTTCTTCGCGTCGTGGGTACGGGACACCGCGACCTTCGCCAGCCCCCGGTTCGTCGACGCCCAGCGGTTCAACCGCGACGGCGACCCCCAGTGGGGCGCGACGCCCGTCGCCGTGAACACCGCGTCGGTCGTGCCGATCGCCCACCGGCCCCGCCTGATCGCGGACGGTGCGGGGGGGATCGTGATCGCGTGGCACGACACGCGTGACGGCGATTTCGACTGCTATGTGCAGCGCTACAGCGGCGCGGGCGTGCGGCAGTTCGCCGTCAACGGCGTCGCGGTGTCGACCGAGCCGGGCCGGCAGCAACTCGACCCGGCTGTCGCGGTCGCGCCCGGTGGCGATGTGATGGTCGCGTTCCGGAACACCGACTCGGTCCAGAATCTGCAGGGACTGCGGGTCCAGCGGTTCGACGGCAGCGGGGCGCGTGCCCTCGGCGCGGCGGGGGTCGAACTGCTCCCGTTCGACAACCAGTTCAACGGGCCGCCGGTCGCCGTGTCCGACGCGGGCGGCATCGCGGTGCTCTCTGAGCTTGAGCCGGGCTCCTCGATCGGGAACACCGACGGGGTGCTCCAGTTGATCCGCGTCGACACCGCGGGCGCGATCGCGGGCGGCGTGCCGATCGATGTGAGCACGACGCTCTCGCAGAAGAGCCGGCGCAATCTCGCCCGCACACCGAGCGGCGGCTTCGTCGCGGCCTGGGCCGATGACCGCGCGGGCAACATCGATGTCTACGCCCAGAATGTCAACCCGGACGGGTCGCTCGGCGGCTCGTGCCTCGCGGACATCGCGCCCCCGTTCGGCGTGCTCGACCTGGCGGATGTGCAGGCGTTCATCGCGGGCTTCCTCGCGCAGAACCCGATCGCCGACCTCGCCCCGCCGATCGGCGTGTGGGACCTCGCGGACCTCCAGGCGTTCGTGGCGTCGTTCAACTCGGGCTGCCCGTAACGCCGAGAGCCGATTCGTTCCCCACCCGTCGATTGTCAGGCAATCGGCGGGTGTTTTTCTGCGCCGATGCGACCGCGTCTCAATCGCACAATTTCGTCCGAAAATTTATCAATCTCCTGACTCAAATGTGAGTGAGTGATCCGCCCCTTTCCCGCTCTCGTGGCGCTCGCGCAACTCTGAGGAGATCCATATGAAGAAGGCCCGAAAGCGTCCGCGTGGTCGGAGGGTGTCGCTGCGCGCCGGGGTGTCGGCCTCCGCGGCGCTGGTGCTTGCTGCGGCCGCACCGTTTGCCGCTGGGCTTGGCTCCGCGGCGCCGCTGGGGCAGTATGTCGTGTTCGCGCAGAATGACCTCGGCATGCACTGCATGCAGCGGGACTACGAGCACTTCATGATCCTCCCGCCGTACAACACGGTGCATGCCTGGGTGTACCGCCGCGGCGAGTCGCCCCAGCCGATCACGGAACTGACGAACGGTCGTTCCGTCGAGATCCATGTCCCGGGGAACACGCGTTCGGCGGACAAAACGAACTGGTGGCGTTACGCAGAGTCGATCCTGGGGGCATCGTTCGAGCCCGATGTGGGCCTGACCGGCAACGGGATGGCGGGGGAATTCGAGCTGCTCGGGCAGGGGCTGTTCGAGTACTCGGGCATGCCCATCACGCCACGCGACGACGCGGGGCGGGACAACCCCTACCCGCTGGCGACGGTCGAGTTCAAGCAGAACGGCGCGGTGCTGGCGAGCACGCAGGCGGTGGTGCCGGTGTCCTGGGAGTTGCGGTGCGACCTGTGCCACGGCGACCCGGAGCCCGGGCTGGATTCAGAACTCGATATCCTCCGTGATCACGACCGCCTTCACGGGACAACGCTCGAGGCGAACCAGCCCGTCTTCTGCGCCTCCTGTCACGCCGACCCGGCGCTGGGCACGACGGGTCAGCCCGGCGTCTCGATGTTCTCGCACGCGATGCACGGGGCCCACGCGGACCGGTTGGCCGACCTGCCGATTCAGCTCGTGACCGACTGCTATGCCTGTCACCCGGGCCAGAGGGCCCAGTGCCAGCGCGATGTGCACTCGGCGCTCGAGATGAACTGCCACGACTGCCACGGCGGGATGTCGGATGTCGGCAACCCGGCGCGCACGCCCTGGGCCGAGGAGCCCCGCTGCGCGGATTGTCACACGAGGGCGGGGTTCGAGTTCGAGCCGCCCGGGGTCCTGTTCCGCAACGCCCGCGGGCACGGCGGCGTGGCGTGCATGGTCTGCCACGGCAGCCCGCACGCGATCACGCCGACCGTGACGGATGCGGACAACCTGCAGCATGTCATGCTCCAGGGGCACGCCGGCACACTGGACACCTGCACCGTCTGCCACATCGAGCAGCCGAGCGATCCGTTCCCGCACCGCCGTGACGATTGAGGAGTGATTCAATGAAGACCATGATCACGATCATCGCCCTCGCCTCCGGCAGCGTGCTGGGGGTTCCGGCGTACACCGTTCACGACCTCGGGCTTCTGGGGCTCGAGGCGGAGGCCCACGCCATCAACGACGCGGGGGTCGCCGTGGGGCTCAGCTACGACACGATCGCCGCCCATCTCGCGGTCCGCTTCGAGCCCGGCGGCCCGGTTCCCCTGCTCGGGCCGATCGCGTTCGAGCAGAGCGAGTCGGTGGATATCAACGACGCGGGCCTGATCGCCGCGATGGCGTTCACGCTCGGGGAACTGACCTCTCACGGGTACATCACCGACGGCTCGCTGCCGCCGCTCGACATCGGCGCGTTCATCCCGCGGGCGATCGACGAACAGGGGCGGCTGGTCGGTGCGCGCCCCGTGCTCACCGCGGACAGCGTGTATCGCGAGCGGGCCGCGTGGTGGAACGGCGCCACCCGGATCGATCTCCCGTCGCTCTCGGGCGCGGATTGGTCGATCGCGCACGATATCGACGCCGCGGGACGGATCGTCGGCGCCGTCACGCCGGCCGGCGCGATCCGGCCCAAGGCGGTCCTCTGGGACGGGCCCATCGTGACCGATCTCGGCTCGCTCGGCGGGCAGTCCGCCCAGGCCCTGGGCATGAACGATCTGGGCGACATCGTCGGCGTGTCGGACACGCCCTCCGGCGCCCCACACGCGTTCCTGTTCCATGTCAGCGGGGCGAGCGTCACCGAGCGCATCGATCTCGGCGTCATCGCCGGGAACGACAGCGCGGCCTGCGCGGTCAACGCCTCCCGGCAGGTCGTCGGGGCGTCGAACGGACGGGCGTTCCTCTGGCAGGACGGCGCGATCCACGACCTGAACACCCTGGTCGCCGATCTTGACGGGTGGGATCTCCAGTCCGCCATGTCCATCAACGACGCGGGCGTGATCGTCGGTCACGGGACGCACAAGCCGTTCGGCCGGAGGGCGTTCATGCTCGTTCCCGCGAACGACTGCCCGGCCGACCTCGCCGAGCCGTTCGGCGTCCTTGATCTCGCCGATGTCACGGCGTTCATCGTCGCGTTCCTTGCGCACGACCCGCTCGCCGATCTCGCCGAACCGTTCGGGGTCTTCGACCTCGGCGATGTCACCGCGTTCGTGCAGTCCTTCCTCGCCGGCTGCCCCTGACGCGGCCCGCGCCAGGAGAACAAGGGATCTCCCCGCTCCGAAACCCGGAGCGGGGTTTCTTTGCGCGGCATCGTCCAGGTAGGCTGAAATCGTGCGCCGTCGACGCGCCGCCTCGTGGGGCACGCCGTTGAAAGGAGCAAGCCATGCAGTCTCCGCTTTTCGTGAGCATCGGCCCGTTGGCCGCGGCTGCGGTGCTGTTCAGCGCCGGGCCCGCGAGCGCGCAGTTCAGGCTCTTCGACGACTTCGACGACGACACCCTGGGCCTCGTCGACGGGCAGGACGGGTGGGACTCAAGCGGAGGCGCCAACTCGATCGCGGTTGATCCCGATGATCTTTCCAATCTGGTTCTGCTGGTTCCCGCCTCCTCATCGAGGCTGCACAAGATGCTCTCGCCAATGGGTTTGTCGGTCGCGGATGGTCAGATTCGGATGATGTTCATGCGCGTCCGCGTGGCGAGGAAGCAGACCTTCTCCGTCGGGCTCTCGTTCCTCTCGCACCCGACGGAGTACAGCGATTTCGGGCCGGAGATCGGGATGGCGTCCACCGCGAACGACCTCGATCTCCGCGTGTGGGACGGCGACGGGGACATGTACGAGGATCTCACGCAGCTCCTGCCCGCGACCTGGTACAACCTCTGGGTCAGGGTCGATTCGTCGGCAAACACCGCCGCGGTCTGGCTCAACAGCACACCGGGCGCCACGGCCACGCCGGATGACCGCCTGTGCGCCGCCGATGGGGACGACCTCTTCGAGTTCCGCGCCGGAAACTCGGCCAACCTCTTCAACTTCTATGTGCGCACCTCCGGGGGCGACAGCGGCGAAAACCAGGGGCCGGTCTTCTTCGACGACATCTTCATCGAGATCACCGACTCGCTGAACCTCTCCAACCCGATCGGCGCATGCACGCCCGACCTGAACGGGGACGGCGTGCTCGACCTCTCGGATGTTTCCGACTTCGTCGCCGCGTTCCTCGCCGGCGAGCCGCAGGCGGATCTGGCGCCGATGTTCGGGGCTCACGATCTGGCCGATGTTGTCGCCTTCGTCTCCGGGTTCCTTGCGGGCTGCCCGTAGCGGCTGTCAAGACCGAGGCATGAGGAGTACGGTGGGCAGGCCGCCTGAGGCCCGGCGTCCCGAGGCCGCCGAATCAGGAGGCCGTCGCCGGCGTGTACAGCGTCGGCGCGTCGGGCCCGACGGGCAGGCCCAGCGCGAAGACCCAGAGGTAGAAGAACGCGGTCCAGGTGAGCAGGAAGGCGATCGTGAAGGGCAGCATCGTCGCGATCATCGTGCCGATCCCGAGGTCCTTCTTGTACTTGGTCGCCATCGCGAGGATCAGGCCAAAGTAGGACATCATCGGGGTGATGATGTTCGTCGTGCTGTCGCCGATGCGGTAGGCCGTCTGCGTCACCTCGGGGCTGTACCCCAGCTGCATCAGCATGGGGACGAAGATCGGGGCGGTCACGGCCCACTTGGCGCTCGCGGAGCCGATGACCAGGTTCACGACCGCGCACAGGGCGATGAAGGGAAGGAAGACGAGCGGGTTGTCGAGCTTGAGCGTGATCAGCAGGTCGGCCCCGAGCACGGCGAGGATCGAGCCCAGCCCCGAACGCTCGAAGTACGCCACGAACTGCGCCGCGAAGAACACGAGCACGATGTAGAGCCCCATCGAGCGCATGGAGTCGGCCATCGCGTCGACCATGTCGCGGTCGTTCTTCACGGTGCCCACGATGCGGCCGTAGACGAATCCCGGGATCAGGAAGAAGATCACGATCAGCGGGACGACGGACCTGAGGAGGGGACGGATGGCGTCGGCGCCGGTCGCCTCGGGATTGGGGTTGCGCATCACGCCCCAGCCCGGGAGCCACGCGAGAGCGCCCGACCCTGGGAAGGAGGGCCCGGCGACCACGACGATCCCGAGTGAGACGACCAGCATGCTCAGCCCCGCCCAGATGAGGCCTCTGCGTTCGAGCGAGGTCGGCATCGCCGTCGTCTTCTTCTCGTTCAGGTCCTCGGACGCGAGTGACTCGTCGTACGCCCCGAGCCTCGGCTCGACGATGTACTCGGTGACGGCCCACCCGACCGCGGTGACAAGAAAAGTGCTCGCGGCCATGAAGTACCAGTTGCACGCCGGGTTGACCTCGTACGCCGGGTCGATGAGCTTCGCGGCCTCTTCGGTGATGCCGGCGAGCAGCGGGTCGATCGTCCCGATCAGGAGGTTGGCGCTGTACCCGGCCGACACGCCGGCGAACGCGGCGGCCATCCCGGCGAAGGGATGCCGCCCCAAGGCGTGGTAGATCGCCATCGCGAGGGGGATGATGACCACATACCCCATCTCGCTGGCGGCGTTGCTGACGACGCCGGCGAAGACCACGACCAGCGTGACCATGCGACGCGGCGCGTTGAGCACCAGCGCGCGCACGGCGGCGGTCAGCAGCCCCGATTTCTCCGCCACCGCGACGCCGAGCAGCGAGACCAGCACCGTGCCCAGCGGCGCAAACCCGCTGAAGTTCACGACCATCGACTCCCCGATCCAGCGGATGCCCTCGCCGCTCAGCAGGTTGCGCACGACGAGCCGCTCGCCCTCTCGGCCGGGCCTGGGGTCCTCGACCTCCAGCCCCGCCCACGAGGCCACGGCGCTGGCGATCAGCACGCCCACGGCGAAGATCGCGAAGAGCGTGACCGGGTTGGGGAGCAGATTGCCCACCCACTCGATCGCGGCGAGGAACCGGGCAAGGCCCCGGCTCGGGCGGGGCGCGTCGGGCGATCTCGGTGTGTCGGGGTGCGTCGGCATGGGCGGGACGATACCACCTCGGGCCGATTGCGAACAACCTGCGATCAAAGCGGATGCAGGGGTGGTCAGGAGCGGCGGGGCCCCGAGGGCCCGGCGGAAAATCGGGCTGAGCGGTCCGGATCTGTTGCCGATTCGGGGGAGTTCCTGTAGTCTGAACCGCCTCTGGGGCGTTCTGTCCGTTCATATTTCGAGAGGGGACATCGTGATGAGCATTCGTTCTGGATCGGCGGCGATCCTCGCCTGCCTTGCCGGTACCGTGATCGCCGCTGACATCCCGTGGCGGAATGTCGACCGGGTCGCCGCCTTCGAGTCGGCCCGGGCCCAGGAGGCCCCGGCGGACGCCCTGCAGCGGCTCTCGGGCCGGGAATCACGCGTGGTCGTGACCTTCGCCTCGATCCCGACGCCCGCCGAGCGGCTTGCGCTCGCCGAGTCGGGCGTGACGCTGCTCGCCCCGCTCGGGGGCCCGGCGTTCTTCGCCCGGATTGACCCCACAGTGCAGCCCTCGCGGGCGGCGCGGTCCGCGGCGTTTGAGTTCGTGGGCGAGATCGCCCCGGCCCACCGGCTCGACGAGAAGCTGACCGGCGCCGAGGCGCCGTCATGGGCGCTCGCCGAGGCCGGGACCGACCCGGCGGCCAACCCGGTCATCGGCGTGTATGTGCAGCTCCACGCGGATGTCTCGCCGGCTGACGCCGGCGTGCGGAACATGATCGCGCTGGCGGGCGGCGTGGTGCGCGACACGGTGCAGTCGGTGAACATGCTGGTCGTTGAGCTGCCCTTCAGGAACATCGCCGATCTGGCTCAGGACGACCGCGTGCAGTGGATCGAGCCCCCGCTGCCCCGGATGGGCATGTTCAACGCCGACAACCGCATCCGCGTGCAGGCCAACGAGGCCCAGGCCGCGCCGTACAACCTCGACGGCTCGGGGGTCACGGTCTTCGTGTACGACGGGGGCGCGGTGCGGACGACGCACAACGATTTCCAGGGCCGCGCCACGGTGATTGACGGGGACGCGACCAACTACCACTCCACCCATGTCGCGGGCACAATCGGGGGCGCCGGCGTCGCGAACGCGACCCACAAGGGGATGGCGCCGGGCGTCGGCATCCTCAGCGCCGGCTTTGAGTACGACGGCTCGGGCACCTTCCTCTACACCAACCCGGGCGATCTGGAGTTCGACTACACCAACGCCATCAACCAGGGCGCGGACATGTCGAACAACTCCATCGGCTCCAATGTCGCCCCCAACGGGTTCCCCTGCTCGTACGAGGGCGATTACGGCCTCACCGCCGCGACCATCGACGCGGTCGTCCGCGGGTCGCTGGGCGAGCCCATCGTGATCTTCTGGGCCGCGGGCAACGAGCGGGGCAGCGGGTCGTGCGGCACGACCTACAACACCACCCCGCCCCCGTCGAACAACAAGAACTCGATCACCGTCGGGGCGCTCAATTCGAACAACGACACCGTCACGAGTTTCACCTCGTGGGGCCCCTCCGACGACGGGCGCATCCGCCCGGTGATCTCGGCCCCGGGGTGCCAGTCCAACGCCGACGGGGGTGTGACGAGCACCGACTCCGCCTCGAACACGGCCTACACGACGCTCTGCGGCACCTCGATGGCCTCGCCCACCGCCTGCGGCGTGGGGGCGCTCATCTATGACGACTTCCGCGCCACCTTCCCGGGCCAGCCCGATCCTTCCAACCAGCTGATGAAGGTCTGGCTCGCCCACAACGCCGTCGACCTCGGCAACCCGGGCCCGGACAACCAGACGGGGTACGGCTCGATCCGCGCCATCCCCACCATCGACTTCGTGCGCACCGGGCAGTGGGACGAGGGCTCGGTCGACAACGGGGGCATCCAGACCTTCACCGTCGATGTCGCCCCGGGAACCCCCGAGTTGAAGCTGACCATGGCGTGGGACGATGTCCCGGGAACGCCCAATGTCAGCCCCGCCCTCGTGAACGACCTCGACCTCGTCGTGGTCGACCCCAGCGGGGCCCGGCACTATCCATGGACCATCAACCCCGCGAGCCCGGGCTCGCCCGCCGTCAAGACCCAGGAGGACCACCTCAACAACATCGAGCAGGTGCAGGTCAGCAACCCGGCGTCGGGCCGGTGGATGATCCAGGTCGTGGGGCACAGCGTGCCGCAGGGGCCCCAGGGGTTCGCCATCGCGGGCACCCCGGCCCTGGGCCCGGGCCTGCTCGCCGCGAGCCTCGAATCGGGCGTGCCCGACCTGCTCGCCCCGGCCACGCCGCTCGAGGTCCGCGTCGGCGTCGAGCCGGGCGTGGACGCGCTCGTGCCGGGCTCCGTGGCCCTGCACTACCGTCTCAACGGCGGGGCGTACACCGTGGTGCCGATGGGTGACGCCGGCGGCGGCGATTTCCTCTCGACCATCCCCGGCGCGAACTGCGATCAGACCATGGAGTTCTTTGTCACCGCCGAGGGTGTCGAGGCGGGCGTCGTCACCGTGCCGCCCGGCGGCACCCCGTTCGCCGTGGAGATCGGCGAGATCGAGACCATCCTGGTCGACAACTTCGAGACCGACCTGGGCTGGACCGTCTCGGGCGACGCGACCGACGGGCAGTGGACGCGGGGTATCCCGGTCGACTGTTCCTCCCGCGGCGCCCCGGGCGCCGACGCCGACGGGTCGGGGCAGTGCTGGGTGACCGACAACAGCGCGGCCTCCTCCTGCAACTCCGATGTCGACAACGGGACGACGATCCTGACCTCGCCCGTGTTTGATCTGCCCGACGGGGCCCAGGTGTCCTATCGCTACTGGTTCAGCGATATCGCCTCGGGCGGCATCAACGGCGACGAGTGGGGCGTCGACTACTCCACCGACGGCGGCTCCAACTGGACGCGGCTGCGCACGGTGACCAGCGTCGCGGCGACCTGGCGCTCCGACACCATCTTCATCGGGGACGAGGTGCCCGCGGGCGCGAACCTGCGCTTCCGGTTCACGGCCAACGATGTCGGATCGCAGAATGTCATCGAGGCCGGCCTCGATGATTTCCGGATCAGCCGGCAGTTCTGCGAGGATGTGAACCTCGGCTGCAACCCCGCCGACATCGCCGAGCCCTTCGATGTGCTCGATCTGGCGGATGTCCAGGCGTTCATCGCGGGCTTCACGGGGCAGGACCCCGTCGCGGACATCGCCGCCCCGTTCGGCGTGTGGGACCTCGCCGATGTGCAGGCCTTCATCGCCTCGTTCAACGCGGGCTGCCCGTAACACCGCCGGCGTGCGAGATGACCGAGGGGCGCTCCCGCGAGCGCCCCTTTTTTCATGCGCGCCCGAACCGGGGCGCGATGGGCCGTGGGCATGCCGGCCCGAGGCCTCACGCGGGTTCCCGGTCGTCCTTGGACCATGGTGCCGTGGCTCATCTCGAAGAGTGAACCACGAGATGACGGCGTGGGCCGGCCTGAACCGCCGTCACCCTTGGGGATGACGGCGGGCACCGGGGCACACGGTGGAACGGAGATCGGTCTCAGTCGCGGTCGAGCCAGCTCAGGCGGGCGAGTTCCCGCAGCAGCGGGGCGAGGGGGGTGTCGGCATCGGCGTCGTGCTGGGCCGCCCGGACCCGACCTTCGGCGCTGATCTCGAGCAGCGCCACACGCCGGTCCGCCGGGGGGGTGAAGACCTGCGGGCCCGGGACCTCGGCCTGGCCCGGCCCGGCCTGCGCGGCCAGGGCGTACAGCCGGTCGACCTCGCCCGGATCGAGTTCCCGCACAAGGGGGGGGAACCCCGGCCTCGAGACCCCGATGCCCGACTCGGCCCGGAGCCTGCCATCAGGGTCCACCGCGTACCGGGCGGGGCGGAGCCAGCGCGGGTCGGGCAGGGCGGTCTTGTCGGCCTCGACCGGATAGACGGTGATGAGCAGGGCGAAGTCGCCCGGCCGGTCGTCGGGGAGCGTCGCGGAGGTGGCGGCGCAGCCCCCGAGAAAGAGCGCGGCGGGGAGCATCCAGAGCGGGGTTCGGGGCATGGCGGAGTCTACCCCGGGCGGGCGGGTCCGCGTCGCCCGCGCTACGCTTTGCCCCCATGGATATCAGCCTTGCCTGGCTCAATCAGTACCTGTCGCCCAGCGGCGTCTCCGCGGACGAGGCCGACAACCTGCTCACGCAGGCCGGCCTCCCGATCGAGGCCCGGGAGGCGCTCGCCAACGGCGATGTCGTGCTCGATGTGGAGGTGACGAGCAACCGGGCCGACTGCCTCAGCCATATCGGGTGCGCCAGGGAGGTCGCGGCCCTGTCCGGTCGGAAGCTGGTCTACCCGGAGTCCGCCCGGCCGGGGCGGCGGGGGCTGGTCGGCGATCTCCTGAGCCTCGAGAACCGCGAGCCCGGGGCCTGCCCCCTGTTCACGGCTCATGTGATCACGGGGTGCAAGGTCGGCCCGAGCCCCGCGTGGCTCGCCGAGCGGCTCGAAGCGGTGGGGCAGCGTTCGATCAACAACGCGGTCGATGTCACGAACTTCATCACCTTCGAACTGGGCAACCCCTGCCATGTCTTCGACCGCGCCAAACTCGCGGGCCACCGACTTGTGATCAGGTACGCCCGCGAGGGCGAAAAACTGCGGACCCTCGACGAGAAGGACCGCACGCTTAAACCTACGGACCTGGTCGTCGCCGACGCCGAACGGGCCCAATCGCTCGCGGGCGTCATCGGCGGGGCGGACAGCGAGGTCGATGGCTCGACGACCGACATTGTCTTTGAGATGGCGACCTGGGACCCGGTGACCGTGCGCACCCAGGCCCGGCGCCTGGCGATCAACACCGACGCGGGCTTCCGGTTCCAGCGGGGCGTCGATCCCCGGACCATCGCGTTCGCGGCCGAGCGGGCCGTCGCCCTGCTCTGCGAACTCACCGGGGGCACGCTGGCCGAGGGCGTGCTGAGCGAGGGGCTTCCCCTCCCGAGTCCCGCCGCGGTCGTGCTGCGCCCCGCCCGGGTCGGCACGATCCTCGGCATCGAGATCCCCGTCGGCGACATGATCGCGATGCTCCGGGCACTCGAGATCGGCGTCGAGCAGCGCGACGAGAACGAACTGGTGTGCGAGATCCCCCCGCACCGCGCGCGGGACCTCTCCCGCGAGATCGATCTCATCGAGGAGATCGCGCGCATCCGGGGCTACGACGCAATCCCCGTCGCGCCGACGCTGCCGGTCCGCGTCGTCACCCCGCAGCCTGCCCGCCGGGCGCTCCGCGAGGTAGGGCGAGTGCTGACGGGGCTCGGGTTCGACGAGACCGTGACCTTCAGCTTCACCAGCCCCAAGACCGCCCCGCTCTTCCTTCCGCCGGGCCTGGAGGCGACCGCGGTCGACGACTCCCGCCGCGCCGACGAGCCCACGCTCCGACCCAGCCCGCTGCTCGGGCTGCTCGCGTGCCGGAGGGCCAACCAGTCGGCCCGGTCCGCCCGCCCGGGCGAGGTCAGGCTCTTTGAGATCGCCTCCTGCTTCGCCCAGCACCCCTCCGCCGGGGCCGGTGATTCCCCCCGGAGCGTGGAACGCCGGAACCTCAGCCTGCTCATGGATGTGCCCGGCAGCGGCGAGACGAGCAAGCGGGGCTTTGATGATCGCCAGGCCGCCCTTCGCGTCATGCGGGGAGTTCTTGACGAGGTCGTCCGCGCGATGCACGGCTCGGAGGCGGGCGTGCTCGTCGAGCCCCTCGTGGGCTCGATCCCCAGCGGGTGGGACCCCGCCGCGACGGCGTCGGTGCGACTGCGGGCCCGCGGCGACCACGCGCCGGTCGAGCTCGGGCTCTTCGGCCTGCTCAGTGATGACGCGTTGCGGGCGTTCGACCTGGAAACACCCGTCGCCGCGGCGGATCTGGCGCTCGAACCGCTGGTCGCGGGCTTCCCGCCGGCCTCGCTGGCGCACCCGCTCCCCGGCTTCCCGGCGATCGAGCGGGATCTCTCGTTGATCGTTGACGAGGGGGTGCGGTGGTCCGATATCGCCGGCATGGTGCGTGAGCTCGCGCCCGACCGGATGGAGGCGTGCGGGTTCGTGGGGACCTATCGAGGTCCGCAGATCGGGGCGGGCAAGAAGTCCGTGACGATCCGCCTGCGCTTCCGCGACGGAATGCGCACACTGCGGCACGAAGAAGTCGATCCCCAGGTCGAATCTGTCGTACTACAGGCGAAGAACCGGTTCTCAGCCGCCGTGAGGGCCTGAACCGGTTCTTTGATCGTATTCTGATTGGAATACGATCGATTTGTGATCGTAGTCTCGGTGGCGTGGCGAACGGCGCCGCGCTACGGTCGGGGAAGTTCGGTGTCTCGCAGAGTCGCCGGAGGGACTTGATGGCCAACAAGGAGGTTCGCATGACCCAGACCACCAGTGTTCCCGGCTCCGTGTTTTCGAGCGGCCTGGCGCGCGTGGACGCGATCCCCGCCCCGGTCATCACGCACCCCGACCTGCAGCGCCCGATCATCTATGTCAACGGCGAGTTCAAGGCCAAGAACGAGGCCGCTGTCAGTGTCTACGACCACGGGCTGCTCTACGGCGACGGCGTGTTCGAGGGCATCCGCGTCTACAAGGGCAAGATCTTCAAGTGCGAGCAGCACATGGACCGCCTCTGGAGGTCCGCCAAGGCGATCCGCCTGGATATCCACATCAGCCGCGAGGAGATGGTCGCGATCCAGCGCCGCTGCATCGACCTCAACGGGCTCGTGGACGGGTACATCCGCCTCGTGGTCACGCGGGGCGTGGGGACGCTGGGGCTCAACCCCTTCAAGTGCCCCGAGCCCGGCATCATCTGCATCGCCGACCAGATCGCCCTCTACCCGCCCGAGATGTACGAGAAGGGGATGACGGTGGTGATCGCGGAGCGGCCCCGAGTCCCGATCGCCTGCCTCGACCCGCGCGTCAAGAGCCTGAACTACTTGAACAACATCCTCGCGAAGATCGAGTCGATCGATCGCGGGCTGCTCGAATCGGTCATGCTCAACCTCGACGGGTTTGTCAGCGAGTGCACGGGCGACAACATCTTCGCGGTCAAGGACGGGCGCATCTTCACGCCCCCGAGCAGCGCGGGCATCCTCGAGGGCATCACCCGCCAGTTCATCATCGACACCGTCGCGCCCGCCTGCGGGTACGAGGTCGAGGAACGCATGTTCCGCCCCGTCGCCCTGGTCGAGGCCGACGAGGTCTTCCTCACCGGCTCGGCGGCCGAGATGATCGCGGTCACCTCCATCATCGCCAAGGACCCCGCGGGGAACGACTGCGAGCACATCATCGGGGCCGACAAGTCGGTCAAGGCCGAGGGCCCGATCACCAAGCAGCTCCGCACGAAGTTCCGCGAGATCGTGACGAGCGACAACATCCCGGAGGACTGAGGCCGTTCTCCGTTCCGGCGTGTTCCCGGTGCCCGTCGTCATCCCGAAGGGTGACGGCGGATCAGGCCGGCCCACGCCGCGAAGCATGGTTCACACTTCGAGATGAACCACGGCGCCATGGTCCAGGGACGATCGGGCATCAAGATGGACCCGTCCCCTGACGAGTCGCCGGGCCCGACGCCCTGCCCGGCGGCAACAGGACGACGCTCCGCTCCCGGGCGGGGTGCGGCCCTGCTCGCCGCGCAACGGGGCATCCGGGTGCGCCTTCGTCGCAGGGCCTTCGAGCGGCTCACGATCGCTTGCGGCCGATGAACGCGACATAGCGCAGCGGCAGCCCGCTCGACGAGAGCCGGTGCCGGTACTGCTTGCGGCCGATCACCTCGAGCAAGCGTTCCGCGATCATGCCGCGGAGCGCCGACCCGAACCCCGATTCATCCGCCGGGTCGAGGAACGACTCCTTGATGTTGAACGCGACCCACCCCCCGGGGCGGACCCGTTCGAACGCCGCGAGGAACGCCTCGGTCGGGATGTCCCCGAACCCGAGCGCGGCGACGCAGACCATGGCGTCGAAGGACCGCGCGTCGAGCCGGGCGCGCTCCCGATCGGGCAGGTCGGTGAGGTCACCGACGGCGTAGTCCGCGTAGAGGCCCGGGCGATCGCGCTCGGCGGCCTCCGCCGCGGCGGGCGTGAGATCAACGCCCACGAGGGTCGAGAAGCGCCGCATCGCCAGTTGCTCGGCGACGCACCCGTTGCCGGCGCCGAGGTCGAGCACGGTCATCTCGCCGGGGTCCTCGCCGGCCTCGACCACGGCGCGGACGAGCAGGTCGGCCACCACCTCGGGAGACGAGCAGCCCAGGATGTCCGTGACCACATGCTCGTACAGGCCCGGCACGGCGAAGATCTCGGCGTAGTCGTGCAGGCGGAGCTCGCGCCAGGCCGACCCGTCGTGGTAGAGGAACCACTCCTCGTCCTGCTCCAGCCGCCGGGTGGGGTCCGGCATCGCGACCCGGACTTGCCGGCGGGCCCGCTTGAGCTCGGGCGAGACGATGGACGGGATGGTGGTCATGGTGTTGCTCCTCGTGGGCTCGCCCGCGGCGGCGCGCGGCGTGATTCTCCTCGGCCGCTCGCCCAGGGTGGACACGCCCGGGGTTCAGCGCGGCGGTGTGGTGATCCTCGCACCCTAAGGCCGGGCGCGCGGCGAGACCACCGCGGGCCCGCGCGCGGAGGCCAGATTCTGTGTTGATCCAAAGAAGGCCTACTCGCTGATGATGCCGAGCTGCCTGTACTTCTCGACGAACTTGTCGCGCAGATCGGTCTGCTTGCTGCGCAGGTCGATCGAGCGGCCCTCGATGAACGCGTGCTCGAGGTTGGTCGTGATCTCGAGCACATCGCCCGTCGTGACGATGAGGGTCGCGCTCTTGCCCTGTTCGAGCGACCCATAGTCTTCCGCGACGCCCAGGATCTCCGCGGCGCCGAGCGTGATCGCTCTCACCGCGGCGGCGGGTTCGAGCCCGTATCGCGCCGCCATGCCGGCCTCGTGGGGAAGGTTGCGGACATTGCCGTCGCGGTCCGAGCCCGTGATGCAGAACCGGACCCCCGCCGCGTGCAGCCTCGCGGGCAGGGCGTACGCCTCATCGTGCGGGGAGTCGGCCCGCTTGGGGAAGCGGTAGGTCCCGTCGATCACCACCGCCGTGTCGGCCGCCTTGAGCAGCTCGGTGCACAGGTGCGCATCCCGCCCACCCACGATGACGGCTCTCAGCCCCCGAGCCTGCGCGAACGAGACCGCCGAGACGATCTGGTCGTAATCGTCCGCTGCGATGAACACGGGACGCGCGCCCTCGCCGGACGCCTCGCCCAGATAGGGCCGCATCGCCGAGAGCCGCAGATCGACCGGCAGGTCGGCCCCCGCGTCGACCGCCCGGGCGTAGGCCCCGGCGTCGTCGAAGAAGCGGGAGATCGCGTCGAGGTCGCGCTTGATGCGGTCCTCGTCGTCCCCACGCTCGGAACGCCAGGGGCCCTGGTTCGTGCGCACGCTCGGCCACGCGAGCACCAGCCCGGCCTCGGCCCGCACCGTCATGTCCTCCCAGGTCCAGCCGTGCAGACGGATGACGCCCGCGCGGCCCGGGATTCGTCCCCCCGAGGGGGCGACGCCCGCGAGCAGCACGCCGTTGAGCCGGGCGACGGGGATGAGCGTCGAGTCCGGGTTCACCGCGACCACCGCGCGGACCTCGGGCGTGAAGCCCCCGGTCTCGTTGTAGTCGTGGGTCGCGCGCACGGACTCGGTCTCGGTCAGGCCGAGCCGCGTCGCGGCGGCGATCAGGCCGGGGTAGACATGCCGGCCCGCGATGTCGATGACGCGTGTGTCGTCGGTCAGCGAGATGCGGGACATGATCGCCGCGTCCGCGACGACGGTGATGCGCCCGTCGCGGAAGCCAACGACCCCGTTCTCGATGGTCTCGCCCGAGACGGTGTGGACCGTGCCCCCGACGAGCATCACCCCGCCCGTCTGCGGCGGGGACGCGGGCAGCAGGTCCTGGGCGAGCCCGATCGCGGCGGAGGCGACGATCGCGAGGATGATGGTGAGGGTCTTCATGTTCAGCGCTCCTCGCTCTCGTAGAAGATCGCGTGGTTGATGATGCCGCAGCCGCAGTCGCCCGGGCGCATGTCGTCGGGGTGGAAGCCCGCCCTGATCCAGGAGGCGAGCACGCCCGCGCGGGTCGGGGGCGAGTCGACAAGGGGCTTCTCCGTCGGCTTCTCGCGCTCGTCCCCGCCCCGGCCCTTCCCGCCCCGGTCCGGGGCGGCGACGATCTTCTGGATCAGCCGCTGGCGTTCCTTCGCGACTCGCTCGCGGTGAATCCGGTCCTGCTCGAGGCTGTAGACCTCTCGTCCCTCGATGTAGACCTGCTCGACCACGGAGTAGGACGAGAGCGGGTCGCCCGACCAGACCACCAGGTCCGCGTCCTTGGCGTCCTCAAGGCTGCCGACGCGACCGTCGATGCCGAGCTGCATCGCCGGGTTGATCGTGACGAACTTGAGCGCCTCCTCCGGAGTCATGCCGGAGTTGGGGCGGGCATACTTGACCGCCTTCGCGGCCTCGGTATTCAACCGGCGGGCGAGCTCGTCCGAATCGGAGTTGTACGAGGTGTTCACGCCGGCCTCGGTCTGGAGCGGCCCCGCGAAGGGGATCGCGTCCATGACCTCGACCTTGTACATCCACCAGTCGCTGAACAAGCTGGCGCCGATCGCGTTCTCGCGCACCGCCTCGGCGACCTTGTACACCTCGAGGCCGTGCTGGAACGAACCGACTCGGAAGCCGAAGTCCGCCGCGACGCGGCAGAGCATGAGGATCTCGTCCTGCCGGTAGGAATGGCAGTGGACCAGCCTCTCCCCGGCCAGAATCTCGGCGAGCGTCTCGAGTTCGAGATCGATCCGGCGGGACTCGCGCGGGAACGCCATCTCGCCCACCGGATACCCCTCCCGGATGACGCGCATGCCGTAGTCCACCGCCGCCCGCCCCGTGGTGGTGGGGGGGGTCACATTCGCGGGGCGCGACCCGGTGCGGCGCTCGATGTCCGCGGCGTAGTCCTCGACGAACCAATGGGCCTGCTCGACGGCGTATCTCCGGGCGGCCTCGAAGCGGTCGCGGATGATCGTCTCGACGCCCATCCGCGTCTGCGGGTAACGCGACCCATCGCTCTGCCAGTTGCTCTGCTTGACATTCTCGCCCAGGGCGAACTTGATGCCGGGGCGGGCGTTGGCGAGCCGCATCTCGGCCGGCGTGCGCGCGCCCCAGCGGATTTTGTGGATCGCGTTCTGTCCCCCGATCGGGTTCGCCGATCCGTGCAGGCTGTTGACCGCGGTCACGCCCATCGCGAGCTGGCGATACCAGTTGATGTGCGAGGGGTCGAGCGAATCCCCGATGCGGACCTCCGCGGTCACCGCCTGCCCCGCCTCGTTGACCCCGAAACGGAACAGGCTCGTGTGGCTGTGCGCGTCGATCAGCCCCGGCGTGATGTGCTTGCCGGTCGCGTCCACCACCACGATCTCCGGGTTCGAGCCGTCGAGCAGGAATTCGGGGGTCGGGCCCGCCTCGCTCCGCAGCACCATGCCCTCGCCGATGAGGATCCACCCGCGTTCGAAGGTCCCGCGATCGGTCGCGGTCCAGATCGTCGCGTTGGTGAACAGGATCATCTCGGGCTCGGGGGGGTACGCCACCGCGTACGGGCCGAAGGGGTACCCGGGCAGCGGCGGGGCGGGCTCGAACGCGTCGTCCTTCTTCCCGCTGTCTTCGTCCTGGGCCTGATCGTCCGCGTCGTCGGCATCGTCGCCGGCGGGCGCCTCGTCCGGCGTGGGCGGCGCGGCGTTCCCGGCGTCGCCCCCATCCTCGCCCGCGGGTTGGCGGCTGGCCTGCCATTCGAATTTACTGTCATCGGCGGCAACACCCGTGCCGAACATGCGGTCCGAGCCGACCAGCGTGCCCGACACGATGTAGGTCACCTTCTCGTCGTCATCGTCGTCGAGCAGGAAGCTCAGCCGGCGCTCCTCGATCCGGACCTGCCTCGCGTCGCTCGAGTGCGGCTCCGCCTCGCCCCCGTCGGGGCTCCAGGACTCCGTGCCGACGATTTTGGGCTTGTCCTTCGACCCCGTGATCTTGAGGGTCATCTCGAAAGCGGGCGCCTCCTCCGGGCCGACCCACATCCGCCAGGTCCCGTCGAAGTCCGGGCCCGGGCGGTCGCCCAAGGCGTGCCGCCGCCCATCAATCCAGAGGTCATAGAAATCGGTGTCCTTCTCGAACACCGGGCCCGAGGCGATCAGCAGGTTCGCCCGCTTGCCCGCGTCGATCGTCCCTGCCTGGTCTTCTATGCCTGCGATGCGGGCCGGAGCGGTGGTCAGCATCGCGAGCGCATCCTCCTCGGTCAGCCCGTTCTTGATCGCGAGCCGGAGTTCATCGTGGAACTTCCTCCCCTTCGGCAGGTGGCTCGCCGTCAGGGCCAGATCGCGGCCTGAGTCCCGCATCCGCTCGGCGAGCCGGCGCGGGTTCGTCGGGGCCTGCTCCCAGGTCATCATCGTCTCGAGCTCGACCGACTCGGCTTTCCCGACGGAGGAGACATCGGGCTTCTCCGGGAAACGCAGCGGGACGATCAGCGATCGGTCCAGCCCCGCGATCCCTTCGAGCCACTTGAACTCCATCCCGTTCCCGACGATCACCAGGTCGCGGTCAAACTCCGAGGCGATGTCCGACGCGAGGAAATGCTCCAGTTCGTGGTCGGCGGTAAACAGGAGCGGCGTGCCGGCGTCCTCGAGGGGCGTCAGCGCGTTGACGGGGTTCGCCCCGCTCGCGGTCGGCGCGAATCTCGCCTGCCACCGCGCGTCGAGCAGCGTCTGGCGGATCAACGCGACCGCCCCCGGCGTGCTCGTCGGGTACGCCCCGCTCCGCCAACCCGCGGTCTCGAAGTCGGCCGCCTGGAATGCACGGTCGAGGTACACCGTCTCGAACCGCGCGCTCGGGTCGTCGGCCCGCTCGGCCAGGCTCACCACCGCCCCGGACCCCGCGAGGATGCCCCCCTCAGGGAAGATCATCGCCGCCGCGAACCCGAGCCCGCGCCGCTGCGACGCGGTGTCCGCGGAGACGCCCTCCCCGTCGAGCGCCCAACGCTCCGGCGTGACCAGTTCGCTCCAGTGCCTCCCGGCGCGGTCCGGCCCGGGCTTGGGGGCTTCGACCTCGACGAACGGGTCGATGAACGCGGCGTAGATGTGCTCCCCGGTCAGATCGTGAACCTGCGCCCCCGGCGGGATCGCGGGGCGGAAGCCCGCAAGGTCCGCCGCGGCCACGATCCGTCCGTCGCGGACCTCGATGTACCCCTGCTCCCACACCTCACCCGGCCTGGGGTGCACCGTGGCGTTCAGGAAAACATGGTGGGTCGACTCGGCCCGACGCATCCCGTTGGGGTGCGGCGTCAGCGGCGAGGTCGCGGTCGGGCGGGCCGACACCGAGAAGACCGAGGCGAACAGCACAACGGCGACGGTTCGGAGGGGAGTTCGCATGGGCTGAGGATAGTGGCTCGGGGCCCGGGTCGCGTGGGACCCGCTCGCGGCCCGCCTACCCTCCGGCGAAGGGGCGTTGACCCCGCGAATCGAGGACGATCACCATGGCACAACTCATCGAGGGCAACGCGGTCATCGGGCAGTCCGGCGGGCCCACCGCGGTCATCAACCAGTCGCTCGTCGGCGTCGTCGAGGGCCTCCTCGCCGAGGGCGCGGGCAAGCCAGGCAACCCCATCCGACGCGTCCTCGGCATGCGACACGGCGTCCGGGGGCTGACCGGAGACCAACTCGTCGACCTGACCGAGAAGGACCAGGCCGTCCTCAACGCCGTCGCCCGAACCCCCTCGGCCGCCCTCGGGTCGACGCGTGACAAGCCCGACGCGGAATACTGCAAGCGCATCTTCCACGCCTGCGAGAAACACGCCATCCGCTACTTCTTCTACATCGGCGGCAACGACTCCTCGGACACATGCCGCATCGTCAACGAACTCGCGAACCAGGCGGGGTACGAGCTCCGCTGCTTCCATGTCCCCAAGACCGTCGACAACGACCTGCCCGTCAACGACCACACGCCGGGCTTCCCGTCCGCGGCGCGGTATGTCGCGACGGCCTTCATGGCCGACAACCTCGACAACGCCTCGATCCCCGGCATCAAGATCAATGTCATCATGGGCCGGCACGCGGGCTTCCTGACCGGGGCCGCGGCGCTCGCCCGCCGCCAGCCCGACGACGGCCCGCATGTGATCTGCCTGCCCGAGGTTCCCTTCCATCTCGAGTCGTTCGTCGAGCGTGTGGCGGAGGTCTACGACCGCCTCGGGCGTTGCCAGATCGCGGTGAGCGAGGGCATCCAGGACGCCGAGGGAACACCCATCGGCGCGATGCTCATCCAGGGCGAGAAGGACGCCCACGGGAATGTCCAGCTCTCGGGCTCGGGCGCCCTGGGCGATCAGCTCGCCAACATCCTCAAGACCCGCCTCAAGTCCGCCGCCGGCAAGACCCCGCGCATCCGCGCCGACACCTTCGGGTACCTCCAGCGCTGCTGGCCCGACCCCTCCCCGATCGACGCCGAGGAGGCACGCCGCGCCGGGCGGTACGCGGGCGTCCTCGCCGCCAGCGGCGACCTCGACGGCTCCGTCGCCATCCTCCGCACCGGCAAGGGCTACGCCGGGCAGGACTACCGCTCCGAACTCGACCGGATCGACCTCACCAGGGTCGCCGCCAAAACCCGCCACATGGAGCCCAACCTCATCCTGGGCGACTTCGATGTCTCGGGCGAGTTCCTCGATTACCTCCGCCCGCTGGTCGGCGAACTCCCGGTGTTCGGCAGGCTGTGACCGGTTGACCCCGCCCGGCCAGGCGCCGGCCGCGCGGCGCCCGTGCAGGAGGCGCGATGTACGAGATCACGGTTGAACGAGAGTTCTGCGCCGCCCACGCGCTCACCATCGCCGGCGTGCGCGAGCCCATCCACGGGCACAACTTCCGCGTCACCGTCACTCTCGAGGGGCAGACCCTCGACGAGGACGGCCTGCTCTGCGATTTTCACACGGTCAACGCGGTCCTGAAGGACATCTGCAGGCCGCTGGTCAACGCCAACCTGAACGAGACACCCCCGTTCGACCGTGTCAATCCCAGCGCCGAGCAGATCGCTCGTCACATCGCCGATGAGCTCGCCGGGCGGCTCGACGACGCCCTCGCGCCCGAGGCCCGGGTCGCGTCGGTGCGCGTCACCGAGACCACCGGGTGTTCAGCGGTCTACCGCCGCTAGCCCGATTTCAGGCCGCCTCGGCCCGCTCCCGCGTCGCCCACCGCACCAGCCCGAGAAGATCCTCGGGGCGGAAGGGCTTGGAGAGGTACCCGTCGCAGCCGGCTCGCAGGCATCGATCGCGGTCACCCGCCATCGCGTGCGCGGTGAGCGCGACGATCCGCCCCGGATAGCCCCGTTCCCGCGCCCGGGAGGCGACTGTGTACCCATCGATGGTCGGGATCTGCATGTCGAGCAGGACCAGGTCGAACGGCTCGCCCTGCTCCCACGCCTCGAGCATGCGCCGAAGCCCCGCCTCGCCGTCGCTCTCGATCCTGATCTCGACCGACGACTTGCCAAGCGTGTACGCCACCAGCCGCTGGTTGTCCGGCCCGTCCTCCACGAGCAGGACGCGTCCCCCGGTCGGCGCGCTGTCGGCCCCGGCGGCGCGAACCCAGGGCCGCTTCGGCTCGCTCAGGTGGTCGGGGTCGTCGATCACCTCCGCGCCCAGGACCGGGAGCGTGAGCAAGACCCGGAACCTCGTCCCGACCCCCGGCTCCGATTCGATCTCGACGCTCCCGTTCATCGCCTCCACCAGCCGCCGCGCGATCGTCAGCCCCAGCCCCGTCCCCCCGAACCGCCGCGTGTGCGAAGGGTCCGCCTGCACGAACGGCTGGAAGACCCGGGCCACCTGGTCGGGGGTCATCCCGATTCCCGAGTCCTCGATCTCGAGCACGAGGCGAGACTTGCCGGCGCTCGCGCCCGCCGGCGCCGAAACGAGGAGCCGAACGCCGCCCCGCTCGGTGAACTTCACGGCGTTCCCGAGAAGGTTGAGCAGGACCTGCCTCAGCCGGGCCTCGTCGCCGACAAGCCTCGCCGGCACCGGCGAACCGAGCTCAATCACGAGCGCGATCCCCTTCGCCTGCGCGAGGCTCCGCACCACCGAGACCGACCCGGAGATCAGGTCGCGGACGCTGAACGGCTCGCTCGCCAGCACAAGCCGGTTCGCCTCGATCTTCGAGAGATCCAGCACCTCGTTGATCAGGTGCAGCAGGTGCGCGCCGCTCCGCTGGATCGCCGCGAGCGCCTCGGCCGTGTGCCCCGTCGCCCCCGCCCCGAGTTCGTCCTCGAGCACGCGCGTGTACCCGAGGATCGCCGTCATCGGCGTCCGGACATCGTGGCTCATGTTCGCGAGGAAAAGGCTCTTGAGCCGGCTGGATTCCTCGGCCCGCTCGGCAAGCTCCCGCAGACGCACCTCGCTCCGTCTCAGGTCCTCCGTCATCGCCTCGGCCAGCCGCGTCGCTCGGTGGCCCGTCCGCGAGAGCAGCAGGCTGATCGTGCTGACCAGCAGCGAGATCAGCAGCCCGGTAACGCCCGTCCGATTCGCCGCGGTGAAATCCGGGGCGAACGACTCGCCGGGCTCGACCCGGATGCTCCATTCGTTGTCCGCGTAGGTCCCGTGCAACTCAACAGGTTGGATCAGACCCGGCCGCGGCGCGGCGGCCGTTCGGTAGACATCGACGAACTCCCCCTCGGTCCGCAATCGGAGCGCGACCGCCCCGTCGAACGCGTGTCCCGTTACCACCGCGTCGAAGTAGGCGGCAAGGTCGACCGAGAGCCCCACCCACCCGCGGAGCCCCGAGAGCACCTCGCCGGGGGCCTCGCCCGCGCGCGCGGGCCCGAACGCGGGGATCGCCAGGAACGCGACCGGTGAGCCCGGGCCATCCCCCCCCAGCGGGGCCCGCGACAGCAATTCGAAGGCGATCCGCCCCGGCTCCGACGCCCGGTCGAAGACCTGCCGGGTCGCCGCCGACGCCGCCAGGTCAATCCCCCAGTACGCCTGGTGCAGGTCGCTGGGCGCCTTGCACAGCACCATGTAATGGGCGTCCACGGGCTCTGGTTCATCCGTCGCAGGGGGGAGCCGGCGGGCGTAGTCCGGGGCCCCATCGCCCCGCGCGCGCTCGATGAACGACGACAGGCCGGTCGCGGGCACCCGCTCGATGAAGGCGAGCCCGTCAACACCCGGGACCTCAGCCGTCAGCAGCGACCGGGCGGTGAACCGCTCCCATTCGTCGCGTGTCAGGTGCTCGCTCGATTCGACCAGGCCGACCGCGGAATTCGCCAGTTGAACCGAGCGGCCCGCGACGACGCTGAGCATTTCGGAGAGCTGGCGGGTCCGCCGCTCGAAGTGCCTCTGGGCGGTCTTCAACTCCGAGGCGCGGGCCTGCGACCACGCAACCGCCGAGGCGGCCCCGGTCAGCCCCAGCACCAGCAGCGCCAGCACCCAGGGCCCCACCGGCACCCGCGCCGAGACGCGGGGCGCGGCCCCGGGGAGAGTGTCCCCCTCAACAGATTGACCAGCATCTGCCCGCGGCATGGCCCGTCCTGTGACACCTTGATGCCACAGAATCGACGCATAAGCCGACCCAAAACAGCGGAAGTGTGACTCGGGCCCCGCGAATTGCGATCGGCGTGCCCGAAATCAACGCAGGCCCAGCGCCGCCGCCATCGCCTTCCCCATATCCGAGGGGGTCTCCGCTACAACCGCACCCGCCGATTTCAGGGCCGCGATCTTGCTATCGGCCGTGCCCGTCGGCTTGCCCCCCGCCCCGGAGGAGATGATCGCCCCGGCGTGACCCATCCGCTTGCCCGGGGGGGCCGTCCGGCCCGCGATGAACGCCGCCACGGGCTTGGAGACATGGGCCCGGATGTACTCCGCGGCGGCCTCCTCGTCGGACCCGCCGATCTCCCCGATCATCAGGATCCCGTCGGTCTCGGGGTCGTCCTGGAACATCCGGATGACATCGATGTGGCTTAGGCCGCGGACCGGATCGCCCCCGATTCCCACGCAGGTGCTCTGGGCCATGCCCAGCTGGCTCGTCTGCCAGACCGCCTCGTAGGTGAGCGTGCCCGATCGCGACACGATCCCGACCCGCTTGCCGGTGGTGCAGGCCGGGTCCGACAGGTGGGTGTGGATGTACCCGGGCATGATCCCGATCTTGCAGCCCTTGTTCGTGTACGGGTTCTGACGCGAGTCGCCCGCGCCGCTCTTGGGTCCGGGCGTGATGATGCCCGGGCAGTTCGGCCCCAGCAGCACCACCTTGCTCGACTGCCCCAGATCACGCGACCCGTTGAGCTCGTCGATCACCGTGCGAACCTTGACCATGTCGTTGACCGGCACGCCTTCCGTGATGCAGCAGACCAGCCGCACCCCGGCCGCCGCCGCCTCGAGCACCGCGTCCGCCGCGAACATGGGCGGGACGAAGATCATCGAGGCCTCGGCCCCCGTCGCGTCGACCGCCTGCTTGACGGTGTCGAAGATCGGCAGCCCGTTCTCGTCCTTGGTGCCCCCCTTGCCCGGGGTCACCCCGCCGACCATCTTCGTCCCGTAGTTGCAGCACCCGCGGGTGTGCACCTTGCCGAACGCGCCCGTGATGCCCTGGCAGATGACCTTGGTGTCGGCGTTGACGAGGATGGCCATGTTCAGTCTCCGCGTTGACCGGACCGGAAAAACCAGCCCGGGATCGACAGGATAGCCGCCGCACCGGCTCCCGACCGTCCGCCCCTGAACCCCCGACCCCTTCGGCGGATACGCTCCGGATCATGCCCCGCCAATGCACCCCCGCGACCACGCGATCGGTCTCGCTCCCCGTGCTCGGCTCCGCTGCGCCGGGAACGCCCGCGATGAAACGAACCCGCATCGGCCCCTGGAGGGCCGGCGTGCTCGTCGCCGTGCATGTCCTCATGGTGATCCATGTCATCCAGTGGCTGCTCGTCGGCACGACGCTCTCCCCCGTCGAGCCCTCCGAATCGATGCAGACACTCGAGAACGGCATCGTCAACGCCGGGGCGATCTTCTTCGGCCTCGCCCTGATCGTCACGATCGTCTTCGGGCGCTATGTCTGCGGGTGGCTCTGCCATGTCATCGCCCTCCAGGATTTCTGCGCCTGGCTCATGGGCAAGGCCGGTATTCGCCCCAAGCCCTTCCGCTCCCGCCTGCTCGTGTTTGTGCCGCTGGTCCTCGGGTCCTACATGTTCCTCTGGCCCAACTTCAAGCGGCTCATCCTCCAGCCCGCGATGGACGCCGCCAACATCGACTGGCCCTGGTGGCTCAAGCGCGTCGAGCCCTTCTACGGGTTCCGCAATGAGCTCTTCGTTGAGGACTACTGGGCGACCTTCCCCGAGTGGTACATCGCCATCCCGTTCATCCTCGTCTGCGGGTTCGCAACCGTCTACTTCCTCGGATCCAAAGCGTTCTGCACCTACGCGTGCCCGTACGGCGGCATGTTCGGGCTCGTCGAGCCGGTCGCCCCCGTCCGCGTCCGCGTCGATCACGACAAATGCAAGGAGTGCGGGCATTGCACCGCCGCCTGCACCAGCAATGTCCGTGTCCACGAGGAAATCAAGATCTACGGCATGGTCGTCTCCCCGGGCTGCATGAAGACCATGGACTGCATCAGCGTCTGCCCCAACGAGGCGCTCTCCATCGCCCCGGGGAGGCCCGCGATGGGCGCCCGGCCCCGCGCGGGGGTCGACGCGGAACGCGCCGCTGTGACCGCCAAGCGATCGCGCCGGTACGACCTGAGCCCCGCCGGCGAGATCGCCGCGGCCCTGGTCTTCTTCGTGCTCTTCATCGCAACGCGCGGCATGCTGGACCAGGTCCCGATGCTCATGGCGGGCGGGCTCGCCGCCGTCGGCACGGGCCTGTCCGTCGTCCTCTGGAAGATGCTCACGACGCCCAACGCGCGCAGCCACCGCCTCGACCTGCGCGTCAAGGGGCGGCTCCGTCCCGCGGGCATCGCGTTCGCGCTGCTCATGCTCGCCGGGTGGGCCTTCGCCGCGTGGGGGGGCGTGGGCAACTTCGCCCGCTGGCGGGGCGATGCGCTCCACGCCGGCGTGGGCATCCCGGTTGACGCCATCCTCCGCCCCGAGTTCGCCCCCTCACCGGAACCCGCCGCCCGCGCCCGCGCCGCCCTCGCCTGGTACGCCCGCGCCGACGCACCGGGCCGCGGCGGCCTGGGCTGGCGCCTCAGCCCCGACGACGATGTCCGCGTCGCCTACCTCCACGCCGTGCTCGGCGAGTTCGGCCCCGCGGTCGATGTCCTCCGCCGCGTCGTCGAGCGGGGCAACCCCACCGACGGCCTGATCTTCCAGATGCTCAACCTCCACGCTCGCGACGCCTCGCGGCAGTTCGAAAAGGACTCGAGCCCGGAGAATGTCGAGCGGCTGAACAACGAATCGCTCCAGATCATGCGCGACGCGATCGCGCAACACCCCGAACTCCACGCCGTCCGCCTGCGGCTCTCACGCACGCTGTGGGACGCCTCGCTGCACGATCCCTCGATCTGGGCCGACCCCCCGGTCGCCGAGGCGACCGACCCCCGCTTCCTGCTCAGCAAGGGACAGGTGCTCGCGCTCGAAGGCGACCGGGACGGCATGGGCCGCATCCTCGACCGCGTTCTCGAACTCGACCCGCACGACCCCGCGATCCGGCTCGAGGCGGCCCAGCTCGCCAACGCGATCGGACGCCCCGCGGACTCGATCCGCCTGGTCGAATCGGTTGTCGCGGAGAAGCCCGACGCCGCCACGCTCCTCGGCGCAGCCCGGATCCTCGCCGCCGGGGGGCGCGACGCCGACGCGGCCGCCATCGTCGAGCGTGCCGCCTCGGCAACCGGCGCGAGCCAGCCGGCGACCATGTTCGAGATCGGGCGCGTCTTCCTCGCCCTGGGGCAGACCGACCGCGGCCTCGCCCTCCTCCGCGAAGCCGCGTCCGGTCAACGGCACGACCCCTGGCAGCGCCTCGGGTTCGCGACCGCGCTGGCCCAGATCGGACTGGAACTGGGCCTCGAACCACCGCTCACCGAGGGGATCGCCGAGCTCCGCGCCCTCGTCGAGCGGCACCCGGAGGAGCCGATCTTCCGTCACGACCTCGCGGGCATGCTGTTCGCCATCAACGATCAATCTGGCGCGATCGACCAGATCGTCGAGGCCGCCCGTCTCGCGCCCACCAACGCGCTGCTCGCCGAGCGGGCCTCCCAACTGCTGGGCGCCTCGGGCCGCGCCGAAGAGGCCGCGACTTGGCGCGCTGAGGCGGCGGCGCGGCGAGCGGCGCCGTGATCCGCCGGAAATTTTGTTCCGCAGGAAAATTCCTGTCGTGCAGTATTTCGAGGCCGCAACTTGCCGTTCGGAACGCCTGTGGAAGGCGATCGATGGGTCTTGAATAGGCTTCTTTGTACATTCGCGCTGGCACAACACCGACCATCTGCGGTAGTCTGAAGCCTCAACTTCAACCAGGTTGCTCTCGTGGGGTGTTCCGGGGGCCTGTCGGTCTCTCGGCAGGCGGATTGTCACGAGTCGCACCACCATCAGAAGGGACGGAATGATGCGCATGTCTTGGATCAAGAGAGGGATCTTCGGGGCCACGGTCGCGCTGTCGGCCGGGCTCGGTTTCGGACAGGCCGATGTGATCGTCGGCGATGTCGCCGGCGTCGGCAGCCAGCCCGGCGGCAACGGGCCGCAGCACTTCGGCACGACGGGCGACCTCGTCGCTTACTCGATCGGCACCACCTCGTGCAACATCGGCACCGTGGCGCTCAACTGGTTCCAGAGCGGAGCCGACCGGCACCCGCTCATCCTGACCAACATCTACCGCATCAACCACGGCGCCATCGAGCAGATCGGTGTGTCCTGGATCAAGCACGGGTTCTGCGCCCTCCAGCAGACCCTCTGCGGCTCCTGCTCGCCCACTTGCGGCGGGTGCTGCTCCACCCTCGGCGTCGGGTGCTCCGACCCATACTCGACTGGCCTGAACGGCTCGCAGTCGGGCCTCGGGCCGCGCTTCGAGATCAACCCCGCCACCGGGCAGTACCCCTGGCCCTTCTCCACCGCCGGCGCCACCGGCAACCAGATCTACAAGCGCATCCAGGTCCATGTCGACGACCTCAACCCGGCCCTCAACGCGGGCGCGGTCTATGTCTCCGAGGCGCAGTACATCGCCCGCGACGACGCCCTCGCCGGCAACGACCTCAACAACGCCTCCTACCGCATGACCCAGGTCGGCCCCGAGAACGCCTTCTCGGGCGGGTGGTACCTCAACTACACCGCCGCGACCGTCCGCCAGAAGACCGCCATCGAGGCCTGGCAGGTCAATGTCCCGAGCGTCGAGCTCGCCACCATCGATGTCCCCAACGACGGCCGCTTCTGGGTCGGCGCCAATGTCATCGACAACGGCGACGGCACCTGGCGCTACGAGTACGCCGTCTTCAACATGAACTCCGACCGCGCCGCCGGCTCGTTCTCCGTCGAGACCGACGCCCCGGTCACCAACATCGGGTTCAAGGACATCGACTACCACTCCGGCGAGCCGTGGAACAACACCGACTGGACCGGCGCCGACGCGGGTTCCGAGATCGTCTGGTCCAACGGCACCACCTTCGGGACCAACCCCGTCGCCAACGCGATCCGCTACGGAACGCTCTACAACTTCCGCTTCACCTCCACCGCCGCCCCCGTGGACGGCACCGTGACCATCGGCCTCTTCGAGCCCTCCGCCGGCAACCCGGACGAGATGTCCGTCACCCTCCCCGTGCCCGGCGCCGCCCAGGGCGGGTGCAACGACGCCGACATCGCCGAGCCCTTCGATGTGCTCGACCTCGGCGACATCCAGGCGTTCATCGCCGCCTTCACCGGGCAGGACCCGCTCGCCGACATCGCCGCCCCGTTCGGCGTGTTCGATCTCGCGGACATCCAGGCGTTCATCGCCGCTTTCAACGCCGGCTGCCCCTGAGCCCGCGCTGCCCATCACCGGGTAAACCGGTGACATGACTGCTCCCGAGCACGGCCCCTCCCCGGGGCCGTGTTTCTTTTCAGGCCCGCCCGTTCACAGGAATCGCCGCCCGGCGCGGTACAGTGTCGTGGGGTTCCCGAGTGCCGAGCAGAGTGATCACCTCCAACCCGCACGAGACGCCGACCAACGCGCCCGCCGACGCGTCGACCGCGCCCAACGCCTCCGCCGCGCCGCGACCGGCGTGGGTGCTCCAGACACCCACGCCCGAGGAACTCCTCAAGCAGGCCGAGCAGGCCGTCGGCACGCGCTACCGGATCGAGTCGCTCGCCGGCCAGGGCGGCATGGGCCGCGTCTTCGCCGCGCGGGACACCCAACTCGGCCGGCGGGTCGCGATCAAGCTCCTCTCCGTCCTCGACCCCAACCCCGGCGAGGACCCCGGCCTGCGCGCCCACACCCGTCTCGTCGCCGAGGCCCGCGCCATGGCACGCCTCAACCACCCGAACCTCTGCCGCGTGCTCGAGGTCTCGCTGGTGGGGCAGACGCCCTTCCTCGCCATGGAATGGGTCGACGGGATCGATCTGGCGCGATTCTGCCGCCCGCTCGATGTCCGCCGTCGCGTCTCGATCCTGCTCCAGGTCCTCGACGCCGCCGCCGCCATGCACCTCGAGGGGCTCATCCACGGCGATCTCAAGCCCTCCAACATCCTCATCGACCGGCAGGAACGCGCCACGATCGTCGACTTCGGCCTCGCCCGGGCCGAGTCCGACGCGTCCTGGGTCGGCGTCCCGAAGGGCGGCACGCCCGGCTACGCCGCCCCAGAACTGCTCGTCGCGGGGGGCGAGGTCGGCCCCGCCGCCGATGTCTTCGCGCTCGGCGTGATGCTCTTCGAACTGCTCACCGACCGCCTGCCGTTTCCGCGGAACACCGCGCCGGCCGTCATGATCGACCTCCTCCGCCGCGGCGCGGTCCCCCTCCCAGAGCAGTATGCCCCCGAGACCCCCGCCGACCTCCAGAAGATCTGCCTCACCGCCCTCGAGGCCGACCCGCGCCAGCGCTACCCCGACGCCGGCGCGATGGCCGCAGACATCCGCCGCTACCTCCGCCGCGAGACCGTCTCGGCCCGCCCGCGCGTGCTCGAAGCCCGGTTCGACGAGCAGATCGAGCAGCAGGTGCTCCAGGCCCGCGAGTGGAAACGCCTCGGCCTGATCACGCAGCGCGAGGCCGAGGTCGTCGCCCGCGTGCTCACCGATCTCCAGCGCGCCGAATCTCCGTGGATCATCGACGCACGCCGCCTCCGCGCCAGCCAGGTCGCCCTCTACCTCGGCGGGTGGGTCATGCTCCTCGGGCTCGCACTCGGGCTCGCCAACGCGTGGTCGCTCATAGGCCCCGCGGTCGGGTCCGCCCTCGCCTGGGTCCTCTCCCTTGCCGTGCTCGCGCTGGGCCTGCAACTTCAACGCTCGGGCGAGAAGCGCATCGGCGTCGGCATGCTCGTCACCGCCCAGCTCGCCCTGCCCACCGCGCTCTGGCTCACCCTCCGCCACACCGGCTGGCTCGCGGGCGCCGGAGGGCTCGGCATGGGCCCCGCCGCCGAGCTCACCGTGCTCCTCGCCGGGCTGGAAGCCCCAGCCCCCGGCTTCGCCAACGCCCAGATCCTGATCCTCGGCATCGCCTCCCTCGCGCTCGCAAGCGCCCTTCGGCTCATCGCTCGCTCCGCCGCGTTCACCTTCTTCGCCGTCCTCGCCGCCGCGGTCGCCTGGGCCGCCGGGTTCCTCGCCCTCGGAGGGCTCGAAGGACCGCTGTTCGCCTGCCTCGCACGGTGGGGGGGGTGGCTCGCCCTGCTCGGCGCCGCGATGCTCCCCGCCGCCCTCCTCCTCGACAACCGTGAGCACGAACTCATCCGCGAACTCGGCCGCCGCCGCGCCAAGCGTCGCGACGCCGCCCCGATTCTCTGCGGCAGCCTCGTCTGGATGGGCCTGGGCGCCTCCACCGTGGCGGCCTTCGCCCCGGGGTGGTACCTCCTCCGCAGCGTCCGCGACGCCGCCCCCCTCCCCCCCGAGCAGGCCTGGGCGTTCGCGGTCAACAGTCTCCTCCTCGCCGCGATCATGGTCCTGCTCGGCCGGCGCACCACACCCCTCCGCCGCCGCCTCGCCGAGGTGCTCCGGTGGATCATCCCCACCCACCTCATGGCACCCCTCCTGCTGATGGAGATCCACGAGACCTGGGGCCAATGGGCCCTTTGGCTCCTCCTCATGCCCGGCGTCGCCGTCGGATTCTGCTTCGCCAGCGCGCTCCGGCAGTGGAAGCCCTTCCTGCTCTCCGGCCTCGCCTACCTCGCCATCTGGTACGCCCGCTGCTTCAGCCGCATCGAGAGCGAACTCGCCGACCACGCCGCCTGGCGCCTCGGCCTGACCGCCGCCACCCTCGCCCTCGGGCCCCTGCTCATGCTCCTCGCGTGGAAGTCGCCCGGCTGGATCGCCCGCCACCGCCTCCGCAAGTGGGAACGCCTCTCCGTCCGCCAGCCCTCCGCCCGCGAGGCCCGGTCCTGGCGCTGACCGCCCGCCCCGCCCGCTATCATCGCCCCATGGCACGAATCGTCGTCTTCCAGCACGGACCAGCCCAGACCCCGGGCCGCCTCGGCATGACCCTGCGCGACCACGGCTTCCAACTCGACATCCGCCGCCTCGACATCCCCGCGGACAAGGGCGGAAAGCCCGTCCCCGAGGACCTCGACGGCATCCACGGCGTCGTCTCCCTCGGCGGCATCCCCAATGTCGGCGACCCGCATCCCTGGATCCCACGCGAGATCGATTTCCTCCGCGCCGCCCACGAGGCCGAACTCCCCCTCATCGGCATCTGCCTCGGGTGCCAGATGATCGCCAAGGCCCTCGGCGGCGAGGTCGGCGCAATGGACAAGCCCGAGGTCGGATTCGCCCACATCAACATCCTCGTCCCGGGCCAGACCGACCGGATCCTCGCCGGCCTCCCCTGGCGGCACCAGCAGTTCCACTCGCACGGCCAGGAAGTCAAGACCCTGCCCCCCGGCGCCACGCTCCTCGCCTCCAGCGCCGCGTGCAAGGTCCAGGCCTACACCATCGGCCTGCGCACCTACGCATTCCAGTTCCACCCGGAACTCGACCGCCCGGGCATCGACGCGCTCGCCAAGGCACAGAGCCGCATGCTCGCCGACGCCAACACCGAGGCCGCCGCCATCGCGGATCAGGCGGACAAGCACTACGAGCCCTACGCACGCCTCAGCGACCGCCTCTGCGTGAACATCGCCGGCTTCGCCTTCGCCCCGGCCGAACTGCTGCGCGCCTGATCCCGTGCCCGGCACGCGCCTGACCATCCCCGCCCCCGCCGACTTCAGCCTGGCTCGGGATGTCTGCTCCTACGGCTATTTCCTTCTCGCCCCCAACCACTGGGATGTCGAGACCCAGTCCCTCTTCCGCGTCCTGCACCTGCGCGACGGCCCGACCACCGCACGCATCACCCAGCCCGCGCCATCCGCCAGACCGCCGGCGCCCCGCCGCGCCTCCCTTCTCGCCCGCTTCGATCGCGCACTCTCGAAGGCGGAGCAGGCCCAGGCCCGCGCCCAGATCACCCGCATGCTCCGCCTCGACGAGCCGGAGGGCCACCTCGCCGAGTTCCATCAGCTCGACCCGCGGTTCGCCGCCGCCGGACGGGGGCGTCTGTTCCGATCCCCGACCCTCTTCGAGGATGTCGTCAAGACCGTCACCTCGTGCAATGTCACCTGGCCCAGCACCGTGCACATGAACGAGCGCCTCTGCGCCGTCCTCGGGGGCCGCAGCCCCTCCGGCGGGCACGCCTTCCCGACCCCCGCCCGGCTCGCCCGCACGCGGCCGGGCACCCTCCGCGCCCGCTGCCGCGTCGGCTACCGCGACCAGCGCCTCGTCGACCTCGCCCGGCTCTTCGCCAAGGGCCACATCGACGAGACCCGCCTCGCCGACCCCGCGACCCCCGACGACGAGGTCTTCGCCTTCCTCAAGACCCTCCCCGGCATCGGCCCGTACGCCGCGGGCAACATCATGCAACTCCTGGGCCGCTACTCGCGCCTCGCCCTCGACAGCGAATCGGTCCGCCACGGCAAGGCCGTCCTGGGCTACACCGGCACGGACCGCGAGATCCTCCGCCGGCTCGAGCTGCACTACGCCCCGTTCGGGGCGCACCGATTCCGCTCCTACTGGTTCGAACTCTGGGATTTCTACGAGAGCAAGGCCGGGCCCGCGCACACATGGGAGCGCGAGACCACGGGCAAGACCTTCACCGCGGCGCTGCTCAAGTCCTGAGGCCCGGGGTCGTCGTCTCGCCGGGTCAGTGCAGCACGCGGAAAACCTCGGCCTGGTCGGTCAGCCCCTGCTCGACCTTCCGCATCGCGTCCACCCGCATGGGCTCGAATCCCTCTTCCACCGCCGCCTGGCGGATCGTCACCGCGTCCGCGTTCTGCGCCGTGAGCCGCCGGATCGTGTCCGAGACGCGGAGCAACTCGTGCGCCGCGAGCCGGCCCCGGTACTGCCCGGGCTTGTCCGGGTCGCACTTGCGCAGCAGCCGCTGCGCCAGCACGCCGAGCAGCGAACTCGTCACCAGGTAGTGCTCGAGCCCGATGTCGATCAGGCGGGGGATCGCGCTCGGCGCGTCGTTGGTGTGCAGCGTCGCCAGCACCAGGTGCCCCGTCAGCGACGCCTGCACCGCGAGCTGGCCCGTCTCGTGGTCACGCACCTCGCCCACCAGGATCACATCCGGGTCCTGCCGCAGCAACGCCCGCAGCCCCGTCGCGAAGGTCACATTCCGCTTCGGGTTCACCTGCATCTGGCTGATGCCCTCGAGCCGGTACTCCACCGGGTCCTCGATCGTCATCACATTCCGGCTCGTCCGGTCGATCCGGTCCAGCGCCGCGTACAGCGTCGTCGTCTTGCCCGACCCCGTCGGCCCGGTCACCAGCACCATCCCGTTCGGCCGGTCCACCATGTCCATCAACTGTTCCTGGATCCGCGGGTCCATCCCCAGCGAGTCCAGCGAGAGCTGCGTCTGGCTCTGGTCCAGCAGACGCAGAACGATCCGCTCCCCGTAGATCGTCGGGATCACGCTCAGGCGGATGTCCACCTTCTTCGACCCGATCCGCACCGTCGTCTGACCGTCCTGCGGGCTGTGGCGGTTCGCGATGTCGAGCTCCGTCATCACCTTCAAACGGCTGCTGATCGCCGGCGCCAGGCTCAGCGGGGGGCTGAACGCGTCCACCAGCATCCCGTCGACGCGGAGCCGGATCACCAGCCGCGTCTCCATCGGGTGGATGTGCACATCGCTCGCACGGCGACGCAACGCCTCGAACAGGATCATGTTCACCAGCCGGATCACCGGCGTCTGCCGCGCCAGAGCAAGCAGGTCCGTCTGCCGACCCACCGCGCCCGCCGCCGTCTCGATCGCCGAGGCGTCGAGCGGCATCTCCTCGACGATCTCTTCGACCAGGTCCCCCCGACGCTCGTACCCCCGGTTGATCACGCTCGCGACCGCCGCCCGCGGCGCCAGCACGATGTCGATCGGCATCCGCAGCCGGTCCTCGAGCAGCGTGTACACGCTCGGCTGCATCGGCTGCGCCGACGCCACCGTCATCCCGTGCCCGTCCGACCGGATCCCCGCCACCGCGTGCGTCCGCGCGAAGTCCGCGTCGATGTGCTCGTAGAACCCGCTCGCGGAGTCCTCCAGCACCGGCTCGACCTCGAACGGCAGGCCCGTCCGCGCCGCCAGCGACTCGAGCGCGGACTGCTCGTCCGCACCCATCAGCTGGATCATCAGGTCCCAAGGGTTCTCGTCCGCACCCTCCGCCGTCGCGATCGTCCGGATCTGCTCGGCCGTGAGCCCCAGCGACCCGAAATGCTCCGCCACCGACGCGAAATCGACCGACGCGAGCGTCGACGACCCGCGGTCCCGCGTCTTCAGCACCGATGACCCGTTGCTCTCCGCCACGCCTCAGTCCCCGTTCCGCCCGGGGGTGATCCGATCGATCGCCACCGGCTCGAGCTCCGGAAGATCCACCTCGACATCCGCCGCGAACTGCGGGCCCTTCGTCAGCAGCCGCAGGTCGCGGAAGTCCGGGTCGAGCAGGATCTTCGGGGTGATGAAGATATACAGCAGCGTGCTCGAACTCGTCTTGTTCGTGTCCGCGAACAGCGGCCCGATCAGCGGGATGTCCCCCAGCAGCGGCACCTTGACCACCGTGTCACGCGTCGTGTCCACCGTGATCCCGCCCACCACGATCGTCGCGTCCGACGGCATCGTGACGCTCCCGTTGACATTCTGGTTCAGCCTCGGCGGCGGGACACCCTCGGACCCCGACCCCGTGAAGCTCGAGAACTCCACCGAGTACTCGAGCCGCAGGAACCCCGCCTCGGAGATCCCCGGCGTCACCGTCAGCGTCGTCCCCGCGTCCTCGTACCCCTGGAAACTCGTGATCGTCGAGTTGGTCCCCTGGCTCTGGCTCGTCGTCGGCTGCTGCTCGATCGACGCCACCGTTGCCTCCTCGTTGTCGTTCACCAGCAACTGGGGCCGCGAGAGCACCCGCGCGTCCGTCTCGTTCTTGATCGTGTTGATCACGAACGGCAGGTACTGCGTCTTGATCAACGCCGTCGTCAGCCCCGAGAGCGTCGAGATCGGGTCCCGCCGGTCGATGAAGCTGTCGCCCGCCTCCGAGAGCCCGAAGTTCGTCTGCCCCCGGTACTGCCCGATCTGGAACTGCGTCTCGAGCGCGAACCGGAACCCGTCCGTGTCCGAGACCGACACGATCAACGCCTCGATGTACACCTGCCGCCGCCGGAGGTCCAGCCGCTCGACGAGCTGCGCGAAGTCCTCCTGCTGCTTCACCGGCGCCTTCACGATGATCTGGTTGTTCGCCACATCGGGCACCACGAACACCCGCGTCGGGTCGAACTCACCGATCTCCCCGTCGCCCCCGCCCCCCTGCGGCGCCACGGGCTGGACGATCTGCGCCTGCTGGCCCCGCGACTGCGGCAGCAGCGTGTTCTGACCCAGCCCGGTCTCCCCCGTCAGCAGTGACTGGATCACCTCCGCCACTTCCTCCGCCTTCGCGTGGTGAAGCCGATACTGCCGGATCACCACACGGTCCGCCTCCGTATCCAGCGTGTCGATCATCTCCTCGAGCGTCGCCTGCTGGTCCTCCGTCCCGTAGTACACGATCTCCCCGTTCCGAACATCCACCACCAGCGTCGGGCCCGCCACCGTCTCCGTGTCCTGGAACTGCCCCGGGATCCCCGCCTGCTGGATGTTCCGCCCAACGCCGAACTGGTTCTGCGTCCCCGTTGTGTCGTCCAGCAGGATCACCTCGCCCAGCCCACGCTGCCGCGCGAACTCCGCCACCTGCCGCGCCGCCGTGCCCACGAAATGCCGACGCGCCTGCAACTGGTTCATCACATCGATCAGCCCAACCAGCCGCGTCACACGCTCCAACTCGTCCGCCGTCCCCCGGAACAGCAACGCGTTCGACTGCGGGTCCACCGACAGACGCTCCGCGAGGTTCTCGATCGTCCCCCCCGAGGTCGGCCCGATCCCCCCGGGCTGCCCCTGCTGCCCCTGCTGACGCAACTGCCGCGCGATCGCCTGCGAACCCGAATCCTCCGGCGTCCCCCCCACCAGCGCGATCAACCGGTCCCGCGCCGCCGGCGCCGAGATGTACCGCAACTCAATCGGCGTCAGCGACATCTTGTCCAGCCGAGCGAGCACACGCTCGATCAACGCCTCCACCCGCGCAATCTGCCTCGGCGTGCTCGTGATGATGATCAGCCCGAGTTCATCCAGGTAGCTCACGCCCGACGGCGCCCCGCCCGCGCCCCCGCCCCCCATGATCTGCCCGATCGCCTCGCTCAGCGAAGAAGGCTTGATCGTCGGGATCTCAATCAGCCGCGTCGACGCGAACTCGTTCCCCCCCCCGTCGAAGGTCACCGGGATGTTCGCCTTCGGCTGCACCAGGTAGAACCCGCTCTCCCCGTCAAAGGTAATCGAGAAATCGTGCTGCTCCAGCATCGCGTCCAGCAGCGGCAGCAGCCTGCTCAAGGGCACCGACCGCGTCGTGTTGAACAGCACCGTCCCACGCAACTCCCCACGCACGCTCACATTGATCCCCAGCGTGCTCGCCACAAGGTCGACCAGCGCCGCCAACTCCATCGGCTCGGCCGTCTCGCTGAAGGTCACCATCGGGTCCTCGGGCGTCCCCGTCAGCTCCACCTCCGGCGCCGCCCCGCCCCCCTCGGCCCCCTCGCCCGCCTCGTCCGCGGGCTGCTCGTCCTGCGACTGCGCCTGGAACACCCCCTGCCGCGTGACCGCCACGGGGCGGGGCCGGTCCTGCGCCGACGCCACCACCGCGGGCCACGCCAGCACCAGCACCAACGCGATCAGCCCGAACACGCCCCCGCGCCAATCTCCACGGTTCTTCATGGCTTCCATCACCTGCGCAATCCTCTCGGCTGTGACTCAGCGAGCGTACCGTCTTTCTCCCGCCCGGGACGGGTCGCCCCCTCGCCGGCGCCGTCCCTCGATCCCGGTTCCTGCATTGTTCGGGCCCCCATGCGCGTTGTCAGCCTCTCGCCTGCCGCGACCGAGATCCTCGCCCACATCGGCGGGGCCCACCTGCTCCTCGCCCGCTCCCACGCCTGCGACACGCCCCCCGAAATCACCGAACTCCCCGTCGCCACCCGACCGCTTGATCCCGACACCCTCGGGGCCTCGCTCAACGACCAGCTCCTTCTCGATCTTGCCCCCGATCTCATCCTCACCCACGCCCCCGGTCCGGGCGAGCCCGATCTGGCCCACGCCCTCGACCACGCACAAACCCGCCTCGCCCGCCGCAACGGAACGCCGCCGACAATCATCGCCCTCGCCCCCGACACGATCGAGGGCGTGCTCGACGATCACCTCATCATCGGCCGCGCCGTCGGCCTCGAACGACAGGCCGGCGACGCCATCTTCGAACTCCGGGGCCGCCTCCTCGCCGCCGAATCGTTCGTCAACCCGTATACCGAGGGGCCCATCGTCGGGTTTCTTGAATCCACCGAGCCGCTCACCGCCGCCGGCCTCTGGGTCGCGCAGATGATCGAGCGAGCCGGCGGCCGCCACCCCCTCAACCCAACGACCCCTCGAACCGGCGCCGGCGCCGCCGCCGGCATGCAGGCCGGGCTCCGCTCCGCCGGCAGGCCCGTCCGCATCCCCCCCGAACTCCTCGTGGCGCTGCGACCCGATGCCCTCATCGTCGCCCCGCGCGACCGATCGCTCGACGAGGCGTACGCCGACGCCTGCAACCTCCGCGACAACGCCCCGTGGTGGGCCGATCTCCCCGCGGCCCGCGCCCACCGCGTCGCGGTCGTCGACGGACGCCACGCCTTCACCCGCCCCGGCCCCCGCCTCATCGACGCCTTCGAATGGCTCGTCGGCTGGCTCAACGACCGCCCCGAACTGATCCCCCCCGCGTTTCCCCGCCGCGCCCTCGCGTGAACCCGCCCGGGCGCCAGAGGCCCGCGCCCGCACCATCACCCTCTACACCCACACCCGCCGCTTCCGTGATGCGCTGGGCCTGGGCCCCGACGACCGCATCTACGCGCTCCTCCTCGACCGCGGCGCCCGCCTGATCCACACCGAGGAAGGCCCGCTCGACGCGGACAAGTTCGCCCGAACGATCGAGGCCGCCCAAGCCCTCCCCGCGGCAGCGGGATCCCGCCCCTGACCCCTCCCGGTATCGCCGTCTTCTCCTAGCCCTCCCGAGCCGGCCTCCGAAACAAGCTCTCGTGCGGATCCGGATTGGTCGACGCGCGGGCAGCGGTGCCACCACCCGCCGCTTCAGCGGCGCGTGGTGCCCCCACCGAATCCAAGCA
>DAINDF010000019.1:0-49604 GCA_036732005.1 Phycisphaerales bacterium
GTGCAGCCGTTGGAATACTCACATAGACTCTGGACTGCTTACCGGGGAAAGGTCAGCGGCCACCGAGCCTCTCGGCGAGGTGCTGAGCGGGGCTACAAGCGGACCCCGCGGGATCCGCTGACAGTATGTTGACAGTCGCTCGTCTTCCTGCTCCTCTTGACGGTCGGGAGCACGTTCGGACTTGACACCGGTGCGATCCTCGGGTCTAATGCTCTCAGCCCTCGTTCTGATTTTGTCGCGATTCGCCGAGCGATCGTGACGAACTCCCGGCGGGAGGGCCACCCACGCCCGAGGCGTGGAGTCGGACAGTTTGGTGCCAGGCCGCGCCCCGGTGGGGCGCACACGACCCGGCGGGTTGTGCCTGTCCTCAGCCTGCGACCGACCTCAACACAGAAACTCACGCACAACGGCGGTATCCGTCTGCGCATCCTTCGGGACCTCTGCGCCGGCGGTACGCACAGAAGGAGCTTCGCATGGAAATCGCGACCATCCGGCGCGATCGGATCAACCCCGCCCCCTACAACCCGCGCCTGGATCTCAAGCCGGGGGACGAGGCGTACGAGCAGCTCGCCAGGAGCGTCGACGAGTTCGGCTACGTCGAGCCGCTGGTCTGGAACAAGAGAACGGGCCACCTCGTCGGCGGGCATCAGCGGTTCAAGATCCTGCTCGCGCGGGGCGCGAGCGAGGTGGCGGTGAGCGTGGTGGACCTCGACCCGGTCCGGGAAAAGGCCCTCAACCTCGCCCTCAACAAGATCCAGGGTGACTGGGACGACGCGAAGCTCGCCCGCCTGCTTGACGACCTGCTCCAAGAGGATGATCTGGAGTTCGGGCTGACCGGCTTCGATTTCGGCGAGGCCCGGGACCTCATCGCCCAGGTGCTCGGAGAGGACAGCGCGGACAATCCGGACGCGTTCGATCCGGAGTCGCTCGCGCCCGCGGGGGCCGAGCCGGTCACGCAACCGGGCGACCTCATCCGCCTCGGCACATCGGCCGATCCGCACCTGCTGCTCTGCGGGGACAGCACGGACGCGGCGGGCGTCGAGCGGCTCGTCGCCGAAGGCGGCGGCCGGCGTGCGTCCCTGTTCGCCACGGACCCGCCGTACATGGTCGGCTACCGCGGGTCCGGGGGCCGCTCACGCGGCCGTCGGCGTGTCCCGGGCGCGGAAGACGATTGGGACCCCAAGGCGGAGGAGCCGGCGCTGTACCGCGGGTTCATCGACGCGGCGGTCCGGCACGCCATCACGGACGACGCCGCGTGGTACTGCTGGCACGCCAGCCGCCATCAGGCCCTTCTCGAGAGGGTGTGGGGCGAGTTCGATGTCCGCGTGCACTGCCAGATCATCTGGGCCAAGAACAGGGCCACCCCGGGCCGGAGCGTCTACATGTGGCGGCACGAGCCCTGCCTGTTCGGCTGGCGCAGCGGGCAACGCCCCAAGGCGCGCGGAGACAAGCTCACCACCGTCTGGGACCTGGACACGATCCCGCCCGGGCCCGAGCGGCCGGACCACCCGACGCCCAAGCCGATCGCGTTGTTCGAGATCCCGATGCGTCGGCACACGCGGCCCGGGGGCGTCTGCTACGAGCCCTTCGCGGGCTCGGGCTCCCAGATCATCGCCGCCGAGCGCCTCGGTCGCCGGTGCCTCGCGATCGAGCGGAGCCCGCGGTACTGCGACCTGATCGTCCGGCGGTACATCGAGCAGTTCGGGGCCGCCGCGGTCGACCCTGGGCTCGCGGAGCGGTACGCGATGCCGGCGATGGTCGAGGCCGGAGCCGCGGCCGGGGGCGTGACCAGTGGGAGGGTGAAGCCATGAGCAAGACCGGGGTCTTCACGCTGCTCAAGCAGATCAAGGAGAAGAAGCTCTGCCCGCGGCAGCTGGCCAAGCGGGACCGGCAGCGGTGCGTGCAGCACCTCGAGACCGAGGGCATGGAGATCGTCGAGATCGCCGAGCTGCTGGGCTGCTCGGACCGAACGATCCGCAGGGACCGCAACGCGATCCGGGACCGCCTCAAGCTCGAGGACGACCCCGAACTCGATCGGAAGATGGCGGGCGAACTCATGCACACCGCCGAGACCTGTGCGCGGCGGATCCGCCGGGCGACCCGCGAGAAGACGACGCCAGCCGCGGTGCGGATCGAGGGCGAACGGGCGGTGTTCGAGATCATCAACCGTGCGGTCGAGCGGCTGCAGAGCCTGGGTATGCTCCCCAGCGCCGAGCGGCATGTGCGGGGCGAGCTCCGCCTGCGGAGCGACGGGGACCTCTCGCTCACGGAGATCATCGCCGAGGCCGAGCGTCTCGACGCGATCGAGCAGAAGCACGGGGCCCGCCGCGGCCCGCCCGATGCCAGGCCGACCAAGAAGGTCACCAATCTTGCCCGGAGCGCCGACCGGAGGAAGGGCGCGCCGTCATGAGTTCACGGCTCGCTGTTGCCCACTCGGCCCTCGGGGCGGCGCTTTCTGACCGGCGACGCGCGCTGGCCTCTCGCTCCGCTCGCCGGTTCGCCGAGGTCTACCTCAACAACCACTTTCTGCTGCCCCCCTCGCGGATGCACAGCAGGATGTTCAAGACGCTGCACCGCGTCAGCGGAGAGCGGGGCGGCCGGGTCGCCATCGCGGCCCCCCGGGGCCACGCCAAGAGCACGGTCGCCTCGCTCGCCTATGTCCTCTGGGCGGTGCTGTACTATCGCGAGCCGTTCGTGCTGCTCGTCTCGGCGACCAAGGAGCAGGCGGCCCAGCTCCTGCGGAACATCAAGCACGAGACGCAGCACAACCCCGCGCTGCTGGCGGATTTCCCGGAGGTCTGCCGCCCCCCCGGCAGCGCCCAGCCCAAGCCCTGGCGGGCCGACCAGGTCGTCTTCTGGAACGGGGCGCTCGTCCGGGCGGTGGGCGCGAACCAGGCGATCCGCGGGCTCAAGCACCGGCAGCACCGCCCGACCCTGATCATCGCCGACGACCTGGAGGACCGGGCGAACACCGAGAGCGATGAGCAGCGCGGCAAGCTGCGCGACTGGTTCGACCGGACGCTGCTCAAGTCCGGCGACCGACGCACCAACGTCGTCGTCGTCGGCACGATCATGCACCACGGCGCCCTCCTCGCCCGGTTGACCACGCGGGGCCAGGGATACGCGGGCTGGGAGTCGGAGGTCTACCGCGCCGTGGAGTCCTGGGCGTCGCACGCCGAGCTGTGGGAGCGCTGGGAGAACATCTACACCGGGGCGGCCGAGCGCGACGGCGAGAGCGGCGAGGAAGCGGCCGAGGCGTTCTACGCCGAGAACGCACTCCGCATGCTGGAGGGCACGGAGGTCCTCTGGCCCGAGCGTGAGTCCTACCTCGAACTGATGAGGATGCGGCTGCTCGAGGGTGTCCGGAGCTTCCAGTCGGAGAAGCAGAACCAGCCCACCGACCCAGAGCAGTGCCTGTTCAACCCCGACGGGTTCAGGTACTGGGACGATCTCAAGGACCCCGAGTTCCGCGGCGTGCCCGAGCTACTGAACGCCGGGGGCCGGTCGTTCCGGGTGTTCGCGGGGTGCGACCCCAGCCTCGGCAAGCACAAGGACCGGGGCGACTACAGCGCCATCGTCGTCGTCGCCCTGGACATGAAGAGCAGGGTCAGCTACGTCCTGGAGGCGGATCTGAAACGCCGCTCCCCCGCCGACACGATCGCGCGGCTCATCGAGCTGAGCGAGATGCTCAAGATCCGCAAGATCGGCGTCGAGTCCAACCAGTTCCAGGTCCTCATGGTCGATGACGTTGAGCGGCGTGTCAGAGCCCTGCGACACACGGTGCGTGTGGAGCGGCTGCTCTCGACGAGCAGCAAGCGCGAGCGGATCGAGGGGCTGGAGCCGCGGATCAGGACGGGGACACTCCGGTTCAGCCGGGCCCACACGCTGCTGCTCGAACAGATGCGGCAGTTCCCCCTCGGCGCCCACGACGATGCGCCCGACGCCCTGGAGATGGCCCTCCAGGTCGCCGCGAAGGGGGCGTACATGGCGTACACCGTGAAGGTCGTGGGGCACTAGACCTCCGCCGGGCCGTTGCGGAACGGGCAGGGCAGGCGGGCCTCGGGAGGCGGCGCCGGGATGTCACCCGGCTTTTCGACCGGATATGCGCGGGCGGCCCTTGCTATCGGCGCGGGTCTATGGCCATATGGAGCTCACACGCCCCGGGGGGAGACAGGCCCGGGGTCCGCGGCCTGGAGTCAGGCCCCCGGCGGCCCTGTGCGCCCGTTCGAGGAGTTCGGCATGCCCGCAGCCCCAGATCTCGAAGACCTGACCCGCATGACGCCCGCCCAGCTCCGGGAGCACTGGGCAGCGCTGGGCCTCGGTGGAGACGCCCCGGAGATCAAGCAGGCCCTGATCCGCGGCCTCGCGTGGCACCAGCAGCAGACCGTCCGGGGCGGGCTCGACGCCCAGACCCGCCGCCTGCTTAGATCGGCCGTGCAACGGGCCCCGCTCCCAGGCCCCCGGGCGACCCCGCTGCCCAGCCGCACCCGACGCGGCGGGGTCAGGCTCCGCGCCGGCACCACGCTCGTCCGCACCTGGCGCGGCCGGGCCCACGAGGTGACCGTCCTCGACGATGGACGGTTCCGGTACCGCGACACCGAGTTCGCCAGCCTCTCCGAGATCGCCCGCGTGATCACCGGCGCCCGCTGGTCGGGCCCCCGGTTCTTCGGCCTCAAGAAGCTGAAGGGTTCGACCTGAAGGGCACCCCGTGAAGACCATCCGCTGCGCCGTCTACACCCGCAAGTCCAACGAGGAAGGGCTCGACCAGGCCTTCAACTCCCTCGACGCCCAGCGCCAGGCCGGCCTGGACTACATCAGCAGCCAGAAGCACGAGGGCTGGGTTGCGATCCCGACCCGGTACGACGACGGGGGGTTCTCGGGCGGCACGATGAAGCGCCCCGCGCTCACCCAGCTCCTCGACGACATCGACCGGGGCCGCGTCGACGCCGTCGTCGTCTACAAGGTCGACCGCCTCAGCCGCTCGCTGGGGGATTTCGCGGGGATGATGCGGCTGTTCGAGGACAAGCGGGTCTCGTTCGTCTCGGTCACACAGCAGTTCAACACCACCACCTCGATGGGACGCCTGACCCTCAACATGCTCCTCAGCTTCGCCCAGTTCGAACGCGAGGTCGCCGGTGAGCGCATCCGCGACAAGATCGCCGCCACCGTCAAGAAGGGCTACTGGGTCTGCGGCCAGCCTCCCCTCGGGTACCGACGCCAGCTCGACGGGGAGGAGCGGGGCCTGTACATCGTCCCCGAAGAAGCCGACCTCGTCCGCGAGATCTTCACGACATTCATCCGAACCAAGTCCCTGGTCGCCGCCGCCGAGGCCCTCACCCAGAAGGGCCACACCACTAAGCGGTGGACCAGCAGCGCCGGCCGCGTGCACGGCGGCAGGCCGCTGACCCAGAAGTACATCTACAACATCCTCACCAACCCGCTCTACATCGGCAAGGTCACCCACACCCGCGACCGGAAGACCCAGACCTACGACGGCCTCCACGAGCCCATCATCGACCGGCCCACCTGGGGCCGCGCCCACGCCCTCATCACCGTCACGGACCGCAACACCCTCCACCGCTGGACCCACCCCCACCTGCTCAAGGGCAAGCTCCGAACCGGTGACGGGTTCGCGATCAGCCCGACCAGCACCCATCGGCCCCTGACCAAGAACGACCCAGGCCCGCCCGCCGACCGGCAAAAACGCCTCGTCCGGTACTACGTGAGCCAGAAGGCGATCAAGCACGGGTTCAAGTCCTGCCCCATCAAGTCCGTCAACGCCGAGCACCTCGACGAGCTCGTCCGCGCGGTCGTCCTCGATCATCTCGACCACGAGCCCCTCGGGGCCCAGGCCCCCGAGACCCGCGACCACTGGATCCGCGCCGTCATCGTCCGCGTCACGCTCTCCGAGCAGACCCTCGCGATCGACCTCGACCCCGATCAAGTCCGCGCCCTACGCAGCCACGAGTTCGACGCCCCGGCCGACCCACCGCCCGCCCGTCCCACCTGCCCGCACCGACCCAAATTCGAAGCACGCGACGCCGTGACCCGCCTCATCCTGAACATCCAGATCAAGAAGCACGATGGCCGCCGCCTGATCCTCTCGCCCGAGGGCCGCGACCTCGTCCTCCCGTCCAGACCCGAGCCCAGGCAGCACATCGTCGACGCCATCGGCCTCGCCTACCGCTGGCACGACGACCTCGTCAAGACCGGTCAGCACATCCGCGCCTACGCGCAGGCCAACGGCATCGCCCGTTCCCGCATCATGAAGCTCCTCCCCCTGGTCCATCTCGGACCCGAAGCGCTCCGCGCCGCGCTCACCGGAGCCCTCCCGCCGAGCCTCACGCTCGACGATCTCCTCGACGCCGCCAAGAGCCTCGACTGGAAGCGCCAGGCCCGGTCCCTCGGCCTTGACCGAGCGGGCCAAGTCGCCTGAAACCGCGACGAGGACACCGCCCAAAGCACCGCGGGAGACACTCGCCCCCGACCGGGCCGAATCAGGTCCGGCACCCCGAACACCTCGCGTCTCCCGCACTCCGCCAAACGGCAAAAAACCCCGGAGAATCCGGGGTTTTCCTCGAGGAGCAGAGTCCACTCAAACACCATATAAAATACGAAAGCGGAGAGGGGGGGATTCCACCCGACTCTTCGCGGGCCCCCTGTTTCTGGCGTTCTGCCGGGGTCCGAACCGCGATTCTGACGCGGGAAGGCCGTGCGGCTCTGTCACCCGACATCACCCGTAGTCGTGTCGATCCACCGATTTGACGGTGTCTGTCAAATCACTTCCGGTCCCCGTGGTCTCAACCGCGGAGACCGAACATGAGCTCATTCAACAGCACGCCTCGTACAGGCAAGACGGTCCGGGCACTGATCATCGCCCGGATCTCAACCGATATGCAGGATGAACGGAGCCTGGACGACCAGGAGGCCCTCTGCCGCAAGCATCTCGAGCGGACCTACCCGACCAACCCGATCGCGACCGAGGTGGTCGCGACGCAGGGGAGCGGGGAACGGCTCGACCGCCCGGAACTGGAGGCCATCACGGCCCGCATCGAGTCCGGGGAGATCGATGTCGTGATCGCGGAGGACCTTGGCCGGATCATGCGCCGGATGGCGGTGTACGGGTTCCTCGAGTTGTGCGAGGACGCGGGTGTCCGGGCCATCGCGATCAACGACCGGATCGACACCAACGACGATGTCTGGCGGCAGATCGCTCCGCTCATGGCGATGCACCATGAACGGCACCAGGAGGATGTGTCCCAGCGGCTCCGCCGGACATTCGACAACCGGTTTACCAATGGGAGCCTGCACCCTCGATGCCCCTTCGGATACCGCCGGATGAACGGCGGTCGGATCGAGGTGGTCGAGGAACTCCGCCCGGTCGTCCGGGAGATCTTCGATCGGATCATCGACGGCCAGGCCTTCGCGGAGATTGCCCGATGGCTCAACTCGAACGAGATCGACACCGGCCCTTACTCGAAGCGGAAGATCTGGAACGGCACAGCTGTGTCGAGGATGTTGCAGTGGGAGATCTATATCGGCAAACTCTCCTGGGGGAAGGTGCGGAACCGGCGTGTCAACCGGACCGGCCGGCGGGTCGCGACGCCCGCGGACCCGGCGACGGTCATCCATCGGGACGAGCCCTCGTTGCGGATCATCGAGCCGGCGCTTCTCAACAAGGCGAGGCTGGCGGCCTCCGAGCGTGTCGCCGGGCTCGGGAGGCCTCGGGGCCTGGGCCTGCAACGGGATCAGGTGCACCCGGAGCGCCGGTCCTACTTCCCCAGCCGTCACCTGCTCTGCGGCCATTGCGGGCGGCCGATGGCCCTCTGCGGCTTCGAGAAGGACAAGGCCCTCATGTGCTCGGGCCGGCGCGACTATCAGTGCTGGAACAGCGTCCACGCCACGGCGCCGGTGGTCGCCCGCCGGCTGGTCCAGGCGCTCTCCGAGGTGATCCTGAGCCTCGAGGGTCAGAAGGAGGCGCTGGCCGCGATGGTCCGGGGGCGGCTCGAGGCGCTCCGCAACACGACCCCGGCCCGGATCACCGAACTCGAGAGGCAGCACGCGAAGAAGCTGAAGTCCAGAGAGCCTCGACTCGGCGATCGAGAGAGCGGAGGGAGACATCTCCGGGCTCATCACCAGGCGGAACGCAGCGCAGCAGGAGATCTTCAGGCTGGAGGACGAGCTGCGGGACCTGCGCTGCCAGGCGCCGGTGGACATGGTCATGCCGACGATCGAACGGGTGCTCGAGACCGCCCGGAAGGTCATCGACACCGAGGATCTGGGCACCCCGGAGATGTACCGGCTTCTGGCGAGGATCTTCCCCAGGATCTACGCCTACACCTTCCGCCCGATCCCCGGGGGCAAGTGGGTCTGCCGTCTCCGCGCCGAGGTGGACCTCGGGGCGCTCGCCGGCGATACCCGGATCGGCCCGCTCCTGGGCGAGGCGTCCCGGCGGGTCATCGTCGTGGACGGCTTCGACCCGCCGGTCTGGCTGCAGCGGCTGCCCCGGGTTCAAGAGGCGCTGGAGGCCGGGCTCAAGATCGCCGAGATCGCGAAAGAGCTTGAGACCTCGAACAGCCGCGTCCTGCACCTCACGAAGCTGCTCAAGGTGCTCCGGGATCGGGGGACCACCGACCCCTTCGAGCCGCTGACCACGCCGCCTCCGGATTACGGGCGGCATCGCGCCCACAAGAACCCCGCGTACCGGTTCACGCCGGTGCCCGGTCATGCCCCATGGGAGGGCAACTGGCCCGAGACCGGGCACATCTGACCGAACATCCCTGAACCTTGGTCACCACTCGGGGCCGGCGCATCGCGCCGGCCCGTTTTCATTTTTGGAGGTTTCATATGCAGAACGGACAGAACAAGCCCCGGGTCGACACACGCTCGCTCGACCCGGTGCAGGCCTTCCTGAGCTGGCTGGCCGACCGGATCGCCGAGCGGATCGAGGAGGAGGATCGGCAGGGCGGGCCGCCCGACACGCACAGCGCGTCGAGCGACCCGGCGGAGGGGCCCGATGATGAATGAGTCGGCCCCGGATCCCGTCTCGTCACTCCCCCGCACGCTCGAGACCGCGCTGCGGCTCTCGGGGGTGCGGTTCGCGGTGTGGGCGCGGAGCGTGGTCCCGGCCGCGGAGGAGTGGGGGTGGCAGACCCTTGCGTTCGACCACGACCGGCTCTGGATCGTGGACCTGGGACCCGTCAACCCCGCCACAGACCTGCCGATGCCGGCCCTCTCCCGGGCATGGGAGGAACTGGATCGCCGGCCGTTCGAGCACGCGGGGCGGCAGGGTCAGTTCGCGATGCTCAGCCTGCTGGACGAGATCTACTGCTCCATCGCGGCCTTCGCCAACATCACGCCGACGCCGGAGACCGAAGACGACCACCGGGCCGCGACGCGGTTCCTGACGATGTTCGCCGCGCAGAGCAGACGTGCGCAGCCCGGGGTGTGATGGGGGCGGGGCGGATGGAATGCTCGGGGCGTCCGGCCTGAATGGGCCGGACGCCCCTTTACCGGGCCGGCGGTTCATTGGCCATAGGTCCTTTTGGCTCGGTCGATCTCTTCCCCGTTGATGAACATCGTGGAAAAGAAAAGACCCGGGAACGGCCATTCCGAGGCGAAGCGAAGTATCCAGCCTCGAGCCGATCTGAACAAAAAGGGGGACCTGCAGCCCGCTAGCGGAGTGCAGGCGAGGCTCCTGCACTCAAAGCCCCGAAGTCGCTACGGGCACCCCGACTTGAATGCGTTGACAAACCAAACGATATCCGCAAGATCAAGCAAGCCGTTGGGGACAAAGTCAACTTCTAAATCGTAGTTAATAAACGCAGTGACAAAGTAGACGATATCGGTCAGATCGACAACCCCGTCATCTGTCAGATCGCCCGGGCAATCATTCGCGACGACATGGGCAAACGCATCACCGGGGACCTCACCACTCGCCTGGATGTTCGCGGCAACCAAGTGACTGCCCGCGGACAGGGCCACGAGCGTCCGTTCGATCATGCCTTCAAAACCCGGCGAAAGCGTTCCCAAGACCACTTGCTCATCGGTGTCGCCTTCGCCAATCCGCACGGCATGGCCGACCGACAGCGTCAGCACAGCACCCTCAAGGGGGGTCTGCAGCGGATTCTGATAGACGATCGTCGCGACTACCTCGCCGTTCACGCCCACGCGATCGGCGGGCGACAACTGCAGACTAATGGGAATGCCCTGAACGAGCACAGTTCGCTGTGTCAACCAACGGTGTTCGTCGTGAACGCGCGTAACCACAATGTCAAACTGAATAAACTCTGTGATGTCGGTGAAGGGTTGAATCAAATCCCAGGGAGTATCGATCGTCATCGTCGATACTTCTCCAGCTTGTATTCCGAATAACTCGCTCGTTGGTGTGCCGATCAGGCCAAGGTCTTCGCCATTTTGGGCGACCGCGCTGGCGGCGACATACAAGTTAAACTCCCGGAACTCTGGATCTTCGTTCTCGATTGAGACTTGGGTAACGATCGTCTGTCCTAAGGAGACGGTGGGAGGAATATCAACACGGATCACTGCGGGCAAGCGGGGGTCAGCAGTCGTTTCGGGCTCCTTATAGTATGAAGTAATGTCCTCGGCTAATCCGGTGCCCACCGCCTTCGTGGTGATCCGCCGGCCCACCCATGTGTGATTAAGGTCTGTGGTGAGCGTACACAGGCCAGATGCCTCATAACCATCATGAACCACTGCGTCAATCTCCGATTGCACAAACAGGGCGTCATAAGAATTGCCAAGTCGATTGCGGATAGTTGAAACCGGAACGGGGCCGAGCTGAAAGCGTTGCGGGCTTGAGTCGTAGGAAATTTCCTGAGGCGTCGCGTCGACGACCTGCCAGCCGTCGCCGTCACTCAGTTCGGGGCGCCGCATCCACGCTTCGCACCATACATGAAAATTCCAGACTGACTCACCGACATTCCGCCACCGGAGTGAGGGAAGCTCAAATACCCAGCATCGTTCAACCAGGCCATCCGCCGGATATCCGTCCGCCTGCGAATCATGGGCGGATTCAAAGTTTGTGACAGGTCTGGCGGGTATTCCCAATGCTCGCAAGCTTGAAGTTAACAGACCCGCAAAGACCCAGCATTGTCCGTAGCGTACACTCCCATCGATTCTATAAGACTCGAAGATGTCCTTGCTCGAGACCCACGAAAGCGGAGATGTGCCCCCTGAATAATCATCGCCCCAGTTGCCAAACAGCACGCCTCCGTCGTTCGCGTCGATTTTCTCGGTGAGCCAGCGGGCGACCGCAGCAGGATCGGCACGCCCGGCGGCATTCAGGCCAGTGAGAAGTTCGAGCGAGCCAAGAAACACATCTTCGTCGTACTGAGCAAATGACCATGGTTTCGGTTTGTTGTATCGGGCCGTGCCGCGCCAAAGCAGCCCAGTATCAGATATGATATATTCATCAATTTTCGCCAAATTTGGCAAATAAGTCGTGCAACTCGGGCTCCATGGGTTGAACAGCACGACAGCCCGGCGTTCAAAGTCTTGGGCGACAATCCTGTTGCCGGCGGGGTCATCGACTACGGCACGGAGCGTGTACTCGCCAACGGCGGCGTCAGCAGGGATCTCAAGGTCGACATTAGCAATCCGCTCACCACCTTGGGAGGGTCCGAGTTCGTATGAGATTTCCCAGGCGGGCTCGACCGGCGTCGGAGCAGAGTCGTCAAATGTATGTTCAGCCTCAATACGAAGCTGATGAATCGCCGGATCGAAGCAGTCCGTCACGACAACCTGGAGACGCGCAGTGCTCGCTCGTCGGAGAATGGTCCGCTGCTGGACATTGTCTGGTGGACTGTTGATGTCGTAGCGGTCGGTATGGTGATCCGGCTCGTTGATCGCGTCGAGCGGATCAACCGGGCCCAGCAGTCCCTTCCACACAACTGCGGCGGCCCCACCGAGACGCTCGCCGACCCCGACGACTGTTCCACCGCCGGATACATCTTGTGGCTGTGGATACGACGAGGTCGATTCGAGGAGTTGCATGCCTGTGGCCGCGGTCCACCGGAATGCATGAGGAAATCCAGCGCTGTCGATTGTGTTCCCGACCACGATCGAACCGTCCGGGGATACTGCGGTTGCCCACGAATCCAAGCCACCCGGGATTGTGCCGAGATCTTGCAGGCCCCCCGATGTCGTCCAGCGGAACGCTCTGAGGCGGCCCTGTGTGTTCCGGAACTGCCCAACTACCACCCCACCGTTGTAGGAAACATCGGTTGCCTTTGAAGGGGAGGGCGCGAGGGTTTCGTTTTCGATCTTCTCCCCAATTTTTCGATAGCGGAAGGCCCAGTAAACGGTGCTGCCCCCACGCGTACCTACGACTACGGTGCCATCGGCCGATACGGCCTCAACCAAGCCCGCGCCGGGTCCATACTGCTCGAAGCCGCCGCCGGCCGTCCAACGCCAAGGCCGATTGCCGGTTTGATATGCTGAGCCCACGACGACAGAACCGTCTGGGGTCACATCACGTGCCCATCGATCACTGGAGCCGCCGGGATCCAGATCTTGCATACCCGTCGCGGGTGTCCACCGGAATGCTCGCCGGCGATTCGAGAGATCTCTTGACTCGCCAACGATCACCGATCCATTGGCGGAAATGCCGTATGCAGTTCCACCTAGTCCGAGGGTTCCGATGTCCTGAATTCCCCCGGTGGCAGTCCAACGGAACGCGTGAGAGGAAGCGCCGTCTGGCAGTACCAAGGAGCCCGCGACAACACGGCCATCGGCCGAGATCGCCTGTGCGGTGGTGCTCCAGCCACCCAAGTCTTGTTCACCGCCGCAGTCCTGCGCCGTCGACAAGACACCAGTCCCGGCGAGAGCGAGGAGGGCCAGGAGCATTCTGGCCACTGCGGTCTGTGTGCCGGTTCTCCGATTGCAGAGCCGCTCAACCCACAATGTGCGCATGTTTCTCTCGTTCGCCTAGGGCAGCAAAGTGCCTCGCGATGTGGTGCCTGTCCATGCCTGAGACGAAGTGTACAGCTTCCGGCTCGTCCTGCAATGAGAAATAGGTTGCAAGCCAAGGCCTTGGAGAAGGCCGCTCGCGGGCACTTGGCGACGCTGACCGGCGCCGGGGAGAGCGACTGGCTGTTCTCGACGCTGGTGGACGACCCGGCGTACTGGAACACCTGGCGTGGCCCGTTCCTTGGGGGCTACAAGCCCCCGGGCTTCCCCACCCCGGCGGACGGATGGGTCTGGGTCACCGGGAAACCCTGGTCGTTCACGGTCTGGTTCCCGGGTGAACCGAACATCTCCGGGATGGGTGAGAGCGTCCTCCACTATGTCTCGATCGCGGACGGCACCCCATCGCCGGAGGCGACATGGAACGACGCGATTATCTCGGCCACGGACCGGGTCGCCTATATGATCGAGTGGTCGGCGGACTGCAACGACGATGGCCTGGTGGACTACGGGCAGATCCTCAGCGGCGAACTGGAGGACGCGGACGGCAGCGGGGTGCCGGACATCTGCGTCGTTTGTCTGGCCGACCTGAACGACGACGGCCTGCTCGACCTGTCGGACCTGACGGCGTTCGTGGGGGCGTTCATCCTGCAGCGCCCGGAGGCGGACATCAACGGCGACGGCCTGTTCGACCTGGCCGACATCATCGGGTTCGTGGACGCGTTCAACGCCGGCTGTCCGTAGGGGAAGGCGGACCGCCGAGGAACAGGGCGCCCCGCAGCTGCGGGGCGCCCTGCTTTCATTCCGGTGGTGGCTCGAGCCCGGGCGAGACGGCCGGTCGAAGTCGGACAGGACCGGTGTGAGTCGGGAAGGGGCGTTTCCAGCCCAGAAACGCGGAAATCTGGCCATCCGCGTACTCAGGAACCGCACACTTTCGCTCTCGCATAAGCGCGGGGAACCAGAGTGCGCGGAACAGGCTCCAGGCCCTGTGCGAGCCGGGGGCTGTCGCAGGCGAACGCGTGCAGGGTGGCGGTTCACCCCCGCGTGAGCGGGGAGCACGAGGACAAACTCAACATCCAGAACGACGCCGACGGTTCACCCCCGCGTGGGCGGGGAGCACGAAGCAGTGGGTGCCCTATGGGCCCGTCGTCCCCGGTTCACCCCCGCGTGGGCGGGGAGCACCCAGCGGGTGCAGCCCACTGGCTGACCGCGGACGGTTCACCCCCGCGTGGGCGGGGAGCACGCGCCCGGCCGCGTCCCCCCGTGCCCGTCCGCCGGTTCACCCCCGCGTGGGCGGGGAGCACGATCTTCATCGACGCCTACGGGGTCGCCGACCTGGTTCACCCCCGCGTGGGCGGGGAGCACCCACCCAGGCCCGCGACTCGAAAAACGCCCGCCGGTTCACCCCCGCGTGGGCGGGGAGCACCGCCACAGGCTGCCGGACGACACGCCGAGTTCCGGTTCACCCCCGCGTGGGCGGGGAGCACGTCGACCTGGAGATCGTCGGCGAGATGGGGGTCGGTTCACCCCCGCGTGGGCGGGGAGCACCGCGAGCAGCGCGGCCCACCCCCGCCTCACGCCGGTTCACCCCCGCGTGGGCGGGGAGCACCAGCCCGTCCTTCAATAAATCCCGCAGCCACCCGGTTCACCCCCGCGTGGGCGGGGAGCACTTCCACGGCCGTTGCCACGGGAGGCGTCCGGTCGGTTCACCCCCGCGTGGGCGGGGAGCACAGAGCCGGGTCCGCCGCCCGAACTCGACGAGGCGGTTCACCCCCGCGTGGGCGGGGAGCACAACAGCGCCGCGACCCTCGCCGCGTTCTCTGACGGTTCACCCCCGCGTGGGCGGGGAGCACGAAGGTCGGCTGAGAGCTTCGAGTTGGTGCTTCGGTTCACCCCCGCGTGGGCGGGGAGCACCCACAAAGTCTGTGTTCACTTGCATGCCTGGGCGGTTCACCCCCGCGTGGGCGGGGAGCACACGGTCATCCCGCCGCCGAAGTACGCCCGGGTCGGTTCACCCCCGCGTGGGCGGGGAGCACGGAAACGGGGTGAGCACAGGCGACGATATCCACGGTTCACCCCCGCGTGGGCGGGGAGCACTCCAGGCCACGCATCGCGGTTTCGAGCGCGTGCGGTTCACCCCCGCGTGGGCGGGGAGCACTCCCCCCATGCGATGTCGAATCCCTCGTCACCGGTTCACCCCCGCGTGGGCGGGGAGCACTGCGGCACGCCCGCGAACCGCTTGAGGATCGCGGTTCACCCCCGCGTGGGCGGGGAGCACACCCTGCCCTCAACCAGCATGTCGCTGGCGTCCGGTTCACCCCCGCGTGGGCGGGGAGCACTGGTGGATTGTGACGGACACGAACCCGTCCGCCGGTTCACCCCCGCGTGGGCGGGGAGCACGCGAGCGCCGCGAGCATATCGGTGCGTGCGCGCGGTTCACCCCCGCGTGGGCGGGGAGCACCAGTATCAGCACCTTCTGGACAGCGGGTTCTCCGGTTCACCCCCGCGTGGGCGGGGAGCACACCCATGTTCCCCAATGGCATTTGTGCCAATCCGGTTCACCCCCGCGTGGGCGGGGAGCACCCACAAATCCAAACCCGCACACGCAGTAACGCCGGTTCACCCCCGCGTGGGCGGGGAGCACTCTGCCGTCGCCATCGGAAGTCATGGCAAGACCGGTTCACCCCCGCGTGGGCGGGGAGCACGTGGAGCCACCGAACAGGATGGTCGCCTGCCGCGGTTCACCCCCGCGTGGGCGGGGAGCACTCCCCGCGGATGTTGGTGACATCTCCGCGGATCGGTTCACCCCCGCGTGGGCGGGGAGCACGTCGGCACCGTGCCCGGCGAGCAGTCGGGCGACGGTTCACCCCCGCGTGGGCGGGGAGCACCGGGTTCACCCGGTTCCTCGCGTCCGTGTCGACGGTTCACCCCCGCGTGGGCGGGGAGCACCCCCCACTCGATCGGATTGGTGTGATTCGATCACGGTTCACCCCCGCGTGGGCGGGGAGCACCTACCGGGCCATCCAGAGCAACGGCCATTACGCGGTTCACCCCCGCGTGGGCGGGGAGCACGGCGGCTCCGGTGGCGGTGACTTGCATCCGACCGGTTCACCCCCGCGTGGGCGGGGAGCACTGTGGTGAAGGTCGTGTTGGTCAGCGTCGCCATGGTTCACCCCCGCGTGGGCGGGGAGCACGATGATGTGGTCCATCTCGGCCTGAAGGGTAACGGTTCACCCCCGCGTGGGCGGGGAGCACATCGCGCGGACCGACCCGGTCACGATCCTCAACGGTTCACCCCCGCGTGGGCGGGGAGCACTCGCCGCGGCCTCGAACTCCGGGGTGTGCAGGTCGGTTCACCCCCGCGTGGGCGGGGAGCACACCTTGGCCAACCCATCATCGGGCGTGTCAGGCGGTTCACCCCCGCGTGGGCGGGGAGCACGGCGGGGGCGCGGGCCCGGCGCGGGGGCGGGGCGGTTCACCCCCGCGTGGGCGGGGAGCACGGCATCGTCTGTCCTCACGGCATCTTGAGCCACGGTTCACCCCCGCGTGGGCGGGGAGCACGAGACCTGGCAGACGCAACGCACCGTCGACGACGGTTCACCCCCGCGTGGGCGGGGAGCACACTACTCTACGACGCGTTCAGTGGCGTTTTCGGCAAGCAGAGGCCGTCGAAGTCCCTGATGACACGCTGTGTGTCACCGTACATCTCAATCCGATAACCGGGCTCTGCCTGGATTGGGTAGACGAGGACGGCCGATCCGCCTCGGATTGCAAGCATCTCCCTAACATCGGTCCAGAGCATCTCACGGACCCGCCCGGAGAGGTGCCCGACGAACAAACCACTCCGAGGCTGGAGAAGCCAACGCGAGACATACCCCTTCACGGATGGCTTGCACTTGTTGAGCTGCAGCACAATCACGAAGTTCTCCTTCATCGCCCAGCGGCGAGGATCTGACCGATCGGTGTATCCGCGGTGAACCCCTCGGGATCCCAGAGCTCCGCCGGCTTTGACGGATCTTCGGCGTACTCGTCTTCGTCGCTCTCTGCCCCGGCCGCGAGGAGACCTCGGATATCCGGGAGTATCCGTTTCATGAGCCTCGAGCCGTGAAACCGACGACGGCACTCGGCACGAACTTGCGGCTCCAGGTCGACCGGGCTGCCTCGAACGGTTTTGAAAGCGATCGGGATGGTGAGTTCGGCCTTGTAGAGATCGGCGATATCGTAAACGAACGACAACTGCTTGCCCGTATGGATGAACCCGATCGCGGGCGAGTAGCCCCCGCTGATGATCGCTGCGTGCACAAGCCCATACAGACACGCGTTCGCGGCGGAGAGCGCGCGATTGACTGGGTCGCTGCCATCCCACGCCTTTCGGTCATATTCCCGACCGCCCCACTTGATCCCGCATTCTCGAGCGGCATTCGCATAGGCGTCGCGAACTCGAGCGCCTTCCTTCCCACGGATCTGGCGGAGCGTGAGCCCGAGATCTAGGGTTCCCTCGCCGAACCGGTGCTCGTACATCCGGACGACGACCTGCATGCGGGAACGCTGGTCGAGGGCGTTTCGGGCCTGCAGGAGCAGGTTGCGGCTGTGGCGAGAGCCGCCCTGCCCGGCCGCGTAGCACCGGACACCCAGCTCACCGGACCAGACGATGACGCAGTTGTTCTCCGCGAGGGCCTTGACGGCCTCATGCGAAATCGAGACCCCCGGCCCGAGCATGAGCAGTGCGAGAGCCGCGATGGGCACCTCGCTCACGCCATCAAACTCATGGATGGTGAGGGACCGGTCGGCCTGGTTGATGACCGCCCGGTCGACATAGAGGAAGCTGATGCGGTCCTCGAACCGCCCGATCTTGTGCAGGTTGGTTTTCAACGCCGGGATCCTCTAATATTTACTTGTCAATGTGCCTTGGCCAGCATCTATGCCCTGGCCAGCACGACGAGCCCACAGCCGTACGCTTTCGCCCGCCCGATGCCGGAGTCGACCGCGGAGATCAGCCGGTCCGGCTCGGCGACACGGAGAACACCGTCGTAATCGGCGACCTGGTGGATCTGGGGGTTCGGCCCGGGCCGGGTCGTCTGCCGGAACGAACGCGTGACGGTCGCGGAGAGCGTCTGCGCCCCGGCCTTGCCGAGTTGGCGGTCCAGCCAGGCGAGTTGATCGTCCGGGGTCTGTATCGCGAGGCGGCGGCCATCGCGGTACACGGTCGGGTTGGCCCTCAGGCGGAACCGCAGCGGCTGACCCGCTCGCAGCGCGAGCGAGATCTCCTTGCTGGCCGCGTCGATCAGGTAGCCGTTGCCGTCGTCGACGGCGGTCCAGTCGGGCTCCTCCGCCGACTGCACAAGCACCACCGGGGGCGATTGGCCGTCTTCGGCATCCACGCGGTAGAGCACGCGGTCGCGTCGGTCGCCGAAGGCCCGCCAGAGCGTGCGGTGCATCTCGTACGGCGAGCCGAGGTCCCGCTGGACCTGCCGCTGCCTCGGATTGAGCCTGAGCTGGCTGAGGAACATCAGGCGGCCTCCTGCGGCGGCGGGACGTGGAAGACACGGACCGTCCGGCTGTCGTACATACGAGCGGCGTTGGTGCGGAGCAGGTCCTGACGCGTCGCATTCCCGGATGCATCCTCGACCGTGCACCGCAGAGACTCGGGCGGAAATTCGCCGGCTGCCTCCCGGACTTGGCAGGACCACGGGCAGCGGGTCAACGCGTCTGCCAAGCTGTCGTAGGCGTCCGTCAGCCGATCGAAGATCGGCCGTGACGGCGGGCAGGCTCGCCGCCCGAGGAAGAGCGGCCAGAACGGCGCCCGAACCGCCTCGCCGCACTCCGCGAGCAGGTTCGGCTCTCCAGCGAGCACAACGAGGAACGCGGCGTCCTGCAGGTATGTCCGCGGCGAGACTATCGTCATCGGCTCATCGGAAGGCGAGGCCCTGGTGCCACCACCGGGACTCCGGTACTTCCCGTCGGCCGCCAGGTGAGTGCCCGTAACGGTGTGGAAGTCGACGAGTGGAACACCGGGGGCTTCCACCCGAACTCCAAGCCTCAAGCCCGAGTCGAGCTCCTCCAGGCGGACATCACCGCGTGAAATCCCAATCGCAGCACCGAGCAGGCCAACGATACCAGACTTGGTTGGCTCATCGTGCGAATCACGGACGTCCCAGCGGGACCGGATCCCCCACGACTGCAGCGGCCCTTCAAGCCTCAGAAGCAGCAACTGCACGTCAGATCCCCCCGGCGATGGCCGTCCGCAGTTCGGAGGTGAGGTCATTGAGGGTCTCGCACGCGACTACCCCTTCGGGAGTCTGGCCCCGTGTCGTGAGCCACAGCCTGGGTTCGGCCTTGAGAGAGAACTTCTTCTTCAATTGGTCCGCGTGGGTCTTGAGAGCCTCGATCGCGGCGTCAACCAGGTCCGAGTCCCCCCGTGGGCGGACAGGCTTGACGAACGCGTTGGCGTACGAAACCGGTGAGCGGGTGGGACGAACCTCGATGAGGATGGCGTCTGGGAGTTGATGTGCTGCGAACGAGTTCTGCTTGCCGCTGGGCGTGGTGAAGACCGCGGCTCGGAAGAATGCGTCGATGATCGTTGGTATGAGCTCTCGTGCGAGCTTTGCCCGGTCGTCGTTCGCGGCACCGCCCGAGAGGTTGCGAAACAGGCCGGCGATGTCGATTGAGAAGTACTTGTAGAAGCAGGCCGAGTTGAACTCGATGTCGCCGATCATGTCAGCCCCCTTGTCGTCGTCGAGGCCGGACTGCAGATCGTCCACCGCGGTGTAGTAGTCGAACTCGTGGTCGATCTTGTTCGCGGAGATCGCGTGGGCGACCTGAACGGCGGCGTCGACATCATCGAAGGCGTCCGAGGTGATCATGCGGCCGAAGAGCGCCAAGTCCGGCGTGAGCGGCCTACGGGTTGTGAGCTTCTCCGAGGCCTGGAGTTCCTTGGTCTTGACCTCCTCGAACTTCTTCACAGTCCCGGCTTTCTTCGCTGCCTCGATGATTACGTCGGCAACGGCCTCGATGTCGGCGTCAGACAGGAACATGGTCTGCGCCGTCCGAAGGGACTTCTGCTCCGTGCCATCCTTGTTGCCGAAGCCGGTCGCCCGCTTCGCGGCCAGATCGGCTATCTCTTCGCCGAGCCCGGCCTCAAGAGCCTTCGCTCGCACGAGTTCCGGCAGCCGCCGCGTCCGCACAGCGAGCTTGCTCTCCTTGAGCAAATCCCGGAAGACCTCCGACCTGCGGATCGACCGCTTCAGACACTGGCTGGAGATGCGGGCCCGCTTGACGCCGCCGAAGATGCAGTCCTTGGGGCTGCCCGTGTCGTCCCGGTTCAGGTTTGACGGGGCGTGGTTCTGGAGCATGTGGATCTCTACAAGCATGCTGGTTCTCCATCAGGGCGGTCAGTCATTCTCGGGTCGCGCCGGTGCCCCGAAGTACGACCGGGCCCACCGCTTCTGCACATATCGATCCGGGTGTCCCCACCCGCGAAGATCCTTGATCAGCTGAATCCAGTCCACGCCTACGCCGCGGCTCCCCGCGAGCTTTGTGCACTGCCTCAGGCGGAATGCGAGTTCTCCGCCGCCCGGCTTGTAGCCGTCCAGTAAATCAAAGGTGGCGTCGAGTAGCAGACGCATCCTCCGATCGACCGGGTCGTCACCGGAAGCGGATCTGCTGAGTGCACGCATCGTGGCAGCGAAGTTCCCCGGAGTACCGCCGGCACGATTCGTGGCGTGCAATGTCGCCACAAGGAAGTAAATCTCCTCTTCGGCAGGCAAGCCCCGGAAAATACGGAAGAAGATCGGCATCACGCCACGGGACTCTGCGAGTGTTCTGCCGGCGTTCCGCCTCAAGATCGCCCGATCGCCGCGTGGCAACTGGTCCAGCCGTTGCGCGAACTGCTCCTCGAACGAGGCCGGCGCCTCGGGTGCCGCTTCCGATGCCCTTGCTTCAGTGGTCACGCGGAGACTCCTTCTTGCTTCCTAGCCCTCGACGCGAACCACTCGAAATTCCCCCTGGCGTCGACCTGGCGGCGCAACGCGTTGGCGTCGGCGTCGAGGTCATCTATGGCGAGATCGAGGGCCGAATGTCCGCGGCGGACGACGCGATCCACCCAACCGCCGTGCAACTCGCCCGGTGCATTCGGGTTCGCTGGATCCTGCACGGCAAGAGTCGGAATGAACCACCCATCGAAGTCGTGCCGCAGTGTGGTCCAGAACGTCCGCACGGCGAGCTCGCGGCGTCGGTCGAACATCTTGGCGTTGCCCCCTCCGCCACGTGGATAGGTCGCCCTGACGGCTCTGCCGAGTACATCCGCTGCCCTCGAAGCAAGGTCCATGGCGAGCCGGACTTGATCGCCCGCCGTCGGGTGGCGAAGACACGAAGGGGGCACGGCGAGCCGGTCGGCGATCCACTCGAAGATCTTCATCTTCCCATCCGTGCGTAGCGAGCAGCAGTCGAGCACCATGGCCTGGTCGCGATCGATGATGTCCCGCGCCTGAAGCTCGGCGAACTGAGAGACGAGTCTTGGGCGGTCGTACAGGATCCCGTCGTTAGCCGGATGTCTAGAGGCGGTCAGCAGCGCCAGCGGACCGACATCGCGCCAGATCTCCTGGTCCGCTTGCGGCCTTATCGGGTACACGCCCTTCTTTGTAAGCCTGTACCCGACGGCGGGGTCACGCCACAACGCGTCTGGGTTCTCGGCTTTGAATCCCGCGGCGAACACCGTGGTACGGACCAAGTTGGATCGCGACTGCCCGAGATACGCACAATTGCCGGAGTTGTCGGTCGGCAACAATCGGACAAGCCGTGGCCGCCATGTCAGGCATTCCAACTCAGAGGACGGTGACCTCGGCTGCTTCCCGATAACGGGAGCGTCTGTTCGCCAGGCCGGTTCGCCCGGGAACTTAACCCCCATGCACGGGAGGACGCAGATGTTGAGGGTGAGTGACTGGTGCAGATTCGGCCCCGCGATGAGCACATACCACGGCGGGATTCCGTTGATACTCGGAGAGTTGCCGGCACCGCCCGCTGTCATGAACGGTGCCATCGTTGTGAGCAGCCGAGTGCATGCGGCGGGACTGAAGGCGACCGCCTCTTCGCCTCCATGGTGGAAGTGCACCGCGTTCGACCCCGACGGGATGTGCTGGGCGAGGACGGAGATCGATGTGGGAGTCTGGCCGGCCGTACTGTTCTTGGAGGACTGCAGGAAAGGTTGCTCGGCGTCGAACAAGTTGAAACAGTGTCCACACTTCTGCGTGTATCGATCGAGTTCAGTCGTGTTGAAACATCCTTGATCCAGAAGGCCCCCGAGATCATCGAGCGTCTGCGGCCTCAACGCATCGAGCACAAAGGCGGAAAGGAGGCGATGGATGCCGAACCGCACCAGAGGCGACGGGTCGACGATGTCCGCCAACTCGTGGGCCTGATGTAGCACATCGAGAATGCCGAGCTCGTATTGCTCGCCCTTGAGCGAGACAACCGGGATCCATGGTTCGCGTAGGACGTTAAACATAGTCATACGACCTCCTCACGCAGCAATCCCACTTCAGGGTCGTGGCGGATCACGAAGGAGCCTCCCTCGGTCGACGCGGTCCATGTATCGTCACGGAACCTGAGTACCCTAATCCCATGCAGCCAGGCTGGGCCTGCGACCGACGCCGCCGTGTCCTCGTCTATGCCCCGCAGCCACCAAGAGGGGATACCCACGCCGGAGAGGAGAAGATCACGAAGTGTCGAGCGCCGCGGCCGACGGGCACTCGAAAGCTCGGACTCGTACTCGTTACCTTCAACGGCCAGCACCGTCTCTGTCGTGCTGCCGTATCGGGTCTGCGCGTGCAGAAAGCTCCGTCCACCCCCGTCTTCCGCGTCGTCGAACCCGCCCTGAGCGAGACCCAGTTCGGCGATGGCGTGCCGGCTGGCATCCGGCTCGGGGATGAGGTACCGCAGGGCCTCCTCCGCCAGTTTCGCACGCATCGCCTCGAGGGCGATCCGGGCCTTATCGGCGAGAGCCGACGGAACACCATCGATGCCAGGGTCATCGTCGTAAACAGACTCGATCAACTCTCGCGTCTGCTCCGGCAGACGAATCCGACCCCTGCCTTTCAGAGCAGAGATCGTCTTGAGCAGGAGGAACTGCTGGTAGATACGTCCCGTGGACCCGAGGTCACCGGGCGAGTCGTCCGGAGGCAGCGCAATGTCGAGGGATGGCGATTCGAAAGACCTAGGCCGCGGCCGCGTGTGCCGGTGCACACGACCGGCACGCTGAATGAGCAAGTCGATCGGCGCGAGTTCAGTCACCATCCCGTCAAAGTCTACATCGAGACTCTGCTCCACAACCTGTGTGGCGACGAGGATGGCCCGGCATGGTCGCGCCCGGTGTTCGGGGTCCCCAAGAGCCAGAAGGCTCCTCTTGTCGAACAGATCCAGCACCTTCCGCTCGATCTCCGACCGCCGGCGGGCCGTGAACCGAGCATGGAAAAGCACCAGCTGGCAGTCGTGTAGGGCCATCGCTCGGAGCCGGCTGTAAACGTCTTGGGCCATCCGAACCGTGTTCAGCAGCACGCAGAGGCACCCGCCTCCCTCGACCCGGGTCGCTGCGAGACGAGCGATCCGATCCGGATCCCCCAGGTGCGACGACCACGGAGCAATGCCAAGTTCCACGCGTCGCGAGACATCCATTCCGCCGATCAGCGTCACGGGTTGGTCTGGTCGGGCGATGGTGACCAGGGGGTATGCAACTTCTTTGACGTCCTCCGTTGGTCGACCGCTATACGCCTCGACCAAGGCAGCTCTCCGGCTCGCTGGAAGTGTCGCCGAGAGCAGGATCACCGGGATCTTGAGCGCCGAGCACCAGCGAAGCAATCTCGCGATGATGGCGGACATGTACACGTCATAGGCGTGGATCTCGTCGATCACGAGGACGCCCGACGCAAGCCCGAAGAGCCTCAGGAAGCCGAACCGAACATGCAAGGCCGCCATCATCGCCTGATCAACCGTCCCGACACCCAGCGGAGCAAGCAGAGCACGCCTGGACGGCCGGAACCACTCCGTGGCGTCCCGATGCTGCTCCGGGTCGCCGAGGTCCGGCCCGGCCTCTGGGGTCTGATCATCTACCAGCCACGCCATGCCGTGAACGAGACGAACGTCCGCCCGAAAATCCGCCCCCCGCATGTACGCCAAGACCCGGCCGTGCATCTGGTTGCTCGTCGCCGCTGTGGGTAGGCCGATGTACGCCCCGCTTCCGCCGGTCTCGTGGCACCATCTGGCGGCCAACGCCAATGCGGCCTCAGTCTTACCTTCGCCTGTGGGTGCTTCGATGATGCACAGCCCAGGAGGACCCGCGTCGTCCACAGCAAGCTGAATCGGTCGTGGCGACGCAATGCCCGGCCAAGATTCGCGGAAAGAGCAACCTGGCATCGCCGCCCGAGCTTCGAGCCGAAGTGACCGAATCGCCTGCTCGGCGAGTTGCCTTGAGTCCGCCCCGGGTTGAGTCCAGCGGTAGACCTCGTGATTGGATGCAATCCAGTCTGCCAGGACGACGAGGGCGCTCAGCAGCAGCCCGGCGACCGATGCGTCTGTGAACTGCTTAGGGGACCAGGGTGGCGGCCGGAACCGTTCGAGGAGTGCCTTGGCGAGCGCCTCCCGGACGGGGTTCCAATGCTCTTTAATAACCGTGTGCTCCACCGCGCAACTGGACCGGAAATCGCCGTGGTGCCCGCGGAGCACCAGGCCGACCACCGCCGCCGCTCCCCTACCCCAACCGTGGGCGTCTCTGAGGTGTGGCACGACCCAGTCCGCCGTGCGGGCCTCGTGGCGAAAGCCCGGCGTCGAATTCGGCGGCATCCACAGCCCGGTCTCCCTGACTTCTTCGGCGAGCGTGGGGTCTTTGGCTTGGAAGTGAGGGTCACATTTCCCCAGATCATGCAGGGCGGCCAAGTATCCGGCCCACATTACCACGCATTGGTCGTTTGGCGTACCGCACGCGGCGGCTAACCGTACCCGCTGCATTTCGAAGGCAGGCGAGCACAGCACCGACTGAGCCATCTGGCCCACATCGATGCAGTGATCTACCAACGCCCTACGCGGGCTGGATTTGGCCCAGATCAGGGGGAGCTTCGAGTCTGGCAACGCGAAGGACGACACAAGTGCAGCTTACTTGGAGGGCCAAGAGTGTGCTTGAACTCCCGTATCTCCAAGCAGTGCGGCGGTGTCAACTCCTTGTCATGTTCGCGCACTCGACCCGAACGGTCGTCTGTTCGCGATTTTCCGTGCCGAGAGGCAACCTACCGCAACGCGAATGCGATCTGCTGCTCCGTGAACCGTGACTTCTTCATGATCCAGACCTCCGAATAGAGGCCGGACTAAAGCTCCAAATCTGTCACTCCGCTTGGATCAGGATTCGGGCCTGAGCGCAATCTCATGCTGCCCGCTCGTTCTCGGCGTCGTGAGCGCGGGTGGCCGGGCGGGGATCCCGGCATCCTCTTGATCCGTCCGCGTGTTCTCCTGTATGCTGTCCCGGTGATCGAGCGCTGGGTCCGGGGGGGTCGATCGGGATCTGGCGATGTCGGACGAGATCGGAATCGAGCGTGCGGGAGCGGGCGATCCGCGGCACCAGCGGATCAAGGCGTTGTTCGCCCGGGCCGCGGAGTTGCCGGCCGAGGAACGGGCCGCGTTGCTCGACGCCGAGTGCGGCGGTGATGCGGCGCTGCGTCGTGAGCTCGAGTCGCTGATGGGGCACGCCGAGGCGATGACCAAGGCCGGCTTCCGTGATCCGATGCCCCGGCAGGCTCCGGCCACGCAGCCCGACCCGCTGCCGGGCACGACCATCGCCGGCAAGTACCGCATCCTCAGCAAGATCGGCGAGGGCGGGTTCGGCGCCGTCTACGAGGCCGAGCAGACGGCGCCGGTCCACCGGCGAGTGGCGTTCAAGGTGCTCAAGCCGGGGATGGACTCCAAGGCCGTGCTCGCGCGGTTCGAGGCCGAGCGGCAGGCGCTGGCGGTGATGGAGCACGCCGGTATCGCCAAGGTCCACGACGCGGGCGAGACCGACCGCGGCCTGCCCTTTTTCGTCATGGAGCTCGTCAACGGGGATCCGATCACGTCCTTCTGCGACGGCAACCGCCTGAGCATCGATCAGCGCATCGAGTTGTTGATTGAGGTGTGCCACGCGGTGCAGCACGCCCACGCCAAGGGCGTGGTGCACCGGGACCTCAAGCCCAGCAACATCCTGGTGGGCTACGACGGGGAAGGGCACGCCAGGGCAAAGGTCATCGACTTCGGCGTGGCCAAGGCGCTCAACCAGCGTCTGAGCGAGCGGACGATCTTCACCGACCGGGGGCAGATGATCGGGACGCCGGAGTACATGAGCCCCGAGCAGGCCGAGATGTCGGGAACAGATATCGACACCCGCGCCGATGTGTACAGCCTGGGGGTGGTGCTCTACGAACTGCTGACGGGAATGCGGCCGTTCGACCTGCGGCAGGCGGCGTTCGTGGAGATCCAGCGGGTGATCCGGGAGGTGGAGCCGCCGCGGCCGAGCACGCGGCTGTCGACCTTGCTCGCGGAAGATGTCGCGGGGACGCGGATCACCGAGGCGAGGCGGACCGACGCCCGTTCGCTCTCCAGCGCCCTCCGCCGCGATCTGGACTGGGTGGTGATGAAGAGCCTGGAGAAGGACCGGGAGCGACGGTACGACACGGCCAACGCGCTGGCGGCCGAGCTGGGGCGGTACCTCGAGGGCGAGCCGGTGGAGGCGGGGCCGCCGAGCGCCACCTACCGGCTGCGGAAGTTCGTGCGGCGGAACAAGGGGCCGATCGCGGCCATCGTGCTGCTGGCCGCATCGCTGCTCATCGGCACTACGGCATCGACCGTCTTCGCACTCCGTGAGCGGGCCGCCAAGAACGCCGAGGCAACCCGGGCAATCGAGGCGACCAGATCGCAGGGCGTGGCGAACACCACAGTGCGCATCCTCAACTCCATTTCGGATCTGGAGTTGTCTTGGGTCTTCACTACAAGGCCCGTGCCGACGGGACTCGGGTCATCGGACACGCAGCAAATGCTGAGGAGGTGCGCAGACGCCGGAGGAGAGCTTGCTGTAGGCAATATGGATGCGGCCGAGGCGATGCTCCGGGAGGTCATCGCCGATGCGAAATCCATGCGCAATGTTGAACGCTCAGGCGATTCCCTTACTGTCGCGACAGAGACCGTCGTCTACATCGCCGAAGACATTCTCGCCGATATCTATGCTGCCAAACACGACTATGAAACCGCGTACCGATATGCGTACAGCTCGATGCGCAACCTAGTTATGGTAAAGTCAGCATCTGATGATCCGGCTATTTCAGAACGGGTATTTCGTCTGAGGCACACCATCAAGATGATGGGCGATGAAAGGAAGTTCCGGGCAATTTGTGAACTCGGTTTAATGTATACCGATCCCCCGTTCCACCTGCGTTTGCCAAACGAGGAGTTTCTCGGGTTCGATCGGCCGGGCAACATCATCACCCGCAGCAAAGCTGGGCGCATCATTCAAACGGACCCCGAGACCAAGGACTCCGTGGCACTTGCAGACATCCCAGACCGCGACCTATCGCTCTCGCCGGACGCCCGGTTCATCGCGGTGGCTGATGTAGACGGAACGATTCGGATCCTGCGCTTCCCCTCGCTTCGACCGGCGGGTCCTGACATCGCAACCGATCCGATGAACAGCGCGCTGTATCAGTGGATCTCGACTTCTCGCTCCTTCGCGGTACTCGAGAGTGTCCCATACGAGACCGCGAAGCGAGAGAGAAGCCCCTTGACGCGCGTTCGTCTCTGGGACATCGATGCCGAGGGCACTTTGACACCAAAACGCACATTCACTGTGCCACACTACGCGAGTTTCTTCAGAAATGAGTACCGCAAGTCCGACTGGTCAAAGAACCGCCTTGCATTCATGGCCTATTTCTTCTCGCAAGACAACAGGATGGTTGAGTACCCGCTTTTGCTCGACACAGAGATCGATGGCGATCCCGTCGCGGCGACCGATGCCTGCGGCACGTTCAGCATCGCACTCGATGACGAGGCTCGATACCTGCTGACGACCTGCAACCCACACGATGAACTCAGTAGCAGCGCCAAGCTCTTTGATGCTGCTTCTGGCGACGTGATCGCCGAGTACGCCGGGCACGACAACTGGGTCGTGTCTGGCACATTCTCGCCGGATGGCGAGTACGCGGTGACGGGCGCCGGAGACGGCACGATCCGGTTCTGGTGCATCGCGGAAGCCAAGCAGGCGCACGTGCAGCACACCTACCACGAGTCGAGCCCCTATGTGTATGCGGTCGCCTTCTCGAACGACGGGAGCTACTTCGCTGCTCAAGTCAGGGGCGACACATTGGTGTGGAGATTCGGAGACATACTCGACTCAATTAAGAGGGGGTTGTCATTCCGGCGGAGTGGGGCGAGATTAGAAGACACACCCATAGCCGCGACACAAGATCAAGAAAGGTAGCCGGGCCCCTATGATTGGCTTGGCTCGTTCGAATTCCCTTTCGTTTGCATTCTGGGCCCTCCCACGTCACACCGTGGAATTGATCTCGGCCGCCTGGCGACGCGGCACGCTCTTTCCATGCCCAACGCCCTGGACCCCAACGCTCGGAACAAATCGGACCTCGCGCCTGACCCGCCGCCGCCGGGCCTGCTCCCGGACGCGCCATCCGAGATTGGTCCCTACCGCTTGCTCCGGGAGTTCAGTGAGGACGGATTCGGCGTGCGCTCAACCCCGTTTCCTGGTCCATGCTGAGGGCGAGGGATCCTGCTTCATCCGGCCAGGCATTCCTCGACGGATGAAGCGGCGAGCTCCTCGGGGGCTCGAGCCGCGTTTGTCCCCGGTTCTGAGCCGCCCAACGGCCGTGACCCGACGCTGCACCGGTGCAGATGATCGGTCTGTCAGGTCACCAGCTGGCGAGAGCGGGAGCTTGCCGCGGTCCCCACGCGCGCTGTCCCGGCATCTTCTGCCCCCCCGGAGCCGCTGGTTTCCCTCTTGCCGGGTCCCGCAGCCCGCCCGGCGGTGCCGGTTGGGCTGCGGACCTCCGGACCATCAAGCCCCGCGGAGGCAAGAACCCCGAGGTAGCTCTCCAGGACCATCCTGCCCAGATGGGTGATCTCGTAGTTCTTCGAGTTCCCAGGCGCTCCGGGCCGCACGATGCCCTTGACCGCGTACTTGAGCCGCTTGAGCCGCCTGAGGTTCTGGTAGACGGTGGTGTCCGGGAGATCGGGCGACCAGGTCACCTCCCGCAGCCTCGCCACGATCTCCGCTCCGTGCTGGGGCCCCTCGGTCAGGAGCAGCAGGACCAGCAGGTCACGCGTCGAGGAGAGGTTGACCGCCACCGGCTCGAGGTTCTGGATCCGACGCTGCGGCATGACGCGGCCTCCCGGGCTACCAGGGCGATCCTATTGCGTTGATCGGGCCGGCAACTGCCCAAGATGGCCATCCGCCCCCGGGGGTTGCCCCCGACACCAGCGGCTCCGGGGGCTGCTCGATCTCGGGGCCCCGCCGCCTCCCCCGCGGCGTTTGACGCACCCTCATCGAGTCGGCGCATGCCTCCGATCGCTTCCTTCGGGGTTGGGTGGATCGTCCTCCGGCCCGGTTCTGCCGGCAGACGAGGCACCGGAACGCCACGCGCGAAAGCCACCTTTGGCCCTCGTTACAATGAAGATCAAGTACATGGCCACGACTCACGCCAACTCGGAACGGGCCCCTGCAGGGGCGGAAGGAGGCATGCCCAGGGTACCTCGTAGTGTCACACGGACAATCGGGATTCCGGAAAATCTCGAGGAAACAGGGTCTGCATCCGGAAGGCGGCCACGGGGGAGCAACCCCCCGGGGGGCGTCGCGGCGGGAGCCGCGGCCACGACCGACCGGACGGCAGGGGCCCGCATTTCAAGGTGGAGTTGCCTCATGCAACACCTGAATGAGCAGGGGGGCTTCGCGGAGCGGTTCCGCGAAATGATGGGTCCCGCCGGCCGCCGAGGCGGGGGCGGGCCCATGTCGGTGAACCCGTGGCGTCCACCGGGCGCCGTCCAGGAACGCACTCATGACCCAGTTGATCGGTGTCAAGGAGGCCGCCAGGCGGAGCGGCCTCTCCGAACAGATGATCTACCGCCTCCGCCGGAACGGCGTGCTGACCGCGTATCAGCCCGGCGGGGCCGGGGGCCGGCTGCTCTTTGACCCGGCGGAGTTCGACCAGCAGATCCGGGCCACGCGGGCGGGCCGGGCCGCGTGGCAGGGCCGCCCGGGCGGCGACGCGGACTGGATCGAGGCCATGCCGCCCCCCCGTCGGAAGGACCGGCGGTAAGTGGGGCGCAAGTCGACCCGGTCGGAGACCGTGACATGCGAGAACTTCATCTGGCGCGTGTACAAGGAAGCTTCGGTGCGGCAAACACGGATCATCTCGTAGGCCGCGGAGGGCTGCCAGGGGCGCCCTTTGACAGTATCCGGCCCCGGCCAAGCTCCACATCCGATTACGGCATCAGTCCGACGATCTGCTCCGCAGCGTACCGATTCCTCGCAATCGATTGCCGTCCATGGCCCAGGCCGGAGTATCTCCGACTCTGGGCTGGTGCGGAGTGGGCGCCTCACGAAACGAACGCTGGCCAATCTACTGCAATCCTCTTGTCGCCCGATCAGGTCGGCAGTAGTCTCCTAGGCGAGGCGGCCGCAAATTAGTCCGAGTGCGAGGGCGTCGCCCTGAGGCGTTGGTGAAGGGATGTTTTCCCAAAGAACAACGACGACGCTGCTCAACGGACTTGGGGATCCCGAGAACAGCTCCGCATGGGCTGAGTTGGATGCCCGGTGCCGATCGATCATGCTGGGTGTTGCTCGGCGGATGGGTCTCTCCGGGGCCGAGGCCGAGGATGCCGTTCAGGCCGCCATGCTCAGCTTCTTCGAGGCGTATCGCGCGGGCAAGTACCGGCGTGAGCAGGGCCGGCTCAGCGCGTACCTGGTTGCCATCCTCCGCAACCGCGCTCTCGACGCGCGTCGCCGGGCGCACAACCGCCATGAGGCCAAGGCATCGATCGAGGCCATCGAGCAGTACAGTGAGGCCGAGGTCTCACGACTCTGGCTCGACGAACGGCGGAACCTGCTTCTCAAGCAAGCTCTTGACGAACTTCGTGCGCAGGGCGCCGACGAGCGAGCGCTCGCCGCGTTCGAACTGTTCGGCGTCCGAGCGGTGAGCATCGATGAGGTCACCGCCCGCCTGGGCATGGCTCGGGAAGAGGTCTACAACGCCAAATACCGCATCACGCGGCGCCTTCAGCCGATCGTCGCCCGCCTCGATGAGCTCTACGAGGATCTCTGAAATGGGCTCCGGTTCGGACGGATCGATTCCTGCTCGGCACGGCTGCCTCGATATCGCCATGCTCGACGCCCTCGCCTCGGGCGCTGCTTTGCCCGAGCCTCCGGCAGCCGAGCACCTCCGGTCTTGCGATCGTTGCCGGGATCGGCTCAAGGAAATGACTGGTGCCAACCAGTTTCTCCGCCGCTTCAAGACAGGCGCCCCCCTCGATCAGAAGGCATCGACGGACCTTGAGGCGATCCGCGTACCCGGCTACCAACTCCGGGGCGTGCTTGGCCACGGCGGCCAGGGCACGGTCTACCGCGCCGTTCAGTCGGGCACCGGACGGGATGTTGCCGTCAAAGTCCCGCTCGCCGACACCCAATCGAGGCCGTCGGCGCGTTACCGATTCGAGCGGGAGATCGAGCTGACGGCGCGCCTCAGCCACCCATCGATCGTTCGTGTGCTCGGCCCCTGCGAGCTGATGGATGGCCGGGTCGGTTGTGTCATGGAGTTCATTGATGGGCTGCCGTTTGACAGGTGGGCTGAGTCCAGGCGTGCGGAGGGCCGCGGGGGGGTGAGACGGATCATCGAGGCAGGGACGCAGGTGGCCGATGCGATCGCCTACGCCCACCAACGGGCGGTTCTGCACCGGGATATCAAGCCGAGCAATGTGGTCGTCTCGGCCGAGGGCAGGCCGCATGTGCTGGACTTCGGCCTGGCCAAGGCGATCGACGAGGGCGTTCAGAGCTTCGCCACGCTCACCGGCGCGTTTGTCGGCACGCTCAACCACGCCGCCCCGGAGCAGGTTAGCCACGGCTCCGACGCGATCGACACGCGCACGGATGTCTACGCGCTGGGGCTTCTGCTCTACCAGGCCCTTACCGGTCGGTTGCCGCACACGACCGACGCCCCGACCGCAGAAATCCTGCGGCAGATCAAAGAGCTGCCGCCTCCCCGACCATCCTCCCTCGCCGGCGTCATCGACGACGATCTCGACGCGGTGCTGCTCCGGGCGCTCGCCAAGGAGAAGGACCGGCGGTACGCGACCGCGGGCGAGCTTCGTGACGACCTGGTGGCGTGGCTGGAGGGGCGGGCCGTGCACGCCCGGTTCGACAGCCGGTGGTATGTCCTGCGCAAAGCCATCGTCCGGCACCGGTGGCCCGTGCTGCTGACGGCGGCGGGCGCGGCTGCGGTGGCAACGACCGCCACGCTCGGCCTCATCGCCCGGGAGCAATCCTCGCGGGCGAGGTTGGCCAGCGCGGTGCGCGATGCACGCACGCTCGAGTCCCACTGGGTCCGCATGGCCGAGGCCCGGTCGAACGGGAGCGACAACTTCGAGGCGGGTGAGCGTTCCGCCTGGGATGCTCTGCTCGAACCCGAGGGCGTGCTGATCACTGAGGGCATCGAATGCGTCGCCGGATCAGCGGACACGCCGACGAGCCCGGCGTACTGGGCGCTCTGGGAGCTGTACGTAAGAACGCCCGTCGTCTTCACGGCGCCCGACACGGGCCGACCATGGGTTGTCTACGACTCGAGGTTCGATGCCCTGCTCTGCGGCAACGCAGCCCGCCGCGAACTGCGATGGTGGGACTGGAAGCGGCAGACGCTGATCAAGTCAATCCCGGTTCCAGAACTCTCCGAGTTGTTCGTCTTTTGCATCTCTCCGGACGCACGATGGCTGCAGTTCACAACCACCGACATGCGGACATTTCTCATGAATCTCGATACGGGACACTTGTCCGACATCGAGCCGGGCGTGGTGTCCGCGGGTGGGGGCATATCGAGTACGCGGATGGCAACCTATGTGCAAACATCAGAAGGCGGGTGGGAGTGGCGATTGTGGGCACTCGATCAGGGCCCGCCCGCTCTGCTTGCCAGCCACCGGATCCCATCGCGCATCGAGAATTCGATCTTCGATACCTCCGGGCGGTATGCGGCCTTTGTCACCGCTCAGGGACGGTTCGTGGTCGTCGATGCCCTGACCGGCGCAACGCTCCTCGACAGGGAAGGCGATGTTGAGCCGAGGTTTCTGAAGGTCTTGACACGCGGAAACGCCGGCGAGTTCATCCTCATCGGTCCGGGGAGGCAGGCGACCTTCGATGCGACGGACCCCTCTGCCGCGGTGAGAATCTACGACGCCCGAGACTATCCTGCGGATGGCCCCCGTCACCTCTCGGGCACGGCTCACGCCGACCGCTTTGTCTTGTTGAGCAATCGCTACAGAGTCGGCGTAGGCAAGCGATCCGATCCGCCATACTTGGTAGAGATGCTGCCGGCGATCAGTGCGCACCAGATCTCGCTCACGCATGATGGGCGCTTCGCGCTCGGGTCGGCACGCCCATCGGGTCGGTCTCTCGTGCTCGATCTCGACCTCAATGTGGTAGTACGCCTGCCGATGGCCTCCTCCGTGACTGAGCGGGGATTCCCAACGATCTTCGGATTGGGCTTCACGAGCGACAGCCGGCATCTCTGGGTGGGCGCGATGGACGGCACGGTCCGCGGCGTCGAACTCGGGGACGAGCCCGCGCCTCTCGGCGACCCGCTCAGAGTCGAGGGCGGCGTGACCACGCTGCATGTTGACGGCAACCAGCTGTACGCCGGCACGCACGATCTCGGACTGAGCAACGCCGGGGTGTATCGGTTCAGCAACGGAACGGTGCGCCCTGTGATCCCCGCGCATGAGCGGTGGATCGCCGCGACCCAAGTCGATGGTGCGAGCAGGCTCTGGGCTCTCACGGGGATGGGTCGGCTCTTGCTCAGCGATGCCCGGACGGGTGAGAGACTCCGGGAGACCGAGCTTGGGAGTCACCCTGAGAATTTCACATTCCGTGCGTTGGCGAGACTCCCAGACCGCCGTGCCCTGATCGCAGGGCCGGCCGAGCAGGGCGTCGTGCTGCTCGACGAGGACACGCTCGAGCCCGTCGCCCCTCCCGTCGCGATGCCCCCGATCCGAGAGCTTGCGGTCAGCCCGGTTGATCCCGATCTGGTGGCGGTCGCCGGCGATGACGGCATGATCACACTCTGGCGTTACGAGGCAACGCCCACACCAACGCTGCGCAAGATCAGTGGGTTTGGCTCCCACGCGGGTGGCATCTTCACGCTCGCGTTCAGCCCGGACGGACGGATCCTGGCCACCGGCGGGGGCACGCCCGAGACCCGCGATGTCAGGCTCTGGGATGTCGCCCACGGTCGAGAGCTCGTCTCGCTTGATCTCTTCGAGCTGGGCGTCATGGAGCTCGCCTTCAGCCCCGACGGGAAATGGCTCGCGGTGGGAGGCGAGGTCGAGCTCAGGAACCCCGAGGCCGGAGGCCAGCTCTTCCTGATCGATCTTCATGCCCCGGCCCGATGCGTCGCCGGCAACCTCGAGTACCACATCGCCCGACTCACCGCCGAGTTGGGTCGCGTGCCAAGCCAGGCGGCGGCTTGGCGAAGGTGGGCCGAGGGTGCCAAGCAAAATCCGCACGATCCCAGTCGAGCCCCGTGAGGCCCCCTCCGCGCCCGTGACTTTCTTTTTTCTCCCCTGCGAGATCTCCCCTCCGCCTCCGTAGGGCTGGTGGATCCATACCCGGTCTTCGGGCCGGATCACCGCGAGGGATCACCACATCGGAGGCTCATGATGTCGCGTCACTCGGCCACGCTCGCCCTGCTCGCTCTCGCCGGATCGGCCGGCTTTGCCCGGGCCCAGCAGTTCATCCCGATGAATGCTCAGGCCAAGAACTACAACGAGACCCGCACCAACACCGCCAACAAGGGCATCATCGCCTTCTTCGGGCAGCGAGACACCGGCGACCCCGTCGCCGGCCTCTGGGACTGGCGCACCGATGAAGTCGCCGAGATGCCCCCGATTATTGGGGATCTTGGAGAGCCCCTGCCGTTCGAGCCCGTTCAACTCCGCACGACCGCCCGGGGGCCGGGCGATCCGATCAAGGGAATCAACATCGGGCTGATCAAGAAGCCGCCCCCGTCGGCGGCGATCTGGGACGCCGGCGACGGCGCGCCGGGCACGGTGTACGAGCTCCCGAACGGACTCGGCATGGTCAGCTGGGCGACCGCCGCGAGCACCGACACAGCAATCGTCGGCGGGGCCCTGGGCGATGCGGTCTCGCGCTACGCCGCCATCTGGACCAACGCGGGCGATGCGGAACTGCTTCCCGTGCCCGCGGGCACCAATGCCTCTGAGGTATGGGACATGTCGCCCTCGGGCGGCGTCGGGATCGGGTTCGCCGCCATCGCAACGCAGGGTATGTCGAGCGACCAGGGGACGAGGCCCAAGCCGGTCAAGACCAACGCGCAGAAGGGGATCATCTGGGATTTCGGGAGTGGGACATTCCAGGAGGTTGACCCCTCGACGGCCGGCGCCGAGTCGCTGGTGTTCGCCGCGCTCTCGGGCGATGGCTCCAGCGCTCTGGCCTGGGCCGCGCATGCAGATGATTCGACCAAGGCCGGTCTGTACGACATCCTGAGCCAGTCATTCACGCCTCTGGACGCAGGCGACCTCAACGGCGACGGGCAGATCGACCTCGCCGACCTTCACGACTCGGTCGCGTACGCGCTCTCGGAAGACGGCTCGGTCATCGGCGGCTCGTACACGCCGCCCGGCGGGCAGGAAACCGCGGCGTTCTGGTCCATCGCCGACGGCTACCAGATGCACGATCTCGCCGGCCACCTCATCGCCGCGGGCGTGACCGGGCTGGAAGGCTGGCACCTCACCAGCATCACAGGCGTCTCCGACGACGGCACGGTCCTCTCCGGCGCCGGCTACGACCCCTCGGGCTTTGCCGATGTCTGGGTCGCGGTCCTGACCGTGTCGTGCCCCGTGGACCTCAACGAGGACGGCGTGCTCGACCTGTCGGACATCAACCTGTTCGGCGGCGGCTTCCTCTCGGGCGACCCGGTGGCCGATCTGGATAGCAACGGGATCTTGGACCTTGCCGACATCAACCTCTTTGTCACGGGATTCCTCGGCGGGTGCCCGTAAGCGAGGCGAGCGTGTGGCTTGTCTCCGATCGGTTCACGGTGCAGGGGTACCCGGCGGTCGAGCCCGGGGGGGGAGCAGCCACCCCGATCGCGGAGACCAGGGCGAGGGAGGACGCCCGCGGAGCGGAGTCAAGGGGTCCCAAGTCTGCCATGCGACCAGCTGATCGCCGGCGAGCGACGCCAATGGCCCAGAGTCCGGTGGCGCGGAGGTAGTGTTGTCGGGGGTACTCTCCCCGTGAGACCATGATTGACATGGATCTCGCGTGGGCGTTGGCATGTTGCGAATCCGTTTGGGGAATCCCAGTCGTCGGTTCGAACCCGACCGCGTCCTTTGATGCCCGGGGGTGACGGGGCGCGTCCGAGGGTGTCATTTTCCTGAGAATCATGGGTTGCGCGGCGGGGCCTTCGGGAAGGGGCGGCGCCGGACCCCCCGGGGCCGGTAGACTGATCGGCCCCCCTTGCGCCGGGAAATTCCCCGGCCGCGATCACGAAAGAACGACAGTGGACGACAGCAACACCGCCCCGGCGTCGTTCGATCCGAGCTCAATCACCCGTCCGGACAGGGCGCTGCTGGTCTACTTCCTCCTCGCCTCGCTCTGCGCCCTTGTGGCCGCCCCATTCGTCTTCGTGCCGCTCTACATTCGCTACAAGACGATGCGGTACGAGATCGACGAAGAGGGTATCTCGATGCGCTGGGGCCTGCTCTTCCGGCGGGAGGTCTACCTGACCTTCCGGCGGATCCAGGACATCCATGTGACGCGGAACATCGTCGAGCGGTGGTTGGGCCTGGCCAAGGTGCATATCCAGACCGCCTCCGGCACGGGCGACGCCACGATGCAGATCGAGGGCATCCTCAACCCCGAGCCGCTCCGCGACTTCCTCTACCAGCGCATGCGAGGGGCCCGGGGGCACGACGCGCCGTCCCCGGACCAGCCGAGCGGCGACGACCCGGCCGCGCTGCTCCGCGAGATCCGCGACGAGATCCGGCGGATCCGCGAGCGGCTGGAGCAAGAGGCATGAGCGGCCGGACGGAGAGGGCGGCCGAATGGGTCTACCGCGGGATCTGGCGCGGTCTCTCGGGCTGGTTCATGGTGCCCGAGAATCCGCCCGCGCTGCCCGCGGACGGCGCCGGCCCGGTGCAGAGCTTCCATCCGTCGCGCCGGTATCTCGACTATCTCAAGCTCTACTTCTGGATCGGGCTGGCGGCGATCGATGCGATCCTGATCGCGGGCTGGGTCGTCCTCTTCGTCTTTCTGCCGGTCGTCGCGATCGCGCTGGCGCCTGTGTTCCTGGTGCTCATCGTCGTTCCCGACATCGTCGCGTATGTCATGATCCACCTGCGCTACGACACGCTGTGGTACGTCATGTCCGACCGCTCGCTGCGCTGCCGGAGCGGGATCTGGCTGATCTGCGAGCACACGATCACCTTCGAGAACATCCAGGACATCCATGTCCGGCGCGGCCCGGTCCAGCAGCTCTTCGGGATCTCGAGCATCATCATCGAGACCGCGGGGTCCTCCGAGGAGCACGGGGAACGGATCTTCACGATCGAAAGCAAGGCGGTCCTGGAGGGGATCGACAACCCCGACGAGATCCGCGGACTGATCATGGAACGGGTGCGCCGGTCGCGGGCGGCGGGCCTGGGAGACGAATGGGAGCAGACCCGGACGGCGTGGTTGCAGGCCGAGACGCCCCTTCTCCGCGAGATCCGCGACGAGCTGCGGGCGATCGCCTGATACGGATCCCCACGGGTTCTCGTGCGTGTTCGGCGCACAAGATCCCTCACCCCGCAGCTGGCTCAGGATCGGGGACAAGCGTAAACCGTGAATTCACACAAAGCAACAGGCGGAGGGCCCGCGTCCTCCGCCTGCCACATTCGTCTCTTGAACTGAGCCGCGCCGACCAAGAACAAAATTACTCAGCCAGCAACACGCCTTCGCCGCATCAACAACCCACCAAGTGCAATGAGCATCGTGCCCGGTGCCGGAACATCCGCATAGTTGATCCAGTTCGTCGACTGAGTCAAAAAGAACCCCTCGTCTGCCTCAAACACCGCATCGAACTTGCTCTGATACCGATATGCCCCTGCTGCCAGCGTGATTTCCCCAGCGGAGCCCAGTGGATGCGACAGCAGATCAATCTGCCCCCCGTCCGCCGTAAACACGCCCTGAGACCATGTCCCGGTCTCAAGAAACGCGTATTCCCAAGTACCAAGCCCCGTCGTCGCCGCGTTCAGATTCCACAGCCGAATCTCTCGCTGATTCGTGAACACATGCCACTTCTCGATCCCCACCTCAAACGTGCGAAGACTCGTATCCGCCCCGCCTGCCGACCAATTTCCGTTGTAGGCATAACTCGTCGCGTCCACCATCATCGTCGATGTCGCCGTCTGGGTCACCACGGTGTCCGTTGCGACCGTCATTCGTGAACTGGCAAGCAAGTGATAACCCGTCGAGCCCGATTCCGCCGTACTTGTCGAGTCCCGCCATGAAGTCGTGCTGAAAATCGGCTCGCCGCCCGACCACCCCGCATACAGCGAAACAAACCCAGCACGCTGCGTCACAGGCCCGGCTGCGCAAGGCCCGCTCGCCACCACCAACCCCGCAAGCCCGCCACACACGGCACCCCACGCCTCAACCCCAGAACGACCTCCACGCTTAACCGCCAAAATGCTCTTCTCCATGTTCTGTCTCCTTCTCCTTCCTCGGGGCAGACCAGCCGCCTTGCGCCTTGACTGACGACACCATTCCAGGGAGCATACACACAAGACGCAAAAAGCTCGCGACGAAACATCGAGGAACCCCTTGCCAGGTGCCATGGTCATGGCTCTGCATGACCATGTTCCCTCCCCTTCGCGAATGTGCTGCCAAGCCCCACCATCCCCCTCCCCGTGCCACTACCCCACACCCCGCGCCAGCCTCATCCCGCACCCACCTGGTAGTGCTCGATCAGCATTTCTCCCACGCGGCCAACTGACCTTTCCCCCATGCCCGATCCTGCTGATTGCCGGCTGATCCGAAGAGAGGAAGCGGGAGGGGTTCAGGGGGAAGGATCGGGAGAGGTTAGGGTCGCACAGTGAAGGCCGGGCTCTGGAAGTGCACTCGGCCCAGCTCGACCTTTCACTCCACCCCGGTCGGGTTGTGGCTAATGACCGGATAGCCTTCGACATCCATAAATCAGAGTCAGATTCTGTCTGGGTTCTGATATTCTCCTTGGATCAGACAGCCGGAGCCCCGACCGAATGTTCTCGCAAAGGACCACAACCGCCCTTCTGAACGGGCTGCATCAACCCGGCAACGCAGCAGCCTGGAACGAACTCGACGGGCGGTGTCGGCCCATCATGATCGCGGTCTGCCGGAGGATGGGCCTCGGGCACGCCGAGGCGGAGGACGCGGTGCAGAGTGCCCTCACCGCGTTCTATGAGTCGTACCGCGAAGGGTTGTATGAACGCGCACGAGGCCGTCTGAGTGTGTACATCATCACGATCCTTCGATCGCGCGCGATCGATGCGCGCCGTCGCGCGGTGCTACGGAAAGAAATGAACCAGCCAATCGAGTTTATCTGGCAGCACAGCGAGTCGGACATCGAGCGGTTCTGGTTGCAGGAGCGGCAAAGCCAGATCCTCCGGCAGGCGATCCAGCTCCTTCGCGACGAGGGCGTGGATGAGCAGATGATGACGGCGTTTGAACTGTACGGGATCAGGGGCGTCTCTGCGGATCATGTCGCCTCACAGCTCAACATGACTCGCGACCAGGTGTATCAGGCAAAGCACCGCATCACCCGTCGCCTCCAGCCGGTCGTCGCCCGGGTCGAGGAGTTGTACGAGGATGTCTGATCCATGTCGGACATGGAATTGACTAGCGAGGATTCGCCGGTCTCCCGGGGAGACTGCCCAGATCTCGATGCGTTCGAGCATTATGTCCGGAGCATGAGGGTCAGGTCGGAAGTCCACGAACGAATCGACTCACATGTCGCCTCCTGCCCTTCATGCCGATCGCTGCTGGCCGAGATCCGATCCGCAGAGCGTTTCCTCGGTCGATTCCGTGGCTCGGAGACTCATGATCCTAACGCGTCGATCCCCCGGGGTCCCGCTCAGCCCACGGAGACACCCCGGCAGAGGACCGTCCGCGTCGAGGGCTACGCGATCGAGTATCTGCTGGCGTTCGGAGGGCAGGGCGAGGTCTACAAGGCACGGCAGATCGGTACCGATCGCGCGGTCGCGATCAAGGTGCCGCACGGCGACACGCAGCGGAGGCCCTCGACACGCTACCGCTTCGAACGCGAGATCGAATTGGCGGCCCGCCTGGATCACCCGTGCGTCGTGCGCATCTTCGGATCCTGCACGCTCGATGACGGGCGTCTCGCCTGTGTGATGGAGTATGTCGAGGGAGAGATGATCGACCAGTGGGCCTCGGCGGTTCGCGCGGGCGGGAACGCGGGGCTTAGGCGGATCGTCGGCGTCATGGTCCAGGTGGCGGACGCGATCGCGTTCGCGCACCTCCGAGCCGTCCTCCACCGGGACATCAAGCCGGGCAATGTCCTCGTGACGCCAGACGGCCAGCCCCGCGTGCTGGACTTCGGCCTGGCGAAATCGACCGAGAGCTCGGGCGACTCGTTCGTCACGCATACCGGCGCGTTCCTGGGCACGCTGGCGTACGCGGCGCCGGAGCAGATCAGCGGCGGCGTCAGCGAGATCGATGTCCGAACGGATGTCTACGCGTTGGGCCTGCTCCTCTTCCAGTCGCTCACGGGCCTGCTGCCCTACGCGACGGACGCCCCGACCATCGAGATCCTGCGGCAGATCCGCGAGGTCGCTCCGCCCCGTCCCTCCGCCATCACACCGGGCGTCGGGGACGAGCTCGATGCGATCGTCCTCAAGGCGCTGGGCAAGGAGAAGGAGCGTCGCTACGCCTCGGCCGCCGAGTTCCGGGACGATCTCCGGGCCTGGCTCGAGGGGCGCGCGGTGCGGGCGAAATTCGACAGCCGGTGGTATGTGGTGCGGAAGTCGGTCCGCCGGCACCGCTGGGCGATCTCCGGGGCGGCCGCCGCCATCGCGGTTGCGGCGACGGTCTCGGGTCTCGGGCTCGTCGTCCGCGAGCAGGCCTCCCGCGCCCGCCTCGCCGACGCCGTCCGCGACGCACAGATCGTTGAAGCGCACCATGTCCGCATGGCCGAGGCCCGGGCCGCCGCGCTCGACAATTTCGTCTTCGGGGAGAACGCCGCGTGGGACGCCCTGCTCGAACCCTCGCCGGTCCTGGTCGAACGCGGGATCGAGGGTGTGGCCGCAACAGGGCTGCACCCGACCAGCTCGGCCTACTGGACGCTCTGGGAGATCTACCAGCGCACCCCCATCATCGCCAGCGTGCCCAGCGTCTCGGTCGTCGAAGGCGGCTTCGTCGGAGCGGACGACCAGTTGGCCACCATCGAGGGCGACACCGTGACCCGGTGGGACTGGCGGCGCTGGTCGCCCGTTCAGCGCGCCGATTTCGAGGAGCGACCCGACACTTTGCGATCTGAGCATGATCAGAGCGTCGTCAGGCTGGAGAACGGCGCGCTGTATGTGTCCGATGCGAGCAGCAATGCATGGGCCCCGCTCGGGACTCTCCAGGCCGACGGGTTCCGGATCGGCCGCGGCCGCGTCGCGGCACGATCGCTGGACCAACAGAACCTGGTCCTGTGGGACACGACCCGCCGCCCCGTCTCGATCGTGAAGTCCTTTGCCGCACCGGATCCCCACGCCGTGTTCTGGTACTACTTCTTCTTCGATTCATCCGGGCGGTACCTCGCGAACATCAAGCAGGACGGCGGCCTTACCATCATCGATGCCCACTCCGGGGAGGTCGTGTACACGAGCCCGGATGAGCACCAGGCCCTTTCGCCGAACTTGACCGCGACGCAGCGCCCCGGGGAGTTCGTGGTTTCGGGAATCGACGGCGCCCTGTCCGTTCGAGTGGGCGCGGACGGACACCGGCCCGAGGTGCGGGTCTATCCCGGGCTGGAAGAAACCGGGCTCCCACCCGAGACGATGTACCTCGTCCCCCGCCCCGGGGTCGACCGAGCGGTGGCACGCACCGGGCTGAACATGGTCTGGGTGGTCGAGGCGGGCTCGCCCGAATCGCCTTTCCGGCTGATCCGCAATCTCCTGAATGTCCGGCCCGAACTCTCAAACGACGGCCGGTACATGGCCCTCAACCACTATGGCACGCCGCGCGTCTCGATCTACGACTTCGACGCGCGTTTCGTCCGTCGCCTGGTGTATCCCGCTGTGCCGGGGCCGCCGGAGGGCAGGACCGTCTTCGACATCGCCTTCGACGCCGAGGGCAAGGCGCTCTACGCCGCGTCGGTCGACGGATCGGTCCGGGTCTTCGACCCCGCCACCGGAGCGCCCGCGGGCGTCCTGACCGAGGGGTTCAGGGGTGGCGTGAGCAGGATCGCGCCGGCCGACTCCGGGGTGCTCATCGGGGGTCACCACATCGGGGTGGATCCCGCGAGCCTGGCGCTGCTCACCCCCGACGGGACGCTGACGCCCTTGCTGACCGGACGCCGCCGCTTCGTGACGATCATCCCCGGGCCCGACCGGACCGCCTGGACGCTCACCGGCGACGGCGCGGTCGCGCGGATCGACCTCGCGACCGGAACCGTGCTCGCGAAGACCGCGATGGGGATCCTCTCTCCGTCCGCACGATCCATGGCCTTGACGCCGAGCGGATCGCTGCTGATCGCGTTGCAGGAACAGGGCGTCAGGGAGCTCGATCCCCAGACGCTCGACTTCCGCCGCGTCCTGGTCGAGAAGGCGAGCTACCGGAGAATCCTGCCCCATCCAGCGGAGCCCGATCAGTTCATCGCCGTCGGCGACGACGGGATGATCCGCGTCTGGCGGCTCGAAGAACGCGGGCCGGGCGTGCTCGTGCGCGAGTTCGGCTCGCACGCCGGGCCGATCTACTGCGTCGCGGCCCACCCGGGCGGGCGACTGATCGCGACCGGCGGCGGCGCCAAAGAGTCCCGTGACATCCGGATCTGGGATCTGAACACCGGACGCGAACTCGCGGGGCTCGACCTGCTGGACCAGAGCGTGTTCGATGTCGAGTTCAGCCCCGACGGGCGATGGCTCGCCGCCTGCGGACGCATCCGGCTCTCCCACCCGGATGAGGGTGGAGAACTGGTGCTGGTCGACCTCGCGGCGCCCCACCGGGCCTTCGCCGGCAACCTCGAATACCACATCGCCCGCTTCACTCAGGAATACGGGCACACGCCGAGCCAGGCGGAGGGGCTGAGGCGACTGTTCCCGCATCAGCCCGCGGAAGGGGCGGACGCCGGGCTTCGACCGTAAATCCCCCGATTCGGGGATTTTGAGTTCGATCGCCGATTTTTTCGATTCGGACTGTCAGAACTCGAACCGGCAATCGGAATGCATGCGGCGGAACCGCGGGCGTTCCGCCGGGCCAGGGCGTGCCGCCCGGGCTCCGTGTGATCGTTGTCGTGCCTCGGAAAGGACATGCGATGACTCGGGTGAGAAGAACCTGGAACATCCCCATATCGCTGATACTCGCGGCGTTTCCGGTCATGCCGGCGGCCGCGGGCACCGGCGGCTCCCCCGCCCTCCAGCCGGATCGGGTGAGGGTGATCAGTTCATCGGACCGCGCCCCGGCGCCCGAGGAGCGGCCCGCTCTGGAATGGGGGGTCAACACCCGCGGCGCACCGGACTGCGGGGACCAAAGCATCTCGCAGTCGACGAACCCGACCACAGTTAGCGCCCCGTCGGTCTGGTGTGGAAACCTGGAGACATCATCCGGCACCACCGTGGCCCGGGCGTTCACGGCCGGGAACACTCAGGAACTTCGCTGCGTCACCTTCGGCGTCAGCGAGTGCTCCGGCGGGGACTGGCCGGTCCGCGTCCGCCTGCTTCAGGGCCGCCCCGATGATCCCTACGACTCGCTCACGCTGCTCTCGGAGACCGAGTACCTCATCCCGGACGGCACCGACCAAGAGCTCTTCACCGTCGAGATCCCCCAGATCATCATGGTTGCGGGGAGCGACTATGTCGTCGAGCTGCTCACGCCCAGCCGGTTCATCGACGACGGCGGTGACGGCGGGCTGATCGCGCTCGGCTTCAACAATCTGGGGCAGTCCGCCCCGTCATACTTCCGCGCGCCGGACTGCGATGTCCACGACTTCGTCACCCTGCAGAGCATCGGGTTCGGCAACCGGCATCTCGTCATGGCGCTCGGCGTCGCGGGGCCCAACTGCTATGTCTGCGACCCGGCCCCTCCCGGCGTGCGGGTCGAGAATGAGTCCCACTGCGCCACCGCCGCCAACGGTGGATGCGACATCCCCAACCCCGCCTTCACCCGGATCAGCGACGAGTGCTCCCGTTGCGGCAACCTCTGGCTCGACGAGACCAGCTACGACACCGACTGGTACCGTTTCGATCTTAGTTCGCCGGGCAGCGTCACCGTCAATCTCGCCGTCGATGCCGACTTCGGCGTGATCGTCGAGGTGTACGAGGCGAGCGGATGCCCCGTCGGGCCGGCTGAGCTCGTCGCCTCATACGATGTCCGGTGCTATCCGGGGCTGTCGTCGTGGTCCAACTCCCTCAATGCCGGCACCTACCTGATCCGCCTCGTCCCCGGGAACCTTAACGACGGTCCGTACGACAACAGCGGCATCAACTGCGGGTACGGCGTGAACTACCAGATCTCCGTTCAGGGTGTGCCCGGCAGCTGTGACGATATTGCCGATACGATTTCCGGACGGGTTCTGAACTGCGAAGGCGTTCCGCAGGCTGAAGCCTCTGTCGAACTCGAGTTTCTGATGTCCGACGGGAGTTATCGTTATGAGATCGGCGATACCGACATAAACGGTCAATTTGCGATCCGGCCCGCGGGTTGCAACGAGGCGGCGGGCCCGTACATTGTGAGGTACTCGGTCAGTATCCCGACTTGCTCGGACGAGATCTGGGACTTTGAACACGATCCATCACTTGGGCCCCCGTTCTATACCAATGGATGTGGCGGAAGCATCGGCGACATCTATTGCGGGTGCCCGAACGAAGAGACCGATGGGTGCGGAATCCCGGTCGAGACGATCGTGCTCCGCTCCGGCCAAGTCGGCGGCAGCCCCGGGAACCCGGGTGACTTCGACGACACGATCACACAATACGCCCCGGCCGGGGGCAGTTGCTTCAGCTCCAGCCTCGTGGTCCCCGGAGGGGGGCTTCCCTTCGATCTCGCGACCGGCGGGAGCCCCGCGGTCGTGCTCAGCGGCGTATACCCGGGATGGTCGCCGTCGCTCGCCTGCGACCCGCAAGCCCGGTGGATCAACTCCGCGGCGAACGCCGCGGGGGAGGGAAGGCCCGCGAAGTCGACCCTGTACAGCCACTTGTTCCATGTGGCGACGCCCGACGAGGAGATCGGGAACGCCTTCATCGAAGTCTGCTGGATGACCGACGACTCACTCGGCGATCCCGCCGGGGCTGCCTCGGCCGGCTTCTACCTCCGGAACAGCAACGGGTTGTTCCCCCTGCCCCACCTCCGTGGAGGGAGTTTCAGCACGCAGAACCGCGTCCGGCTTGCGTTCCCGTCCGGTGCGGTCCAGTCCGGCATCAATGAACTGCTGATCTATCAGCGTGATACCGCATGTATTGTCAGCGGCATCATCTACAGCGCGACGATCACGATCTGCGACGCAAAGACCATTCGGCAGGCGCCAGTGCCTGGCAACATGGTGCTCTGGATGCCGTTCGATGAGGATTGGACTGAGAATGATAATCCGCTCCCAGCGCGAAACATCGCGGGCTCGGACTATGGGTACGACCGGCTTCCAGGCTATACGTGGCCGAGTTCCGCGTTTGAAACTGGCGGGCTCCTCCACAATCCGGCTGACCGTGTGAGCCCGGCTTATGTCGACGGAGCACGCTTCATCGATAGCTATGGCGGTATAGAAATCGGATCTGATTTCTTCAGCCGATTCTGGTACGGGATCAGGCCAATCGACGATTTTTCGGTCGATCTCTGGATGAGAAGCAATTTGGGTCCGTGGGGTATTGCTCCCGTTCCCATCGTGAATAAAATGACGGTAGACTACAATTTGCCGAGTGCGTTCTACGGATACAGCCTCTCCCTCGAGCGTGCGCCATCGCACTGGTCGGTCCGGGCCTACGAGCCCCGCGTGCGGATGAGCGACGGGACAGCGTTTATCGAGTTCGGATCCAATCTCCGGGTCGTGGAACACGACGGGTTCCGACAGCGGTGGAACTTCCTGGGCTTCTCGCTCAAGAGGAACGGAAACGCTCCGCATGGTGTAGAAGCCGCATTTTATGTCAACGGCATCTACGAGCCTGCGACCGTGCTGGGCGCCTCAGGATCCTTTGTCAACGCATTTATCTTGAGTGATTCCCCGCTGCAGATCGGATTCGGACCGGGGCCAGATGATACCTACAGGGGGATGATGGACGAGCTCGAGATGTTCAAGCGAGCGCTCGAACCCTCGGAATTTGATACCATCTACCACGCCGGACGGCGCGGCAAAGCCAAACAGTTCTGTTCACTTCCCGTGATTCATAACTACGGTCTCTCGCACGTCGGCCAGCTTCGCCCTCAGCCTTGGGTGTTCAACGGAGGATCGACACCAAAGACATTCTGGTACACTCTCACCGGTGTTCCCGCGTCAGGCGGCGACACCGTGGATGGACCCTCGGTCTTCTCGCCCAATGCCGGATCCATCACGGTCCCGCCGTACGAAGGCGCGAGGATCCCGATCTCCGTGGCGCGTCCGGCCGGGCTGACCAACGGGAAGGTCGCCTACTACGACATGCATGTCTGGGCGGAGGGCGAGAAGCCGTTCTCGTGCCGTGGCCAGCTCCGCGGGCTGTCGTTCGACATCAATGTCGATTTCCCCGACCCGAGCCCTGAAGGGCCGTTCCAGCTTCCGGTCATCTCAGGCGATTTCGGCGATCTCGTGGGAATGTTCAGCGGCCCGATCACGGTGTCCAATCCGAGCCTGTCCGGTTCGGTCGAGTTCGAGTACCGCGTCTCGGTTCTAAATCCTGAAGGCGAACTCGACGCCGAGTCCATCGGGCTCAACGGGCAGTTGCCCGGGCAGTACTTGGGCGGCACGGTGCAGCTCGCTCCCGGGGCCACGACCGACATCCCGCTGGATCTGACCGTGTATGTGCTCGATCCTCTCCGCACCTACCAGGTTGTGATGGAGATCATGGACGATCAGGCAAACCCCTCGGCATGGGTGCCGTTCACGAGCGTGTCGTTGAACTACATCGTCGATCTTGATCCGACACCGCCCTGCCTCGCCGACCTCGCCGAGCCCTTCGGCCTGCTCGACCTGGCCGACATCGTCGCGTTCATCACGACCTTCACCAACGCCGATCCGCCCGCCGACCTCGCCGAGCCCTTCGGCCTCTTCGACCTGGCCGATATCGTGGCCTTCATTGATGCCTTCTTGTCGGGCTGCCCATGATCCCGCCGGCATGGGTTCGGGTTTGGTCGTTCGCGGCAAACAACACCACCGACCCAAGAGCCCAGGCCCTCGCCTGGGCTTTTTTTCGGGGAACCCGTTCGCATGAATGTCCTCAGGTTGGTGGGGGGCACGCCGAAGGACGGCGCTGAACGGGCATCGATCGGCAAGCACGCGGGGCGCCTCGGCGCGCTTCGGGCCATGCGCATCGCGCTCAAACCCGTTTCCTACTCCATTCGGAAGGTGAGGGACTCTGCCTCCGCGGGCACAGGCGCATCGGACCATGCGGCCTCGCCCACATGTCGCCCTCCGCCGAGTCCCGCCGCACACCCTGAGCCGCGCCCTCTTCCCGCTTCAATTCCGCCCAAAGCGCGTCACTATCAGGTGAGGCGTATTAGCACTCAACCGCCCCTGATGATCTGACCGGCCCGATCGACCCGGCAACGGCGATCCCGCGTCTCCGCGCTGACCCACCCCATCCCACCGCCGCGTCCGCCCCCGCCGCCTTGTCGGCGTCGGTGGCCACGCGCCCACAGGAACCCACCCATGTTCACCCACCACCCGATCTCCTCGCTCCCGCGCACCCTCGAGGCCGCCCTCCAGGGCTGCGGCGCCCTGTTCCCGGCCTGGGCCCGCACTGTGGTCGTCAGCCCGACCGACTGGTCCTGGCTCACCATCGCCTTTGACCAGGAACGCCTCTGGATCGTCGCGCTCCTCCCCGCCGACCCGCTGGACGAGGGGACGCCCACGCAACCCGTCTCGGCCGCGTGGATCGAGGCCGAGCGTCGGCCCTTCAATGCGGCCCCACAGGCGGCCCAGCACGCCTGCCTGGGCCTGCTCGATGAGATCTACGGCGCCGTCTTCACGGCCCTGCGCTGCGCCGAGCCCCCGCTCCCGCCCGAGCAGGCCGAAGCGGCGGCGACCTTCCTGGACCTCTTCGCCGTGAAGGGGAACGGCGAGGCGTGATGAGAGCCGGGCGTTCTGCACCGGTGCAGATGATCGGTCTGTCAGGTCACCAGCTGGCGAGAGCGGGAGCTTGCCGCGGTCCCCACGCGCGCTGTCCCGGCATCTTCTGCCCCCCCGGAGCCGCTGGTTTCCCTCTTGCCGGGTCCCGCAGCCCGCCCGGCGGTGCCGGTTGGGCTGCGGACCTCCGGACCATCAAGCCCCGCGGAGGCAAGAACCCCGAGGTAGCTCTCCAGGACCATCCTGCCCAGATGGGTGATCTCGTAGTTCTTCGAGTTCCCAGGCGCTCCGGGCCGCACGATGCCCTTGACCGCGTACTTGAGCCGCTTGAGCCGCCTGAGGTTCTGGTAGACGGTGGTGTCCGGGAGATCGGGCGACCAGGTCACCTCCCGCAGCCTCGCCACGATCTCCGCTCCGTGCTGGGGCCCCTCGGTCAGGAGCAGCAGGACCAGCAGGTCACGCGTCGAGGAGAGGTTGACCGCCACCGGCTCGAGGTTCTGGATCCGACGCTGCGGCATGACGCGGCCTCCCGGGCTACCAGGGCGATCCTATTGCGTTGATCGGGCCGGCAACTGCCCAAGATGGCCATCCGCCCCCGGGGGTTGCCCCCGACACCAGCGGCTCCGGGGGCTGCTCGATCTCGGGGCCCCGCCGCCTCCCCCGCGGCGTTTGACGCACCCTCATCGAGTCGGCGCATGCCTCCGATCGCTTCCTCCGGGGTTGGGTGGATTGTCCTCCGGCCCTGTTCTGCCGGCAGACAAGGCACCGGAACGCCACGCGCGAAAGCCACCTTTGACACCCGTTATAATGAGGATCAAGTGCATAGCCACGACTTACACCAACTCGGAACGGGCCCCTGCAGGGGCAGAAGGAGGAATGCCCAGGGTACCTCGTTGCGTCATACGGACAATCGGGATTCCGGAAAATCTCGAGGAAACAGGGTCTGCATCCGGAAGG
>DAINDF010000020.1:0-38174 GCA_036732005.1 Phycisphaerales bacterium
CGCCGGGCGCGGCACCCTGGCGGCCGGGGCGGCCCATCCACTGCCGTGCCGCGCCCAGGTTCCGCCCCATCCAGCCGGCCGCGCCGGAGAGCCCCCGCCCCATCCAGCCACCAGCCCCGGCGAGCGACTGGCCGACGCGAGCCAACCCCGGCCGCGCACGGATCGCGGTCTCGGAGGCCGCCCGCGCGTTGAGCGCCCCCAGGTTGCCGAGGATCGCCCCCACGTTCGGAGCGAGGGCCCGGCCGGTCGCCACGCCGAAGCCGCCCGGACCGACCGTTGCCATGCCACCGGACGGCCCCAGCGGCGCGATCCCGGCCCCGGAGGTGTCGAGCCCCGCCCCGGCGACGCGTAGACCCAGGCCGGACGTGGCCAAGAACCCGGCCGGGCCGGCGAAGGTCGGGCCCATCGCCAGCACACCGACCGCGCCGCCGAGCTCTAGGCCGGTCGTCTCCGGCCGCAGGAACGCGGCCGTCGTCAGCGGGGCCTCTCGGTTCGAGAACCGCAGCGTCGTCCGCCAGCCCGGCCCGCTGTCGGGGAAGGTGACGGACACCTCGACGACCGGCCAGCTCCTGCCGACCCAGGGCGTCGTCCAGCCGTCCGCCTGAAGCTCCAGCGCTCGCCCTGGCTCCAGCCACGCCTCGGCCAGTCCGAAGAGTGTCAACTCCCCCTCCTCGATCGCGTCGGCCATCGAGGCGTGGAGCTCCTGGGCCAGCGCGTCCATGTTTGCCTGGTTCGTCGGGTCGCGCCAGCTCGTCACCTCGGCCTCGAAGGTCCGCTCCAGCCCCTCAACGGAGTGGCTCGTGCCACTGTAGACCGGGTTGCCGCCGGAGTCGGGCGGGTAGATCGCCTCGAGCGTCCCGTCCGCGACGGCGAGCACCGCTCGCACATCGCCGGGGACGCCGTCGGTCGAGGCTCCACCGGCCTCTAGGTTGGATCGCGTTCCGAAATGAGTCACTGTTGGCGCGTGGAAGTAGATCACTCCCGCGTCCGGGTCCACATCGAAGCTCGCCGGTGACTCGAAGTAGGGCGGGTCTCCAGAGCTCGAGAACAGGACCGTCCCGGTGGGCGTCGAGAGCAGCGACTCGGAGAGCCCCGACGAGGCGCGGTACGGGACCGGCCTGGGAAAGGTCCTCAGAAGCTTATTGGCATATGCAGGGTTCGTGATTCGATACTTCCGCCAGACGTTCGACGCCCCTCCCGCGGTGCCGAAGATCTCGTAGCTGTTGTAGTTCGTGTGCGGTAGCGCAGGGGACACCGTGACGGTCGCCGTGCCGCCGGCCGTGAGCGCGTCGCAGGAGACGACCTTGCACGAGGTCTTCGCCTGGAGACTCCCGTTGGACATACCGATGTCATAGGTGAGCAAGATCTCACCTTTGCGTCCGCCGGAGGAGTGGTCCCAGAAGTTCGCGGGCCAGGAACGGCCGTCGTCCGAGGGGTTGACCTCGACCTCCGTGGTGGACGTGCAGGTGCAGGTGCCCGCGTCGTAGTTCGGGCCGCTCGGGGGCGGACCGGTCACGGTGGGGGCGGACGTGTAGCCGTCGCCGCGCGTGAGGACCGTCGTCGAGGCCGCGCGGCCATCTGCGTTCGTTGTGAACTCGCCGGTGGCCTGCGTGGTCCCGCCGCCGCCGGAGAAGGTCAGCGTGTAGGTCGTGTTGGGGTTGTATCCGTACCCTGCGTCGGAGATCGTGACCGACGCGACCTCGTCGGTGGGGACCGTCGTGCCATCGCCCAGGACCGCCGTGAACTGCGCCCGGCCGTTGTCCGTGTTCGCCGGTTGCTGCCAGTCGGAAAGCTTCCATTCGAGCTTCGCCTCGTCGTTGTCGAGGCCCGAGTGAGCGAAGTCCTCCTCGAGCCCGTCGTCCGGCTCGCTGGACCCGGGCGCGGGTCGCAGGCCGACGACGACCATCCGCACGTTCGGCCCGCCGCGGACCCGGACGCGCGGGTAGCAGGCATCGGTGGTCCGGTGGACGCGCACCGAGCCGGTGTCGATCGGGTCGGACCCATCAAGGCTGAGGATATGTGACGACCATGATGATGGCCTCAGGACACGGATCGTGCCGTCCGGCTCCACTCGCAGGAAGTGCCGGGGCGCCCACTCGCGGAGCACGCCTTCTAGCGCCGTGAGCACCGCGTCGCCGCCAACGAACACTGGCGCGGCCGGCACGAGGGACAGCGTCACGAGATCGTCGAGGGTCGTCTGCGCCAGCGGCGAGATCCAGACTTCCGGGGCGACCGTCCAGCCAGATAGGCCGGTCCCTGAGACGCCCGTCACCTCACCTCCGGAGCTGACGGAGACGGTCAGGGACGTGTACGTGCCGTCGCCGCCGAAGAGCGCCGCGCGGGGAGGGTCGGTCTGGTTGTATCCGGCGCCGCCGTCGTCCACGGTAAAACTCAGCGACCCAGAGGAGACCGTGGCCGTGACGTTCGCCTCGTCGGTGGGGATTGTCGCGTAGCCGCCGATGCCCAGCGCGTCGAGCCGGGTCGCGACCGCAGGCGTATCGAGCACGTACCGGAGGATCTGCCCCACCGCGCGCCCGGCCCGGCTGTCACGATAGTCGAGGTCGCGCCGGTCGAGGTTGAAGGCGGAGAGTCCGGTGCCGTCGGTGCGGTCGATCACCGGGACGCGATCGGCCTCCTCGAAGAGGTCCGTCGCGGTGTAGCTCAGGTGCCAACCGACGCGATCGTCGAACTCCCAAGCCGGCCCGGAGGTCACGCGGCCGGCGAAGGCGAGCTGCCAGCCCGAGCCGGTGTCGAGCTCCAGCTCGATCCGCTTCGCGGCGAGCGGGTCCGGCAGCGCCGCCAGCGGCGTGTCGGGCCCTCGCCGGAGCGATAGCCAGCCACCCGATCGGCGGCTGAACGGCACCCACTCGACCGGCTCGATACCGAGCGAGACGTGGTCGATCACGCTCCCGCCGGGGTATTTCAAGCGGAACTCGGGGAAGTCGGCGCTTGGCATGTCAGAACCTAGGCCTCCGTGGCTGGAAGACGCGCCCGCCGCCGCCGATCTGGCCGCGGATCGCCCGCAGGGCGCCGCCCAAGCCGCCGAACATCGCGGCCTGCTCCTGCTGTTGGCGCAACAGCGCGTCGGCCAGCTCGCGGAGGGTGGCGACGTTCTCGGCCATCAGTTGCTGGAGTGCCGCGTCGCGGCGCAGGCCGGCGTTCTGAAGCTCCGCCAGCCGCTCCGTGTTCGCCTGCTGGGCCTGAGCGACGACCTCGGCCCCGGCGGCGCGGGCGCGGCCCTCGTCGCGCAGACCGTTGCCGAAGATCGCCTGCGCGGCCTGGAGCGCCACCTGCTCCTGCGGCACACCGCGCGAGAGCATCGCCTGCGCCTGCTCCTGGAGCCCGCCGCCGAAGAGCGCCGCGTCGGCGGCGGCCCGCTGGGCGGCCTCCTGACGTTGCTGCTCGCGCTGGGCGAGCACGGCGTCCTGCTGCTCGGCGTCGAGCTGAGCGAGGCGCTGGCGCTCGGCCTCGGCCTCGGCCTCGATCTGCCGGCGCTGCTCTTCCCGCTGCTGGCGGATCGCGTTCTGCTGCTCGAGCTCCAGCTGTGCCAACCGGGCCCGCTCCTCGGCCGCCTCCTCCTCGGCCCGATCGCGGGCGACAGCCTCGGCCCCGATCTGCTCGGGGGCCAGCGCGGCGACGAGGTTCTCCCGGCCGCCGAGCCGGGCGATCCGGCGACGGATCTCCTCCTGGGCGAAGCCGCGGCCCGCCTGCGCTTCGGTCAAGAGGCCGGCGATCCGCTCGTCGGCCTGGCCGGCGAGCACGCCCTGACGCTCCAGAAGGGCCTGCTCAACCGAGCGAAGCGACGCCTGCCGAGCCTGGAACTCGTCGCGCGCCAAGCGGTACCGTTCGAAGTCAAGGGGAGTCCGGAGGTTCTCCGGGATGCGATCCAGCCGCTCCTGCTCGGCCCGGAACCTCTCCTCGGCCTCTCGCGCCCGCGCTTGCTCTTGGAGGGCGAGTCGTGAGAGGCCCTGAAAGCCTCGGTCGGCGGACTCGAGGCGCTGCTGCTCGGCCGTCGCCAGCCGCGCGGCGAGGTCCTCCGGGCCGCCTGGCCCGGAGCCCCGGGCCAGGGCTTCAGCGAACCGTTTGCCACTCTCGGCTGCCTCGTCGGGCCGCAGACCCCGCACCGCCGCCTGCGCCCGATTGGCCGAGATCGTGACCCTGTCCGTCTCCTCGGCCAAGGCCTTCATCCGCGCGATCGTCGCGTCCACCGACTCGGGCGCCATCCCGATCGCCTGCACGAGGTCGTCCCAGTTGCTAAACGTCGCCGCCGCGGCCGTGCCCAACACCGCCACAGACGCGCCGAGTGCGCCGAAGGAGATCGCAATCGGGGCAAGATTGTTGATTAGCGGCCGGATCCCCTGCGTTCCAACATATTGGAGATCGTCGATCACAAAGGCGATCTGGCCGAGGGACTGTGTCAGTGCTCCGGACGCTTGCCGGCTCGCCACGCCGGCCCGCTGCACGCCAACCGCGTAGGTCTGCGTAGCCGACTCGGCGCGGCCCAGCGCCGTGGTTTGCGCGGCGAGATCGTCCACTGTGCTCGCCACGGCCGTGCCGAAGCCGGTGGCCGCCGAGGAACCGGCAACGAACCGGCTGCGAGCGTCGCGGAGCTGCCCTTCCACCGAGCGGACGGCCACCCCGAGCCTTTCTGCGTCGTCGGCGGTCGAGGCCGAGACGACCCCGAAGCGCGACAGCTCCACCGCCGACTCGACTCCATCGTCGCCAAGGCGCTCCAGCGCCGCGTAGACGCCACGGAGCACGGCTTCTCCACGCTCCAGCTGCGTCGTGTCGAACTGGTAGTCACCTCTCCATGTCTCGACTGTTGGCACGGTCAGGCTCCCTTACGGCCGGTATCGTGGCCCCTCGCGGACGAACCGGGCGATTTCCCCAAGCCACCGCGAGCGGAGCTTCGGCGTGATTCCGAGGATGTTCCTCTTGATTATGCCGGCGCGGGTGCGGATGCCCCGGGCGTGATACACGAAGATGTCTGCCTTGGGGCTGCTGATCCCAACCCTGATGCGGTACGCTCCGAAGATCCCCCACCGGCGGCTGACCTTCGCGAAGAAGCCCCGGATCGCGTCCGATCGGTCGCCGAATGGGATAAGCACTTGATCGTGCGTGTATTCGGCGTATCGGCCCGTGCGAACAGTCCAGCGGCGCAGGGCGCGGCCCTGGTGATCGACGCCGCGCAGCCGGTCGATCCGGTTCTGCTCGATGCCGATCTCCTCCAACCGCTGCGCCAGCCGGCGCGAGCCGCGACCCCGCACGTCGGCCAGACGGTCCTGGACGGCAGCCAGCGACGTGCGGCGGTGGAACACCGAGAACTTCGCGGCCACGGTCGGCTCAGCTCAGGGTCACCGTGACGGTCAGGTCGGTGCCCGCCGCCACGTCGTGCTGGTTCACAATGCTCAACTCGCGGATGAAGTCCTGCTCGTACTGGTAGTCGCGGTCCAGCGAGTCGGGATAGTTCGCGCTCTCGAAGTCGAGCGTGATCACCTTTGCGCCCTTGGCGAAGGCCACCGTCGCGGCGAAGTCGGCCGCCGTGCGGAGTCGAGAAAGATCGTCGGTGGCAAGGTCCTGGAAGAGCACGCGGGGCCGGATCGTGTTCGATCTGTTGACGAACCGCGATCGGTGTACCCAAGGGCTCGCCCAGTATTTGGCGTCCAGCGTGTTCTCGCACTCGATCGTCAGCGAGTCCACGAAGGTCCGCACTGTGGCGATCGTCAGGCCGCCGACCAGGTCGGCGAACATCACCGGGTCGTTCGCGAAGCTCGACGCCTCGGTCGGCTCGGGGAACTCGGTTGCGTCGGGCGCGGCGTCGGAGTAGCCGGTGAAGCCGAAGTCGCTGTTCGGCTCGTACACCGAGCCGACCCCGGAGGCCGAGTAGCGGGCGATCGGCGACTGGTCGGACACCGTGATCGACCACCGTTGCACCTTGCAGCCCCGGAGGACCTGGCGCACCGGGACGGTCTCGCCGTCCGGCAGCTCGGCGTAGTAGAGCGAGGCCGTGGCGAGGTCGCCGATCGGCAGTTGACCGTCCGCGTTGGCCGTCACCCAAGGGGTCGTGCGTCCGCTGTTGATCGGCGTGGCGAACCAGGGCAGTAGGTGTGCCGCCTCGGTGTAGTGCAGCTCGCCGGCCATCTGCCAGGTGCAGGTGGCCCGGGGCTTGTGCACGGCGAACTGCCTGGCCGCGCCGTTGCCCCTCTGGCGCGGGATCTTCTCCGGCATCGCCGTGATCCGGAAGGCCCCCGATTCCAGACGAGGGTGGAAGAAGGCCCCGGAGCTCGGGGCGCCGGTCGTCAGGTCCGGGACGCCGTAGTCGGTCTCCCGGAGCCACATCGCGAACTCGCGGCCGTACAGGCTCATGCTAGCGTCCCTTTATATCAAGTGCGGAGTGAATGACGGACCCACGCCTCGATTGTTCCCACGGCCAAGCTCACCCCCGGCGCGACCTCGGTTCGCTCGATCGAGAGCGGGCCGAACCGCATGGGCCGGTACAGCCCGACGCCCTCGCGATCCTGCCGGTTCGCCAGCGCCGCCGCGTCGTCGCTCGGGTAGAACGCGGACTGCACCGCGCCCCAAGCCCGTAAGAACTCAGGAGCGACCGGCTCTCTCAGGCCGATCTCGCAGTCAATCATCAACGGCGCCTCATGTGATGACGCGAACTCCTGGACCGTCTCGCCGCTGGTGACGACGAGCCGGATTCCTGGGCAGAGTCGCGCCGACCACGGCTCGTGCCAGGGCTTCCCCCGGCAGTCGGCCAGCCGGTCCCGCGCGTCGGCCAGCCGTAAGTGCCAGCCCGGCGCGGCCGCCGCACGAAGCTGGCGGCAGAGCAGGTCGTAGACCCGCGACAGCGGCGACTCGTCGAGCGGCGTCTTGATCGTGATCACTCGACCACCCCCTCGCGTACCGGCGGCAGATCGTGCAGCACGACGCGGGCACCGTCGCCCAGCACGTTCGCCAGGTGACGGAGCTTCGTGGCGCCGTCCCATTCGGGGTCGGCGAAGAGCACCGCGAGCGTCTTCTCCCACGACGCCGCCGAGGGCGGCTCGACCCGCCAGGTGCCGTCGTCGAAGAGCGTCGCGGCGAACTCGCTCCCGTCCGGGAGCCGCCAGATGACCGATCCGAGCCTCGTGCGCATTGTCAATCCTCCGGCCTTAGCCACTCGGCTAGCCACGGATATCGTTCGGCCTGCCGGCGTGCTCGCGCTACCCATCGCGATCGGTCCGGGCCGGGGTCGTCGGCTGGGGACCGTCGCCGCTTCGGCGGCGGCGCCGACGGGACACGGTCCTCCGGGTGTTGCTGAGCCCACCACGCGCGGGCCTCTGTCACCGCCCGCTCGACCCGGCTCGGCGCGATCCCCAGCACGTCGCGGACCGGGGCGCCCAGGACGAACTCACCATTGCGCCGGGCGTGCGCGAAGAGCACCCGTTGCACCGAGATGCCACGACGAAAGGGTCCGCCCGACCGCATTTGCCCGACCCAATACATGCGGCATCCCTTATCCGTCACGCTCCATCGCCGGTTGCGGTTGACGCGCGACAGCTCCCGCCAGGGGTTGAGCGGCTTGCCGGGGGCACCCTTGTACTGGCCTCGTCTCGGCCGCTTGAGCCGTCGCATGAACACGTTTTTGCGGTCACGCCCCTCGATCGTCTGCCGCTCGTGCTCGCGGTCCAGGAGCCGGGCGAGGTGCTGGTAATACCGTCGTCGGCCGGCCTTCCGGGCGCGACGCCACGATGGTGAGTTCACCGGCTCGAAGTCCGGTCCGCCGAAGGTCAGGGTTTCGGCTTCGGTCCTAGGTAGCGCCACTGCGGTCAATCTCCCCGCACCGTGCCTGAGCGGGGAGCCGGACCGACCCGCGCGACGGTGGAGGCGAACCGGGTCGGTCCTCGTCGCTCCAGCAGGCTCCCGCCCTCGCCAGCCATCGCGATCGCCGCCACCGAGGCCAGCGCCACCGACTCCTCGAGGGACACGCCGGCCACGAGCTCCAGCCCGGCCGCTGCGTCCAGTGTCAGAGCACCCGCGAGGTCCGAGCCGGACGCCAGGCCCAGCCCGGCCGAGACGCCCAGGCCCAGCGAACGGTCGATCGCGACACCGCCCGCGAGGGCCAGGCCCGCCGTGGCTGACAGGGCGACGGACGACGACCCCGAGAGGCTCGCATCGAACCCGACCGCCGCCGCGCCGGCCAGGGCCAGCGCCTCGTCGAAGGCCCCCGGCGACTCCACGTCTCCCGCGACGCCCACCCCGGCGGCGACCGCAAACGCTGCTGCTGCTGCCGCCGCCAGCGTCCCGGCCGGATCGAACGCCGCCGCCGCCGCCAGAGCCAACGATTCATCGAATGCCGCGCCGCCGCCGAAGAGTGCCGCGTAGCGCGGGAGCAGATCGTCGCGGTGCCACAACGCCCAGTAGTCAGCCTGGAGCTCCCGGAACTCCTCCAACGACAGAATCCGGTCCCACGCTGCGACCTGGCCGATCTTGCCGGACCACGCTAGAGCCGTCGTCGTCCCGTCATCGAATCCACCGATCGACACCTTTGCGGAATTGATACTCAGCTGAGTTCCTGATGTCGTTGAGACTTTTCCGTTCACATAGAACGTCGCGCCGCCGCTAGTGTAGGTTATTCCGACGAACGACCACTGGTTCGCTGGGACGGTCAAGCCACTGTCAACGACATTGACGCCGCTAGTAAGGAACCGCAAAGTGCCAAGCTGGACGCGGACCATCCAGCTGAGGGCCGAGTTGTCGCGCTTGGCGAGGATCGTGTGGGTCGATCCGGTGTTGGTCGGGTAGACCCAGGCTGCGACCGAAATGCGATCGGTCTGGAGCCCGGTCCCGCAGTCGACCCGGCCGGCGATCGGGAAGTCGAGTGCTCCACCGTACGGGCCAGTCGTTCGGGACGCGCCGCCAACCAGCGTGCCGTCCAGGCCCGGCTCGAGACCGTAGCTAGTGACGTCTGCGACGCCGAGGGCCATCGGCCACCAGCCGGCCAGGCCGCGAGCCAGGGAGTCGGTGGTGAGCCGGGGGACCGAGCCCGACCAGGCGGCCGGCTGGACCGAGCCGGCTGCCAGATCGGAGTCGATCCCGAGCGTGGCCGTCGCACTGAGGCCAAGCGAGGCCGTCACGTCGGCCGTCGCACCGAGACCAAGCGAGGCCGATGCGGTCAGATCGACCGAGCCCAGGTGCGCCACGCCCCCGCCGGAGGCCGCGATTGCTGCGCCCAGGTCGAGGACCCGCTGTGAGCGAGGCCGGGCCGCCGCGAAGGTGCCCGTGGTCAGGTCGGTGTGCAGGGCGCTGATCTGGGTCGGGGTCAGCGCCGTCTCCTGCACGACCAGTGCGTGCAGGTCCAGGTCCAGAAAGGCGGCACCATAGCTCCTGGAGGCGATCCCGGTCGGGGACAGTCCGCTGAGGAACTGGTCGAAACTGATCGCCACAGAGAGGACGCTCGATCCATTCAGGTAGAGTTCTTTGGTCGCGTTGTCGCCCGTGGACCGCCGCAGGACCTGGGTCAGCGCGTAGGTGGTCCCGGTCGTGACGAGGCCCGCGGCCGTGTTGTGTAGGGACGTTCCGTAGGTCGTCGAGGCGACGACCACGCGGAGGTGCCCGTCGCTGTAAACGGTAACCTCGAAATTTTGATCGCCCATCTCCCAGAGTCGCCCGCTCGACGCGGGCATTACCGGGAGCGTGAACAACGCGGTCATCGACAGCCCGTTGGGGACCGCCGCGCTGGTGAGCACGGTGCTCGGGATCGTGGCCAGGTCGCTCTCGGCCGCGTTGAAGTCGAGCATCGGGCCGAACGGCCCGGCGCCCCACGAGGCCCCGAAGAGCTTCATGGTGATCGCGTTCGGGTCGATGCCGACCGGGTTGCCCGAGCCCTCGTGCAGCAGGTAGTACGCCCGGCAGTTGTCCGTGCCGGGGGCATCAGGGCGCCAGCGTGGGCTGTACGGCTTGGCTCGCACTCACACGCTCCGGTCCAGGTCGAGGTCAGTCTCAGGCTCAGCGAGTGTCAGAGCGACGTGATCGTGCCGACCTCGGCGTCCAGCGTGTGGCCCGTCGAGCCGGCCGGGGCGGTGTAGACGATCTGCACGTCGTCGGCATCGGCCGGCACGTCCACGGCCACCTCGACGACATCGGAGGCCGTGGTGCCGAAGCCGACCTCTGTCAGGTCGTACCACTCGGTGCCGCCGTTGGTGCGGACCTGCACCACGGCCGTCCCCTGCCCCGTGATCGTGCCGGTGCCGTTGACGTGCTTGATGTAGCACGTCGTCTGGTAGCTCGCGCTTACATCCAGAGTTGTTGATGTCCCAGAAGCGGTGAGCTGGGTGATTGCCGCTCGAGACTTGGTCAGTGCCACGTCAGAGTCTCCGGGCTTGGATAACGGAGGAAACGGTGACGGGCCGGCCAAACACGGCGACGGCCCGGCTGGTGGTGATGGTGCGGTCGGCCAGGGCGAGTAGCGCCGTCTCGTTACTATCGGCCGAAACCAGCACATTGCCCTGGTAATCGCGGCTCTCGAGCAGGCTCGGGGTGTGGGCCTTGAGCACGGCCAGGGTCGCGCGGAACCGCGAGCTATCGAGATCGACCTGGAATTCTGGAGTAAAAAACAGATCAACGAATGTCATTGCGGCTAGTGATGTGGCCTCGTTCGTGCCTGGCTCTGAGTCCAGGCGACCGTAGGTGCCGGCCGCTCGGTCGATCCGGGCCATCAGGCCGCGATCGCGCGCGAACTGGAGGATCTGTGCGGCCGGCACGAGCACACGGGACTGCGTCGTCACGGTGTCGGTGTTCAGCTTCTCGGCCGCGGCGGCGTCGGAGAGCGCGACCAGATCCACGCTCTTCAGTTCAGCCGCTAGCGCCGCGTAGTCGGCCATCGTGGGTGGCCCTCCGATCCGGTCAGGACGCCGTGACGCTCGGGGTGATGGTGACCGAGAGCGTGTCGCCGCTCTCGACGGATCGGCTCGCGGAGAAGTCGCCGGCGCCGTAGAGCGTCCCGGTCGTGCCGCCCTTGGTGTTGTCCGTGGCCAGGAACGCGCCGGCGATCGTCGCCGTGGCGTTGATGTTGAAGACCGCCTTCGACGCGGAGTTGTCCACGCTGCCGCCCGAGACCGTGCCGGGCGTGAAGGCCGGCCGGGTGGCGTCCGAGTATGGGGTGATCTCGGCCCAGCCGGCGTGGCTGGACATCGTGTCGCCGGCCGCGACGCTGCCGGCCCCCTTGAGGCCGACATAGTGGGCGGCGGTGTAGGTGCTTCCCTTGAAATACTTGTCGATCAGGTCGTTGAGTCCGGACGTGACGACCAAGTTGTCGAACTCCTCGACCCACTTGAACCGACCGGCCTTGTTGTGGCACTCGAAGCGGTATCGGGTGGCGGCGCGGACGTTGGCGGAGAACGACCCGCTGGCAGCCACCGCGCCCTCGAATTTTGCCCCGGCAGCGGCCGGGCCGAATATGTTCTGGCTCATGGTCTGTCCTCAGATCGGGGGGATTTCACGGTCAAAGGTTCCGTCGCCGTCGAAGTCGATCCGGGCTGTCCAAGTCGCAATCGCCCGCTTCGCCAACTCGACGTGCTTGCGGCCCTCCCGCTCGTAGGGGGCATTCCCGTCCTGCTCGATCTGGCGGGCGAGCATCAGCCCGATCGTCCACCGGGCCTGGGCCTCGCGGAACACGGCGTCGTCGTCCGCGTCCGGGGCGAACGTCGTCAGCGTGTCGCCGGGGCCACCGTCCGGGTCGGCGACGGCGTTGTCGAGGTACGTCGCGGCGGCGTCGAGGAGCTCGCTCATCGTGCCGTCGGTATCGGTCAAGATCGGCGTGGCCGGCCAGTCGTCAAGGGATGTGCAGACGAGGAAGGGGTCGCTGATTGGGAGCCAACCCCAGGCGGCGCGGAACTGCCGGGCGTGCTCCTTGACGCGGGACAGGAGGATCGCCCGCGTCTGCCGCCACGCCTCGGCCGCGAGCGCGTCCCAGGTCCCGGAGTCGTGCCGCTCTAGCAGCATGTCGATTGTCGAGCCGCCATAGATCCGCAGGAGCCGGCGGTCAAGGTAGTGCGTCGGGGCCGACTCGGCGCCCTCACCCTCCAGGACGAGGATCGACCCCTCGTAGCCGAGCACGTCGTCACCGGCGTCGGTGAGCACGATCCGGTAGATGTAGCGACCGGGCGTCAATCCCGTCAGGTCAGCCGCGGCGAAGGTGCGGCGGACCGTGCCCGCGGCGGCGTCCTCCCAGGTGACCGTCGAGCCTGGCATCGACTCCGGGGCCCGGCCCGGCGCCGCGAGGACCTTGAGCGCCAGGGCCTCGTCGCCGGTGTAGACCCCGGTGATCGCGCCGCCGGGGTCGGTGGGGTGGTCGGGCCCATAGCGCAGCGTGACCACCGCCGAATCGGGGTGGCCCTGATACACGCGCTCGGGTTCGCAGCTCACGGTTTACGTGCCCCCTGAACGAGGAAGACAGATCGTCGCGTGATTACACCTCGGCCGTCCAGGTGCCGATGTAGGCGTTGACCTGCCACGAGCCGGCGACGACGCACTGGATCTCGACGAACTCGCCGTCGGCGTTGGCCGTGATGTACTTCCCCGCGGCCGACTGGGCCCCGGTCGAGGGCAGCGCGATCGTCTCGGTGCCGTCGGGGTCGATCCGAAGCTCCTGGGCGGCCTGGACCGAGAAGCGGTACCAGAGGCCGACGGTGGCGGCCGGCAGGCCGAACGTGACGGCGGTGGTGGCGCCCTCGTTGGTGAACGTCTTGCCGATGTCCGCAGGGGTCACGGTGTAATCGGCCGTCTTGGCCTCGACCGCGTCACGCAGTTCGCGTCCGTTGAGTGTCGACATATTCATTGACCTCGATATGTGGCCTGTGGGAACGGAGGAACCGGGACCGGCCATGAGCCGATCCCGCGCTTGACCGATCAGGACGTGGACACTTTCACGAACGCCTCGGGGTCGAGGATGCCGAATCCAGCCCGCATCTCGGCCAGGACCGCGACCATGTTGCGGACGAAAAAGTCCGAGTGCTGGTTGCCCACCGAGACCATCGTTTGCATGCGATCCCACAGCACGGCCTGGCGGAAGTCGCCGAGCAGGATCGTGATCTCCGTCTGGCCCTCGCTCTCGACGACGGGCAGGCCCCAGAGTCGTGGGGTGCCCATCGTCAGGGGCCCGCCGAAGTAGTAGCGGCTCTCGTTATCGACCAGCAGGTCGATGTCCTCCCAGGCGTTCGGGTGCATGACCCACCCATTCGGAATCCGCTTGCCGTCCACCCTGATCTTGGTGCGGGCCTTCCGGGTCGTCGTGAGCAGATTCGTGCTGTACGACTGGGTCAACGTGCCGGTGTATGTGTTGATGCCGGTAAAGTTCGTGCCCGCCCCGTCGCCGGTGAGGATCTGGTCCTCCAGCTTTTCCTCCAGGCCCTGGCGGAGGAACTGGTCGATAATCCCGCGGAGCTGGGGAGCGTCTTGCAGCACCCGGGTGGTAGCGGGAATCCAGTGAGCGATCGTCTGGACCGAGTCGGTGACCGTCGTGAAGGTCATCGCCGATTCGGGCTTGGCCCCGGTCGAGCCGCCGGTGGCCGACGCCTCAGCCACGGTCGCCGCGTTGTTCGTCTTGCTGGTGATCCGCACATACTCGATCGAGTCGCTGGACGTTTGCAGCGTGGTGATCAGTTGCCGGATCGTGAACTGGCGGAACGGCGCCGTGTCCGCCACGATATCACGCCGCTGATCGCTCCAGACCAGTGGGCCGCCGCTGGTGGAGCCGCCAGCGTAGAGCAGGGTCTTCAGCCCGTCCATCTCGACCTCGCCACCGGAGAGGGCCGACGGGAGGACCAGGGCCGGGCTGGTGAACTGCTGGCGGGGGAAGTGCCCCGAGCCGCCAGTCATCGTCTTGAGCCAGCCGGTGTACTGCGGGTTCGAGACAAAATATTCGCCGAAGCTCATACGTCGCATGTGGTCGCGACCGTTGCCGCCGACCAGCGTCGCGCCGTCGCCTCCGCCGCCGAGGTACGGGGCCTGGCCAGTCTTGAGCGCGGCCAGGCTATTCTCGATGCGGTTGATGGTCTTGAGCGAATCGATGCCCGTGAGCTTCTCCAGGTCCTCGACAATCTTGTGCGCGTCGTCGAGGCTCTTGAGCGCTCCCTGAACCTCTTCCGGGGTGCGATTGTCGCGGTCGACAAGGATCGCCTTCGCGTCGGTCACGAGCTTGCGCGCGTCGGCGTCCAGTTCCTTGATCGTCTTGGCGGACATGGGTTATTTCCCCTGGAAACGGGTGTTGAGCTTGTCCAGTAGTTCCAGTCCAGCCTTGAGCCGATCGGGGTCGATCCGACTGTCGCGATAGGCCCTCACCGCCTCGGTGAGCGACTTGATCGCGTCGGCCTTGACCGCGTTCAACTCTCGCTGGCCGCTGGCCCATTCCAGGGCGGACACCGCCGCTTTCAGGGCGTCGACGAACCCCACGGACTCCGGGGGTTCACTCTCGGGGAGCAACGTCTTCAGCGCGTAGACGCTGGTCCTTGGATGCGCCGGCGTCGGGGTGAGTGACACCTCAACGATCGGCCATGTCTTGATCGCGTGTGTGCCGTCCTGGCGCTTCTCACGACGGACACGGTGGGCGGCCGTGCCGGTGGAGAGGCCGAGCTTCTTCGCCTTGACCAGCTCCCAGACCTTGAGCTCGTATTCGTCCCGGAGCCTCATCTGGCCCGTCATCCAGACCCCGGCATCGGTCGTCTTGAGCTCGGCGTCACCGAGGATCGCTTCAGACAGTGGGTTCGGCTCAGTGCCGACGTAAGGCAGGCCGTGGAAGTAGAGCAGGTCGGCCCCGCTCTTGAGCGACCGGCCGAAGTTCGTCTCGGCCGTGAACACATCCCGCTTCTCCGACAGGTCGGGATCGCCGAACGGCACGGCCAGGCCCTCGAAACGGCCCTTGTCGTCGAGGGTCTTGAGCTCGAACGAGCCGTCGAAGGCCCACATGTCGATGTGTTCGTCCACGCTCATTCCCCCTTGGACAGCACGCGGAAGACGGTGCGATGACCAGGTTCGGGTAGGTAATCCTCGACGTGGTAGTCGCGGACCCGGCCCCGGAAGGCGAGCCGGTCGGTGCTAGACTCGTCGCGTGCGCCCCTGGTGGCATCCAGCCGGGCGTCCCGCTCGGCGGCGGTCCGCGTGCGGTGCGGGATCGCCCAGGACCCCTCGTGCTGATTGATCCAGTCGCCCTTGCTCACCCCCACGTCGGGCATGTCGCGATCGGCCTGGTAGACCCGCGTCGCCCGACGGTCGCCGACGTAGTATTCGACCCCCGCCTCAGTGCGGACCTCCCGGACCATCGGGGACCGCTCGACGACGACGGCCGTCCCACCCCGCTCCTCGACCTTCTCCAGGAACCGCCGCTCGGCCGCATTCTTGGGCGGCGACACGACGACCTCGACCTCGCTGTCCGGCCGCTTCATCTCGGTGACCCTGTCCCGGAGCGAGTTCGCGGCCTCCTCGGGCTTCGCCGGGGTCCGCGGCGCCGTTCGCTCCCTGGACGTCCCGTCATAGATCCGCCCGTCCTTGTCGCCGTCTCGCGGCGGTTTGCCCGACCGTGGGGTGCCACCCGAGGCGCCCTTGGGTCGCCGCCGCCCCCCACCGCCCCGTGCCTTCAGGTACTCGCCCAGACCGTCGAGCGATTTCGTCTCGTCGTCAGGATCGACGTCGGAGTCCTCGCCGAAGTCCTCGTCGAAGTCGTCCTCGGCGCCGCCCATCGCGGCCTGGATGGACTCGGCCCGCTCGATTGCCTCTTGCTCTTCCTCCACCGGCGTGCGGTCGCCGCCCTCGACGGGGGCCAGGTCAACGATCTCGCGGACCTCGTTGAGCGTGGCGAGCGCGCCGTCGGGACGGAGCTGGCGGGCACGAGCCACGCGATCGTTCGCGTCCTCCCTGAGCTCCTCCACGTCCTTGCGGTCCCACCAGACCTGATCCGCGTCATCGTTGAATTCGGGCAGAAGCTGATGCTCAACCTCGTCGCTCATCAAGTCCTGCATGGGTAAGACGGCGTTGTTGAACGCCTCGCGGTCGGCCTGGCCCTTGTTGGTGAAGGTCGAGTAGGCCGCGCCACCGGGTAGATTGAGCGTGAGGGGATTGAGGCCCATCGCGCTGAGGATCACGGCCGCGGGCCAGTCGCGGATCGTGTCGAGCGCCATCTGCTCCGGGCCCATGCCCAGGTCGAGCAGCTCCACGGCGAGGCTCGTCTTGATCACCCGGCCCGCGTTCTCGCCGCTCGCCCCCTCCTCAATCTGGCGGCCCAGAGCGCGCATCGCCTGCTCGTCGGGCGAGCTTTCGTAGACGGCGTCGGCCCTCTCCCTCGGCGTGAGCACCTTGCCGGCGTGCGCGTTGAGCAGGACGGCGGCCGTGTACCGATCCGCAGCGTCGATTCCGGAGATGGCCCGGATCTGCTTCTTGAGGTCGCTGAGGCCCTGCCAGCGGCAGAGCGGATCGCGGCCTGAGCGGAAATGGACGACCTCCGACGGCTCGTACCACTGCTCATACGCCCCAATACGGTACCAGTATCCCTTGATGGGACCGTTGGCCTGCTGGAGGGCCGGATCGAGTTCCTCCACCGGCGTGATCGTGTGGTTCGGCACCCAGTAGACGCCGGTCACCTCACGGAGCCTGTTGCGCTCCTTGATCCAGTAGGCGTATCCGTCCACGACGAGGCAGTCGGCGGTGCCGCCCAGCGTGGCCTTCCACGAGTCCACCCGGTTTGGCCGCCGCAGCATGCGAATCAGGTCATGCCCCGGCGTTTCCTCATACGTGCCGTTGTCGATCTCGCGACCGGCGACGATTCGACCTTTGTGGATATTTCGACGAATCCACGCGAGCCCCACCGCCACGACGGAGTTGTTCGGGATCGCCACATCCTTGAAGTGGTCCCGACCCGCCAGGTTCGGCCAGTAGGTCGAGCCCCACCCCGGCCACGCTGACGTGAGGCCAATCGTCTTGACCTCGGGCGCGGCCGGTCGCTTCAGTCGCTTGCGGGGCAGCACGGGCAAGGTCACAACTCCCTGAACACGCGGCGGACGGCCAGTTTATTGAAAGCTCCGCTGGAGGCGTCCACCTGGTCGTCGTGGGCGCCGCGTGGGAACGCAAGCAATTCGTCGATGTAGGCCTTGGTCCAGGCCGCCCGGACGATCTTGACGTTTCCGGCCTCGCACTGGGCCGCGAACGGCTCGGCCCGGATCTCCTTGGAGCCCGTTGCCGGCTCGGCGCGGACCGGAAATCCCGCCAGCGTGCGGATCAGGTCCGCCGTGCGATCCGACCCGCCGATGCCGGCCTCCCGCTCGATCCACTGGCAGACCCGCGGTCCGTCCCGCTCCGCCGCCGCTCGCATCTCGCCGGCCCGCCGGCCTGGGGACCACCGGCCGCGGACCACGTCCTCGACGTAGAACACTCCAGAGCGGTCCCGGGCGATCCGCACGCCGACCGTGTAATCACCATCCCCTTCGGTCCCGGCCATATCCCAATAGCGAACGCGGATCGCTTCGATGGGAGCCGCGTCCACAAAAGACCGCTCGAACCACGCCCACCGGAAGAAATTTCCATCGCGGGGCCGTGGCCTCTGCTGGTACAGGGCCGCGAAGTAATAGGAGCCGATCCGCCGCTCGATCTTGCGGAGCTTCTCGGCAGGGTAGCGCTCGGGGCACAGCGCCTCGCCGGGATCGCGCCAATCGGGCTCGACGGTGCATGTGGCTGGAAACGAGGGCGGCTCAGGTTCGCGAATCGCCTCCAGATTCACGACAAGCCACCGCTCCGGCTCGTCGTCATCGGACCCCTCCTGTTCCAGCAGCCAGCCCGAGAGATCCGACTCGTGCCACCGGGTCTGGACCACCACGATGGCCCCACCGGGCTCTTCGCGGGTGTAAAACGTCGAGCTGTACCAGTCACGCTGTTTGGCTCGGATGACCTCGCTACTGGCCTCCTCGGCGTTCTTGATCGGGTCGTCGATGATGCCGAGATGGAACCCCTTGCCGGTGATCGGTCCACCGACGCCTGCGGCCCACAGCCCGCCCCCTGCGGCCGTCTCCCAGTGCCGGATCGCTGTGGCGTCGCTGCGGAGCGATCCGCCCGCGGCGCGGTAATGGGACCGTGAAGCGCGGGAGAGAGTGAAGGCGAGGTCGGAGGCATAGCTGTTGAGCCCGACCCAGCGGTCGGGGTGGCGGAGCAGGTAGTATGACGAGAACAACCGGCTGATCGTCTCGCTCTTGGAATGCCGCGGCGGCATGAACACCATCACACGCCGCAACTCATCGTCGGCCACCCTCTGGAGCACAGAGGCCAGCGTCTCGCAGTGGCGATACCACCGATAGCCGGGGCGGACTGCGCCGACGAACTCCCGAAAACTAAGTGACTCCGGGCCCGTCGTCGGGGTCAGGTGGCCCGGCAGCCTGAGGCCCCGACGAGCCATCTCTTCCAAGAGCCCCCGCAACTTGGGCGAGAAGCTCGGCGTCGCTGAGCCGGGAGAGGTCATCGCCATGGGTCGGTGTCACGATTGGTCCGTCCACCCTCGCGATCGCCTCTCGGATCAGCGCCGGGTCCCCCCGCCGGATTGCGTGGGCGAGCATCGCCTCGACGAGTGCCCGAGCGACCGTCCGGCCACCGGGAACCTCCGCGCCGCACAACTCGGTCGAGTCGAGGACCTCGTGCAGGATCGCCGTCAGCGAGAGGCCCTTGGGCCTCCCCCGGGGATTCCCGCTCTCCCCGGGGCGGAACTGGTAGGGGATCAAATGGTCCGTCTTCGGTTCCGGATTCGCCATGCCGCTATGCCTGATCTATGCCTGATCCTCAGCCATCGACGAGCCACCATTGCTTGTGGCAGGTCACCCCGATCGTCCGTAGAACGACACACGGTCTCAGCGCTGAGACATAACGAGCGTCAACGCGGTCTGCTGGGGCTCGACGCGGAAGTGCGTCAGGCTCACACACGGCCCGTCCTCAGCGCGGTACCATCGCAGTGCGTAGGCCCCGGGCTCCAGGTCGGCGTCGAGCGCCAGTACCCCGTCGGCCTGCGGCGCGGGCATGGGCAGGGGCGGCGCGGTGAAATCGACCGGCTCACCCAGCTTCTCAAGCCGGTAGAACAGGGCCGCGCCGGAGTCGATCACCCGAACGTGACAAGGTACCATCACATCAATGACCTTTCCGTGGATCGTTGTGCGGTCTGGGCCGCGTGGCTTCGATCTCACGAATGATCTCAGAGATATGAGATCGCGGCAGGCCAAACACCTCGGCCAGCAGGCGCAGTGAGCAGCCCTGGCGATGAGCCGCAGCGATCACGAGATTGCGGCGAAACCTGGCTTTCTGTCCGGCGGTGCGGATTTCTTTAGGCCTCGCGGACACCTCAGATGTCGCTCGCATGGGCAGTTCGATCACCCGATCGAGACTCGTGGGCCAGCCCGGTGGGGGGGGGTCGTCGTCGTAGCGATCCAGCCGCAGGCAGTGCAGCTCCCAGGGCTCGAGCTCGCGACGCGCTTTCATACGCGATCCTGCCTGGGGTCCGTCGGATCCTGCTGCCGCAGCTTGCCGGCCTGGACCGAGATGACATCCATGAGTCGTGATATCTGCGCGTCACGATCACGGAGTTCGGCCTCGAGTTCGGCCAGGCGTGGGGCGAGGTCCAGGTTGTGGATCTGGGCCATCTCGCGCGCGTGGTCCTCGCGGACCTTGGCGAGCTGGCGGATCAGCAGGATTGCGGCGCCGCCGACGATCGTGAGAAAGCTGGCGACGGCCGTCGCGCTGAGGCCGTCCAGCCACGCGGTAACGTTGCCAATCACCACGGCCAGCACGCCCGCCGCGTCACGAGGATCGTCTAGCAAGCGCATGTGCATGTTTACCTCGGGCCGTCGTCGATCAGCACGAGCCGCCTCCTGCGGCCGTCGTAACTGTTCAGCGTCAGGTCGCCCAGGAGTGCGGGGCCGGGCCCGGGTGGACCTGGCTGGGGTCCAGGCTCGGGTCCTGGCGCGGGGGTCGGCGGCTCGACGATCGGTGGTCCGTACCGGGCGCGGACCTCGGCGATGTCCCCGGCTTGTGGCTTGATGATATTGAAGGTCGCGAATGGCTGCATCAGGTTGCCCGCCGAGAGGTGGTCGAGGCCCAGGGCGTGGCCGACCTCGTGAGCGATCACCTCTTGCAGCCCCGCGAAATCCTGTCCGTAGCGCTCCCACGGCTCCAGATCGTACCGTTGCTCGCACTGGCCCTGTTCGGACAACCCGCAGGGCAGCATCGACCAGGCCAGCACGTTCGACCCGCCGTCGATCCGACGAGCGTGGGCGAAGATGTTCGCCTCGGCCTGTGTCTTCACATAAACGAATTGAATTCCGCACACGGCCTCCCACGACTCCAGGGCGGCGCGCACTCGGGCCGCCAGCGTATCTGGAGGCACGTTGGCGAAGACCATGTCGTGCCACCAGCGGATGCTCTTATGCGGCCATTTGCATCCGTTAGCGGCTACAGTCGGCATGTGCAGGCCGTAGTGCCGGGCCGGCCATTGCTCGGGGGGCTTGCGCGCCAGGTGGGCGGGGATTCGGTCGGGCCATCGGCAGCGGGGCTGCCTGGCGTGCTCGACGATCAGGTCGGCGAGGTCCGGGACGGTCGGGTTGAGGCCGTGGAATTTCGCGTACTGCTCGAGGCGCAGGCGGAAGACGCGCTCACCGATGACCTCGTCGTCGGCGACCCAGTTGTTCCAGCGGAGGATCTCTGCGGCGCGATCCTGGGCGACGCTCATCGTGCGGCCTCCGCGGCCAGTCCGGCCTGGATCTCGCGGAAGGCGCGAGCTGCGTCGCTAGCCGACACCAGCTTCCCCTCGGCGGCCAGTGTGCCCCAGTGCTTGTCGACGGCCGAGAGCAGTGGCACGGTCCGCTCCGTCTTGAGCTGACCGCGATCCAGTGCCGTGTCCCACGCGATCGCGGCCTCGGTCGCGGTCGGCCACTCGCCTTGGGTCGCGCGCAGGGCGTATTCGCCCGCGAGCGAGGCGAGGCCGATTCGCTCCTCGAGAGTCAGCGGGGCGCGGTTGGCGCGGACGAGCGCCGCGAACCCCAGTCCAGCACTGGGATCGTCTGGTGGGGGGGGCGGAGGCGGGTCTTCGTCAACAAGAGGTGTGGTCTGGACGAGGTAGGCCCGGTCGCCCACGACCAGGATCACCTCGCGCGACTCCCCCGAGGGGTCGATCACGACCCACCCGGGATCGGGGAGCCAGCCCAGCGCGACCAGGATTGCGGCGAGCAGTGGGGTCAAAGCTCGACCTCTCCGGTGGCGACCGCGACGGCGACGAACCGCTCGGGTGGGGCGTGGAGGGCCGCGTCGATCGTGGCAAGGCTAATCCGATCGGCGAGCTGCTCGGCCCGGTCGCGGATCTCGCCCCGATGGAAGACCCGGCCGAACCAGGAGTAGTCCGACGCGACCTCGCGATGGGCCAGCGGATACGCCCGGTCCCACACACGATACGCGGACCCGACAGGGTCGATCTCGATCGATTGACGGATCGAGATCGCGTTGCGCGTGCATCCGGTGAAAAGCAGCGGGATCAGTTCGACCAGCAGCGGGACGATCTGTTCCCAGGGAATCGCCTCGCGATACACCTCGCTCGGTCCGCCGGGCCAGTGCGAGAGGATGTCGCGCTCGACTGCGCCGCGGATCACGTTGGGGTCTTTCACGGACGAGACTCCTCGGGATGCAAGCGGCCGGGGGAGCGAGAGTGGCGCCACACGGTCCAGCGAGAGACCTTGAGTTTCTCGGCGACCTCGCCCCGGGTCAGACCGAGCCGCAAGAGCAGCCGGATCGCCTGCCTGCGCTCCCGGGCATCCGCCCGCTCACGTTGTCGTCGCATGCGGTCCCCCCTCACCCTATCACGCGCACGTCGCGCATTTGCACCACGCTCTACCGTATCGGCTAGACTTAAGTCTCCTCGCGGTGCCGATCTGGTAAAAATACCATGGGGTGCAGAACAGGGCACATAAGGGAACCGCGATGGCGCACCGGACCCACACCGGCCTGGACCTCGACCGGATCGCGGACCCTCGTGCCGCCGACCCTCTGGACGCGGTGCTCGCGGCCGAGGCGTGGGGCTACGACGAGCCCCGGCCGGCGTGGCTCGTCGGCATGACGATCTGGGGGGCGAATCCGGCGGTAGCCGCCGGCTATCGAGGCGGGCCGTGTCCGCACGGGCCCGACGCTCCGGCCCGGCGGTCGATCTGCGTGATCTGTCACGCGACCGCGACGCGACCGAGAGGTGTGCCGATGCAGCGGATCAGGCGGGCTCGCGGGGAGCACGGGAAGACCAGGCGGGAGCGGCGACGCGCTGACAGATGAGCGCACGAAAGGACGCCGCGACCCTCGCGGGGTGCGGCGTCAGCAGTCCGCGAGGGTCGCGCTCGTCAAAGCTCCTCGGCCTGGCCCGCCTGCCGGGCCTCGTGCCATGGCATCTCCTCGGCTCGATGGCCGTGCCCCTCGTGGGGCACCCTGGCCCAGGCCTCTTCCGGGGTCGGCCCGACCCCGGTCGAGCCGCACCCCAAACAGACGACCTTGGACGCGGCGAGGTAGGCTTGCCGCCGTCCGTCGATCTCGATGACGATCTCCTCGACTCCGGAGTCGAGGGATCGCAGAATCGCAGGGTCGCTGGTGGACGGGTGCCACGAGGCACCGTCCACGGTATTGATGTACACTGTTACGTCCGGCATCATTCGCTCCTCTGCGGTTGTGCCCCGCCGCGAGGGCGGGGCGTAGGGTGGGGTCTCAGCCTTCGCTTCTGGTAGGGGTCGCCGGTCGCGGTGAGACCTCGTACCCGACCGGCCCGAATTCGTGGAGGTTGTCGAGGTGCCCGATCGCGGAATCGATCAGGCCGAGCGCCTCGACAACCTCGGGTGGCGGCGAGCCGGCAGCCCACTCGTTACGATCGTTGAGTGGCCACACCTCCAGAATTTTCGCCTTGGAGGAGGCGAGGCACTGTCGGGCGTTCGCCGTCTCGATAAGTTCTGTGCTCATCCGTCTCTCTCTCCTCAGTTGGCCCCGCCGCGAGGGCGGGGCGTAGGGTGGTCAGTCCTCGATCATGGCGACGAAAACGGCCATCTCGTCAGGCGTCATCAGGTGCCCGATCGGCGTGGCGTCGGTCGGGACTTCGCTCGCCTCGCGGACGCCGTCGAAGTCCACGGAGGAACACCAGATCCGGCCTTCGGCGGTCACGTAGTAGGTCGCTGTGCTCGTCCCGTAGAAGCCAGCCTTGGTCGCGTCTTTCACCGTCTCTCTCCTCTCGGTTGGCCCCGCCGCGAGGGCGGGGCGTGAGTGTGTGGTGGTGTTGTGGTTGGGGTGAGGTCAAAAATCATCGTCATCGAGGAAATCGTCGTCCCAGGGCTCGATGGCCCTGGCGATCGATTCGATGCCGAGCCTGCGAATCGCCTCGATCGCCTCGTCGATCGAGGAATAAACGGTGGCCCGGTCGTGGCTCTCAGCGCGACCCCAGTCGAATCCTCCTCGTTCTTGGAGGAAGTCGCCCTGGTCGATCCTGATGACCATATGGACGGTCCGCCTTGCCTCGTCGGTGATCTGGATTGCCATCTGCCTGCTCCTCTCGGTTGGCCCCGCCTTGTGGCGGGTCACTCTCAGTCCATCGGAAGGTTGGCCCTGGGGTCCTCGGTGGACCCCTCGATGATCGCCTTCGCCAGCCGGCGATAGCGATCGATTTTCCGGGCGGTGAGCCGACGAATGTCAGCTCGGGTCTCGGGGCCGCAGAACCGGTTCAGCGGCCGGTCCTGCCGGCTACAGTTGCAGGCCCGGCAGGCAGTGACCAGGTTGGCCGGGCTGTTGTCACCCCCGTCCGCGTGCGGCTTGACGTGGTCGAGGGTGATATCTTTCGGCTGTGCCCCGTGAAGGTCCCGACAGCAATAGACGCAGCGGAAAGAGTCCCGGAGGTAGATCGCTAACCGCAGGTCCTTGCGGCAGACAACACCTTTGTAGGTGTTGCGGCTACCGTGCCGGGTCTCAACCTTGCGGGTGTTGCGGGCCATCTCACGTCTCCGGGTCTCGGTCTTTCTCGCTCGCGTCTGAGGGTATTATACCATCTGTAGCTACACAGTCAATCCCCCTTCCGAGATTTTTTTCGGGGCCGCTCCTGCCTGGTCTCGGGGAGCGCGTCGGCGGTCATCCGCGCGGCGATGCGGATCGCGTCGGCGCGGGATCGCACCTGGTAGTGGGCCGCGATCCGGTCCAGGAGATCGAGCGTCTCCTGGGCGAGCCGGAACTGGCGCGGCACCGTTGCGTTCGGGGAAGGCTGAGGCACGGTATCCTCCTGGAGTCGAGCCGATCGCGTCGGTAGCTATAGGAGTATACGCGGCGACGGGGACGGGGGCAATCAGGACGCGCTCTCCAGGCGGCGGAGCACATCCCCGTAATATTCGCTCTCCCACTCGCGACGGCCTCCCCCTTTCCCGTGGGTATCGCCGATCTCCGCGACACGGAGACGCTCACGTGGCCAGCGTCCCCCACCCAGCATCGCGTAGGCTGGATGCGTCGGCAGATCACGCACCGCAAGGTAGCCGTACACGTCGGCTGTGGTCCACCAGCCCAGTGGAGCACACGCTTTGGGGCTGGATTCACCCCATCTCAGCATGCGAATGCGACGACCAAGCGACTCGCCGGCGCGAATCCCCAGCAGGTGCCGACCCCCGTGCCTTGCCTCGACACGCCGGATCGCAGCGTACCAGGAAGAATCCGTCGCCCGGTCCAGCTCGTGATCGGGAAGGCCGCGCGCATGCAAATCTGTGTAATTGACCTCATCCTCATAATAGGGTTGGCCCGGGAAGGCGCGAAAATACGCATCCCGTACAGCATCCGTGTCTGGAGCGCGATTGTTCGGTCTCAGGTAAACCAGCGGAACATCTGAAGCCTCGCGGCGAAGCAAGTCCACCAGACAGACACTGTCCTTGCCCCAGGACACACCCGCGTAGCAGGGGCCAGCGGCGACGAACTCCCGGATCGCGGCCAGCGACCGATCAACCTTCCCCGAACGGAGCAATCTCGCCCCGTGAATACGATCAGCCGCCTCGAGGTCGGCCCACAGGGCCAGGTCCTCGGCGCGGTGACGATCAGAGGGCACGAGCACGAGTCGCCTCCGTGAAGATCGCCCGCGATAGGTCCGCGTGACGCCACGCGCGGCCGTCGAACTCCAAGTCGCATCCGAATCGGTCCCGCGCCGCATCCATCAGCCGCTGCACGGTGCGCAGGCTGACCTCGTTCTCCACGGCAAAGGCCCGGCGGACCAGCCCCCCGCGCGAGCAGAGGGCCGCGTCCAGTCTCGCCAGTAGAACCAGGCTGGATCGCTTCGCCATTAACATGGAACCACAATCTCCGTGTAACGCTCGGGGTGCCAGTACGGTGGGACGCAGGCCCCGAAGTCGCGTCGGGCACCAACCAAGTCGGCGGGCAACGCTTCAGACCATGGAAGCGGACGCATCAACAACACTCCATGCTCGGTCGGCGCGAACCAGGCCCAATCCTCGTCGGCTCGCTCGACCTCCCACCGCGCGACGATCCCGTAGCCATGGGCTACCTTCTTGCCGATTGCCTTCGCGTGCCGGGAAAGGACGTTGCGGACTTCCTTGCATCCTCCAACGGCCAGCCAAGACACAGCGTGCACCAGACGGATACGCAAAGGCAACCGATACGACTTCGTCCACGAGTTGCCGGTGGCGATAACCCGTCTCTGCTCCGAGGCCAGCAGACCGGCCCGCTCCACGCCGATCCGCTTGGCGAGGTAATCGACCGCCTCCGCGTCGGGTTTGGCGAGGATCGGCGAGGAGCAGACCCCGACGAGCCACTCGCGGCCGTCCGCCCCGGCGATCGCCCGCCGCGAACCGGCGATCAACCTTGTGCCCCGGCTGAGCCTTGGGATGGTACAGTGACAGGCACCACTCCAGCAGCGCGTCGAGCTGGGGCGGATCGCCCGCCAGCGGCGAGGCCAGGTGGGCGACCACACGCAGGGCGTCACTCATCGTCGGCCTCCTCGGCCTTGCCTCGACCTTTCGCGGCCTTCTTCGCGCCGCGAGGTGCAAACGCCGCCTCCAGCCACGCCACCGCCTCGTCCTTGACACACCGGGCGTGGTCGAGGTACACGGCGATCGCCGCGTCAGCGTCGAAATCAGGGTCGATCAGGTACAGTCGAAGCCGGCCGTGTCCGCGAGCAGCCTGACCGCCGACCGTGCCTCCGCCGGCCTGCCAGAGGGACAGGCTCCAAAGCAACGCGCCCAGCTCGGCCTCCGAAGCGTGCGGCAGAGCGAAACCGTGCACGAAGACCGCGCCCCGAACGATCGCCTGGCCTGCGAAAATCATCAGGTTGGAATCTGCTTGCGCGTCCAGGTCAACCAGATCGCGGGCCCGCCCCTTGGCCGCGTCGCCCCGGGTGTACTGGTATCCGGACACGAAGGATTCCGCCGGGCGCAACGCCCCGGGCAACGTCGAGGGGTCGGGAACGACCGAGGACAGGTAGACGCGGTTCTCCTCGCACACCAAAGCGCCACGCCACGAGTGGAGCGACCCGGCGAGGATCTGGTCCGGCAGTGAGCCACCGAGCAGTCGCCCCAGCGGCCAGAGTCGCTGGAAATCGGCGATCCGCCGCGTGTCCTCCCGCCCGCCGCCCTCGGTGAGGCTCCCACCGTGGAAAAGGAAATTCAGCGCCGCCAGAGACAGCTTGCCCGAGAGACCGTATTCCCGGACCAGCCAGTCCATCCCCGGCGCGCGGACGCAGCGGTGTCGCAGGGCGTTCCCGCTGAGCACCGGCACCCAGCGGACACCCCGGTCGGTGGCGACCGGCTCGCGGGCCACGATCGCCTCGTTGCCGGACACGCCGGCCATGTGCGTGATCGGCGCAAGCGCCTCAGACAGACAGGTCACGCGGTAATCACGTGTGCGTTCGCTCACAGTTCAGCCCTCCCCGCCTTGACGGCTTCCCATCGCGCCCGCGCCCGGACGATCACGGCGTAACGACGCGAGTGGACGTGGTGGAGAAACGCGTGGCGCCACTCCGGCGGCCGAACCGCGAAGGTCTCCAGGAGCTGACGCAGCGGCTCGCAGGCCGCGACCGCGCTGGCGTCGGCCCGAACGTGCTCCAGGCACAGGCTGGCGAACAGGTCCAGGTCGGCGTCGGAGGCGACCTTGGCCCAGGCCGTCGTCAGCGCCGAGTCGATCCGTGTCCAGAGGGTCTTCCGGTCCAGCTCGCTGCCAAAGAGGCTAGCCAAGATCGAACAGAAGCGGCTGGCCGCCTCCGGGATCTCGACGCCCTCGGCTTGGCCTGGCGTCCGGTCGGGATCGGTCAGTCCGGCGAGCTTGCGCCGGAGTGCCTCCGTGTCCAGGGTCGGAAGGCTCGGTGGTGTCACTGGGGTATTCACCGTCGCAGATCTCCTTGTTGGGGCAGAGCCACAAGGCCAGCCGGGACAGGGGCTCGCCCCTCAGCCCATTCCACTTCGCCAGCAGCGCCTCACCGCTGGCGTATCGCGCCATCACTGCCGTGGCCATCCTCACGTCGATCGGACCGGCAAGGGCCGGCTTGCCAGTCGCCGCGACAATCCTCCCGCACAGATCCAGCCGATCGGCCAGATCCTGAGGAGCATACGCGATCCGATCCCCCTCAAGAGTCACGACCCAAGGAGGTCCATCGCGATTGACCACCCCGCGGTAAAGCTGGTGCGTCTGGCCGCTATCGGAAAGCACCAGGGCCCAGGGACACGGCGGCGGTTCCAGCGCGGCGGCCCGCAGGTGAGCCAGGTGGGACTTGCTCGCGGCTAGGGCCCGCTCTCGTGTCACGAGCCACGAAAAGGCGCGCATGGCGCCTTTGGTCACGACTCGCCGAACGCCGTCGATCTGGTCTAGCTCGCACGATTCGCGCAAGCATAGCACGCAACCGTCACAGACAGCATCCGAGCCAGGGGCAACGACGCCAGACCGCCCAGTGAACGAGGGCTTCACGTGCTCAGCAACCGAGTTTGCGCCAGAGCAGGGAGCACCGCAGTAAAAACATCGAAGGTCGCCCTCGCAGCGCACCTCGTGCGCCATGGCCAGTAGTTCCGGGACTGTGCGCATCTCACCCCTCCCTCCCCTCGATCACGTCCCGCAGTGCCGGGATTTCCGTTTTCGGCTCGTAGGTCACGACCTTGACCCTCTTGTATCCGATCGGATCAAGCACCTTCGGCCCTGGCGCCCGGCGGCCATTGAGCACGTCCGACAGGTAGGCCGGTGACACCTTCCAGATTGCCGCCAGGTTGCGGAGCGACCCGGCGGCCTGCACGTAACCGGCAATCTGTTTCCGTATCTCAAGCTCAGTCATTGCCCCTCCGTTGCCGCAGGTTCCAGCTTGCCGATCGCCCGTCAGCACAATGTGGGCGTCGTCGTTGCGCGTATGCCGGCAAACTAGCGTCAGCCGGTAATCCGAGGGAAGCATATCCTCGATCGCGCAGAGCTTGTCCGCGATCGAGAGCCGGAGCAGATTCAGGTTCGCGATCAACTCACTCCCCCTCGATCACGTCCCGCAGTGCCGCGCGGCACGCCCGCGCGGGCCGAATTTCCCCTGACGTGTTGTTTCGTGGCGACCTCGCAGGTATACCGGGAGTGTTCGCCGCGAGTCGAGTGCGCGCAATCTGCACCCCGTGGCCCATCGATCGACGTAAGTCCTACCCGCATGCGGGTTGGACTTAGGGAGAGTGCCCCCTTGACTCTTAATCAGCGGGTTGAAGGTTCGAGTCCTTCGGGGGGCACTCTCTTGTTCCGGGTGATTACCGCCACGCTACCGGGACGCTTCGCCAATCGGGGCAACGGGTTGGGTCGGGAAGACGTGTCAACAAGGCCGAAATGGCGCCCGAAATGGTGCCTAAATGGTGCCTAAATTGCGCCTACCATTCTTGAAATGCGTCGCCGGGGCGTCGAAGTCGTGCGGTCCCACCCTGATCTGCCTCGGGTCGCTGATGTGGACCAGGCCCGCCGGCTCGTCGTATTCGAAGACGCAGAGCGTCTTGCCGCGTGTCGTCGTGACGGTGCCGAGGAGCGTCCCCGGCGCCGAGTGGTTGCTCGTCGTCCGCACCGCACGTCGGTGCTCGACCGGATCGCCCTCTCGCATTTTCCCCTCCTCAGTGCGCGACCCGGGTCACCGCGCCGCGTAGTACGTAATCGTGACCCGGTCCTCGTCGCCCTGCTCAATCGCCACCTCGGCCCGCTTGATCTGCCGGTCATTCACGATCACGACGCCCTGTGTCGCATCGACAACCGCTTTCGCGAGGTTGTCCCAGTCGCCCACGGCACTCGAAGTGTGCCAGAACTCCAGCACGACCCGGACCCGTCCGGGGTAGGCCGGCCGGCCCGCCATCGCGGCCAGGGCCGCTCCGTGGACGATCCGCTGCCAGTCCCGGACAGCCTTCGGCTTGTAGGTGCCGTTGGTCGTGACCCGGCTTGGCTTCCACGGCACGGCGCGCCCCCGGGCGGTGAAGCGGCACACGATGCCGCCTCTGGGAATCAGCTCGCCCTGGACCTTCGGTCTGCGCGGCCGGGCCTCGCGCGGCCTCTGGCCGGCCCGCTTCGGCGACACGAGGCCCAGCGCCCTCGCCTGAGCTTGCGACAGCTTGACCCTCACGGTAGCTCCCTCCAGTCGCCGCCCATGCGATCGGTAATCGCATGGGCAAGCCGATCGCGTGCCCGGCTGGCTTCGTCCTCGGTGATGATGCCACGCACGTGAAGTCGTGTAATCGCATCAGCATCCTCTTGCCATAGATTGACCAGTTCGCGCGGCAGCCTGTGGCCACGCAGTTGCTTCGCCAGCGGATAGGCCAACGCGCCGAAATGGAGCGTCAGGACATTCCTGGAAACCATCAGCGTTCGCCTCCACGATCGGTACTCACCAGCCGCTGCCTCGCCCGCCAGCAGTGCGTCGCACCGTGCCGGCACGACCACGACCCGCTCGACCTGGAGTTCCGCCTTCGGCTTCGTCTTCGTCTTCGTCGCCATCGCTCAGTCGTCCTCCCGACACTGTTTCACCCACCGCACCTTCGGCCCCGGCGGGCGCCGGGGCTCCCCAAACAGATCCATTTGCGCTCGCGGCCGCGCCGGGCAGGACCACGACGGCCGCGCCGGCAGGTCCGCGTCTCGCACCCAACCGGTCGCGCGGAGACTTGCCCCGGATTCCTCAGCCAGAGTGTAAGTGTAGATCCGTGAATATCCGAGAGCCTTCGCCGCCCGATAGCACGCGCCGTAGAGCAAAGAGCAGGCGTTGACTGCGCCGTCGGTGCAGAGCCGCGTCACCTCACACGTGCGACCGTCGTCCAGGACGCGGGCCGCCGGGCGTCCGACGATCGCCACCCCCCGAATCACGCCCGAGCCGTCTTCACAGGCTACGGCGAACAGGCCGCCCTGCGGGACGCCGTTGTGCCGGTGCCACCGACCGACGATCGCCTTGGCCTCGGAAATAGTTGTCGGTCGCAGTCGCAGGCCCATCGCTCAGTCGCCCTCCCCTGTTCAACCCCCGATCCACCGGCAATCCCCGACGTACCCCGCGAAGGTCATCCGCACGCAGCCGTCGTCGTCCGGCTCGCTCGGCTCGTAGCGGCACGCGCCGATGATCGACACGCCCGGCCGCTCGGGCAGGTCCAGCTCGCCGCCGTCGAAGACGCCGCCGACGTAGCGGAGCGTGTAGCGGCGGGCCGGCGGCCCGGGCTCCGGAGGGGAAGACAGCCCCAGCGACCAGCCGGCCAGCACGGCACTGGCGACGAAGAGCGCGGCCAGAATCAGGGCGACGCCCGCGACGATGCATTCCAGGGTGCCCATGTCAGGCGTCCTCCCCCGGCTCGACGACCTCCTGCCGCTTGCCCTTGACGAGCACGAGCCGGCAGGGGCCGTATCGCTTCCACAGTTCCTTGTCCTTGCGAAACTTCGCGGTCTCGTGGCCCTTCACGTCCACGACGTAGGGCTCGCCCGAGGCCGGCACGACGAGGAAGTCGGGCCGGTACGTGTGCTCGGCGGTGCCCAGGTGGAACGTCGGCTGGCGTATCCACCAGCGGACCTCGCCGGCCTTGACGAGCAGGTCGAGGTCCGCCGCGTGCCTCGCCTCGGCCTGGCTGTCGTAGCGCAGGCCGTTGTATTCGGTCGGCTTCGCCCGATACTTGTGACGATGCGCGAAGATGGCCATCACGCCCCCCTTGTCGCCGGCTCGACGCCGAGCTTCGCCCGCCGGCTCTGCGCGGCGCAGTACCGGCACCGGACGACGCGCCTGCCGACGCCCAGGACCTCGTAGGACACGTGCCCGGCGACGACACGCCGCCCGCCGTCGAACGGATCGTCCACGCTCACCAGGAAGATCGGATCGCCGCAGTCGTCGCAGCGGGTCGCGTGCAGCTCGACCGCCTCGACCTTGCCGCCGATCTCCACGTCCTCGCGATAAATCGTCTCGTGAATCTTGCCCATCAGCACGCCCCCCTCAGTCGGTTCCTCGTCCGCCAGCAGTCGGTCGGCGGAATCACCGCGTCCAGTTCGTCGGGCGAGAGGTTGCCTCGCCCGCCAGCGCGCATGTTCGCGATCTTCGCCTCGCGCACCAGTCGCCGACGCAACTCGATCTCCGCCCGCTCGTCGCCGGTGGCCTCCGGTTGCTCCTCCGCCGATACCACCTCGCTCTCTCGCCCCATCGCGTCACCTCCGTCCGCCTCACGCCCGCCGTTGCAGTGGGGTAAGTGCGGTCACTAGTTCGCCCCACGAGCCAAAGACTTCAATTCCGGGCAGATAGTGGAACACGTTCTCGCGCGGCCCGACGACGATGCATCGCTTGCCCCACGCCATGGCCGCTCCGAACTCGACGTGTCGGCCGCCCCGCGAGTTGCTCGACCGGGGAGCCTCGGTGAACGAGATCACCCAGTTGGCCGCCCAGAGGTCCTCCCAGTCCTCCTGGGCGAATCGGGTCCGCTCCTCAGCCTTGGCCTCCGCCGAGAGCCCATGATCGTCAATCTGGTGGTCGCCCTCGATCCACCGCGACGTGATTTCGTGCCCGAGTGAGCGAAGCGTATCCGCCACACCGAGCATCTCGTCGCGTTGTGAGTACCTCGCCGCCAGGTAGATCCTCGCCATGTCGCGTCACCTCCGTCCGCCGCGGAACCGCCTCAGCTCCGCGGGTCGCCACAGCCACTCGACCCCGGCCAGCCACGCGCCGGCCCCGAGGATCAGTAGCTCCGCCCAGCCCGGCACGCCCACTCTTGCCTCCGAATCGGTTGCGGCCGTCCGTGGCCTGGTGTGCGTCAGAACAGCCGTCACTCCGCCGAATCGGCGAACTTGCGAAGGCTGGCCACCATCTGCTGACCGAGCTCTGTCCGCTCGCCGTCACGCGAGCCGATCGTGTCATCGGTCCACGCGAAAACGAGCTGGCGGAAGTCCTCATTGACTCGCTGCCAGGCCCGAACCTCGATCGCCGCGTTGCCGTGCCGCTCGGCGATCTCAGCGAAGCCGCCGAGCTCCCAGTCGTGCAGCCTGATTTTCAACACCGGCCGGCCGGCGCTGTCTGTCTTCCAGATTCGGCGGCCTTCGGCATCGGTTCCCTCGACTTGCGGAACCAGGTGATACAGCTCGTGGTCGATCAGCGCGACCCGACCTCGCTCGTCGAGGTTCTCCCACCGTTCCTCGTCGATCGTGATGGTGGCGTCGGCCTTGCCCTCGATCCGGTCTCGAACACTGTTCTTCCTGATGACCGCCGCGCAGGGATAGCCCTGCAGCCTCACCGGGTCGCCAGCCTTCGACCACGCCATCAGCGCGTTGACACGCACATCAGCCGCCACCAGGTCGGGGTGGTAGCCTTCGATCACCTCACGGATCATCTCCCGCACCTCAGGAGGCGCCGGGGTCAAGTTCACCATCGCTCAGTCCCTCAGAAGTTCTTGGGCTCGTTTGCCTAGGTTCGGGTCAAACATGCGCCGGCGCATCGAGGATGTGCCGGGTGATTTCGCCCGCCCGGACCCGCCGCCAGATCTCGCCCGGCGACAGCCCGTCGAGGCCGTCGTCCGGGGATACGTCAGCCTGGGCGGCAAGCGTCGGGTGATTGTCCAGGTCGATCAGGCGGGACGGCTCCCGTCCGTCCGCGTGCCGCCGGGCCGTCCAGCGACCCATCGGGCACAGATGGCAGATGCAGCCGACACGCATCCGGCGATCGTATTTCCGCGAGAAGATCTCCCGCGATGTCAGGCCCGTGCCGCCGCACTCGGGGCAGTCCCTGGAGTGCCCGGCCGCCGTCTCGCGGTCCATCTCGCCGCCGTCGCCGGCCGCGGCGTTCGCCTCCTGCGTCTGGTAGGTCCGGGCCAGCGCGATCAAGGTGGCCCGGAGCCGATCGGCGTAGGCCGGCGGATTCTCCGCGACGGTGAAGAGCGCCCGCTCGGCGGCGCCCCGGCCGGTGCCGTCGCGGACGAAGGCTTTTTCGAGGACCTCCCAGAACAGGTCTGTGGGGTCGTGAGGCAGGCCCGGATTGCGGGTCGCCTGGACGACGGACACGACGTACTCACCGAACCAGTCAGCCACCGGCATGGTCGCTCTCCTGTCTCTGACGTTTCGCCCGGTACCGTTCGGCGGCCTGGCGGGCGGCCTCGATCTTGGCGTCCATCGCCGACGGTCGGTGCCCCCCCGCCGCCGGCGCTGGAGCGTCCCCGGCCGCCACCAGGGCCAGAACCGCCGACGGGTCGGGCAACGGGCCCTCCAGCCGCTTGAGAAAGTACCGCAATGGATCACGCGGCCTTCGGCTCATCACATCATGCGCCGCGGCAATCACGGATCGCTCTGGCTTGCCGGCCAGCCACTGGCTGAGCAGAGCTGCCGCGTGTGGGTCCGGCGACCCGTCTCCATCCACAGCGCCAAGGATAATGGCTACTTGATCGGGTAGTGGCAAATTGCCACTAGGCCCTAACTCTCTCTCTCTCTCTCTCTGTTCACTGGTTTGTTTGGGTGGCAAATTGCCACTAGGGGGTGCCTGATTTGCCACTACCCCCGGTGGCACCTTGCCACTAGGCTGTAGTGGCAGGGTGCCACTACGTTTGACAAAGATTGTGCGGTATTCTCCGCAGGTCCGGGTGCGGATCGAGCCCGCTTGCTCCAACTCATGGAGGCACCGGATCACGTCGCGCCGCGTGAGCCCGGTGACCTCCGCGAGCCGGTTGTTCGACGGGTGGCACCGACCGGAGGCGTCGGTGTGAGCCAGGACCGCCACGAGGACGCGGAAGGCCCGGTGGTTCACCGGAGCGCCGATCATCGAGAGCGGAACCATCGCGTAGCCCTCTGACATCGTGGCCTCGGTCCTCAGTCGTTGCGGCTATCAGCCAGCCTTATACACCTCCTCGACGGCCGCTCTGGCGACCTCCCGGCCGCACGAGCGCAGGGCTTCGTGCGCGACGCTCCATGGCTCGCGCAGCCAGCCCTTCTGGAGGCTGATCTCTTCTTCGCGCTCGAGCAAATTCCGCAGGGCGTCCTCGCGCGAGTCGCCCGCCCGCTGGAGACGCCTTGCGGCTTCGACCTGGACGACGTAGAGCAGGACCATCTTCTCGGCACGCTTTGGGCCGTGGCGAAACTCCCAGTCCTCCATCGTTTTCCCGCACAATTGGATATCGATGTGTTCCCTCATAAGCGTCTCACTCCTGTTCGCCGCCCGGCTTGTGGAGGCCGGTAAGGAGCCCAACGGGCGGAATCTCGTCGTGGGTCGTTGCGCGCGCGGCGAGATCGGCCGCCGCGTCGCTCGTATGCGTCCCGTTGCTCGGGGGCTCGCGCCGTCCCGACGCCGGCCGGCCGTAGGCGTCGAGCCCAGCCGGTCCCACGTCGAAGAGCGTGGCCTGCCCCGCGTCCGCCTTGCCTTTCACGTCGCGTCTCCCATAATGGTGGTGATTGCCTCGCTCGCCTCGCTCGCCGGCCCCCGGGACGCCTCCCCCGGGGGCCGGCCTCGTTTCACGGCGCCAGCCGCCGCGCCGCGACCTCCCTCAGCCGGTCCGACACAAGCTCGCTGACCCGGCTCTCGCTGATCCCCACCAGCTCGCTGGCCGATTTTATCGTGGCGCAGTCGCACCAGGTCAGAAGCGCCGCGAGCGCCGCTTGCGCCCGGTCGCTTCCGGCCCCGGCGATCCTGGCCATGCGGAGCCGCTCCTCCTCCGTCTCGATCTCCCAGCCGACTGGCCCGCTCTCCTGGTCGAGGCAGACCAGGTCAGCCAGCGTCTTGGTCCGGCCCTTGGTCCTGCTCCCGCGTTCGGCCTCCTGGTCGAGTGAGGCGATCGCGACCACCGCGCCAGACCTGAACGCTTCCCGCGAGCCGCAGAAGCCGTGCGCCCGGCGGCTCGCCACGAAAGTGAGCAGCTCGCCGGTGACGCGCGCGCGCCAGAAGCTGCCCCAGCTTCCGGCGTCGGGGTCAAAGTTGCGGGCCGCCTGGCACAGCGCGACCGCAGCCTGGCCCAGCGCGTCGTCCATGTCGTCAACGCTGAGCCATCGCTTCACGTACTTAATCGCATATCGGATCGCGATCGGATAGGTGTCTTCGACGAGCTGCCGCTGCTCGTCGGTCAGCGGGTCGATCCTCCGACCGTTCTCCCACTCGCCGCGCTCGTTGCGAGCCTTGCCTCCCATGCCATCGCTCCGTTAGGTGGTGCGACCAATCAGCCGCGGGCACCGGCCTCGGTGGCCTCCAGTTCCGCGTCGATCTCCGCCTTGTACGCGCGTGCCTCGGCGCGGAATGCCTCACGCTCGACCTGGAACACGTCCTCCAGCGCCGCAAACTTGTCGCGGTTGGAGACCTTGGTCGTATCGGGGACCGAGGGCAGGAAGCCTTGCTCGATCGCCCACTTGTAGAAATGGTTGTTCAATTGATATGCGTTGATGCCGAGTCGCTCGGCCGCAACGCGAACCCAATCGGGATAGGGAACCGGGGCCGTGCCGTTGCGGGGCTTCCCGGTCTTTGCCTCGAAAATCGGGACGCCGTCCTGGTACAGGTAGCGGCCGACGCCGAACTTGACCGCGGCACGCTTGAAGGCGTCCGACTCACCGGTCTTGTCGGTGTTCTCCTCGTCAACGACGGTCTCGCCGTTGCGGCCACGCTCGACCATCTGCTTGAAGCCGCCGGAGCCGCTCTTCGTCACCGTAGAACCGTCCGGGAGCCGGACGGTCAGCCGACAGAACAACACGTCGCACGACTCGTAATACTCGTCCCACCAGTTCTCCGGCCCGAGCACGGTGTCGAGCCGGTTCATCGCGGTCCGCGCGGTGATGTAGGTGAGCTGCCGCCCGCCGCCGCCCTTGCGTTGCTTGACCTCGTGCGGCTCGAACGGAGCCGCCAGTGCCGCGAAAATCTCCGGGTAGGTTGTGCCCACTGTCGCCTCCACGTTGATCGGTTTATGCGACGACGTTCGTCGCGGCCTGCTCGTGCTCCACTGCGTCGAGCGCCGCGAAGACGGCCGTCTCGATCGCCTTCCGGCCGTCGCGAGTGACGGGATGGCACACATCCGCGTAGACGTGCGCCTCGCCGGCCTCACGCGCGGCAAACGCCTTGAGCGCCTCGGCGTCCCGGCAGACGCCGCAGTGTCGGCAGTACCGGTCGATCCGGGCGATCACCCGGCGGCAGCAGCGGCAGCGGTCCTTGATCGGGCGGCTCGGCATCGCGAGATACCGCCGGCCGTCGCCGCGCTGGATGACCCGCAGGTCGCGGATCACAAGCGCCCCGTCGATCAGGATCGTCGCGTAGGCGACGACCTTCGACGGCTGGTCTTCATGCTGAATTCGAACCTCGGTAATTGTCACGGTTGTTTCTCCTGGGTGTGAATATGCGGTCATACTGCTCGCCCAGGCCACGCGCGGCCCACCGTCGCCGGGTGGCCGCGCTCCAGGCCGCGTGCTGCTCTTGCAACGACCAGCCGAGCTGGTGGTGCCGCCGTTCGAGTGCTCCCAGCAGCGGGAAAAGCTGGATTCGATGGCGCCTCGCGAACTCCGCGAGGCCATCGCGGTCGCAAGCCCGATGCAGCGCCAGGGCCTCGTCCCAGGCGTTGGCCTGGTCGAGGCGGTGCTCCGCCGCCCCGACCGAGGTCGCGATGCCGAGTCGGCGGTCCCGCTCCTCGCGTTGCCAGGCTCTCATGCGTTCACTCCCGTTTGTGAGGGTCGGCGGGCGGCCCGAGTCGAGGCCGCCCGCCCCATGCCCTGCCAAGCCACGCCCGGCCCAGCCGCGCCTCGCCACGCCCGGCCACGCCATGCCTGGCCCAGCCCTGCCACGCCTAGCCCAGCCCTGCCCTGCCAAGCCACGCCTAGCCCAGCCCTGCCCCGCCCTGCCCCGCCACGCCCGGCCCTGCCGCGCCCTGCCGCGCCGAACTACGCCACGGTGGATCTTGTGCCTCAGTCTTCCAGCTCCGCGATCTCGGCCCGCGTGACCTGGAACCGGCCGAAGCGCGGGCGGAAGTCGCACAGTCCGATCGTGGCCCCGGCGTTGGCCACGACACTCCGAAGCAGATCCACCGAGATCAGTCCCGGCGTGAGGATCGTGATGTCCGCATTAAGGCGCCAGCCCGCCTCCAGGCCCGGCCGCGTCCGCGAGACGGCCGATTGCTGAACCAGGCAACGCCGGGTATCGAGGTAGTCCCACGACTCGTAAGGCTTGCCGTCGGGGTTTCTCAGTGGCATCAAGTCGGGCAGCACGAGAACGCCCGCCTTGAACAGATCCCGGGCGCTCTTGCGCGACGAGCGCGGGTCCTGGTAGCTCTTGGCCGACTCCGCCAGGGCCGCATGCAGGTTCTCCGCCGGGATGACCAGATGCCCGTTGTCGTCCCGGTACACGTAGCTCTCGATGTTGTCCGACTTCTTCTCCTTCGTCCCCTTGCCCGCCTTGTTCTTCGCTTCCACCGCCGCGCAGTCGTAGCGGTGGAACAGCAGCTTGCTCACCCCCTCGATCGTCACGTGGACAATCACCTGCCCCGGAGCCGTGACCACCCCATTCGCGTAGGGGTTCGTGTCCACGGAGCTCTCCACCACTTGCGTCGATCCGTTCCGCGATGCCATCGGTCATCACCTCCAAAGGGAAAAGAAGCCTCGCCATGCCATGCCCAGCCGCGCCGCACCCTGCCGAGCCGAGCCGAGCCTTGCCGAGCCTTGCCACGCCGCACCCTGCCGAGCCGCACCCTGCCACGCCACGCCACGCCCGGCCACGCCGCGCCACGCCG
>DAINDF010000021.1:0-2400 GCA_036732005.1 Phycisphaerales bacterium
CCCAACGGTGACCCCGACGGTGCCACCACCCGCCGCGCCAGCGGCGCGTGGTGCTATCCCAACTCCTCGTGCCCGGGCACGACGCGCCCTTCGGGCGGGTCGTGGCACCTTCACGCTCCGCCCGCCAACACCGCCAGCACCCGGGGCCCGGCGTGTTGGCGGTCTAGGCAACGCCCCCGTCCGTGCGCACGGCCCGGCCGCGGCCGGGGCCGCCGCGGCGAGAATCGCGGAGTTTTCGTGGCCCCTGCCGCCGCCGGGGCTTGCGCGGCGCGGCCGGGCGGCCGGGCGGTCGCGTGGCCCCCGGGCGTGCGCACGGGGGCGGTCGGCGGGCGGGATACCGGGGGCGTGGTGTGCACGCCGCACGACATCGCGACGCGTTGATGCGCCCCGTGCACGCCGAATCCCCCCGGAGGAGGATCAATCATGGGAGGGAGTCTCGTTCTGCGCTCGCTCGACCGGGTCGAGCCCCAGCCCGTCCGCTGGCTCTGGCCGCGTTTCGTGCCGCTCGGCAAATTGACGCTGCTGGCGGGCGACCCCGGGCTGGGCAAGTCGTTCGTCACGCTCGACCTGGCCGGCAAGGTCACCACCGCCTGCCTGCCGCCCGCCGGGTGCGAGGGGGGCGACGGCGACCCCGGCCAGGTCATCATCTGCAGCGCCGAGGACGACCCGGCCGACACGATCCGCCCGCGTCTTGAGGCGATGCGGGCCGACCTGTCGCGGGTGCACTGCGTCGACGCGGTGCGCTTCGAGAACCTGCCCAAGAAGAAGCATCACCCGCTGGTGCTGCAGCGCGATGTGGCCGCGATCGCCGAGGCGGTGCAGCGGCTCGGGCGCGTCCGCCTGATCGTGGTCGATCCGGTCACGGCCTACATGGGCGACGCGGACGGCAACTCCAACACCGAGGTCCGCGGGGTGCTGGGCGAGCTGAGCCGGCTGGCGGCGTGGAGCGGGGCGGCGGTGGTGTGCGTCACGCACCTGAACAAGGACTCGGGCGGCAAGCGGGCGGTCTACCGGGCGATGGGCTCGCTCGCGTTCACGGCCGCGGCGCGGGTCGTGCTGCTCGCCTCGGGGCATCCGGACGATCCCTCGAAGCGCGTGCTCTCGACGGTGAAGAGCAACATCGGGCCCGACCGCTCGGGCCGGGTCTACCGGCTGGAGGACAACCGCGTGGTGTGGCTCGACGAGCCGATGCCGCTCAACGCCGACGAGCTGGAGTCGCCCGAGCAGGCCGAGCGGTCGGGCGCGCTGATCGAGGCGTGCGAGTGGCTGGCCGACACGCTCCGGGGCGGGCCGATGTCGGTCAGCGAGGTCCGGTGCCTGGCCGACACGGACGAGCAGTCGTGGCGGACGGTCGAGCGGGCCAAGGCGCGGCTGGGCGTGAAGAGCGAGCGGGCCAGCGACGGCGGCGGCGGGCGGGGCGCGTGGAGCTGGCGGCTGCCGTGACCGCAACACCGCCACCGCCCGGGCCCCGGGGGCCTGGCGGTGTTGGCGGAAGGGCGCCCGTGCGACAAGCCCCTGACCCCCGATGGCCGGGGGCCCCGAGTTGATCCCACCGGTGCCACCACCCGCCGCGTCAGCGGCGCGTGGTGTTCTCCCAACCGCCGCCGACAAAGCACCACGCGCCCTTCGGGCGGGTGGTGGCACCCTGCGCCCTTTCTCGGTGCCTCAACCCGCCGCGTTCTCCGGTGCCACCACCCGCCGCGTCAGCGGCGCGTGGTGCTCTCCCAACCGCGGCCGACAAAGCACCACGCGCCCTTCGGGCGGGTGGTGGCACCGTGCGCCCGATCATGTCCAGCGGTCGATCGGGACGGGACCCTCGCGGTCTCCTTCGTACCACCGTGCGGACGACCAGGCCCAATCGGTGGGGCGGCCGACAAGGCCGCGCTTCACAGGATTCCGGTGGATGTAGGAGATCTTCTCCCGCAGTTCGTTCTCATCGCGGATGTTGCGGTCGTAGCCCCCGCCGCGTTGCCAGAAACGGTGTCGGCCCGGCGCGTCGACGATCCGCTCGAGAACCGGGGCGTCGAGCTCGCGCCAGCGGGACACCACCTCGCGGGCGAAGCCGCGTTTCAGGCTGGTGAGCGGGGTCGAGACGGTTCCTCCGTCCGGCCAGAGGATCAGGTGAACATGCTCGGGCATCACGACCCACGCGATCAATCGGAAGCGATGACGGATTCTTGCCCGCGCGAGGTGGTCGGCGAAGCGGTCCTTGATCGCGTCATTCTGGAACAGCGCGATTCGGTTGTGGGTCGAGAAGGTGAGGAACCGAGCCTGGCCGTCCAGTTCGTATCGCCGCATCTGCTTGCGTGGCGGGGTGTCCGGCTCCATCAGCGCAGCGTACCCCCCCGGTGCCACCACCCGCCGCGTCAGCGGCGCGTGGTGTTCTCCCAACCGCCGCCG
>DAINDF010000021.1:2500-20208 GCA_036732005.1 Phycisphaerales bacterium
CAACCGCCGCCGACAAAGCACCACGCGCCCTTCGGGCGGGTGGTGGCACCCTGCGACCTTTCTCGGTGCCGGCACGCGCCGCGCTCTCCGGTGCCACCACCCGCCGCGTCAGCGGCGCGTGGTGTTCTCCCAACCGCCGCCGACAAAGCACCACGCGCCCTTCGGGCGGGTGGTGGCACCCTGCGACCTTTCTCGGTGCCGGCACGCGCCGCGCTCTCCGGTGCCACCACCCGCCGCGTCAGCGGCGCGTGGTGTTCTCCCAACCGCCGCCGACAAAGCACCACGCGCCCTTCGGGCGGGTGGTGGCACCGTGGGTCACGGCCCTCATGGCCGTACTTCAGGGGATTTTGTGGCTCGGTCACGATCCACGAACCTTCCGAGATCTGTCGCGACTTCGCACGGCCGGCACCGCCGTGGCACACGGGAACCCGCGGGCCGACCCGCAGCCCCCAAAAAACAAAGCCCGCCCCGGCGAACTCCGGGGCGGGCGGTTTGATCTCAGCCGCGGTCACTCAGCGTCCGGCTCAGCGGCGGCGACGCGCGGCGCCCAGCGCCCCGAGGCCGACCAGCGCCAGCGACGCCGGCGCGGGCACGACCACGAACGACGCGTCGTCGACATAGATCGACTGGCTCACCGCGCCGCCGAAGCTCTGGATCGCGTACACCGCCCGGGCGCTGTCCGCCCCGGCCGGGACGAACGAGGTCAGCGAGAACTCCTCGTACTCCGACCCGGGCGTCGGGACGAAGTTCGGCGTCCGGCTGATCTCGAGGTTGTTCACCGAGTCACGCCACTCGATCCGGATCTCGATCCCCCCGGCCATGCCCAGCGACTTGTGCCAGCCCGAGAACACGACCTCCTGCCCGGCCGAGAGGCCCGCGACATCCTGGAACGCGCCCGCGAACGAGTTGGCGACATTGTCGATCACCAGATGGAGCGACTGCGCGCCCGACCGCGGCATGGCCGCGCTGTTCGCCGAGGACGAGCCGGGGCCGGCGTTGAACGCCTCCCACGAGCCCACGAACGGCGCGCCGTCGTAGGTCACCGGGTCCTCGAACCCCCCGTTGACGAACAGGTTCGTCCCCGCGGTCAGCGACATGGTCGCCAGCGCGACGGTAGAGATGGCAACGATCGTCCTCATGGTGCTCCGTCCTCACTCTCCAGAATTGCCGGCCCGGGCAGACAGTGGCCCGGGCCCTTGGCGGTCCGAATCCGCAAAGTAGCGGAAGACCCGGGCCCGGAGCAAGCGAGAATCAGGATTCCGCCTAGGCGGCGCTCGATCTCTCCGCTAGATTGACGCCTTCCGGGCCCGGCCGACTGGCCCGGGCCATGCCCTGTTCGTGTCCGGGGGGGTCGCCGCCGTGTGTTATCGGAGCAGCAAGCCGGTGCCCGCCGCGGTCCTCGGCGTCCTCACCGCCGCGGGCCCCGCCCCCGCGCAGACCTTCGTGGATGTCACCGCCGCGGCCGGCATCACCCACCTGCACACCACCCCGGAGCTGATCGCGGGCCTGCCCGGCTCGACCTTCTTCACCGGCGGGGTCGCCGCGGCCGACTTCGACGGCGACGGGCGGACCGACCTCGTGTTCACCCGGCTGAACGACCTGGACATCCTGTACCGCAACCTCGGCGACGGGACCTTCGAGGCCCGCACCAAGGCCGCGGGGTTCGCCGTCCCGACGCTGACCAACGGCGTCGTCGCGGCCGATGTCGACAACGACGGGGACCAGGACCTGTACATGACCACCTGCGCCGGGACGCGGAACTACCTCTACCTCAACGACGGGGCCGGGTTCTTCACCGACGCGGGCCCCGCCAACCCCGCCGCGCTCGCCAACGGGATCTTCCGCAACGGGCAGAGCGCCACCTTCGGCGACTACGACAACGACGGGTACCTCGACCTGATGACCGCCGACTGGGGCCGCCCGGTCTCCGCCAGCCAGGCCCGCCTGCTCCGCAACCGGGGCGCCGCGCAGCCGGGCCTGTTCGATGATGTGACCTTCTCGGCCGGGCTCAATGTCTACCGGGGCAGCCTGACCTACCGCTTCACGCCGCGGTTCGTCGACCTGGACCGCGACGGGCACCTCGACCTGGCGATCGCCTCCGATTTCTACACCAGCCAGCTCTTCTGGAACGACGGCGACGGGACCTTCACCGACGGCACGATCCCCGCGGGCGTGGGCACCGATTTCAACGGCATGGGCTCGACCTTCGGCGACTACGACGGCGACGGCGACCTCGACTGGTTCATCACCAACATCACCGCCGACCCCAACGAGCCGCCGACCGCCTTCGGGGGATGGAACCGGCTCTACCGCAACGAGGGCGACCGCCGGTTCACCGACACCACCGAGCAGGCGGGCGTCCGCGACTCGCGGTGGTCGTGGGGGACCACCTTCTTCGATTTCGACAACGACGGCGACCTCGACCTCATCGCCACCAACGGGTACAACGGGGCCGGGTGGCAGAACGACCGGACTTTCCTCTGGCGGAACGACGGCGGCGTCTACACCGACATCTCCGACGCCGCGGGCATCACCGACCGCCTCCAGGGCCGCGGGCTCGTCCACCTCGACTACGACGCCGACGGCGACCTCGACATCGTCATCGTCAACAACGCCGACGCCCCGATCCTCTACCGCAACGACGGCGGCAACGCCCACGACTTCCTCCGTGTCGAGCTCGTGGGCGCCGCCTCGAACCGCGACGGCGTCGGCGCGTTCATCACCGTCACGCCCGACCTGGCCGACCCGGGCCGCCGCATGGTCTGGGAGGTCGACGGCGGCAGCGGGTTCCTGGGCATGAACGAGCGCACCGCCCACTTCGGGCTCGGCGAGTCGGACGGCCTGGTCGATCTCGTCACCGTCGAGTGGCCCAGCGGGATCGTGCAGCACCGCCTCTTCGTCCCGGCCAACCGGACCATCCGCCTCCGCGAGCGCGACACGACGCCCCGGGCCTTCCCGCGCTGAATCCCGGGCCGCCCCGGGGGCGCACCGGCCGAGCCGCCCGCGTCCCGCCGGCGTCGCACAACCCGCGATCCGCCCGTTCGCCCGGCTTTTCTCCGAATTCGCTTGCGGCGTCTCGAATTCTCGGACACCTTCGACATACGCACCACCGCGAACGCTCGGAGGGTTCCCATGCGTCACCGCACCGCACCCCTCGCCCTGCTGGCCGGGGCCTGTCTCCTCTCGCCCGCGGCGATGGCCGCCAACCCGCTGCACCTCGCCGGCGAGATCAGCGCGACCGATCCGATCTCGTTCGAGGAGGCCGGGGGCGGGTGGTCGTTCCATTACGACCTCGTCCGCATCGCGGTCGACACCGACGGCGTCTACAACTTCTCGATGACCGGCAGCGACTCGTTCGCCCCGTGGTTCGGCGTCTTCGAGAACGGCGTGTACGACCCCACCGATTTCAACAACTCCCCGTGGATCGGCGGCATGGGGACGGTTGCCGCCGGGGCCACGATCGCCACCGACCTCGACCTCGTCGCGGGCGTCTACGAACTGGTCCTGGCCTCGACCTACTGGATCGACCAGAACAGCGGGCTTGACCTGGGCCCGTACACGGCGACGGTCACCGGCCCCACCGGCGCGGACATCACCATCGTGCCCGCGCCCGCCGCGGGGGTGGCGCTGCTGGGCGTGCTGGCCGCCCGCCGCCGCCGCTGACCACGCCCGTTCGAATCAAGGTCGCCTTCCGCGTTCAATCGGCGTCGAGGCGCACCGGGATCGTCGTGCTCACCGCGCCGCCCCTGTCGTCGAACGCGTACGCCATCACCAGCGACTCCGGGCCCGGTTTGGCCGGGGCGACCACCGTGCCCGTGCCGTCCGACGCGACCTCGAACGGGCCCGCCGCGGCCGTGAAGCGCCCGGTGCGCTTGTCGATGATCCAGAGGGTGAACCGCAGCGGGTCGCCGTCGGGGTCCTCGCCGGCGATGCGCACCGTCAGCGGCCCGCCCGCCTCCATCTCGCCCTCGCGCCGCCCGTCGAGCGTCTCCAGCGCCGTGATCAGCGGCGCCCGGTTCTCCTGCGGGTCGCGCCCCAGGAACCGCCGCCCCATCGCGTCGGCGTAGGGCGTGACCATCGGCCCGGCCGGCATGCCCGCCTTCTTCGCCGCCTCCTCGCCCGTCGGGTGCGGCGTCAGCAGCAGGCTGAAGTACGAGGGCCGCTGGGCTCCGAACTGGCCCCACACGAACGCGGTCGACCCTAGGCAACGCGGCGCGCTCTCGATCGCCTCGTAGCACGCCTCGAAGTCCGCGACGCGCTCGGGCGGGAGGTTGTCGTACGCCGTCCCCCACGCGGTCTTCTCGAAGTTCCACGGGCCCTTGCCGTTGAACTCGCTGTAGTAGTACGGCCGGCCCCAGTGCTCCTCCATCGCGCGGATGCCGCCCCGCACCGCCCCCGGGCTGTACGACTGGACCCCGATGACATCCAGGTCGGGCGCGAAGCGTTTGATCTTCTCGATGTTCTCCGGCTTGGCGTTGATCATCGTCAGGCTGGTCAGCGCGAGCGGGTTGCGGGCGTGGATCGCCCGGCTCATCAACTCGACATACTCGAGGTACTCCCGGTCGAGGTGCACCTCGTTGCCGAGGCCCCACATCAGGATCGACGGGTGGTCGCCGATCGCCTCGACCTTGGCGACGAACGCCGCGAGGCGCTCCTCGACCTTCTCGGTGTAGTCGTGGGTCCAGGTCGAGTTGCCGCCTCCCTTGTTCTCGCCCTGGTGGGGCATCCACTCGCTGACGATGACCCTGATCCCCAGCGCGTGCGCCTCGTCGAGGACCGCCCGCGTCGAGCCGTCCTCGGTCTTGATGGTGTAGCCCCGGACGGTGTTGACCCCGAACCTCGCCGCGAGATCGAGGTGGCTCGTCCCGCAGACCCCGCGGATCATCCACCCGTCGAACCGCTCGTACCGGGCCGCCTGCTCGGGCGTGAGGTTCTCGACCAGCTTCGCCCGGTCCAGCGCCCAGGCCGGCGACACGGCGGTCACGATCCCTGCGACAAGGCCGACGAGGCAAAGACGGGAAAATTGCACGGGTTCTCCTTGAGCGCGGCCGACCATCCCCGTCGCCCGCTGGTGGTGCTCTCGATGCGCATGCTACCCGATGGGCCACCCGGCACGGGCCCCGCCCGGCCCGCCCGCGACGCGGAACCCCCGGACGCCCCGGCGTAAAGTGCCCGATGCGCCGCCTCATCCTGCTCGCCTTCGCCTGCCTGCTCGCCGCCTGCTCGTCGCGGCCCGTCGCCACGGAGGCGCCCGAGCCCTGGTACGAGCGCGAGATCCGCGAGTTTGAAACCGCGGACCGCGAGCGCCCGCCCGCCCCCGGGAGCGTCGTCTTCGTCGGATCGTCGTCGATCCGCATGTGGACCACCCTGGAGCGCGACATGGCCCCGGCCCCGGTGCTCAACCGGGGCTTCGGCGGGTCCACGACCCCCGAGGTCCTCGCCGTCATGGACCGAATCGTCCTGCCCTGCCGCCCCGCGGCGATCGTTTACTACTGCGGCGACAACGACCTCGCCGACCCGGGGGCGTCGCCCGAGTCCGCGGCGAGGGGATTCGTGGAGTTCGCCGAGCGCGTCCACGCCCGTTCCCCGGGGACGCCGGTCCTGTACCTCGCGATCAAGCCCAGCCCGGCCCGCTGGGCGCGGTGGCCCGCGATGCGCGAGGCGAACGCGATGGTCGCGGCGTACGCCGAGGCGACGGCGGGCGTTGAGTTCGTCGATGTCGCGACCTGCCTGCTCGGCGCGGACGGCGAGCCGAACCCCGCGTGCTACGCCGAGGACGCCCTGCACCTGAGCGAGGCGGGCTACGCGGCCTGGACGCGCGTGGTCCGGCCCGGGGTCATGGCGGCGCTGACGCCCTGAAGGCCCGGCCGCCGGCGCGGGGCCCGGGCGCATCGGGGCGGCGGGCCCCGCTACCCTGTTGACATGACCAGCAAGATCTGCGACACCGCGGCCGCGGCGTTGGGCGACCTCCGGGACCGGGGCATCCTGTACGACGGGTGCACGGTGATGGTGGGGGGGTTCGGGCTGTGCGGCATCCCCGAGCAACTGATCCTCGCGCTGCGGGAGACCGGGGTGACGGGGCTGACCTGCATCTCGAACAACGCGGGCGTCGACGACTGGGGGCTGGGCCTTCTGCTCCAGACGCGGCAGATCAAGAAGATGATCTCGTCGTATGTCGGCGAGAACGCCACCTTCGAGAAGCAGTTCATCAACGGCGAGCTCGAGGTCGAGTTCAACCCGCAGGGGACGCTGGCCGAGCGGATCCGCGCGGGGGGCGCGGGGATCCCCGCGTTCTTCACCGCGACGGGGGCGGGGACGGTGATCGCCGAGGGCAAGGAGACGCGGCGGATGCGTCTGCCCGCGGCGCGGGCGCGGGTCAACGCCGAGGCGTTCCCGGAGCGTGAGTTCGTGATGGAGACGGGGCTGTACGCGGACCTGGCGCTGGTCAAGGCGGAGAAGGCCGACGCGTTCGGGAACCTCGTCTACCGCAAGACGGCCCGGAACTTCAACCCGATGATGGCGACGGCCGCGGCCTTCGTGGTCGCCGAGGTCGACCAGATCGTGCCGCTCGGGTCGCTCGACGCCGACGGCGTGCACACGCCCGGGAGTTTCGTGGACCGGGTGGTCCGCACGCAGAGCGAGAAGCGGATCGAGCAGCGGACCGTCCGGCAGGGGTGAGGAGGCCCGGGCCATGCTGTTCATGGTGCTGGAACGGTTCCTGGACGCGGAGGGCGCCGCGGCGAGGTTCCGGGCGCACGGGCGGCTGATCCCCGAGGGGCGTGGCGTGGCGTATGTCGCGAGCTGGATGACCCCCGACGGGGCGCGGTGCTTCCAGGTGATGGAAGCGCCGACGCGAACCGACCTCGACGCGTGGATCGAGAACTGGTCGGACCTGGTCGAGTTCGAGGTGCGCGAGGTGGTGACCTCGGCGGCGTACTGGGCGGGGCGATCAGGCTGATCACTCACGAGGGCGGAAGGGGTTCGCCCCCCCGCCGATCGGGTCGAGCCTGGCGGACCGCACCGGCCTGTGGACGGATCTGAAGCCACGCGCTGATGTTGAGAGGGGCCACGCGCCGCGGTTACGGCGGTCGGCGGCCGTGGCCCGCGCAGCGTGCTCAGCCGCCGGCGGCCTTGGCCTGGTAGCCGAGCGACTTGAGGTGCTCGACCACCCCGTCGCGGTGGTCGCCCTGCAGGACGATCTCCTGCCCCCCTCCCGCCCCGCCCCCCGCCCGTCCGGGCGGATCGGCGAGGCCCCCGCCGGTGCCGAAGGCGATCTTCAGGGACTTCAGGAGCGGGGTGAGGTCGCCGGGCCTGGCGGAGGGCTCGGGGCTGGTGAGGATGTCGGCGATGATGGTGTTGGGCTTGCCCCGGCGGTTCTCGCGGCGGACGCGCGGGTGCTGGGTCGAGGGGGGGCGCGGCGAGCCTGCGGCGTCGCGGGGGCAGGTGCACGCGTCCCGTGGATTCGAGCAGTGCTCGCAGGTCACGGGCCGCTGGAGCGGGGTTCCATCGAACAGGCCGGGCATGGGGGAGGGTAGGGGGCGCGCTCCACCACCCGGGTCGGGCCGGGGGCATCGTCCGTGCGCGCCCGTGCATCACCCGGGCGCACGCGCCCACACCGCCAACCCCCAGGCCCCCAAGGCCTGGCGGTGTTGGCGGTGTTGCCGGGAGGGGCCGGTGCCACGACCCGCCCGAAGGGCGCGTCGTGCTTTCTGGCGCGGTGGCGTCGTGCTCGGTCGTCACAAGCCCGGTGCCACGACCCGCCCGCAGGGCGCGTCGTGCTTTCTGGCGCGCAGGCGAGCAAGCACCACGCGCCGCCGCCGCGGCGGGCGGTGGCACCGGGGGGCGGGGGGGGTACCACAGCGGCGCAGAGGGCACAGAGGGGGACTGGAGAGCTGGGAGCAGGATGGTCGCGGCACACTGCGTTGGTGTGGGCACCTGACGGGCCGTGGCGCCCGGCACGACGGCGCTGCGGGGCGGCGAGTCGTGGCACCCGGTCGCCGGTCGTCACATGCGGCGGCGGGTGCGTCCGGCAAGGCACGCGAACAGGAAGGGCGCGCCGGCGGCGGGGGCGGGCACGGTGAAGACGATGTTGTCGATCTGGTAGCCCGTGCCCTGGTCGTCGATCACCACGCGGATGATGTCCCGGGCCGCGGAGGAAACAGCGAGGAACTCCGCCGAGGATGTGATGTCGTCGAGGGTGTTGCCGTCGGTGTCGAAGGCGGTCATCCTGATCGTGTCAACCTCGGATGTATAGAAACCGAAGATGTAGTTCTGGAAGCTCACGGAATAAACGGGCGTGCTGAACTCAACGACGATGGGGTCGGTGAAGTTGGAGACATGGAGGACCTGGGACCGGGGGAAGGGCGGGTTGTTGAAGTCTCGGACGACGAGAGTGCCGGTTGAGCTGAAGGTGACATCGACGCCGTCGTCGGCGAGGAGGATGCTGGTCCCGACCGAACCGGGGGTGAGGCCCTCGAAATCGATCAGGCCGGCGTTGGCGGCGGACGCGGCGAGGGCGGTGGCGAAGACGACGCGGAACATCTCGGGCTCTCCTGGTTGTCGGCGGATGGACATGGCGGGCGTGCCCGGCGGCGGAGCCCGTCCTCTGCCAGACAATAGAGCACATGTTTCGCGGGAGAAAAGGAAAGCGGCGGTCTTTCGACACAAATTTGTCGTGTTTCGGTTCGGCCCGGTGTCTCCGGGCCCGTCCTCGCCATCTTGCCCCCTGACGGATGGGAGGAGGTTGAGGAGGGGTGCGAGCATGGCCGGGATGGCGCTGGCACACTCGGAAGCCGACCGGGCTCCTGCCGCCCGGGGCTTGGAGGAGGGGGAGGGGGCACGGCTTGCCAAGGGCGGGCAAGCCGTGGCACCCGGCGCGCCCACACCGGTGCCACGACCCGCCCGAAGGGCGCGTCGTGCTCTCTTGCGCGCTGGCGAGGAAGCACCACGCGCCGCTGCCGCGGCGGGTGGTGGCACCGGTCTGTTATACGAGGCACCTGGCTAAACTCATTCCTTTCCGGCAGCTCTGATCTGTCGGGAGTTTACCGCCACCATGTCGTGCTGCCGTAGACGGCCGAGTCGCCGAGTTCTTCGGCGATGCGGAGAAGCTGATTGTACTTCGCGTTCCGGTCGCTCCGGCACGGCGCCCCGGTCTTGATCTGGCCGCAGTTGGTGGCGACGGCGATGTCGGCGATCGTCGCGTCCTCGGTCTCGCCCGAGCGGTGGCTGAGCACGCACGCGAAGCGGTTGGCCTGCGCGTAGTTCACCGCGTCGAAGGTCTCGCTGAGCGTGCCGATCTGGTTGACCTTGACGAGGACGGCGTTGGCGCACTTCTCCTTCACGCCGCGGGTCACGAACTTCTTGTTGGTCACGAACAGGTCGTCGCCGACGAGCTGGACCTTGTCGCCGAGCTTGGCGGTGAGCTTGGCCCAGCCCTCCCAGTCGTTCTCGGCGAGGCCGTCCTCGATGGAGCGGATGGGGTACTTCTTGCACCAGTCGGCCCAGATGGCGATCATGTCGTCGGAGGAGATGATCTCCTGGCTGGAACTGAAGAACTTGTAGCCGGTCTTGCCGGCCTTCTCGGCCTCGTTCCAGAGTTCGCTGGTGGCGGGGTCGAGGGCGACGAAGATCTGCTCGCCCCACTTGTAGCCCGCCTTGGCGACGGCCTCCTCGATGACCTTGAGGGCGTCCTCGTTGTCCTTGAGGTCGGGGGCGAAGCCGCCCTCGTCGCCGACGGCGGTGGACATGTTCCGCTTCTTGAGGACGCTCTTGAGGGTGTGGTAGATCTCGACGCCCGCGCGGAGGGCCTCGTGGAAGTCGTCGAAGCCCCAGGGCTGGATCATGAACTCCTGGAAGTCGACGGTGTTGTCGGCGTGCTTGCCGCCGTTGAGGATGTTGAGCATGGGGACGGGCAGCGTCTTGGCGGCGGCGCCGCCGAGGTAGCGGTACAGCGGCAGCCCCGAGCCCTCGGCGGCGGCCTTGGCGACCGCCATGGAGACGCCGAGGATGGCGTTGGCCCCGAGGTCCTTCTTGTTGTCGGTGCCGTCGAGGGCGATGAGCTCGGCGTCGATGCCCTCCTGGTCGCGGGCGTCGAGGCCCTCGATGGCGGGGGCGATGCGGGCGATCACATTCTCGACGGCGTTGTAGACCGACTTGCCCAGGTAGGTGTCCTTGTCGCCGTCGCGGAGTTCGCAGGCCTCGTTCTCACCGGTGGAGGCCCCGGAGGGGACCGCCGCGCGTCCGACGGCGCCGTTCGAGAGGGCGACCTCGCACTCGACGGTGGGGTTGCCGCGGGAGTCGAGGATCTGGCGGGCGTGGACGATCTCGATTTCAAAGCTCATGGTGTCCTCCGGGTTGGTGATGTGCCCGAAGGGTATTCGGGTGGGGTGTCGTTGGACGGGCCGGCGGGCGGCGTGGGCTTGGATTTGTCGTGGGCTCGGGGTAGTCTGGGATGCGCGGCGGGGCCCGCGCGGCGGACGGGCTCCCGGCGGGTGCGCCGGGGCCCGCGGCGATCCGGGCGCGGGCGGGGTGCCGCGAGGGGAGGCCGGGATGAGGCGTTGTGGTGTGTTGTTCGCGGCGTGCGTGTCGTCGTCGGCGTTGGGGCAGTTCTTCGCGGTGGCGCCGGGGCCGAGGCTGGTGACGATCGATCCCGACACCGGGTCGGTCGCGGAGGTCGGGCCGCTGGTGCTGAACGGGAACGTCGCGAGCATGGAGTTCGTGGGTCAGCGGTTGTACGCCACGGAGTCTCGGTACCCCAACGGCGCGGCGCTGATCGAGATCGACCCGGCGAGCGGCGCGGTGCTCAGCCGGCATGAGATGACGCTGGACGGCGCGGGCCTGGTGAACGGGGTCGAGGGGCTTGGGTACGACGCGGCTTCCGGGACGCTGGTGCAGGGGCTGTGGCGGCCGGACTCGTCGGGCCCGGCCGGCTCGAACACGCTGGGCGTGCTCGCGCTGGACGGGGTGATCGGGCCCGTGTTCTCGTACGGCCCGGGCGCGGACTTTGACGGGCTGGCCGCCCGCGGCGCGGACGGGTCCATGTACTGGGTCGACCGCGAGCCCGGGCCGAACACGGTTGAGATCGGCACGGTGGCGGCGGGCGGGGCGCGGGTGTCGCTTGCGCTCTTCGGGTTCGATTCGACGCTGAACGGGGTGAACGATGTCGCGCTGGCGCCGGATCGGGGCGAGTTGCTGGCCGCCGACGGTGTGACGCGGCGGGTGCACCGGTTCGATCCGGCGACCGCGGCCCTGCTGGGGTCGGTTGCGGTGAGCACCAACGAGACGATGAACCTCGCGGCGTACCGCGTCGCGTGCCTCGCGGATCTCGCGCCGCCGTTCGGCCTGCTTGATCTGGCGGATGTGACCACCTTTGTGCAGGCGTTCCTGGGCGAGGATCCGGTCGCTGATTTCGCGGATCCCGCCGGGCAGTTCGACCTGGCGGATGTGCTGGCGTTCGTCGGCGCGTTCGGCTCGGGTTGCGGAGGATAAGGAGACCGGATGAAGCCGCGAAAGGTCGCAGTGATCGCGATGGTCGTCCCGGCGCTCGGGGCGTGGGCTCAGGATGTTCTGCCCAATCTCCCGACGGGGCCGCTGGTGGCGCGGCTGGAGATCGTCGCGACCGGGCTCGGGGGTGAGGTCGGCGGCACGGCGCAGTACTTCCCGACGCAGATGGAGGCGTTGCCCGACGGGAGCGGGCGTCGGCTGATCCTGACGCTGGGCGGCGTGGTGCGCCTGCTCCGGGCGGACGGGACGCTGGCGGCAGAGCCGTACCTCGACATCACGAACCCGGCGACGCTGGTGACGCCGACGAATTTCGGGATGACCTCGCTGGCGGTGCACCCGGGGTTCGGGGACCCGCAGAGCCCCGGGTACGGGGCGTTCTATCTTGTCGAGACGGAGATGGCGGGGTCCGGGGTTCCGGACTTCGACGACTCGCTGGCGCAGGTCGGGTTCGGCGGCGTGCACCAGGAGGTGCTGGTGGAGTACCGCGCGGCGGACGCCTCGGCCGACGTGTTCGCGGGGTCGAGGCGGGTGCTGTTCCGGATCGAGCAGCCCGGGTGGGACCACAATGTGTTCGATCTCGCGTTCGGCGTGGGGGACGAGGCGGGGCTGATGTACATCGCGTCGGGGGACGGCGCGAACGCGTCGCAGGGCGTGAGCCAGATGCGGGCGAACGCGCAGACGCTGGCGAACTTCTACGGCAAGGTTCTGCGCATCGACCCGCTGGGCACCGACGGGGTGACGGGGGAGTACGGCGTGCCGCCGTCGAACCCGTTCGTGGGCGTGGCGGGGGCGAGGCCCGAGGTGTATTCGTACGGGCATCGCGCGCCGTACCGGTTGATGGTGGACCGGGAGACGGGGGAGGTGTGGGTCGGGGAGGTCGGCCAGAAGCAGATCGAGGAGGTGAACCGTGTGGTTGCGGGGGGGAACTACGGGTGGCCTCTCAAGGAAGGGAGCTTCCTGTTCGACCAGTTGAACCACATCGGGGCGGTGGTGGACACGGACGCGGACGGGGACGGGACGGGTGACTTCGCGGCGTCGAACGGGCTGATCGACCCGGTCTTCGAGTACGACCACGGGACGGGGCTGGCGGTGATCGGGGGGGCGGTGTACCGGGGGGAGCGGTGGCCGCTGCTGCGTGGGCGGTATGTGTGCGCCGACTTTGTCCGCGGGGGCGTGCTGCAGGGTGGGTTCTTCCACGGGGACCCGGCGAGCGGCCCGGTTTCGGGGGCGACGGGGGAGATCGTGCAGTTCCGGGTGGACCCGTCGGGCAGCGCCGTGCCGACGAGCGTGGTCTCCCTGGCCGAGGACGGGGCGGGCGAGTTGTATCTGCTGGGCTCGCTCGGGGGTGACGGCGTGGTGGTGCGGATCCGCAACGGATGCCCGGCGGATCTGGCCGAGCCGGCGGGGGTGCTCGACCTGGCGGATGTGACGGCGTTCGCGTCGGGGTTCCTGGGGCAGGCGGCGGCGACGGATATCGCGGCGCCCGAGGGTGTCTTTGACCTCGCGGATGTCTCGGCGTTCGTGCAGTCGTTCCTGAGCGGGTGTCCCTGACCGCCGCACCTGAGATCGAACCGCTGAGTCACCTGGGCGCCATGCCGCGGTCGACGCGTTGGGCGTCGTTCACGCTGGCCCCCGGAAGCCCGGCGATGTCCGCGGCCTGACGCCCGAGCGCAGGCCGAGAGCTCACGGCGTTCGCCGACGGGACAGCCCCCGTCCCTCGCCGGGAGTAGGGTCGAATTCCGATTCTTAGCTTGGGGTCGAGTGGGGCGGTGGTTCTCGGAATCTTCTATTTGAGGAGTTCCAGGAGAATCTGTAGAGTGCAGATCGGCCTTCGACTTGAGGGGCCGGTGTCATCGGGTGCGTCTGACATTCTGCAGAGGGGGCGGCGATGCGAGGTGCGAGGAAGGGTCCGTCGCGGCGCGGCGGCGCGGAGCGTTTGCTCGGGCTGGTGGTGATCGCGGGTCTGTCGTTGCTCGCCACGGAACCTGCGTGGGCGGGCTTCGGCGACGGGATGTCCATCGGGGACGGGTCGGGTTCACCGCAGGACCTCGTCCGAACCCGTGCCCTTCGCGCCGAACTCGGGCGGCGGATCAACGCGCAGCGGGCCATCGCCGGGAAACCCGCGCTCGCGGGCGCCGCCCTTGCCGCGGCGGAGCAGGAGGCGCTCGCCGCACTACGGTGCAACCTGCTGCTGCTTGGGCAGCTCGCGAACTGCCAGATCGAGGACGATTTCGGGGAGGATGCCGCGGAGACTTGGGACGAGATGCTCGAGAGCGGCCGGGTGTGCGTTACCACCAGCACGGACTACCGCGGGGCCTGCCGGACGGACGGCGTGAAGACCACCGAGGGCGATCGGATCAACATTAGCCTCGACATCCTACCGTTTGACCGCAAGTTCAAGAACCTCTGCGACCTCCTGCTGGCCTACCCGGACATGTCGAGCTCGGCCCTGACGCTGTACGAGGAGATCCGTCACGCGATGCAGGACTGGGACTGGCCCGACAAGGGCGACGAGTCGACGGAGGGTCGGGTGCGCCAGCGGCTTCGTGCGGTGTGCAACGAAAGGGATGTCGACGACCTCCAGCTCGAGGCGACCTGCGATGCGCTGGACGCGATCGCGAATCTGGAGGACGGCGACCCGGCGGGAGCGACGACCGAGTTTGGACGCAAGATCGCTGAGTGCCTCGACGCCGTGATGGACAATCCGGACACGCCGGAGAACGAGCGCACGCAGGCGTTTGACGCGGCGAAGGCGGGGCTGCGGGCAAGAAAAGCGTTCACCGGGGGCACAGGCGACGCGAACGGGAACGGGGAACTTGACAAGGGGGAGGACCTGAACGGCGACGGCGTGATCGATCGGCCCGGGACGCGGGCGTGCTACGACGCGGGCAAGCAGGCCTATCAGGCATGGCTCGCCAGCGCGATGACCGCGGCCGACCTCGCGACGCTGAACCGGGCGCTGGCGATGATCCGCTGGGCGACCGCGATCCCGGGGCAGCTGGGGCCGGTGCCCGAGCCGAACCCGGATGCGGTGGTGCCCGCGGGCAAAGAGCCCGCGCTGCTGTTCCACAGGGGCAACTCCGGCGTGATCAGCCAGTTCAAGGCGGGGGACGGTGCGGATCACATGCTGTTCACGCCGATGTTAGAGGGTGTTCGCGATGTGCTGATTGTGCCGCTCGCGCCGGGCTCGGCCTCGCCGAACCTCCTGTTCGTGGCGGGTTCGATCGAGCCGGGGTTCGGCGCGGTGTTCGTCTATCAGGACCCGGACGCCGATGGTGTCTTCGATCAGTCGACCGAGCAGGCCCTGATGATCGATCCGTTTCCGCTGATGGACCCGGTCGGGCTGGTGTTGCCCCCTGGGGCTCCGCCCTCCGAGATGCTCTTGGTGCTGCAGAACAACCCGCTCTTCTTTCCGGGGGATGACATCGTCGTATTCTCGCTTTCAGATCGTGACGGCGATGGCCTGCCGGACCAGCTCGGGCCACCGCTCGCAGGGCCGGTGCAGCCCGTGCCGCAGCTGCTCTCATTCTTCCCGCTTCCCGGCGATCCGCAGGGCGTGCTGATGGGCCCGGAGGTTTCCGACGGGACAGTCAGCGACCGGGACGCGATAGTGGCGGCGTCGCCCGGGATCGGGATTGTGCCGATCGAACTCGAAGAAGCGCAGCTCTTCCCGCCGTACCCGATCGGGGTCCCCCACCCCGGTCAGGATCAGGTCGCCATCGGCGCCCCGCCCGGCCGACTCGTAGAGCTGTTCCCCCTGAACCCCGGTGGGATTCCGCCGACCTTCGATGAGAATGGGTTCCCGCTGGTGGCCCCGCTCGGGGCCGCGATGGCGAGCGAGTTCGCGGTCGCGCTTGTGTCGGTGCCGCCGCTCGGGGCGGGGGATCTCCTGATCGCGCGACTCACTGAGAACGGGGCACTCTCGGTGGATATCGCGGTCGCGGGCGGCGGGGGGTGCAACCCTGCCGACCTCGCGCCCCCCTCGGGTGTGCTTGATTTGGCCGATATTAACGCCTTTGTCACGGGATTCGTGACGAACGACCCCGTTGCGGACCTCGCCCCCCCGCTGGGTGTTCTCGATCTCGCGGACATCAACGCGTTCGTCGCGGCGTTCGTCGGAGGGTGCCCGTAGCGAAAGTGCGTCCCGCCGGCTTGGCCCGTACCATGCCCCGGCGGGGTTCCCAAGGAAGGGGAACGGGCCCGCTTCGGGAGCGACATGGGCATCTACGACCGCGAGTATGTCAGGAATGAGCGGGGAGCGCCCGGGGCGCCCGGGGCGGTGGGGCGCGGCGGCGGCGTGGGTCGGCTGGGGGCGTGGTCGTTCAACACCTGGCTGATCGCGGTGAACATCGGCGTGTTCGTGGTGCAGGCGTTGCTGCTTCGGCCCTATCAGAGCCAGTGGACGGGGCTGGTGGGCGACTGGCTGTTCCAGTGGGGGCACTTCTCGACGCTGCTGGGGTTCGGGCGGTACGAGGTGTGGCGGCTGGTCTCGTTCCAGTTTCTGCACGCGGACCTGATGCACCTCGTGTTCAACATGCTGGGCTTGTACTTCTTCGGGTCGCTGGTCGAGCAGTACCTCGGGAAGAAGCGCTACGCGGCGTACTACCTGATGTGCGGGCTGTGCGGGGGGCTGCTGTACCTGGTGCTGAACCTGGTGGGCTATCTCGGGCTGCCGCTGCCGGGCGCGTTGGGTGTGAGCCCGCGGACGCCGTTGATCGGGGCATCGGCGGGGGTGTTCGGGGTGATCGTGGCGTGCGCGTACATCGCCCCGACCTCGGTGGTGCAGTTGATGTTCCCGCCGATCCCGATGAAGATGCGGACCTTTGCGTACGGGTATGTGCTGCTGGTGGTGGCGAACCTGTTCTTCTTCCGGGGGGCGAACCAGGGGGGGGACGCGGCCCACCTGGGCGGGGCGCTGGCGGGGTATTACTTCATCCGCAGGCCGCACCTTCTGCGGGACTTCCTCGATGTGTTCGGCAAGTCTGGGGGGAAGGGGCGTGGGGCGGGGCCGCGGCGCGGCAAGTCTGGTGAGGAGGCCGAGGTGGACCGCATCCTGGCGAAGGTGCGGCGGGACGGGCTGCACAGCCTGAGCGATGCGGAGAAGCGCCGGTTGCGTCAGGCGACCGAGGAGCGGCGGGGGTGACCAGGAACGCGGCGCGCGAGGGCGGCACGGAGACCCGGGATCGCGTGGAGGCGGGGGACGGGGCGGTGCGGCCCGGTGGGTGAGGCGATCTCGTTCCAGGTTGATCGGCGGAGCGGGGTGTGCGGGGCGCGGACCGGGGTGGTGACGACGCCGCACGGCGCGTTCCGGACGCCGGCGTTCATGCCCGTGGGCACGCGCGGGACGGTGAAGGGTCTGCTTCCGTCGCTGGTGCGGGCGATCGGGGCGGAGTGCCTGCTGAACAACACCTACCACCTGATGCTGCGGCCCGGGAGCGGGGTGATTCAGCGGCTCGGGGGCGTGCACCGGTTCATGGGGTGGGACGGGCCGATCCTGACAGACTCGGGGGGGTACCAGGCGTATTCGATGGCGGACCTGAACGCCGTGGACGACGACGGGGTGACCTTCAAGAGCATCATCTCCGGGGAGATGGTGCGTCTGACGCCCGAGATCTCGATGCGGGTGCAGAACGAACTGGGGCCGGACATCATCATGGCCTTCGACGACTGCCCGCCCTCGGTGGACCCCGGGTCGGGTCCGGTGAACCAGACGCGTCTGCGGCACGCGGCGCTGCGGGACACCGGCAAGGGACGGGGGTACGACCACGCCGCCCGGCTCGACCTGGCGTTGGACCGGACGGCCCGGTGGCTGGAGCGGTGCAAGGCGGCCCACGCGAGGCCAGACGAGCAGGGGCTGTTCGGGATCGTGCAGGGGGGAACGGACCTTGGGCGTCGGGCGAGGTCGGTGGAGCAGGTGTGCGGGGTGGAGTTGCCGGGGTACGCGATCGGGGGGGTCGCGGTCGGGGAGAGCGGGGAGGAGATCCGTCGGGTGGTGGAGTTCACGGCCCCGCTGCTGCCCTCGGGCAAGCCCCGGTACCTGATGGGGGTGGGGTATCCGCGGGCCCTCGTGGCGGCGGTGCGGGCGGGTGTGGACATGTTCGACTGCGTGCTGCCGACGCGGAACGGGCGGAATGCGAACGCGTTCGTTCGGCTGGCGGACGAGGAAGACGGGGCCGGGCGAGCGGCGGCGGACGGGGGCGGTGAGG
>DAINDF010000021.1:20218-20891 GCA_036732005.1 Phycisphaerales bacterium
GGGGGTTTGGCTTCCGGGTGGGTGGGGCGGGCGTCGGTGTATGCCGGGCCGGGGCGCGGGGCGGCGTCCGGGGGCGGTTTGGGGCCGTGGCGGGGTCAGTTGCGGCTGCGGAACGCGAAGTACGCGGAGGACCCACGGGCGATCGAGGCGGACTGCGACTGCCCGGCGTGCGACCCCGGGCGGTACGGGTGGCCGAGCCCGGAGGGTCGGGCGTTCAGCCGGGGGTACCTGCGGCACCTGTTCCTGAGCGAGGAGATGCTTGGGCCGATTCTGGTGAGCCTGCACAACCTCCGGCACTATCAGCGGCTGATGATTGATGTTCGGTCTGCCGTCGCCAACGATGACTGGCTCGGGCTGGCGCGTCGCTGGCCGGGGGCGGCGGGGTGGGTTTTCGGGTCGGGGTCGGGGGCGTGCGTCCCCGATCGGGACGGTGCGTGAAGGGCCGGCCGCTTCGGGCGGATCGCCGCGGGCGCGGCCTTGGAGACGGATAGATGATGCAGGACTGGAACAGCGGCGTTCTGTCGGTGACTCTGGCGCAGGGCGGGTCGGAGGTGCTCGGGGCGCCCTCGGGCGGCGGGGCGCCGGCGGGCGGTGGTGGGTCGACGGGACAGCCGGGCGGGGGCGCTCCGGCGGGCGGTCCGCCTCCGGGGGCGGGTGGGATGGGGCTGCTGCT
>DAINDF010000021.1:20901-37519 GCA_036732005.1 Phycisphaerales bacterium
GGGGGGGGGGGGCGGGGGGGGGGGGGGGGGGCTCTTGGGTACTGCGGGGGGGGGGCGCCCGGGGGGGGGGCCGCCCCGCGGGGGGGGGGTGTTGGGGGCTGCTGCTCCCGCTGATGCTGGGGCTGCTGGTGTTCATGATGGTGACCTCGATGATGTCGGGTCGCAAGGAGAAGAAGAAGCGTGCGGAGATGATGTCGTCGCTGAAGAAGCGGGACCGCGTGCAGACGGTGGGGGGGATCATCGGGACGATCGTCGAGTTGAAGGGGGACGAGATCGTTCTGAAGGTCGACGAGGGTTCGAACACGCGCATCCGGTTCGCGCGGACGGCGGTGCAGAGCGTGGTGAAGTACGGGCGGGGCGAGGGGGAGAGCGCCGAGCCGGAGGAGTCCGAGGCGTCGGAGTCGCTGGAGCCGGCGGGTCGGTGAGCGGGCGTTGGTGGACAGGTGGGTTCGGTTCGCCCGCGTCCGGGCGTGTTAGGCAAAGAGCAGACTGATGCGACATGTGATCCGTAACTCGATTTTCGCGTTGGCGATTCTGGTGATCGCGTTGGGGTCGATCTTCCCGCCGAGCGAGAAGCTCCGGCTGGGCAAGGACCTCCGGGGCGGGACGACGCTGGTGTACGCGGTCGACATCCCGGCGGGGCAGGACGCGCAGGAGGTTCTGGGCAAGACGATCCAGATCCTCAAGAAGCGCGTGGACCCGAGCGGGCTCCTGGAGATCCAGATGGTGGCGCAGGGTCGTGACCGGATCGAGGTCACGATGCCGCTGCCGAGCGAGAAGGTGAAGGCGCTGCGGGCCGAGTTCGACCGGGCGATCGGGGAACTGGGTCAGTGCGCGGTGACGCAGGACGAGTTCGAGCGGGCGGTGCGCCTGGAGGGCGAGGCGAGGGCGTCGCGGCTGGGCGAGTTGTCGTGCGGGGACGCGGGTCGGCTTGCTTCGATGACCGAGGCGGCGGCGGCGTTCGACGACATGGTGACGGCCGAGCGGCTGCTCTCGGATGTCCGCTCGAAGGAGTCGCCGGCGCAGGAGGAGGTTGACGCGTTCGTCGAGATGGTGGTGAACGCGCAGCTGAAGTACGAGGGTCTGCTGGACGGGGTGGTCTCGGGGCAGTTGACGGAGGGGACGCTGCGTTCGGCGTTGTCGCTCTCGAACCGTCGGAAGATGATGCTGGACGAGTCGGGGCAGTACCGGGAGTTCCCGAGCCCGCGCGAGCGGGCGCTGGAAGAGATCGACAGGGCGTACCCCGGGGAGCGTGAACGGGTCGCGTCGATCATGGAGCGGTACCTCGCGTACGAGACGGAGCGGACGAGCCTGGACGACCCTGAGGACCTGAAGCGGCTGATCAGCGCGGCGGGCGTGCCCTCGTTCCGGATTGTGATCGACCCGGAGGGGTCGGCGAGCCAGAACACGCACCCGGAGGAGATGCGGCTGCGGCAGGAGTTGCTGGAGCGGGGCCCGGGGAATGTGCGGAGCCGGGACGCGCGGTGGTGCCGGATCAACGACATCACGACCTTCCCGGCGGGCCCGGAGTCGGTCCGCGAGTTGGAGGCGATGGAGGCGGACCCCGGGGAGTTCTTCGCGCAGCGTGGGTTCGTGGCCGAGCGGTACGAGGGCGAGTACTACATCCTGTGCTGGGACCTCCGCGGGATGCGTCTGACCCGGCTGGAGGGGGACTGGCGGGTCGCGAACGCGTTCCAGACGGTCGACGATGTCGGTCGCCCGGCAATCGGGTTCGAGATGGACCCGCGCGGCGCGGCGATGCTGGGGGATCTGACGGGCCCGAATGTCGGGAACAAGATGGCGGTGCTGCTGGACGAGCAGGTGTACACCGCGCCGGTGCTGCAGGCGAACATCAGCCGCAACGGGATTATCACGGGCGATTTCACGCAGCAGCAGATCAACTATGTGATCCAGGTGATGACGGCGGGTTCGCTCTCGGCGAACCTGAGCCCGCAGCCGATCAGCCAGAACACGATCGCGCCCGAGTTCGGGATGGACAACCTCCGGATGGGTCGCACGGCGGGGCTGTGGGCGCTGGTGGCGGTCAGCGTGTTCATGGTGTTCTACTACTTCGTGTTCGGCGGGATCGCGGTGGTCTCGCTGCTGTTCAACGCGGTGCTGATCCTGGGGGCGATGAGCCTGGCGCGGGCGGCGTTCACGCTGCCCGGGATCGCGGGGATCATCCTGACCTTCGGCATGGCGGTGGACGCGAATGTGCTGATCTACGAGCGCGTGCGGGAGGAGATGCGGAACGGCCTTGACCTGCGCGCGGCGGTGAAGGTCGGGTATCAGAAGGCGCTGAGTTCGATCGTGGACGGCAATGTGACGAACCTGATCGTGACCTTCGTGCTGGCGAACCTGGGCACGCAGGAGATCAAGGGCTTCGCGATCACGCTGGGGATCGGCGTGGTGTCGACGCTGTTCAGTTCGCTGGTGGTGAGCCGGTTGCTGATGGCGGTGCTGGTGGATGTGATCAAGGTGAAGCGTCTGCGGATGCTGCCGATGGCGATCCCGGCGGTGGAGCGGGTGCTCGAGCCCAAGATCGACTGGATCTCGCTGCGGTATGTGTTCGTGGTGCTCTCGGCGCTGGGCGTGGGGACGGGCCTCGGGATGGTGTGGTACAAGGGCTCGGCCATGCTGGACACCGAGTTCCGGGGCGGGACGCAGGTGTCGTTCGAGCTGAGGCCGGCGACGGAGGAGGAGCGGGCGTCGGGGGTCGGCGTGAACGCCGACGGACGCCTGACGATGACCCGCGCGGATGTCGAGGCGCGGGTGCACGACATCGCCGAGGGGCTGGCCGAGGACGACCCGCTGCGCCCCCTGCGGAACGCGGAGGTGATCCCGGTCGACCCGGAGTCGGACGGGGTGAGTTCGGACCGGTTCCAGATCAAGACCTACGCGACGAACGCGGACGCGGTGATCGGCTCGATCGTGGCGTCGTTCGAGGATGTGATCGAGAGCCGGCCCCCGCTGTCGTTCCGGGGACGGGACGCGGACGCGGCTTCGGGGGGCGTGGCGCCGGTGTACCCGGTGCTGAGCCAGACAGTGGGGGATGTGATCCAGCGGCCCGGGTACCGGGGCTCGGTGGCGGAGTACTTCGGCGGGGTGGCGATCCTGCTGGAGGACATCCGCCTGGACCGCCCCGGGGCGGAGGGGGTGCGTCGGCCGTCGCTGGAGAACATCATCAAGCGTCTGGACCAGATGCGGGGCAAGAGCGACTACTCGTCGACGCTGGACCGCCGGATGGAGGTGCGGGTGCTGGCGGGGACGCCGGCGGCCGTGGAGACGGCGGTGATCCTGGTGTGGGACGAGGGGGTGAGCTTCGTCCAGAACGAGGCGGTGTGGCAGGAGGAGATGGCGGACCTGGAGTGGTCGCTGGTGGTGGATGCGCTGGGGAGCGCGACGACGCTGGCGAGCGTGCAGAACTTCAGTTCGGTGATCGCGGAGGACTTCAAGAACACGGCGGTGGTCGCGGTGTTCCTGAGCTTCCTTCTGATCCTGATCTACATCTGGGTGCGGTTCGGCTCGCTGCGTTACTCGGGCGCGGCGATCGTGACCTTGATCCACGATGTGCTGTGTGCGATCGGGCTGATCGCGATGGCGGAGATTCTCTACGACAACCAGATCACGGCGTCGATCGCGAGGTCGATGCTGATCGAGCCGTTCAAGATCGACCTGAACCTGGTCGCGGCGATCCTGACGATCATCGGGTACTCGTTGAACGACACGATCGTGATCATGGACCGGATCAGGGAGAACCGGGGACGGCTGCCGTACGCGAACCGTCGCGTCGTGAACGACGCGATCAACCAGACGATCAGCCGGACGACGATCACCTCGGGGACGACGCTGCTGGCGACGCTGCTGCTGTACCTGTACGGGGGCCCCGGGGTGCGGGCGTTCAGCTACGCGCTGCTGTGCGGGGTGTTCGTGGGGACCTATTCGTCGATCGCGGTGGCGGCGCCGATGGTCTGGTCGAGCCGGAAGGACCCCGGGGGGCACAAGGCGTCCGGGTCGGCGGGCGGCGGGGGCTGAGCGGCGGGCGCGGGCCGGGCCCCCCGTGCCGCTGGACGGGGCGGGGTGAACGGGCCGACAAAGTTGGGCGGAGGTCCTGATGGACGACGGAACCGCCAGGGTGTTCTCGGGGCTCGGGGTGCTGGTGGTGGTGTGGATCGTGGTGTACTGGTCCTGGCCCGCGGGCCGGGGTGAGGCGCCGACCACGGGGCTCGAGGAGTTCGGGGCGGTCGAGGCGGTCGAGCCGGAGGTGTTGGATCCGGTGGCGGCGGACCCTCGGCCGGTCGGCGAGGTTGGGGCTGATGTCGGTCGCGGGGTGGCGTCGCCTCCGCTGCCGGCGGTGGTGGCGGAGCCCGCGGCGGCACCCGTGGATTCCGGGGTGATCCCGCCCGAGTTCCGGGACTACGAGGTTCGGGCCGGGGACAACTTCGACCGGATCTCGCAGCGTGTGTACGGGACGACGCGGCACGCGATGGCGATCGCGCGTTCGAACCCGCTGCTGGATCCCCGGAAATTGCGTGTGGGCCAGTTGATCCGTGTGCCGGTGGACCCCGGGAATATCCAGGGCAAGCCGGTCGGGGTGGAGCCCGGGGGGGAGGCCCCGGCGAAACCCGCGGCGGCGCCGGTGATCGAGTACACGGTCAAGTCGGGGGACACGCTGTCGAGCATCGCGAAGTCGTTCTACGGGTCGGTGCGGTATGTGGACTTTCTCTATGAGTCGAACCGTGATCGGCTGCGGTCGCCGGACGACCTGAGGCTGGGGCAGGTGCTTCGGGTGCCGCCCTCGCCGGACGGGGCGGGCGGGGGCTGATGGGCGGGTCGCGGTGCGATGTCCTTGTGGTTGGCGGCGGGGTGTGCGGGCTGTGGACGCTGTGGTCGCTGCTGGCGGCGGGGTACGACGCCTGGCTGCTCGAGCGGGGCGCGTTGGGGGACGGGCAGACGATCGCGAGTCAGGGGATCCTGCACGCGGGGGCGAAGTACCGGCTTCCGGGGAACGCGGTGGATGCGTCGCGGGCGGTGGGCGAGGTTCAGGAGACCTGGCGGTCGGCGCTTGGGGGTGGCGCGGGGGCGCCGGATCTCGCCCGGGTTCGCGTGCTGAGCCGGCGGACGCTGCTTTGGACAACGGGGAGCTTGGGGTCGCGGCTCGCGGCGGCGGGTGCGTCGCGGGTGATGCGGAGCGGGGTGGAGCGGGTTGAGCGGGGCGCGTGGCCGGCGGGGTTCGGTGGGGCGGGCGCGGGCGTGGAGTTGTTTGAGACGGCGGAGATGGTGCTGGATCCCGCGTCGCTGGTGGGGGTGTTGCGGGATGGGGTGTCGGGTCGCGCGCGTGTGGGCAGGGTCACCGGCCTCGGCACGCGGGACAGCGGCGTGCTGGTCGGGCTGGAGGGCGGGGGCCGGGTCGTGTGCGACGCGGTGGTGCTGGCGGCGGGGGCGGCGAACGAGGGGCTGATAGGGCTGGCGGGGGGCAGGGAGGGGTTGATGCAAAGGCGGGAGTATGAACAGGTGGTGACACGGGGGGGGGGGGGGGGGTGGGGGGGGGGGGGGGGGGGGGTGGTGGGGGGGGGGGGGGGGGGGGGCGGGGGGTGGGGGGGGGGGGGGTGGGGGGGGGGGGGGCGGGGGGGGGGGTTGATGCAGCGGCGGCCGTTGCACCAGGTGGTGGCCGTGGGGGCGCCGTTCGATCTGCACGGTCATTGCCTGCAGTTGTCGCTGGACAAGCCGGCGCTGACGGTGACGACGGGGGAGTTGGCGGGGGAGCGGACCTGGTATCTGGGAGGTGGCCCGGCGGAGGAGGGGGTGGGTCGTTCACGGGAGGATCAGATCGGGGCGGCCCGGGCGGCGCTGGCGCGGTGCCTGCCGTGGGTTGACCTGTCGGGGGTGCGGTTCGAGACCTTCGTGATCGACCGGGCGGAGGGTGAGAACGGGGGGAAGCGGCCCGACGACGCGGTGGCGGTGTGGGCGCGGGAGGGCGTGCTCGCGGTCTGGCCCACGAAACTGGTGCTGGCGCCGCGTGCGGCGGGGCTGGTGCTCGATCGGCTGGCCGAGCGGGGGGTTCGCGGGAGGGGCGTGGGTGGCGATGCGTTTCTGGGTTCGCTGGCCGAGCCGGGCGTGGCGGCGAGGGTGTGGTGAAGGGGGAGGCGATGGAGAGGCGGGCGCTGGGCGGCACGGGGATCCAGGTGAGCAAGATCGGGTTCGGGCTGATCAAGCTGGGGCGGAACACGGGGATGAAGTACCCGGAGGCGTACGACCTGCCGAGCGACGAGACCGCGATGGGGTTGCTCGATACGGCGCGGGAACTGGGGATCAACCTGCTGGACACGGCTCCGGCGTACGGGACGAGCGAGGAGCGGCTGGGGGCGCTCCTGCGGGCGCGGGGGGACCGGGAGTCGTGGGTGATCTCGACGAAGGCGGGGGAGGAGTACGACGGGGTCTCGCGGTTCGATTTTTCGCCCGGGGCGATCACGGCGAGCTGCGAGCGGAGCCTGCGGCGGCTCGGGACGGACCGGGTTGAGTTGCTGCTGGTCCACTCGGACGGGGTCAGCGAGACGCGGTTCGACGAGCTCGGGACCTTTGACGCGCTGGAGGCGTTGAAGCGGCGTGGGCTGATCCGGGCGTTCGGGGTGTCGTTCAAGACGGGCGAGGGGGCGCGGGCGGCGGTCGAGCGGTGCGATTTGGTGATGGCTCCTTACAGCGTGGCGGCGCCGGAGTTGGGGTGGACGATCGATCACGCGGCCAGCCTTGGGGTGGGGGTGCTGATCAAGAAGGGGCTGGCGAGCGGGCGCGTGGGGGAGGGGCACGGGGTGCCGGTGCGGGAGGCGGTGCGGTATGTCTTCGAGAGGCCGGGGGTTTCGAGCGTGGTGGTGGGGACGCTGAAGGCCCAGAACCTGCGCGAGGTCGCGCTGGCGGCGGGGTGAGCCGAGTTCACCCGGCATGCTCTACGATGCGTCGATATGAGCATCAAGCGAATTCTTGTGACGGGCGGGGCAGGGTTCCTGGGGAGTCATCTCTGCGACCGGCTGGTGTCGCAGGGCCAGGATGTGATCTGCCTTGACAATTTCTTCACGAGCCAGAAGAGCAATGTGGCTCATCTGCTGAACAGACCGAACTTCGAGTTGATCCGCCACGATGTGACGCACGCGTTGTGGCTGGAGGTCGACGAGATCTACAACCTCGCGTGCCCGGCGGCGCCCGGGCATTACCAGTACAACCCGATCAAGACGATGAAGACGAGCGTGCTCGGGGCGATCAATGTGCTGGGGATGGCGAAGCGTTGCCGGGCGAAGGTGCTGCAGGCGTCGACGAGCGAGGTGTACGGGGACCCGGATGTGCACCCGCAGCCGGAGTCGTATCGGGGGAATGTCAACCCGATCGGCCCGCGGGCGTGCTACGACGAGGGGAAACGGGCGGCGGAGACGCTGTTCTTCGATTATCACCGGGCGAACGGGGTCCGGATCCGGGTGGCGCGGATCTTCAACACCTACGGCCCGCGGATGCACCCGTTCGACGGGCGGGTGGTGAGCAACTTCATCCGGCAGGCGTTGCGTGGGGAGGACATCACGCTGTTCGGGGACGGTCGGCAGACGCGGTCGTTCTGCTATGTGGACGACCTGATCGACGGGCTGATCCGGCTGATGGAGGGGCCGGACGGGTTTGTCGGGCCGGTGAACCTGGGGAATCAGGACGAGTTCACGATCCTGGAGCTTGCCGAGCGGGTGATCGAATTGACGGGGAGCAAGTCGAAGATCGTGCACAGGCCGTTGCCGGCGGACGACCCGAAGCAGCGTCGTCCCGACATCACGCTGGCGAAGGAGCGGCTTGGGTGGGAGCCTCGGGTGCCGCTGCGTGAGGGGCTTGCGAAGACGGTCGCGTACTTCCGGTCTGTTCGGCTGGAGGACTTCCGGGCGCCGACGCCGAATTTCTGAATGTCGAGGGGGACGGGGGCACGGGCGATGAGCGAGCGGTTCGGGGTCTCGGCGATCACGCGGGCCGACGCGGGGGCGTGGGTGGCGATGCGCGGGCTGCTGGGGCCTGAGTGGGTTTCGTCGCGGATGGAGGAATTGGTCGAGAGTTACTTCGCGACCGGGCGGATCGATCACCTCGAGCATGTGGTGCTGATGGCGCGGGCGGAGGGGTCGGGCGAGGCGTTGGGCTTTGCGGAGGTCTCGCTGCGCGAGTTCGCGGAGGGGAGCGAGGGTTCGCCGGTGGGGTATCACGAGGGGTTGATCGTAGCTGAGGGGGCGCGGGGGCTGGGGGTGGGGCGGGCGAGGGTGGAGGCGGCCGCTTGGCGGGGGTTCCGTGGGGGCGGCTATGTGGCCGGAAGTCGCGGCGATCGTGCCGGGGGCTGACGGGGGAAGTAGGAGGGCGCTGGGTCATCTCCCCCTCTGCCATTGTCATATTGGGTAACTTGCGGTGGCTTGCGTGTGAGAGGGGTCAAGATTCCTTCGTAAGATGCTGGCCAGTTCTGCCATGTGGGGTCATATTGGCATGGCCGGGGACCGTGGCGCGAGGCGCCGTCTTCCGTCCGTGCGCCTAGAGAGGTTCGGGGCGTCGCTCCGGGGATGGGCGCATCATCTCGTCTCTGGAGGGAAGACCCGCATGAAGGTGCACGCGTGTGGACTGGGTGTTGCCTTGGGTGCCTGTGTTTCGGCGTCCTTGGCGGCGCCGACGGCGTTCTCGGTAGGAATGACCGCGGAGATCTGGGACTCGGGCTACAACACGATCGATGCGGTGGGCCTGCTCGAATCCGGTTCAATCAGCCCGGGCATGTCACTCGCGTTCGACCCGCTTGACAGCGGGTTCGCCTCGGCAGTGAATGTGAGCTACAGCGTGGTCACCTCGGGCCTGGACCGGACGGTGACGATCAGCTACGCGGCGCAGCAGGGCCCGCTGGTCTTCCCCGCGCTCTTCGAGACCATGTCCAAGCTGCCGGACGAGGGGTTCTACGCGGTGTTCTTCGGTGTGTTCTTCGCCGATGCGGAGTGGGACGGGGACAGCTCGACCCGGACGGCGACCGCGGCGTTGTTCGGTGAGGGGGAGCCGATCGTGACACCGTCCCCGTACACGAGTCCTTCGTCGTTTCTTGCACCCGGCGTCCACGGCTTCCTGGACTCGACGAGCCCGGCGGAAGTGGGCTTCTTTGGTGCGGCCACTATCGCGGACACCTTCGAGTATGTAGTGGAATATCGCCTGGTTCCCTCGCCTGGCGCGGCAGCGGTTTTTGGGCTAGGGGCTCTGGCGGCGGGGCGGCGCCGCCGCTGAACGCCCGCGGGAGCTCGTGAGGAAACAAGTTGGGATACGGAGAACCCCCGGTCAGGCCCGGGGGTCCTTCTTTTGGCCCGACCCGCCGTGCCAGCCGGAGGCTCATCGTTGGGCCCCTTGCCAGGTGCGCGGGTTCGCCGGTGGGGTCTTTCGAGGGGTGGTTTGTTGCGGTGGGGGCGCGGGGGCTGGGGGTGGGGCGGGCGTTGGTGGAGGCGGGGGAGGCGTGGGCGAGGGCGAGGGGGTGCGTCGAGTTCGCGTCCGACGCGGAGGTGGAGAACAGGGCGAGCATCGCGGCGCACGGGCGGCTTGGGTTCGAGGAGGTGTGCCGGGTGGTGTGCTTCAGGAAGTCGCTGTGATCGGTGCGTGGCGCGCGGGGACGCGGTAGGCTGGGCCTGACGACTGGAGGGCCCTCGCGCATGGTGGTGGTGAAACGGGGACGGTGGGGCGGTGGGTGGCCCGGTACGGGGATGGCCTGGCTGGGGTGGGTGTTGCTGCTCCCGGGGGTCGGCGGGTGCGACCGGTCGCCCGCGCCGCCCGCGGCGGCGCCGCCGCCCCGGGAGGTGGAGGTCTGGCAGGTTTCGCCGGCGGACCTCCCGGTCGTGTTCGAGTTCGTGGGTCGGACGGAGAGTTCCCAGCGCGTGGAGATCCGCGCACGGGTGAGCGGGTACCTGGAAGCGATCTCGTACGGGGAGGGAGAGTTCGTCGAGGCGGGGTCGGAGCTGTTCCGCCTGGACCGGGCGCCGTTCGAGTCGAGGCTGCGGGCGGCGCGGGCGGAGCTTGCGCAGCAGACGGCGCGGCTGGAGAACGCGAGGTCGCTGCTGGCGCGGATCGAGCCGCTCGCGGCGGCGGAGGCGGTTTCGGCGAAGGAACTCGACGATGCGCGGGACCGGGTGCGGGAGACGACCGCGGCGGTGGAAGCGGCGTCGGCGCGGGTGTTCGACGCGGAGTTGAACCTCGGGTACACGACGATCACGGCGCCGGTCGGTGGGCTGACGGGGGAGGCGAGCCAGCGCGAGGGGGCGTACATCTCGGCGACGGCGCCGGCGTTGACCTATGTGGCGCGGATCGACCCGATGTGGGTCGAGTTCAGCGTGACGGAGACGCAGTTGCTGCGTGGTCGGCGGGGGGAAGAGGGGGGGGCGGTTGCCTACCCGAAGTCGGGGGAGTTCGAGGTTGCGGTGGAGTTGTCGGACGGGACCCGGCATCCGCATGTGGGTCGGATCTCGTTCACGGACGCGACGGTGAGCGCGCGCACGGGGGCGGTGCTGGTGCGGGCGGAGATCCCAAACCCCGAGGGGCGGCTGCGGCCCGGTCAGTATGTGCGGGTGCATGTGGGCGGGGCGTCGCGGCCTGAGGCGGTGACGGTGCCGCAGCGGGCGGTGATGCAGGGCCCGAGCGGGGGGTATGTGTGGGTGGTCGACGGGGATTCGAAGGCGGAGCAGAGGCCTGTTGAACTCGGGCCATGGCACGGCGATGCGTGGATCATCGAGCGTGGCCTGCGTGCGGGTGACCGGGTGGTGGTGAACGGGACGGTGGGGCTGCGCCCCGGGGCGGCGTTGACGATCGGTCGGATCGTGGCTCCCGGGGAGCCGGGCGTGGTCGGGGGGCGGGAGCCGTGATCGCATCGCTGTTTGTTCGTCGCCCGATCCTCGCGTCGGTGCTGTCGATCGTGGTGGTGCTCGCGGGCGCGGTGGCGGGGCTGAGCCTGCCGATCACGCAGTACCCGGACATCGCGCCGGTGCAGGTGACGGTGAGCGCGAGTTACCCGGGTGCGGACGCGGAGACGGTGGCGAACTCGGTGGCGGCGCCGATCGAGACGCAGGTGAACGGGGCGGACGGCCTGCTGTACATGCAGTCGACGAGTTCGGCGGCCGGGCAGATGTACCTGACGGCGTATTTCGCGCTGGGGACGGACGCGGACACGGCCGAGGTGCAGGTGCAGAACCGGGTGAACCTGGCGTTGCCCGGGCTTCCGGAGGCGGTGCGGACGACCGGGGTGAAGGTGCAGAAGCGTTCGACGAGCATCCTTCTGCTGATCGCGTTGTATTCGCCGGACGACTCGTACGACGAGCAGTACATCGGGAACTACGCGAACCTGTATGTGCTGGACGCGTTGAAGCGTGTGGAGGGGGCAAACCAGGCGCAGATCATGGGCCTGCCGGACCAGGCGATGCGGATCTGGCTGGACCCGGAGCGGATGGCGAGCCTGGGGATTACGCCAGGGGATGTGAAAGGGGCGATCTCGCGGCACAACCAGCAGTTCAGCGCGGGGACGGTGGCGCAGGCGCCGCTGGACCGTGCCGCGGAGGTGACGGTGCCGGTGGTGACGGGCGGTCGCTACGACGAGCCGGAAGAGTTTGAGAGCATCATCGTTCGCGCGGCGTCGGCGGGCTCGGCGGTGGTGCGGGTGGGTGATGTGGCGCGTGCGGAGGTGGGGATCCAGCAGTACCTCATGCGGTCGTCGCTCTCGCGGGAGGGGGACCGTGTCGGGAAGCCGGCGACTTTCATCGCGGTGTACCAGCAGCCGGGCTCGAACGCGCTCGCGGTGGCGGGGCGTGTTGAGGCGTTGATGGAGGAGTTGCGTGGGTCGTTCCCCGCGGGGATCGACTACGCGATCTCGTTCGACACGACGCAGGTCGTGGAGGCGTCGATCGACGAGGTGATCGAGACGCTGGTGATCGCGATCGTGCTGGTGGTGCTGGTGACCTACCTGTTCCTGCAGAGCCTGCGGGCGACGCTGATCCCGACGGTGGCGATCGTGGTGGCGGTTGTGGGGACCTTTGCCGGGATGCTGGTGCTGGGTTTCAGCCTGAACCTGCTGACGCTGCTCGGGCTGGTGCTGGCGATCGGGATCGTGTGCGACGACGCGATCGTGGTGGTGGAGAATGTCGAGCGGGTGATGCACGAGCGGGGGCTGGCGGCGAAGGAGGCGACGGTCGAGGCGATGGGCGAGGTGATCGGCCCGGTGGTCGCGACGACGCTGGTGCTGTGCTCGGTGTTCATCCCCGTGGCGTTCCTGGCGGGCACGACGGGGGTGTTGTACAAGCAGTTCGCGGTGACGATCGCGATCTCGGTGGAGAAATCGAGTTTCGTGGCGTTGACGCTGACGCCGGCGTTGTGCGGGGTGCTGCTCAAGCCGCGGGCTTCGGTCGCGGCGCCGTTCAGGCTGTTCAACTGGCTGCTGGACAGGTTGACGGCGGCGTACGGGGTGGGGGTTCGGTGGGTGATCCGGCTGGCGGTGGTCGGGGTGCTGCTGGTGGGGGCGACGGGGTACGGGATCGTCGCGTTGTTTGGGGCGGTGCCGTCGAGTTTCGTGCCCGAGGAGGACCAGGGGTTCCTGTTTGCGGCGGTGTTCATGCCCGATGGGGCGACGCTGGACCGGACGGACGAGGCGGCGAAGGAGGTCGCGAGGATTTTCTCCGAGCACGGCGCGGTGGAGTTCGCGTCGAAGCTGACCGGGTACAGCATCGTCGACGGGCAGTTCAAGACAAACGCCGCGACGGTGTTCGTCTCGCTGCGAGGGTTCGAGGAGCGCAAGGGCAAGGCGGGGATGTCGCTGGACGAGATGCTCGCGGAGGTGAGGCCGCGCCTCGGGCGGCTCCGCGACGGCGTGGCGGTGGCGATCAACCCGCCGGCGATCCCCGGGCTGGGGAGCCAGGGCGGGTTCGAGTTCTGGGTGCAGAACCGGGGTGAGGACGACGCGCTCTCGCTGGCTCGGGAGTTGCGTTCCTTCATCGCGTCGGCGTCGGGGCGGGAGGAGTTGACGGGGCTGAGCTCGACCTTCAACCCGTCTTCGCGGCGGCTCCGGGTGGAGGTGGACCGGGTCAGGGCGGAGACCTTCGGGATGCCGACCGAGGGGATCTACGACGCGCTGCAGACACTGTTCGGTTCGTCGTATGTGAGCCAGTACACGCGGTACGGGCGGGTGTGGAATGTGATCGTCGCCGCGGATGCGGAGTACCGCGACGAGCCCCGGGATATCGAGCGGGTGTATGTGCGGCAGGGCGATGGGGAGATGATCCCGCTTTCGGCGGTGGTCGATTCGTCGTTCGACGCGGGCCCGGACCTGGTCTTCCGGTTCAACGGGCTGCCGGCGGCGAAGGTGACGGGGGACGCGGCGGGGGGCTTCAGCTCGGGCGAGGCGATCCGGGCGATGGAGGAGACGGCGGCGGCGTCGCTGGGGCCCTCGATGTCGTACGCGTGGTCGGGCCAGGCGTACGAGGAGAAGAAGTCGGGGAGCACGGCGGCGTTCGCGTTCGCGTTCGGGCTCGTGCTGGTGTTCCTTGTGCTCGCGGGGCAGTACGAGCGTTGGACGCTGCCGATCGCGATCATCACGGCGGTTCCGTTCGGGGTGTTCGGGGCGTTGGTGTCGGTCTGGCTGGCGGGGATGGAGAACGATGTGTACTTCCAGGTCGGCCTGGTGACGCTGATCGGGCTGTCGGCGAAGAACGCGATCCTCATCGTGGAGTTCGCGCAGGTGAAGCACGAGGAGGGCCTCAGCGCCGGCGAGGCTGCGATCGAGGCCGCGAAGCTGCGTTTGAGGCCCATCTTGATGACCTCGCTGGCGTTCATCCTTGGGACGATCCCCCTGGTGATCGCGAGCGGGGCGGGGGCGAACGCGCGGCACTCGATCGGGACGGGGGTGCTCGGGGGGATGATCGGGGCGACGAGCCTGGCGTTGTTCTTCGTTCCGCTGTTCTACTTCCTGATCGTGGGCGCGACGGACCGGTTTGGCGGGCGGGGGAAGGGGGCGTCGCGTGCGTAGATCGGGGTGGATCGCGGCCGCGGGTGTTGGCGTCGGGCTCGCGGGCGGGTGCCGCGTGGGCCCGGGGTACGCGGGGCCGCCAGCGGTCGTCGGCGAGTCGTTCCGCTTCGCATCGGAGTTGGGCGCGGGCGATGTGGACGCGGCGTGGTGGTCGGGGTTCGGGGATCCGGTGCTGGACGGGTACATCGCCGAGGCGGTGGCGAACAACCGGGACCTTCGGGTCGCGGCGGCCCGGGTGGAGGAGTTCGCGGCGAGGATCGGGCTGACGCGGTCTTCGGCGTTCCCGCAGATCGGGTATGACGGCTCGGGTGGTCGGGTGCAGTCATCCCGGGAGATCGGGGCGGGGGCGGCGGGGGGCCCGCGGGTCTCGGAGTTCTTCGAGGCGAACCTGAATGTGGGGTGGGAGATCGATCTGTTTGGGCGGATCGGTCGGTTGACGGACGCGGCGTCGGCGGACACGGTCGCGGCGGAGGAGGCCCGGCGCGGGCTGGTGCTGTCGGTGGTGTCGTCGGTGGCGGCGAGTTATGTCGCGTTGCTGAGCCTGGACGAGCAGTTGGCGGTTTCGCGGCAGAAGCTCGGGACTCGGCGCGAAACGGTCGAGTTGTTCGAGTTGCAGCTGGAGAAGGGGGTGATCTCGCGGCTGGAGCTCGAGCAGATCCGGTCGGAGATGGAGCGGACGGCGGCGACGATCCCGGCGCTGGAGCGGGAGATCGCGTTGCTGGAGAACGCGTTGAGCGTGCTGCTCGGGAGGCCCCCGGGCGCGATCGCGCGCGGGCTCGGGCTCGATGAGCTGGGGTCGCCGGCGATTCCGTCCGGGCTGCCGTCGGACCTTCTGCTCCGCCGGCCCGACCTGCGCGAGGCGGAGCAGCGGATGATCGCGGCGAACGAGCGTGTCGGGGCGGCGGTGGCGTCGTTCTACCCGCGGATCGCGTTGACGGGGGCGTTCGGGCTGGCGAGCGATGAGCTTTCGGACTTTTTCTCGGCGTCGGCGGCGACCTATTCGCTGGCGGCCGGGGTCGCGGGGCCGCTGTTCACGGCGGGGTTCCTCGAGAACCAGCTCGGGGTGGCCGAGGCAGTGGAGCGGCAGGCGGTGGAGGGGTATCGGTCGGCGGTGCTGACGGCGCTGCGGGAATCCGAGGATGCGCTGGTGACGGTGGCGACGGCACGGGACGAGGCGGAGGCGCAGTCGAGGCAGGTCGAGGCGCTGGCGTCGTACGCCTCGCTGGCGAAGCAGCGGTACGACAACGGGCTGGTGGCGTACCTGTCGGTGCTCGACGCGGAGCGGGACCTCTTTGACGCCGAATTGCAGCGGGCGAGGCTGCGTGCGTCGGCGCTGGCGTCGTCGATCGGGGTGTACAAGGCGTTCGGCGGGGGGTGGGTGGTGCTGGCGGAGGGGCTTGGGGAGGCGGGCGGCTGAGCGGTCGGTCGGCCGCTACGCTGGGTGCATGCGGGTTGCTCTTACCGGCGTGACCGGGTTCATCGGGACGCATGTCGCGCGTCGTCTGGTCGACGCGGGGCACCAGGTCTCGGGGCTGGTCCGCGAGTCTTCGAACTGGCAGGCGGTGCAGCCGTATTGCTTTCGTCTGACCTACGGGGATCAGGCGGACGAGACGGTGTGGCACGAGTTGCTGGACGGCTGCGACTGCGTGGTGCATTGCAGCGTCGACCGTGGGGTGTTCGAGGGGGGCTACGAGCAGCGCGGGGGGTATCGCTGGCACCTGCTGAGCAACCTGGTCGGGTCGTTGCGGCTGCTGGAGTTGAGCCACCCGCGGCAGTTTGTGTTCATCAGCACGATGGCGGTGCATCACGACATGAGGCCGCGGTGGGGGGGTGTTCCGGACGAGGATCACCCGTTGCGGCCGAACCATCCCTACGGCGCGTACAAGGCCGCGGTTGAGGCGCATCTCTGGGCGGAGACCTTCGGGCGGGACCGGAACTGCGTGGCGGTGCGGCCTTGCATGGTGTACGGGCTGGACCCGAAGCTGGACCGGTCGGTGGGGTACGACATCGTGCGGTCGCTGGACAAGGAGCGGGAGTGCCTTCGGCGGGGCGGGGGGAAGTTCGTGCACATCGACGATGTGACGGCGGCGGTGGCGGGGGTGGTCCTGGCCATGGCGGCGGGTTCTAAAGGGCATTTCGGGAACGCGGCGGCGAAGGGGCAGGCATACAACCTTGTGGATTGCTACGCGCGGTGGGGCGACTGGGCGCAGATGGCGTCGGAGATCATGCGGATCAGGCCGAAGATCGATCTGTCCAGCCCGGCTCAGCCGGAGAACAACTTCAATGTGAGCAAAGCGCGGGGGCTGCCGGGCGTGGGCATGAGCCGGGGTCACGGGGGGATCCGGTCGTACCTCGAGGAGTTGATAGGGGCGATGAAGAAGGCGCGGCTTCTGGGGTGAGGTGGGGCGTGGGGCGATCGCACGGGAGAGCGGGCCCGGTGCGGTTGTTCGTGGCGGCGTACCCGCCGCGTGCGTTCGCCCGGTGTGCGCTGGAGGCGCTGCGGGGCGTCGGGATGCCGGCGAATCGCGAGACGGCGGTGGAGCAGGTACACCTGACACTGCAGAACATCGGCGACACGGAGGCGGG
>DAINDF010000022.1:0-35470 GCA_036732005.1 Phycisphaerales bacterium
CCCCCCTCACTCCCCCCAGTCTTCCTCCACCTCCGGCGCCAGCTCCAGCCGAACCGGGTCGGCGTTGGTCACCTCCAGCTCCACGCCGCAGTCCTTGCAGCGGACCACCTCCCCGTTCAGCGGGGGCTTGCCGAACGAAACGGGGGCATCGCATTCCGGGCAGTTCGCGGTGATCGCAGCGGGCATGGTCGTCTCCTTTTCAGATCGTGCGTGCGCACAAGATACGGCAAAGAAAAAAACCCCGGGCGGGGCGCCCGGGGTCGTTCACACTCGGTCTTCCGGCGAGCCCTACGCCCCGCCGACCCAAACCGAGAGAACCGCCCCGCCGCCCCGCGCGTCTTTGGCTTTCTTCCCGGCTTTGGTCGCGAAGATCGGATTCACCGCGATGACAATTGGGGGCCTCGGACACGCCGTCAAGAGAGTTCTCGGAGATTTCTGCGCCGGCGCCCAGGGCCGAGCGGCGCCCCCCCCGACAAGACACCCCCCCCACCCGCCCGGGGCGCACCCCCCCCCGCCCCGAACTCACGCCAGGTCGAACACCAGCACCTCCGCCTCCGAATCCGACTCGAACGACAGCGACACCCCGGGCTCGACCGCCACCCCGTCCCCCTCCCCCACCGCGAGCCCGTTCACCCGCAGATCGCCCCGCACCACCTGCACCCAGGTGTGCCGACCCGCCCCGGGCTCATGCCGCGCCGACCGCCCCGGCCCCACCACCGCCGCGAAGATCGACGCATCCTGGTGGATCCGCAGCGATCCCTCCCGCCCGTCGGGCGTGACCAGTGCCACCAGCTCGCCCGGCCTCCCACCCACGCCGAAGTCCTTCTGCTCATACCCCGGGTCGAGATCCCGCGCCCCCGGCTCGATCCAGATCTGCAGCAGCCGCGTCGGCTCCGTGGCCGACGGGTTGAACTCGCTGTGCACGATCCCGCGCCCCGCGGTCATCCGTTGCACCTCCCCGGGCCCGATCTCCGACGCGTTCCCCAGCGAGTCCTTGTGCGCCAGCCGACCCGAGACGACATAAGTCACGATCTCCATGTTCTCGTGCGGGTGCGGCGAGAACCCCGCCCCCGCCGAGACCCGGTCGTCGTTGATCACACGCAACGCGCGGAACCCCGTGTGCGCCCGGTCGACATACCGCCCGAAACTGAACGAGTGCCGCCCGTCGAGCCAGGCGAGGCGGGTCCGCCCGCGCTCGTCGGCCCTGCGGAGGCGCAGCCCCGCGGGGGCCCGGGTCGTGGTGCTGGTGGTCGTCATGCCGTGGTCCTTTCCCGAAAGAGGTGATTGCTCCACCCCAATAAATAGTTGTTTGAACAACTATATTCCCGGCAGGCGGACCGATTCCACCCGACCCCCACTCCCCACGGACCCGAACAAGCCGGGAGCAAAAAGAGCCCGGAGCGTCAGCAACAGGCCGAGCGCCAAAACCCACCCGACCCTTCGCGTTCAATCAAGTACGCCGGCCAATCCAGCAAGCCCCCCGCGCCCACCGCTTCGCGCCCTTCGAGACCGTCGCGTTGAGACCCCCTCGCATCACCACTCGGATCCGAACGCGAAGAAATCAGAACGAGCCCGGAGCGTCAAAGATGGCCCGACCCTCCGCGCTCTCCGCGTCTCCGCGTTCAGTCAACTCCGGCGAGCCAACCCCTCCGCGTTGAACCCGCCGCTCACCCGATCCGCGCCAGGATCATCTCCCGCACCGCCTTCGCGTCGGCCGTCCCCCCGCTCTTCTTCATCACCTCGCCCACCAGCCGCCCCACCGCCTGCGCCTTGCCCCCGCGGATCTGCTCGACCACCGCCCCGTTCTCCGCCAGGACCTCCTCCACCCACGCCGCCATCGCCCCCTCGTCGCGGACGATCAGCCACCCCTCGTACTCGGCCACCCCCGCCGCGTCGCGCCCCGCGTACGCCGGGTCGGCGAGCTTCTCCACCAGCTTGCCCGCGTTCGCCGCCGAGATCCGGTCCCCGTCGCGCAACCCCGCGATCGCCGCGATCTGCCCCGCGGACACGCCGAGCCCCGAGACCGTGACCGTCTCGCCCGGGCCCGAGCGTTCGTTCGCCAGCCGCGCCATGTGCTGAAGCACGATGTTCCCCACGCCCCGACCCGCCCGCTCCCGTGACAGCCCCGCGTCCACGCTCGCCTCGACCGCCCGGTCGAACAGGTCCGCGTCGGCCCGCTCCTCCAGGAGCGTCATCCCGTCCACCGGCGCGAGCCCCAGCGTGCCCGCCCACCGGGCCAGCCGGGCCAGCGGCAACTCGGGCAACTCCGCCCCGACGCGCTCCCGCCACGCCCGGTCCACCTCGAGCGCCGGCAGGTCCGGGTCGGGGAAATAGCGGTAGTCGTGCGCATCCTCCTTCTCGCGCTGCGGGAAGGTGACGCCGCGCGCATCGTCCCACCCCCGCGTCGTCTTCGACCCGGGCCCCATCTCCCGCCCGTCCGCGCGCCACCGCCCGGGTTGCTCGGCCAACTCGTGCTCGATCGCGCCCGCGACCGCCCGGAACGAGTTGAGGTTCTTCACCTCGACGATCGGCGTGCGCACGACCCGCCCCCCCGCCAGCGTCAGCACGCAGTTGATGTTGGGCTCGAAACGCATGTGCCCCTTCTGCATCACCCCCTCGGTCGCCCCCACGAACCGGCAGACCATCCGCAGCAGCCGGCAGAACGCCACCGCCTCGTCCGACGAGGAGATGTCCGGCTGCGTGACGATCTCCAGCAGCGGCGTGCCCGCCCGGTTCAGGTCCACGATCGAGCCATCGAGGGCGCCGCCCCCCACGCCCCCGGACGCGGGCGCCTCGTGCAGCAGCTTGCCCGCGTCCTCCTCGAGGTGCGCCCGGATGATCCCCACCCGCGTGACCGGGCCCTCAGGGTCGAACTCCCCCCGCGGGCCCACGGGGGGCACATCCACGAACCCGTCCGCGCACAGCGGGAGGTCGTACTGGCTGATCTGGTACCCCTTGGGCAGGTCGGGGTAGGTGTACCCCTTCCGGTCCCACTTGGTCTCCTCCGCGATCCGGCAGTTCAACGCCAGCCCCACCCGCATCGAGAGTTCCACCGCCTCGCGGTTCAGCCCGGGCAGCGCCCCGGGCAGCCCGAGCACCACGGGGTCGATCAGCGAGTTGGGCTCGAACTCCCCCGCGCCGACGCACGCCGGGCTGGCGCACCGCGCGAACATCTTGCTCCGCGTCGACAGCTCGACATGGATCTCCATGCCCACGACAAGCCGGACCGACTCGATCTGGACCCGCGCCCGCTCCTCCGCTGTCATCGCCTCTGGCATGCGGCCATCCTACCGCCACCCCCGGAACGCGAAGATCGCGAAGAACTCAGAAAGAGCCCGGAGCGTCAGCGACGGGCCGAGTCTCCACACGCGCCACCATCCCGCAGCGCGACCCAAAGCGTGCCCAATCCTCCGCGTCTCCGCGTTCCATCAAGGAAACAAGCCCGCCCCTTCGCGCCCTTCGAGCCCTTTGCGTTCAACCCCTCTCGCCCCCACGAACCCGAACGCGAAGGTCGCGAGGGACACGAAGAACTCAGAAAGAGCCCGGAGCGTCAGCGACGGGCCGAGTCTCCACACGCGCCACCATCGCCCGTGCCCGCCCCGCGTCGCCCTCGAACGCCGCTCGCTCCGCGTTCATCCGAAGCCCAGGGGCCAACCCGCGAACCTCACCCCGCCGGCACGCGCTCCCCGCCCAGCCGGAGCGCCTCGCGGATCGCCGCCCGCTCGTACCGGGCCGCGTGCATCCGGGTGGTTCCCAGCCGCTCGGCCAGCGTCGAGATGGTCTCCGGCGCCGATCCGTCCAGCCCCGATCGGCGGAGCAGGATCATCCGGTCCCGCTCGTCCAGCATCGGCAGCGCCCGCCGCAGCCCCGGCACCGGCGCCAGCCAGACCGACCAGGACGCCGACGGACGAAGCAGCGTGAAGTCCGGCATCTCGTGGGTCGTCGCCGGCCGACGCCTCGCCTCGGCGAACGGCCCGCGCTCCCCCTCGATCGCCCCGCTCAGGGCCTTGCTCAGCCGCAGCGAGACCGCCGCCGCCAGCCGACCCCCGTGGAACGGCGCGAACCGGTCCACCGCCTCCCCGATCGCCCCGAGACCGATCAGCAGCAGGGGGCGTTGCTGGTGCGGGGGCAGCCGGTCGATCCCGCGCCCGGTCGCCCGCTCGATCGACGGGACCAGCAAGCCCAATTGGTCGCGCACCAACTCGACCCGGAGCAACGCCGCCCAGCGCAGCCGCGTCTCGATCTCGTCCAGCCTCGTCGGGTTGGGGTCGGTGTCGCTCACCCGCTCGAGCAGCCGGCGGGCCCGGAACCGCAGGTACTGATGGGCCACCGCGCGCGCCGCCTCGATCGCCGCGTCCGGCGCCCGGCCCGCCTCGAGCATCGCCAGGAAGCCCTCGAGGTCCGTCGCGCCGGGCGGGAGCCCCAGCCCCGTGCGCACGCACCCGGGCGCGAGCAGCACCTCGTCCGCGTCGGGCCTCGAGAACGCCGGGCTGACCGGGCCGTCGAGCCGCAGCCGACGCAGCACCCGCGCTCGCACCTGGCGGATCAGCCGCGTCGCTCGCCGCTTGTCCGCCCGGGGCCCGAAGATCTGCTCGGCGATGTCCGAGGGCTCGGCCCCGGATCGAGCCAGCCGCAGCGCGGTCGATTTCGTCCGCGCCGAGCGGTCGGGCCGTTCCTCGAAGATCGGCCTGCCGCCGGCCTTCTCTCGTTCCCGCGCGTCGTGCCGCTCGAGCAACTCGCGCACGCCCTGATGGCTCCGCTCGAACCGGGCCGCGAGGCGCACCGCCGCCTGGTTCAGCGTGCAATGGAAGACCCGGCGGTACCGGGCGGCTCGCCGGATGATCCGCGCCTCGGTCGGCGCGTCCAGCCGGGTAAACCGCCCCGCGCGCTCGATCGCCTCGCCCTGCCGGCCCTCGTACGACGCCACCGCCTCGGGCGTGAAGACCAGCGTCGCCCGCCCGCGCTCGTTGCGCACGCGCCACGCGATCAGACCCCGACGCCGCGCCCGATCGACCGTCTTGCGGCTCACATTCCACCGCTCCGACAACGCCTCGGCGTCGACCGAGCCCGCCGGCAGATCGCCCAGATCGAGCAGCGCCGCCTCGCAGAGCCGCTCCACGAACGCCGACAGGTCCGCGAGCACCGCCTCCCCCGTGTGGGCCTGACCCGCCGCCGCCCGCTCCGGGCGGTGGCCTGTGATCCGGAACACGATCCACTCCTCGGGGTACCGCTCCTGCTCCTCCAGCCCGGCCGCCAGCCCCTCGGCCGCGCGGATCTGCCGGAGCAGCGCCGTCTTGGGCGCGAACCTGACCTGGTCGGCCAGGTCGGCGAGTGCGGCGATCTTGCATTGGGCAAGCGGCGGCATGGAGGCTGACTCAACGCGAGGGTTCGACACAATCCGGGCGACACCGCCCGCGAGCACCCGGGCCCCGACCGCCAAACGGCGGGGGATCTCCCGAGGTCAAACGGCGATACGAGTCAAATGATAGAGCGGTTCATCCGGGTGTCGGAACAAAATCCCCGATTTCCGCCACCTTGGGCTCCAGGGGCGGGAGCAGGCCATCCTCGGCCGCCATTCCGAAGAAAATGCGAACAGCATCTGCCGCTCGCGCGGTGAACTCGTACCGCAGGCGGGACCCCAGGTACTCCCGGGCCAGGTCGCCGGGCCAGCCGTGGGAGCCGGCCTCCTTCGCCGCGATCGCGTCCAGCCGCATGCCGTTGCGACGCCGGGCCCGGTCGAGGACCGCCGCGGCGGCCCGCACATCCGGATCCGCCGCGCGCTGCTCGAGGCAGGCCCAGACCGCGTAGACGAACGGGAGCCCGGTCAACGCATGCCAGGCCTGCCCCAGATCCAACTGGTGTGGGTAACGCACCGCCGGGGGCGAGTCGCTGACGACCTTGTCCCCGATCAGCAGAACGGCCGGGGGCCATGCCTCCTCGGGGGTGTGCCCCTGCACCCCGGTTCCGGGTGCCCGCTCTCGGGCGTCGTAATCCACGAACTCGGGGGTGATTCCGTAGACCCGCTTGAGGAGGACCTTCGCGAGCGCGACCGAGGTGTGGCTGTCGGTGTCGGCATGGACCCGGGCGATGCGGTCGATCGGCTGGTCCGAGAACAGCCGGACGGTGAGCGTGGGTCCATCGCACCCGATCATGCCGACCGGGAGGACGACCAGGGGGGTGGAGGACCGGGCGAGGTCGACCACCGAAACGAGGGCGAGGTCAACCTCCCCCCTGATCAGGAGATCGATCAGCCGGCTCGGGACCGCGGGGACGAGGGTGGCGTTGGCGGCCTTGGCGACCCCCTCGATGAGGGGGGCTGTGTTCAGGTATTCAACGGTGCCGATGCGGATGGGGTTCATCGGGGGAGGGTACGCGGGGCTTGGAGGGGAGCCGAGGGGGGCGGGCGGGTGCGGGAGACCCGAATTGCAGGGAGAATCCGCGATTCGATGGCCAAGCGCAGAATCCGCAGCATATTGACAAGGCCAGCAGAGCCCGCGTGGTCGAGCAGTCGTCCATCGGGGCCGACAGACTCGCTCTACAACAGCGAGTATGATCGGGCTGTGTGAGCACCAGATGTGCTCACGGAACCGACTCAGCCGCGTTGTGTGAGTCTCGCCAACGCGGCTTCCAGGGGACCTACCCACCTGGCGTCGGGCTGCGCCACGGCCCGGCGTCACCTTGACCCCCGCTCCTCGGAGCGGGGGTTTTTTCTGCGCACGCCGGCCGGGGAACTTAGAGAGCGGAATCGGCGGGGGATCCTCACGCGGGAATCGCGTCTGTTGACAAGATCAAAGGGAAAGCCCGGGCCGGCGTTGGGCCGGCCCGGGCGTGGTGTTCGGCATCGGAACCCAGGAACCGCCGGGGCGGGCTCAGGGGCAGCCGGTCTGGAAGGACTGGACGAAGGCGCCGAGATCGAAGAGGTCGAAGAGCCCGTTGGCGTCGAAATCGGCCGCGGGGTCGCCCGCGAGGAAGGCGCCGATGAACCCGCTGATGTCGACGAGATCGAGGAGCCCGTCGTCGTTGAAGTCGCCCGGGCACGGGGGCGTGTAGAACTCGTCGAGGGGGGCGTAGACCTGGAACGCATAGAGGATCGTGAACGGGTCGCTGAAATCGAACCAGGAGAGATCGTGCCCAGGGAGCAGGGTGCCGATCTCGGCGACCGGGATAACGATCGCGTCACCGGACTGGTAGCTGTTGCCGCCCTGGCTGGTGATCGTCTCGACGGAGAGCGGGAACAGGCCGGGGTCGGACGGGGAGAACCCGGAGACGGTCGGCGTGTCGGCGTCGGGTGTGAGATTCACGCCGTAGACCGTGGTCACGAGCACGAGATCCTCGGCAACGCCGAAGCCGCCCGAGGTGAAGAACGCGATGCCCGCGCTGGCGAGCGGGTCCGGCGAGGTCGTCGAAACACCCCACTGCACATAGTCGGTCATGGTGAAGAGCCCATCGACGCTGGTATCGGCGTGGAAGGGATCCTCCGGGCGTGCGCTGATCAGCCAGTCGATGCTGCCGTAGACGATGATCGCGTTCGCGGGCTGCACAGTGACGACGCCAGCGAGCAGCGCGACCGCCGCGCACGCGGTGCGTTGATACTTCATCTGAATTCCTTTCGGGTGGCGCCGCGTTTTCCGCGGCTTGTTTCGATCGGGTGATCTCTCGCGATCGTCCGTTCGTCAGGACAAGGAACGCGAGCGTGCAGAGCGTCTCACGAACGCGAAGGACATTTCTTCACAATCGCGCGTTGGTCTTCACAATCTCGCGTTGGGGGCTTGGTGCGCCGCGTGAAGCGGCGGGCACGAGTCCGCCGGGATCACCTGGAGCGGTGATCGGCGGTCGCGTCTCGCTGCGTGCGGGCCCGCTCGACGAGTTCGCGGCGGAGGGCGTCGGGGTCGGTCGTCGTTTCGAGCGCGGGCTCGAGGGTGAAGTGCCACTCGACGGTGTCGTCGATGCGCATGGGCAGCGCCTCGGCGACGAGGTCGACGACCGGGTACTGCCAGATCGGGGCCTTCGCCTCGCGGTCGGTCCAGAGTGGCTCGTAGCCGTCTTTCTCGAGCCGGATGTCGTACCGCCCGTAGAACATGAAGTCGGCCTCGGCGGGCGTGCGGCCGATCTCGACATCGTTGAGCCAGACGGTGGCGCCCGGGGGCTCGGAGGTGATGCGGATCTTGCGGTCGACGCACCCGGCGAGCGCGAGCAGCGTGATCGCGGCGGCGGCGAGGCGGGCGGGCGCGGTCATCGCAGCGCCTCCTCGGGGTCGGCCTGCCCGTTGAACGAGGCCTCGAACTCGTCGCCCCGGAAGAGGCTGCCGAGGTAGACGCGGCGGACGAGGTCGTTGTTGATCAGTTCGTGCGGGGTGCCCTCGGCGAGGACGCGTCCCTCGTTGATGATGTAGGCGCGGTCGCAGACGCTGAGGGTCTGCTGGACATTGTGGTCGGTGATGAGGATCGCGATGCCGCGCTTGGTGAGCGAGCGGACCTCCCGCTGGAGATCCTCGACGGCGATGGGGTCGACGCCGCTGAAGGGCTCGTCGAGCAGGATGAGGTCGGGCTCGGTGACGAGGGCGCGGGCGATCTCGAGCTTGCGGCGTTCGCCGCCCGAGCAGGTGCGGGCGAGTTCACGGGCCTTCTTGGTCAGCCCGAACTGTTCGAGCAGTTCGGCGGCGCGGAGCTTGCGCTGGCGGCGGGTCAGGCCCGGGCGGGTCTCGAGTATGGCCAGGAGGTTCTGCTCGCAGGTCATGCGGAGGAAGACGCTGGGCTCCTGGGAGAGGTACCCGATGCCGAGGCGGGCGTGGCGGTACATGGGCAGGCCCGTGACTTCCTTGCCGCGGAAGAAGACGCGGCCGGAGTCGGCCTCGATCATGCCGATGGTCATTCGGAAGGAGGTCGTCTTGCCCGCGCCGTTGCGGCCCAGGAGGCCGACGATCTCGGACTCGTTGACCGTGATCGAGACATCGCTGACGACGGTCCGCCCGTTGTAGGCCTTCCGGAGTTTGACCGCTTCGAGGATCGGCATCCGCCGGAGTTTACGCCGCGGGAGGGGGGAGGGGGCGCGACCGGCCGGCCCCGCCGAGCCCGGCCACGGGGAAGGCGGAGACGATGAGCCCCACCCCGGCGGCGGCGAAGGCGTACTCGCCCGCGCTCGGCTTGCCCTCGGCGAGGTCCCACAGGGCCGCGGCGAGCAAGCAAAGCCCGCCCACGGCGGACGCGGCGGCGAGGACGGACCAGAGCACCGGCCTCTCGAACCCGGCGCGGGTGAGCACGACCCGGAGGGCGAGGCGGGGGGCGAGGAGGTAGCCGAGCAGGACGAGACCCGAGGCGATGAGCGGGGGGACGGTGAAGGCGGCGTTGCGGAAATCGGGGCGTGAGATCAGGTTCATCAGCATGTTGAAGAGGTAGATGGAGACGGGCAGCGCCGCGAGCAGACTGGCGAGGCGGATGGCGAGCGCGGCGATCTGGCGGAGGAAGACGAGGTCGGCGCGTCGGTGGCGGTGGGCGGGGTCTGCGGGGGTGGTCATGAACTCGGGGGTGAGCGGGAGCCCGCACTCGGGGCACTGCGGGGCGTGCAGGCCCTGCAGGCGGTAGCGGCAACCCGGGCAGGTGTGCACCCTGGGGACGGGGATCGCGAGCCTGCCGAGCAGCGGGGCGAGGGCCCAGAGCGCGGCCGCCCCGGTGGCGATGACCCCCGCGCCCACGAAGTTCGGGGTGTAGTAGCGGAGGTGGAGGAGGTCGCCGTCGGCGATGCCCTCGGCGAGCCAGATGCCCAGGGGGAAGAGGGTGAGCATGCCCACGCCCACCGCGGCGATACGGAGAACCGTGGCGGCGGTGACCCGGCGTCGGAGAATCTCTGAGGGGCTCGGGATCATGGGGTCCTCAGCGTACCGGTTGGGGGCTTCGCGGCGCGCGGGGGCGGCGTCGGGGGATCACGGTTCGCTAACATCTTCTTTGTGATGTCTGAACCGACTGGTCGTCGTAGCCCTTCCGCACGCCGCCCGAGCACCGCGGGGCGGGCGGCGTCGGGGATCGGGCTGTTCGCGGGCGCGATCGGGCTGGGGGCGCTCGTGGCGTGGGGCGAGTCGCACCCGCTCGCGGGCGTGGTGCCCGAGGCGCACCGGGCCCTCGAGCAGTTGCAGGTCTGGCTCTGGATCGGGGCGGCGGCTCTCTGCGGCGCGGCGGGGTGGCGGTCGCGGGGGTGGCGGAGCCTGATGCTCTCGCTGTGGCTGGGGATCGCGGCGTTGCTCGCGGGGGCGCGCGAGCTGGACCTGCACACGGTGCTCAACCCGGAGAATGTGCACCTGCTGGGCCTTGCGCCCGAGCAGGCGGTTCGGTTCCGCCTCGATTGGTGGACGGACGCGCAGACGCCGCGCGGGCTGCGTGCGGCGTGGGCGGGCGTGCTGCTGGCGGGCGGGTTTCTCGCGGTCGCGCCGCTGATCGCGGCGCGGTACCCCTGGATCCGGCGGGCGCTGCGGCTTGACGCGTTCCCGCTGGCGATCGGGTTCGGGTTCGCGCTGCTGGCGGCGGGGTATGCGCTGGACGACCTGCTGGGCAGGCCGCTGGAGCGGGCGGGGGTCGACCTTGGGCTGGCCGAGGAGATCGTTGAGCTCGTCGGGGAGTGCTCGGTGGTGCTGGCGGTGGGCGTGCTGTGCGTGCGCGGGGCGGAGGCGCGCGGGGAGGGCGGGCCGGCTTCGCCGATTCCCGGGGCGGTCATCCCTTGAGGAACCGGATCGTCATGGGGTAGCGGAAGAACTCCCCCCGGTTGCAGGCGATCACGGCGAGGACCATGCCGACGAGGCCCAGGATGTAGGGGGCGACGGCGGCGATGGGGACGGTGAGCGCGACGCCCACGACGAACATGAGCAGGCCGACCGGGATCGCGATGAGCGGGAGGATGATGCTGTAGAGGATCAGGGTGATCTGGAAGTTGACCGCCTCGCGGCCGTGGTCGGCGATGAAGGTGGACTCCTTCTTCTTGATCATCCACATGGTGATGGGGATGGCGAGGGCGATGACGGGGATGACGACATGGGCGAGCATGGAGGCGTGGAGGAGGGCGGAGTAGGTGCGTTCCTCCGTAGTGGAGGATTCGTCGAACCAGCGTCCTCGCTCGTTGATGTTCATCGCCGCGTCCATTGTGCCACCCCGTTTCCCGGTGCGTGGGCCAGAGGGCCCGGGGGCCCGCCCCGGAGGTCGTTGGGATCGGGGTCCGCTGGGTTTCGTTCCCGGGCGTGGCCGAGGTGATATTTGCCCGCTGTTCGGATGCCCCGGGGCGGCCCGGGCGGCCGGGAGCGAAATTCCCGTGCTGCCGCCTTTCGGCGGGGCCCGGTTGGCGGTAGGGTGGATTCCCGAGGCCGGGTCGGCCTCATTCTCGGGATGGAACGAACATGACGAGTGCCGTACGCCGCGGTGGGTTCACGCTCATCGAGCTTCTGGTGGTGATCGCGATCATCGCGCTGCTGATCGGGATTCTGCTCCCGGCGCTGGGGAAGGCGCGGGAGAGCGCGATGACGGTGGTGTGCCAGTCGACGATGCGGCAGTTGTCGATGGCGAACTTCATGTACGCGACGGACAGCGAGGACATGACGATGCCGTCGGCGCCGATTGCGACGGGCGCGACGGGGATCACGAAGAACTGGGCGTACACCTACGAGAACGGACGCCGCGTGGACGAGGGGTTCCTCATCGACTATGTCGACGAGGCGGTGGAGATCGTCGGGTGCCCGTTGAACCAGCGTCAGGACCCGTTCGGTGTGGAGGAGGACCCGGACAACCTCGGACGCGACGACCTGTACGGCGGGGCGGACCTGAACTTCGACTACACCTTCGTCGCCGACGCGGCGGGCGCCAAGACCTTCCTGAACTTCCAGGTCTGGTACGCGACGATCCCCGGGCCCCGGTCGGCCCAGATCTCCGGGGTCTTCGCGGATCTGTGGATCGAGGACGGTCGGCTCGTGCCCGGGGCGGGCCTGCCGATCATCGTCGAGGAGAGCTCGCACTGGTACAACAACAACGGGCCGCTCGGCGTGACCGACGGACGGTGGGGCAATTACGACCAGTGGACGACGCGGCACAACGGGGGCGGGATGACGGCCTACATCGACGGGCGTGTCGAGCTCTTCAAGCCTCTGTCGGGCTACACCAACGACGACCCCACCCAGTCGAACGGGGACTCGGGGTTCAACGGCCACGATATCTATGTGCAGTCGATCCGGCTCAACCGGTTCTACAAGCTCTCGGGGTATTCGACCTCGTACGGGCGGATCAACAACCTGTCGATGTGAGCCCGGGGTCAGGCGAGGTAGAGGTACGCGGTGTAGGCGGCGTAGCCGAGCAGGAGGGCGGTGCCCTCGCGGCGGTTGACTCGCTTCTGGGTCTTCATCATCACGCAGCAGGCGACGGTGACGACCCAGAGGAACCAGATGTCGCGGTGGACCGCGTCGAGCGGGACGGGGATCGGGTGGGCCAGAGCCGCGACGCCCAGGACCCCGAGCAGGTTGAAGACATTCGACCCGATGATGTTGCCGATGGCGATCTCGGGATGGTCCTTCATCGCGGCCCGGGCGGAAAAGACGAGCTCGGGCACGCTGGTGCCGAAGGCGACGACGGTCAGCCCGATGATCGACGCGGAGACGCCGACCGACGCGGCGATGGACGAGGCCGCGTCAACGAGGAGTTCGGCCCCGAGCACGAGCCCCGCCAGACCAACGAGGATGAGCAGGACGGGCGCCGCGGCGCGGGCGGGCCCCGCGTTTCCGTTCAGGCGTCGTGATTCGTTCAACTCGATGTCGACCTCGTGCTCGATCTCGTCGGGGTCGATCTTGCCGGCCTTGGCGTTGTAGGCGATGTAGGCGATCAGCCCGAGCACGAGCACCAAGCCATCGATGCGTCCGATCGTCGCGGCGGGGTCGATGAGCCGGTCGAGCATCACGAACGCGGAGGCGAGGGTGAGCGCGAGCATGATCGGCGCATCGACGCGCCAGATCGACCGCTCCACGGGGATGGGCCTGATGACGGCGGTGATTCCCAGGATGAGGCAGATGTTGGCGATGTTCGACCCGAGGACATTCCCGACGGCGAGGTCGCCCGCGCCCTTGAGCGAGGCGCCGACGGACGCGGCCAGTTCCGGGGCGCTGGTGCCGAACGCCACCACGGTCACCCCGATGAAGAAGGGGGAGACGCCCAGCATCCGCGCGAGTCGCACGGCGCCGTGGACCATGAAGTCCGCCCCGAGGACGAGCAGGACGAGCGCGGCGACGAGCATCAGGAGGCTCAGGCCCAGGCCCTGCGCCTCGGCGACGCCGAAGCGGAGGAACAGGCCCCCGGCGAGCGCCAGGGCGAACGAGCTGGGGGGCATCCATTTGGGCATGGGGCCTCGGAGGTGGTGGCGCGGGAGGCAACGATAGCCCGCCGGGAGATGGGGCTCAGGGCCAGCGCGGCACGAGCACGAAGACCTCGCGGCGGGCGGGCCTCGGCAGCGCCCCGAGCTCAGGCGGCGAGATCAGCATCGCCTCGCCCAGCGTGCGGGCCGGCGCGTCGACAGGACCCGTGGCGACCGGGGTCGGCGTTTCGGTCCGCGGGGGCGGCAGCGGCGCGACGCCCTCGCTCTTGGGCGCCTCCGTGTCCGGGCCCGCCGGGCCCGGGGTTCCCGGGTCGCCCGGGCGGGGTCCCGCGGGTTCGGCCGTGATCCAGGGCTCGTCGGGGCCCGCGGGCACGATCGCCAGCGCCCGCCCGGCGGGAACGGTGAGGCTGACGAGCAGGCGGTCAACCACCTCGGGGTCGCCGCCCGTGTCGGGGCGCCACGCGAGCGTCACCTCGACGCGGAAGGCCCGGTCGCCGCGGACCTCCGGCTCGGGCCAGGCGCGGGTCAGGAGTTCGTACCGGCCCGAGCGTTCGGCGCGGAGACCGGCGGCGGACACCACCGCCGCCGACCGGGAGACGGGGGCCGACGCGAGCCTGGCCCAGGCCGTCGGCTGGCCCAGGGCGAGGCGGCGCACCGCGTCGGCGTGGGGGAGGGCGCGTTCGATCCGGTCGGCCTCATCGGCGGGCAGATCGACAAGGCGGAAGCCCGATTCCCGCCACCGGGCGGCGGTCTCGGCGGGGAGCCGACTGTCGGCGAGCGCGTGGGGGGCGAGCGCCCGCATCAACGGCGCGCCCGTCGCGTCAACGACCCAGATCCTCGCCTCGAGCCCGAGGTCGGCGGCGGCCGGGGCGGGCCGCGGCGTGGGCCCATCCGCCCCGCCGCTGCCCCGGCACCCCGGCAGGATCGCCCCGGCGAGCACGACGGTTGCGGCGAGGATGGCGCGGTGCGTGCTCACGGAGGGCGGGCTCACTCCGCGGTGGGCAGGTCGTTGATCCGGTCGATGAGCCGGCGGATGAGCCCGAACTGCCGCCTGGTGTGCGTGAACGCGAGGCGGGGGAGATCGCGGTGGTCGTCTTCGGCGTCGTACGGGCCCCGCTGCGTGATGCGCCCCGACTTGACCAGGGCCTTGAACTCGTCGTTGAGCAGGTCGACGGCGTCCGGGGTCAACGGCTTGCGGATGCGGACCACGAGGTCGTCCCGGACATACCGCGACGAGTGGTAATTCCGGTAGAACCTGAGCACATGCCGGGCGGCGTCCTCGGGGCTCGAGGCGAGGTAGAACAGGCCCGGGTCCTCGGCGCTGATCCACCCGCGGGTGAGCAGTTCGCCCTCGATGAACCGCTTGAACCCCTCCCAGTAGCCCGCGGAGGGCCCCTGCCCCTCGACCATCACGATGGGGATCATGCTCGCCTTGCCGGTCTGCACGAGCGTGAGCGTCTCGAACGCCTCGTCCATCGTGCCGAACCCGCCGGGGAAGCAGACGACCGCCTCGGCCTGGCTGAGGAACATGAGCTTGCGGGTGAAGAAGTACTTGAAGTGGATGAGTTTCTCGTCGTCGACGATGACCTCGTTCGCGGTGGTCTCGAACGGGAGGCGGATCGCCACCCCGAAGCTCGCGCCGCGGCCCGGGCCGACATGCCCGGCCTTCATGATCCCGTCGCCCGCGCCGGTGATGGACATCCACCCCGCCTCGGCCATGCGGCGGCTGAACTCGACCGCGGCGAGATAGTCCGGGTGGTGCTCGGGGGTGCGGGCGGAGCCGAAGATGGTCACCTTGTGCGGCGTGGGGTAGGCGCCGAAGACGCGGTAGGCGTAGCGGAGTTCCTTCATCGCCGCGGTCATGAGCTTGAGCTCGCCCGTCTCGCGCCCGTCGGGGATCAGCTTGAGGGCGGCGGTGATCAGCTCGCGGACGAGGCGGACATGGAACTCGTCGGTGTCGTCGCCCGCGGTGCGCCGGATGAGCGCGTCGATCTCCTCCTGGACATCGGGGAACTCGGCCCGCTTCTGGACGGGCCGTTCCGGGGGCGCCGCCGACTCGTCGATCGGCTCCAGCGTGGCGGGGGGGTCGAGTTCCTGACGGTTCGGCTCCATGCTCATGGCAGATCATTGCCGCCCTGCGCGCTCGGGGAGACCTGGCCCGTGCCGATCCGGTCGAGAAGCTCGGCGGCCTGGCGGATCCGGTCCCGCGTCGCGCCGGCGTTGGCGCTGATCTCGCGGAGACGGAGATAGTTCGGGCTCGCGCCCCCGCCGAAGAGCGAGCCCATCACCCGCCGCGTGGCGCTGAACGATTCGGTGCTGATCCGAGGGTCCGCCAGCGGGCCCTGCACCCGGGTCGTGAGCAGCTCGTCGCGGACGGCCTCGACCATCGTCGAGAGCACGGGGATGCGCTCGCGGGCCTGGGAGCGGATCCGCAGGTCCAGGTCGGTGCCGGGCCAGGTCATCGCCCCGAACCCGAGCAGCTCGACACTCTCGCTGATGACCGCGAGGTCCTCAAAGGTCACGCCCGATTCGTCCAGGTAGAGCGAGGCGAACCCGAGACGCAGCTCGTCGCCCACCGGCAGCCGGAGGTTGGAGAACTCGATCAGCGGCGTGAGCAACGGGAGCTGCACGACCGGCCCCCCGCTGACGATCACGCGCCCACGCCCACGCCGCCCCGCGTCGCCCGCCGACGAACCGGTGATCGAGAACGAGGCGTTGACGAGGCCTCGCGAGCGGTCTTGGGACTTGTTCCAGTCCTCCTCGGGGTAGGCCCGCTCCAGGTCGTCGCGGACCGCGTCGGCGAGCGTGCCCCCCTCCGCGAGGCTGACATCCTCGAGCAGCGGCGCGAGCCGGACCTCGGCCAGTTGCAGGTCGGCCCAGTATCGCCGCTCGCCCCGGGATTCGGGCGAGACCCGAACCGCCCCGGTGAACCGGCCGCCGTGCGTGTCGGCGTGGAGGATCGGCACGAGGATCGAGCCCGGGTCGCGCCCGCTCAGGGCCTCGGCCCGGCCGCCGGTCATCCGCAGGCCGAGCAGGCGCCACCGGTCGGCCTCGACGGTGACCGAGAACGCGGGCTCGGCGCTCCCGGGCCCCGTCACCACATTGAAGTTGATCAGCCCGGTCAACTCCGTCACCGGGATGCCGACGCGCAGGCCGGCATCGGTGACCAGCGCCGTGCCCGTGACGCGGACCGGGACACCCGGGCCTTCGGCCCGCCCCGTCATCGGGCCTTCGGTCTCAACCCGCAGCGCGCGGAGCTCGACCGGGCCGTTCGCGTGCACGCCGATCGCCTCGAACAGCTCCCCCACCGCGTCGGGGGCGAGGCCGAGCAGGGGCGGGGTGAGGCGCTCGGCCCGCCCGTCGATCTCGAGGTCGAGGCGGGCACGCTCGCCCTCGAGGGTCCACCCGCCGCGCAGGCCGATGGAAGCGTCCGGGGCGTCGAGCCGGAGCGCGGAGATCGCGCCCCCGCCGGGCCCGAACTCGATCGAACCGCCGGCCGAGTCGAACCGGGCGTCGCCCCTGGGGGTCGCCAGGGTGAGCGAGCGCGGGCTGAGCGTGCCCTCGAACTCGTCGTCGGGGCGGTGACGCAGGACCAGATCGAACGCCCCCCTCGGCTCGCGCTGGGCGAACAGGTCGGCGAGGCCCCCGCGGGCCGACCGCTCGACCGCGGCCCGGGTAAGCGGAGACTCGAACCGGCCGCCGTCGAGGCGGGCCTCCCACGCGGCGCCTTTGAGATCGCGGAGGGGGATCGTGTCGTCGATCCTCAGCCGGCCGCTGGGCACGCCCCCGGCGCTGAGTTCGACCGAGAAGTCCCGGAAGTCCGCCCGCCGGTCCTCGCCTAGGTGCAGCACCGCCTCGCCCTGCCCGGAGGTCGCCTCGATGCGGATCTCGCCCGCGTCGAACGCCAGACGCCGCACCCCGCCGGCCCGGACGGTGATGTCCGCGGGCCCGACCGCGCCCGCCCCGAGCGCGCCGACCAGCCTGGTCTCGATGTCGAGCCGGCCCTCGGGCCTGTATCGCTCCCGCAGCTCCGCGACGCGGGACGCGGTCTGCTCGTCGAAGACGGCGATGAGCCGCTCGGCTGGGACGCGGAGGTCAGCGTCTGGGAGCGCCACGGACGCATCGATCGACGGCGTGGCGCCGGTCTCGTCGAGTTCGGTCCACGACGCGCCCGGGGGGAGCGCGATCGCCGCGGTGAGGCGGGCGCCGTCGATGCGCTCGGAGGAGCCCGGCACGGCGACGGCCCCGGTCAGGTCGAGCCCGACGCGGTCGCGGGAGACCGAGACGGTGCCGACGAGGTCTTCGAGATCGACCCCCGCGGTGGTGACGCGGGCGTTGACGCCGCTGACCAGTGTCTTGATCTGGTACCCGATCTCGCCGTTCTCGGGGCCGATGGCGGCGGTGCTGTCGAGGGTGCCCGAGAGGTTGAGGCGGTGGAGCACGCGCGCGAGCATGCCGGCGCCGCCGGCCTCGCCGTCCTCGCCCGGGCCCGCGATGGCGTGGAGAAGGAGGTCGTCGATGGGCACATCGGTCGCGGTGATGTCGATCTCGGGGATCGACTGCGCGTCGTCGTCGCCCAGTTGCACACGGGCGTTGATCGAGACCTCACCCCCGCGCAGGGTGCTCCCCTCGGCGACGCGGAAGGCGGTGGTTTCCTCGTTGATGGAGAACTCGACGCGCCGCCCGATGGTGGGAAGGGCGAAGTACTCGCTGAGCAGGCCCACCTCGTCCATCGAGAGGCGGATGTCACGCTCCCAGATGCTCTCCTCGCCCTCGTAGCGCACGACGCGGATCGTCGCGTCCGCCACGCCGGCGAGGCGGAACGCTGGCTTGTCTCGCAGGGCGGCCTCGATCCGCCGCCGCTCCTCGTCGAGGCGCTCCAACTCCCCCGGCGCCATGCCGCCGGTGGTCCACGCCTCGCGTTCGGCCTCGATCGCCCCGAGGCGCGCGTGCATCGCCCCCGCCTCCTCGTTGGAGCGGAGCAGCCCCTCGGCGACGAGGTCGGCGTGCTTGGCCTCGCTGAACAACCCGCGGACGAGCGCCCGGCGCGACGGGCTCAGCACGGCGATGAGGGCCTCGTCGATCGGGAGATCATCAACGCGCAGATCGAGTTCGACCGCGGCGTTGGGGCCCAGCGGCCCGATGACGCCGCCCCCGCCCAGCCTCGCCCCGGTCGGGCCCGTGCCCCGCAGCTCGCCGAACTCGAGGCGGTCGCGCGTGAAGCGGAAGACCCCGCCCATGTCGGTGAAGGGATAGGGGAAGCCCTGGTAGGCGGCGGTGGCGTTCCACATGCGGAGCGTGCCGTCGAGGCGGATCTGGCCCCGGTCCCCGACGAGCGCGAGCCCCGGCGGGAGTTCGAGCGAGCCCGTCATCGGGGCGGGTTGCCCGTCCAGGCGCGAGCCTCGCGCGAGCCAGATGGTGGCCTCGACATCCCCCTCGGGCCTGCTGAACCGCTCGAGCTGCTCGATCACCGCCTGTGGGACATAGTCGAGCAGCCCGAGGTCGCGCTCGAGGCGGAACGGCTCAGTCGTGAGGCGGGCCAGGAACGGGCTCCGGTTCGCGTCGAACCCCCACAGGTCGAACACGACGCGCTCGGTCAGCGTGCCGACGCGCCCCGAGAGATCCGCCGAGAGCATCCGGTCGGTGATGATGAACGAGCCGTTCACATCGGCGAGGCGGATCGGCTCGCCGTCGCGGGCGGCGTCGTTGGCGAAGGGGATATTCAGCGCCACGCGGTCGACCGAGACCTCGATCTCCGCGTCGCCCTCGGGGGAGATGGTGACCCGCCTCGGGACGACCCGGCCGTCGAGGTCGAGGGCCGCCCAGAGGGGGCGCCAACGCGTCGGGATCGCCTCGTCGGGCCAGTCGTTGAGGGTGAGGCCCCCGAGGGTGAAGGTGACGCCTCCCGGGCCGACGAGCCCGGTGACCTCGATGCCCGATTCCCCGATCGCCCGCGTCAGCGAGAACAAGGAAGGCCCGGACCCGCCCGCCTTGGGCGGCGCGAGCACGCCCGAGAGCGGCACGCTCGCGAGGGACTCGTAGCCGGCGCCGTCGTGCTCCCCGAGTTCGACCGCGCCGTTCCGCACCACGACCGTCGGCAACGCGGCCACCTCGCCCCCCCGGACGCGCCCGAAGAACGCGAGCGAGGCGGCGTTGATCTCGCCCGTCTCATTGTGCTGGCTGAGACGGAGGCGGGGCTGCTCGAGCTCGACCTCGACCACCGCGCTCGGCGAGGGCAGCCGCAGCCAGTCGATCCGGGCGACGAGCCGATCGAACCGGAGGATCTCCCCCGCCTCGCCCCGGAGCCCGGGGACCCGGAAACGGGCGTCGCGGACGACGACGGACAGGTCCGAGGCGATGATGATGCTGCCGGCGTTGATGTCGAGGTTGAGCGCGCTCTCGAGCCTGGGCAGGACCAGGGATTTGGTCACCCCTGTCCGCGTCAGCACGAGCAGCCCCACCAGCAGCAGCAGGATGAACAAGAGCAGGCCGCGGCGGACCTTGCGCCACACGCGACGCGCGGTCAGCGGCTTGCGCTCGCGTTGGCGCCCGGAGGGCGTCGGGGATGGGCTTGCGTCCGGGGGCATGCGGCTGAGACTCCGAGATGCTACCGCCCGGGGTTGGGTCGGGGTTCAGGACGGCCGGCCGATCGACCAGAGCCCGAACGGATATCCTCGCCGCATGGCCAAGCAACGCACCCTCTATGTCTGCACCTCATGCGGGGGGACGCAATCCCGATGGGCCGGCAAGTGCCCCGACTGCGGCTCGTGGGACAGCATGGAGGAGCAGAAGTTCAACGCCGGCGCCGCGTCCGACCCGCACCGCGGGTTGATCGAGGGGTGGGCCGACACCATCGAGGGCGCCCCGAGGGCCGCCCCGATCGACGAGGTCTCGCCCGACCCGGCGGCCTCGCGCCGCCTGCCGACCGGGATCGGGGAGTTCGACCGCGTGCTGGGGGGCTCGCCCTCGGACGGGATGGGGCTGGTGCCCGGCTCAACGGTGCTGATCGGGGGCGAGCCCGGGATCGGCAAGAGCACGCTGCTCCTCCAGGCCGCGGGCGGGTGGGCCAGCGCGATCGACCCGAAGCGTGCGCCGGACTGGTCGCGGCGGGTGCTGTATGTCACGAGCGAGGAATCCGCCGAGCAGGTGCAGCGCCGCGCGGCCCGGCTGGGCATCGCGGGCGAGCCCAACCTGTTCGTCCTCGCGGACACGAACCTGGCGCGGATCATCGAGCAGGTGCGGCTCGTCAAGCCGGCGGTGCTGGTGATCGACTCGGTGCAGATGGTGTACAAGTCCGACCTGGACGCCTCGCCCGGATCGCTGGCCCAGCTGCGCCGGTGCGCGCAGGAACTGGTGTACTTGGCGAAGGCGTCGGGCACCGCGGTGCTGCTGGTGGGGCATGTCACGAAGGAAGGCCAGCTCGCCGGGCCGCGGGTGCTCGAGCACCTCGTCGACGCGGTGCTCTACTTCGAGGGCGACCGCTTCCACGCGGGTCGGATCGTGCGCGCGGTCAAGAACCGTTATGGCACGACGCTCGAACTGGGTCTGTTCGAGATGGGCGGCGGGGGCCTGCGCCCGGTGAGCAACGGGGGCGGGGCCTCGTTCGACGACGGCACGCCCCGGCCCGGCTCGATCGTCTGCCCCGTCATGCACGGCTCCCGGTGCGTGCTGGTCGAGGTGCAGGCGCTGACGGCGACGGGGTTCCTCGGGGCGGCGAAACGAAAATCAAGCGGGCTGGACACGAGCCGCCTGGCGATGCTCATCGCCGTGCTCGAACAGCACGCGGGGCTGAGGCTGGCGGACCGGGACATCTTCGCCAGCGCCGTCGGCGGCGTGCGCGTGGTCGAGCCGGCGAGCGACCTGGCGCTGCTGCTGGCGATCGCGGGGGCGCACTACAGGAAGGCCGTCGAGCCGAGGACGGTGGTGATCGGCGAGGTCGGGCTGGGGGGCGAGGTGCGGCCGGTCTCGCAACTGGAGCAGCGATTGAGAGAGGCCGCGCGGCTGGGGGCGAAGCGGGCGGTGACGCCGGCGATGCGGGGGCAGGTGAAGATCAAGGGGCTGGAGGTGGTGGAGGTGCGCGATGTGGGGCGGGGGATTGAGATGCTGGGGTGAACGGCGCGCGTGGCCAGAGTGGCGACATCTGCGGCGGGGTGCCACGGCTCGCCGGCCTCGGCGCAGCATTGCGATTATGACGGGGGGGTGGCACGACTGCGCCGCTCTGCGGCGAGTCGTGGCACCCAGTGACTGGTATCCTCGTGCCGTGGACGCGCACCGGAAGCGACTGAAGCGCATCGAGCATCCGAATCACATCCGATTTCTCACATTTTCGTGCTACCAGCGGCTTCCTCTGTTCGGGAACGACGCGATCAAGGACGCGTTTGTCGTGCATTTGGATTCAAGTCGAGCTCGAGCAGGATTTCGGATCCACGCCTGGGTCGTCATGCCTGAGCATGTCCACCTGTTGATCTGGCCGAATCTGCCGGAGTACCCGGTTTCGAGGATCGCGTGAACGCTCAAGCGGGGATTCGCTCGGGCCATCATCGCGCGATGACGTGAGTTGGACGCGCCGATTCTGGACCGCCTTCGGTTGACTGACGGACGCTTCCGGTTCTGGCAGCACGGCGGGGAATACGACCGGAACATCTACAGCGACGACGAACTCGCAGAGTAAATCCAGTACATCCATGAGAACCCGGTCCGTCGCGGGCTTGTTCGCTGTTCGACAGACTGGGGGTGGTCGTCGGCACGCTGGTACGCGGGCGACCGAGTTTGTCGACTCGGCATCGACCCGATTCGACGACCGGACTGAGTCGGCGGAAGGCGCGGGTGCCACTGCTCGCCGTCCTCGGCGCAGCAGTGCGCCCAAAATGGTCGGCAGTCACGACTGCGCCGCTCTGCGGCGAGTCGTGGCACCCTGCATCGTCAGTTCACGAACTCCCGTCAGGACGTTCTCGGAAACGCCCCCCGCAGCAGCGCCAGGCTCTTCGGGATCGCCGTCTCCCACGCCTCCATCCCCTCGAACTCGAGGGAGACATAGCCGCGGTAGCCGGCCTCGGCCAGGATCCGCCCGATGCGCGGGTAGTCGAGGTCGAGGGTGTACCACTGCCCCCCGCCGTAGTAGGTCTTGGCCTGCACCAGGCAGGTGTGCGGGGCGAGTTTCGTGAGCCGCTCATAGGGCTCTTCCAGGAAGTTGCCCGTGTCGGTCGTGACGCGGAGCCAGGGCGAGTCCACCGCGCTCACGATCCGCAGCACGCCCTCGGGCGTGAGGCCCAGGCCCCAGTGGTTCTCCAGCCCCAGCACGACGCCCACCTGCTCGGCGACCTTGACGCATTGCTCCATCGCGTCGATGACCCACGGATACCCGTCCTCGTCGGTGTACCCCGGCAGCGGGGGCTCGATCCCGCGGTTGGCCATCAGGGCATCGAAGTTCGCCGAGGTGCCCCACCGCCCGGTGTTGACGCGCATCGTGGGGATGCCCAGGTCGGCCGCGAGGCGGATCTGCCCGATCGTGCGGTCGATGTTGAACCGCCGTTCCTGCTTGTCGGGCGTGACGAAGCCCTGGTAGGTGGACATGCCGACGAGCGCGAGGCCCAGGTGCAGGGCCCGACGCTTGTACGACATGAGTTTCGACCGGCTCAGCAACTCGTTCTGCTCGATCTGGTAGAGCAGCAGCTCCACGCCGTCGAAACCCATGCGGTCGGCGAGGTCGATGCAGCGGTCGAAGTCGCGGAACTCCTCGTTGCGGAACCGCCAGAGCGAGTAGGTCGAGAGGACGATCGGGTGGGTCGTTCGCGCGCCGGAGCGCGACGCGGCCGGCTCGCTGCTGGTCAGGGACGGCTGCTCGGCCTGCCCGAACGCCACCGAGAGCGGGACGAGCGAGGCGGCGCCGCCCGCGGCGAGGAACCGACGGCGGGAATGGGTCGTCATGGCGGGCTCCTGCGAGAACACCGGGCGAACCCACCCGGCCGTTCACGCCATGAGCCTACCGGATGCGCGACCGACGGAGCAATCCGGCCGGCCTCACGCGTGCGCCCGGACCTCGGTCAGGGACACCCGGCGTTGAACGCGCCGACGAACGCCTGCAGGTCCGCCAGATCGAACACGCCGAACGGGTCGGCGAGGTCCGCCACAGGGTCGGCCCCGACGAACCCCGCGATGAACGCCTGCACATCGAGCAGATCGAGCACGCCGAACGGGGAGACAAGGTCGGCCGGGCCGCACGCGGGCGAATCGGGCGCGACGACGCTCAGCGCGAGCACGCCGCCCCCCGCGAGCGTGATCCGCATGTCCGCGTGCACGCTCTGCGTCCCTGCGACGAAGCGGAAGTTGTAGAGCGTGCCCCAGCGCAACGCGTTGGGCAGCAGCCCGGGCCCGGGCGCGGGGGCCGACCACGCGACCTCGCCGCCCGCGGCCTGCCCCGCCCAGTCCGTGCCGTCCACGGGGTCGCCCGAGTGATAGTCGACATCGTGGAAGCCGACGCCGGAGACCGCGGCGCCCGGCGCGGGGACGGAGACGCCCTCCGCCGGGTCGGCGGAGTTGAGGTTCATCACCGCGTACTCGTAGGCCCACTGCCCGCCCCCGATCGGCGTGGCCCGCGAGCCGACCCAGTACACCCCGCCGTCCGGCGCGATCACGCTGGTCAGCAGGACCTCGGGGTCGGCCCCCTGCCAGGCGAAGAGCGCGGGCTGCTCGGGCGCGGCGTTGCCCGTGAAGGCGGCGTTGAAGGTCGCCGGGTTGATCGTCACCTCGCGCCACGCGGCGTTGTTCGCCCCGTTGCCCGAGGCCGCGTCGTCGGGCGCCACCGCGACGGACTCGAAGAAGTACCGCGCCCCGGGCACGGAGAGATCCGCCTCGCTCGCCCGGAGACGCTTGAAGACGGCGTCGCCCGACTGGTTGATCCCGGTGAACGGATAGAGAAACACGCCGGTGGCGGGGTCGACCTCCGTGCGCGGCCCGAGCACCGACTGCGACCCGGCGATCGACGCCGAGTCTGTCGTCGAGCAGCCCACCCCGAGGCGTGACGAGACGGAAGGGGGCGTGCAGGTCCCGCACTGGTTCATCTGGAGCGGGAAGAACTCGTGCTTGACAAGCCCCAGCCCGATCTGCTCGAACCGACCGTTCGACAGCCGGTACAGCTGCGAGGCGAGCACCGGGTGGCGGTTCGTGTTCGACACGAAGTCGAGCTCGGCGTTCCCCGTGTTGCAGAGGATCGTGCCGAACGAGTAGGCCCGCAGCCCGCCGACCCCGCCCCAGTTCGCGATGTTGGGCAGCCCGGCCACCGTCAGGTCGGGTCCGGCGGCAGCGGGCAGAGCAACGGCAAGAAGGAGCGCGGCGGCGGTGCGGGTCATGGGGTTCCTTTCACGGGCCTGTCAGGCTACCCGAGCGCGGCCACTCCGCCTATGGAAAACCGCCCGATTCTGAGCGGGCCCGTATCCTGCCCCCATGCCCACGCTCTACCTCATCGACGGGTACGCCCAGTTCTTCCGCGCCTACCACGCCATCCGCACACCCATGACCAGCCCGGTGACGAAAGAGCCGACCAACATGTCGTTCGGCTTCGTCGGCATGCTCCTCAAGATCCTCAAGCACGACGCGGGCCATCTCAAGGGAGGGGGTGAACCCACCCACCTCGCGGTGGCGCTCGATGTCTCGGGCGACCGGGGCACCTTCCGCAGCGAGCTCTACCCGGAGTACAAGGCGAACCGCGACGCGCCGCCCCAGGACCTCTTCCCTCAGGTCGAGCGGTGCCTGGCGCTGCTGAAAGAGATCGGCGTCCCCGTGCTCGGCGCCGAGGGCTTCGAGGCCGACGATGTCATCGCCACCATCGCCACCACCTTCAGCGACCGGCATCCCGACCTGCGCGTCCGCATCATCTCCAAGGACAAGGACCTCAAGCAGCTCCTCGGCTCGGGGACCCCCGCCACCGAGATGTACGATGTCCACACCGATGCGCTCATCACCGCCGAGACCCTCCGCGAGGAGCTCGGCATCACCCCCGCCCAGGTCGTCGACATGCTCACGCTCATGGGCGACACGGTCGACAATGTCCCGGGTGTTCCCGGCATCGGCCCCAAGACCGCGGCCCAACTGATCGCCGAATTCGGCTCGCTCGACGCCGTCCTCGCGGAGGTCACCGCCGACAAGCCCCCCAAGGAATGGAAGATCAAGGGCAAGCGGCGAGAGAACATCGCCGCATCGCTCGACCTCCTCCCGCTGTCCAAGGAACTCGTCACGCTCAGGCGCGACACGCCCGTGGCGCTCGACCTCGACGCGGCCCGCGTCGACCGGCTGAACCTCGGCGCGATGGCGCCGATCCTCAAGGAACTCGGCTTCAACCGCTATCAGGACGAACTGCGCGCCCTCCTCGGCGAGGCCCCGGGCGACACGCCGCCCGCGAAGGCGAGCAAGCCCGCGCCGGCGGATTTCGGTGATTCGCTCTTCGCGCACGCCGACGGGCCCGTCGAGCGCATCGTCGAGGGCGACTACACCTGCGTGCGCACGCGGGCGGACCTGGACGCGCTCGTCTCCGCCCTCGCCGGCGCCGAGGTCTTCGCGGTGGACACCGAGACCACGGCCCTGCACCCGATGCGGGCGAGGCTGGCTGGGCTCTCGTTCGCGGTCGACTCGGGGAAGGGGTGGTATGTCCCCGTGCGCGCGCCGGAGGGAGAGTCACACCTCGACGAGGCGACCGTGCTGCGGGCGCTCAGGCCGATGCTCGAGGACCCCCGCAAGGCGAAGCTCGGGCACAACATCAAGTACGACCTGATCGTGCTGCGGCGGTCGGGGGTCGAGCTCGGGGGGCTGCGGCACGCCCTCGGCGGCGACAGCATGATCGCCAGTTACCTCATCGATTCGTCGCGTTCCAGCCACTCGATGGACGCCCTCGCCCTCGCGCTGCTCAACCGGCAGAACATCTCGATCAAGGAACTCATCGGCACGGGCAGCAAGCAGAAACGGTTCGACGAGGTCCCCCTGGCCCAGGCCGCGGTCTACGCCGCCGAGGACGCGGATGTCACGCTGCGGCTCAACCGCATCATGAACCCGCAACTCCGCGCGATGGGCCTGGACGACCTCTACCGCGAGGTCGAACTCCCCCTGGTCGAGGTGCTCGCCGAGCTCGAGTACAACGGCATCCTCGTCGACCCCGCCGAGCTCGACCACCAGCGCGAGCGCCTCGAGAAGGAGATCGAACGCCTCAAGTCCCGCGTGCACGACGAGGCGACGCAGGCGCTCGGCTATGTCTTCGACATCGACAGCCCCAAACAGCTCAGCCAGGCCCTGTTCCACAAGCCGACGGGCGAACCCCCGGGCCTCGGAATCAAGCCCATCAAGAAGACCAAGACGGGCTACTCCACCGACGCGGAGGTGCTCCAGAAGCTCGTCGACGACGCCGCGATCGACTCGCCGATCCCCGAACTGATCCTCGAGTACCGCCAGCTCGCCAAGCTGGTCAGCACCTACCTCGTCGCTCTCAAGGAGGAGATCAACGACGAGACCGGACGCATCCACGCGAGCTTCAACCAGACCGTCGCCGCGACCGGGCGGCTCTCCTCCAGCGACCCCAACCTCCAGAACATCCCGATCCGCACCGACATCGGCCGCGAGATCCGCCGGGCCTTCGTCGCCCCGCCGGGCCGCGTGCTGATCACGGCGGACTACAGCCAGATCGAGCTCCGCCTGCTCGCCCACCTCTCCCGCGACCCCGCGCTCACCGAGGCCTTCGTCAATGGCGAGGACATCCACGCCGCGGTCGCCGCCCAGATCCACGGCGTGCCCCTCGCCGAGGTCACCCGAGAGCAGCGCAACGGGGCGAAGATGGTCAACTTCGGCATCGTCTACGGCATCACCGCGTTCGGGCTGGCACGCCGGCTGGGCTGCTCCAACACCGAGGCCGACGAGATCATCACGGGCTACAAGAAACGCTTCGCCGGCATCACCACCTTCCTCGAGGAATGCGTCGACTTCGCCCGCCGGCACGGGTATGTCGAGACGATGCTCAAACGCCGCCGGCACATCCCCGACATCGACAGCAACCAGCCCAACCGTCGCAGCCTCGCCGAGCGCACCGCGATCAACAGCGTCGTGCAGGGCACGGCCGCCGACCTGATCAAGCTGGCGATGCTCGACCTGCACGGGAGGATCCGGGCTTCTTGTGGTGGGGCAGGCGTCCCGCCTGCCACCCCGCTGGCTTCCAAAGGTGCGCCAAAGCAGGCCGGCGGGACGCCCGCCCCACCGGCAGACGGGTCGCTCGCCGGCGTCCTCATGCTCCTCCAGATCCACGACGAACTGGTCTTCGAGGCCCCCGCCGAGACGGCCGAGGCGGCCCGGCTCGTGATCGTCGACCGCATGCAGCGGGCGATGGAACTCGATGTCCCGCTGGTCGTGGACAGCGGCATCAGCCAGAACTGGTACGAGGCGAAATAGGCCGCTGGAGCGAGGCAATGCCGGGGCTTCGCCCGCCCGCCGGACCGCCATCACCGCGACCGTTCGGGTTCTCCCTCGTTCAATCTGGGACCCCCCCGAAAGGTGGACGCCGCGCAGAGGCGATGTACCTTGCAGAGTGTCTCCGGGGGAGGGAGTGCCTCATGCGTTCGTACGCCGTCCTTGTCTCTCTCGCGTTCGCGGGGATTGCCCACGGCGCGTTCACCAATGTCGCCCTCGACGCCCCCGTGTCCATCGTCGCCGGCTCGGCCAACGGAGCGCCCCTCTCGACGCTCACCGACGGCGTCTTCCGCCCGCGCGGCTCGCAATGGCAGACGGACACCGTCTGGTGGAACGGCACCGCCACCACCTTCGAGATCGATCTCGGCGGCGTCTTCAACATCGTCGGCGCGATCGTCCAGGCCGATGACAACGACGCCTACCGCCTGTTCTACCGCGACCTCGACACGGGCCTCTACGGGATCCTCTGGGATGTGCCGAACTACGACGGCTTCGGCAACGGGATGCAGACCCGCCCGAACCCCGCGAACGACGCCGAGATCCACTTCTTCACCGGCCCCATCGCCACCGATTCAATCCGCATCGCCGCCGTCTCCGGAGACAACGCCTATTCGCTCTCTGAAGTGCAGGTGTACATCCCCGCGCCCGGCGCCGCGGCCGCGCTGGGCCTGGCGCTCATCGTCGCCCGTCGTCGGCGTTGATCCGTGCCGGCATCGACGACCCGCTCCGCGATCTCGCGGGACAGGGCCTCCGCCCCGCCGCTCCCCCTCCCCGGACCCGATTCCCGTGGGTGGCCTTCATGCGGATTGTGCTTGTTCGGGGCGCGGGGGTGGGCGGTGCCACCACCCGCCGCCCAAGCGGCGCGTGGTGCGGAACGGGACGCTCCGGACAGAGCACGACGCGCCCTCCGGGCGGGTCGTGGCACCACCGCCCGCGCGATGATCAATCCAGATCCGTCTCACTCCCGCGGCGCCCAGCGCGACATGCTCCGCGCCATCTTCCCGCCCATCTCGATGAACGGGGCCGCCTTCGCCTCGCCCAGCTCGCGCATCGCCACCTCGCCCCACAGCGCCAGCCACCGCTCGAAGTGCGCCCGGGTCAGGTCCAGCGGCATGTGCGCCGCCGCGGGCCGGCCCGAGTACCGCCCCGTCCCCAGGATCACCGCGGACCAGAAGTCCGTCAGCGTGTCGTAATGCGTCTCCCAGTCGTGCACGACGCGCTGAAAGATCGGGCCGATGAGTTCGTCCGCGCACGCGGTCTCGTAGAACGAGACCACCAGCCGGCGGATGTCCCCCTCGGTCACCCCGTGGGCCACCGGGGGCTGCTCAGCACCCCGCAAGGGCAACGCATGGACCTGCTCGGCCATCCCGGTTCCTTTCGGGCCAATGGCCGCACCGCGACCACGCCCCAATTTCGGATATCCAGACCAGCATATGCTTCAAATCCCCCCGGTGCAATGGAAATCCCTGAATCGCGTTCGGCCCAGGCCATGACACACCTCAACACCGCCCTCGCGGCGGCCTCGGCCGCCGCGCTCGCTCACCCCGCGTACGCCCAGGCCAGCGCCCCCATTTGCGACCCCACCCCCATCGACGCCGCCGTTCAGCAGATGCTCTCGGACTTTCCCCTTCTCCTCAACGGCGCGGCCGTCCTCGTGGGAGACGCCGAGGGCATCTGGTACGAGGGGTACTTCGGCTCCTACGCCCCGCCCACGGTCGTGCCGCTCGCCTCGGCGAGCAAGCTCGTGTCCGCGGTCGCCGCCATGACGCTCATCGACGCGGGGCGGATCGACCCGCACGCGCCGATCGTCTCCGCCCTGCCCGCGATGTTCGCCCCGCAACGGGCCGGGCCCGTCAAGCCCTTCATGACCGTCGACCAGATGCAGAGCATGACCAGCGGCTTCGCGGGCGACGCGGCCGAGCCGATCCTCAACAACCTCGACATCACCCTCGAGCAGGCCGCCGATCTCATCGCGACCACCGTCACCCCCGCCGCCCTCCCCGGGACCGAGCTCAACTACACGGGCTACGGCATGCATGTCGTCGGCTACCTCTGCGAGGTCCTCAGCGGCAGTCCCTACGACGAGTTCTTCGCCGAGGCCGTCTCGATCCCCCTCCGCACCCCATCCATCGAATGGGACGGGCTCGGCGAGACGCTCAACTTCCGCCCCTCGGGCGGCGGGGAGAGCAACCTGCGCGACTACGGCCGAATCCTCCGCATGCTCACCCGCCGGGGTGAACTCGACGGCGTCCGCCTGCTCAGCCCCGAGGCCGTGGAGAGCATGTTCGTCGAGCGCACCGTCGGGCTCCCCGTCGGCGAGATCCCGCCGAACGCGCAGGGCTTCGGCTACGCCTTCGGCATGTGGGTCGAGCGGCGTGGGCCCGGTGGCGAGGCCCTCATCCTCTCCAGCCCCGGCGCCTTCGGGTTCACCCCGTGGATCGACCTCGAACGCGGCGCCTGGGGGATCGTGATGGTGCAGGGCTCCAATAGCCTGCTCGCCCCGTCGATCAGAACCATCCGCGACGCGATCGACGCGACCCTCGACGCGTCCATCTGCCGCCCCTGCCCGCTCGACCTGAACCACGACGGGCTGCTCGACCTGCGCGACATCGTCCGATTCTCGACCCTGGGCGCCGCCTCCGACCCGAGGGCCGACATCAACGCCGACGGGATCTTCGACCTCGCGGACATCAACCGGTTTGTTTCCGACTTCCTGAACGGGTGCGGCTGACTCAGCGCACCGTGGGCCCCTCGGGGTCGATCATCGCCGTGCCCCCGTCCGAAACCCACTGCACGCTCGCGACCGTCGTGTCGTCGTCGAGCGCATCCCCGCCCGCGTGCGCGATCACGGCACGCATCACCCCCTCGGCGTCCGCGTCGGGGGAGGTGGATTTCTCGAGCACCGCCCGGACATTCGCGATCCCGAACTGGTCGGTCGCGCGCGTCGCCCCCTCCCCGCTCTGCTCGATCACGCCGTCGCTGAAGACCACCAGCCGGTCGCCCTCGGCGAACGGGATCGTGCGCGCCGAGTAGGTCACCTCGGGGTCGATCGCCGCGGGGATGCCCCCCCGACCCTCGACCTTCCGGGGCTCGCCCCCGCGCGGGATGTGCAGGTAGTGCCCGTGCCCGGCGTCGACATAGGTCAGCGTCCCGCCCGCCCGATCGAACAGACCCACCCACAGCGAAAGAAACCGGTCCGGCGGTGAGTGCTCGGCCAGATAGCGGTTGACCTCGTTCACCGCCTTCTCCGGATCGGCGTGCTGGAGCAGCAGCGCGTGCAGGTGCGCCTGCCCGCTCGCCATGAGGATCCCCGCGCCGATGCCCTCGCCCGTGACATCCCCAAGGAAGACCGCGACCCGGCCCGGCGCGACCTCGACGATGTCGAAGAGGTCGCCCGCGACATACAGACCAGGCTTCATCCGCAGCGCGTACCGCAGCCCCCCCACCACCCCGCTCTCGGGCGGCAGGATGACCTGCTGCGCCTCGCGGGCCGCGCCGAGCATCGCGACCATCTCCGCCTGCCGCTTCTCCAGATCCCGGCGGACGAGGTTCGCCATCGCCAGCCCGCACAGCCTCGCCAGCGCGACGCAGAAGCCCGTCGCGTCGGGCTGCACGCCCGCCTCGCGCCCCCGCGCGTCGAGGTAGAGATACGCCGTCAGTTCCTCACCCACGAAGACCGGCACGCACAACGCCGAGTGGATCCGCAGATCCATCACGCTCTGCCCGTAATCGGGCATCGCCCCCCCGCCCAGCGACTCGAGCAACGCCGGCTTGCCCTCCGACGCCTTGGCGAGCAGCGACGCGCTGATGTCGAACCTCGCCTCCGAGGGCGACCGCCCCTCGCGCACGCTCGCCGCGATCACCTCGCACCCCGACCCGTCCGACCCCGCCCGCAGCAGCGCCCCACGCCCGTACCCGCTGCCCGACAACGCCGAGTCGAGCGCCGCCCGGCTCAGCCCCGCCTCGTCCGGCGCCGCGTTGATCTGCCCCGCGTAGTCGAAGAGAAGTTCGAGACGGTGCTGCGCGAGCCGGCCGAGACTCTCCGCGTCGACCTCCTGCACCACCTCGCCCCGCGACCGACGCGTCACCACCGTCGCGACCGCGGTCGACGGACCGGGCGTCGGCAGGCCCGTCCGGGTCGGCGCATCCCCGATGCGCACGCGGAAGGTCCAGGGCCCGATCCGGACGAGGTCCCCGCTCTCGATTGGCGAAGGCTCGCCCGGCTCGACACGCACGCCGTTGATCGTCGTCCCGTGCCGGCTGCCCTCGTCGGTCAATAGCCAGCGCCCGCCCCGCTCCTGCACGGAGGCGTGCTCACGAGACACCGCCCCGTCGAGCAGCACAAGCGTGTTCTGCATGGAACGACCGATCGTCGCCGACTGGCCCGGCTCGACCTCGAGCGGCTCCACGGTCGGGCCGGCGATCGATTCGATCCGCAGGCGGTCGTTCAGACGGAATGTCCCGGTGCGCGCGCTCATGGTGGGCCGCGGGCGCTCCGCCGCGCGGGCCTGATGCTAGGGTCTGTTCGACGAACTGGGATCGGCCGGGCCGCCCCACGGAACCCCGCGCCACCGCCCGATCAGGCCCGGCGGCGCCGAGACGCGAGCACGCCCATCGCCAGCAGGGCCCCGCACGCCGGCGCGGGGATCGAGACCACCCGCACGCCCAGACCGTCCGCGCCGAGGTACTGCTGGAACACGAAGCCCGAGCCCTCGACCACCAGCGCCGCGAACCCGCCGCCCAGGATCGTCCCCATCGGGTTGAGCTCGATGAGCAGGAACTCGTCCCCGACCGCGGCCATGAACCCCGCGTCGAGCGTCAGGCGGAGCGTCCCCGCCGTCTCCCCCGCGGCCCCGGAGCCGAACCGGAGGATGTCGACCGCGACGCTCCCGTAGTCGGAGAGCGACGCCATCGAGATCGCCAGTTCGCCGCTCGACTCCTGGATGTACCCCGAGGCGAGCAGGCGAGAACCCGTGTTGCCCGGGCCCTCCACGCCGGATCCGGTCAGCACCAGCCGCCCGGCGACGGTGACGAGGTTGCTCGTCGCGGTCAGGTCGAGCACGCGGCCCCCGTCGAGCCCGAAGACGCCCGAGGTCTCGACGCGCTGGAGGAACGAGAGCGCGTCGACCGTGCCGGCGCCGTCGGGGGCGAGCAGCTCGCCGGTCCGCCCGACCATCAGCGTCCCCGCCACCCGCTCCACCCGCGCGTTGTTCGCGGTCACCGTGCCGAAGACCTGGAGGTTCCCCCCGACCAGCGTCCCGGCCTGGAAGGCGCTCAGATCGCCGTTGACCGTGAGCGACGACCCCGCCCGCACCGTTGCCCGACCGTCGAGCGTCAGATCGCCCGCGGTGCCGAACGCCGCCGAGTTTGCCAGTTCCAGCGACGCGCCCGACTCGATATTCGACAGCCCCGCCAGCAGATTCTGCGTCGTGCCGAGCGCCCGGATCTCGCCGGCGCCGGAAAGCACAAGGTCGGTGCCCAGCGTGTAGATCGGGCCCGCGTCGAGCTCGAGCGTGCCGGCCACGGTGAAGTACCCGCCCCGCAGGGCCGAGCCCTGGACATTCATCAGCGTGCTGTTGATCCGGATCGACGACCCCTCACCGACATCGATCCCGCCCTCGACGCCGAACACGGGCTGGGCGGCGCTGGTCTCGAAGACCTTGCCGTCCCGGACGGCGAGCCACCCGTCGACCCCGATCATCTCCAGCGTGTCCAGCCCCCCGAACGCCGCCCCCGCGCCGCGGAGCGAGACCGTCGTGTCGAGGATCTCGACCTGCTGCCCGAGCAGGTCGACCTCGCCGTCGGCCTCCACGATCCAGCGTCCGCCGGAGAGCCTCGCGCCCTGAAGCGAGCCGAGCGCGTTGGTCCGGAACTTGCCGCGCTGGACCCGCACCGTCCCGCCGAGCTGGTTCAGGAAGGTCGCGCCCTCGACACGCAGCTCGTCCGTCGCCGACGCGAGGTTCACCGCGATGGTCCCCTCGTTCACGACGCGGTTCGCCGCGTCGCCCGAGGTCACGACCCGGTTCCCCGACCCGGTGGCGCTCAGCGTCGCGCCCGACCCGATCAGGATCTCGCTCGACCCGCTGACCCCCTCGAGCACGAACCGCCCGAGCCCCATCCAGTTCGCCGTGCCGCGCAGGTCGAGGCAGGTGTCGCACAGGTCGAAGTCGTCCGCGTCGACGATGTCGACCTGCCCGCCGAACTGCATGGAGGAGACATTGGTGAACGCCCCGCCCCCGCCGAGCACGGTGTTGCCGCCCCCGATGAACGACGACCCGCCCGAGCCGGTGATCGACGCCCCGCGCAGCACATTGGTGCCGGTGGTCGAGAAGGTGCGGTTGACCCCGGAAAACACCAGGCTCGCCCCCGTCGCGTTGAATTCAAACCCGGAGAGCGTCGCGTTGATATCCGCGGTGACCTGGTAGGACCCCGGGATCAGGATCCGCGCGATAAAGGTGTTGGGCCCGCTGTTGTTGGGCACCACGCCGCCCGACCACCGGGTCGGGTCGGACCAAGCCCCGGCGATCGCGGCCTGCCAGTCGACGACCTGCTGCGCCGAGCAGACCCCGCCCGCCGCCGAAACAACGGACAGCACCATCCCGATTTGACCACTTCTGCGCACCATCGTCCCCTCCCGGCTCAGCCGCGTCCGGATCAAGGTACCCCATGAACGGGTGTTCGTCCAAAGAAGATCCCGAGAAGCCGATCGAACAGCGCCTGAACCTCCGCGGATCAATCGCCCTCATCCTGCAGCGACCGCTCGACCGAGGCGATCACCCGGCTGGTCACCCCGATCTCCCGCGCCATCGGGACGCCCCGGGCCTCGAGCTCGCCGAACAGCCCGAGCGATTCGCGGTACCCGGCCAGGGCCGACTCCAGGCGTTCCCGCCTCGCCCCGCCCTCCGCCCGCGCCGCCTGCAACTGGTCGATCTGGGCCCGCTTCCCAACAACCAGCGCTAGGTCGCGCAGGTGCCGGGCGACCGGGTCCGCCGCGTACACCCCGCGGCGGTGCGCCACGAGCTCTTCATAGAGAAGCTCGGCCTCGTCGAGCCGCCCCAGTTCCCGCAGCGAGTTGCCAACCTTGTTCATCGCCGCCCCGAGCACCCGCTGGGCCTCGAGGTCCGAAAGGTCGCGCGCGAGCGCCTGCGCCTCGTCGAGCGCGCGCTGGTGGACCGCCATCGCGCCCTCCCGCAACGCCGCGACCGCGTCCGGGCCATCCCCCCGGGCCTCGGCGAGGCCCGCGAGCGTATCCATCGCGAGCCCCTCCTCCATCCGCGAGAGCACCAGCCCGTGCAGCGCATCCCGATCGGCGGGACGCTCCACCCGCCGCGCCTCGTACGCCGCGCTCGCCTGCGCGTTGAGGGACCTCGCCTCCTCGGCAAAGCGGGTCGCCTCGGCCAGGGCCCGCGCCCGGCCCTGGGGGTCCTCGCCCGCGGCGCGGTGGGCCCACAGCGCCCGCTCGCCCGCGGCCCGGCCCCGCTTGGAGATCAGCGCCGCGAGCGACATCGCCGGGTCGCCCCCGTCGCCCCCCGGGTCGGCGGCCCACCAGGCCTCGGCCCGCCCGATCCACTCGGCCGACGCGTCGATCTGGGCCTCGGCCGACGCGCGATCGTCCTGCGCCCGCGCCAGGCGGTGATGCAGATCGGCCAGCAGCACGAACGCGTCGGCCCGCGCCCGCCCGGCCTCGACCTCGTCC
>DAINDF010000023.1:0-12499 GCA_036732005.1 Phycisphaerales bacterium
CAGCACGTCCTTCGGGAACAGCAGCACCACCGTGGAGCCAAGCAGGAAGCGCCCCCGCCGGCAGCGTGAGCAGGTACCCCAGCAGCAGCCCCTCCGCCAGGCCGCGCCAGATGACCGGGCGGGGCTTCACGCCCCCTCCGCGCCCGCCACGAACCGGCAGATGTCGTCCGCCCAAGACGCCCAGGTGTGGTCGCGCAGCGTGCGCGCCCGCCCCGCCTCCGCCATCGCCGCAAGCCGATCGGGCGACGCGAGCAACTCCGCCGCGATCCGCCTCGCCTCGCCGGGCGTCGAATACGCCGCGACCTCGCGCCCGACCTCGAACATCGAACCGAGCCCGCCCCGCGCGTCGCACAGGCACGCCGACCCGCTCGCCGTGATCTCGAAAGGCTTGATGTTCAGCCCCTCGTCGTCCTGCCAGCGCATCGCGTTCACCGACAGCCGACCCGTGCCGTACATCTTCGCCATCTCCCGGTACGGCACCCCGCCGTACGACTTCGCCTTGTGCGGCCAGCCCGCCAGCGCCTCGGGCCCGAAGACCCCGCAGTCGAAGTGCCGCGAGAGGTACGACAGTGTGAACGCCCGCCGGAACCGCTCCACGCCCCGCGCATGCTCGGCGATCTGCACGAACGCCCTCGGCCGGGAAAGCAGCAACTCGAGCGAACCCCGGATCGCCCCGTCACCCGCCGCCGCCGCGTCCAGCCGGGTCAGCACGGGCGTGCCGGGGTCCTCGAGCTGCGTCCGGATCCACGCGTCCAACAGCCCCTCGACGCCCCCGCCAAGGTCCCCCGCCTCCGCGGCCGCCGCCCCCATCCGCCGCCTCGCCTCCCCGGCCGCCTCGCGCCGGATCGCCCCCACATCGGGATCGCCCGACTCCAGCTCGCGCAGCATCAACGCCGTGGGGGGGGGATCGCCGGGCCCCGCGTTGAACATCAACTCGTGACGGACGGTCACCCCGGGCCACGGCTTGAACACCTCGGGGTTCACCCCGTACCGACGCCCGAGCACCCGCCCGAACCCGAGCGCCCGGCGCATCTCCTCCGCCAGCCCCTCGTTGTTGATCACATGGAACAGCCGGGATTCCGCCACCACCGGCGTGCGGAACAACTGCGACATCGAGCCCTGGTGCGCCCAGTGCGGCGCGTCCAGCCAGAACAGCACATGCCGCACCCGCGCCCGCTCGAAGAAGCTCATCGCCGTCGTCCCGCTCGGCGAAGGCCCCACCCCGAACGCCAGCAGCCCGTTCCCCCACATCGCCAGCGTGAAATCGACCCGGTTCGCCTCCACCAGCGAACGCACGATCTCCCCGAGGTCCGCCGACAGCACCGCCCGCCCCTGCGCCTGGCTGACGCGGGACTGCAGCCGCTGCATCGGCTCGAACTCCCACCGGATCACCTCGTGCCCCGCCTGCCGAAACCCCGCCTCGACATCCAGCAGGATGTCCCGCGAATTTGTGCCCGGGTGGGCCATCAGCATCACACGCATCGCGCTCCCCGATCTCGGTCCGAGAACCAGACCCAACATCGGTCCGCGCGGCGTCCCGAGTCAACCGATGCCCGCGGGATCAGGGCCCCCAGAAGCCGGGGCAAAAGAAAAAACGAGGGCCGTCGACCCTCGTTCCCCCCTCGATGGGGATATTCAGAAAGAGGCTCTCCTCCAGCCTCCTCCCGCCATCCCAAAGGCCGGTTTCCCGGCGCGGGATGCATCGTCTCTCTCTCGCCTCCAACACGACGGGGCACACCCAGAACAGGCTGCCCTCCTCCCAAGCGGGCGGACTCGCAGCATACCGGGAACCGCCCATGCCGCAACACCTCCGACCCACTTTTCTAGGGGAATCTCACAATTCCAGACTCACCCCCCCGGAATATGGTCCGAAAAGTGCGGTTGGCTCACAAAGAAAAGGCGGGCACGGTACTTATGGAACATGAACCCCCTCGCCTCGCCGACTTCAATCGCGGTCATACCCACCCCAGAGAGGGCCCCGAATCGACCGGCCTCCCCGCTCCCGTCGTCGTCCCGGAGCACCGCCAGAACAGGCCCGGCGGGGACACCTGAAGCAGGGAGATCCTGCAACCCCGGAACCCACCGGAATCGCACCCCGGACAGCCCCGCCGCACGGACCTCCGCCTGCGCCGCCAGCAACACCTCTGGTCGCGCCTCGACCACATGATCCGCCAGCACCACAGCCAACTCCCGCCCCGGCTCGGCCCGGCACCACGCGACGATCGCGCTCCCGAGCGCCTCGCCCGCGTCGCGCCCGCTCGTCGCCCGACGCCCGGACTCGATGAACTGGACATACGCGCCCGAGACCACCACCAACAGGGTGGGCCAGGCGAGCCGATGACCGAGGAGCAGCGCGCGCGCGATCCGTTGCCGCCGCGGGGAGAGACCTCGCACCATCCCGGCGACGACATACCCCACAAGCGGGGGAATCAGCACCGCCGCCGGCAGCGTGTACCGCGGGTTGCCGACGCCGCTGAGCATGAACACCCCCACCGCGACCACCCAGGCCCAACCGAGCGACCGCGCCACCGTGAACCGGCGCGGGTCGTCCCAGCCCTCCGCCTCGCGCCGGGCGTCCGGGCCCCACGGGAAAAGCAACGCCAACGAGACCGGCAGGCATTGGGCGAACGCGGCCGGCGCGAGCGTCAGCACCCCCACGATCCGCCCGGGCTCGAACAGGAACGCCTCGGGGCTCTGGAGCACCGGCTCGAGCGGCTCGGCGGCGACGGCCCGCGCGATTGCGTACACCACCGCGCCCAGGGCGGCGCCCGCCAGGCCCAGCGTGACCCAGACCACCCCGCCGAGCGGGCGGAGCGACCGCGTCGCCACGCACGCCGCCGCGATCACGCCGACGAGCACCGGCGCCGAGGCCGGCCCCTTGGCGAGGGCGAACCAGACGACCCCCCCGGCCGCGCCGACGGCGGCGAGCAGACGGGCCCGGGGTGTGCGCGCAAACACGAGCGCATCGAGCAGGAGGAACGCGGCGATCTGGGTCCCGAGGTGGTTGAGCGCCTCGATCTCGGCGGCCCGCCCGCTTTCCCAGAGCACGGGCATGAGGGCCTGGGCCAGCCCTGCGGCGAGCCCGGCCCCGAACCAGCGTCGCCCGGCCCAGAACGCGATCAGCGCCATGCCCGTCGAGGCGAGGGCGGAGACGGACCGGGCCGCGAACTCGTTCCGGCCCAGCAGTTCGGTCATGCCCGCGATGGCCCAGGGCATGCCCGGGGGCTTGCGGAGGTAGGGCTGCTCGAACATGCGGGGGACGAGCCAACTCCCGCCGTCGAGCATCTCGTAGGCCGGGGCGACGCGGTGGGCCTCGGAGGCGTGCAGGCCGCCCTCGCCGAGGCGGACCCAGAAGACCGCCGCGCACACGGCAAGCAGCAGGATGATCTGGAGTGGGACCGCGGATCGCCGCGCGGTCACTCAGTGGCCCCGGTGTCGATCGACCCGCCGTCGCGGTAGGCGCGTTCGATCTCGTCGCGCCAGGTGTGGAACATCTCGGGCAGGCGCGGGTTGTCCAGGGGGTCGTGGCGGAACTCCTCGGCCTCCTTCAGGGCCCGGCCGTCGTCCCATCCTTCCACGATGTTGCGGTAAAGCGCGACGGCGCAGCCCGTCCGCTGCGCCCCGGCCGAGCAGTGCACCAGCACGGGCTGGGCCTCCGGGTCGGCCATGATGCGCAGGGCCTCGACATACCGGTTGGGGTCCCCCGTCGCGTCGCCGTGCAGGGGGAGGACGACGCGGCGGACGCCCATCGCCTTGGCGGTGCGTGCGGCCCGGGCGTCGGCGTCGGGGTCGCGGTCGAACGCCCCGAAGTCGACGATGGTCCGGATGCCATGATCCTCGATGACGGACTTCATGGCGGCGGTGGTGAGCCGGCCGGAGCGGTAGACCTGCCCGGGCTCGACGACGCCGAAGTTCTTGGGCACCAGGTTGGGGACGACCCCCTCGACGACGAACCAGACCAGCAGGGCCGCCAGCCCGGCGATCACCCCGGCGTTGCGCGAGAAACGGCGCCACGACCAGGGCGAAGTCGGCTGCACCGGCGGGGTGGGGTCGGCCGATGAATCGATTGGCATGCGAAATGCTAGGCGGCCCCGCCCCGGGGCTAGAGTCACGCCATGAGCCGACCCCCTCGCGACAAGCCCGCCCGTCCAGCGCCGGGGGGGGCGCGCGCGCCGGCGTCTGGGTATCCCGGCCCGGCGGAGCGGCTGATCGCCGAACTGGGCCGGCTCCCGGGGATCGGGCGGCGCTCGGCCGAGCGGCTGGCGTTCCATCTGCTCAAGGCATCGACCGAGGAGGCGCTGGGCCTGGCCCGGGCGATCGCGGATCTCAAGCAGAATGTCAGGCACTGCGCGGTCTGCTTCAACCTGACGGACTCGGACCCGTGCCCGATCTGCGCCGACACGCGGCGTGACCGGTCGCGCGTGCTTGTGGTCGAGCAGCCGCGCGACCTGATCGCGATCGAGCAGACGGGGATGTACCGGGGGCTCTACCACATCCTGATGGGTCGGCTGAGCCCACTGGACGGGGTGGAGCCCGAGGACCTGACGATCGCGGCGCTGCTGGCCCGGGTGGACGACCCCGCGAAGAACGCGGGGGGCGAGGCGGTCGCGGAGGTGATCCTGGGCCTCAACCCGACGCTCGAGGGCGACGGGACGGCGATGTACCTGCACGACGAGCTCGCGGGGCGCAAGGTCGAGGTGACGCGGCTGGCGCGGGGCCTGCCCACCGGGGGCTCGCTGGAGTACGCGAACAAGGCCGTGCTGGCCGACGCGATCGAGGGTCGGCGGAGGATGGGGTGATGGGGGGGTGTGGCGTCATTTCTGACGAATCGATGGAAACAGCCCCCCTGTTTGGTACGATATTGGTTGGAAAGCCCTGTTGGCTGCGAAGTCCCGCGTTGCACGCGGGCCACGGCGAGAGCCATAGCAGTCACGGGGCTTTTCTCTTTGTCAACCCGTCATCCCGCTCAGATGACTTTGGGACGAAACACCAATGACGGTATGGGTGGGTCCAGCGGTCGGTCGGCCCGTTTGGCTGCGCGGTGCTGACCCCGATGTTGAAGTTGGGGTAGATCTCCCGGATCCGTCGGTTGATGTGCTTGTAGACCAATTCCTTCTGGATCGTGCGTTTGCCCCTGCGTCGGGCTCCATCGGGCTTCTCCTTGTGCCTGTCGTTGAGGCGGAACGCCATCGATCCCAGGACGAGGTCCAGGCCCTGAGCGAGGGCGTGTCGACGCGAGTCAATCTGGACGATGCGGCGCTTGTCGAAGCAGACCCCGGATTCGCGGAAGTCACGGTTGGTGTTGAGCGCAGCGACGAACCCCTTGAACTGCGCGATCTGTTCTCGGCTGGCGGGCATCTTGTCCAGCCGGAGGTGAACACGGGTTTCTTCGCCGGGGTCGCCCGCGAACTGGAGGCCGAACGCCCACTTGATGAACTGGTAATAGAGCCTGTGGTAGCCCGAGTCCCGCTGCGCCTCGGTCAGCGAGGGCACATCGCGGTTCTGCGTGAACATGATGCGGATCTTCACCCGCCCTTCCCGCATCTCGCCGAACAGGGCGTCGACAACGAGCATGTAGCGTCCGGCGACCGAGGGTGTGATCGCCGTCCATTTGACCTCTCCGGTCAGGCCCGCCTCCCGGATGGTGTTCGTGAGCCTGCGCTCGACGCGGTCGATCGACCGCCCCTCGATGAGCAGCCCGCCGTAGAAGTTCGAGTAGAACCTGCCCCTGGAGATCGATTCGTCGCAATAGATGAAGATCGTTCTCGGCATCGTGGTTTCGCGAGTATACGGAGAGCCGGGTTCTAGCCATGCGTTTCGAGACCAGCCAACAGATGAAGCTCGGCCAGCAGATGCGGCTGGCGCCCAGGATGATCCAGTCCATGGAGATCCTGCAGATGCCGCTCGCCGAGCTGGAGGAGCGGATCGAGCAGGAGCTGGCGAGCAACCCGACGCTCGAGCTGGTCGAGGTCGAGCCCGACGAGTCTCTCCAGCGCGAGCGCGCCGCGGACACCGATGGCGTGCTCGACCTGAGCGCCCCGGGCGAGGCCGACTTCGCGCGGCTGGACCAGTACGAGGAGTCGAATCCGGACGCGGCGGAGAACGCGTTCGACGACGACCGCGCCTCGTCGCGCGAGAGCGAGGCGTTCGAGTCCTACGCGGACCGGCGCGTCTCGTCGCGGCTGGAGGGCGAGCCCAACGCGAAGATGGAGGCGATGGCGTCGGCGCCGGCGCGGTCGGCCTCGCTGGCGCAGCAGCTGCTGGCCCAGTGGGGCGTGGTCGATGTCGCCGAGCGCCTGCGCCCCATCGGCCGCGCGATCATCGCGTTCCTCGACGAGGACGGGTATCTGCGCGTGCCGCTCGCCGAGGTCGTGGACAAGTCGCCCCGCCCGGCCGGCGTGGAGGCCTGGCCCCCGAGCGACGATGACCTTGAACTGGCGCTCCAGGCGGTGCAGCTCCTGCTCGAGCCCGCGGGCGTGGGGGCCCGTGACGCGCGGGAGTGCCTGCTGCTGCAGATCGACAGCCAGCTGGATCTGGTTGGGGCCGGGGGCGCTGACGACGGCGTCCGCGCGGTGGCGTCCGCGGCGGTGCTGGGGCACGCGCGGGTGATCGTGGAGTCGCATCTCGACGACCTGATGCGCAACCGCCTCCCGAAGATCGCCGAGGCGACCGGGCTCGGGCTCGACGAGATCCGCTCGGCGCTCGACGCGATGCGTCGGCTGAGCCTGGCGCCGGCGCGGGGGCTGGTGGAGGAGCGGAGCGAGCCGATCATCCCCGACGCGATCGTCGAGTACGACGAGGATCACGACGCGTATGTGACCTATCTCAACGACTCGCGGCTGCCCAACCTGCGGATCAACCGCGAGTACGCGATGATGACCCGTGACCGCGCCGTGCCCAAGGCCGACCGCGACTTCATCAAGACCAATCTCTCGAACGCGGAGTGGCTGCTGGACGCGGTCGAGCAGCGCAAGGGGACGCTGCTGCGCGTGGTGCGCGCGGTGGTGGAGGCGCAGCGGGAGGCGCTGGATTACGGGATCGAGGCGCTCAAGCCGCTGCCGATGACGCTGGTCGCCGAGCAGCTGGGCGTGCATGTCGCGACGGTGAGCCGGGCGGTGGCGGACAAGTACATCCAGACGCCGCGCGGGATCCTCCCGCTCCGCGGGTTCTTCACGGGCGGGCTCTCCACCGAGAGCGGGGAGGAAGTCAGCGCGAACGCGATCAAGGCGGCGCTGAAGGAGTTGATCGACGCCGAGGACAAATCCAAGCCCCTGAGCGACGACGCGCTGGCGAAGGCCCTTCAGGACAAGGGGTTCGAGATCGCGCGGCGGACGATCGCCAAGTACCGCGGGCAGATGGACATCCCCGGGGCGCGGATGCGGCGGCAGTTCTAGCGCCGGCCCGGGCCCGCCCCCGGCGGGCGCCGCGCCCGGAATAGGCGGGCCCACCCCGGGGTTCGAGCAGGGCCGAACACCACGGGGGGTTGCATGGGCCGGGTCCGGGTCGGAACCAGAGCGGGGCTGATCGCGGCGGCGCTCGTCGTGCAGGGCGTGGTTCTCTCGGCCGGGTGGTTGTTCACCTTCCGGGTCGTGCAGCGGTCGTTCGCCCGCGAGATCGAGGGGCGCGTCATCGAGCAGAACCGAGACCTCGCCGAGCGCATCGCGGCGCTCTTCCCGGAGTGGGACGGCGGGGCGATCGAGTTCGATTCACCGAACTGGGAGCGGCTGCAGCGGATCATCGAGGGCGATGCGCTGCGGGAGTTGCCCGCGGGCGGGTTCGCGTGTTTGATCGAGGCGGACGGGCGCCTGTTGTGTCATCCCGAGATCCGGCGCTCGCCCGGGCTCCGCAACTACTCGTTCGACGGCAAGCCGCTGCTCGAGAGCCTCGAGGCGGGCGCGGGGTCGGCGCCGCTGCTCGACGCGGGCGGGGCGCGGGGCGCGAGCGGGCTGATCGAGTTCACCGCCGGCGACTTCCATTATGTCGCCACGCGGCCGCTGCCGGGGTCGAACTTGCGCCTGCTCGTGCACCAGCCCGTCGACGCGCTGGTCCGGGTCGGGCGGCAGGGCACGCGGTGGGTCATGGGGGTCGCGGCGGTCGCGGTGCTGGGCGTGCTCGGCGTGACCGGCGCGGGCCTCGGCGTGCTGCTCCGGCGGTACGACTCCGTGCACGAGATGCTCAATCGGCAGATGCGCGAGAACCTCCAGCTCGCCAGGCGCGTGCAGGAAGGCACCCTGCCGGACGCGATCCCGAGCCTGCCGGGGTTCGACATCGCGGGCTGGTGCGCCCCGGCCGAGGAGACCGGGGGGGACACCTTCGATGTGGTCCCCCTGCCCGGGGTCGACGGGCCGGCCTGCGGGATCGAACCCGGCGCCCCGGCGCGGCGGGCCGGCCTGCTCCTCGCCGACGCGACCGGGCACGGCATCGGCCCGGCGCTCGCCGTGACACAACTCCACGCGATGACACGCCTCGCGTGGCGCCTCGGGGGCTCGGCGCTCGATGTCGCCCGCCTCGCCAACGAGCAGCTCGCCCGGTCGCTGCCCGAGGGGCGGTTTGTCACCGCGGTGTTCGCCGTCACGGACGCGGGCAGCGGCGTGATCGAGTTCGTCAGCGCGGGCCAGGGCCCGATCCTCGTCTGGCGCGACGCGACGGGCGAAGCGGAGCGCGTCGCGGCCTGCACCTATCCGCTCGGCGTGATCGATGAGCTCGGCGTGGACCGGGCTTCGCGGTCCGCGCTGGGCCCGGGCGACATCTTCTGCGTGGTCTCGGACGGCATCCTGGAAGCGGTGGACGCGTCGGGCGTGCCCTTCGGATGGGACCGGCTCGTTGCGCTGATCGACGGGGCCCGGGGAGGGTCGGCCCAGCAGATCGCGGGGCGCATCCGCGAGGCGGTCGCCGGGCACGCCGGGGACGCGCCGCCCCTGGACGATCAGACCGTGCTGGTGGTCAGGCGGACCGAGGGGGCGTGAGCGCCTACTTGTTCCCCGCGAGTTTGCGCACCGTGAAGTCGAACCCGCGGACCATCGACGCGTGCAGGCCGAACACCACCCCCGCGTGCAGGGCCGCCGCGACGAGCGCCCCGGCGCCCAGGGCCACCCGGGCGCGGAGCACGCCGTCGGGCCCGGCCGCGACGGTCTCGAGCAGGGCGGTCTCCGGCACGACCGAGGCGTAGAGCAGCGTGACCGGGTTGAGGGCGGCGATCGAGGGCCCGAGCAGTTCGATGTCGGCCCCGCTCTGCCACCCGCACAGGCCGGCGATGCCCGCGACGACGCCCACGACGCCCACCGTGGCGACGACCGACCCGATGGTGCCTTTGCTCTTGAGCGACCAGTGCAGCCCCACCATGACGCAGAACGCGGTGAACGGGATGAGCACGAACGCGGCGAGCAGGCCCGACTCGGGCAGGACGAGGGGGACGGTGGTCGGGACGGTGCTGTAGGCCGCGGCGACCCCCACGCCGCCCGCGCCGAGCCCGTCGGTGAGCACATACCCGCCCGCCATGATCAGCGTGCCGATGGGGACCGCGAGCAGCGGGAGGAGGTAGGCGATCAGCCCGCGCATCTTTCCGGTGAGATACATCGATGGGGTGATCGGCGTGGTGAGCAGCAGGTCGAGCGTGCCGTCCTCCCGCTCGCGGCTCACCGCGGTCGCGGCCATGTTCACCGCGATCAGCGTGATCACCGCGGTCTCGGTCCAGACCGCGGCGAGGAGGACACGCCTGAAGGTGGTCGGCCCGACCGCGCCCAGATGGAGAACCAGGACCAGCAGCAGCCCCCCGATCGCGCCGGCGACCACGAACGACCACCGCCCGAGGATCCTCCAGAAGGTGCTGTTCCGGGCCGCGGCCTCGCGCCAGGCGATGGGGTTGGGCCAGACCGTGCGCGGGGGGCGGTATTCGCTCCCCTGGGCGCCCAGGCCCATCATCCTGCGGTACCAGGGGATGCCGCCGTTCTGGGAGGCGACCGCCTGCAACCCCCCCGCGCGCACGGTGAAGGTGCTGACCACGAGCAGGACGAGGCTGACCCCGGCGCTCAGGGCGCACCACGCCGTGACCGGCTTCTCGAGGAAGAGGGCGGCGAGCCCGGTGTGCGTGCCCGCCTCGGCGCGGGGGTACGACGCCGGGTTGAGCAGGGCCCGCAGCGCCAGGAACGGGTTCACCCCGGTCCACCAGGTCACCCCCCCGGCGCCTATAAGCGAGTCGAGCGCCGCGGTGACCGCGAGGTAGCTGACGACGACGACATAGAAGGCGAAGACCGCCCGCCGCCCCGCGACCCGGCTGACGGAGAGCGCGATCGCGATCGAACCGACCAGCAACGCCGCGCACCCGGCGACCAGCGAGCTCGCGAAGATCGAGGAGGCGGGCACGCCCCCGAAATACTGCGTGACCGCGAACAGCGGGAGGCTGGCGAGCAGCAGGGCCAGCACGAAGAAGAGCCGGCCCAGCAGGTTGCCGAGCACGATCTGCCCGGCGGTGAGGGGGGTGGTCAGGAGGATGTCCCAGGTCTTGGGGTTGGATTCCTGGGCGATGGCGCTGGCCATGAAGACCGGGGCGAGGATGCAGATCAGGGCGATCTGGAGGTAGGCGATGATGACGAAGCTCGAGGCCCCCGCCTCGGCGAGGGCGCGGTAGGAGGGGGCCCCGCCGAACCCCGGGCCGGCGTTCAGCAGCAGCGACCAGAGCAGCACGACGATCAGGACCGCCAGGTAGGCCGAGCGGATGTAGTTGTGGCTCGCCCGCCTCGACCCGTTCTGCACGAGCCGGACGGCGATCGGGTTGAGCGGCACGAGGCGGAGGAACCAGCGCAGGATGACCGGCATCGGCGGATGGTAGAGCCCTATGAGGCCCGGGCTTGGGCCTGCTTCCACCGAGGAGGCGATGGGCCACATCCGTTCATTTTACAAACAAACAAAAGGTCCAACCGGATTGCCAAAAAGGTCTTGCAATTCTGCTTGGCGCTGGTATTCTCCCCCTCTCTGGGTGAGGGAGCGTCATAGGGCCCCTACATCCCGAGTCTGTGGCGCGGGGTTGAAGTCAACCCCGGCTCTGTTGGATCGTTCTTTGTTTGGATTTCTCAGGAGGGAACAAGACATGAAGGCTGCTCTGCTTCTCGTTGCTGGGCTCGCGGCTGGCGCGACCGGTCAGGTGTTCTACGGCGGCGGCGCCGGCGGCTCGATCCCGGACAACGGGCTGGCCTCGGGCAATGTGTTCTCGTCGACGATCAACATCGCCGATAACCTGTCCATCCTCGATGTCAATGTCAACCTCAGCGGCCTGGCCCACACCTGGGTCGGCGACCTGCTGATCACCCTGTCGCACAACGGCACCACCGTCGCCATGAGCGACCGTCCGGGCGTGCCCGCGACCGCCGCCGGGTTCTCCTGGAACCTGAACGGCAACTACAACTTCGACGACGAAGCCGCCAACGGCACCTGGGAGAGCGTGGGCACCCAGGCCTCCGCGTTCGTCCTCCCCGGCGGTGACTACAAGTCCGAGCAGGCCCTCTCGGCCTTCGACGGCATGAGCACCGCGGGCGCGTGGACCCTGACCATCGCCGACGGCGCGGGCGCCGACCTCGGCAGCCTCGTTTCGTGGGGCATGACCATCACCGCTGTGCCCGCCCCGGGCGCCTTCGCGGTGCTGGGCCTCGGCGGCCTCGTCGCCGCCCGTCGTCGCCGCTAATCGGCACGACCTCACGGTTTGTGATGTGACCCGACCGGCCCCCGTTCTCGCGGGGGCCGGTTCTTTTTTGCAGCCCCCGCGGCGCGCAGCCTCCCCTGCAGTGGGACCGGGATGCCCGGAACAGGTTGGTCTAAATATCCAAATAAAACCAGATCACTAGGCATGTCAACCTATTCCATGAAAATTTCTTGTGTTGGGTCTGATATCTGGTAGTTTCAACGCTCGACGCTCGGGAGTTCATAGGGCCCGGGCGCCGTGCATCGTGGGCGGCGCGGGGAGGGAGTCCGACTCGGCCGCAGAGGTTTGGGAGTCACTCGAACGCTCTCAGGAGGGAACAAGACATGAAGGCTGCTCTGCTTCTCGTTGCCGGGCTCGCGGCTGGCGCCACCGGTCAGGTGTTCTACGGCCCCGGGGCCGGTGGCTCGATCCCGGACAACGGGCTGGCCTCGGGCAATGTGTTCTCGTCGACGATCAACATCGCCGACAACCTGTCCATCCTCGATGTCAATGTCAACCTGACCAACATGGCGCACACCTGGGTGGGCGACCTCCTGATCACCCTGTCGCACGGCGGCACCACCGTCGCGCTGACCGACCGCCCGGGCGTGCCCGAGGTCTCGACCGTCGGGTTCTCCTGGAACCTCGCGGGCAACTACAACTTCGACGACGAGGCCGCCAACGGCACCTGGCAGAGCATCGGCGTCCAGGCCTCCGCGTTCGTCCTCCCCGGCGGCAGCTATCAGTCCGAGCAGTCGCTCTCGGCCTTTGACGGCATGAGCACCGCGGGCGCGTGGACCCTGACCATCGCCGACGGCGCGGGCG
>DAINDF010000023.1:12599-29129 GCA_036732005.1 Phycisphaerales bacterium
CGGGCGCGTGGACCCTGACCATCGCCGACGGCGCGGGCGCCGACCTCGGCAGCCTGGGCTCGTGGGGCCTGACCATCACCGCCGTCCCGGCTCCGGGCGCGTTCGCGCTGCTCGGGCTCGGCGGCCTGGTCACCGCCCGTCGTCGCCGCTGATCACGCGGGACGACCGTCCGACCTCACGGTTTGTGATGTGACCCGACCGGCCCCCGCTCTTGCGGGGGCCGGTTCTTTTTGGCCCTGTGCTGGAAAAGGGCTCTCCCTCGATCCCTCGGTTCTGAGGCCCAAACCCTTCCGATCTCTTGCGGACCAAGATGTTTTCTTTACGATCGGAGTGGACCGCGGACGCGGGCCGCTCGAGGGACCCTCGACTCGATCGGCGGAGGGAGAGACGCAACTCTTTGCACCGCCCAGGCCCCGCGTCGTCCACGCCGGCATGGAGACCGGCTCGCGAGGCCGGCCCTTGTGAAGGGCCCGCGTCCGCATTCCGGGCCAACGCCCGGAGGAGACATGAGGAGGCAAGGCATGAAGTTCGCAGCACTGGCGCTCGCCGCCGCGGCCGGCATCGCGGCCGCCCAACCGGTCAGTTTCGTCGATCTGGGCGTACTCTCGGGCGACTCGACGCACACGGGGTCGTTCGCCGTCGGGGCGGTGCAGTGGTTCCGGTTTGATGTCACCTCGAACATCACGGCGCCGCTCTACCTCGACTTCACGACGAACAACTCGACCGTGACCGGGGCGACGACCTTCGCCGACACCGAGCTCGCGCTCTACGACAACCTCGGCAACTTCCTGGTGACCGACGACGACGAGGGGCTCGGGCTCCGCTCGACGCTGACCTTCGGGGCCGGGTCGGTGCTGGCGCTGGGCGACTCGTTCAACCTGGGCGGCAACGGGCTGGCCGAGGGCGAGGACGGGGTGCTCGGGGCGGGCACCTACTGGCTCGCGATCGGGGAGTACAACACGATCTTCGGGCTCACCGGCTGGACGATCGACCAGTTCGGCAACGGGCCGGTGGACTATGTGCTCGACATCTACACCAATGTCCCGACGCAGGGGGCCGTGGCGATCCTCGGGTTCGGGCTGCTCATCGCGGCTCGCCGTCGTCGGTGAGGGCCCCGGGGCTCGGCCCCGCGGTCCATGAAAAAGGGCCCCGCCCCAACGGGCGAGGCCCTGTTTGTTTCATGAGGGGCCGCGGCGGGCTCAGGTCGACTGGGTCGCCAGGCGCTGCTTCTCGTCGCCGGTGGATTCCACGGTCATCGCCTTGAAGAGCAGGGCGTCCTCGCCCTCGGCGTGGTCGATGACGATGTGGTTCTTCCCGTGCAGCGCGCCGCTGAGGAGCTGCTCGCTGAGCGGGTCCTCGATGAAGTTCCCGATCGCGCGGCGGAGGGGGCGGGCCCCGAAGTCGGGGTTGTAGCCCTTGTCGATCAGGAAGTCCTTGGCGGCCTGGGTCAGCTCGATCGCGAAGCCCTGGCGCTTCAGGCGGTCGCCCACCTTCTCGACCTCGTACTCGATGATCTGCACCAGGTCGGCCCGTGTGAGCGGGGTGAAGACGATGACATCGTCGAGGCGGTTGATGAACTCGGGGCGGAAGAACCGCTCGATCTCCTTCATCAGGATCGACTTCATGCTCTCGTGGGTCCGCTCGCCGCTGGCGGGCTGGAACCCGAAGCCCCCGCCGCCCTTGATCAGGTCGGCGCCGATGTTGCTGGTCATGATCAGGATGGTGTTCTTGAAGTCGACATGGCGCCCGAACGAGTCGGTGAGCCGGCCTTCTTCCATGATCTGGAGGAGCATGTTGAACACATCCGGGTGGGCCTTCTCGACCTCGTCGAGCAGGACGACGGCGTAAGGCCGGCGGCGGATCTGCTCGGTGAGCTGCCCGCCCTCCTCGTAGCCGACATAGCCCGGAGGCGCGCCGACGAGACGCGAGACGGTGTGCTTCTCCATGTACTCGGACATGTCGAGGTGGATCAGCGCGTCGGCGTCGCCGAACATGAACTCCGCCAGGGCCTTGCTCAGCAGCGTCTTGCCGACGCCCGAGGGGCCCACGAAGATGAACGAGCCCATCGGACGCTTCGGGTCCTTCAGCCCGGCGCGGGCCCGGCGGATCGCCTTGGCGACCGCCTTGATCGCCTCCTCCTGGCTGATGACCTTCTTGTGCAGCTCGGCCTCGAGCTCGAGCAGGCGGGCGGCCTCTTCCTTCTCGAGCTTCTGGAGCGGCACGCCCGTCATCTTCGAGACGACCTCGGCGATGACCTCCTCGTCGACCTCGCCGTCGATCTCCTGCGAACGGGCCCGCCACTCGGCCTGCATGTCCTCCTTCTTCTTCTGGAGGCGCGTGGCCTGGTCGCGCAGCTCGGCCGCCTTCTCGTAGTCGGCGCCCTTGACCGCCTCGTCCTTGGCGATCGTCAGCCGCTCGATCTCGGCCTCGATCTCGGCGAGGTCCGGCGGCTTGCTCATGCCGCGGATACGCACGCGGGCGCCCGCCTCGTCGATCACATCGATCGACTTGTCGGGCTGCACGCGCCCGGTGATGTACCGCCCCGACAGCTCCACCGCCGCCCGGATCGCCTCGTCGGTGATCCGCACGCGGTGGTGCTCCTCGTACTTGTCGCGCAGGCCCTTGATGATCTCGACGGTCTGCTCGTTGCTGGGCGGGTCGACGGGGATCGACTGGAAACGCCTCGCCAGGGCGGCGTCCTTCTCGATGTACTTGCGGTACTCGTCGAAGGTCGTCGCGCCGATGCACTGGATCTCGCCCCGGGCCAGCGCCGGCTTGAGCACATTGCTCGCGTCGATCGCGCCCTCGGCCCCGCCCGCGCCGACCAGCGTGTGCAGCTCGTCGATGAACAGGATGACATTCTTCGCCCGGCGGACCTCGTTCATCACCGCCTTGATGCGCTCCTCGAACTGCCCGCGGTACTTCGTCCCCGCGACCATCATCGCCAGGTCGAGCACCACGAGCCGCTTGTCAAAGAGGATCTCGGGAACATCGTTGCTGACGATGCGCTGCGCCAGCCCCTCGATGATCGCCGTCTTGCCGACGCCCGCCTCGCCCAGCAGGACCGGGTTGTTCTTCGTCCGCCGGCAGAGGACCTGCGTGACCCGTTCGATCTCGTTGATCCGCCCGATCACCGGGTCGAGGTGCCCCTCGCGGGCCAGCTCGGTCAGGTCGCGCCCGAACGAGTCGAGCGCGGGGGTCTTGCTCTTGCCCTTGGCCTTCGCGGCCGCGGGATCGCCCCCGCCGCTGATGCCGGGCTCGGCGCCGGCCTCGGCCTCCTGCTCGCCGCCCGCGCCCAGAAGGTTGAGCACCTCCTCGCGGACCTCTTCGAGCTTGAGCCCGAGGTTCATCAGCACCTGCGCCGCCACGCCGTCGTGCTCGCGCAGCAGCCCGAGAAGCAGGTGCTCGGTGCCGACATAGTTATGGTTGAGGTTGCGCGCCTCCTCGATGGCGCACTCGATGACCTTCTTCGCACGGGGGGTCTGGGGCAGCTTGCCCATCATGACCACCTCGGGGCCCGCCTTGACCAGCTTCTCCACCTCGAGCCGGACCTTGCGGAGGTCGACCCCGAGGTTCTTGAGCACATTCGCCCCGACCCCCGAGCCCTCCTTCACCAGCCCAAGCAGGATGTGCTCGGTCCCGATGTACTCGTGGTTGAACCGCTGCGCCTCCTGGTTGGCCAGCGCCATGACTTTCCGGGCCCGGTCCGTGAATCGCTCAAAGAACATGCCTGACTCCCTCGCGCCGCACCGCCCTCATCGACGGCCTGCACGCGTGCGGGGCAACGCCCCGCAAGGTCACTCCCCGATCCGCCTCGGGGAGCCTACCCCCCGAAGGTCCATTCGTCGCGGAACGGTTCCCGGACTCCCGAAATGCGCGATCCCGCGCGGGTCGGCCGGTCCGTTCCGCCCCTCCTATCGGCTGCACCGTCCGTGCCAACCGTTCCGGAGAGGAGAATCGGTGTTTCCGCCGTCTGATTCCGCCTTTCCCGACGAGTTCGCGGTCCATGACACCGACCGCCTGCCTGCCCTCGGCGGTCGGGCGACGCGCGGCCCTGCCTGGATGGCAGAAAGATCGTGTTCAGGTCCTCCCCTTAATCAGGGAACGAGCCGCCCGTCCGCGACGACCCGGACCGGCACGATCCGCTCGTCCACGCTCCGGTCCGAAAGGTCCCGCATCACGATCTTCAGCCGGTACGCCCCGACCGTTAGCGTCCGCGGCAGCTCGATCGGGTTGACCACGAAGTAATCCCGGACCCGGCTCCGCGTGCGGTAGACCGTGACTTCCTCCGGCTGCCGCCAGGCAAGCAGCCCGTCCGATTCGTGATAGAGCTGCAACTCCTGGCTCAGGCGGACCTCCCAGGCGTCGCCGGTGTCGGACTCGCCCAGAGAGCCAGACCCTGAAATAGGGGTGTGGTTGAAGTGGTCGAGTTCCACATAGATGACCATCCGCATCGGGGACCCGGCCACGAAGGTGGACGAGGCGAGCGGGGTGTACCGCCCGAACCCCTCGACCCGGGAGCAGAGGGCGGCCGTCCGGATCGAGAGCGGGCGGGCCTCGGCGAGGCGTTCGGATTCGGCGGCGAGGATGTCCGCGAGCGTGCGCGGGTCGGCGTCGCCGGCGGCGAGCACCGCGGCGAGGGCCCGGGCCGCGTCGCGCTGGTCGACCGGTAGCCCCTCGATCAGGCGATCGAGCCCCGCCACGGGCCCCCCCTGGGCCGCCTGCAGGGCCGCGAGCCGGACGGCGAGCGCCATCGGGTCGCCCTGCCCGGCCTCGCGGAGCACGGCGGCGAGCTCGGCGCCGAGTGTCCTGGTCCGGTCGGCCGGGCTCGGGGCGGGTGGCGATTCGGGTGGGGCGTCGGCGGCGAGGTCGATCTCGGGCTCGGCCTGCGCGACGGAGGCGGTGTCGGCGGGCGGCGGGGTCGGGGTGGCCTGGGGGGTGCCCGCGCTCCGATCCGGCGGGTTCGTCGACGGGGGCGTCTTCTGGATGGCGAAGAGGTCGTCGAAGAGGCGCTCCGAATCGGCGAGCATCTGCCCGACCTTGTCAGGGGAGGTGTCCGCCTCGGGTTCGACGGAGGGCGCCAGGGAGGAGAGGCCCGCGCTGACGGGCTCTCGGCCGGCGTGGGTTGATTTCGACGGGGCGCACCCGGCGGTGACAAGTGCCGAGGCCGCGGCGCACGAACCGAACCACCACATCCTGTGTCGCATCGGGCGGACCTCCTGTCCTTCGTTCGGGCTGTTGGGGTGATATCGGCCGGTCGGGGCGTTTGGCTTTGCGCTTGGTCAGCGCAGGGTCTGCGCGAAGCGGAGGGCGAGGACCTCGAGGTTGATGGCGGGGTCGCCCACGCCGCTCTTGCCCTTGGCGTCGGTGTCGAGGGCGTCGGTGAGGAGTTGGAAGAGTTCGTGGAGATCGGCCCGGCGTGCGGCGGCCTCGACGGGGGTGAGGCGGTCGCCCCAGAGTTTGCGTGCCCGGGCGACCTCCTGGGTGGGGGCCTTCGAGCGGATGCAGGCGGCGAGGGCGTGGATGTTGGCGGCGAGGGTGGCGCAGGACATCGCGACGGGGACATGGGCGTCGCGCGGGGCGGATTCGAGGATGGCGCGGACGGCGGCGATGCGGGACTCGGCGTTGCCCCCCACCATCGCCTGCTGGACGCTCCAGGGGTCGATCTCGCGCGAGCCCGCCGCCATCTGCTGCACCAGAACGGGCGTGATGCGGGCCTCGGGCCCGGCCCCGAGGGCGAGCTTGGCGACCTCGGAGGCGAGTCGGCCCAGGTCGGGGCCGAAGCGGTCGACGAGCATCCAGGCGGCCTTTTCCTCGAGATTGGCGCCGTGCTTTTTCTGAGCGACGACGCGCATCCATTTCATCGCGGTCTCGGGGTCGACGGCGACGCAGGGGATCCGGGTGCCGACGGCGTCGATCATGGCATCGATCTTGGTGCCGGAGCGCCAGGTCGGGGCGCGGAGGAGGAGGGTGGCGCCCTCGCAGGGGGCCTGGGTGTAGCGCTCGGCGAGGGGGCGGGTCTCCTCTTTGACGAACTGCTCGGCGTTGTCGACGATGACGAGCTTGTGCCCGCTCATGAGGCCGAAGGAGCGGCACTCGTCGAGGATGGTGGCGGCGTCGTCCTTCTCGCCGTCGAACTGGAAGACATCGAGGGCGCCGTGGGCCTCGGTGAGGAGGTCACGGACCTTGGCGGTGTGCTGGGTGCGGAGGAACTCCTCGGGCCCGGCGAGGAGGACGACGCGGCATTCGGCGGTGAGGGGGCGGGAAGGAGAGGTGTCCTGTTTCCCGCCGCGCGCGGGGGCTTTCTTGGCCATGCTTGGGGAGGATACACCGGCGCGGTGGGTTCGATGATTGGGGTGCGGACTGCGGCCAAGAACGGAATTTGAACGCTCTTTGTCAAATTCACCCGAACGGGTGATTGTCTTGTTGTAGGGATTCGATAGCCTCATTCATTATGAACAACACCACACATCGGGCCGGTTTGGCACAGATCCTTCTCGCAGTTGCTGCTCTTGGCGGAGGCCACGCCGCGGCGTCGGGCGAGATCGTGTTCTTCTACGACGCGGAGAACGGCGTGACGCCGGAGGATGTCGGGATGATCCCGTTCGGCCCGGTCTCCGGGCAGCTCAATTCGACGGCGGGCGTTCCCGGTCTAGGTGATGCGGTCTGGGAGATGAGCGTGAACGGGTCTGAGGGGGATTACCTGCTGCCGCTTGATGGGCTCGCGGACTTGGGGAGCAGTTTCCGGTTCACGGCGCATGTGCGGGGCCTGAATGGGATTCCGTCAGGGAACGCGAGCGGCACACTGAACCGCAACCGCCCCGACGGCGCGGCTTCGAGCGCGAATGTGAGCAATCTGCAGATCGGGGAGTGGAATGTGCTGTCGCTCTTCTGGGACAGCGACTTCGACGAGTTCCGCATGGCCCGGTGGCGCGTGGATCACCAGACCGGGGAGTTGACCCTGGTCCGATGCCAGACCGCGGACTTTATTTTCACACCCACCCCGGGGGCGTCCCAGCATCCGAACTCCATTTCCATCCGAGTCGCCAACAACGGGTCCACCTTCTTGCGGACACAGTGGGACAATCTGGTCTTCGAGAACCTCGACACCGTGTGCCGGGCGGACATCGCGCCGCCGTTCGGGGTGCTCGACCTCAGCGATGTCACCGCGTTCGCGTCGGGCATGGTTGACGAGCGGCTCGACTCCGACATCACCCCGGCCTATTGCACCCTTGATCTGAACGATGTCACGGCGTTCATCGCGCTTTTCCTGACCAACTGCGCACCGCTGCCTTGAGCGTTCACCGTTCGCGTGCGTGGGGCGACGAACTCCGCGGGCTCGCGCCCGCGGCTCGTTGCGCACGAAGCGGATCGCGAGCAGGCCTGCTCGGACGCGTCGCGTCGGGCCCGCGGCGCGGGCATGGGAGCGGGCTGCGCGGGCATTCCCGGGGTTGCCAACGGGCCCAACGGCAGGGGGACCGGGCGAAGACGAAGCGTGTCAGGCGGTCTGGGCCTTGGCCGGGGGGATGTGCCAGACGGCGTGTTCGTCCTTGCCCTTGGCGAGGTACCACTTGACCATGCGGTCGATGCCCTCCTTGAGGGGCACCTTGGGCGTGTAGCCGGTGGCGAGGACCTTGTCGGCCTCGTACTTGGTTTGGGCGCAGAAGAGTTTCTTGATGCGGGCGGTCGAGATGGGGAGGTTCTTGCCGGTGAGCTTGATGACGACATCGAAGGGGATGCCGGCGGCGAGGCCAAGCCAGAGGGGGACGGTCAGCGGGTTCCCGCCCTTGCCGAGGCTGCGCATGATGGTGACGGCGATCTCGGCGCTGGTGAGGTCGGGCTTGTCGATCCAGTTGTAGGCGTCGTAGTTGGCGCGGCCCGGGTGGCCCCAGAGGTGGAGCGTCGCGTCGACGATGTTCTCGACATAGGAAAGGCTCTTGATGTTGCTCGCCTTGCCGAACTGGGCGTACTTGCCGCCGTGGATCTGGCGGATGAGCGAGTACATGTTGGCGAAGTTGCTCGGCCCGAAGGTGACGGTGGGTCGGATGGTCAGGCAGCGGCGTTGGCGGCCCGCGCTGTTGGGGCCCTTGTCGACCCACTGCATGAAGACCTGCTCGCCGGCCCACTTGGAGCCGCCGTAGGGGTTGAAGAAGTCCTTGGGGCTCTCTTCGGTGACGGGCTCGGGGGCGTGGCCGTAGATGGCGACGGTGGAGTAGAAGGTGAGCTCGGGGATGGCGAGTTCGTCCATCGCGTCGGTGATGACGCGGGCGCCGTTCTCGTTGACATCGTAATAGGTGTCGTGGTCGATGCCGAAGTCGTGGTGGGCGGCGGCGAGGTGGACGACATGGTCGACGGGCTCGCCGAGCAGCGTGAGGGCCTTGCGGACGGCGGCGGGATCGCGGATGTCGCCCTTGACGAAGGGGATGTCGGCGACGGGGCCGGCGGGGTCGACGAGGTCGAGGTTGACGAGCTGGTGGCCGCGCTCGGTCAGTTCGCGGTGGAAGTACCCACCGATGAAGCCAGACCCGCCTGTGATGAGCACTCGCACGCCGGCACCTCGCTGTGGCTTGATCGGATCTCCTGAGTGGGCAGTGTAGGGCTCGGGGGGCGTTCTCAGGGCTTCGGGGCGCCGGGAAAGGTGGGCGGATCCGGGCGTGTTGACGCGCGGGGGCGGTCAGGCGAGGCCGTAGACGAGCGGGGCGAGGGCGACGCAGAGGATTCCACAGAGGATCGTGAGCGGCCCGCCGAATCTGGTGTAATCCAGCCAGCGGTATCCGCCGGGGCCCATGACCATGAGGTTGGTCTGATAGCCGATGGGGGTGGAGAACTCGCATGAGGCGGCGACGGCGACGACGACGGCGAAGGGGAGGGGGTTCATGCCGACCTGCTGGGCGACGCCCATGGCAACGGGGAACATGAGCACGGCGGCGGCGTTGTTGGTCATGACGGCGGTGAAGACGGAGGTGAGGATGTAGAGCACGGCGAGGAGTGCCCAGGGCCCGAAGGGGGTGGCTAGGCCGACGATGCGGTCGGCGACGAGGGAGGCGAGGCCGGTCTGGGTGAGTGCGGCGCCGATGCCGAAGGCGGCGCCGATGGTGACGAGGACCTGCCAGTCGAGGTTGGCGCGGGCCTGGGGGCCCGTGCAGCAGCGGGTGAGGATCATGAGCCCGGCGGCGACCATGGCGGCGACCATGGGGCTGAGCAGGCCCGCGGTGATCGAGGCGACGAGGAAGACCAGGATGCCGATGGCGACCCAGGCGCGTTCGTGGCGTGGGGCGGCGGCCTGGGCGCGCTCGGTGACGAGGTAGAAATCGCGGCTCTCGCGGTGCGTGCGCACGAACCCGGGCGGGGTTTCGAGCAGGAGGGTGTCGCCGCTGCGGAGTTTGATGTCGCCGATGCGGCCCCGGAGGCGGTGCCCCCGGCGGTGGACGGCGACGACGACGGCGCCGTACCGGGTGCGGATGCCGCAGTCGCGGATGGTCTGCCCGATGAAGGGGCTCTGGTTCGAGATGACGGCCTCGGTGAGCTGGAGCCTGGGGCGGTAGGCGTCCTGGCCCTGCTCGTCGGTGATCGGGGAGAAGCCGCGTTGGCGGTTGAGATCGACGACGGATTCGAGATCGCCCACGAAGTTGAGGATGTCGCCGGCCTTGAGGATCTCGTCGGGGCGGACGGCGACGACGGTCTCGTCGGGCCGGTCGATGCGGGCGAGGAAGAGGCCCTTGAGGCGGCGCAGGCCGGCCTGTTCGACGGACTTTCCGATGACGGGGGAGTCCTGGTTGACGCGCATGGCGACCATGTACTCGCGGGCTTCGTGCGGGGCGTCGGGGAGGTCGCCCTCCTTGGCGGGGAGGAGGGATCGCCCGAAGCAGAGCATGTAGAGCGACCCGGCGAGGGCGATGGGCAGGCCGACGGCGGTGAGGGTGAACATGCCGAGGCGGACGGGCTCGTCGTGGAAGGTGACGCCCTCGCGGATGAGCAGGCCGGCGACGACGACATTGGTGGAGGTGCCGATGAGGGTGCAGACGCCCCCGAGGATGGAGGCAAAGGAGAGGGGCATGAACAGGCGTGAGGCGGGGAAGCCGCCCTGGCGGGCGACGCCGGCGAGGACGGGGAGGAACATGGCGACGATCGGGGTGTTGTTGACGAAGGCGGAGACGCCGGCGACGGGGAGGATGAGGCGGGCCTGTGTGGCGACGAGCGTCCTGGGCCTGCCGAGGAGGCGTGCGACGATGAGGTTGGTCGCCCCGGTCTCGCGCATGCCGGTGGCGACGACATAGAGCAGGGCGACGGTGACGACGCCCTCGTTGGCGAACCCCCCCACGGCCGAGGCGGGGTCGACCAGGCCCAGGAGGAGGCATCCGGTGAGGGCGCCCATGAGGACGATGTCGGCCCCGAATCGCCCGGTCATCAGGGCCCCGACCATGCCGACGAGGAGCGTCAGCATCGCCCAGGGCTTGAGGTCGTCGGGGAGCGTCGGGAACATGGACAGTCTTTATCGGGTCCGCTGGGGTGAGGCTCCACTCCCGGGGCCCGGTTCGTTCAGGCGCCGATCCCGAGTTGCTTGATCGCGCCGATCAGCAGGCCGTGCAGGCGGGGGGGGGCGCAGATGACGCCCTTGTTCTTTTCGAGCCCGCGACCGTGGGTGAAGTCGAGGTCGTGCCCGAAGATGTCGGTCACGGCGGCGCCGGCCTGGGCGGCGATGAGGGCGCCGGCGGCGTGGTCCCAGATGCGTTCGACATAACCGGGCTTGGTGGGCAGGCGGAGGTAGCCGTCGGCCTGTCCTCGGGCGACGACGGCGTACTTGCACTGGCTGTCGAGGCGGACGGGCTCTCCGACGAGTTCGCGGTGCTTGTCGCGGAGGAGGTCGAGGATGGTGCCGACGGCGCCGAGGTCGGTGTGGGCCTTCTCGACCGAGGCGCAGACGCAGATCTCCTCGCCCTCGAAGTGGTCGAGGCGGGTGATGCGGATGGGCTCGTCGGTCTCGTCGGAGGTCGAGGCCTCCCAGACGCCCTCGTTGCGGATGGCCATGTAGAGGCACCCCTCGGGGTCGGCGACATCGAGGGGCTCGGACATGTCCCGCGGGAGGTTGGGGCAGCCCATAACGCCGACGGTCGGCGTGCCGGCCTCGACATAGGCGAGGGCGATCGCGTACTGCTGGTTTCGGAGGAAGCCCTTGGTGCCGTCGACGGGGTCGAGGGTCCAGAAGGCCCGGTGCGAGGTGTCGCCGGCGCCGAGGTCGATCGCCTCGAGCAGGGCGTCCTCGTCGGCTTCTGGCCAGACCTCGCGGACGGCGGCGAGGGTCGCGCGGAGATGGGGGAGGTGGGCCTCCTCTCGGAGGAAGGCGCTGGCCTCCTCGGCGACGAGGACGACGGGCCCCAGGCGCTTGCGCAGTTCGTGCGCGACGATCGCCTGGCTGGCGAAGTCCGCGACGGTGACGGGGCTCTTGTCGTCCTTGGTGATCGCGCGGACATCGTCGAGGGCGGCCTGCACCTCGCGGCAGACCACCGAGGCGCGGGTGACGGCGGCGCGGGCGGCGTCGAGCATCTTGGCGTAGTCGCTCATGGGCACTCCGGATCGGCCGCCGCTCGGGGCGGGGCGACGAATTCTCGGGGAAATCTGACGGAGGATAGGGCCCGGCGCGTCAGGATGAGAGCCGGGCCTTCCGCCCCGCGGAGCAGGAGCGTGGACATGGATCCGAAGGTGAAACTCGCCCTCGTGGGGGGCGTGGCGGTCGTCGCGGTCGGGGTCGCGGCATTGATGGCGACGCGGTCGCTCGGGGTGGGCAGAACGGTCCGGTCCGCGTCGCAGGCGGCGACGGCCGAGCAGCACGACCGCGTGGTACCCGCGCCGGGGGGGCCTTCGATGCCCGGGGGCGCGTGGGAGGAGGCGGACGGGGGGCGGCGTGAGTTCCAGGCCGCGGGCCCCCCGCCGAAGTGGATGGAGCAGGAGTTGGCGTTGGACGCGGTGTACGCCGAGCCGCTGGAGTTCCCGAAGGCCGATGACGCGGCGAGGTCGTTCGGCCTGGGGGCGGAAGACCTGGCGTTGCGTGCCGAGAGCGACGCGGCGCTGGGGACGCTCGGGTACGCGGCGCGGCGGGGGCTGATCGACACCTGGCGGGCGTTTCTCCAGCCGCTGGTGGAGGGAGACAAGGCCGCGTTCGAGGCCGCGGTGGCGGGCATGGGGGGGGTCTCGGACAAGGGGGAGTCGGGCTCGAGCCCGGCGGGGGCGATCTACGACCGGATCGGGGATTACCTCGCGGGGGCGCGGGTGAACCTCGCGTCGGCCCGGCTGCTGGACAAGGACGCGTCGATGCCCGGCGCGGTCCCGATGGCGGCGCCGCAGATCAAGGGCGGGCCCTCGGGGGTGATCGCGATCCCGATGATGGTGGATGTGCGCGAGACGGCCGACGAGGCGGGGAACACGACCACGGTGCGTAACCTGAGCGTGCCGCTGTCGAGCCTGTTCCCCGAGGCGGCGGCGCTGGCGCAGTCGGGGGCGAAGACGGTGCAGGTCTGGGCGCCCGCGAAACTGAAATCGGGCAAGGGCGACCGGGCGGACATCGGCCCATCGGCGTTCTTCGTGCACAACCCGAAGACCGGCGCGTGGCAGCCCATCGCGATGCGGATCGCGCTGGTGAGCGAACAGGCGGCGGAGAAGCTGAACGCGGTGATGAAGAGCCGTCGCAACGCGGTGAGCGATTGACGCGAGGGAGCACGCCATGACGAGGAACAACCGGGCCTTTACCCTTATCGAACTGCTGGTGGTCATCGCGATCATCGCGTTGCTGATCGGCATCCTGCTGCCGGCGCTGGGCAAGGCGAAGGTGGCCGCCGCCCGGACGCAGGCGCTGGCGAACGCGAAGTCGGTCGTCGCGGGCTTCGAGCTGTACACCTCGCGGCACGACGACACCTTCCCGTTCGTGGAGCCCGGCGAGGACCCGATGGGGATGCCGGGGATGACGCTGGTGGCGCTGAACTGGTGGCCGGAGAACACGATCATCGCGACCAACGACATGTTCATGCTGGGTTGGGCGTGGCCGAGCCCGCTCTCCGAGGTGACGCCCTGGGAGGAGAGCTACGCGACCTGGGTGAGCCCGGGCATGGACACGGAACTGCCCGAGCCTCCCGAGATCGGGTTCGACGAGAGCCACAGCCCGGACTCGGACATCTCGTGGCGGCTGTCGCACTCGTTCCTGGCCGACCCGCTGCTCTGGAGCGAGAACGCGCCGGCGGACCCGATGCGGGCGCTGCGGGCGGTGCGGTCGTACGAGGTCGCGTTCCCCTCGCAGAAGGTGCTGATCTGGGACACGCACCTGGCGTTCCTGCCGACCGAGCCCGAGCTGAAGGAGGGGCACTGGGACGCCCCGGCGCCGATGGGTTTCCCGGACGGGCACGCCGAATCGCGCAACCCGCTGGAGGCGACCGAGGGCGTCGCCAACCCGCTGCGTGAGGGCAACCGGGAGAGGCTGAACAACACGCCGAACGGCGTGCGGGGCCTGGACTACTGAGCCCGGCTACGCTCCGCGGGTCGGCGCGCACGGCGCCGGCGCAACGCGGGAGCGGGCATGGGCGGGGTGCTTCACGACACGCTGGGGGCGCTGGCCGACGGGTTTGTCCGGGCCGAGTCGGCGCTGCTGGAGAGGCCCGCGCGGTCCCTCGGGGAGACGGGCGTGCCGATCGTGGTCGCGAGCCACCGCCGCTCGGGCACGCACCTGACGCTCGACCTCCTGCGGCGGAACTTCCCGGCGTGCCGGCCGCGGATGCTGCCCCTGGAGAACCCGCACCACGCCTACTTCAACATCGACCGGTTCGAGCCCTCGACGACGCTTCCCTGCACGCAGCGCGAGGCGCTGCGGCTGCTGAGCAAGGCGCCCCGCCCCAGCGTGAAGACGCACGCGACGCCCGATTTCCCGGATGTTCCGCCGGAACACGCCGGGTTCGTGCGCGACCTCGTCGCCCGCTCGAAGGCGGTCTATGTCTGGCGCGACGGGAAGAAGGTGATGTGCTCGATGTGGACCTGGCGGCGCGTCTTCGACCCCGCGGCGCGGGTGCCGTTCGCCGAGTTCATCCGGCAGGTCGACGGGCGGGGGCGGTCGCGTCCGCGAGTCTGGGGCGAGCATGTCGCGGCGTGGCGGTCGACGCCGGGGGTGCTTTCGATCGAGTTCGAGCGGATCGTCCGCGACACGCGGGCGTTGCTGGAGGAGATCGGGGCGTTCATCGGCGAGTCGCCCGAGATCGCCGACCCCCCGCTGCCCCGGTCGAACACGACGCGGGTGGAGAGCTACCTTGCCCGGCTCACGGGGAACCTGACGAGCACGAACCAGCACGCGGCGGGGGACAAGCCGCCGCGGCCTGAGGAGGTGTTCTCGCCGGCGGACCAGGCGTTCTTCGAGGCGGAGGCGGCGGGGCGCTGAGTGGCGGGCCCCTGTTCAGGCTGCGAATCACAGCGAGGGAAGGGGTTGGGCCCGCCCCTTGGAGAGCCCGACTGCGGTGCCGGCGCGAAGGGGGCTGGAAGTAGTCTGTCTGGTTTGTTATCTTTTCGCTGTGGGCTTCTTTGATTCGATCAAATCCACCTCGCGGCGGGGCCTGTGGGTCCTGATCTTTGCCGTTGTTCTTGCCACGGTGGCCTGGGTGATCTTTCACCGTGTCGCGCCGATGACCAAGGGAGAGACGGCGTTGGTCGTCTTCGCTTCGGTCGTGGTTGCGCTCTTGCTGGAGGCGATCAGAGGATGGATCTTCCCCAAGCGAAAAGAGCCGTCCGAGGGCAACCCGGAGCCCGGGGCGTGACAAGCCGTTGGACCGTCGGGCGGAGCGCCGCGGCGGTTGGGGTCCTCGTCGCGGGGACCTTCTTTGCGGGGTGCGCTTCCCAGCCCGGTCCTTCGCATGAGGTCTCGGTGGAGGTCGTCGAACTCACGGCCGAGGCGGCGAGCCTGCGGGGCGAGATCGAAGGTCTGGAGCAGGCCAATTCCGAGTTGCACGCCGAGATGGGTTCCCTGCGTGAGCTCTTGAGTCGGATGGAATCCGGTGGACCGCTGGACCTCGATTTCGAGGCAAGGCTCGCCGAGCGCGACCGGCAGATCGAGTCCCAGTTGCGTGAGATCGAGGCCTCGCAGGAGAAACTCCGATCGATGCAGGCGCTCACGCTCGAGGTGCTTGCCATGTTCGCGGGGCTCTCTGGTTCCGATGAGCTCTCGGGGACCGTCCGCGAGAGTTTCGAGCTCGCCGGGTTCAACGGGGCCGACTTTGCGTTCGCGGGCGCCGAGATGGCGGCGCCGCCGTTGGCGACGGGGCGGGAACAACTGCTCCCCGGGCAGCACGAGCAGCCGGGGTACGGGCTGTACAGCTACCTGCTCATTCTCGAGCGGCCGACCGGCGAGGCGGAGAAAGCCCGGGTGCAGGCGGCCCTCCATGCCTTGCTCACTTCGCTCTCCGACATCGACGAGCTCGTGGTCGGGGGCTTCGCGAAGTCCCAGTTGAATGCCCTGCATGTGCCGATGCGGGAACAGGTCGAATGGGACCGGGCCCACGAGACCGACGAGTCGATGAAACAGGTCGTAGAGGGCCTGGTGTCCTCGTACGACTACACCCGCGCGACCTACCTTGCGTCAAGGCTTGACGAGCGGGCCCGCGGGCTCCGGGGTCCGATCCTGATCGCGTGTCAGCGGCCGCTCTCCGAACAGGCGAATCTCTCGCGGTACTTGCTCATCGACCTCAACAACAAGCCGCCGGGCATGGTGAAGGCGTGGAGCACGGAGTTCCTGAGACGCACCCACAAACCAGAGTTCTGGGTTGACAATCAGAACTGGTTGCTGAACCTCCGCCAGGCCTTGGCGGACGCCGCGGTGGCGTTCGGGGAGGTGACCGAGGCGGTGGACAAACTCCCCGGTTTTCTCGCGACGATGTTCGAGTGACCGGGTGCGCCCCGCTTTTTCTGTCGATCGAACCACCCAATTCGGGTACCCTGCCTCCGCTGCAGCCCGAGCGAGGAGTGTGTCATGCTGAGTTTCAGGTTTCTGATTGCCGCGGCGGTGGTCCTGGCAGAGCCGGCGATGGCCGCGCCCGTCTCGCAGGCGTTCACCTACCAGGGCCGGCTCGACCAAGGCGGGCTGCCCTACACCGGGTCGGCGGACATGCGGTTCCGCGTGTTCGATGACGCCGGCGGGGATTTCGAGCTCACCGACCTGGTCGCGATGACGGTGCAGGTCGAGAAGGGGCTGTTCTCGGCCGATCTTGACTTCGGCGTGCCGGTCTTCTTCGGCGACGAGGTCTGGCTGCAGATCGAGGTGCGGACGCCGGCGGGGGGCGCGGGGGCGTTCACGGCGCTCACGCCCAGGCAGCGGATCAACGCGACGCCGTACGCGCTGTTCGCGCTCTCGGGCAACGAGGGCCCGCAGGGGCCGCAGGGCCCGGCCGGGCCGGCGGGGGCGCAGGGCGCGGAGGGGCCGCGGGGGCCGGCGGGCCCGCAGGGGCCGGTTGGGCCGCCGGGGCCCCAAGGGGACCCGGGCCCCGCGGGCACGACCACGTGGCTGGG
>DAINDF010000024.1:0-1522 GCA_036732005.1 Phycisphaerales bacterium
TGAATGCCGGCCGATCCGAAGATACAAGCCGGTATGGGTTCAGGGGGAAAGGTCAGAGACGTCCCAGGGTCTCGATGTGCTGCGCGTCACGCATCGCCAAACACAACGGGGAACAAGAAGAACAAGAAGACGATCCATGAAACCACGGTGTAGCAGCCAATCGCTATACCGATGTCTCGACTCTCCTTGGCAGCAATGATTGCGCAGAATGTCGAAAACACCAGCGTAATTACTACAGCTTGTCCGCTCTCGATAATCCCTATGCCGATCAGTGCAACTAGCGCACCTATGGCAAAGAGTGCTGCTACTCCGCCTTCGCTCTCGCCGGATCCTTGCATTTGCTTGGGCTTTCTCCTGCTGACACGTGCAGGTTTTCTGCTTGAACGAGTGGTGTCGATGGTCGCAGCGACAGCATCGGTGAGCGACTGGATCGATAGACCAGCCGCATCTGCGCGTTTCTCATCCAAGACAAGCCACCGAATGCGGTCGGCTCCTTTGTTCTCCGACCATCCCCGCTCGATGACCCAGAGCGCTGCTGGACGCTGGTTATGGTCGGCAGCAAGGGCGTCGGCCAGGTTCCCGAACTTGATCGTCGAGAACCCGGTCTGCTTGACAAGCGAGTCGACCATACGCTGCGACGTTGGGGTCGACTCTTCATCCACGATGCCAAGTTGAGGTCCATTACCAGCGGAGTTACGCCCGAACGAGAGGCCCTTGATACTGCTCGCCGGATGCCACTCGTCTTTTCCGACCTGCTGGATCCGATCGTCACGCCCGATCGTCCCATCGGCAGCGAGTGACCTGAGGGCCTGAGCAGTCAGCGGACCCGATCTGGATCCATCGGTATGCTGCACCATGTACTGCCGCAACTGCTTGTCCTGAGACATCTTGAGCCTCCGTCGACCTGCGACCCGGAGGCTGTGCGGGACGAAGGCCCACTCCAAATCCTGCTCCGAGTGTTGCGCATTGTCTGTAGACGGATTGTCTGCGGACCGGCGACGCTCTTCAAGTGGCAAAGAGCGCGTTCAAGAACGACTTCGGAGACAGGGTCAGGAGCCTCCGGGAGGAGCGGAACCTCTCCCAGGAGGCCCTTGCGGACGCCGCCAAGCTGCACCGGACGCATATCTCTCTGATCGAGCGGGGAGAACGCTCGGTCCGCCTGGAGACCATCGAGGCCCTCGCCAGAGCCTTCGGGGTTCAGCCAGCAGACCTGATGCCGTCGATCATCCTCTGAGCGGGCAACAGGCTGAGTGGAGGCTGTCGAGAAAGCCGCTGCCGCCTGGTAAGGCGACAGCAGCGCGGCGACTGACCACTATCACCGCTATGTAGCTGGACGGAGAATCAGCTTGCGATGCTCATCGGAGACCCTGACCTCGTATGGGTGGTCATTGACGTACGCCTGAACATCATCGGTCGTCGGATGAACCATCAGATGCCCCAGGTCGGTAGCCATGGTTTCGCCATCCATGAGTAGAGCATCTTCGCATGCCCGAGCCAATGCCATGAACGGGCTTCCAGCCTC
>DAINDF010000024.1:1532-29105 GCA_036732005.1 Phycisphaerales bacterium
ACACCCAACCAGCATTACCAAATACTTTTCCACAGCAACATCCTCGTACTACCAGCCAATGCTTGGCACCTCTTCGATCTGGCGGGGGCAGTCGCTACGTCGCGGCGCCGGAGATGGATGGTGAGCAGTCATGCTGCTGTAGAGAGTCCATTTTACTGACCCTTGTTTACACTTTCAGCGATGCATTTCTTCAAGTCGAGACCGCATCGGGATGCCGAGGGCCGAGCCGATACACCCGACAGCGTCCCTGACCATTGATCGGGTAGATTGGACGACTGACGACCTTCAGCAGTCCATTGCGGCGGAACCACCGCATTGCCGCCTTATACTTCCCGCCGTTCAGTCTCTCGTTGAAGATCGCTTGGAGTCCCCGTTTGATTTGTTCGTACCCGATAGTTCCGGTGCCACGATTCCATCGCAGACTGTTGCTCACGAGCGCGTAGACACGGCAAAGAGTCAGCATATGGAGACGCTCCGCCTTCGAGGACTCATGCCGCGCCAGGCGTCTTCTCTCTCGCATGGCTAGGTCTGCATCAAGGCACGCCACTCGACCATTGCTGTTCAGGATGTCGCCGATCACTTCCTTTGCTTCTACGGCCTGAGCGTGAAGGCTGCGACTCTTTGCCTTCTGCGGATTCCAGGTACGTTCACTGAATTCCCACGCTTGATCGAAACATCGCTGGTCAGAGCTTCCGTAGTCGAGCCGCTGCTTGACATACTGTCTCCAGAGTTGCTCCTTCGTCCAGAGCGGATGCCTCGGTCGCTCCGTGCAGATGAATCGTCGGGCACGCTCAAAGGTGTCATCTGACGCATCCGCCTGAACAAGCTGCTCTTGCGGTTTGTGTGAAAGTGACAACATACTGTTATGCCCCTCCCCTCCGCCTCCCTCTCTGTCGTTTTCAAGCAGAGGCTCGATGTCATTGCTCCGAAGAGAGAGGAGGGCATCAGCATCAGCCTTTGTTCTCGGAAGCGGCAGCTTTCCGAGAACGCCAGGGGAGACGAGGACTCCGTTTTTTTCGAAGACAGGAGGAGATGCCTTGATGGCATCGAATTCTGAGCGGAAGCCCCAGGATGAGGTCTGGTCCTTCCAGAGACGAGAAAGTTGATTGAGAGAGTCACGGATGCGCTCATTTGAGCTATACCGAGGGAACTCAAGCCAGCAGTAGCAGTGGCAGCCTTGCCCGTTGGTCGAGGGTTCTAGATACGCAGACAACCCGCATGAGGAGACGAGACGGTGAGCGAGCGCTATCGCATCTGATTCCATCTGATCTGGATCCGAGTCATGCAGATCAATGTCGAGCATTACGAACACTTCCACAGCGCCATCATCGGAGCGCCTTGGTCGTGACTGGAAGAACAGCAGGTCGGTCTTCTCACCGGTATCGAGATGGCTGATGTGACGGTCAAACAGATACCAGCGGAGAAGATCAAGAAAATGCGGGTACTTGGAGACAGATGCTCCGGCCTTGCGTTGCTTCATCCACTCCTTGTTGAAGTTGATGTCGTCCGTTCTGTTGGCGTGAATCGGGCGGATGGATCCGATCTCCTCGTCTTCCAGCATCAATCCCCAGCACTGCCTGTAAGTGATCGACCTGTAGAACTGGCGGAGCTTTCCGTACGTCTCTTCTCCATACCGTGAGATCGCAGCGGCCTTCTCTCGGGCTCTTTTGTGCTTCTCTGCCTCGCGATCTTCTGATGACTTCGGCATCCGTGTATCTCCATAGGACAAGCGGTAACCCGGTTGGAGTTCGGAATCGCTCCGGGTCACCGCTCGTCGCTATATGGGCTTTGGATCCGAACTCCGAAGCGTTCTCTTCTGGATCGACGGCCCGTTCGGAAGGGACCAACCATTCACGGAATCGAGTCAGGCACTCAATGCTTCGACGGGCTCCGGGCTGTCCGGCGTAGCGTCTTCCTCGCTATCAGAGACAGCCTCGGTTGACGAGCCCGGAGAAGTTGCGCCGGAGATCATGCGGCCAAGCGCCTTCCGGATCTCGGTCGAGGGCATGCGATCCGCCTTCGCTTCGAGCCGCCAGGTATCGAGTTCTTCGTCCGTCGCCGCAAGACCCGTGCGCTTTGCCTCGAAGTAGTCGGTCAAACGACTGATCCCGAAGTTATAGTTGTCCGGGTCGAGTTCGATGTAGCGCCAATCGACGCCCATCTGATCCGCTGCGATGCAGCAGCTAGCAGAACATCCGCACAGGTCCGCCATCATGTCGCCCGGCAGGCAATGCTTGCTCAGGACCATCAGCAACTGGGCCTCGTTCTTCTGAAACAGATGAACCTCGCCGGGGCGGTACTCCGGGCGTGCCCGAGATGAAGAATGCTGCTTCGTGGCGTTGGCGCGGATGAGTCCGTTGGGGTGATAGCGCCAGAGGCGACGCTGGTTGAGGATCTGCCATTCGGCTGCATATGCCCGAAGCTGCCGCTCAGAGATGACCGACGTGTGCGGGCCGAGCAGGTTGCCATGCCCGTCGGCGTCCGTGAGAACCCTGGTATCGCAGCGAATCAGGCTGTCGCTCTTCCGCTTGATGACCAGAAGCGACTCTGAGGAACGTCCATACGGATGGGCGGGATTGGCGAGCTTCGAGTGGCCCGTATCGATCTGAACCAGGAAACGGATCTCCATGTCGGCCTCATCAACCGCTTCGATGATCTCGGGTAGGACATACTGTCCGCCCGCTTGCATCACGAGCAGCACGCCTCCGCCCCTCGGGTTGTCTCCCGACCCATCACCCTCTGCGAGCAGGTATCGAGACTTCTCGATAATGCCAACGGTCAGGTCGATGGCTTGCTGCCGCTCCGCATTCGCGCAATTGACTCGCAATCCGCTGACCTGGGAGTGATCCACAGGGAGCTTGTCGTACGTCGTGTATGGGTAGGGGACATCGGCGTACAGTGCGCGATACGACTTCGGGTTGATGAGCGACTCCTCGTCCATCCATTGGAGGCAACTCTGAGGGAACACCCGCCCCTCGAAGGAATGTGTGCCCGAGACTTCGGCGGCCCGTTCCGCATTCTCCTCCGATGCGGCCTTGAGTTCCTCGTCAGACCACTTCCGTCGCACCTGCCGGGGAGTCTTGTCGGCTGAGTCCTCAACAAAGTCCTTCAGGCTCCGACGATCACGAACGCGCGGTGAGAGCATCTTGTAAGAGGTCTCGACCTTCTTCGCCTTGTGAACGCCGCCGAGCTTCTCCCGGTAGTCGGGCATCTCTTCCTTGACTGCCTCGGCAACCCGTCCAGCGGAGACCCACTCCGAGACAGTCGCCTTGGCCTTGCCGAGTCGCCGGACGAGCGTCGCCTGCTTGACGCCGTGAACATGGACCAACTGGTAGCAGATCTCGGCAATCTCCCAAGCGGTGTCCGCCTGCGAGGTCAGGTTCCGAAGCTGCTCGATCAGAGCCTCGGCCTCATCGGAGAGTTGCTCGTCGTCGGGTTCGGGTACCCGAACCTCCTCTGCATCCGACTCGCTGAGTTCGGGTACCCGAACTTCTTGAGCATCCGAATCGTCGAGTTCGGGCACCCGAACTCCGCTCTCAATCGACGACGCGCCATCTTCGGCGGAGTCTGCTCGGAGCCCCGAGAGCCCACGGGCGAGCGAGCGAGAAGCGGCATCGGTTCCCATCGAGCCATCGGGCACGGTGGGGGCGATGGGGGGTGCCATGGACTCGCCCCCGCCCGGCTTGGGCCGGACGCTAGCGGGGTCCTGATTGTCAAAGGTCTGATGAACGGCGATAAACGATTGGTTCTGGTTTGTCATGGCCACCAGCAGGCCGGTACACTTTTCAGTGATGACACAGCGTCATGTTCAAGATCCGATACCCGAGGGGGACCAGCAACTCTTCGGTGGTACCCCAGAACCAGCGGATCGGGCAGCGGGCATGCTCCGCCGGGCCGTTCAGAGGGCTGTCGAAGGCCGCAACTTGTCGATCAAGGGCGTCGTCGAGATCACAGCGGCAGCGGGGAATCCGGAGGCGCAAGCCGACCTGGAGGCTCTGCGTCATTGGATGGCAGGACGGCGGAACATCCGAGTTGATCGGGTTGAGCGTGCCTTGTGGGCGCTAGGCATCACGGAAGCCGACCTGGCTGAGGTTCTACAGCGACGGGACAAGCAGATATGGTTCGTACGACTACACGGCTCCGATCGGCGGGATCGGCAGTTCGTTCGTGCCGACAGCGAAACTGAAGCGATTGCTCTTGCCGGGACGGAACTTGGCATCAAACCCGAGATGATCGAGGAGGTGGGGGTCTATGACGCTCGAAGGTTCTCCGGCGATCTTGCTGCGAGCAAAGTCGCGCTGCGATATGACCCGGCGCGTGGGGTTGTTCTGATGCATCGTGCCCGCAGCCCGCTCCCGAGTCGCTGAACCATGCCCGTGGTCGTGGCCAAGCAGCGGAGCAGGCTGCTGACATCAACATGCTCAGAGCCGTGGTAGCTAAATGCCGAGTCGCTGCTCCATCCGATCGATCACCTTGAACAAGGACTCAAAATTCTGCCGCCTGTAGTGCTTGCTGATGCCGTGATCCCGGTCGCCAAGCATTTGCTTGACGAGGTGGGGGGCATCGCCCTCGGTGAGATCTTCAACCATCTGGCTAGCCGTTGAGCGAATGCTCTTCGCGGTCCGGCGTTCTCCATACGGCAAGTCGGCATTGCCCGGGATTGTCGCATCGATGTACTGGGTCATCCGATCCGAAAGATACTTGAATCGTGCAAACGGATAGCCGTCGTGCGATCGCTCAAGCCAAGGGCGGATGGTCTGAGCGGTGGTTTCCCAAAGGCGATGGCACTGGGGAACACCGCCGAAGCGCTTGGTCTTGTTCCGGACTCGAATGATCTCCCGTTGGGCGACGTGGATTTCTGCCGCGCGGAGAGAGAGAATATCGGCTTCGCGATACGCACAGTTCATCCCGAGGATCAAGCCGACTCTCAACTCCGAGTCGTCTGTTGAAGCCCAGAGCAGACGCAGTTCATCGTCGCTGAAGAACGTCGGGTTTGGATCATCGACGCCAACGCTCATCCAGTCTGCTGTGATGCTTCTGGGCGTCGCAGAAAGGTACCCCCGAGCCACGAGCCAAGCCGCAAAATGCTTGGGGCCGTCGAGATTCTTCCTCGCCCATCCAGCGGACTTGCCCGGCTGCTGGGAGACAATGGAGTCACGATACTCTGCCAGAGCCCTTGGACACGCTTCGAGGTCCGAGGACGTCTCGATTCTCGGGTCATACGCAGCGAGGTACTCGACGACTTTCCGGGATGACGTCCTGATCGACTGCATCGTCTTGTTCGATGTTCCCTTTCCGCGAAGTTTCGCCCAGTGGGCATCGATGAACTGCTCGACAAGGTCTTTGAGTGGTCCGCTCTCAGTTGCTGCAGACCGACCTGCAGCGATCACGATGCTTCGGAGATGCTGATTCTCCTCGCGGAGCTTCGCGGCTTCCTCGTCCAAGGCCACAGCCCGGTTGGCGACGGGCTCAAGTTCGGCGATCCGATTGATGAGGCGGAGTTGGGGCTGCTTCAGACGTTGCTTTTCTTCTCCAGCGTCGCAATCCATCTCATAGCCTTGCATCGCCATTGCAAGCGCGACTTCTCGGGGAGTCTCGCCGTTGCGGTAGCTAGCCGATGCGGATCGCATCATTTTCAGCCCGAGATCGCTCTTGGCTTCCGCCGCCTTCAACGCTTCCCGGTGGTTATCGATGTCTCGCTTTTCGGCTGCCGCCCGCTCGTGATTGTCGATCCAAATCGACGCCTCCAGCACGGCTTGGGCGTAGGCCTCGCGGTCTTGCTCATCGACGCCGGTAGGGCCGAACAGCCGGATGATGTAGCTGCCATCTCCGCGCGGGTAACGGAGCCGCCAGCAGCGGCGAGTCTTCCAATATCGGAGGCGGTCGAGGGCACCCTTGGCCATGCCAAACGCTAGCCGTGCAAATCGGCGGGCACACCGGCATTTGGGTACAGATTTTGAGTACAGGCCTTGTGGGTACGGCTTTGGGTACAACCATCAAAAAAGCAAAAGGCCCTATGTTTCAAGGGCATTTCGCATTGCCGGAGGAGGGACTCGAACCCTCACTCTGTTTCCAGAAGCGGATTTTGAATCCGCCGCGTCTGCCATTCCGCCACTCCGGCCAGAGTGCGCCGAGATAATACGCGGCGACCCGCCGGGCGATCCGAACCGAGGCGACGCCCTCCACGGCCCGTGAGCTGAACGATCGCCACAGCGAGCACCAACCGGGCGACTTCCCCCCCTCGCCCAGCCCACCCCCCGCCTCCTTGGCCCAACTCCCTCCGCCCCCTACACTTCCCGCCCTCCACGCCGGGTCGGAGACGCGCGTCCTGGCGGCGTGGTTCGAACCAACAGCGCGGAGCACAGACCATGGCCAAGAGCCCCGAGTCGACCATCGCCAACACCGTCACCATCGCCGACGACGGCCCCAGCCGCAAGAAGCTCACCATCGAGATCCCCGCCGAGGCCGTCGACGAGAAGATCTCCGGATCCATCGACACCATCGCCGCCGAGGCCGACCTCCCCGGCTTCCGCAAGGGCCGCGCCCCGCGCCGCCTCGTCGAGAAGCGCTTCGGTGAGCTCATCACCCGCGAGGCCAAGAGCGAGCTCATCACCTCCGCCTACTCCCAGGCCGTCGAGGAGCACAAGCTCAAGGTCATCGGCGACCCAGTCGCCGACGGGCTCGGCGAGGTCGAGATCGTCCCCGGCAAGCCCCTCAAGTTCGAGATCGCCGTCGAGGTCCTCCCCGAGTTCGACCTCCCCAGCCTCGAAGGCATCGCCGTCGCCAAGCCCCTCCTCGAGGTCACCGACGAGCAGGTCAACCAGGAGATCGAACGCCTCCGCGTCAACGAGGGCGATCTCGAGCAGCGCGAAGCCCCCGAGGCCGGCGATTACCTCACCGGCCACGGCATCATGACCGGGCCCGACGGCGAGGAGTTCTACAACATCCAGGGCGCCGTCGTCCGCGTCCCCCTCCCCGAGGACGAGGGCAAGGGCATGATCCTCGGCGTCATGGTCGAGGACTTCGCCAAGCAGCTCGGCCTGCCCAAGCCCGGCGACACCGCCACCGTCAAGGTCAACGGGCCTCAGAACCACGAGCGCGAGGACCTCCGTGGCAAGGCCCTGAGCATCACTTTCAAGGTCGACCGCGTCGACCGCATCATCCCCGCCCCCTTCGCCGACATCGTCGCCCGCCTCGGCTTCGAGTCCGAGGACCAGGTCCGCGAGATGTTCCGCACCCGCCTCGGCCAGCGCGTCCTCGTCAACCAGCAGGCCGCGATGCGCCAGCAGGTCGCCTCCCACCTCCTCGACAAGACCGCGATGGACCTCCCCCAGCGCCTCACCGCGGGCCAGGCCGAGCGCATCCTCCACCGCATGCGCGTCGAGATGATGTACCGGGGCATCGACGAGCAGGCCATCGAGCAACGCATCGCCGAGATGCGCGACGCCTCCAGCGACCGCGCCGCCCGCGAACTCAAGCTCTCCTTCATCCTCAACAAGGCCGCCGAGGACCTCAATGTCCGCGTCGAGGAAGCCGAGGTCAACGGCCGGATCTCCATGATGGCCGCCGAGCGTGGCGCCCGCCCCGATCAGCTCCGCCAGCAGCTCATCCAGTCCCGCCAGATCGGCGCCGTCGTCCAGCAGATCCGCGAGCACAAGACCATCGACGCGATCCTCGCCAAGGCCAAGGTCGAGGAGATGTCCGCCGAGGACTACAACAAGAAGTTCGCCGGCAAGGAAGAGTGATCTCGCCCCTACCCAGTTGATCGCAGGGCCCGGGCCGCAAACCCGGGCCCTTTCTCTGCGCTCACACTGCCGGGGCGTGCAGACCCTCGCTCAACCCGCGGAGGAACGACTCCGTCTCGCCGACCGCGTCCGCCGCCTCGCCCTGCCGCTTCACCAGCGCGCTCCCCACGATCGCCGCGTCGGCGTGCTCGACCACCGCACGAACATGCTCCGCGGTCGAGATCCCGAACCCGCACGCGATCGGAAGGTCCGTCATCTCCCGCAGCCCCGCCACCCGCGGCCCCACATCGGGCGCCCGGTCCCGTTCCCCCGTGATCCCCGCCCGCGCCAGCAGATACACGAACCCCGTGCACCGCGACGCGATCTCCGCCGCCCGCTCCCGCGTCGTCGCCGGCGCGATCAGCAGGCTCAGCGTCAACCCCGCCGCCCCGGCCGACTCCACCAAAGGCCGCGCCTCTTCCAGGGGAGCATCAGGAACGATCAGCCCGTCAAAGCCCGCCTGCACCGCCATCTCGCAGAACCGCCCCGGCCCGCCGAGCCCGCTCACGATCGAGACGCTCACCATCGAAACCAGCCCGATCGACACCCGCTCCCGCACCGCCCGCACTTCCTCGAACAGCCGCTCCACCCGCGCCCCACGCCCGAGCGCCTCGTGCATCGCAGACGCGATCACCGGGCCATCCGCGATCGGGTCCGAATACGGCACACCGACCTCAACGATCGAAGCCCCCGCCCGCGCCGCTGCCTCGATCATCGGCCCCGTCGACTCTAGCGACGGATACCCCCCGCACACAAAGGGCATCAGGCCTTTCCGCCCCTCCGCCCGCTGACGCTCGAAGATCCCGTTGATCCGGTTCATCAATCCCCCGTTGTCCCAGCAAGCCCCCGCCGGAGCCCCTCGCCACCCCAGTCAACGCACGATCACATCCGGCAACTCGTCCAGACCCTCCGTCAGCACCCGGGGCCCATCCTCCGTGATCAGCACATCGTGCTCGTGGTGCGACGACATCGACCCGTCCGCCGTGTAGATCGGCCACGATCGAGGATGCTGCGCCGTGTGCGGCGTCCCGACCGCGATCATCGGCTCCACCGCCACCAGCACCCCGGGCTCGCAGGGCCGGTCCGAATCCGGCCACTCCCCCGGATAGGTCGGCATCACATTGCTCACGAACGGCGGCGTGTGCAGCTTCCGACCATACCCGTGCCCGCCCAGCCCGCGCACCAGGTGCAGCCCGCACGCCTCCTCGACATGCCCCTGCACCGCCCGCGCCCACGCCTTGTAGGTCTTCCCGGGCCGCAACTGCTCGATCCCGAGCCGCAGACAGGTCTTCCCCGCGTCCAGCAGCCGCCGCACCTCCGCCGTCGGCTCGCCGAACACATAGGTCCACGCCGCGTCCCCGATCCACCCCCGGTAGCTCACCCCGATATCGACCTTCAGCACATCTCCCGGCGCCAGCGGATTCTCGTACGACCCCGCCGTCCCGTGAACGATGCATGAGTTCACGCTCAGGCACGCGTGCGACGGGAACGGCGGCATCCCCCCAGGGCGATACCCCCGGAAGCACGACCGGCACCTCATCCCCTCCAGGGTCGACGCCACAAAGCCGTCGATCTGCCCGAGCGTCTGCCCGACCGCCAGGAAATCCACCAGCCGACGGTGCATCTCCACGACCTTCTGGGCGGCCGCGTACGCCGCCTCGGCCTCGTCCGCGTTGATCCGGATCGTTCTCGACATCGGCCCCATACTAGGTGGAAACCCCGCCCCCGACCCTACCCTCACCCCGTGCCGGTCGTCCTCGTCGGAAATTCCCGCTCCGGTCGCGGCGTCGCCCGCAGGCTCTTCCAGCGCCTCCACGACCGCCTCGAAGCCGCCGGCTTCCCCGTCATCCCCCTCGCCCTCGGAGACCCGGGATTCACCGGACTCGACCGATACAACCCCGCCCGCTTCCGCGGCGCCACCGCCCTTATCGCCTGCGGGGGAGACGGCACCGTCAACGCCCTCGCCGCCGCAGCCGCCCGCACCGCCACCCCCCTCTACCACATCCCCACCGGGAACGAGAACCTCTTCGCACGCTCCTTCCGCATGACCCGCGACCCCGCCCAACTCGTCCGAGCCCTCCAGACCAGACGCGTCGTCATGACCGACACCGCCGCCTGTGCCGACGGTGGTCGCCCCGAACACCAGTTCCTCATCATGCTCGGCGTCGGGCCCGACGCCTCCGTCATCCGCCGACTCCACGCCGCCCGCACCCGGGCCATCGGCCACCTTGCCTACGCCGAGCCCATCGTCCGCGAGACGCTCGCCCCGTGCCTCCCCCGCCTCCAGATCGCCGTGGACGGAACGCCGCTGGTGCACGACCGGCAGGGCTGGCTCATCATCGGCAACCACCGCCATTACGCCTCACGCGTCGACTTCGCCTCCCACGCCACCCCGACCAGCGGCGATCTCGATGTCATCTTCATGCCCGCCCGCAACCTACGCGATTGCCTCAACTGGGTCTGCCGGGCCCGCCTCAGGCTCCACCGCCGAGACCCCCGCCTGATCAACGCCTTCGGCCGACGCGTCGAGATCACCTCCGCCGACCCCGCCTTCGCCTACCAAGTCGACGGCGAGGCCCCCGAGGCCGCGGGCGACGCGGGGAACCACACCGGCCCACATTCCCTCGTCGTAACCCTCAATCCCCGCGCCCTCCCCGTCCTCGTTCCCTGATCCGCCCTGTGATCGCCCGCAGCGCGTGCGCAAGCGGCACCACCACCCGCCGCGCCATCGGCGCGTGGCGCGGATCCCCGCCCGCGAATCCACCGTGACACGGGTGTCCCGACCGTGTCCCCGTGGTTCTCCTCGCAGCTCCGCGTTCGCCCAACCGGGCGTTCGACCGAGGCCCTAGACCCCGCGCCGCGAGATCACCTCGCCCCCCCTGATCACCACCGCCACCGGATCGCCCCCGAACCCGTGCCCCAGCTCCCGCTCGTCGCGGTGCCGCAGCAGCACCAGGTCCCCGCACGCCCCCTCCCCGATCCAGCCCCGCTCGCCCAGGCCCAGCAGCGCCGCCGCGTTCGCGGTGCACGCCGCGATCGCCTCGGCCACCGTCAACCCGCAGAATCGAACCCCGAGCGCAATCGCCATCGGCATTGATGAACACGGCGCCGACCCCGGGTTCAGGTTCGTCGCCAGCACCAATTTCCCCCCCGCATCGACAAACCGCCGCCCGTCCGCGTACCGCCCGTCCGTATGGAACCCGGAGCACGGCAGCACGACCCCGAAGGTCTCGCTTTGGGCGAGCAATGCCAGGTCCGCCGCCGCCGACGCCTCGAGGTGATCCACGCTCAGCGCCCCCAGCCGCACCGCCTCGCCGACCATCCCGAGGCTGTGGAACTGGTCCGCGTGCACCCGCAGCGGGTGACCCAGCCCCCGCGCCGCCTCGAACAGCGCGACCGTCTCCGCGAGGCTCCACGCCCCCTCCTCGCAGTACGCATCGATCGCCACACCGGGAAACGCCGCGCACACCGCCGGCAGCGTCTCCCCGATCGTCCGCTCCACGAACCCGGGCTGCCCCGGGTCCTGCGCATGCCCGATGCACGCGGTCGCCACCACCGGCCCGCCCCAGCCCGCCCCGGCCGACGCGATCGCCCGCAGCATCTTCAACTCGTCCGCCGTCGTCAGCCCGTACCCGCTCTTGACCTCGACCGCCCCCGTCCCCTCGAGAGCCATCCACCCCAGCCGCTCGGCGAGCCCGCTCGCCAGGTCCCCCTCCGATGCCGCCCGCACCGCGCGCACCGTCGACATGATCCCCCCGCCCGACTTCAGGATCTCGAGGTACGACGCCCCCCGACGCTTCGCCTCCCACTCATCCAATCGCTCGCCGGACCAGCACGCGTGCGTGTGCGCATCGACAAACGCCGGCATCAGGACCCGGCCGTCCGCCTCGATCACCCGCCCGTCCCTGAACACCACGCCCCCGACCGGCCCGACCGCCGCAACCCGTCCCCCCTCGATCAGGACATCCCCCCGTTCGAGCACGCCCAGGTCGCCCATCCCGGGGCCCCGCCGCGCCCCGCCCCGCCCGAGGGTGAGCACCCGTGCGTCCCGGATCAGCAGTGGGGGAGGACGATGCCCCGTCATGCCCGACGCTCCGAGACTCCCCGCAGGAACTCGAGGAACAGCCGCGCCGCCAGCCGCGCCGTCCGCCCATCTCCCCCCGTCGGCGCATCGTTCGGCGGGCTCAACTCCATGATGTCAAAGCACCGCACCCGCTCGCACCGCCCCGCCGATCGAGCCCACCGGCACGCCGTCTCGGGCGCCCAGCCGCAAGGGTTCATCGCGCTCACCCCGGGTGCGTACGCCTGATCGATCACATCCAGGTCGAGGCTCACGAAGAGGTCGCCCGAAGGCCACTCGTCCTCCGGCCCGAACGGGTCCACCCGCCCGCCGTGCGCCTGGAACCACGCCAGGTGCTCCCCGGTGTTTGACATCGCGTCCAGCCCGTGCACATGCAATTCCCGCACCCCGCACCGCTCCACCAGCCGCCGGAACGGCATCCCCGATCCTTCCTCCTCGCGCACATCCAGGTGCGCGTCGAAGTACACCCCGACCAGCGGGGCGGGGCACCGCGCCGCCACCGCGCGCACGAACGGAAAGGTCAGATCATGCCCCCCGCCGATCGCAACCGGGATCAACCCCGCCTCGAGCAGGTCCGTCGCCGCGTCGGTCACCCGCGCGTGCGTCTCCCCGAGACTCCCCCCCGGCACGACATCGCCCGCGTCGAACACCCCGGGCCACGGCCCGGAATACGCCTCCGCCGCGCCGTACCGCGCCAACGCCGCACGAAACGCCCCGGGCCCCTCCGCCGCCCCGGGGCGACCACCATTCAGCCGCACCCCGGTGTCATCGGGAATCCCGAGCAGCCCGACCGCGCACCCCTCCGGTGAGTCACACCGGAACAGGCTCGCCGCCCGCGAGGCACGCACACCCTCCGGCCACGCCCCCCGCTGAACATTGCGGATCACCATGTCTTGAGCATACCAGATCCCGGCTCGCTCAAGACGCGAGGCTCCCCAGACGCATCGGGATCTTCACCCCCTGCGACCGGGCGCACCGCTCCGCTTCCGGATACCCCGCGTCCAGGTGCCGGATGATCCCCATCATCGGGTCGTTCGTGAGCACGCGCTCCAGCCGCGCCGCCGCCTCCGCCGTCCCGTCCGCGACGATCACCTGGCCTGCGTGCTGGCTGAACCCGATCCCGACGCCGCCGCCGTGATGGAACGAAACCCACGACGCCCCGCCCGCGGTGTTCACCAACGCGTTCAGGATCGCCCAGTCGCTCACCGCGTCCGTGCCGTCGAGCATCGACTCCGTCTCCCGGTTCGGGCTCGCGACCGACCCGCAATCCAGGTGATCCCGCCCGATCACGATCGGCGCCCGCGCCCGCCCGTCCGCCACCATCTCGTTGAAGAGCAGCCCCGCCTTGTCCCGCTCGCCCAAGCCCAGCCAGCAGATCCGAGCCGGCAGCCCCTGGAACCCGAACCGCGGCTCGCACGCCCCGAGATCGCCCCGCTCGACCGCCCCGGGGTTCGCGTGGCACGAGAGGATCCACCGCCGCAGCCGCTCGTTCTCCGGGAACAGCCCCAGCAACGCATGGTCCGTCGCGTAGATGTCCCTCGGATCGCCCGAGAGCGCCGCCCACCGGAACGGCCCACGCCCCTCGCAGAACTGCGGGCGGATGAACGCCGGCACGAACCCGGGGAACGCAAACGCATCATGGAACCCGTGGTCGTACGCCCTCTGCCTGATGTTGTTCCCGTAGTCAAAGGTGATCGACCCGCAACGCTGCAACTCCACCATCGCCCGCACATGCCGGTCCATCGACGCCGTGCTCAACTCGATGTACCGCTCCGGGTCCTTCACCCGCATCTCCGCGGCCTCGCGGATGCACAACTCCAGCGGCACATACCCCTCCAACGGGTCGTGCGCCGAGGTCTGGTCCGTCAGCACATCCGGGATGACGCCCCGCTTCAGCAGCCGCTCGAGCAGCTCCACCGCGTTGCAGTGCACGCCCACGCTCTCCGCCGCGTGCCGCGCCGCCAATTCCACCGAGAGGTCGATCGCCTCGTCCACATCGAACGCGATGTGGTCCAGGTACCGGTCCCGGATCCGACGCTCCAGCCGGCGGTGGTCCACATCCGCGATCAGGCAGGTCCCCCCGTTGAGCGTCACCGCCAGCGGCTGCGCGCCCCCCATCCCGCCGCACCCCGCCGTCACGCACAACTTCCCCGCGAGCGTCCCCCCGAAGTGCGCCTTCCCGCACTCCGCGAAGGTCTCGTAGGTCCCCTGCAGAATCCCCTGCGTCCCGATGTAGATCCACGACCCCGCCGTCATCTGCCCGTACATCATCAGCCCGCGGGCCGCCAGCGCGTCGAAGTGCTCCTGTGTCGCCCAGTGCGGCACCAGGTTCGAATTCGCGATCAGCACCCGGGGCGCGTCCCGGTGCGTCCGCGCGATCCCCACCGGCTTGCCCGACTGCACCAGCAGCGTCTCGTCCGCCCCGAGCGACCGCAACGCCGCGCAGATCGCGTCGAACGCCTCCCACGAACGCGCCGCCTGACCCCTCCCGCCGTACACGACCAGCCGGTCCGGGTCCTCCGCGACCTCCGGGTCGAGGTTGTTCATCAGCATCCGCAGCGCCGCCTCGGCCTGCCAGGTCGCGCAGCTCAGCGTCGTTCCACGCGGCGCACGCACCACGCGGTGCTCAGGCGAAGGCAGCACGCCCGTGCTCTCGTTTGCCATGATCGTCATCGTACCACCCCGATGCTGTTCAGCCTGCGACCGCGCAGGTGCACTCGAGCCTCCCCCCGGTGCATTGTGCGCCCAACACAATCGGCGCACAAGGGGCAGGCGACCACCTTGTTCAGATCGGTTCCGAGAAACGCCCCTCCGCAATCAACCCCGCGATTGCCTCAATATCCGGCGACGGAGGGCGGTCCGCGTCGAGGCGGGGCACTTTCTCTCGGACGATCCCGTGCACCCGCTCCACCCCCGCCCCCGAACGCAGCGGCCGGTGCGCCTCCAGACCCTGAGCCGCGCACAGCAACTCCGCCGCCACCACCCGCTCCACCAGGTCCATCGAACGCCACGCCTTCGCCGCCGCACGAGGGCCGAACGAGTTGTAGTCCTCAATCCCCGCGCTCGTCGGGATGTTGATCACCGACGCCGGCGACGCGAGCCCCGCGATCTCGTTGCACAACGCCGCCGCCGTGTACTGCACGATCATCAGCCCCGAATGCAGCCCCGGCTTCGGGCTCAGGAAGGGCCTCAGCCGCGTCTCCGGGTCGTGGGCGCTCAGCATCTGGTCGATCCGGCGCTCCGCGATCCCCGCAAGGTGAGCCAACGGGATCGCCAGCACATCCAGCGGGATCGCCACCGGCATCCCGTGGAAGTTCCCCGCCGAGACAATATCGACCGAATCACCCGTTCCGGGCAGCACCAGCGGGTTGTCCGTCACCGCGCCAAGCTCGCGGTCCAACGCCCCCCACACGAACCACGCCGCCTCCAGCGCCGCCCCGATCACATACGGCGCGCACCGGATCGAATACGGGTCCTGCACCCGCGGGTCCTCCGGCGTGTCGTGGCTCGGGATGATCTCGCTCCCCGCCAGCAACCCCCGCATCCGCTCGGCCGCCCAAGCCGGGCCCGGCTGATTCCTCGCCTCGAACACCCGCGGGTCCAGGAACGCGTCCGTCGCCCGGCACGCTTCGAGAGACATCGCCGCCCCCGCCAGCGCCGCGGGCACCAGCCGCTCAAATCGCCCCCGCAGCAGCGCCAGCCGCCCCGCCATCAGGTGCGTCCCGTTGATCAGCGCCAGCCCCTCCTTCGGCTCGAGCACAAGCGGGGCGATCCGCGCGTCCGCCAGCGCCGCCGCGGTCCCGACGCGCCGCCCCTCCCGCAGCACCTCCCCCTCGCCGATCAACGAAAGCGCGATGTGCGCCAGCGGCGCCAGGTCGCCCGACGCGCCCACCGAGCCGATCTCCGGCACCACCGGCGTGATCCCCGCGTTCAGAAACGCCGCGATCGTCTCCACGACAACAGGCCGAACCCCAGACCGCCCCCGGCACAGCGACGCCGCCAGCACCAGCATCGTCGCCCGGACAGTGGGGGGGTCGAACGCCGCCCCGACCCCCGCCGCGTGCGATCGGACCAGGTTCCGCTGCAGATCACGCAATTCCGCCGGCGCGATCCGCTCCCGGCTGAACGACCCGAACCCCGTGTTGATCCCGTAGTGCGGCTCCCCGTCCGACGCCGCCCGCTCCAGCCCCCCGCGCACGCGGGCCATGAGCGAGACCGATCCGCCGCTGATCTCGACGCGAGCGCCGTGGCGCGCAACCCGCTCAACCTGCTCGAACCCGAGCGCCTTCCCATCCAGCACGACCGCGGGCACGACAGAGTCAGACGCCATCCACGCTCTCCTCGCCCCGCGCAGCAGGGCCGAAACGAGAGCATACGAGCATCGACCGGATCACGCCGATCGCCGAGAAAGCCGCGAGCCCCCTACCCCCCGATCATCACCTGCGGGAACCCCGCCACGATCGAGCCCCCGTGCGCCGTCATGTCCCCCATCCGCGCCGCCGGCTTGCCCCCGATCAGCACCGTCGCCGATCCCTTCGCGATCGTGTCCGGCGGACCCGTGCACACGCACATGTCGCCCACCACCGCGGCCGGCATGTTCCCGATCAGAACAGTGGGGCACCCCGGCCCGGTCACGGGCCCGCCCACATGGGGGATCGGGGGCGTGCCCGGCGTTTGCATCGGGCAGGTATGCATGTCGGTCAACCGTGCGGCCGGCGGCATCACGAACCTCCTCGTCAGCCGCCGTACCCGGCGGCGATCTTGCGAACCTGCGCGATCTCGTCCTCGCTGTACGGCGTCGGCCGGGGCGTCGCGAAACCCACCTGTTCACCGGTCGCCTTCAGCACCGCCTCGACCGCCACATCGCACACCCGGAACGGATGCGTGTCCGGAAAGTCCGGCGCCAGGTGGATCGCGACATCCGTCCGGTCCAGCATCAACGCCAGGTGCGGAACGATCCAGGTCTCCTCGAAGTAATCCGTTCCCCGCACCAGGTCGAACACCGCACGACCCTTCGCCTGCTTCATCTGCGCGACATACGCCTCTCGGGCCTTCTCATCCCCCATCTTCGCCAGCGCCTTGCAGACATCCGCCTTCGCGTAGGGATCTTCCTCGTTCAACCAGTTCGCCCGCCACGCGTCCACCATCTCCGGGGGTTTCACACGCCCCGCGAGCAGCGCGATCTCCCCACGCAACGCAGGGTCGCGCGCCGTCGCGAACGCCGACAGCATCTCCGGCATGTGCCCGCTCGGCGGGTCGGGCCGAAGCACCGCCACCGCGAAGGTCTTCACCTCGTCGGTCGGATCACCCAACGCCTTCACCGCCAAGGGCCTCGCCCGCTCCCGGTCCGCCGCGTCCAGCACACGCAGCGCGATCGCCCGCGTCTCGGGCGAAGGATCCGACAGCAGAGGCTCCACCGGGCCGAAAACCGACGGGCCCGAGGCCGTCGCCACCTCGATCGCCCGATCGTCGTGCCCCATCCGGATCAGCGAGATCAGTTGCTGCGTGTCCATCGTGTCCTCCGCCCGCTGCTCCACAGCCCCAGGAGCCCCGGCCGTGCCCCCCCCGCCAGCGGGCGCCGAGCCCCGCTCACACCCCGCCAGCACCACCGCGGCCGCGATCGCGACGGTTGCAATGTACCTCATACCCAATCAACTCCATTTCCCACCCTGCACCGCCTGAGCACGCTTCCTCGCCTTCGCGACCTCGTCGTCCGTCTCGTGGTGGTCCAGGTTCTTCAGCGTCAGCATCCACCCACGCACCCGATTCCCGTACCCGTTGTCGTTGAACCGGTGCTCGCTCGTCAGCGTCCGCGGCGTGACCTCCGCCACGATGTTCGAAAGTGGGTACATCAGGTGACGCCGCGAATAGGTGTCGCCCGCCGCCTCCGTCGCGTTCTTCCGGTGCACATGCTCGAGCGTCAGGAAGTGCCCGATCTCGTGCGCGATCGTCCGCGCCCGCAGCTCAACCTCCGCGTTGTTCCCCGTCACGCCCCGCGCCGTCACGAAGATCCCCGGAGGGCAGTTCAACTGCGCCGCCAGATCGGGAGTGATCCCCAGCCCAACCGTCGTCAGGTTCGGCGTCGCCGGGTTCGGCGTGAAACTATCGATCACGAACAGGTGCACCTTGTCGTCCAGCTTGCTGAAACGGTTCAGCACCTGCGGAACCTCCCCGAACCCGCCCCCGAACAACTTCACCTCGTCCTTCTTCACCAGCGTGATGTCGTTGTTCTGGTCCGGCCTGGCCGCGGGGTCATGGTCCATATCCAGACCCGCCGGCCACCAGATCGACCGCACACGCTTGGCCATGTCCGCGATCGGCAGCGACGCACGCGTCCCCTGCCCCGTCCCATCGTCAACCCGAAGGTTGTGCACCACCAGCTTGATCTTCTTCGGCGTGAAAATGTGCGGCTCGATCTCCCCCAGCACCGGCCCCGACGCGCTCCCCAGCCTGATCTGCACCGAGACCGGCCGGTTTGCGTAATCCGCCACCCCCTGGATCTTGAAGTCCCCCGACGCCGGGATCGGCCCCCCGCCCCCCGGCTCGATCACCTTTACCACCCCCGTGTCCGTGCTCTTCGCGAACAGCGGCGCGTCCGCGTCGATGTCCTCCCGGATCACACGCAGCGTCACCGTGAACCCAGTCGTCAACCCCACCATCGGCCCGCGGGCCTTCGACTGACCCCAGGTCCCCGCACGCGTCCCCATCTCGTACCCGCGGTCGTCGATCTCCGGGAACTCGCGCTCCGCGTCCGCGTCGCTCGCCCGCCGGAACCGCAGCGGCACCACGATCTGCTTCTTGTCCGTTACGCTCAGTCGGATCATCCCCGCCGCACCTCTCGCCGCCGATCACGGGATCGAGTTCACCGCGTCGTTCAGTTTGCCCGTCGTCCCCGCCTCCACCTTGCCGTCGAACGCGACCTTCTGGTCGATCTGGAAGTCCAGGATCGCACGGTCCGTCAGCTTCGTCACATCGCCCGAAACGCCAACCTGCTCCGTCCCCTCGTGCCCGACCTGGTAGCCCAGCATCCGCAACCGACGCTGCACCCCCTTGATCGTGCTGTCCGACTCCAGCGCCGCCGAGTTCGCCTTGACCTCGTACTTCGCGACCGTCGCCCCGTTGTGCAGCAACTCGAGCACCACCGAGCCGCCGACGATCCGTACCTCGATCCGGCCATCCTCCCCCGTCTTCCCCGTCTGCACCACATTCGAACCCGCCATCACCCGGTACTCGAGCTCCGCGATCCCGCGATCGTTCCCCACGCCCGGCGATGTCTGGAAGATCACCGGGACAGTGGGGGTGTTCAGGGTGTTGTGCCCCGTCGCCCCGAACAGCAGCCGTGTGATGTACGCCGCGATCCGGCTCATTGCCCGAAGACCTCCCGGAGTTTCGACTTCGTCTTCTCGTCCATATCCCCCGAAGGCTCGAGATCCTGAGCACGCTGGAACCCCCGGACCGCTTCCTTCAACTCGCTCGGGTCGAACCCCAGGTCGTGCAATCGCTGCTTCTGCCCCGAGGGCGTGTCGATCGGGTCAACCGTCCCGAACTGGAACTCGTAGTGGTCCGTCCCACCGTCCTCCCGGTCGATGATCAACTCGCCCCGCTGCGCCCCGGCCGGCAACTCCTGCTCCAGATACCCGTCCCCGTCCGTCTTCCCCTCGATCACCTTCCCGTCGATCACGAGCCGGTAATCCGCGTGTTTCCGAGGCTCCCCGTCGTCCAGCAGCCGGATCTTCAACTTCCCCGGCACCCCCTTGCGCCGGAACCGGTGCCGCTTCTCCTGGGCCTTGCTCTCCTGCTTGGTCTCCACATCCGGGATGTGGACCAGGTCGCCCGGCGCCAGCGTGTTCGGGTCCTTCCGCTGCTGCTTCAACTCGCGGTTCTTCGCGTGGTTCCACAGCGTCTCGGGGAAAAACCCGTACCTGTCCGCGATCGACAGGAGGCAGTCTCCCTGCTTGACCATGTAGTCACTCGCCATCGCTCGCCCGCCCTGCCCCTTCTCCGCCGTTCACTCCGCCGATCACTGCAGCTTCACCGGGGGGTGCTTCTCGCCCACCGACTCGATGAACTCCCACGCCTCCTTGTCAAGCTTCGGGAAGCACACCTTGCAACTCCCGGGCTTGAACCCCTCCACACGCGCCCAACCCTCCCCGTCCAGCGTCCCCGAAGCCACCCGCCCGTCCGGCAGGGTCACCTCGTAGCGCTCCCCGCCCACCGGGTTGTCCGCCTCGTCCACCAGCTCGATCTCGATCCAGCTCGTCTCCTCCGGGTCCGTCTTCTCCTCCGAGGGCTTGAACGGCTCGATCTTCTGCTGCCCGTACTTGCCCTTCTCGATCTCCCGCTCCCGGGCCTTCACCTGCGCCACCTCGCCCGGATCGGCCTTGTCCGCCTCCAACGCCGCCTTCGGCGCCTCGGGCGAGACCAGCGTGCAAGATTTCCCGTCCTTCGGCTTCATCCGCCCACCTCAGTTGATCTTCACCAGCGACCCCTGCACCGTCATGATCGCCGAACTCTTCACAGTCGTCGGGCCCGTCCCCTCGAAGTTCGCCATCCCGCTCGACTTCACATCCACCTGGCTCTTCCCCTCGACCGCGACCTTCAGCCCCTCGGCCTTGAAGTTCATCGTCGCCTTCTGCTCGATCGACTTCTTCGCCTCCACCTTGATGTCACCCGTCGTGTCCAGCCCGATCCCCGAGCTCTCCAACGCGATGCTCGTCTTCCCGACCTTCAGCGTCAGGTTCTTCACCGCCTCGATGCAGATGTTGTCCGCCTTGATGTACAGGTTCTTCGTCACCTCGGTCGACTGGTTCGCCTCGAACACCTCCGCCACATCCCCCGTCACCTTCTGCGAACTCGTCCCCTTGATGTGCTCGGCGTGCTTGCCCTCGACCGTGATGTTCCGATCACGCTTGATCTTCTCGAAGTGGTCGTTGTCCACCCATTCGTGCCGGTCGTGCTTGACCCGCTCGAACTTGTCGTTCTCGACCACCAGGTGGCGGTCGTTCACCACCGTCTCGAACCGATCGTTCAGCACGCGGATGTCCATGTTCTTCTGCGCGTGCAGGAACACCTGCTCCTCGTCCTTCTTGTCCTCGAATCGCAGCTCGTTGAACCCGCCGCCGCCCTTCGAGGAGTTCGTCTTCCAGGTCGCCACCGTCCCGAACTGCTTTGGGTCGTAGGGGGGGGTGTTGTCCCCGTTGTACACCCGGCCCGTGATCAGCGGCCGGTCCGGGTCCCCCTCAAGGAACGAAACCACGACCTCCTGACCGATCCGGGGCACCTGCATCGCGCCCCATTTCTTCCCCGCGAACTCCTGCGAAACCCGGATAAAGCACGACGAATTCTCGTCCGCCTTCGCCGCACGGTCCCAGTGGAACATCACCTTCACCCGACCGTGCTCGTCCGTGTGGATCTCCTCGCCCGAAGGACCCACGACCACCGCCGTCTGCGGCCCACGGATGAACGGCGCAGGCGTCAGCCGCGCCGGGCGGAACTGCTGCGTCGCCGGGATCGCCCGGAAACGAGACGCGAACGACGACCCCGGCCTCGCCCCGCGCCCCGTCGACCCGAACGGATCCGCCTCCGCATCGAGCTCCGAGGAAACGATAAGGTACGACGCGTTCATCGCCGTCACCGGGTGCTCGATCAGCTCGAAGGTCCGCCCCGTCGCAATCCCGCGGCAATCCCCCGATCCCTCCGCCACCTCGTAGCGCCACTGGTGCTCGTCCAGCCGCACGCTGCTGTACCGATCGCCCTCCGCCGCCTCCACATACTCGCCCGGATAGTCGAAGATCTCCGCCGACGCCAGGTCGTGCTCCCGCGCCACCGCCGCCTTCGACTCCAGCTTCTTCGTCGGCTTCACGAAGTCGTAGTCCGTCTGCGCCAACTTCCCGGGCTGGATCTCGCGGTGGATCGAGAACTCGTGGATCAACTCCGAATCCGCCAGCACCCGCTCAAACGGCCTGAACTCGATCTTCGGATAGTCCGCGATCACCTCGTGCGACGCCGCGTCATCGATCAGCACCAGCGTGTGCTTCCCGTTCTCGTGCTCGAAGTAGAAGTAGATCCCTTCCTGCTCCATCAGCCGCGAGACGAACGCAAGCGCCGTCTCCCGATACTGGCAGCAGTACTCCCAGGTCCGGTATTGGCCCGTCAGCGTCTCCTTGAAGTCGGTGAACCCGAGGTCGCGGAACACCTGCTTGATGATGTCCGGCGCCGTCATCTGCTGGAAGATCCGGCAGTCGCTCGTCCGCCCCAGGAACCACAGCCACGGCACCACCGTCATCCGGTAGACCGCCATCCCCTCCTCAACCGCCCCCTGCGTGAACGAACTCACCAGCCCGTTGAAGTACCGCGTCTTCCCCTCCAGGTTCGGCAACTCCATCCGGACCGTCACCGCCTTGCCCAGGATCTCCTTGGGAGTGATCGTCGACTTCTCGCTCACCACATCCAGTTCCATCCGGAACGGACGCCCCAACTCCTCCCGGTACGACATCCGACGAAAAAGCAGCACATCCTCGCCAAGAGGGGTGGCCACCGCGAACTGCCGTTGCGCCTGCGATCGTGGCATGAAGACCGCTTCCTTTGCTCACACAACCCAACGCGCGGCGAACGCCGCCACCGACTCAGCGTAGCGGGAGCACTCCCCGCACGCCCCAGACCCAAAATTCCGCCCCGGCCCCGAACGGAGCCAAGCCCGGCCCCCTCTCAAGCGACCGAACCCCCCCAGACTCACGCCCGTATTCCACAAGGTCCGAGAATACATATTCCGTAAAATCACGCGGGGGCAGCACCCGACGCCACCCCGACCACCAGCGGTCTCCTTCCCCTCGTGCCACGGGCATCCCGCCCGGTTCCCTCTTGTCCACTACCACTTCCGACCCAGGCCAATGACCGGCGTTCTCAGGCACCCGTCAAGAATGCCACCACCCGCTCCGCCACCCCCGCGATCCCAAAAACCTCCCCGAACCCAGATTCCCGCCTCCCCTTCACCTCCGCCCCCCCCTTCTCCAAGGTCTTCGGCCCGATCGTCACCCGCACCGGGATCCCCACCAGGTCCGCGTCCTTGAACTTCACGCCCGGCCGTTCCTTTCGGTCGTCGATCAGCACATCCACCCCGCGTTCGCTCAGCGCCCGCGCGATCTCCGCCCCCGCCGACGCCGTCGCCTCGTTCTCCGGGTCCACCAGCGTGATCAGCGCGTGATACGGCGCGATCGGCGCGGGCCACACGATCCCGTTCTCGTCGTGGCTCATCTCCACGCACGCCGCCATCGTCCGGCTCACCCCGATCCCGTAGCACCCCATGATCACCGCCTGCCGCTTCTGGTCCTTGTCCAGCACCGCGAACTCGAACGCGTCGGAGTACTTCGTCCCCAGCTTGAAGATGTGCCCGACCTCGATCCCCCGCCTCGCATCGAGCGCCGCCCCCGCCGCCCGAGGGCTCGGGTCCCCCGCCACCGCGTTGCGGATGTCCGCCACCTTTACAGAATCTGCCGATCCCGCGTGATCCGACCCCGGCAGCCCCACCCCCGCGTCCCGCCTCCAGTTGAACCCCGTGTCGTGGTGGTCCGCCCGGTCCGAACCCGTCGCCCACGCCCCAGCCCCCGTCGCGTCCGGGTCCACCACCATCAGCGTTCCCGGGATCTTCCCCGCCATCCGCGGGCTCACATACCCGATCGCGAACCCCGCCGCCCGCGCCGCCTTCTCCTCCGCCATCTGCACCGCGAACCCCACGGCGTCGCGCACTTTCCCCTCGTTCACATCGTGATCCCCGCGCACCACCGCCAGCACCCAGCGCACCCCGCCCTTCACGGGCGCCGCCGGCTCCATCACCAGCGTCTTGAGCATCCCCCTCGCCGTCGTCTTCAGATGGGCCGCCACCAGGTCGATCCCCGGCATCCCCGGCGTGTGGTGCGTCACCAGATCAGCCGTCGCCGCCGCGTCGAACGACCACGCCCGCGCCCCGATCTCGCACTTCTCCACATTCGCCGCGTACCCAGACTCCGGGCACACCAGGATCGTGTCCTCACCAGTCTCGCAGTTCACCATGAACTCGTGGCTCGCCGATCCCCCGATCGGCCCCGCCTCCGCCTCCACCACGCTGAAGTCCAGCCCGCAGCGCCGGAAGATGTTCACATACGCCGTGTACATCTTGTCGTAGGTCTCGTTCAGCCCGCCCTCGCCCTCCACCGACATGTGGAACGAGTACGCGTCCTTCATGATGAACTCGCGACCGCGCAGCAGCCCCGCCCGCGGCCGGAACTCGTCCCGGAACTTCGTCTGGATCTGGTACACATTCAACGGCAGCTGCTTGTAGCTCGACACCGAGCCCTTCAGCATCTCCGTGATGATCTCCTCGTGCGTCGGCCCCAGCGCCGTCGCCCGCCCGTGCCGATCCGTCAGCCGGAACAGCAGGTCCCCGTAGTCAAGATCCCGCTTCGTCCCCGCGTACAGCTCGATCGGCACCAGGTGCGGCACGAGCAGCTCGCTCGCACCCGCCGCGTCCATCTCCTCCCGAATAATCCCCTCGATCTTCGTCAGCACCCGCTTCGCCAGCGGCAGGTAGTCGTACACCCCCGCCCCCACCTTGCGGATGTACCCCGCCCGGGTCAGGAAGATGTGGCTCGGCAACTCCGCGTCCGCCGGCGCTTCCCGCGTCGTCGGGATCAGGGTCATGCTCCAGCGCTGCACCACGCCACGGCGGACGGTCGAAAACAGGGTCGTTTGGCTCATAGGAGCCGACTCTAGGTTGCCTCCACAACCCCGACTCCCGCCCCCCGAGTCCCCCCAAGCCCCCTCCCGACGGCGCCGCCTCGTCCCCGTGACCCCATAACCCGCCGCCCCCGGCGACTCCGCCTCCAGATTCACCGCCCCGCTCCAGGTTTCTGACCAAACGCGCCGCCGGATCGTGACGAATCAACCCGGACGGTCGCTAACCTCCCGCCGGGCCGCCCGGCCCACCCAAACCCATCCCGCTCCGTCCGGAGAGCCGCATGCGCACCCGCCGCCCATCCCCGTTCACCCCCCTCCTCGCCCTCGCCGCGACCGCCCCGCTCGCCGCCGCACAACTCGCCGACGGCAACCCCTTCGCCGCCCGCCTCCTCCACAACGGCGGCCAAACCTTCAACCTCCTCAACTGGGACCCGCAGACCCAGCTCAACCCCGGGAACGATCCCTTCAGCCTCACCTGCCCCTACCCCTACACCCGCGGCACCGTCGCCCAGGGCAACGAGTTCTCCGTCGATCTCCTCCAGACCGGCGTCGTGACCCCCGCCGACACGCAGCACGCCGTCATCCAGATCGACCTCGTTCCACCCAACACCCTCGTTATCAACTTCGACTCCACCGGACTGAACCTCCCCGAGAGCCTGCAAGTCGACATCCTCGGCCTCCCCACCCCCATCGAGAACGCCCAACTCATCAACTCCTACAACCCCGACGCCTGGGCCGTCCGCACCGGCGTGGACTCCCTCCGCGTCTCGCTCCCCCTGTACGGCCTCCCCCCGGGCGACGCCGAAACCGCCGTTCAACTCAACTTCGCCGAGGCTTCTCTCCCCACCCGCGCCGACCTCATCGGCGACACGGTCGATTCCTCCCTCACCGTCGGCGCCATCGGCCCCAACGCCTGGCGCATCCTCCACCCCAACGCCGACACCGACACCGCCTTCATCGCCGCCGACTCGCCCTGCCCCCAGTTCCACACCGTCATCCTCGGAGACCTCCAGATCTCCGCGATTCTCCGCAGCGACACCATCACCCTCCGCTACTTCACCCTCGGCACCCAGTGGGAACAGGGACTCATCCCGAGTTTCACGCTCGAAGTCACCGACATCGACGCCCCCCTCAACACCGCGTTCGTCGCCGCGACCACCGGCGGCGCCGGCTTCTCCTCCATCACCAACACCGAGTCCTCCGTCACCCTCGTCACCGAACCGCTGAACCTCAGCCTCGGAAACACCGCCGAGATCGACATCAACCTCAACTTCCTCCCTTCCCTCTCGTTCGTGCACCACCCGCAGCCCTCCGTCGTCGACGACGGCCAGGACCTCGTCTTCACCGCGCGTGTCAGATCCCCAAACCCCTTCCCCTTCATCCTCAGCCGATGGAAGAAGGACGGCGTCGACCTCGCCGACGGGCCCTCACCCTCCGGCTCGACCATCTCCGGCGCCACCACACCCGCCCTGCTCATCCAGGACGCCACCCCCGCCGACACCGGCTACTACCAGTACGGCGCCTTCGACTTCATCACCACCGTCATCTCAGACCCCGTCATCGGCGCCGTCCGTGGAAGCCCCGCAACAAACCCCGCCGACTGCCTCGCCGACCTCAACGAAGACGGCCTGCTCGACCTCGCCGACATCACCCTCTTCGTCGCGAGCTTCACCGCGGGCTGCCCCCAGCCCTGACGCGGCAACGCCCCCCGCGTCCGCGCTCCGTGCCACGGGCGTTCCGCCCGTGCCTCCTCTGTCTCCCGTCTCTCAAGCCTGGCCGCGCGCCCCCCGCCCCGCGTCCCACGCCACAAGATCCTCGAACACGCACCCCGGCACATACCCCCGCACGATCGGCTCCCACCCCTCCGGCCCGATCATCCCCTTCACGAAACTGCTGCTCACCTGCCCCAGCGACCTCGGCGGCATCAGGAACACCGTCGTCGCCTCCGCGTTCAGGTCCGAGTTGATGTACCGCATCCCCCGCTCGTACCGGTAGTCCTCCTCGTCCCGGATCCCCCGCAGGATGTGCCGCGCCCCCACCTCCCGCGCATAGTGGGCCAGGAACTTGTTCTGAATGTCCGCGATCTCGACATTGTCGAACGGGTCGCAGACCTCCCGAAGCCACCCGAGCCGCTGCTCCAGCGGGAACGAGTACTGCTTCTCCGGGTTCTGCGCCACCGCCACAACCAGGTGCCCGAACAACCGAGCCCCACGCTCGATCATCCACACATGCCCGTTCGTCGGCGGGTCAAAGCTCCCCGCGTACACCGCCTTCTCGCTCATGCACGCCCCCCACCGCTCGAGACCACGACCGCGGCAAGACGCCAAGACATCACCCCGGCAGCGACCCCAACTCCAGGCAAGGCAACGCCGACAACGCCGACCGCTCCGTCGGCATCCGCACATTCGCCGGCAGGTCCATCGTCAGCCCGCGACCGCCGATCCGACCCAAAATCTGCTCGATCGTCTCCTTCACATTCTGCCGACGCGCAAACGCCACGATCGCCACATCCAGCCGTGTCGCCGTCGGATCCCCGATCAGCCGCTTGATCTCCGGCATCTGCCCGAACACCCCAGAAGGCAGCAGCGACTTGCCCGTCAGGATCCGGTGACGCTCCGAGATCTCCTGCATCAACCCGTAGATCAGGTACGCATCGTCCAGCATCCCCGCAAGCCCCAGACTGTCCGGGATGAAGTCCCCCGATTCGTGCATATACGACAGCGCCGTCTCGAAGATCGGCCGCACCTGCTCAACCACCCCCGCCTCCTCCGCCGCGTGGATCGTCGCCTCGATCACCGTCGGCGCCCCCTCCACGAACGACCGGATCGCCGCAACCCCCTCCTCCGCCGCCCGCGCCTCCCCCCCACTCCCCGCCTTCGCCAGCGCCCGCTCGATGATCGAGCGCAGCGTCCCCGTCTCCGACTCATGACGAACCGCCGCCTCGATCTCACGACGAACCACGCTCACATCCACGGGGGGCCTCCCTCTGAAATGACC
>DAINDF010000025.1:0-24854 GCA_036732005.1 Phycisphaerales bacterium
GGGGATTCCCTTCCCCGGCCACCCCCCTATTTTGGCTTGGCTCATTTTATCGGCTGCTACATTCCCTTTTCTTTTGCCCCCCCCCCCCCCTTCTTCGTATGCTGCGATTCAATGACACGAGCGACCCGCCCGTCGAGCGTACTTTCTCTGTTTGTTCTCACCATCTCGCTGCACGCCACGCTCTCATCCGCCGCCGCCGGACCACCGACATTCGATCTCGCCTGGACCCTCGGTCAGTGGCGGGACTCCGCGGACTTCACGATTCCCGACTCAGTCCTCATCCGGTGGAAGCAGACAAACTACCCGGCCGGAACCCGTGACGACCTCGCCCGGCTCCGCTCGCTCGTCGGCGATAAACCCGATCACCCGAAACGACGGGAGATGGAGACCCTCGCCCGGCAACTCGAGGTCGAGCCGGACAGTTGGACGCACACGCTCTGGTACGAGCACGAGAACCGATTCCGGCTCTCCACAACCTACTCCGCGGGCCGGCCGATCACCTACAACGATGTTGCGGTAGACAACGGTGCCGTGTGGCGGATAACTGATCGGACACTGCACCTGTATTCACAAAGCAAGATCCCGGAGGGCGAAGATCCTAACTTCCGTATCAGGATTGTAGCACTGAATATCGGCATTCTGCTCGAACCCGGGTTTGTCGCGGGCTCGTGGGGACTAAGGCCGATCTCCGCATCGCGAAACGGGAACGAGTGGACCTGCATCACCGAGTCCGAGGACGGAACCCGGCGTTTCCGCCGAAGAGGGACGATCTTCATCGAGGGCGCTAAGGAGATCTTGAGAGTGCAAACCTCCGAGATCATCGCCTCGCCCGACCCGGCAACACTCGGCCATACCACGGAGTTCACCGAATGGCGTGCCAACGAAGTGATCGGCGTCACCTTCCCGCATCGTGAACACTCGCGCCGGGCCGATGGCACGCCATCGCACAGCTTTGAGCTTCTTGAGATGCGCCCTCTCGCGCCCGGGGAACTCGACCCGCTGCTCGCCGAGCCTCGGGCTGATGGCGAGGATCCTGTCCGGGGTCGCGTGGGCTTTGTGTCGATCCTCGACTCCCGGTCGGGACAGAGCCGGATCGAATCGGCGGACTCCCCGGCCTCGCCGCCGCCCGATCACCCACGCAGCCAGAACCGATTCTCCTGGCAGATCCTCGCTGCAGGATCGGCGGTCGCGACATTCCTGCTCATCGCGTTCCGACTCCGAAAATGAAGCCGTTCACTAAGGAGGTCTTCGTGAAGTCTGCAACCCGCCAATCAACCGCGATCGTCCTCCTCTGTGCCTTAGGATCGGCAATCTCGGCGCAGGTCGCCGGGTGCTTCAAGGAGCATGTTCTCGGCACGGCCTGCGGAATCGCGCCGTGCGATACATCCGCGAGATGCGACGCGTTCCAGGAGATCAGCATAAATGAGCCGGTCTACGCCACGAGCAGCCCAGGAAGCCGCAAAACTCAGGTTCCTTGGGGATCACTCTGCCTGATCGAGTACACGATCATCAACACGGAGAATAATCTCTGTGTCAGACCGTCGTACTGCGAGAGCGTGGTGACTGGAAGCCGCGCCACCGGCGGGTTCTGTTCGCAACCCGGTCCATTCTGAACAGGCGATCATGTCACCACCTGACCCGGCACCGCGGCAACTCACCCGGGGGCAGATGGCCAGTGCGGGCTCGCTTCGACCCTTGCCCGCCGGGGGTCGGCCACTGGGGCGGTGCCTCCAAGCCCTGGTTTGTTGCGTTGTGCTCCTCGCCGCTTTCCTTAAACTCCTTGATGTGCGGAGTTTCTCGGCAGAACTGGCCGCGTGGGAGCTCGTCCCCGATGACTTGGCCGCGGCTCTCGCCGTCGCCGTGGTCGCCCTTGAAATTTCGCTGCCCCTTCTCTGGCTCCAACAACGGGATCGCCGTTGGCCCACCATACTGCTCGGATTCATGCTCTTGGCCTTTACCTTCGCGTACAGCCTCGAGTCCCTCCTCGCCTCGCCCCCCAACTGCGCCTGCTTCGGCGAGATCCTCCGTTTCCAGCGGCACGAGAGCCGCCTGCACGCGCTGCTGATCCGCAACGGCATCCTCATCGCCATGCTCGCGGCCTCGCTGATCCCGGCCCGATGCCCACCCCCGGGACAAGGCGGGCCGGCATGAGGCACGCCAGCGCCCGCGCCGCGTTCTCCCTCCTCGACACGCTCATCGCCGTCAGCGTGATCACCCTGCTCGTCGCCCTCTCCCTGCCCGTCATCGCCTCGGCCCGGCTCGCCGCCGCCGACCTGAAGTCGATCGCCAACATGCGTTCCCACGCGCAGGTCTTCGGGCTCTACGCGAACGACTGGGACGACGCGTTCCCGCAGTTCGCCGACCCCGCCGCCGACTTTTCCGTCGTCCGCGATCGGCAGGTCGCGATCGTGTTCGAGTACTTCCAGGCCGTGGTCTGGTGGCCGATCGCGCTCTCGGATGGGTACTACGACAGCGCCGCCACCGCCTCCGACGACCTCTTCCTGCACGACCTGACCGACCCCGACCGGTTCAACATCTACTACTTCTCGTCGTCGCTGATGGCCGCCCCCGCGTATTGGAATCGCGAGACCCGCTCAGGAGACCGCTCCCAATGGGGCGGCTGCCGCGTGACCCAGGTCTCGTTCCCGTCGGCCAAGGCTCAACTCTGGGAGTGGCACCCCACCCGCCCCCTCCCGATCGCCACCGAGGCCTATGTCCGCGAAGTCGAGGGCGTCGGGCTCGCCCTCGTCGACGGCTCGGCGGGGCGGCACCACACACGCGACCTCGTCCCGCCCTACCCCTTCGGCGACGGCACCATCCCCGGGACCTACCAACCCATCGGGTTCTTCGGCCTTCACACCGTGAACGGATGGCTCGGACGCGATGTCAAGTAGACATGTCGTCTGGCGATTCCGCCGGGCCGGCCCCGCCAAACCTTACGACGAGGTCCGGTCCACCACGCGGTACGCCTCGCGCTCGCCCCGGCCACGCAGCGGGTAGTCCTTTCGGAGCGGGTGCCCCGGGTAGTCACGCCACAGCAGGATCCGGCGCAGGTCCGGGTGGTTGCGGAACCGGATCCCCAGCATGTCGAACACCTCACGCTCGGGCCACTCCGCCCCGGGCCACAGGTCGCACACCGAGTCCACCTCCAACGCGGGGTCGGCCTCGATGCCCGAGGTGTCCTTCGAAGGGTCCAGATAGACCTTGACGAACAGCCGCCGGTCGTGCGCGTGCGAGATCAGGCTGTAGACCACCGCGAACCGGCCGGGCATCTCGGCGGGGTAGTTGAGATAGTCCATCCCGGAGACATCCGAGAGAAAGTTGTACGCCGTCCCCGCGTCGTCACGCAGGAACTTGAGCACCTTGTGCGCATCGCCCGGCTCGACGATCAGCGTCGTCTGCCCCCTGAACTCGGTGGCCCGGAGCCGGGCGCTGGGGAAGGCCCGCTTCACGAGCGGCAGGGAGGGATGGTCCGGCGTGGTCTTCGCGGTCGTCATGGGCCAACTGTAGCGGGCACGAGGCCCGCCCGGGGCGACTCAGCGGGCCAACGCCGCGAGCCGAGCCGCGTCCGCCTCCAGCACCGCGACCGGGGCGAAACCCGCGGCCCGCTCGACGAGCCGATCCAGCACACCCGCACCGACCCGCCCCTCGCCGACCGGCACGCGCCGGAGCGACCCCGCCTCCCCCGCCAGATCCGTCACCAGCACCGCGCGCACAACCCCGGTCGCCTCCAGCGGGTCGAGCATGCGCACGAAATGGTCCTCCGCGTCGGCCAGCATCCCCTCGGTCAGCAGTGCTGCAGGCTCGATCAGCAGCGGCGGCCCGCCCGCCGACGCGATCGCCCGCAGGCCGGGGATGTCCCCGATCACCTCCCCCGCGGCGGGCCGGAGCCAGAGCGACACCCCGTCCTCCGAGGCGGCCCGGGCAAGATCCTCCCAGACCTGCTCAAAGCGCCGCCGGCCTTCCTCGGACCAGGTCCGGCGAGCCGCGTCCATGGCGTCGACCGGGTCGTCGGACTCCGGCTCGAGCCACCCCGAGCCGACGACGAGCGCCGGGGCCCCCGATCCGCGGGGCAACGCAAAGCCGCGCGCCGCGAGCGGATTCCCGGCGACGAACGCCGCTTCAAGCCCGCGAGCGGAGACGAGCGCACACGGCGCGTCGAGGGCGCGATCGCAGACGGCTCCACCCGTTCGAGGCTCGACGAGATTCCAGATCTGCATGCCCGAGACTAGGCATTCGATTCTCGGCGGAAATCGCGCGATCCGGGCGTGGTCCGCGTGCGTTACACACTGGTCGGGGGCGCGGGCCTGATCCGATAGCACAGGCCCGACGGACGCGAGAAAGGAAGTGCCCCCGTGCCACGCCGCATGGTTCAACCGCTGCTGTTCTGGAACACCCAGCGCCACGGTTCGGACGGGTCGGCCGAGGATGTGGGGATCGAGTCGGACGAGACCACAACATCTCGTGATCCCGAGCCCGAATGCGTGGTCACGGTGCTGGCGCGCACGCCCGGCGTGCATGTCGACCGCCTCCCCCGGGAACTGGTGATCGACGAGATCCTGACGCGGAACCCGTCGGCCACGGTCGAGTTTCTTGCGACTTTTTCCGAGCCCCGCCTGCGCCAATACCTCGCCCGCCTGCGTTCGACGCAGAGCGCTCGGGGGCCGGGCGCCCGCTGGATGAGGACGGGCGATTCGCCCGCGATCGTCGGGCACGAGCGGCTGCTCTGAACGGCTCACTCCAAGGTGCTCCGGCGAAGGCGTGGGGTGCGTGTGGTGGCGCACCCCACGCCCGTCCGGGGTGTGGGCTGCGCGGTCCGCGTAACCGGACCAGAGCGGGTCTGGATATGGAATGGAACTGATCCGGGCGCGGGCTTGGTCCGATGTTGGATGGGCACGACCCCGGGGCGCGCGCACGGAGCCCGGGTTCATGCCGCCGGCGGACCCCGTCCGATAAAGGCCGAGACCGCCCTGTGCCTGGTCGTCGCGTGGAGGATCCACGCCCCGCGGACCACCAACCAGGTTGATCGCGCGAGCGGAGCCCTCGCGATCGCAGACCCCCCGCCGTTCCAGGCGGCCCGGGCCGGGGCTTTTCCCCGGTGCGGTTTGCAGGAGAGCCCGCGCATGCGTTGCCACGCCACCTCGTCCGCCCTGTCGGTTCTCGCCGTTTCCGGCCTGTGCCTGGGCCTCGGCGCCTGCTCATCGCAGAGCCGTACCGCCTCGAACGGGGTGGATTCCCGCCCGGAGACCCCGGCGCTGACCGACTCCTCGAAGATCATGACGCTGACGGTGGACGACATCCTCGCGGGGCGGACCGACCCGTTCCTCGACGGGGAGAACAGCGACGACGCGTGGCGCCTGGTGGAGAAGACCGGGCAGTCGGAGGCCCTGCCGGCGCCGGCGTACACCAAGCCCGTGGACCACACCCGGGGCGGGCCCAACCTGGCGGCGAGCCTGTACGGCTCGGTGCTGGAGACGGAGATCCCCAAGCAGGCCGAGGACCTGGCGACGCAGACCTTCAACGCCCGGCAGGTGACCTTCACGGGCGAGGGCTCTGACTTCGATCCGACGGTCAGCAAGGACGGGCAGTTCATCATCTTCGCGAGCACGCAGCACAGCCCGTCGGCGGATATCTACATCAAGCAGGCCAACAGCCGGGTGCTGACGCGGCTGACGACCGACCCCTCGCAGGATGTGATGCCCGCGCTGAGCCCGGACGGGACGCGGATCGCGTTCGCGAGCAACCGGTCGGGGAACTGGGACATCTGGGTGATGCCGGTGACGGGCGGCCAGGCGATCCAGGTGAGCACGGACTCGGCGCACGAACTGCACCCGTCGTGGTCGCCGGACGGCCAGAACCTGGTCTTCTGCCGGCTCGGGACCTCTTCGGGGCGTTGGGAGCTCTGGGTCGCCGATCCGTACGACGCGATGGCGAGCCAGTTCATCGGGTACGGGATGTTCCCGGAGTGGAGCCCGGTGAGCGGGACGGGCGTGAACGGGTCGGACAAGATCGTGTTCCAGCGCAGCCGGGAGCGTGGCGACCGGACCTTCGCGGTGTGGACCATGGATTACAATGTTGGCGCGAACCAGGCCGGGCATGAGACGCAGATCGCCTCGGACCCGAACCTGGCGTACATCAACCCGACCTGGAGCCCGGACGGGATGTGGCTGACCTACGCGGTCGTGCCGAACCCGGAGAAGTGGATCGGCGGGGCGAACGAGTCGCTGCCCCCGAACGCGTCGGTGTGGATGATCGGGCTGGACGGCCGGGGCGAGATGCCGCTGACACAGGGGAACACCGTGGACCTGATGCCGGCGTGGAGCCCGTCGGGCAAGGTGTACTTCGTGTCGAACCGGACGGGGCACGAGAACCTGTGGTCGGTGGACATCGCGCCGGCGCTGCTGACGGCCCTGGGCGGGTCGCCGTTCACGAACGGGGACAATTCCGGGCTGGCGGGGTCGATCCGGCGTGGGACCCCCCCGCCGCAGGAGAACTTCGCGACGGTGCCGACCGACCAGCCCTGAACCGGGTGGTCGCCGGGCTCTCGGACCGCTGGAGGATGCGGGCCCGGGAGGTCGATCTAGAGATGACGCCGCGGACCGACGCGGCGACGACAGATGAGGCCCTCGGGGGGGACCCCCGGGTGAACGGCAGGACGCCATGACAAGTGCACAGACCATGCTCACCACGGGTCCTCGTCGCGGCGCGGCCGCGCGCTGGGCCCGGATGCTCTCGGCGCTTTGCGTCGGGGCGTGCCTGCTCGCCGGGTGCCGGGCGAAGCCCGAGTTGGTGCCGCCCGGGGTGCTGGTTTCGCCGTACGCGGCGGACGCGGCGTTCGCGGTGATCCCGCCCCGGAACGAATCGGGGGCGTCGTTCGTCGACCCGGATCTGATCGGGGATCGGCTGGTTGCGGCGCTGGCGCAGACGCGCGGGCTTCGGTGCGTGCCGCTCAACCGGACGATCGAGGCGATGCGGGCGCTGGGGCTGCCCTCGGTCAGTTCGGCGCAGGAGGCCAACGCGCTGGCCCGGGCGATGGGGGTGGACGCGATCGTCGCCGGGACGATCACGGCGTACGACCCGTACAACCCGCCCGTGTTCGGCGTGACGCTGGCGCTCTACCCGCAGCCCTCGCTGACGGGCGCGAGGTCGGGCCCGCTGGACGACCCGCGGCTGCTCGGGATGCAGGCGACGGACGCGGGGTACACCGGCGCGGCGGGGAGCGACCCTGTCGCGGTCGAGGCGGTTCACCTGGACGCGCGGAGCCACGATGTGCTGCTGAAACTGCAGCGGTACGCCGAGGGTCGTCGCGAGTCCGGGACCGCGCTGGACTGGCGGATCTACACGGCGAGCATGGATCTGTTCACTGAGTTCGGCGCGCACGAGGCCGTCCGCGGGCTGCTCGATCACGAGTGGCTCAGGCTGGCCCGGCACGCGGCAGGACAGTAGGGAGCCCCGCCCGGTTCTTTGCCGGCGTGGGCCGGCAGGGGACTCGGCGACGAGGCGCCCGGCCGAGAAATCGTGGGTTGGCATCGTCCCGGGCGTCGAGGCCCGGGGTGGCGGTGCGTGCGTGTGTGTGGACGGGGACGCCGGGTGGCGGGCCCGTGAACCGGCCCCTGGGGGGCCGACTGGAGGCGTCGATGTCCGTTCTGCCCCTGACCGCTGCGTTCGCCGGGTATCTGACCGACGAGCGGCACTTCAGCCCGTACACGGCTCGCTGCTACGGCGCGGACCTGCGGCAGTATGTCGAGTATCTGGCCGACGAGCACGGGATCGAGATCGACGAGCCTCGCGAGTCGTCGGCGTTCAACGGGTTCAGGAACGGGGATCGCTCGTCGAACGGGACGATCACGGGGCACATCCTGGGAGCGGACGCGGACCGGATCCGCGGGTACCTGTCGTTCCTTGGTGAGAAGCAGTACTCGTCGGCGACGACGGCGCGGAAGATCGCGACGCTGCGGTCGTTCTACAAGTGGGCGCACCGCACGGGGCTGATCGCGAGCAACCCGATGACGCTTATCCGCACGCCGAGGCAGAGCAAGCGGCTGCCCAAGGCGATCACGGTGGAGCAGATCGAACGGCTGCTGAGCGCCCCGTCGGAGCGCGATGTGCTGGGGCGGCGCGACCGGGCGATGCTGGAGACCGTGTACTCGACAGGGATCCGCGTGAGCGAACTTGTCGGGCTCGAGATCGCGGACCTGGACCTCGAGACCGAGTCGATGCATGTGCGGGGCAAGGGCAAGAAGGAGCGGATCGTGCCGCTCGGGACGCACGCGCTGCACGCCATCCGGCGGTACATCGAGATGCTCGAGAGCGACCCTCGCTTCGGCGGCGCGTGGCGGGCCGCCCAGGCGAGCGGGGGACGGAACCACCCCTTGTTCATCAACAAGCACGGGGGTCGGCTGAGCAGCCGTTCGGTGAGGCGGAAGCTGGACAAGTATCTCCGCGAGGCCGGGCTGGACGCGACGATCAGCCCGCACACGCTGCGTCACTCGTTCGCGACGCACCTCCTGGACAACGGGGCGGACCTGCGGAGCGTGCAGGAACTGCTGGGGCACCAGAGCCTGAGCACGACGCAGGTCTACACGCACCTGACCACCGAGAGGATGCGGCAGGCGTACGACAAGGCGCACCCGCGGGCGGCCAGCTGAGGGGGCGAGCCCCGGAGCGGGCGCACGGACTGATCACGACGCGGGCCATGGCCCGCGTTTTTCATTCCCGCGCACGACCTCCGGCGAGGATCGCGCCGGCGATCTCGTCCGCGTCCGCATCGGGCGAGAGCACGGCGATGATCCACCCGGCCCGGTCGACGATCACGAGGGCGGCGTCGGAGGCCGGGGCGACGCGGCGGAGCAGGTGGGCGGCGGGGAGCCAGGCGAGGCCCGGGGCGGCGTGTTCGATCTCCGCCGCGGTGCGGTCGGGCTCGTAGAAGGCGGTCCAGGCCTCAAGCGTTGCGATCGCGGAGGTGCGGTCGAGGTCATCGACCTCGACGCAGAGCACGGGACGGGCAACCACCGCGCTCGCGGGCGGGCCCTGCCGGTTGATCTGAAGGCGGGCCTCGCGCACGGCGGTGGCGGCGCGGCGTGCGATCGGGTCCGCGACGCGGGGCGTCGCGAGCACGAGCACGAGGGCGGCCGGTCGACGCGATGCCGCGGCGGCGAGCGACTCGAGCGGTTGCCACCGGTGGTCGGTCAGATCCTCGCGGGTGATGGCTGAGAACGAGAGCACGGGGAGGCGGTCGGCGAAGCCGATCTCGGGCGGGGGCGGCGCGAGGGCGGCGAGAGACGGAACCGGGGTACGCCCGTCGAGGGAGATCGAGGGCCAGGCCGCGGGGTCGGTGGGCTCGGCCTCAAAGCGGAGCCGCGTCGGCGTGGCGGGGGAATCGAACTCGAGCGTGTAGGCGTGGATCCACGGTCGCGGCGTGGAGGCGTCCGTGGGTGGGGGCTCCGCGTTCGGGGGGCTGACCGCCGCCGCGGCTCCGCGGACCTCGGCCCGGATGGTGCCGGGCGCGCCCGTGATGCCGCCGGTGAACTGAAGCACCGAACCCTGCTCGTCCCCGGGGGTCTGGGGTGATGACCCTGAAAACTCGATGCGGCGTGGCGAGTCGTCGCCGACCACCGGCCAGGCGCCCGGGTCGCCGTGCGCGAGGGCGATCGCGAGCCAGGGGCACCAGAGCGGGGGCAGTTCGGCCGCGAGCACGCGGTCCGGGGGCAGTCCATCGAGGAGCGCCTCGTAGTAGGCGTGGTCGTTCCACTCATGCACCGCGATGAGCCGTCCGGGAGTTGCCTCGACGCGCAGCGTGCCGAGGCGGAGATGCACCACACCGCCGGGATCGAAGCGAACGGCAAGACGGTCGGCCTGGGCCGGCCTGTCGTCGGCGAGTGCCCGGGCGCTGATCTCGGCGGCCCAGGGGCGCTCGGCCAGCACGCGGCCCGCGTCGGCGAGCGGCTGCGGGGGCGCCCCGCTCGCGAGGGCGATCGAGCAGGTGAGCGTTGCGAGCGTCACCCACGGGGCGCGTGGCCGGCGCACGGCCCGGGGAGGTGCCGGACGGGTCGTCACGGCGTCGCCCCCAGCCCGGGCCGCTTTGCCCGGCTCAGGAGCTCGTGCACGCGGAGGCCTGTGCTCGGATCGACGCGATCGGGCTCGATCTCGGCGAGCGGGACGAGCACGAAGAGGCGGGCACGCAACGCCGGGTGCGGGACGGTGAGGCCCGGCTCATCAATCACGGCATCGCCGTGGAGCAGGAGGTCGAGGTCGAGCGTGCGGGGCCCCCACCGCTCGCGGCGGACGCGGGCGTGGGTGCGCTCGATCTCCAGCAGGGCCCCGAGGAGGGCGCGGGGGTCGAGCGTCGTCTCGACGGAGACCACGGCGTTGAGGTACGCGGGTTGCCCGGGGGGGCCGACGGGGTCGGTCTCGATGATCGTCGAAGCGAAGCGGAGGGCGACACCCGGCAGGGCGGCGATCTCGGCGATCGCGCGCTCGATGTGGTCGCGCCGGTCGCCGAGGTTCGAGCCCAGGGCGATGCAGGCGATCACGGGGTGCACTCGGCCTGCGGTCACGGGGAAGTGAAGCAGGTTCGGAGGGAGCCGGCAAGGGCCGGGGCCCGACAACAAAGACCGGGGTGTGCCCGGGCCTGGGTGAGGTCCTCGGATCCCGTGCGGAGGGGGGCTACTCCTCCTCGAGTTCCTTCATGCGGTGCTGCATCTGGGCCTTGAGGCGGGCGAGGATGGAGGAGTGCATCTGGCTGACGCGGCTCTCGGAGAGGTCGAGCGTGGCGCCGATCTCCTTCATCGTCATGGCCTCGTAGTAGTAGAGGATGACGATGAGCCTCTCGGCCCGGCTCAGGCCCTTGGTGATCAGCTCGCGGAGGTCACGCCGCTGGAGCAGCTTGACGGGGCTCGACTGGGCCGGGTCCCGGATGACATCGATCTCGCGCAGGTCGCGGCTGCCGTCGGAGGGGTAGCACTTGCGGTCGATGCTGGTGACGACGACGGCCTTGGAGTCGCGCCGGAACTTCTGGAACTCCTCGCTGTCGATGTTGAGCCGGCCGGCGATCTCGTCCTCGGTCGCCTTGCGACCGGTCTCTTTCTCGATCTGCTGGCGGGCCTGCTCGACCTTGCTGGAGCGGTGGCGGACGAGGCGCGGGACCCAGTCCATTGACCTGAGTTCATCGAGGATCGCGCCGCTGATGCGCTGGGCGCAGAAGGTCTCGAACTTGACCTCGCGGAGGGGGTCGAACTTGTCGATCGCGTCCATGAGCCCGAAGAGCCCGACGGACATCAGGTCCTCGATATCGACCTCGTCCGGGAGCCTCGCGTAGATGCGCTCGGCGTTGTAGCGCACGAGGTGGAGGTACTTCTCGACAAGGAAATTCCTGACCTCGTCCGATCGGGTCGCCTGGTACTCACGCCAGACCTCCTCGACCGGCATCGCGTCGAAGCGGGAGGGAAGACGAGACGGCTCGGCGTGGCGTGCCTGAGACCGGGACGAGAATCGCCTCGATGTTCTGATGGAGGACATGGTCCGCTCCTTGACCCTGCGATCTCACGCCCGCACGCCGATTGGATCTCCGATCCCGACGGCGAGGCGTTGCCCGGGCGATCCCTGCCCGGTGTTCCGGAGTATACACGAAGCCGACGGCGCGTGGGCCGGACGGCGGATCTCGTTGATAACTGCGACGCACGCCGGCCCGGTCATGCCTCGTCCACCTCCAGGATGTACGAGCGGGCGACGGCCTTCAGGTCGGTCACCGGGTGGTCCCGGACATACTCGGCCAGGTGCTCGTCCACCGCGTGCCCGGCGATCGACCCCAGAATCAGGCCTACGCCGAAACAGACGGTCATGCTGACGATCGCACGCGAGAGGATGTCGGCGGGCTGGCTCCCCGAGGCGAGCCCGGCGCCGACCGCGACCACGAAGGCCGTCAGCGCCAGCACCGCCCCGTAGACCTTGACGGGAGATTCCACCCGGGTGTCCCTCCTGGGCGGCCCAGGACCGGACCGCCGCAGGATCGTCTTCGTTCAAGGCGAGAGCGGACTTGAGCCGAGGGGCGCGGGGCGGAGCCAAAGCCCCACGCTTGGACGGGTTGCACCGGCGTGCTCGGGTCATGGTTGGCCCCCGCGGGCGAAGCTCCGCCCGATACGGGGAGTGACGGCCCCGATCATCTCCGCCACGCGGCGAAGGTCGCGTGACGCCGCGGTCCGGGGCCACCCCGCCGCGAGGGGGACGCGGCTTGCCGCCGCCATGCTGGCCCGGCGGTCGCGCCGGATCACCCCCAGAAGGGGGACGGCCCCGCCCAGGAAGCGGCGGCAGACACGGTCGATCCGCTCGTGCGCGGCCTGCCCTGCGGAACGCGAGTCGGCCATGTTGACAACCAGCCCGATCCGGAGCGGGCGTTCGTCGCCCCGGTGACGGGTGACGCACTTGATCAGCGCGTAGGCGTCGGCGAGGGCCGTGGGCTCGGGCGCGGTGACGACCACGCCCAGATCCGCGGAGGCGACCGACTCGACCACGGGTGCGGCGATGCCCGCGCCGAGATCGACGAGCACGGCCCCGCCCGGGTCGCCGAGACGGTGGAGCGAGGCGATGAACCCGGCACGCTGCGCGGCGTCGAGCATGGCGGCGTGGGCGACGCCCGCGGCGCCGGGGATCAGCCCGAAGCCCCACGGCGTGGTCACGCGGAGTGAGGCAAGGTCGGGCCCGTCTCCACGGAACAGCTCGCTGTCGAGCCGCCGGGAGGGGGCGAGCCCGCAGAGGACATCGGCGTTGGCGGTCCCGAGGTCGGCGTCGACAAGGAGCGTCCGCCGGCGTCGGTGGAGCCAGATCGCCGCGTTCACCGCGAGCGTCGTCTTGCCCACGCCGCCCTTTCCCGACGCGATCGCGATGACCGGCGCGGCGGGGGCGGGGCGGAGCACCTCGCGTTCGGCCCTCGGCAGCGGCCTGAGCCCGGCTCGGGCGACGAGCCTGCGGAGTTCGGCGGCCTGATCGTCGGTGGCCCGGGCGGGTTCGAACAAGACACCGTTGACGCCGGTCGCGGTCGTCATGGCCCCAGTTCCCCCTCGAGCACGAGGCGGGCGAGGCGTTCGGCGCGGGCGGGCTCGATGTGGTCGGGCACCTCCTGCCCGGTGGTGAGATAGCTGAACGGGAGCGAGGTCGCCTCGGCGGCGTGGCAAGCGATGCCCAGCCCGGCGGCCTCGTCGAGCTTGGTGAGCAGGACGCAATCGGCGCCGGCCCCCTCGAAGCGCTGCGCGGTCGCCCGCAGCGAGGCCGGCGAGGCGGCGGCGGAGAGCACCAGGTGGGTTCGCGTGGGGCGCGCGGCGCGGAGGAACGCGGCGAGTTCATCGAGCCTGGCGCGGTCGCGGGGGCTGCGGCCGGGCGTGTCGACCAGGACGACCTGGCAGGCCGCCAGGCGCTCGCGGGCCGCGGCCATGTCCTCCGGTGTCAGCACGACCTCGAGCGAGAGCCCGATGATGCCGGCGTAGGTGCGGAGCTGCTCGACGGCGGCGATCCGGTAGGTGTCGGCGGTGATGAGCCCCACGGAGCGTCCGTACCGCAGCTTGTGGGCCGCGGCGAGCTTGGCGATGGTGGTCGTCTTGCCGACTCCCGTGGGGCCCACGAGGGCCTCGACGACGGGCGATCCCGGGGTCATCTCGCACGGAGCCACGACACGGAACCGAGCGCCCAGGATGCGTAGGAGCGTCTCCCGGACGATCGCCGGGTCTTTCAGTTCTTCGCCCGAGAGTTCCGACCGCGTGTCGGCGACGAGATCATCAAGCACGGCCTGCGGCGTGTCGTGCTCGCCCAGGGCGCTGTAGAGGTCGAACAGCGGGTCCGCCCGGTCCGTCCCGAGCAGTGCCAACGCGTCGGCGCCGTCCACGCGGACCGCGGTGCGCCGCGTCGTCTGCAGCACCTGCCCGACCATCCGGCGGATCGACGCGAGCTCGGACTCGAGCGTGGCGTAGGCGTCGGAGGAGACCGGGCGCATCTCGACCCGGGTTGCCGCGAGTTCCCGCTTCACGCCCCGGTCGGCCAGGTCGGCGACCTGCGCGGAGAGGGCCTTGGGCCCCGAGGGACTCGGGGGCGCGGGCGGGGGAGCCGCGACACGGACCGGCCGACCCGGCGTGACGGCCTGCCGCTCGGGCCTGGCCTCGGGCGCCGGCGGCGGCGAGGCCGGCGCAGTTCGCCGGACCGGCTCATAGACCTTGGGGGCGTGCCCCTCCCGAGCGGCGGTGATCTCGACGATCGAGTTGCCGCCGAAGCCGAGCACGCCCCCCGCTTTGTACGAGCGGGTGCGCAGGATCACGGCGTCGGGCCCGAGGTCTTTCTTGACCTCGGCGAGCGCGCCGGCCATCGTCCTGGAGCGATAGGTGCGGAGATCCATCGCGGCCGTCCCTGGCACAACCTCTGACCCGGCCCCGCGTGCGGAAAACGGCGGCCGGCGGAAGGGGGCGTCCTGCCCCGTTGCGGGAGTCTATCAGATCAACCCACTTGGCGCTCGCGCCGCTCACGCCACGGCGACAGTTTTTTCACGCTCGCGGGCCGACGCCTCGCCCGGGTCGGCGACATGGGCGAGCGACTCGACCTCGACATCCGCGACAACCTCGTTGTACCCGAGCACCGCGACGGTGGGAAGGTGCGGGCTGACAACCTGGAAGACGACGGCGCGGACGGTCGGGGAGGCGATGACCACCGGGGGATGGCCCCGGGCGATGACCTTCTGGAGCGCTTCGGTCACGGCCGAGGCGAGGCGGGCCGAGACCCTGGCGGGCATGTTGACCGTGGTGCCGGCGCTGCCCCGCTCGATGTAGGCCTCGACGCGGGCCTCGAAGGCCGGGTCGAGCGTGACGCAGACCAGGCGGGGGCGTGCCCCGGAGTCCTGGGCCGCGTGCTGCATGCAGATCGACCGCCGCAGGGCGTTGCGGACATACTCGGTCGCGACATCGAGGTCGCTGGTCTTGGGGAGCCAGTCGCCCAGGGTCTCGATGATCGTCTCCATGTCGCGGACCGGCACCCGCTCGCGGAGCAGGTTCTGGAGCACGCGTTGCAGGTCCGCCGGCTTGACCACGGAGGGGACGATCTCCTCGACCATCTTGGGGCTGCGCTGCTTGACGCCCTCGACGAGGTTGTTGACCTCCTCGCGGGTCAGCAACTCGTCGGCGTGCCGCTTGACGATCTCGGTGAGGTGGGTCGCCACCACGCTGGTCGGGTCGACCACCGTGTAGTTCATCGCCTCGGCCCGGGCCTTCATCGATCGATCGATCCACCACGCGTCGAGCCCAAACGCCGGCTCGATGGTCTTCTCGCCCGTGATCGGGCCCGTCGCGATGCCCGAGTCCATCGCGAGCATCCGCCCCGGCTCGGACCTGCCCTGGGCCACCGGGTTGCCCCGGATCTTGACGCGGTACCCCGTGGGCTCGAGCTGCATGTTGTCCCGGATACGGACCGGGGGCATCACGATCCCCATCTCGACCGCCAGCTGCCGGCGGACGGCGCTGATCCGGTCGAGCAGGTCCCCGCCCTGCGTCGAGTCGACCAGCGGGACGAGCCCGTAGCCGACCTCGAGCTCGAGCAGGTCGACCTTCAGCAGGTCCTCGACCGGCGGCGCCTCGACCGGGGCGGGGGCGGCCCCGGCGGCGGCCTCGTCGTCGCTCTTGCGCCGCTCCGCCCGCGCCAGGGCCCACCCCAGCGCGAACAGGCCGGCCGAGGTCGACAGGAGCGGCGCGGCGGGCAGGGGCGTCATCGCGAGCGCGGCGAGGAAGCCCGCGGTGATCAGCAGGCCCTTGGGCTTGCTGGAGAGCTGGCCGGTGACCTCGATCCCGAAATCGTCCTGGGCCCCGGACTGCGTCACGATCAGCGCGCTGGCGATCGAGATCACGAACGAGGGGATCTGGCTCGTCAGCCCGTCGCCGATGGTCAGGATCGTGAACGAGGCCGCGGTGTCGCCCGCGGGCCAGCCCTTCTCGAACATCCCGACCGCGAACCCACCCAGGATGTTGATGGCGGTGATGATGATGCCCGCGATCGCGTCGCCCTTGACGAACTTGCTGGCACCGTCCATCGCCCCGTAGAAATCGGCCTCGCGCGCGATGTCGGCCCGCCTCCGCTTCGCCTCGGCCTCGTCGATCAGCCCGGCGTTGAGGTCCGAGTCGATCGCCATCTGCTTGCCGGGCATCGCGTCGAGGGTGAACCGGGCGGCGACCTCGCTCACCCGCCCGGCGCCCTTGGTCACGACCATGAACTGCACGATCATCAGGATCAGGAAGATAATCACGCCCACGAAGAGCGAGCCGCCCGCCACGAAGTCGCCGAAGGCGAGGATCACCCGCCCCGCGACGCCCATCGCCGCCTCGGGGCTGGCGGCGTCCGCGGTCAGGATCAGCCGCGTCGACGCGATGTTGAGAACGAGCCTGAGCAGCGTGGTCGCCAGCAGCAGCGAGGGGAACACGCTGAACTCGAGCGGGCGGGTCATGTTCAGCGTGGTCAGCAGGATCAGCACCGCCAGCGAGATGTTCAGGCTGATCAGCACATCGAGCACGACCGGGGGAAGCGGCACCAGGATCACGCCGAGCATCAGCACGAACGCGATCGGGACGAACAGCGAGCGGTAGGTGCTCAGCCGGGTCATCCACGCCGGGAGGCCGCTGGGCCGGGCGAGCGCGGGTTGGAGCGGTGCGTTGGCCATGCGTGCTCAGCCCCTCAGGCGGCCCCCACCCCCGCGCGGCGCCGGGCGTCGGCGTCGATCCGGTAGACATACGCCAGGACCTCGGCGACCGCCTCGTAGTGCTCGGGCGCAACGGGCTGCCCCACCTCGGCGCCGTGATAGAGCGCCCGCGCGAGCGGCGGGCGCTCCACCAGCGGGATCCCGTGGCTCGCCGCGATCTGCCTGATCTGGAACGCCAGCAGGTCGGCCCCCTTGGCCACGACCACGGGCGCGTGCATCGTCGCGCCGTCGTACTTGATCGCCACCGAGAAGTGCGTCGGGTTCGTCACGACGACATCCGCCGTCGGGGTGCCGCCGCGGATCTGCTGGCGGACGATCTCGGCGTACATCCGGGCCCGGCGGCGCTTGGTCTCGATGTCGCCCTCCATGTTCCGCCGCTCGTCCCGGACCTCCTGCTTGGTCATCCGCTGGTCGCGCTTGAACTGCCAGCGCTGGTAGAGCCAGTCCGCGACGGCCAGCACGAACAGCAGCAACGCCAGGACCGCCGCCAGTTCGAGCACCGTCACGCCGACGAGCCACATTGCCCCGCGGACATCGAGCGCCGGCAGCGCAGCGAGGCGGCCCATCCGCGAGTCGAGCAGCGCCCAGGTGAGCCCGATCGCCGCGATGAGCTTGAGGACATTCACCAGCGTCTTAACGAGATTCTTCGTGTCGAACAGCCGTTTGACGCCCTTGATCGGGCTGATCCGGCTCAGGTCGGGCTGCACCGGCTTGAGCGTGAAGATCCACCCCACCTGGATGAACTGCACCGCGTACGCCGCGACGAACGCGAGCACCATGATCGGCGTCACCAGCAGCACCATGAACCAGACCGCCTCGACGAAGGCGTCCCCGGCGTGGGACCCGTCGAGCGTCGAACCCGCCATCTCGTGCTCAAGCACACGCCGGATGAAGCCCCCCATCCGCTCGGTCAGGTACCCGCCGAAGACGAGCACGAGCACCACGCCGACAACAAGGCCGATCGCGGCCCCGAGATCCTGGCTCTTGGCGACCTGCCCCCGCTCGCGCGCCTGCTCGAGCTTCTTCGGGGTCGCGTCCTCGGTCTTCTCGCCGAGCGATTCCGCCATGGCCTCACCCACCCCCCGCCGGCGCGACGCCGCGCACCCAGGTCCCAAGGGCCGTCAGCGTCTGATCGAGGTGCCCCGTGAACGCGGCGTTGACCGCGAACAGCCCGAACATGAGCAGCGCGAGCCCCCCCATGATCTTGATCGCGAACCCGACGCTGAGCACATTGACCTGCGGCATGGTCCGCATGATGAAGCCCATCGCCAGCAGCAGCGCGAGGATGAGCCCGACCACCGGCGCCGACACGCGCAGCGCCAGTTCGGTCCCCGCGGTCAGCACCGAGACGACAAGGTCCACCGGCGCCGCCGAGGCCGAAAGCCCCCCGATCGGGATGCGCTCGAAGGTCGCCGCGAGGATCATCAGCACCGTCTCCGGGCCCCCGGTCAGCACGAAGGCGGAGATGCCCAGGTAGAACAGCAGCGACCCGACGACATTCATCTCCGCGTCCAGTTCCGGGTTGTACGACTGGGCCAGCGAGAGCGCCATCTGGTGGCCCATCAGGTGCCCGGCCATCTCCAGCGCGATCAGCGGAAGCCCCGCGATGAACCCGATCGCGGCGCCGATGAGGATCTCGGAGAACATCATCAGCGCGTGCTCGGCGATCGTGGCGTCCGGCATGCGGTGCAGAGCGGGGGGCAGAAACCCGTACACCGCCGCCGCGAACCCGCCCGCCAGCAGCGCCCGGAACCGCATCGGCACCGCGCCGCTCGCGAACAGCGGCGTGAACAGGAACAGCCCAAGCACCCGGTTGAGCACCAGGAGCCACGGGCCGAAATGCTGGATGGCCTCCGCGAGACCCGGCACGGCTCACCCCTCAGAACAGCGTGAACATCTCCGCCGCGAACTCCACGAGCCGCAGCACAATCCACGGCAGCAGGATCACCGCCACCAGCACCATCGCGACGATCTTGGGGACAAAGGTCAGCGTCTGGTCCTGGATGCTCGTGACCGACTGGATCAGCGAGATGACCAGCCCGATGACCACGCCCGCGATCAGGATCGGCGCCGAGACGATCAGGGCGATCAGCAGCGTCTCACGCACGATGTAGACCGCCGATTCGTCGTACACCATGCCTCACCCACCCCCCGCCGCGCCGGGCAACAGGGGCGAGCCGACCGGGCGGCCGCCCCCCCGGCGCAGCGCGATCGGGATCAGCAGCAGCGGCAGCGCCGCCGCCTGGGCGGACGCGCGGACCCCCATGCCCTCCTGCACAAAGCTCTCGAGCAGGCTCCCGACCACCAGCGACCAGCCGTCCACCAGCACGAACAGCAGGAGTTTGAACGGGAGGCTGATCAGGACCGGGGGGAGCATCATCATGCTCATGGAGATCAGGATGCTCGCGATGACCATGTCGATGACAAGGAACGGGAGGTAGACCCGGAAGCCCATCAGGAACCCGACCTTCAGCTCGCTGAGCATGTACGCGGGCACCAGCACCGTCATGTCCACATCCGCCCGTGTGAGCGAGCCCGGCTCCGAGATGTCCACCCCGCGGTACTCGAGCAGCATGTAGACGCTCGACCAGTTCCCCGTCGCCTCGATCTGGTCGAACATGTAATCGCGGATCGGCTGCCTGGCCCGGTCCCACAGCTCGCCGTAGTCCCTCAATTCGCCCCGCTGGTAGGGCCCGACCGCCTCCGTCCACACCCGGTCGATCGTCGGCGCCATCACCATCGCGGTCAGGAAGAGCGCCAGCCCCGTCACAACCTGCGCGGGGGGGATCGACTGCGTCCCAAGCGCCTGGCGCAGCAAAGCAAGGACGATCAGGATGCGCACGAAGCAGGTCGTCATGACCATGATCGACGGCACCAGCGTGATCACGGTCAGCAGCAGCATGATGTTCAGCGCCACGCTGAACCCCCGCTCGCCCCCGGGCTCAACCCCGGGCTCTGCCGCACCCGAGCCGCCCGCGGAGAGCATCTCCGCCGCGTCCCCGAGCAGCGACACCGGGTTCGGGCGCTCGATCTGCGAGACCAGTTGCGGCAGCACTATCGCCTGCTCCCCCGTCGCGGGGGGGCCGATCGGCACGCCCAGCGCGGGCGTCGCGGCCAGGGCGGCGACAACCGCCGCGAAGAGAAGCCACGCCCCGCGGGTCATGCCTTCGCCTCCCGGATCCAGTGCCGCAGGCGGGCGCGCAGCGTAACGATGTCGCCGTTCCCGTCGTGCGATACCTCGGGCCCGAGGAGCTCGACGCGGTCGCCCTCGGGCGTCTGTCTCACCGCGCGGGCCGGCCCGGCGAACTCGGGCTCGGAAGCCGAGAAATCCCGCTCGAGCCGGTGCATCGCCTCGCGGAAGCCCTGCTGCACCTCGGCGTCGCGGTCGTCCCGCGTTTTGAGCAGGACCGAGGCGACCTCGTCGCTGTCGGTGATCTCGCTCAGCGTGCGCATGGCCCCGTCGCGCCGGCCCGAGGATTGATGGAGCAGCAGCACGCGGTTGTCGAGCCTGAGCAGCACCAGCGTCTGCCCCGAGCCGACCGGGTACCGCCCCAGGATCTCGATCACGCCGGAGGGCGACGGCCCACCGGGGCCCATCGACCCCGCGAGCCCGCCGCGCGCGCCCATCAACTTCCGGGCGGCGATGCCCGCCCCGACCGCGAGGCCGACGACCACCCCCAGCGCACCCAGCGTGCGCACGATCTCGGCGATCGAGGACCCGCCCCCGGGGCTCGTCGCGGGCCCGCCGGGCTCCCGCGCCTGGGGCACGGGCCCGAGGGGGAGGGCCTCCGATTCGGTTTGGGCGCGGGCCGCCGCGGGCGCCAGCAGGGCGAGGGCGAGCCACACCAACTTCCAGGTTCCCCTCGTCATCACGCCTTCCTGGCGAACGGGCGCTCGCCGCGCCCCGGGGCCTCCGGCCCCTTCCTCACAATCACTCAACTCGCCGCCGGGCGGACCGGCAACGGCTCGAGCACCTCGTTGACACGCACGCAGAAATTCTCGTTGAGCACCAGCACCTCGCCCCGGGCCACATGCCGGCCGTTGACATAGACATCGACGGGGTCGCCCGCGAGCTTCTCGAGCTCGACCACCGCGCCCGCGCTGAGGCGGAGGACATCCTCGACGAGCATCCGCGTGCGCCCGAGCTCGATGCGCACATCAACATTGACATCGCCGAGGAGCTGGATCTCCGCGGGGTCCGCCGAGGGCGGTGCGGGGGAGAACAACTGGGCCCGGAACGGCGCCGCGTCCTCGACCGGGCCCCCGCCCGCGCCGATCGCCCGGCCCGCCGCGCTGTGGCTGTCCGCGACCGACTGGGCCGCGGCCCCGAGCGCCGCTTCGTCCTCTTCGCTGGCCTCGTCGGCGTCGCCCCGCATCGCGTCGGCGATCGCACGCTGCGCCGCCGCCAGCGCCGCCGCCGCGGCGTCGCTCATCTCGCTGCTGCCCTCTTCTTCTGGGGAGTCTGCCCCATCGGGGTCGGTCGGCTCGAGGGCCGGGGCCGAGTCGGAGGGTTCATCCTCCGGGATCTGGGGGGTCTCTTCATCGCTCATGCCGGCCTCCTGCCGAAGCGAGGCCCGTCCTCCGGACGCGCCTTGCCCGGTTCCATCGGACGCCGGTCCCCCGAGGCCACAATCTTTGCCGATCCGTCGGCGGATCCCGCGCGGCCCGGGCCGAGCCGCGCAATTCCCGCGCCACGGGGCCTAGGGTCAGAAGTCCATCGGCGAGGGGAGCCAGCGCGAGATCACCACGCTGTTCACCCGGTTGACGCCCTCCCCGTCGACCCCGAACACCTCGTTGACATAGGCGGTCAACTGCCGCTTGACGGTCTCCCGCCCCGGCTCGCGGAGGTGGCGGTCCTGGGCTCCGGCGATGATCTCGGCGATGCCCTCGTTGATCTCGGCCCGGCGCTTCTCCATCTCCGCCTGCACCCGCTCGAGGTTCTTGTTCATCACCTTGAGGTAGATCGTCGCCTGCCACTGCCAGACCCGCCCGGTGGAGATGTTGATGAACCGGTCCTCCACGAGCAGCAGCTCGCTCAGACGCGAGTCGTCGTCCTCGCCCTCGACGAGGTCCACCTGGGCCTCGGTCGCCTTCGGCGAGGTCATGGTGATGAGCACATAGACCCCGAGGGCCTCGAGCAGCATGAGCACGCCCACCACGCCGAACAGAACCAGCGGGTTCTTCTTCTTGGGCTCGGCCTGGGCTTCGGCGGCCTGTTCCTTGTCGGCCATTGGTCGTTCCTCGGGCTACGGACGACCCCGCCCCGTGCCGAACGGGTCGGGGTGGACCTGGTCGATTGTCATGTCGGTCATGTACACCTGGACGCGCCGGTTCTGGGCGGCGTCGCCCGACGACGAGGCGGGCATGGGCTCGCTGTCGCCCGCGACGACAACGCGGAGGATGGCGGCGTCCACGCCGCACTCGTCGACGAGGAAGTCGCGTGCCGCCCGGGCGCGGGCGAAGGCGACATCGATGTGATCGCCGGCGGTGGTGTCCTGGACTCCCCACGAGTGCCCGACGACACGGACGATGTTCCGCCGGTCCTTGATCAGCGGCGCGACCTGCTCGCGGAGGGTGTGCTGGACATCGAGGCTCAGGTCGGTCTTGCCGGCCGCGAACGGGAGCGAACCCCCGATGGAGTGGAAGTTGCCGTCGTGGACGATGCTGACCTCGGGCTCGGGCCCGACGACATTCTTCATGTTCTGCTGGGCCATGAACTGCCCGTCGGCGCCGCGGTTGACGATCTCCGAGAGGGCGTTGATCGTGGAGTTGGCGGCGTTGCCGTCCACGCTCGCCTGCCCCATGCCGCCCTGGAACCCCAGGGCTTCCTTGATCTTCTCGAGCACCTTGCGGAACTCGTCGGGGTCCTTCATCTCGCTGAACGCCGCAAGGAGGATGAAAAAGCAGAGCAGCAGCGACATCAGGTCGCCGTAGGTGACGACCCATTCGGGGATCGGGGTGCCGGCGGCGGCCTTCTTCTTGGCCATCAGCGTCCTCCCGTCCCGGCGTCAGGCCGCCTGCTCGATCGCCGCCCGCTGGGCGGGGGGGAGATAGGTCAGCAGCTTGCTCTCGACAACGCGGGGGTTGTCCCCCGACTGGATCGACATGACCCCCGCGATGATGACCGTCTTGACGAGCACCTCTTCGCTGTCGCGGGCGCCGAGCTTCTCGGCGATCGGGCCCGTGATCACATTCGCGATGATCGCGCCGTACATCGTGGTGATGAGCGCGACCGCCATGCCCGGGCCGATCGCCGACGGGTCGTCCATGTTCTGGAGCATGAAGATCAGGCCCATGAGCGTGCCGATCATGCCGAACGCCGGCGCCATGCGCCCCGCCGCGTCGAGGATCGCCTTCCCGCCCGCGTGCCGGTCCATCAGGGCCTCGAGCTCGGTGTCGAGGATGGTGCGGATGAGCTCCGGGTCGGTCCCGTCGACCGCCATCTTGATGCCGCGCACGATGAAGGGGTCTTTCATGTCCTCGACATGGTTCTCGAGGCTGAGGATGCCCTCGCGGCGGGCGATCTCGGCGAACTTGACGAGGTCCTTGATGGTCTGGGCCGGGTCGGGCGCCGCCCCGAAAATCGCCTTCAGGACCACTGTGTGAATCTTCAGGATCGAACCGAGCGGGTACGCCGCGATCAGGGCCCCGGTGGTCCCGCCGAAGACCACCAGGATGGAGGGAACATCGATCAGCGAGGCCGGGTTGCCACCGCCCATCACGATCGCCGCTCCGATCGCGACGACGGCAAGCACCAATCCTCCGACCGTTCCGATGTCCACGCCTCAGCCTCCGCGTGCGGTCCCCTGACGGTCCACCGTGACCCGCCGGACCATCGACGCGAAGCCGCGACCACTTGACGGGCCGCCCGAACGGGCGACGGCGCGGGCCCCGCGCAACCCCCCGACCCGGCCCCGACCCCGTTCTCGGACGCGGCACGCCTACCCCGGCGGCAGCAGGCGTCTCAGGTGCCGCCCGTACTCGATCGCCAGGCGGACAATCTCCGTCATCGGCTCCCTGACCACGAGGTGCTCGCCGTTGATCAGCGTGATCACGGTGTCGGGGTTCTGCTCGATGGTCCGGATAAGCTCGGCGTTGAGCACGAACTTCTCGCCGTTCAGCCGCGTCACCGCGATCATGCCCTCCCCCTATCGCCCCAGCACCAGGAGTTGCTGCATCAGCTCGTCGGTCACCTGGATGACCCGCGACGACGCGGAGTAGCCCGTCTGCGTCAGGATCAGCTCGATGAACTCCTGCCCGAGATCGACATTCGAGAGTTCGAGCGCTCCGCTCGTGATCCGGCCCGCGGCGCTCTCGCCCGGGGTCGTCACCGTCGCCTGCCCGCTGTTGGCGCCGACGCGGAAGAGCGAGCTCCCCTCCTCGATCAGGCCCTGGTTGTTGATGAACCGCGCGAGCGCCACCTGCCCCAGGTTCCGCGTCACCCCGTTGTCGAACGCCCCGACGATGATGCCCTCGTCGGTGATCGCGAACTGCTCGAGCGTGCCCGTGGGGACCCCGTCGCGAAAGACCGGGCTGAACCGAGAGGGCGTGTCGGTCAACGCCGTCATCCGCCCGTTCGTGCTGCTCAGGAGGATGTTGAAACTCAGCGGCGAGGCCGCCCCCGTGCCGGCTCGGCTGAGCGAGACCGCGATCGGGTCGTTGGCGACGAGCTGCCCGATCGAGTCGAACTGCACCTCGCCCGACCGCAGGTAGGCGCCGCCCCCCTCGTTGTCGTTGCTGAAGATGTCGTACCGCCAGGTCGTGCCGCCGTCGGTCTTCTCCTCGAGCGTGAACGCGACGGTGACCTCGACCGCGTTGCCGAGCGAGTCGTACACGACCATGGTCGTCCGGTCCGATTCGCCGCTCGACGCCGAGTCGTTGCTGGTGACGAACGGGAGTCCCGCGAGCGACCCGTCCGTCTCGATCGTCTTCAGGTCGGATGGGTCGAGCTCGATCGTCGCGGCGTCGCCCGTGTTGCCGACGATCGTGATGACCCCGGTGTCCGAGTCGATGGTGGCGCCGGGGGTCGAGCCGTCGGGGTTCTCGGTGGTCGTGGAGTGGATGCCCAGGCTCGTGTTCAGGAAAGAAAGGAACTGCGCGACGGTGCTGCCCGCGCCGACCTCGAACTCCACGACCG
>DAINDF010000026.1:0-21758 GCA_036732005.1 Phycisphaerales bacterium
GCGGCGGGGGCGTGGGGGTAAACGGTCTTCCCCATTGCTTCCCGGCGCCACGCCCCCCCCGGGGGGCCGGGGCCGGGGCCGGGGCCCCTTCCGGGGGGGTGGTTGACCGGGGGGGGGGGGGGCGCTTGAATCCGGACCCCGGGCCCGTCGTGGGCCCCGGCACATGCCCGGACGCGTCGACCGAAGCCTCGGCCCCCGACCCGTCGCTGACCCAGCACCGCCCGAAGGCACACCCTTGCCGGGGCGGACGGAAGGAGTTTTGTATGGCTCGCTACACCGGTCCGAAGGTCCGCCTGTCCCGACGCGTCGGGGCCCCGATCGAGGACAACCCCAAGCACACCAGCAAGCGGCAGCTCAACGCCCCCGGCATGCACGGGTTCCGCGGGCGGCGACTCCGTGACTACGGCATCCGCCTGCAGGAGAAGCAGAAGCTCCGGTACCACTACCATGTGCTCGAGAAGCAGTTCGCCCGCTATGTGTCCGAGGCGAAGCGCCTGCCCGGGAACTCGGGCGAGGTTCTCCTCCAGCTCCTCGAGCGTCGCCTGGACAACCTCGTCCGCCGGTCCGGCGTGGCCCGGACCATCTGGGCCGCCCGGCAGATCGTCGCCCACGGGCATGTGCTGGTGAACGGCCGCAAGACCGACCGCCCCTCCTTCTCGGTCAAGGTGGGCGATGTCATCTCCTTCAAGCCCGGCATCGAGAAGCTGCTGCGCGAGAACATGGAGAGCCTGGCCGGGCACGAGGTGCCGGGCTGGATCGATTTCAACCCCTCGGAGCTTAAGGCGAAGATCATCGCCCTGCCGACGAGTGACCAGGTTCCGTTCGATGTGAACACCAACCTGATCGTCGAGTTCTATCGCGGCTGAGCGGGCCGACCGCTGCACGGTTCTCACGACCGACCCGGCCCCGGGTCGGTTTTTCATAGGGGCGGGGCCCCGGCGGCGCGGGCCCCTACACTCCCGGGTTCCACCCCCCAAACCACGGACCTGACGCATGCTGAAGTTCCTGAGGAAGTACCGGATCATCCTCCTCGCCGTCGGCGGTTCGCTGCTGATGGTCGTCTTCCTGCTCCAGCCGGTGCTGCAGCAGCTCACGCCCGACCCGCGGAAGAAGGTGATCGCCACCATCGGCGGCGAGGGGGGCACGAAGATCCGCATGGGCGACCAGGTTCGCGCGAACATCGAGCTCGACATCCTCGAGCGGTTCCTGCCCGATCTCATGACGCTCATCGAGATCGAGCCCGAGCACAAGGCCGAGCACTGGATCCTGCTCAAGCACGAGGCCGAGCGGGTCGGCGTGATGGGTGTGCAGCAGGACGGGGCGGACTGGATCCCGGAACTCGCGTTCGGGCTCGTGGCGGTGCAGGCCCAGCTGGCCAGGCAGATGGGCCAGAGCCTCTCGGCCGATCAGGTCAACGAGGCGATCCAGATGACCACGCAGTCGCTCCAGCTCCGCCGGTCCACGCTGCTGCGGAACAACGCGGGCCTGAGCGAGCAGGCGTTCAACGAGATCCTCTCCAAGGCGCGGGGGGTGACCCGCCTGCGCCGTCTTTACAACGACGCCCCCCGGTTCAGCGAGCCCCGCGCGATCGAGGCGATGGAACGGCTCGCGTCGCGCGTGCTCACCGATCAGGTGGTCCTCGGGCCCGAGCTCATGCTCGACGGCATCGAGGAGCCCACCGAGGCCGAGCTGATCGAGCACTTCGAGCAGTACAAGGCCTCCAGGCCCGGCGACGACGGGGCCAACCCCTTTGGCTTCGGATACACCCTGCCGGCCCGGGTCAAGATGGCCTGGCTCACGCTCGACCCGATGCGTGTCGCTGAAACGGTGACCCCCGACCCAGTCCAGGTCCGCCGCCGCTGGCAGGCGGAGAACCCGGACGGGGGCTCGTTCGACGAGGCCCGAGCCGAGCTCGAGCGCACCATCCGCGAGGAGAAGGTCGCGCAGATCATGAGCGAGGCCGACGAGGTGATCCGGGGCGAGATCCTCGCCTCGCTCCGCGGCGTCGAGAAGGAAGGCATCTACCGCGCGATCCCCGAGGGCTGGGCCGCCCCTGATCTCGAGAAGGTCGCCCAGGATGTCGTCGCCGCGGTGCAGGACAGGCACGGCGTGCGCATCCCGCTGCCGAGCGTCATCCGCCGCGCCGACGCCTGGCTGACCCCGCAGCAGATCCAGCAGCAGGCGGGCGTGGGGCGGGCCTTCTTCCGGGTCGGGAACCGGACGCTCCCGGTCTCCATGCTGCCGAGCATGGTTCGGGGAATCGGGACGGAGACCGCGGTGGCCGTGCAGATCGGCGTGCCCATCATCGACCCGGTCGCCGAGGGTGCGGGCGGGACGCGGCACTACATCGTCGTGCTCGATGCGCGCGAGGAATCCCCGCCGGCCGGGATCGACGAGATCCGGGATCAGCTCGTGCGCGATGTGAAGTCCCTCAAGGCCTTCCGGGCTCTCGAGGGCAATCTCGCCGAGTACCGCTCGCTGGCGCAGACCGGCGGGCTCGAGGCGGTGATCGACCTCTTCACCGACGAGACCGGCGTGCCGCGGGTGCGCGTCCGCGAGAACATCTTCGTCTCTGAAGACGCGATCATGGCGGCGACCACCGAGTCGTTCCAGGACTCCCGGGCCAACGCGCCCGCGTTCCGAGAGGCCGTCGTCACGGTGGGGGGGGCGCTCGATCCTCTGGCGGGCTACGACCCGATCCCGCTGTCGGAGTCGATCGTCGCGGCCGCGCTGCCCGGGTCTCGCTGCGTCGCGTTGGCGAGGGTGCGGGCCAAGGTGCCGCCGACGGTGGAGGAGTTCCGCCGGTTCGAGGTCGGCCTCCTGGTGCAGGAGACCAGCCGCGTGGTCGACGAGGCGGAGACCGAGGGGCACCCGCTGCGGTTCGACCGCCTGGCCGAGCGGCTGAAGTTCGTCGAGGTCGGCGCCAAGAAGCAAGACGCCGCCGAGGGCTGATCCGCCGATTGCCCCGGCTCGGCGCGGGGCCTGCAACCGAGGTCGGACGCCGGCGGTAGGAGTTCCCGTTCGATCGTGGGGAGCCCCGAGGATGAGCCGCTGGCTGCGCCGAATCGTCGATGCCGAGCCGGGCGAGTTGGCGCCGGCGTGCCTCGCGGGGCTGCAGTTCTTCTGCCTGCTCTTCGGGTACTTCCTGCTCCGTCCACTCCGGGAAGCGCTCGGGCTTGAGGGCGGGATCGATAGCCTCCGGCTTCTCTTCCTCGCGACCGTCGCGGTCATGATCGCGGCGAATGTGGTGTACGGCTTCGTCGCGGCGAGGCTGCCCCGCGGCGTCCTGGTGCCGCTGGTCTATCTCGGCGCCCTGGCGTCGCTGATCGTGTTCGCCCTCTTTCTCGGAAACGCCGGGCGAACGGTCGGCGCGGTCTTCTATGTCTGGCTGAGCGTGTTCAACCTCTTCGCGGTCTCCGTGTTCTGGTCGCTCTGCGCTGATGTCTTCACGCTCGAGCAGGGCAAGCGGCTCTTCGGGTTCATCGGGGTCGGGGGCACCGCCGGGGCGCTGCTGGGGTCGGGCGTCGCGTGGGGGTGGGCCGAGAGATTCGGGTCCGCGGGGATCCTCTGGATCGCCGCCGCCCTGATCGGGCTGACCGCGGCGATTTCCTTCGTCCTGAGCCGATGGGCGGCCCGGGGCGGCTCACGCGGCGAACCCGTGGGCGGCCTCCCCTGGGCCGGGCTGACCGAGTTGTTCCGGTCGCGCTACCTCGGAGCGATCGGTTTGACCGTGCTGATCTTCTCTGTGTGCTCGACGCTGCTCTACTTCGAGAAGATGCGGATCGTCGAGGCCGCGGTCGAGGGAACCGAGGCCCGGGCCTCGGTCTTCGCGGCGATCGAGACCGCGTCGCAGACGCTGGCCATCCTGCTCCAGGTCTTCCTCACGGGCCGCCTGATGCGATGGCTCGGCGTCGGCGCGATGCTCGCCGTGGTGCCGCTGATCACCCTGCTCGGGTTCACCGCCCTGGGGTTGCTGCCCACGCTCGCCCTCGTCACCGTCTTCGAGGCGACGCGGCGTGCGGGCAACTTCGCGCTCAGCAAACCCGCCCGGGAGACGCTGTTCACCATTGTCCCTCGCGAGGACAAATACAAGGCGAAGAGCGCGATCGACACCTTCGTCTACCGGGGCGGGGACACCCTCGGGACCCTCGCCGACAAGGTCGTCGCGGTCGTGGCGCTGCCCGCCGCGGTGCTCGCCGTGCCGCTCGCGGTCGCGGGCGTCGCCCTCGCGGCGTGGCTGGGACGCGAAGAGAAGAGGCTGTCAAACCAGACCGGAATTGAACCAGAGATTCAAGCCGAAAGGAAATCCCATGTTGCAGTCACGCCGTGAGTTCCTCGTCGCCTCCGCCGGCGCCTCCGCGGCGCTCGTAACCGGATCGGCTCTCGGCGGCCTGTTCGCGGCCTCCCGCAAGCCCATGAAGATCCTGTTCCTCGGGGGGACGGGCTTCCTGGGCCCCGCGGCGGTGGAACTGCTTGTGGGAGCCGGGCACGAGGTCACGCTCTTCAACCGAGGCAACCGCGATGAACTGTTCCCGGATCTCGAGCAGATTCTCGGGAACCGCATCGTGACCGAGGAGCCTGGTCTCGCTCCGCTGAAGACCGAGATCGACAAGGGTCGGCGTTGGGATGCGGTGGTCGACACCGCCAATGTGCACACCTGGGTCGACCACAGCGCCGCGCTGCTGACGGGCGCTGTCGATCACTATGTCTTCATCTCCAGCCTCTCCGCATACGCCGACACCTCGGGCCAGGGCCGAAAGGAGGAGGACGCCGTCGCGACCATGCCCGACGAGATCGCGGACGGCATCGACCGCCTTCCCTATGACATGACCTACTTCGGCGCGGTGAAGGCCCGGTGCGAGGCGGCGGCCGAAAGGCACTTCCCGGGCAGGGCCACCGTGCTCCGCCCCGGGCTGATCGTCGGGCCGCGCGACTTCTCGCACCGGTTCACCTATTGGCCTTGGCGCGTGCGGCAGGGCGGCGAGGTGCTCGCGCCCGGCAACGCGAGCGACCCGGTGCAGTTCATCGATGTCCGCGATGTCGGGGCGTTCATCGTCCGCGTGATCGAGCAACGGGCGACGGGGATCTTCAATGTCAACGGCCCCGCCGCGGGCGGCATGACCATCGGCGGCCTGCTCGACGCCTGCAAGGGCGCGACCGCGTCGGACGCCTCGTTCACCTGGGTCGACGCCGACTTCCTCGCTGAGCGGCAGATCAACGGGTGGGCCCAGATGCCCGTCTGGCTCCCCCCGGTCGGCGAGACCGAGGGTTTCCACCGCACGAGCATCGCGCGAGCCCTCGCCGCCGGGCTCGCCACGCGACCGCTCGGCGAGACCGTCCGCGACACGCTCGCGTGGTTCGACGCCTGGCTCCCCGAGATCAAGGAGAGCCGGGGGTACGAGTACAAGCCGGGAGAAAACGCCCCGGGTGTGTCACGCGAGCAGGAGGCCCGCGTCCTGGAAGAATGGAAGCAGCGAGAAGGCTGATTCGCCCGCCGAGCCCACGCCGGTTGTCAGGGGCAGCCCGCGTTGAACGAGGCGATGAACGCCTGCACATCCGCGAGGTCGAACACGCCCTGCGGCGGCGCGAGGTCCGCGATCGGATCGGCCGAGATGAACCCGGCGATGAACGCCTGGACATCCGCCAGGTCGAGCACGCCGAACGGCGCGGCGATATCCGCGGGGCAGGGCGCCTTGGCGGAGTAGACGATCGTCAGCGATGGGCGGCGTGCCGTCTCGATGTTGCTGCGGCTGTGGAACCGCTTGGACGAACGGCTGAGCGTCGTCTCGTTGCCGCGGAGGAACCAGCCGAAGTTCGACGCGGGATCGTCGAGCCAGGCCTGCGCATCCAGGGCCATCTGGGCCGAGGTCCAGGTGTAGAACAGGCCCGAGCCGGAGGTGTTCGTGCTCGCGCTGGCGGCGGGCTCAAAGTCCCCGCCCTGGTTGGTCCATTCCGGTGAGGGGCCCGACGGGTTGAAGAAGGTGTAGAGCCAGGTCGCATCGTTCGCCTGGGCCGGGAACCCGCTCCCCTCGTTGCCGCCCGCGTCGGACGCGCCCTCGCCCCAATCCCGCAGCGCCCGGTGCAGCGTCGCGGGGAAGGTCCCCGAGCTCGTCCGGCTCAGGAACAGGCGGAGCGAGACGCTCTCGATCGTCGCCCCCGCCGGCACCGCGCCGGCGATATCGAACCGGAGGATCGACCGATAGTTCGACCCCACCGCGTTCCGCCCGATGAAGAAGTAGTCTCCCGACCCGTTCGCGACATCGCCCGACATGTTCTCGAACAGCGTGACATCGTGCGACGCGGGGATCGTGACCTCGTCTGCGAGCACGGTTGGCGCACAGGCCGCCGAGGCAAGGCACGCAAGGGCGGCAGAACGGATTCGCAGCATGGCTCAATCTCCTGGCGAGTGGGGGCCGGGGCGAAGGCCCGACTTGGGTATCGTCTCCGCAATCGCGGCCCGATCAAGCGCCATGGGGCAATCTCGGCATGATCAGGGCCTCCCCCGGGCCGCCGGGGCCCGTCCAATAATCGACCATGAAGATGATCTCCATCCGTCACGGCGTCGCGGTCGAACTCCCCACCGGCACGGCGTTGCCCCTTCGGCACATCATCGGGATCGGGCGCAACTACGCCGCCCACGCCGCCGAGCGGGGCGCCGAGGTGCCCGACCGCCCGATGACCTTCGTCAAGAACCCGGCGAGCGTGTGCCTGCACGGCGACGACATCGTGATCCCGCCCTGCTGCTTCGACGAGGCCACCGGCGGCGGGGGCGAGGGCCGGGCCCGCGGGCAGGTCGACTTCGAGGCCGAGCTCGCCGTGGTGCTGGGCGAGGCGGTCAAGGACATCCCCGAGGCCGAGGCCCTCGACGCCGTGCTCGGCTACTGCTGCGCGAACGATGTCTCGGCCCGGTGGTGGCAGAAGCACGGCAGCGGTGGGCAGTTCAACCGGGGCAAGTCGTTCGACACCTTCTGCCCGCTGGGGCCGACGCTCGTCCCCGCCGCCGAGGTGCCCGACCCGCAGGCCCTCCGCGTCCGCTGCCGCCTCAACGGGGAGACGATGCAGGACGCGAGCACCGCGGAGATGATCTTCCCCGTCGCGACGCTGATCAGCGAACTGAGCCGGGGCACGACGCTTGTGCCCGGCACCGTCATCCTGACCGGCACCCCGAGCGGCGTGGGCGCCGGTCGCACGCCCCCGGTCTTCCTCCAGCCGGGCGACACGGTCGAGGTCGAGATCGACCGGTTGGGCGTGCTTCAGAACGGTGTGCGGGCCCAAGGCGCCTGAGCCAGATGTCCACGAAGCGGGGCCTGTCGCCCCGCAGCCTTCCTATCGTCCCCCTTCCGCATGGCCAAGAACAAGAACAAGAGAAAAGCCGGAACCCCGACGATCGAGAACCGCCGGGCCCGGCACGACTACTTCATCGGCGAGACGCTGGAGGTCGGCATCCAGCTCGTCGGCACGGAGGTCAAGGCCGTGCGGGACGGCAACATCTCGCTCAAGGAGGGGTATGTCAGCGTCGACGACGAGCAGCTGACGCTGCACAATGTGACCATCGGCGAGTACCCCCCCGCCGGCTCGGTGCAGCACGCGATGGTCCGCCGCCGCCGCCTGCTGGCCCACAAGCGGGAGATCCGCCGCCTCGCCCGGCAGGTCGATCAGAAGGGCGTCACGCTCATCCCCCTGAAGCTCTACTTCAAGGGCTCATGGGCGAAGCTTGAGATCGGCCTGGGCACCGGCAAGGCCCAGCACGACAAGCGGCAGTCGATCAAAGAACGAGACATCGACCGCGACATCCGACGCGCGATGACCAAGCGGGCGTGATCCGGACATGTTCGACTCGTACGCCCTCTGACGAGCCTGGAGCGCGAGCGAGGGCCCCCCGCAGTGCCGGCCTTCGCTCGCGCGTCGGCTCAGTACGCCGGGTCCAGCCCCGGTCAACATGACGCCCAGCGGGGCCCGCCTACGGGCAACCCGCCGCGAACGCCTGGACGAACGCGGTGATGTCGCCCCCGTCCCACACGCCGAACGGCTCGGCGAGGTCCGCCGCGGGCGATTCGTTCACGAACGCCACGACGAACGAGACGACATCCGCGAGGTCGAGCACCCCGGTCGGCTCGGCGAGGTCCGCCGCGGGCGATTCGTTCACGAACGCCACGACGAACGAGACGACATCCGCGAGGTCGAGCACCCCGGTCGGCTCGGCGAGGTCCGCCGGCCCGCACAGACCGGGAGCAAACTCGAACGCCCCGCGGTCCACCACGGGCGACGGCCCGGCTCCCGTGTCAGGGGATGCGGGATCATCGACCCTGCGCGCCCCGCCCGCGAGGTCGAACGCGTCGAGCCCCGGGAGGAGAAGTTCGTTGCTCCCCGAGTCGATCGCGGGTGAGCCGGGCTGCACGCGGTAATCGTGGAACGCCGGCTCGACGAACCGCGGGTCGGCGTCGAGGTTCTCGGCGCCGGGAAGCGAGCCGTCCCACCCCCCGATGAGGCAGAATTCCGCCGAGGACCCAGGCGCGAGCTCGATCTCGCGGTCGATCGCCGACGCTCGCTCGGCCCGGTTCATCCAGACAATCGAGTTGGCGAGCACGAGCGGGTGCTCACTGTACACGCCCCCGGGGCCCTCGCCCGTGGCTTCGTTGCCGGCGATAGTGGTGTTGATGATGCTCGACCCGATCGCCCCCGGCAACGACGCGATGACGACGCCGCCCGCCTCGCGTCCGCTATTCCCCGCGATGAGCGAGTTGGCGATCGTGGCCGACCCGGTCGCGAACGCCGCGCCGCCTGCGATGCGATCGATCTGTCCCGGGTCGGGGAGGAAGACCCCCGCCCGGTTGTCGACGATCCGAGTGCGGTCCACGGTGATTCGCGGGGCGTCGACGACCAGCCCCGCCGCGCCGGGGGAGAAGTCCTCCGAGCCGTAAGGAACGCTCAGCAGGAACAGGTTGTCCGTGATCGAACAGTCCCTGACCTCCGCCTCCAGCGCATCGACGGCCAGGGCGCCCCCCGGCGGGAGGCCTGCCGGAGAATCGGAGATCGCGGTCGCCCCGTTGCGCTCGAACGCCGAACCGGCGACGCCCACCGAGTCCGCCGCGAGATACGCGCCGGCTCCGCGGGTGTCCGCGCCCCCGTCCAGCACGAAATTGTCGAGGAACGCGGATTCCTCGATCAGGCAGGAGTCCAGGCGGTCGCCGCCGACGACAGCGATCCCGGCACCGATCGACAGATCGACGACATTGCCAGCGATCCGGTTTGCCTCGAAACGCGTCCGGCGAACGGTGACTGTGCCTCCCGGGGGCCCCGAAAGGTTGCGGATGTTGACGGCGCCGCCCGAGGCCTGCGCGATCCCGTCCGCTACCTCGGCTTCATTCTCGGCGAACACGCTGTCGAGGATCTCGGCCCCGGCGTTCCGGATGTGCACCGCGCCCCCGAATGCGCCTAGCCCCGCGCCCGCCACGACCGAGTTCTCCCGGAACTCGCACGCCTCGATCCTCACCTGCCCCGGCGCAGGGGCTGACTGCACGATCTCCACCAGGACTGCGCCGCCCTGGGCCTCATCGAAATCGGTCAGGACAGTGACAGTCTCGGCGCTGTTCCAGCGAAACACGCTGCGTGTCAGCACGGTCTCGCTTGCCCCGGAGTAGATCGCCCCGCCGCCGATCGAACGGGTCGGCGCGTCGTTGGGGAGTCGGCCCGTCACCCGGTTCCGCTCAAAGTCAGAGTCGATGATCTCGAGGCGGTTCTCATTGGCCAGGCTGCGGGCCATGAAGACCGCGCCCCCAAGCACGGCGCTCTCATTGCGCCGAAAGACGCAACGCTCGACCACCGCCTCCGCGGCGCCGCTCATGAACACCGCCCCTGCGACAGCGGCGCAGGTGTTGTCCCGGATCTGGCAGTCGGTGAGGTCGACACGCGGTGCGCCGAAGGTCAGCAACGCCGCGCCCCCGTTGGAAGAGAGCGTCGAGACCTCCTGGTTCCCACCCGAGATCGTGAGGCGATCGAGCCTGACCGCCTCACTTCCCTCGTACCGGAGCACGCGGAACGAGTTGTCGTCGCGCGTCGACGCGACCCACTCGTCCTGGGCGTCGCGAGCGTCGTCTTCGTTCAGGTCGCCCGAGAGGTAGGTCCCGATGTCGTGGGCCGGTCGCTCCTCCGGCGTCGCCTCGACACCTGTGAAGCCGCCCAGCAGCGCCACGCCGTCCACCAGTTCGAACGAGACCGTTCGGTCGCCGTTTACAGGGGCCGGCCTGTAGGTCCCCCAGGTGATCCAGATCTCGTCAACCGTCCCGGCCTCGATGCGGGCCGCCTCGAGAGCGTCCTGCAGGTTGGCGAACGCGTTCGCCCAGCTCGAGCCGTCGCCCGCCCCGCCCTGGACACGCTGGTCCACGAACAGGACCTCTGCCATGACGGAGGTTGCCGAGGCGAAGCCCACCCCCGACCCCACCAGCCACATCAGCCCATTCATAGTTACGCGTCGTTGCAAGCCCATGATTCCTCCTTTCGGCTGCCGGAGTTGACCTGCGGGGCTTTGCCAGCCGCTCGCACCCCAAGCACCCGGGGGCTACGGGCACCCCGCGCTGAAACTCGTCACGAACGCCACGATGTCCGCCATGTCGCCGACATCGAGCGGCTCAGCGAGTTCCCACGCCCGGGTGTCAGGATATCCGTAGTTGAAGCTGGACCTGAATGCCGAGAGGTCGTCCAGGTCCAGCCATCCGAACGGGGGCGCGAAGTCCGCGAGGCAGACATCGCATTCCTGAAGGTTGAGCACCAGAACGCCGCCCTGATTGTCCGCGACAAACGCGATCTCGCCCGCGAGCGCCACCGCCATCGCCGAGCCGGAAGTCGGGAAAGTTTCGGCGATGCCCACGAACATCGCGTCGCTCGCGTCGACGCGGTGCAGCCCGGACGCCATGTCCGCCAGGAGGACATCCGTGCCGACCGCCAACATCGATCGGGCGGAGCCTGGGGTGTCCACCTCGCCGATCGGCGAAGGCGAATCCGGGCTCGAGATGTCGACGACAAGCAGGCCGCCCTCGTACTCGGCAACATACAAGGTCTCGTCAACGGGGGACCGGCTCAGCCCGAACGCGGAGCCCTGGGTCCCGACTTGCCCGGTCAGGACGGGGGCGCTCGGGTCGCTGATATCCACCGAGAGCAGCCCGTTCAGCCTGTCGGCGACGAAGAGCGTCCCGCCTTCGAACAGCACATCCGTCGCGATCCCCTCCGTGTCGAGCGAACCGACCTCGAACGGGCTCGCGGGCAGCCCGACCGCGATCAGCCGGATCCCATGGTCCCCGTCCGCGACCGCCGCCACCGCCCCGCGCACATCCACGGCCAGGCACGGGCCCGGCGTGTCGATCGAGCCGAGGCGGATCGGCGCGGCGGGGTCCGAGATATCCAGAATGAGAAGCCCGCCGACCGCCCCGTCGGCGATATACGCCGTGCCGCCCGCAATGTGGATGTCGGACGCGAACCCGGGCGTCGGGAACGAGGCGAGCAGCGTCGGGTCGCCCGGGTCGGTGATATCGAAGATGCGCAGCCCGGTCTCGCTCTGCCCGTGCACCGAGTCGTCCAGCACGAAGAGCAGATCGCCCGCGATCTCGACATCCCGCGTGAACGAGGCCGCCCCGAGCACGGCGAAGTACTCCGGGTCGCACGGGTCGATGCCGGCAAGCACGGGCGGAGCCATCGACAGCGTCAACAGCGCTGCGGCGTGATGCATCGCGAATCTGGTGGTCATGTCTGGTCTCCCGTCGACTTGCAGAGGTGCTCAGTCGCACCACGCGCTCGTGTTGATCTCTCCCGCGCCGACATCGATGCCCTCAAGCCCGCCCCGCGTCCAGCGGTAGTAGCCCGGATAGAGCGCATCGGGCGGGTAGTCGGGGAAGAACCGCGTGTCGATCGCGCGGTGCCGCCGCGGGGCCGAGATACTCATGTTGCAGGGATCGGACGCGTCCCACCCCGGGTTGGCGTCCGCCGTCGCGATCCGCCGGGCCGAGCCGTCGAAGAACAGCACATTGACGCTCGCCTCGGGGTCGGCGAAGATGCGGCCATTGACGCCAAGCCCCTGGGAGTAGTCGTACTCCTCGAACATGAAGGCCTTGAGCGAGGGAAAGCGAACCCCGGACAGCGGCCGGGGGGCGAACCCCTGCGGATTCCGGACCAAGAACAAGAGCGAGTCGTCCGGCGCAGGCACCAGCGCCAGCCCATCGGTGGGGTGCGGTCGGCTCGGCGACCACGCGTACACCGTGCTCTGGTAGCTCGACGCGAAGGGCCAGCGATTGATTACCTGGCTCCTGGCCCAGTTCGCCTCGGGGACGAAATCGGGGCCCGCCCCGCCCGGCAGCGACGGATAGTCGAGCGGGTTCGCCTGGAAATCTTGCAGGTGCGTGTCCAGCGGACTGACCGCGACGGGGTCCGGCTGCGTCCCCCCGAGATACTCGGTCATCGGCAGATGAAGATACCGCCGGTGGGGGACCCGATCGAAGTTGACCAGAATGCGGGTATCTTCGCCGTTGAAACGCCCGGTCAACTTCCGCAGGATCGCGGCGAGCTGGACCTGCGCGCCTTCGAGGTTGTTGCGAGCCAACGCGTACTGACCGCCACCGATGTCGTAGCGGCGCGGGGGAAAGCCATCGCTACCCTCCCAGTCATATCCCGGCAGGCGTCCCTCGTGGTCCTCCACCCACGCCCCGCTCGCCCGCCCCAGTTGCCGGAGATTCGCCTGCGAACCCGTCAGCCCGGCGGCGACACGGTTGTGACCGAGTATCACGCCCCCGAGGCACACCACCAGCCCGGCCGCCGCAACCAGGACGATCAGGTCCATCAGCGTGAACGCCCGGGCCGATCGCACCGAGGCCCCGCCCGACTCAGCAGCCGGCGCAACTCCACCCGCCGCGCCCGCCCGCGCACCCCACGCCCCCGCGTCCATCCAACGCGTCGCCATCCCGACCTCGTTTCCGCCGGCGTGACTGGGCAATCGGAAAATAGATCGCCGGCAGTGGGGGCTACCCGCAGCCGACCCCGCGGGTTGCACTTTGCCGACAGTTCTCTCTTTCTTCGCCAATCCCTCACAATCTCCCGCTAGGCTCCCGGCTTCCTCAGCAGGAAGGACCCCCATGCCCCGACGCCTCGCCGCCATCGCCCTCCTCGCCGCCACCGCCCTCGCCGCCCCGGCCCAGGACCTCCACATCGACCACCACCACACGCGGCACCTGCACAAGCAGGGCGAGAAGCACCCCGTCAGCCGCGAGCCCGACCGCTTCTGGACCAGCCGGACCAGCCCGGTCCAACTCCCCCTCCCCAGCGAGGAGGACGCCTTCTTCTTCGTCGTCTACGGCGACCGCACCGGGGGCCCCGCCGACGGCGTGAGCGTGCTCAAGGACGCGGTTCGCGACACCAACCTCCTCGAGCCCGACTTCGTCATCACCGTGGGCGACCTCATCCAGGGCTACAACGAAGAGCCCGAGTGGATGAGCCAGATGAGCGAGTTCAAGTCGGTCATGGACGAGCTGCTCTGCCCCTGGTTCCCGGTCGCGGGCAACCACGGTGTCTACTGGCGGGGCCCGGAGGGCGAGAAGCCCGAGGGCGAGCACGACAAGAACTACGAGATGCACTTCGGCCCGCTCTGGTACGCCTTCGAGCACAAGAACTGCATGTTCATCGCCCTCTACTCCGACGAGGGCAACCCCGACACCGGCGAGAAGAACTTCCGAAAGGCCGAGTGCCAGCGCATGAGCGACGAGCAGTTCACATGGCTCCGCTCCATGCTCGAAAAAGGCCGGGACGCCGACCACATCTTCCTCTTCCTGCACCACCCCCGCTGGCTAGGCGGGCAGTACGGCGACGACTGGGACAAGGTGCACCGGGCCCTCGTCGACGCCGGCAATGTCTCGGCCGTTTTCGCCGGGCACATCCACCGCATGCGGTTCGATCCCAAGGACGGGATCGACTATGTCACCCTCGCGACGGTGGGGGGGCACCAGAACGCGACCGTCCCCGAGGCCGGCTGGATGCACCATTTCAACATCGTCACCGTGCGTGACAACCAGGTCGCCCACGCCGCCATCCCGGTCGGAGAGGTCATGGATGTCCGCGAGATCACGGGCGAGCTCGCCGACGACGCCGCCCGACTCGCCGCGATCAAGCCCGCGTTCGGCGCACCTATCTCTCTCGGCATGGACGGCGGGTGCGACGCCGAACTCGCCGTCTCCGTCACCAATCCCGCCCCGCGTCCCGTCGAGGCGACCATCCTCCCCGACACCGCCGACAGCCGCTGGATCTTCTGGCCCGATCACGATCACGCCGTGCTCGCCGCGGGCGAGACCCGGACCTTCAAGTTCCGCGCCGAGCGTCAGGGCGACGCCCTCGACGCGTCCTTCAGGCCCGCCGAGATCGTGATCGACATGGACATGCTCGCCCCGGGGCATCGTTACAGCATCCCCACCATCCGCGCCGAGTACCCGCTCGACCTCGACCTCCGCACCCTCTCGACCGGCTCGCCCGACCGGGCGCTCGAACTCGCGGGCGAGGCCTATGCGTCGGTGCCCAGCGCGGCCATCGAGATCCCAGAGGGCCCGCTGACCCTCGAGTGCTGGTTCAACGCCGACGCCTTCGAAGGGCGCACCGGCTTGATCACCAAGACCGAGGGCAGCGAGTTCGGCCTGTTCGTCAGCGACGGCAAGCCCCATTTCGCCGTCCACCTCGACGGGGCCTACCGCGTCGCCGAGATCAAGCAGAGCGTCCTCGAAGCCGGGCGCTGGCATCACATCGCCGGCGTCTACGACGGGAGCGAGGTCCGGCTCTATCTCGACGGCGCCCTCGCCGACGCGAACCCCGCCTCGGGCGTCCGAAAGACCAACGCACTACCCCTCGTGATCGGCGCCGATGTCACCAATCAGGGCGGCGCGATGAGCCACTTCCAAGGCATGATCGATGAGGTCAGGCTCTCGGCCACCGCACGCTACGCCGGGTCGACCTTCACCCCGCCTCGGCGCCACCTCCCCGATCAGCACACGCTGCTCCTCCTTCACATGGACGACGCCATCGGCCGCTGGCTGCCTGACCAAGCAGAGTCCCACGCCACGGCCACGCTCAACGGGCCAGCCCGGCTTGTGACATACGAGTAAAAACCGAACCGAATTCCCACCGGGAATCAGGGAAATGCACGGGTCTCGGCACACGCCCCTCACCCGCCCCGCTACACTCCATCTTGGTCGTCTGGACCGGGGCTCGGCACGGATCGCCGCCTCGGCAAGCTCAAGGTACAGCCGGGCGGAGGCCCCGGGGCGAGGAAATCGGGCTGCAATGACGCGTCCATCTCTCTCTGATTCACGCGAGATCGACCTCTCCGACATGCCCCTCATCGGGGGCAAGCGGTTGGTGCGCCCGCTCGGCCGCCACCGATTCGCCGAACGATTCCTCGCCTTCGACATCCGCCGGGGCGTGGACTGTCTGTTCTATCTCTTCAGTGTTCCGAGTGATCCCGGCGAGTCCCAGCTCTGGCAGCACCTTCGCGCCGTCGTCGGCGTGCGGAGGCCCCACACGCTCCATCTCGAAGAGATCGGCCGCGACGGCCCCGGCCGCTGCTGGGCCGCCGCCGCCTATCCCGGCAACCACGAGACGCTCGTCACGCTTGCCTCGCTCCGGCAAACCAAGGCAGGGGTCCTCAGCCTCCCCGAGACCGCCCGGGCCGTCCGCCAACTCCTCGAGGCCGTCGCCGCGGCCCACGCCCAGGGCGTCTGCCACGGCCCCATCACCGAGGCCCAGGTTCTGGTGAACTCCCGCGGTACGCTGCTGATCGAGCTTTACGGGCTCGAGAGGGCCATCGAGCGCCCCACCCAGATCGACGAGACCCGCCGCGAGGAACTCCGTTCCATCGCGGCGATTGCTTGGACGCTTCTGACGGGCCTCCCCGCCGAGGAGCGGGAGGTGTTCGCCGCCCCGGCCCGCGGAACGGCGGACCGACGCTGGATGGACTGGATCGACCGAGGGCTTGATCCCGCCGCCGGCTTCGCCGATGCAGAGGAGGCGATCGCGGCGTTACCGGACAACGCCCCAGCGGCCCCGGAGATCCTCCCGGGCAGGGCCCGCTCGATTCTCGGGAGATTTGTCTGGGCCTCGTCAAGAAAGGAAACCCGCGAGGGTTGAAAGGAAACAAGCGCGGAGCGAGAAAGACACGGGCGGAACGGGAAAGAAAGGCCGGGCAAAGTCGCTTCTCTGGGAAGGGGAAGCAGGGCGGGGACGACGGAGTCACCCCGGGGCGGAACGCCGGAGACGGAGCAAGGCGTGAACGACTGGTCGGAGGCCGAACAGCGAGTCGAGCGGGCCCACGAGTTCTTTGAACTCGGCCGCTGGGACGAGGCGGAGAACGAACTCCGTTCGGCGCTGTCGTTCAACCCCTACCAGCCCGAGTGGCATTTCAACCTCGGCCTGACCCTCGACGCCGCCGGGCGCTTTGAAGACGCCCACAAGGCTTTCGCCGACGCCTTCGAACTCGACCGCGAGAATGTCCAGGCCGCGTTCCTTGCCGGCGCGACCCTGGTCCGTGCCGGCCGGCATGCCGAGGCGCTCGAACGGCTCGACGCCGCCTGGTCGCTCGACCCCGCCCTCGCCGAGATCCAGGTCTTCCGCATCGAGGCCCTCGCCGCGCTCGAGCGCCACGACGAGGCCGAGGAGGCGTTCTACCTCGGGCAGCAGGCCGACGCCGACCACGCCGAGCTCTACGCCGCCATGGCCGAGTCACTCATGGACCGCGGGCTGCACGACAAGGCGGTCTGGTGCCTCCGCGAGGCCGCCCGCCTCAACCCCGACCTTCCACGGGTCGAGGCCCGCCTCGCCGCGGCGTATGTCCAGACCGGGCGCCACGAGCGGGCCCGCCAGCTCTACCTCCGCGAACTCAGGAAGGACCCGGGCGACATCGACACGCTGCTCGATCTGGGCGACCTCCTCCTCGAGATGAACCGCATCGCCGAGGCGAGAGAGAAGTACGGCCGCGTGCTCGAACTCGAGCCCGACAACGCGGATGCTCACGCCGCCCTCGCCGAGCTGTTCGTCCGCGCCGGCGCCGTGGGCGACGCGATCGTCGAGTTCGGCCTCGTCGTCAGGCTCGACCCCACCGACGGGCACTCCGCGCGCCGGCTCGCGACCATGCTCATCAAGCGAGGCGAGCCCGATGATCTCGACCGGGCCCGCCGCCTGATCGAGGCCGAACTCCGCCGCCTGCGGCAGGAGCCCGATCGGTTCGAGCCCGACGACCTCGACGATCTGGGCTGTTTGCTGCTCGACGCGGCCCGACCCGCCGACGCCGCCCGCGTCTTCGCCCGATTCACCGCCGCGCGCGAGAACGACCCGATGGGCTGGCACCACCTCGCGGTCGCGTTGTTCGAGTCCGGGCGGATCGACGACGGCCTCGCCGCCGCCCGCCGCGCGCTGCGCCTCGACCCCCGGTCCATCCCCGCGATGCACAACCTCGCGGTCGCCCACCTGCGCCAGGGCCGCATCGCCCGCGCCCGTTACTGGATCCGCCAGGCCCTTTCTGTGGATCGCGAGGACCCCGCCACCCGCCGCCTGCGCGCCGTGCTGCTGTGGCACGCGGCCCGCCGAGGCGTGGTCGTGTCGGGCCGTCTCGCCCTCTCCTTCGCCAGGTTCGCCTGGGGTGTGATCACCAGGCCTTCGCGTCCACGGGCCGCCTGAGCCGGCGCAACGCTTACGCCGATCCGCGCCGCGACGCCAGCAGCACGATGAAGAACGGCCCGCCCAGCGCCGCGGTCAGCACGCCCACCGGAAGCCGCCCCGCCCCGAGGTCGATCCCTTTGACGAGCGCATCCGCCGCGATCAGCAGCGCAGCCCCCGCCAGCATCGAGTTCACCGAGAGCATGGCGTGACGAGGCCCACCCGCCATCCGGGCCGCGTGCGGCGCGATCAGCCCCACGAATCCGATCGGACCCGCCAGCACCACCGCCGCCGCCGCGAGCGCACCCGACGCGATGAACAGCCCCGCCCTCACACGCCCCACCCGCAGCCCGACCGAACGCGCCTCGTCCTCTTCGAGCGAAGCCGCGTCCAGCAGCCGCGCCGCCGACACCGCGCCCGCGACCGCCAGGACGACCAGCCCCCCCGCGGCGATGAGCTGGGGCCCGCTTGTCTCGTCCGAGATCGACCCCATGAGCCACCGCACCGCGGACTGCCCCCGGTCGGGCATCTGGAACTGCAGGAACACCGTCCCCGCGCCGAACACCAGCCCCACGATCACGCCCACGAGGATCATCGCCGCCGGGTCGATCAGCCCCCGCCGCTGGCTGATGAAGTAGACCAGCCCAAGCGCCGCCAAGGCCCCCAGCAGCGCCGGCCCCGCCACGCCCGTCCAACGCGTCAGCTCCCCGGTCGCCAGGTAGTTGAGGTAAGTCGCGAGCATCACCCCGAACCCCGCTCCCGGCGCCAGACCGATCAGGTCGGGCGACGCGAGCGGATTCCGCAGCAGCGACTGAAGAAACAGCCCCCCCAGCGCCAACGCCCCGCCCACGATCCCCGCCGCCGCCAGGCGATGCAGCCGCAGCCCCCACACCTCCGGGTGATCGGGCCACCCGAGCGTCTCCCCGCCCACCACCAGCCGCGCCGCCCCCGCCGCCGCCAGAAGCAGCACGAGCACGATCAGGGTGGCTCCGGGTCGGGGTTTCATCCGGGACAGGGTACGGCCTCCCGGGCTATGATCGCCCCCTGAACACGAGGAGCCGACCGTGTCCGACCGAACCTTCCGCTGCCGCGTCGTCACCCCCGCCTCGAGCCTGCTCGACGAGCCGGTCGAGTACGCCAATGTCCCCCTGTGGGACGGGCTGATGGGCTTCCAGCACGGGCGGGCCCCCATCGTCGCCAAGCTCGGCATGGGCGAGCTGACGCTCAAGTTCCCCGCCTCGACGCACGCCGGCGCGGAGCGGACCTACTTCGTCGACGGCGGGTTCGTCCAGATGAGCGACGGCGAGTTGATCATCCTCGCCGAGCACGCCCAGGCCGCCGAGACCATCGCCGAGAGCGAGGCCCAGAAGGCGCTCGACGAGGCCGAGAGCATGCAGATGGCCCCCGATGCCGACAAGGCCCACGAGGCCGAGCGCATCCGCCTCGCCCGCGAGCGGGCCCGGACGCGCCTGCGCATCGCCCGCCACAGCCGGGCGAAGGGGATCTGAGTCTCGCCGCGACAGCAGCCCTCCCGGGCTACTTCTTCCCAAGGGCCTTCGCGATATCAAAGTCCACAAAGTCCGCGTGGTGGAAGATGATCGACTCGATCGACCGCTGCACCTTGTCCCCCTCGTGGCTGTGCGTCGCGACGATGTGCATCACCTCCGCCGGGATCCCGTGCTTGTAGCACAGCGCCACCCCGCTGAAGGGGTGACGCAGCAGATCCCCGAAGCGTCCCTTCTTCGGCGAGCCGTCCGCGTTCTTGTCGAACTCCAGCGGCTTGCCCACATCCGCGAGCAACGCGCCCGCGATCAGGTGATCCATGTGGATCGGGATCCGGTCGCCGAAGACCTCCCCGAGCACCCCCGCGATCGCGATGCACTGCTTCGCGCACGAGTTCAGGTGCTCCACATACCGCAGGTCGATCTCCCCCGCCAGCAGCGTGAACGGGATCTTCCGCAGTTCCTCAGCCGACCACCCCTTCCCTTCCGCCCCCGAGGCGAGCGCCTCCTCCCACACCGCGGCGACCTTCGCGCGGAGCGAGGCGTCGGAGATCTGCATCAGGCTGGGGAACAGTTCGGAGATCTTCTTCACAGAATCGGGCATTTTCACTGGGCTCCAGGAGGCCGATCGGGCAGGAGCCCGTCGAGTTCTCGGCTGATGATGGGCAGTTTCTCGGTAAGCACAGCCCAGATGATCGCGGCGTCGACCTGGTCGTAGGCGTGCACGAGGATATGCCGGAAATGGATGATCCTCCGATGTTCACTGATCCGGAGGGCCTGTTCTGGCACGGTCTTGTCGAGCTGAAAAAGGGCCTCGCCGATGATCATGAGTTCCCGCTCGACGGCCGAGCGGAACGCCCGGTCGGACCGGAGATCGTCGAGCGACCGACCCTCCACAAAGCCGAGCAGGAACGCCGCCGCGTCCTTCATGTCGTAGAGATACTTCTCGGGGTCACGCGGCATAGAGGCTCACCAAGGTCTCCGTCGCCCGACGGATCAGGTAGGGGTTCCGCATCGCGCTGAACTCGATGAGATCGACCTCCCTCGCGAAGAGCCGGATCAGCGTCTCACGGAGGCTGAAATACCGCTCGTAATGCTCTGCGGGTGTGCAGGGCAGGAACTCGACGAGAAAATCCAGATCGCTCCGGGAAACATCAAACGCCCCCCCCGCGGCCGAGCCGAAGAGACTCAGACGGGCAACGCCGTACGCAAGGCACGCGGCCCGGACCCCGTCGAGTTGGTCGGCGACGATCGGGAGCATGCGCAGATCTTATCGCAGATCCCGCGCCCCCGGGCCGTCGTACGCGTGGTTCTCCGGGTCGATCTTCCGCATCGGCTTCATCCGGCTCTGCTCCTCCGCCACATGCGCCACCAGCCCGGGCGCCCGCGCGATCATGAACATCCCGTTCATGATCGAGGGCTCAAACCCCAGTTGCGCCAGCACCGCCGCGATCGCCCCGTCGACATTGATCGGAAGCGGTTTTCCGTTCTGGGCGAACACCGCTTCCACGGCCCGCGCCGCCTCGAGATACGCCCCGGACACTCCCGCCTCCGCAGCCAGTTCGAACAACCTCGCCGTCCGCGGATCCGCCGTGTGCACCCGGTGCCCGAACCCCGCCATCCGTTGCCCGCTCGCCTTCAACCCGTCCAGATACGCCCCCGCCGCCGCCCGCATCGTCGCCCCGTCCGCCCCCGCCCCGGCCTTGTCGATGATCCGCGACAGGTGCCGCGCGCAGTCCTCGATCGCTCCACCGTGGTGCCGGTTGATCGAGTTGATCCCCGCGCTGACCGCCTGGCTCAGCGATGCCCCCGTCGACGCCACCGTCCGCGCGGCCAGCGCACTCGGCGGCGTCGCCCCGTGGTCGATGCTCGACACGATGATCGCGTCCATCAACCGCCCCACGGCCTCGCCCGGCAACTCACCCCGCAGGATCAGGTAGACCGCCTGCCCGAACGACACACGCCCCATCAACTCCGCGATGTCGTACCCGCGCACCCGCACCTCGTTGGGCCTGATGCTCGTAATCCCGGTCTTCCAGGTCTCGGACATCTGTTCCTTCTCCGGTTTGTATCCGTACCTATCGAGTCGGTCACGCGCAGTCCGAATCTCAGGATCGCTGAAAAGCGACTCAAAGCGTTGGTCAATCGCGAGTGCCTCTACGGACAAATCCAGCCGACGAAGCTCCCATAGGCGGGTAAATCCAGATTGAGACTCCGCCGTTGCAAGGAGCCGTTTGGCTGCGTCTAGCCCACCGTATCGTTCCACCATCTGAAGAAAGTAGGTCGGCCGATAGCCAATTCGGCTCGCTTCGTCATAGATGCGCCGCATTGCAATGTGGAACTCATCTTGAAGGGACATCACACATGCTCCAGCACATCACTCACCGCCCCCGGCAGATCCCCGAACCCGTCCACCACCGTCGCCCCCGCCTCCCGCAGCGCCCTCACCTTGCCCGCGTGCGTCCCCCGGTTCCCCTCGATGATCGCCCCCGCGGGGGGGGGCGGGGGGCCCGCCATGGGGGGCGTGGCCCCGGGAAAGGGGGCCGCGGGGGGGGTGGCCCGGGACGGCGGCGGAGGGGGGGG
>DAINDF010000027.1:0-17091 GCA_036732005.1 Phycisphaerales bacterium
TCGCTCGGAGTGGTCCGCGTGCCCAGAGAGCACCGTGCGATTGAATGGCCCGCGCCTGGCGGTGTGAACGCCGGTCCAAAGTGCGAGCGTGTGGCGGGGGTCCGGGTGGCGGTCCAAAGTGACAGCGCCTTGTCATGCTCGGTTCCTGGGAGGGGGTCCTCCCGGGAACGGAGCCGAACGAGGTGTACACGGACATGGACCAGTGGATCAGCGTGTGGCGTTTCGTTCTGGCCGAGGGGAACAGCAAGCGGTCTGCCTGCAGGCACTTCGGGATCTCGTGGCGGGTGCTGGAGAAGATGCTGGCCAGCCCGGAGCCGCCGGGGTACCGGATGCGGACGCCGCGGCCCAGGCCTCGGCTTGGGACATTCATCCCGATCATCCACCAGATCCTCGAGGACGACCGCTCGGCGCCGCGCAAGCAGCGGCACACGGCCAGGCGGATCTTCGAGCGGCTGCGGGACGAGCACGGGTACACCGGCGGGTACACGGTGGTCAAGGACGCGGTGCGGGCCTGGCGGGCCGTCCACCGCGAGGCGTTCGTGCCGCTGACGCACACGCCCGGGGAGGCCCAGGTTGACTTCGGCGAGGCCAAGGTGCGCGTCGCCGGCGAGCTGGTCAAGGTCTGCCTGTTCGTGATGAGCCTGCCCTGCTCGGACGCGGTGTTCGTGGCCGCGTACCCGCGGGAGTGCACCGAGGCGTTCTGCGACGGGCACGCCCGGGCGTTCGGGTTCTTCGGGGGCGTGCCGCGGGTGATCCGGTACGACAACACGAGGATCGCGGTGAGCAAGGTCATGGGCGGCCGGGGCCGCGTGCTCACCGAGGCGTTCACGCGTCTGCAGAGCCATTCCCTGTTCGGGCACGAGTTCTGCCGGGTGCGTCGGGCCAACGAGAAGGGGCACGTGGAGAACCTGATCGGCTATCCTGTCATAGCGGGTGGACCACAAAATGGAGGCCGGTCACTCCGATGCCGACGCGGCTTGTGCCGGCTGTTCCGAGATCTCACGGGTAACCAATAGAGTGAGCAGATACGATCAGCTGACGAGGGTGCGCTGATGGCGAGGACCGGCGGACAATCGAGACGAGCAGCCCGCCAGAAGGGCACGCGATCGTCGGCGCAACACTCGTCGGGCAAGCAGTCGCGGGCCCGTGCGGCTTCCTGGCGGTTGTGGGGGAAGCTCGCTGTTGCCGTCCTGGCGATCGCGGTAACGGCACTCGCCATCACGCTCGGCAACAGTAGCGGAGGGGCTGGGACTGCCGGTCAAATCCCGGATCGCCGCGTTGTGCCGGATGAGGCGCCCAAGCCCAACTCGGCACTCGACCTGTCCGCATTCGAAGCCATGACCGCCGAGGACCTGATCGCCCTCTCAGACGACGAGCTCGACGCGATGGACCCCTTGATCATGAACATGATCGTGGCTCGCGGCCTTCCCGAACTCACCGAGCTCGAGTTCGAGCGATACGTCGAGACCGTCGATCACTGGGCCTCGATCATCGCCCGGGGCCTCGCCGCGCAGCAGGCGGACGGCTTGCATTTGGATGAGGCGACCTGGCAGGCCGACCCGAACATCTGGCGTGCCGGGGGGATGGCCATCGCGGTCGGAGGCCGGGCCATCGGGATCTCGTACACCCGCTCGGTGGAGGGCGACGACCACGCCGACCTGTTCGTGCCCGGCATGATCGACGAGCGGGCCGGGACGTGCTCGAACCTGCCGGTGCTGTACATGGCGATCGGTCACCGCCTCGGCTGGCCGATCCGGGCGGTCGTCACGGCCGACCACATGTGGACCAGGTGGGACGAGGGCGAGCCCGGACCGGAGGACGGCGGGAGCTACTTCAACCTCGAAGCCACGGCGACAGAGGTGGACGGGGGCGAGGGGTCGTTCGCGACGCCGCCGGACTCGTCGTACATCGAGGATTTCGAGGTCTCATGGCAATCGATCGAGATGGGCTCGGACATGACCACGCTGACCGCCCGGCAGACACTGGGGGTCTACCTCCAGCAGCGGGCCTCGTACTGGGCGTTCCACGAGGACACGCAGAAGGTGAGAGCTGATCTGGAGTTAGCACTCCAGTGCTTCCCAGAGAACGTGGACATCAGGATGACCATGGGTCAGCTCTTGTGGAATCTGAACCAGATGGTACAGTCTGGGGCAGAACCCAATGGGCCGCCCGCGCCCACAGAGCCCGCCGATGACTGACGGAGGACACCCCATGACACGGCTCGTCCAGCTCGTGCTCCTCGCCGCCCTGATCGTCTCGGCCTTGCCGGGCGTGGCCCAGGCCCGGGTCTACGACCCGCGGACGGGGCGGTGGGTCACGCGGGACCCGATGGGGTACGTCGATGGGCAGAACCGGTACCAATATGCACGAGCCAATCCTGTGGCAAATGTGGATCCATCAGGCTTGGCTTCAGTGAACACTTGTATGGATGAATGCGTTGATGGATGCCCACAGGTAATGATAAGACCACCGAGCCATTGGAAGGACCCTGGAACAATGGGGCCGGATCCAGCTTGTGTTACTAGGTGTGAAACACTGTGCCAGAAAGACTGCCCGAGTGATTCGTGCAGACCAACAGGCGCAGTCACTTGGTCGGGGCCCCTTACTACCGGTGGCATTTCGGGTGTCGAAGTCGCAGCTACTCTCACAGGTGAAGATCCGACTTGCTGTTCTAAGTTTGCGGTTGTTCAGTTTGTCCGACGAACACATTGGCCATATGGGCCAGAGCCTTGGGTCATAGACGATGGCAGGCTGGGCCTTTTTAGCGACCCAAGCCCATGGGCTCCGTTTTACGATAAACCAGTTCCAGTACGCCAGAACGGCCGGGCCGTGTTTAAGATTGTCGATGATCCCGGGAGCTGGGTTTACAACGTCTTGTGGGAGTTTGCAGATGTAGCAGTCTGCGCAGAAGGGCCGGCCCGTGGTCATCGTTATGGCTGTTTTGGTTGGTACATAGGAACCAGCGGGCTTGGTGGCAATCCATGGCAACCCGCGGGCGCGTTGTCGTGCAATGGTCTGCCAGATATCCTGATTCCATAATATAGTTATGGTATGCCAGCTCGCCGCACATCAAATTTAATATTTATGTTTCCGCCAGTGTTAATTGGTTTTGCGTTTATTCTCCTATCTGAAAAGCCGAGCAATCAAGCTGCTGCTATAGGGGTATTTATTGCATTCGTTGGTGTCACCACACTTCTGGCTATTCGAAAAAACACTGCTGTGTGGTACTGTGCGGCGACGGTGAGTGCTGTAATGATTAGTACTATATTGATCGCGTTAGCTATGTATGTATTCAAGTAAGAAAATAGTGTGGCAGCTCCTGGGTTATTGCAGTTGGGCACAGATCAATATTGCACCTTAAAAGTCGGCGAATCCTCTGGTCGCGACCGCCTGCGGGCGGTGCGCGTCGCCCCGCCGGACCTGGCGGCCTATGCGTCGCTGACCGAGGCGCCGTCGGTCACCGGGGCGATCGGGGGTGCCGCGTGAGCAAGCCAACACCAAGCCGGACATCACCGAGCAAGACGCCGCCGAGCAAGCCGCAGACACTGCTGCAGCACCACCTCAAGGCGCTCAAGCTGCCGACCATGCTCCGCGAGTACGAGAAGACCGCGGCGGTGTGCGCCAGGGAGAACGCCGACCACCCGGCCTTCCTGCTGCGCCTGGCCGAGGCCGAGCTGCTCGAACGCGAGCAGCAATCGACGCAGCGCCGGATCAAGGAAGCGCGGTTCCCCAGCCCCAAGACGCTCGAGGACTTTGACTTCGCCGCCCAGCCCTCGATCAACAGGGCGCTGGTCGGCGAGCTGATGCGGGGCGTGTACATCGCGGCCCGCGAGAACGTGCTGCTCATGGGCAGCCCGGGCACGGGCAAGACCCACCTGGCCACCGCCCTGGGCATGGCCGCCTGCGGGCTGGGCAAGCGGGTGCGGTTCGTCCGCGTCACCGAGCTGATCACCCAGCTGATGGAGGCCCGCGACGACCGCCAGCTCACCCGGCTGCGGACCCAGCTGGCCCGGCTCGACATCATCATCCTCGACGAGTTCGGCTACGTGCCGGCGAGCAAGCTGGGGGCCGAGCTGTTCTTCGACGTCATCGCGCAGGCCTACGAACGCTCGAGCGTCATCCTCACCACCAACATGCCGTTCGAGCGCTGGACCGAGATCCTCGGCTGCGAGCGGCTCACCGGGGCCGTGCTCGACCGGCTCACCCACCGCTGCCACATCATCGAGGCCAGTGGACCCAGCTACCGGCTCGAGCAGGCCAAGCGCCGCCAACGAGGCCGGGCCCAGACCAAGCCCAAGCCCTCGTAGATCCCGAACCTCACGCGATGCCCACGCCCCACCCCCCGGCCCGGGCCGATCGGGTACCCTGCCGCCGAGCGCTGTCATTTTCGACCGCCACGCGCTCACACTTTGGACCGGCGTTCACATGCCGGGGCCGCGGCGTCTGGCAGGAGTAGCCGAGGCGGTGGAGCGTGCGGTAGGCGGTGTCGAGCGACATCTTCACGCCGAACTCGCGTGCGATGAGGCGTCGGACGTCCTCGCTGCGGAGGGTGCAGACCCCGTCGTCGTCGGTCGGCCCGGCGTCGAGGCGTGCCCGGAGCCGTTCGTGGTGGGCCGGGTCGAGCCTGGGCGTGTTGCCCGGCTGCTTGATGGGCTGCACGGCCTCGATGCCGCCGTCTCGATAGCGGTAGACCCATGTCTCGACGGTGCTCTTGGCGACGCCAAGGAGATGGGCGATGCGGAGCTTCTCCTCGCCGTCGAGGGCGAGGCGGACCATGCGGAGCCGGTCGCGCTGCTTGGCGTTGGTCTCCTGCCAGATGAGATCGTCGACCCGTGTCCGGTCCCCGGGACGCCGTTCGGTGATGACCATGCGGGCCTCCTTGCCGGAAGGCCATCATCGCCGATCGTGCCCGATGGCGCAATCCCCTGAATACGCGGTACGCGCCCGGAAATCACTGCGAATCCAAATAATCGCTCTCGGTGGCGGGCTCCACTGTCCGGGACCGCAGGGGTGACAATCTCTAAGCCATTGGCGCTAAAAGTTTTAGAGAAAAACACACGCCATCCATCCCGGACAGAATGGACAAAATCCCAGCGGTTTCGGACATCTCTGGCGACCTCCGGATCTCCGAGTTTGAGCCTCGGGAGGGTCGTCTGCGTCCGGCGAGGCCGGTGAGAGACTCCCCGCCATATCAGGGATCTCCCTCCGCTTGAATCTGCGTCCCTTCTCGGAAGTGCCTTGTTTTCAGGCATTTTCATTGGGGCGCGTCCTTTGTGCCGTGGGACTCTGTCAAATCCTCTGTCAAATCCGTGTTCGCTGATCCCTTCCGGACCCGTGGTCCCTGGTTCGACTTGATCTTCGGTTCGATGCTCCCGGTGCCGGTCGGCCGGCCGTGCCGGGAGTTCTGGGTTGCCCCGCCGGACATGGCCCGTTGCCACGCCAGCAACTCGTCGTCTTTGATGTCCTGGTAGAGGTCATGGGTCTCTTCGTCCTCGTGCCCGAAGATCTCCCGGCGGAGCTCGGGCGACATCCCCTTCCGCCGTGCGAGGTTGATCGCGTAGTGGCGGAAGCTGTGCAGCACGCTGTCGGCGAACGAGGTCTCGCCGGGCGCCGGCGGGAACCGACCGGCGAGCGGCGTGACGATCTCCTTCTTGAACGCCGCGAGCGTGTTGTCGGGGTTGAGCCGACAGCCGGTCTTGGACCGGAAGACGAACCCGTCCGGGTGGCGTTTGAGCCCGGCGAGTGCCTCCACGACATCCTGGGTCAGCGGGACCCGCCTCGACTTCTTCCCCTTGGTCGTGCGGTCCTTGTCGGGGGCGTGGACAACGACGAGCAACCCCCGATCGAAATCCAGGTCCTCCCACCGGATGTTCCGCAGCTCGTCCCGGCGGACGCCGGTGCGGGCAAGGGTCAGCAGGACGGGGTACATCCACGCGGTCCGCACGCCGGCGCGAGCCCGCTCGAGCATCGCGTCGACCTGCTCGTCGGTGAAGACATGCCGACGATCCCGGATCTCGGGAACTTCACGGTACCTGAACATGAGTTCTCTCGACAGGAGCCGCTGCTCCTCGATCAGGTGCACGAACACACCATGCACGATCCTCGCGTAGCCGTTCAGGGATTTGCTGGACAGGCCGCGTGTCTCGTGCATGTCGGTCAGGAACTGCTGGAGCGCCGCGGGGGTGAACCCGGACCAGTGCGTCAGCCGCCGGCGTCCCGCGTGGCTCGAGAACGCGGCGAGCACCTGCTCGTACTTCTTGAGCGATGAGGCGCCGAACCGCCCCTGGGACATCTTGGCGCTCCTCGACGCGAGCATCAGCTGAATCCCTTCACCGATGGTCACCTCGCGGGTCCGGCCGTTCGACCGGCTCCCGTCGATCTGATCCCGCAGCCACCGGTCCACTTCCTGCAGGGCCCGCAGCGCCTGCTGCCTGTCGCGGTGCCGAAGCGAGCGCCGGACATCGTGCTCCCTCGTGCGATGCTCGGCCTGGTAGATCCCTCGGCCATCCTTGTAGATGCGCCAACTGAAGTTCTCGCACAGCACGGTCTCCGACCGGGTCGACTTGCGCCCCACTTACCGCCGGTCCTTCCGACGGGGGGGCGGCATGGCCTCGATCCAGTCCGCGTCGCCGCCCGGGCGGCCCTGCCACGCGGCCCGGCCCGCCCGCGTGGCCCGGATCTGCTGGTCGAACTCCGCCGGGTCAAAGAGCAGCCGGCCCCCGGCCCCGCCGGGCTGATACGCGGTCAGCACGCCGTTCCGGCGGAGGCGGTAGATCATCTGTTCGGAGAGGCCGCTCCGCCTGGCGGCCTCCTTGACACCGATCAACTGGGTCATGAGTGCGTTCCTGGACGGCGCCCGGTGGACGCCACGGGTTCACCGACATGGGCCCGCCCCCGCCTCGGCGGCCGGCGGGACCCATCATTTCGCGGAACCGCTCCGCGAAGCCCCCCTGCTCATTCAGGTGTTGCATGAGGCAACTCCACCTTGAAATGCGGGCCCCTGCCGTCCGGTCGGTCGTGGCCGCGGCTCCCGCCGCGACGCCCCCCGGGGGGTTGCTCCCCCGTGGCCGCCTTCCGGATGCAGACCCTGTTTCCTCGAGATTTTCCGGAATCCCGATTGTCCGTGTGACACTACGAGGTACCCTGGGCATGCCTCCTTCCGCCCCTGCAGGGGCCCGTTCCGAGTTGGTGTAAGTCGTGGCCATGTACTTGATCTTCATTGTAACAGGTGTCAAAGGTGGCTTTCGCGCGTGGCTTTCCGGTGCCTTGTCTGCCGGCAGAACCGGGCCGGAGAACCATCCGCCCAACCCCGGCGGAATCGATCGGAGGCATGCGCCGACTCGATGAGGGTGCGTCAATCGCCGCGGGGGAGGCGGCGGGGCCCCGAGATCGAGCAGCCCCCGGAGCCGCTGGTGTCGGGGGCAACCCCCGGGGGCGGATGGCCATCTTGGGCAGTTGCCGGCCCGATCAACGCAATAGGATCGCCCTGGTAGCCCGGGAGGCCGCGTCATGCCGCAGCGTCGGATCCAGAACCTCGAGCCGGTGGCGGTCAACCTCTCCTCGACGCGTGACCTGCTGGTCCTGCTGCTCCTGACCGAGGGGCCCCAGCACGGAGCGGAGATCGTGGCGAGGCTGCGGGAGGTGACCTGGTCGCCCGATCTCCCGGACACCACCGTCTACCAGAACCTCAGGCGGCTCAAGCGGCTCAAGTACGCGGTCAAGGGCATCGTGCGGCCCGGAGCGCCTGGGAACTCGAAGAACTACGAGATCACCCATCTGGGCAGGATGGTCCTGGAGAGCTACCTCGGGGTTCTTGCCTCCGCGGGGCTTGATGGTCCGGAGGTCCGCAGCCCAACCGGCACCGCCGGGCGGGCTGCGGGACCCGGCAAGAGGGCAACCAGCGGCTCCGGGGGGGCAGAAGATGTCGGGACAGCGCGCATGGGGACCGTCGCGTCCTACCGCTCTCGCGAGCTGGTGACCTGACAGACCGATCATCTGCACCGGTGCAGAGCCGCGTGATACCCCGATGCGAGCGACAGAGCTTGTGGCAACCCACAAAGCCGAATCCCGGTCCAGCTACTGACACCGTCCTGGCACTGCGGGAGCGAAGGCTGGCGGGACAACTCGGCAACCAGCTGGCCGGCGATCCGCAAATCTGTTAATATCGATCATGGATTTCGATCGGGTTATCTTTGGGCACAGCACCTCAGACCGCTCGCAATCAGATTGGGAGCCGCTCGCAACTCATCTTGATCGAGTGGCCTGCGGAAACGGTATCGGCGTGCCGGGAGCCGAGAACTTCGCGGCTGCGTTCGGCGCCGCGCCTTGGGGTCGAGTTGCCGGTCTTTGGCACGATATCGGGAAGTTCTCCAAGGCATTTCAGGACTACATCAGGAAGCCGGCAGGTGATCTGCAGAAAGGCCCAGACCACTCCACAGCGGGCGCGCTGCTCGCGGCAGAATCGTTGAATCGCGCCCAGACTAAGCCCTACGGCGAGGGGCTGATGCTCGCCTACGCGATCGCGGGGCACCACACCGGGCTGCCGGACTGGTCGGACAACGCCGGCGGGCAGTCCGGCCTCGTCGATCGTCTGAAAAAGACTGCGCCTGAGATCCGCGACGCACTCGGTCGGCTGCCGCGTGGACTCCGCGATCAACCCCATCCCGGCATCCCGGGTCCGCTCGCATCGCTGAAGAAGGAAGACAGTGACTTTGATCTCCGCGTCGCGTTCTTCGTGCGCATGCTTTTCTCCTGTCTGGTCGACGCCGACTTTCTCGCCACCGAGGCGTTCCTGGACCCAAGCCGGGCTGGGCTCCGCGCGGCCGAGCCCTTTGAGGTTGACCTCATGCTCGCGGCACTCAACTCGGAGCTCAACAGCCTCTCCACTAGAAACCTCGAGCCGCGCGTTGCACACCAGCGTGCCGAATTGCTTCGCGCCTGCCGCGAGCGGGCCGCTCTCGCTCCCGGGCTGTTCTCTCTCACCGCCCCGACCGGGTCGGGCAAGACGCTCGGCTCGCTCGCGTTCGCACTCGAGCACGCGAGGCGGCACGGGTTGCGACGCATTATCTACGCTCTTCCGTTCACCAGCGTCACCGAGCAGACCGCCGGCGTCTTCCGCAGGGTCTTTGCCGGGCTGGGCGACGGTGTTGTCCTCGAACACCACATCGCCGCCTCGTGGCGGGGCGAGGACGAGCAAGAGATCAAGACCGCACGCGCCCGCCTCGCCGCTGAGAACTGGGATGCGCCGATCGTTGTCACCACCAATGTACAGATCCTTGAGTCCCTCTTCGCCTCGCGCACCAGCGCCTGCCGCAAGCTCCACCGCATCGCCCGTAGCGTCATCATCTTCGATGAGGCGCAGGCCCTGCCTGTCCACCTCCTCCGCCCGACACTCTCGGCCTTGGATGAGCTCGCCCGGGGATACGGCGCCAGCATTGTCCTCTGCAGCGCCACCATGCCCGCGCTCACCCACCGAGATGACTTCAAGATCGGACTGAGAAATGTCCGCGAGATCGTGCCCGATCCGAAGACGATGGCCGACGAGATGCGTCGGGTCCGCGTCGAGCGGGCCGGGGCCTGGAGCGATGACGACCTTGCCGGTGCAATCGCGGCACGACCACGGGTGCTTGCCATTGTGAACAACAAGAGACACGCGGCCTCGGCCTTCCGGGCGGTACGAGAGCGGGTCGGCACCACCGGTGTCTTCCACCTCAGCGCCGCGATGTGCCCGCAGCACCGCTCCGACACGATCAACCGAATCAGGTTGGCCCTGAAGAGTAACAGCCCTTGCCGCGTCGTCAGCACGCAGGTTATCGAAGCCGGTGTGGACATCGACTTCCCCGTGGTCCTCCGCGCCGCGGCCGGGCTCGATTCCATCGCCCAGGCCGCGGGGCGGTGCAACAGGGAGGGACGGCTTGACGCGGGCGAGGTGATCGTGTTCGACACCGAGTGGAAGCCCGCGCCGATGGTCGCCCGCCAGGCCGACACCGCCCGCGAGATCGCCGGCCTGCACCCCGACCCGCTCTCGCTCGACGCCGTCGAGCACTACTTCCGGCTGCACTACTGGTCGCAGCAGGCCAACTGGGACAAGCACGCCATCACCGACATGTTCGACTGCCGAGGCTATGTCTTCCAGTTCAGAGAGGCCGCCGCAGCCTACAGAGTCATCGAGGAGCAGACCACGCCGATCATTGTCCCCTTCGGTGATGAGGGGCGTTCACTCGTCGACGAACTCCTCGCCTCGCCCGCACTCGACCGCGCCCTGCTCCGCAAGGCCCAGCGGTACACCGTCGGCGTCCACGCGCACCAGCTCGCCGCCCTCGAACAGGCCGCGGCGTGTGAACGCGTCCACGACGCCATCCATGTCCTGATCGAACCCGACGCGTACGACGCCGACCTCGGGCTCGCACCGGGCGCCACAACAGACGCGGCCGAGCGTCTCGCGAGTTGGTAGGGGTTCTGAATTGACCGGAGGATCCGGATTCGGTGGGTCCGCTCCAAGCGAACGAGAAGAGGGTGCGGGGCCTTTTGGCCCCGCACCATTGCGACGGCATCTCAGCCATCGTCGACATGTTTCAACCCACAGCTCGGCAACAGCGCCGGCTGACGCAAGGAATCGCCCGGCATCTTTCCGAGCAGCTTGACATGATAGCGGGGTCAGTTTACTCTTTCATGTCAATGATTGCTGAATGGCACAGAATCGAAGGAAAACTCATGGCCTCCAATCGCGAGCTCGAGATTGCTGCTGATATAGCCCGTACAAGCCCGGTCCCACTCGATCAATTACCGTACACTGAGACATTCGAGATCATGTACTCCCGATTTCTTCAGGCCGTCCGCAAGGAGCTCTCACGCAACCAGTTCTTTGCGCTCCTCCTGGGAGTTCGAAAGCGAGGCATGCTCGGACCACGACAGCGCCACAGACGCTCGCGACCAACTCGTGCCCGAAAGGAGAATACATGACCCACGGCATCAAGCTCCATGTCTGGGGCGACTACGCCCTGTTCACCCGGCCCGAGATGAAGGCCGAGCGCGTCAGTTATGATGTGATGACCCCCTCGGCCGCCCGCGGCATACTCGAAGCAATCCACTGGAAGCCGGCCATCCGCTGGGTGGTCGACCGCATCCATGTCCTCCGCCCCATCCGCTTCATGAACCTCCGCCGCAACGAGGTGGGCTGCCGCATCCCCGCGGGCACGGTCAGCAAGGTGATGGGCGCGGGGACGGGCGTGCTCGGCCTCGCGATCGAGGAGGAGCGTCAGCAGCGGGCCGCGATGGTGCTGCGTGATGTCGCCTATGTCATCGAGGCCCACTTCGAGCTCCGCGACGAGAGCGAGCACCCGGGCAAGCACCTCGACCAGTTCAACCGCCGGGCCCGTCGCGGCCAGTGCTTCCACCGCCCCTACCTCGGCTGCCGTGAATTCGACTGCGCGTTCGAGCTGGTCGAGGGCGAGACGCCCCGCTCCGACCTCGCCGGATCACCCGAGGGCGACCGCGACCTGGGCTACATGCTCCACGACATCGACTTTGCCGACGGCATGACCGCCCGCTTCTTCCGGGCCCGCATGATCAACGGGGTGATCGATGTCCCCCATCCCGAGAGCGAGGAGGTCCGCTCGTGATCATCCCTGCACTGATCGATTACTACGACCTGCTCGAGCAGGACCCGGAATCCGACATCGCTCCTCTCGGCTTCAGCCGTCAACTCATTTCCTTTGACGTCGTTCTCTCGAACGGCGGCGCCGAGGCCGACATTCGAGACGCCAGGCTCCCGGGCGACGCCAGGCCGACACTCCGCTCGCTCATCGTGCCGGGCCAGTCCAAGCCCTCTGGCTCTGGCATCAACCCCTGCCTGCTCTGGGACAACGCCCAGTACATGCTCGCGTTCAAGCCCGACGACCCGAAGCCCGAACGGACGATCCAGGCGTTCGAGGCCTTCCGCGACAGGCACCTCGCCCTCCGCGACGAGATCGGCGACGACGCCTTCGCCGCCGTCTGCCGGTTTCTTGAATCGTGGACGCCGGGCCGGGCGGCCGAGCTCGGCGAGAAAGCGGAGTTTCTCGCACGCTTCGGCGTCTTCCGCCTCGCGGGTGAACAGGGGTATGTCCACGAGCGCCCCGCGGTCGTCGCCTGGTGGCGGGCCCAGCTCGATGAGGCCGACGAGACCGGCGGGGAAGCAATCGCCGTCCCCAGCCTCGCCACGGGCCGGCCGGCGCCCGTCGCCCGCCTTCACGAGCCCAAGATCAAGAATGTCCGCGACGCGCAGAGCTCGGGCGCGACGATCGTCTCATTCAACCAGGACGCGTTCGAGTCCTACGGCAAGTCGCAGGGCGCCAACTCGCCGCTCGGCGTCGACGAGGCGTTCAAGTATTGCACCGCCCTCAACCGCCTCACCGGTGACAACAATCGCCGCGTTGTCATCGGCGACACCACCGTCGTCTTCTGGGCGGAGTCGCCCTCGGCCTTCGAGGATCACTTCCTCGGGCAGCTCAGCGACCAGGCCGCCGGCGAGGACAAGGGAACGCTCGCCGAGACCCGCACCGCTCTTGAGGCCATCCGCCGGGGCAAGCCCGTCGGCGACATCGATCCGGAGACCCGTTTCTACATCCTGGGCCTCGCCCCCAACGCCGCGAGGCTCAGCGTCCGTATTTGGGAAGTTGCAACCATCAGAGAGATGGCAGAGAAGCTCGCGCAGAATCAGGAACAACTCGAACTCGGACTGTGGCAAAGGCCGCGCAGCCTCTCGGTCGGCAGCATGCTCTTTGCCGTCGCAAGAAAGAAAAAGGGCGCACGGGATGCCGAGACGATACCGAGTCGGCTCTCGGGTGAGCTCGTCAGGAGTATCTTGAACGGGGCGCCTTATCCGGCGACATTTCAAGAGAGTGTACTGCGGCGCATTCGGCAAGAAGGCGCTGTGACGACAACACAAGCACGGATACTTAAAGCAGCCCTGATCAGAAAGGGGATTCATATGCCAACGCAGCTTGAAACAGAGTACGACTCCCCCGCCTACCAGTGCGGACGATTGTTCGCAACGCTGGAGCACGCGCAGCGGACCGCGAGCCCGGAGGTCTCGTCGGGGCTCGGGCCCCGCTACTTGAGGGCTGTCATGGCAACGCCTGCCTCGTTGCTGGGGCACCTTCAAGCGAAGGCCGAGGTGCATATCCGGAAGCTGCGGTCAGCCCAGGACTCGACCGATGCGGAGCGTTTCTTCCATGATGAGGTATCTGCGATCAATTCTCGCTTGTCGCCGCCTTTGCCGAGATATCTGTACGGCGATCAACAATCCGAGTTTATGCTCGGATACTACAAGCAGCTCCGCTGGCTGGACACCGTGATCAGCAAGGGCTCGGATAGCTCGATCCGGCTCGACCGGTATCGAACGAATCGGGGTGAGTGGGTTCGTTCGTCCTTGGAGCGTCGCGTCCTGAACACGCTGCACAAATGCCGGATTTTGTATGTCTACGAATCAACCAGGTTGCTCGGTGATGGGGTGCCCCGTGTCCCGGATGTGCTCATAAACGGCGCTACGCCTGAGCGAAACGTGTATATCGAGGTCGCAGGGGGGTCGAAGGACCAGGCGGCTTACGACGAACGCCACAACAAGAAGATCAAGGAGTACGCGCAATCTTCCATCACCGAAGAAGGCGGGGCTTGCGGCGTGCTGCGCGTGCTGGACTTCCGGGGCGTCGATCGCACGAAGAAGGGTTGGTACGACGAGAAAACGATGGTCATCGACAAGCTGATCGATGTCATCCCCGCGCTGACTGAAACAACACCGAGCCAGGAGACAGAATCATGACCACAGCCACGACCACCGCCATCGCCAACCGCTACGACATCGTCTACTTCTTCGATGTCGCCGACGGCAACCCCAACGGCGACCCCGATGCCGGCAACCTCCCCCGCATCGACCCCGAGACCGGGCACGGCCTCGTCACCGATGTCTGCCTCAAACGCAAGATCCGCAACTATGTGGGCATCACGCGGGGCGAGCAGCCCCCGCACGAGATCTATGTCAAGGAGCGGGCCGTGCTCAACAACCAGCACGAGCGGGCCTACCAGCAGCTCGAGCTCAAGCCCGAGAAGCGCAAGATGCCCAAGGACGAGACCAAGGCCCGCGAACTGACCGCCTGGATGTGCCGGAACTTCTTCGATATCCGCACATTCGGCGCCGTCATGTCCACCGAGGTCAACTGTGGGCAGGTCCGCGGGCCGGTGCAAATCACCATGGCCCGCAGCGTCCTGCCCATCGTCACGCTCGAACACTCCGTCACCCGTTGCGCTGTCACGACGCAGGGGGAGGCCGACAAGCAGCAGGGTGACAACCGGACGATGGGCCGCAAATTCACCATCCCCTACGCCCTCTACCGCGCCCACATCTATGTCAGCCCCCACCTCGCCGACCCCGATCGCCACGGCACCGGGTTCTCCGGCGACGACCTCGCCCTCGTCCGCGAGGCCCTCAACAACATGTTCGACCACGACCGCTCCGCCGCCCGCGGCCAGATGACCCCCGTCCGCTGCTGGGCCTTCAAACACCAGAACCCGCTTGGCAACGCCCGCGCCGACCAGCTCTTCAAACGCATCTCGGCCAAACCCGTCAACGAGGTGGGATCCGGAAGCCGCCCAGCGCGCTCCCCAGAAGACTTCGTCTTCGAAGCCAACCTCTCCGACCTCCCCGATGGCGTTACCGCCGAGGAGTGGATCTAGGACAACGCACCCCGGGACGACGACGATCTGATCCCCCTCTCGGCGCTCCAGCACTATCTCTACTGCCCGAGGCAGTGCGCCCTCATCCATGTCGACGGGCTCTGGGCCGAGAACCGCCTCACCGCCGAGGGCTCGATCCTCCACCGCCGCGTGGACGCGCCGGGCTCACGCGCCCGCCGCCCGACCGGAGACGCCCCGGGCCCGCCGGGCGCCCGCACCGTCCGGGCCCTTCCCCTGCTCCACCGCACGCTCGGCCTGGTCGGCAAGGCCGACACCGTCGAGTTCCCCATCGACGCGGACAACAGGCCCACCGGCCCGCCGCGCCCCGTCGAGCACAAGCGGGGGCGGCCCAAGCGGCACGACGCCGCCCGCGTCCAGCTCTGCGCCCAGGCGATCTGCCTCGAGGACATGACCGGCCTCGACATCCCCGAGGGCGATCTGTTCTACCACGCCGTCCACCGGCGCGAGCAGGTCCGCTTCGACGACGCCCTCCGCGAGCGCACGCTCGCCTGCCTCGCCGCGATCCGAGAGATCATCCGCGAGAACCGCACGCCCGCCGCCGAGTTCGGCCCCAAGTGCCGCAACTGCTCGCTCCGCGACCTCTGCCTGCCCAAGGGCACGGGCCCACGCCGCGACCCGTCGCTCTACCTCGCGCGTTCGCTCAAGGCCTCGCTCAACGCAACCCTCAGCGAGGGTCCGGAGACTCCCGCATGAAGCATCACCTCAACACCCTGTTCATCCAGACCGACGGCGCCTACCTCGCCCGCCGCGGCGAGACCCTCCTTGTCCGGGTCGACGCCGAGGACAAACTCCGCGTCCCCGTCCACACCATCGGCGGCGTGGTCACGCTCGGACGCGTCAACGCCTCGACCGCCGCCCTCGCCCTCTGTGCTGAACGCGGCGTCGCCGTCTCCTTCTGCAACGCCGGAGGCCGACTCCTCGCCCGGGTCACCGGCTTCACACCAGGCAATGTCCTGCTCCGCCGCGACCAGTACCGCGCCGCGGACAACCCCTCCGCCTCCACTCAGATCGCCGTGCCGATGGTGGCGGCCAAGATCGCCAACGCCAGAACCACGCTCCTGCGCGCCATTCGTGACCATGGAGATCCGAGCGATCGCCTGGCGGCCGCGGCGAGCAGGATGGCGGCGTCCTCCCATCAGGCGATGAAGTGCGGCTCCCTCGATGAACTCCGCGGGATCGAGGGCGACGCGGCCTCCGATTACTTCAGCGTGCTCGACCTGCTGGTCACGATCCCGGAGGCCGAGCGTGGCGAGTTCCGGATCAACGGCCGATCCCGTCGACCACCAATGGATCGGGTCAACGCCCTCCTCGGCTTCCTCTACGCCATGCTCACGCATGACGCGCGATCCGCGTGCGAGGCGGCCGGGCTCGACGCCGCCGTAGGGTTCCTCCACCGGGATCGACCGGGCCGCCCGTCGCTCGCACTCGATCTGATGGAGGAACTCCGCTCCTTCCTATGCGACCGCCTGGCGCTCTCGCTGATCAACCGCCGGCAGGTCCGAGCATCCGGCTTCGAGGTGCTGGAGGGGGGCGCCGTGCGGATGTCCGATGACACCCGCCGCGCTGTGATAGTCGCCTACCAGAGACGCAAGCAGGAGGAGATTACCCACCCCTACCTGCAGGAACGCACCACACTCGGGTTGATCGTCCACCTCCAGGCCCGACTCCTCAGCCGCGTGCTACGCGGTGAGCTCGACACCTACCCCGCATTCATCGTGAAGTGACCCGACTATGCATGTCCTCATCACCTACGATGTCGCCACCTCCGACAAGGAAGGCCAGCGTCGCCTCCGCCGTGTCGCCAAGGCCTGCGAGGATTGGGGGCAACGAGTGCAGAACTCTGTCTTCGAATGCAAGCTGGATCCAGCCCAATACGCTTCCCTGAAGGCCCGGCTCGGCGACCTCATCGATCCCGAGACGGACAGCCTGCGCTTCTACCTCCTTGGCAAGGAGTGGCATCGCCGCGTTGAGCACCTTGGCAAGAACCGGTCCACAGACCCAGACGCTCCGCTAATCGCATGACCGGCGGGCCGAGCACTGTGTGCTTCGCCTCCGCGAACCCCTATCACGCCGACCTTCCCGGGCAGGTTCGCGAATGCGGCAACACCTTGATCACGCGCAAGTTGCGCGCCGCCGCCAACCCGGCTCGCTCGCAGGCGCAGCCCGCCAAGACCGTTTCGCGGGAACCACGCCCCAACCATCTGCTCCCAAGTGACTTACAATCCGCCCGGTCGCCCCCACACGGGGGCGCGGATTGAAACTCGATGGGATAGCCGGTGGGCATGGGGGGATCAGGGTCGCCCCCACACGGGGGCGCGGATTGAAACGCCGGCGTCACCGTCGCCGTCTTGACCGGCC
>DAINDF010000028.1:0-12790 GCA_036732005.1 Phycisphaerales bacterium
GCTCAGCCTCAACGGGGGCGGCTCCTGGACCGAGGTCCGGCGGTACGAATCCGCGAGCGCCTCCTGCCCCGACGCGAGCGCCCGCTCGAACTCGCCGCGGCGTTGCTCGAGCCGGCCCCGCGCAACGGCGCCCCGGCCGGCGTCGAGCCAGCCCCCGGCGTGGCCCGGGTCGTTCTCGAGCAGCGCCGCGCGGATCGCCTCGGCCGCGGCGTAGGAGGCCTCCGCCTCGTCGCTGTCGCCCTCGTTCGCCTCGGCGAACCCCGCCTGCAGATCACCCAACCGGTCGTACGCCTGCGCCAGGTCACGCAGCAGCCCGGGCCGGGGGGCCGCCTCGGCGTCGACCTGCCGCTGCAGCCTCGCCAGGTACGCCGCCGCCTGCTCGACGACCAGCCCGCGCGCCCGCGTCGCGCCGCGGAGGTTCTCGATCTCGTCGTGGAACTCGAACATGAAGACGCGGGCAAGATCGCGAACCGCCTCGAAGTTCGCCTCCGCCCGCGAACGCTCGGCGTCGGCCTGGTCCCGCGCGAGCACCGCGGCCTGCTCCCGCCGCTCGGCCTCGTGGCGGAGCCCGTTCGCCTCGGCGTACTTGGCCGCCAGCGCGACCGTGAACCCCAGCGTCAGCACCGCCAGCGCCCCGATGAACCCCGCCGGCACGCGGTTCCGCCGGATCGTCTTGGTCAGCAGGTACCACCCGCTGTCCCGCTTGGCCTCGATCGGCTCGCCCCCGAGATACCGCCGCACATCGCGGGCGAGCTCCCCGGCGGTCTGGTACCGCCGCTCGCGCTCCTTCGCGAGCGCCTTGAGCACGATTGTCTCCACCTCGTCGTTCACCCCGCGGTCGATCAGCCCGGGCCGCTCGGGCTCCGTGTGCGCGATGTGGTGCATCACCTCGCGCATGGTGCCCGCCACCGGATAGGGGAACCTCCCCCCGGTCACGACCTGGAAGAGAATCACCCCCAGGCTGTACACATCCGAACGCGTGTCCACCGCGTCGTGCAGGCCCTCCGCCTGCTCGGGGCTCGACCACGGCATCGACCCGATGAACTGGCCCGTCGTCGTCATCTCCCCGCCCCGGCCCGTCGGGAAGTCGGCCGCCGCGACCTTGGCCAGCCCGAAGTCGACAACCACCGGCTCCCCGTTCGCGTCGAGCCGGATGTTCGCCGGCTTGAGGTCGCGGTGGATCACCCCCTTGAGGTGGGCCGCGTTCACCCCCTCGCAGATCTTCGCGAACATCTCCAGGCGCGCGCGCAGCTCGCCGCCCGCCAGCACGCTCGACCTCGCCGCCGCCCTCCCCACCCCGCTCGACGACCGGGCCCGGCTGCGCTCGGCCTCGGTCCGCCACTCGCGGATGAGCGCGTCGAGGGGCTTGCCCCCCACGAAGTCCATCACATAGAAGAGCCCGCCGTCGGGGGTCGACCCGCTGTCGTGGACCTTGACGATCCCCGGGTGGTTCAACTGCCCGAGGACATGCACCTCGCGCTCGAACCGGGCCCGCCCCGAACTGCCCAGCCCCGGGCCCCCGTGCATCAGTTTCAGCGCCACGACGCGGTGCGTCGACCGCTGCACCGCCTTGTAGACCACCCCCTGCCCCCCCCGGTGCACCTCCCGCACCAGGTCGTAGCCCGGGAAGGTCCCGGCGGGCAGGTCGGGCGCCGCCGCCATCGCCTCCGAACCCGGGTGGTCCGAGCCCGCCGCCCGGTCCGCCTGGGCGAACGCCCGGAGGATCAGGTCCCGGTCCCCAGGGCGGGCCGGGCGCACCGACGGCCCGGCCGTCTCCGTCCCGTCCCGTCTCTGGCCGAGGTCCTCAGGCACCGGCGTCTCCACGGCGCCGCCGCGCGGCGCCCCCCTCCCCTGAACGCAGGGATCGGCCCCCGCTCACGCGCTACCCCCCGACCGAGAAGAACTTGGACTCCCCGGGCAGGAGCTCCCGCATCCGGTCGTGGGCCCGGGCCCGGAGCATGTAGATCGCCCCCTCGGTCCGCCGCAGTTCCGCGGCGACCTCCGACGCGGACCGACCCTGGAGGTCGTACAGCCGGATCACCGTGGCGTAGTCCGGGGGGAGCTTCTCCAGCACCCGGGTCAGCGCCTCCCGGACCTCGTCCCGCGCCGCCGCCCGGCTCGGGGTGCTGATGGTCATCCCGATCAGGTCGATCAAGTCGGCGGCGCTGTCCTCGGCGCTCCGACGGGTGGTGACCCGGTTCCTCGGGTTGGGGCGCTTGTCCGCTTCGAGCATGCGCACGGCGTCGATCAGGTTGTTCTCCGCGAGCCGGGACATCCAGGCCAGAAACCCGGCGATCCCCCCGCCGTTGAAGGTGTCCAGGCGGGTGACCACTTCGAGGTAGGTAACCTGCATGACATCGTCCTCGTCGATCGAACTGCGCAGGTGCGCGGTGATCTTCGGGGCGATGCGGGCGCGGATCCGGGGAGCGCAGGCCTCGAGCAGATCGATCACCGCCTCCCGGTCCCCGGCGAGCGCCTTTTCGAGCAGGGCCTCGTTCCGCCGATCTTCAGTTTCCACGGGCGGCTCCTTCGCTCCGGGGAGTCTACCGCGAAACCGGGTCGTTTCCCGCCCAGATCCGGCGGCTCTGTCGGCTATGCTGTCCACGCTCAGGCACCCGAGCCCAGACGCATGACCCCAGCCCCCGTGCCATCCCCGCCCGCCGGACCCGAGGCCACCCAGGCGAACGGAGCGCCCACGGGCGGGCGGCGGCTCCGGCTCGAGGCGATCGCGGGCCCCCCGGTGGACCAGATCGTCGTCGCCGCGGAGACCCCGCTGGTCATCGGGCGTTCCTCCAACGCCGACCAGCAGCTGGCGGACAAGACGATCTCCCGCCGGCACTTCCGCGTCTCGCGCCGGGGCTCGCACTGGCTGCTGACCGATCTCTCGAGCCGCCACGGGACTTATCTCAACGGGATCCGCCTCGAGGCCGAGCAGGCCGCGCCGCTGAATGACGGGGACCTGATCCGTGTGGGTCCCTGGACGCTGCGCGTGATCGACGACGCGGACAAGAGCACCTCGATGCCGACGGCGAACGACCTGGCGACGACGAGCCACCGCGTGCAGCGGGTGCCGGTGCGGGAGCTGCGCTCGGTGGCGCAGCAGCGTCTGGATCTGCTGATTGAGTGCGCCGCGGCGATCAACGCGGCGCTCTCGGAGCGGGAGCTCGGGGAGAAGGCCCTGGACGCGGTCTCGCGCGGGACGGGGTTCAAGCGGGCCGCGTTCATCCGGCAGGTGAGCTCCTCGGGCGATGTGCAGGTGATCGCCTCGCTGGACCCGGATGTGTCGGTGGGCCCGGACGACCCGACGCACAAGGAGGGCCCGGCGCGGTCCCCGGGGTTCGCCTTCTCCCGCTCGCTGATCAACGCCGCGAGCAACGGCGAGATCGTGCGCATGAGCGGGGACAGCGGGGTGAACTACGGGGAGAGCATCATCCGGCTGGGGATCCACGCCGCGCTGTGCGCCCCGATCATGCTGGGCTCGTCGGTGGAGGCGTACCTCTACCTGGACGCGCGGGGGGCGGAGGACACCATCGCCCACGACGCCGCGGCCTTCTGCCAGGCCGTCAGCCGCATGTGCGGGCTGGCGCTGGCGAACCTCAAGCGGATCGAGCTGGAGAAGAAGAGCCTGGGCCTGATGGAGGAACTCCGGGCGGCCCGGGAGGCGCAGGTCCGCCTGATGCCCCGCGCGTTCGACGAGGTGGGCCCGTTCGAGTACGCGATGCAGAACAAGCCGGGGCGCACCGTCGCGGGCGACCTGTTCGATGTCATCCCCTTGCCCGGCGGGCGCCTGGCGGTCTTCCTGGGCGATGTCATCGGCAAGGGCGTCGGCGCCGCGATCCTGATGGCGACGACCCAGTCGATGCTCCGCACCTCGCTCTCGCTGGGCGTCCCCGCGGACGAGGCGATGCGCGAGGTCAACCGCTCGCTGATCGCCCGGATCGCCGAGGGCGAGTTCGTCTCGCTGTGGCTCGGCGTGCTCGACCCCGGGGCGGAGACACTCGAGTTCGTCGACGCGGGGCACGGGCTCTGGATGCTCGTCTCGCCCGCGGGCGAGGCCCGCACCGTCGCCTGCGAGGGCGACCTGGTGCTCGGCATCCGCGAGGCGGCGGACTACAAACGCGAGTCCGTCCCCTTCCCGCGGGGCTCCCGCCTCGTCATCTTCAGCGACGGGCTCGTGGAGCAACGCAGCCCGGAGAACGACATGTTCGGGCTCGACCGCGTCGCCAAGTCGCTCGGCTCGACCCGGGGGCCTCGGGAGGATGTCGTCGCCCTTGCCCGGGCGGTGCGGGAGCACGCCGAGACCGACGCCCTTTCCGACGATCTGACGATCGCCAGCGTCGCCTTCCGCGCGGGGTAAGCCCCTCGAACCGGCCCCGGTCGGGAAAGCCGCTGCAACCCCGGCCCAGCCGCGAGCGAACAGGGTTCCATCTCCGCCGCGGGGTCGCGCGGTTGCTGACTTGACACAATCCGGTCTGTTTCCGAACGGAATTCGGACCAGAAAGAAGGGCTGTATGGGTCGCCGTCCCGCCGCGTCGCTGATGCTCGCCGCGCTCTCGCTCGTGCCCGTCTCAGGGCTGGCGTCCGAGGTTGATGTCCGGGGCCTGAACGCCCCGTTGTCGGCGGTCGCCGGGGCCCTGGCGTCCGAGAACTTCGCGCAGACCCCGGTGGGCGCGCGGGTGACGCTCCGCGGGCTGCCCGTGGGGGAGCGCCGGCTCGACCTCGAACTCGAGCGGTTCGAGGTCTGGACGCCCGACGGCGTGTTCGAGATCGACGACCAGCCCGCCGCGAGGCCCGATGTGGTCCTGCTGCGGGGTAAGGTCGCGGGCGAGGAAGGCTCGCTCGTCGTGCTGGGGCTCGGGCGGGACGCGACCAACGGGTTCATCCAGACCGGGGGCACGACCTTTGTCGTCTCCACGGGGCAGCGGGGCGGGATGCCCGCCACCCCGGAGGACATCCGCATCGCGGACATCCGCGAGTTCCGCTTCGAGGACGGGCTTCCGTTCTGCGGCATCACGGCGGACAACATGCCGGCGTTCTCCCCGCTCGGGATCCCCGTCGTGCCGCACGAGGTCGAGCCGTTCGCCGAGCGGGGCGACGCCCCGTGCCGGCTGGTCCGCGTCGCGGTTGACACGGACTGGGAGTGGTGCCTCGAGACCTTCGGGGGCAACGCCCAGGCGGGGGGCGAGTACCTGGTCTTCCTGCTCGCGGCGATCAGCGAGATCTACCAGCGCGATGTCAACACGCGGCTGGCGATCCCGTACCTCCGCGTCTTCTCGTCCAATGTCGATCCGTACAACGGGGGCGTCGAGCCCGATCCGCTCAGCCAGGTGCGCGCGCACTGGCGGGCCGAGAAGGGGCACATCGGGCGTGAGACGGTGCACCTGTTCACCGGGGCGAACACCGACTACGGCGGCGTCGCGTACCTGAGCGTGCTGTGCAGCACCGACTCGGGGTACGGCGTCTCGTCGTACTCGAACGGGTCGTTCCCCTACCCCCTCCAGGAGAACAGCGGGGGGAACTGGGACCTCATCGTCACCGCGCACGAGCTCGGGCACAACTTCGGCACCGGGCACACCCACGACTCCTACAACCCGCCGATCGACCGCTGCGGCCTCGATTGCACGGGCAACCTCAACAGCACGATCATGTCCTACTGCCACATCTGCCCGGGCGGGCTCAACAACATCGACCTGCGCTTCCACCCGCTCGTGCAGCAGGTCATGCTGAACTTCCTCGACACGGTCCCCTGCGATGTCACCCCCGCCCCCGCCCCGGCGGACGACACCGCGCAGACGGTCGTCGGCGTCCCGACGGAGATCTTCGTGCTCGGCAACGACGCGGGCGCCGGGTGCGCCCCGCTCGGGCTCGCCTCGGTGCAGAGCCCGACCCCCGCGGGCGCCGCCGTCTCGATCGTGCAGTCGCCCAACCCGACCGGCAACCCGACGGGCGCGCGCCTGCTCTACACGCCGGCGCCAGGGTTCAGCGGCGTCGATTCGTTCACCTACACCACCACCGGGGGGCAGTCGGCGGGCGTCGCGGTCGAGGTCCTCGCGCCCCGGGCCGCGGTGGCGATCACGAACGAGCGCAGCGGGCTGCTGGCGACCTATCACGACATCCCGCCGTCGAGCATCGTCCCCGTCCTCGAGCTCTTCCCGACCGTGCTCGAGACGACCGTCAGCCAGCTCAACTACCCGAGCACCTCGGGCAACGCCGTCGGGGGCCCGCTCGCCGACGAGGTCGGCGCGGTCTTCAAGGGCTACCTCCGCGTCCCCGCGGACGGGCTGTACACCCTCGAACTCGAGTCCGACGACGGGTCGAGGCTCTTCATCGGGAACACCCAGGTGGTCAACAACAACGGGCTCCACGGCATGGTCCGCGTCGCCGGGCAGATCGCCCTGGCCGCGGGCGACCACCCGCTCCGCATCGACTACTTCGAGAACCAGGGCTCGGCCGGGCTGATCTTCCGCTGGAGCGGGCCGGGCGTCTCGGGCGTCGTGCCCGCGTCGGCCCTGCGGCACGCGGCCCAGGACTGCGGCGTCGCCGACTTCGCCACCCCCTACGGCGTGCTCGACCTGGCCGACATCAGCCTGTTCATCCTCGGGTTCCAGATCCAGTATCCGGACGCGGATCTCGCCCCGCCCTTCGGCGTGTTCGATCTGGCGGACCTGAACGCCTTCATCGACGCCTTCGCGGCGGGGTGCGCGGAATAGGTCCCGGGCATCTCACCCCGGCATCGGCGCCGGGTGCTCGGGCGCTTCGCCGTTGAGCACACGGACGACATCGCGCACGACCCACGACATGTTCGTCTTGGCGAACTCGGTCGCCGCGGCGATGTGCGGCGCCAGCGCCGCGTTGTCGAGCGGGAGGAGCGGGTAATCGGGCCCGAAGGGCTCGGGCTCGTGCACATCGCAGATCGCCTGCGCCCCGGGGTTGGCCCCGAGGAACCGGGCCAGCGCCGCCGCGTCGACGATCAGCCCGCGCGCGCACGAGAGGAAAAGCACATCCTCTTTGCACTTGCCGAACTTCTCGTCGTTGAGCAGGTTGCGGTTCGCGGGGCGGTCGTCGACATGCACCGTCAGGATGTCGCTCTCGGCCAACAGCGTGTCCACATCGACCGGGATCGCCCCGTGCCGCTGGTCGAGGGGGATGTCCAGCAGGTCGTTGTAGATCACCCGCATGTTGAAGGCCGAGGCGATCCGGGCGACGCGCTTGCCGATGCGGCCCAGGCCGTAGACGCCCAGGGTCATCTCCTCGAGTTGCCTGTCGGCGATCAGTTCGCCCCGCAGCTCGTTCCACCCCTCCAGATCGAGGGCCTCGTCGAGGTACAGCCTGGGGCGGACCGCGTCGAAGATGATCGCGAAGACATACTCCGCGACCGCGGAGGCGTTCGACCCCAGGGCGTGCACCACCGTCACGCCCGCGGCCCTGCACGCGGGCAGGTCGAAGTTGTCCAGCGCGACGCCCGCGCGCCCGATGACCCGGACCTTCTTCGCCCGCGCGAGCAGGGCCTTGTCGATGATCGTGTAGGTGCGCACGACCAGCGCGTCGGCCCGGGCGATGTTGTCCTCGAACGCGGGCTCCCCGGGCGAGGCCTCGATCACCTCCGCCCGCTCGCCCAGCCATTCGAGCGGTCCGGAGGCGAGCGGTTCGGTCACGATCACAAGCGGCTTGCTCACGGCGTCATTCCTGCTGGAAGGCCCGCTCGGCCAGGTCCACGGCCCTGCCCAACGCGGCGGCCTTGTTCACGGTTTCCTCGTACTCATCGTCCGCGTTGCTGTCGGCGACGATGCCCCCCGCGGCCTGGAGGTGGTAGGTCCACCGCCCGTTCGAGCGCAGGTCAACCGGCGTGACGATCGTGCGCAGCGCCAGCGCGATGTCCATCTGCCCGTCCAGGCCGATCGCGCCCATGCCCCCGCCGTAGGGGCCGCGGCGGACGGGCTCGAGCTCGTCGATGATCTGCATCGCGCGGATCTTCGGTGCGCCCGAGATCGTGCCGACCGGCAACGCCGCACGCAGCGCGTCCCAGCAGTCCAGCCCCTCGCGCAGCAGGCCCGTCACCGTCGAGGAGATGTGCATGACATGGCTGTACCGCTCGACCGTCATCACCCGCGACAACTCGATCGACCCCGTCTCGCACACGCGCCCCACATCGTTCCGCCCCAGGTCCACGAGCATGATGTGCTCGGCCCGCTCCTTCTCGTCGGCCAGCAGCTCGCGCTCGAGCGCGAGGTCCTCCTCGGGCGTCGCGCCGCGGCGGCGCGTCCCGGCGAGCGGGCGGTTGGTCACGACGAACCGCCCCGCCCCCGTCCGCTCCACGCGGCAGAGGATCTCCGGGCTCGACGCGATCAGGATGCACGCCCCCGCCTGCATGTACACCATGTACGGGCTCGGGTTCACCGCCCGCAACGCCCGGTACACATCGAACGGGTCCGCCTCGCTCTCGCGCTCGAACCGCTGCCCCACCACCACCTGGAAGATGTCCCCCGCGGCGATGTACTCCTTCGCCCGCGCGACCATCTCGGCGTGCCGGGCCCGCGTCATGTTGCTCGGCATCGGCGTGTTGGGGCCGGGGGGGAACGCCGCCACCACGCCCGCGGGCAGCGGCTTGCTGTGCCGCTGGATCTCCGCCGCCCGCTCGTGCAGCCTCGCCACGCCCCGGTCGTACGCCCCGCCCGCGTCCTCGCCCTCATCGATCATGCACAGCTGCACGAGGTGCACCAGCCGATCGACATGGTCGAACACCACCACGCCGTCGTAGAACCCGAAGTGCAGCTCGGGCAGCCCCCGGTCGTCACGCGGCGCGCGCGACCAGGCCAGTTTCTCGGGCTCGGCGTAGCGGGCCATGTCGTACGACGCGTACCCGAACCACCCGCCCCAGATGCACGCCGGCAGCAGCCCCCGGTTCACCGAGTCCGCGGGGCGGACAAGCCGCAACGGGCGCGAGAGCTCGCGCAGCAGGTCCGCGGGGTCCTCACGCCGCTGCGTCCGGGTGACCGGCTCTCCGCCCCGCCGGTCCGTGATCTCGATCTCGTGCCCCCGCGCCACCACCTCGACCACCGGCCTCGATCCCAGGATCGAGTGCCGCCCCAGCCGGTCGCCGTTCTCGACCGACTCGAGCAGGAACGACGGCGCCGTCCGCTCGTCCGGGGCGACGAGCCTCCGGTACGCGAGCACCGGCGTCAACTGGTCGGCGAGCAGGCGGAGCCCCAGCGGGACCACGACGGTGCCGCCCGCCCCGCGGGCCTCTTCAGCGAGTCGGACAAACGCGTCCCGGTCGAGGTTCGGCATCGTGACGCGAGTGTATGCGTGGGCCCGTGGGGGCCCGTATCCTCCCTCCATGCCGAACCCGAGCGACCGTCGCCGACCCGCCCGCGTGCTGCTTGCCGGCGTCCTCGCCGCCGGGCTGCCCGGGCCCGCCTCGGCGCAGGAGGCCGCCGCGCCGCCCCGCCAGATCGAGGTCGAACTCGGGGACATCCTCGCCCAGTTCGACGCACTCCCCCCCCCGCAGCGCGTCGGCGCCCGGGCCCTGGCCCTGCGCGAGTCGCAGATCGTCGCCGACTCGGTCCTCCTCGTCGATTCACCCGAGGCCGCCGGGCAGGTCATGACCGCCTGGCGCGGGCTCTTCCGGTTCCCCATCCTGATCGACGACGGATCGGTCGGCGCGGCCGAGAACATCGCCCGGTTCGTCCGCGCGTTCAAACCCTCCCGCGTCGTGCGGTGGAACCCCGAGGCGCCCCCCGTCTGGCCGCGCGAGCAGGGCGAACGGGCCATGCGCATTATCGAGATCCTCGGCGGGACCCTCCAGATGGAGACCCCCGCCGAGAACATGAAGCAGATCCTCGAACGCATGCGCGAGCTGCGCATCGGGCCCCAGGGCGTCGTTGCGATCAACCCCGACGATCCCTCATGGATCGCCGGCGTGGCCCTCGCCGCCGCGCGGGTCCAGGTCATCGTCTTCATCCAGCCCGACCGCCGCGTCAACGGCGCGATGGACGGCACCGCCATGCGCGACCTGACCGAGTCCATCCACGCCCAGCTCCGCGTGCTCGGGGCCGAGTGGACCGAGCCGGGCGACGAGATCGACATGGTCACCCTCGCCGCCAACCTGCCGCTCCGCGTCGGCCTGGGCGAAGAGGGCAAGGACGACAAGGCGTTGACCGATCTCGTCGGGCGGCACCGAGCGGGCGTCGGCAACCGCTGGGCGTGGGCCGGCGCCCTCTTCGGCGACCCGCAGGACGCGCTCTACCGCGCGATGTGCGGGCTCTTCCTCCCGACGAAGTCGGCGTGGCTCTTCGACGGCTACGGGCAGGGCGACCCCTGGGACCTCTACGACGCCACCACCGCGGGCCGCACCCTCGCCGACGCGGGGTACACCGTCACGGTCCACGACACACCCGCCAACCGCCTCGACGACTGGCGCCGCGCCTGCAACCCCGGCATCGAGACCGATCTCGTCCTCATCAACTCGAAGGGGAACATGAACTTCTTCGAGATCGGGGGCGAGAAGGCCTGGTGCGGCGACATCCCGCTGCTCGACCGGCCCGTCGCCGTCCACATGGTCCACTCCTGGTCGAGCCGCATGCCCGGGTCGGCCCGCACCGTCGCCGGACGCTGGCTCGAACACGGCGCCTACGCCTTCTACGGCTCGGTCGACGAGCCCTTCCTCAACGCGTTCGTGCAGACCCCCAGGCTCGCGCTGCGCTTCCTCAGCGGGATGCCCCTGGGCGTCGCCTGCCGGCAGGACGGCGGGCCCCCCTGGAAACTCAATGTCCTGGGCGACCCGCTCATCACCTTCGCCCCCGACTCGACCGCGGGCCGACGCATCGGCCCCGACCTGCCCATCCGCTCGATCGCCCCGGTCGACGCGGCCGCGACCGAGGCGCTCAAGAACGAGGACTTCGCCGCGGCGCTCCGAGGCCTGACGCTCGCGGGGCGGGATGAGGACGCCGCCCGCCTCGCCGACGCCCTGATCCGCCAGAGGCCCGAAGCGGTCACGCCCGAGGTCGCCCGGTCGGCGGTGATGCCCCTCTTCCGCCAGGGCCGCATCGACGCGGTCCCCGCCGCCTTCGCCGCGCTCTCGACCGACGACGCCAAGACCCTGCTCCTGCGGGACGCGCTCTGGCACGCGGGGCGCCGGGTGCTCGCCCGCGGCCCGGACACGCGCACCGAGGGCCTGCTCGCCCGCAACCTCCGTGAGGGGCAGGAAGAGCACGACGCCGTCGAGATCGCGACCCACATCGCCAGCCGGGCCGGCACGCGCGAGGCCGTCTATTTCCTCGAGGGGGTCTCGCCCACGCTCCGGAACGAGCGGCAACAGAAGGTCGTCGCCGACGCGATCCGCCGCCTCGGCGGTCCGACCGCGCCCTGAACCCCGGCCCGATCAGCGGAACGAGCCGGACACGACCGAGCCGTCCGTCCTGATGACGGCCCACGCCGCGCCGTCCCGCGCCGTGACCAGCCACGCCCCGCCCCGAGACCCCACGCGCGCCCACGCCCACGCCCACCGCGCGTCGCCCAGCCGGCTCGGCCCGGTCGATTGCAGCACGACGAGCGGGTCGACCTCGGCAACGAACCGCTCGGCCGCGTCGTGATGGCTCCCGTGGTGCGGCAGTTCGAGCACCTCCGCCCGCACCGGCGCCCCGTCGGCCAGGATCGAGAGCATCGCGGTGCGCTGAATATCGCCGCAGAGCAGCGCCGACCGCGGACCCGCGTCGGTGGGGACTTCGACCCGCGCCACCAGCGAATGGTCGTTCCGCGTGCGCACGACCGAGGGCGGATGATCCGGGGGCCAGAGCACGCGCAGCGTGGACGGTCCCAGCGCAACCGACGCCCCGGCCGAGAGCGGCGCGACCTCCACGCCCCGCTCGGCCAGCCGGTCCAGGAAGACCCGCTCGGGCGACCCGGTGGCCGCGCCCCGCATGACCGCCAGCGCCGGCGCCGAGACGAGGACACGCCGCAGCCCGATCTGGGGCGCCGCGTCCGGCAGGGCGGCGTAGTGGTCGAGGTTCGCGTGGGTCACCACCGCGGTCGGGACACGCGCCGCGCCGAGCGCGCGCAGGGCCCGCGGGATCGTCGTGACACCCTGACCCGGCACGAGCGAGCCCGCGTCCCAGAGCAGCGCGTCACCCCCGGATCGGACCAGCAAGCACGACCCGTCGCCGACGCTGAGCATGTCGATCCGGGCCGCAACGCCCCGCCCGGACCCCGCGCCCAGCGCGATCTCGACGCCCAGCCACACCAGCACGCCCGCCCCCGCCGCCCAGGGGCGGGGGTCGCGCAGGCGCGCGCGCCGCAGGGCGAACACAACCGCCCCCACGCCCGACGCCGCCCACGCCGCCGTCACCGGGGGGAGCACCGTGTGCAGCCCGGGCCCGTCGAAGGCCGCGGAGACGAGCGCGAGCAGGCCGGCCACGGCCTCGGCGGCGAGCATCAGCGCCGACGCGGCCGGCGGCGAGAGCCACCACACGAGCATCCCGCCCATGCCCAGCACCTGGGCGAGCGTGGCGATGGGCGTGGTGGCGATCACCGCCAGGGGCGTGAGCACATTGAACGACCCCGTGTGGAACGCGATGACCGGCGCCGCCGCGAGCCAGACCAGCACCGAGCCCGCCGCGAGGGCGCGCGCCTGCCGCAGCGCGAGCCCGGGCCACCCCGGCTCGCCCCGGTCGACGCGCGCGCGGGGCCCGGCGATCCAGGGGTGCGGGCCCTCGCCGAGCCAGAGCAACAGGGCGGTGACGCCGACGGTCAACTGGAACCCGAGCGTGAACAGGTCCAGCGGGCGCGCGAGGAT
>DAINDF010000029.1:0-4558 GCA_036732005.1 Phycisphaerales bacterium
GCGCGGGCCATTCAATCGCACGGTGCTCTCTGGGCACGCGGACCACTCCGAGCGAGAGGACTCTGGAAGGCGCGGGCCCGATCCCGTGTCTGCTGCTTGACGCTCAGAAGGAGTTCTTCCCCGCGTTCAGTTCGGCATCCGGATCAGTTCCCGCTCCGCCCAGGCCCGCCACTTCGTGTCCTCGGCGCGCAGCACGATGTCGCGGAGTCGCTCCGCCGTCTGCTCGTTCGCCATCCCGCTCCGTACCTCGGCCCTCGTGAGCCCCATGACCGAGGGGAGGTGCCCCGGGTAGACCTCGAGCGCGGCTCGGTAGGCGTCGATCGCGTCGTCAACTCGCCCGGCTTGCTCAAGGGTCATCGCGAGATTGAACCGGGGATCCGGATGTCCGGGCATCAGTTTCCGACCCCATTCGAACTCGTTCGCGGCCTCATAGAGCTGCCCTCGGTTCATGAAGATCACGCCGAGGTTGTTGTGCGCCGGCCCGTGGTAAAGATCCGCGGCCAGGGCCTCACGCAGGAGCGTCTCTGCTTTCTCGGGGTCTTCGGTGATCAGATCGGCGGCTCGGGCCGTCAGCCGCTGGGCTTTGGCTGGGTCCCTTCGGGCCTCTGCGGCGGGTTGGTATGGGCCGGTCGAAGCGGCGCAGCCCATGGTCGCGGCGAACACGACGCCACCGATCAGGACTCCAAGACCGGCCGTGATGCGCGTGGCATTCCGGGTCATGGCAAGGTCACCTCTTGTTCGCCCGATGCAGCGTAGACGGTCGAGATCGTGAGCGTCACCGCGTATCCCTCTGCCGATCCGCGGCGAGAGTCGCTTTCCTTGCGGAGGTCGATCCCCTCGACTGACCAGAGCGGTTCGGTGGTCTGCCATGCGTGAAGGAATGCTCCGAGTGCGGCGGCGTCGAGTCCCGTCAGCTCGAGTCGATACGCCTTGCGGCGGTATCCGTCTCGACCCCGGACCGCCTCGTCGCCGTTTGTGGACAGGCCGGAGAATGCGCGCGGATTGAGGCCCGCGGCCCTGATCGCACCGCTCACCGAGCGGAGGACATCGTCCTCAGGGGGTGCGGAAAGCCGGGCGTTCGCGCGGGTTCCTCGCAGTTGGTTCAGTTGGCGGAGGTCCGATTCGAGCTGGTCGGTTCGGGCCGTCTCGCGTCTTAGCGCGTGACCGGCAGCGGTCGCCCGGATGCCAGACCCGACCGCCGCGAAGACCGCGAGGCCGGCGAGGGCGGGGAGGAGGTACCGGGAGGGCATCACGATGACTCCCCCTTCCCCGAGCGCTCGAAACCCAGTCTTGCGCGGACGGATTCCTTTCCACCACCGCTTGTCTGATCGACCCGGTTGGCGACAAGCGTCCAGCCGTCGAGCTCCCCCAGCGCGTCCAGGAGGCTCTGGATGGCGGCTGCGTTCGCCGCCTCGACCGTGATGTCGACGCGTGTCGCGGTCAACGCAAGACGCTCAACTCGTATCTCCGCACCCCTCGGCCAGCGGGCGAGGACATCCTGGAGATCGAACCCCGCTTTCGGCGGCTGGTACGAGGCTGACTCTGCGCGTGTTGCCGAAAGGCGACGGAGTTCCGTCGCAAGTCGCACCGACGCGGGGGTAGGACCGGCGCGAGCCGACGCGCCGAGTGCGTGGTCATACAACTCAATCTGACGGGCGCGAAGGGCGGTCGCCGCAGCCTGGAAGACGGAAGCTCGGCGGTGATTCCCCAACGCGACGAGCACCGACGCGACGAGGACCGCCGCGGAAACGAGCCTCACGCGTGTCGCGCGTCGCCTGGCGGCCGCGAGCGGGCGGAACTCCCCGGTGAGGAGGTTGAGGCGCGTGACATCAACCCTGGTGCCGATCGAACTCTGGAGCGGCGCGGGGATCGACTCGGGGGCGGCGGCGTCGATTCCCATATCGCGGAGGGCCGCGACCTGCTCTCGGTCCATTCCGCAGGCGAGTACCCGATCGTCTCCGAGCGGCAGGTAGACCGCGTGGATCTCCTCCACCGCACGAGGCAGCACGGGGTCGAACTGGTGCCCGAGGCGGCGTCCGACCGCACCCGGCCGGAACTGGCCAAACGGGATCGGCGGAAGGCCCGAGGTGTCGAGAAGACCCCAATAGAGTTGGTCGGCAGGAACCTGCTTGGCCGCGGGCCTACTCATCCCGGTCTCCGGTGATCGTACCGGCGATACGGGGTTGATCGAGGTCGACACGCATGGTTCGTCCGGCGTGTGTGAGACGCACCGAGACCGGGTCAATGAACTCGATGCAGTACGGCCCGATCGATTCCCCGGCGGAGACCGTGATCAACCGACCGTTGGAGTTGTCGAAGAACACGGCCTGACGGGTTTCGTTGTCTCGTGTGATCGCGATCAGATCAATCGATGGGGGGGGCGGGGGCGGCGCTTCAACACGCACGGGTTCCCTCTGCTCGGGCGGCGGCGGCGGTGGTTCGACCCAGAGATCGAGATCGAACTCGGCGAGATCCAGCGTGGGAGTCGGCTCAGGCACCTTGGACGCAGCATCAGGGTCCTCCGTTGCCTCTTGGGACATAAGGGGTCGGCCTTGTTCCGAGGGCAGGAGCGCGAAGATTGCAGCGGCGAGCACGCCGGCGCCCAGCACGAACCGAAGCGCGAATTCCGCCATGTTGCTACGCATCGATCACGATCCTCCGGACAAGCCGCCAGGACCCTGCCTCCTGCTCGAAGACCGACCACCAGGACCTCGTCACCCCGCCGACCCGCGCATCGCATCGGAAGGCCCAGAGAGTGCTGCGAGTCGTAAACCGGACCATGGCCCCGTCGTTGGCCGCGAGTTCGACGCTCGCTGGCTCGCCCCGTTCCCGGGCCTCGACGACCCGGTCGAGCACATCGAGCCCCGCGGTGGCGAAGGCCCGGGCGAGCAGCGGGACGGGGGTGGTGTTGACATTGAGGATCACCGGCTCCGCCTCGGGCTGGTGGCGCCGGCGCGGCGGCGCCGGGCGGAGGAACGCGACGAGTTCTGTGATAGCGGGCCCGCCGCGACAGCTGTGGCCGCCGAAACTTCCTGACGGATCACCGAGGCGGGGATCGGTCGTCGTCGGACCCGCCTCGAAGCACACGGGCTCGTCCCGGACCGGCTCCGGAAAGACCGCTCGCCGGGATTTCACCAGCTGATCCGGGGCGTTCAGGATCTTCGCGTTGCCGAGCGCTCCGATCGTCTCAAGCACATCTGCGGGGATTGCGCCCCGGAGTTCGGAGCCCTGCCGCAGGGCCTCCAGAGGAAGCATGCCGGTGAGGTCGATGGCCTGGATCCCAATCTCGGCCCGCAGCCCACCGAAAATCACGACATCGTGCGCCACGGACAGCGTCGGCGAGGGTGCATCGACCGGCACGAGGGCCGAGGGAGACTCCCGCTGCAGCCACGAGGCCGCGATCTGCTCACCCTGCCGGAGCAGATCATCGGCCACCCGTCGCCGGTCGGCAAGCGATTCGGCGGCGAGGCCGGTCACCGACACCCTGGCGACATTCGCAGCGGCTGTCACGGCGACCACGAGCGTCACGAGAACGAGAAGCAGCGCGACGGCGCGTCTGGTCGGGCGGCGCGTCACGGGGCAACCTCCCTCTGACCCAGGGGAAGGCGCCGCGTCGCGGTGAGCCCGTCGGGGCCGACGATCACGGCGTGGAGCGCCACCACTCTGCTATTCGTGCTCGCTGGATCGCCCCGGATCGTCTCGACCCAGAACGACCGGACCTGGCCGAGCAGTAACCTGGGGTCGGAGTCCGTCGAGCGGGTCAGTGTTCCCGCGTCCGGCTCATACGCGTAGATGACGCCCATCGGGCCGGCGCCGGCAGAGCGGCACCCGAACCGGACCGATTCTGTCTCAAGCCCGCCGGAGGATCCTGACTGCTCGAGCCTCACCGGTTCCTGCCATGCCTCTCGATCTCCGCTTGCCAGGTCGTCGTGCATAGCCGCGAGCGTCGCCTCGGCGGCCCGTGTCCACGCCGTGGCGGCCGCTGTGGCGGCGAGGCCGCGCTGGGTCGTTGTCATCCAGGCAAGCGCGGCGCCGGCGAGGACCCCGAGCAGCGCGAGCGCGGCCAGCGTCTCCAGTAGCGTCATGGCGCGGCGGTGGGTCATGGCCTTGGCTCCTCGGGGAGTTCGACGGGCCGGAGCACGGCGTCCTTCCCCGACTCGAACACGAGCCAGGCGCGGCGCACCTCCTCCGCATCGGTTGTTACAAGTCGAACGGTGACGGTGCTCAAAAGCGGGACGAACGCACCGCCGTCGAGTTCGATGCTCAGATCTGCCTTCACAAGGTCTTCGGCGGTCAGACCCACGCTCTCCGGACGGACGAGCACCGCATCGGCGAACATCGCGAGATCATCGAACCGATGTGGCTCCGAAGTTGACTCCGCCCATCGGCGTGCCTCACGCAGCATCGGCAGGCACGCGGCGGCGATGACCGCGAGCAGGGCCGCTGCGGCCACGACTTCGAGCAGCGTGAGGCCCCGTCGCGCGTGGATCACGGCCCCACCTCCGTCCACCCGGTGAGCCCCGCGACGCGCGCACTCCGGACGACGCCATAGAGCCGG
>DAINDF010000029.1:4658-10155 GCA_036732005.1 Phycisphaerales bacterium
ACCGCCGCGAGCGCCAGCAGCGTGACGACCGCGAGCGTCTCGACGAGGGTGAAGGCGGGGGCCCGCGTCACGGCGCGTCTCTCAGCTGCACGGAGGTGAGGTCGGCGTCTTCCCCTTCCCCACCCGGTTGGCCGTCGGCGCCGTAACTGACGATCTCGTAGGGGTGCCGGTCCGGCCCGGGTACGATGAGGTAGAACGGGTTGCCCCACGGGTCGAGCAACTGGTCGCGGCTCAGGTAATAGGACGCGGTCGGGTCGGCGTGCCCCTCGCCCAGCGCGGCGAGGCCCACATCGTCGGGGGGCCAGGCGCTGTGCTCGATGCGGTAGGTCTCGACCTTCTGCTGGATCAGGCCGATCGCGGTGCGGGCGATCTCGCGCTTGCCCTTGCCCAGCGCCCCGCTCATCGAGATCGCGAGCGTCCCGGCGAGCAGGCCCAGGATGACGACGACGGCGAGGACCTCGACGAGCGTCATGGCGAGCCGCGAGAACACCGCTGCGCCGCGAGCGGCGACTGGCGGCACCCTCGCGTCGAACGCCTCGGGACCATCAGGAACACGCATGAGCGTCCCTTCCATCAGAGCATCTCCTGCAACCGGACCAGCGGCAGCACCGCCGCCATCACCACGACACCAACGCCGACCGCGAGCATCAGGATCACCGCGGGCTCGAGCAGGGCCGCGAGGCGGTCGATCAGCCGGCGGGCCGAGCGCTGGTAGCGGTGGCCGAGGCGAGCGAGGACCGACTCCAGCTCCCCGCTCTGCTCGCCCACGCGGACGAGGCGGCGGGCCTCATCGGGGAACCAGAGGGGATCGTCCAGAGCATCAGCAAACGACTCGCCTCGCTCGACACGGGACGCGGCGGACCGGAGACAGGCGCCGAGGCGCGAGGCAACCAGGCCGCCCGCGGTGGGCGCGAGGACGCGGAGGGCCTCGACCGCGGGGACGCCCGTGCGCAGCAGCTCCGCGAGCCCGAGCAGCGCCTCCGCCGCCGCCGCCCGGCGGACCACGCCCGGTGTGAGCGGCGCGGGCCATCGGGGCGGGCCCAGCCCGAATTTTCCCGCGAGCATCGCCCAGGCGACCAGCAACGGGCCCGAGAACGCCAGCGCGAGCACGAGCCAGGGGACGGCGGCGAGCAGGCCCCGCCCGATCGCCATCACGCTTGCGGTCAGCGCCGGGACTTCCTGCCCCGCCTCGGTGAGCACCGCCGCGAGCTCGGGGAGCGTCTTGGTGCTCAGGAAGATCACAACCCCCACGCCCACCGCGGCGACGATCGCGGGGTAAGCGAGCGCCGAGGCGAGGCGGCTGGAAAGCTCGCCCGCGCGCCCGTGCCGCTCGGAGAGGGTGCGGATCACACTCGGCAGGTCGCCGCTCTGCTGCCCAGCCCTCAGCATCGCCGTCTCCGCGTCGTCGAACCAGGAAGGATGCCCGCCCATCGCGTCGGCGAGCGACGACCCGCCCCGAAGGTCGTCCCCGACCTGCGCGAGCATGGCGCTTGTGGGACGCGACCCCCCGGACGAGCCGATCGACCCCACCGCCTCGACGAGCGGGACCCCCGCCTCCAGCATCGTCGCCAGGGCGTCGAACAGCTCGCTCTTGCGCATGCCCCGGCGTGCGCGGAGCTGCCGCTCGCCCTGGCGACGCAGAATCGCGAGCGGGCCCGCGGGTGAGCCGGGCAGGGCACGGCGGGCGAGCGGGCGCAGATCGAGCACGCGCAGGCCCGCGGCGTGAAGGGCCGAGCGCACCTCCGAGGCGGTCTCGCCCGCGTGCTCGCCCCGGACGAGGCCACCGGAGGCGACGGCCCTGTACCGCCACATCGTCACGGGAGGCCTCCCAGGGTGTCTCGCACATCGTCCAGGTCAACCGTGACGCGTTCGACCTCCTCGAGCGTGGTGACGCCGAGGGCCAGCAGACGCCGCCCGTCTTCTCGGAGCGTGCGCATGCCCCTCGCCTGAGCGGCCGCCCGGATCCGCGAGAGGGCCGCGCCGGTGGAGATCTCGTGCCGCAGCGCCTCGTCGACGACGAGGAGTTCGAACAGCCCGGTCCGCCCCTTGTACCCCGTGCGCAGGCAGGCATCGCACCCGACGCCGGCGCACGGGGCGTGGATCATCCGCACCAGGCGCTGGGCGAGCACCGCGGAGAGCGACGAGCCGACGAGGTAGGGCTCGACACCGAGGTCGACCAGTCGCGTCACGGCGCTGGGCGCGTCGTTGGTGTGCAGGGTCGAGAAGACCAGGTGCCCGGTCAGGCTCGACTGGATCGCGACGCGGGCCGTCTCCGCGTCTCGGATCTCACCGACCATGACCACATCGGGGTCCTGCCGCAAGATGTGCCGCAGGCCGCTGGCGAAGGTGATCCCCTTCTTGGTGTTGACCTGGGCCTGGCTGATCGCGACCCCCGCCCCGGACAACTCATACTCGATCGGGTCCTCGATCGTCATGACATTCAGCTCGCCCCCGCCCCGCCCCGCGCTCCAGCGCAGCGTCGTGTAGAGCGTGGTGGTCTTGCCCGATCCGGTGGGCCCGGTCATCAGGATCAGGCCGTTCGCCCGCCCGGCCCGCTCCAGGTACCGCGGCTCGATGTCCGCCGGCATGCCCAGCGACCCAAGGCTCTGCATCGCCCGACCACGGTCGGTGTCGAGCAGACGGATCACGACTCTCTCCCCGAAGCTCGTCGGCAGACTGCTGATCCGAAGGTCGATCGAACGCCCCCCCTCGCGCCCGACGCTGACTGTCGCGCGCCCGTCCTGCGGCACGCGGCGCTCCGCGATGTCCATCCGCCCCATCACCTTGACGCGACTGACGACGGCGGGCGTGATCGAGACCGGCAGCTCGCGGGCGACCCGCAGCACGCCGTCGACGCGCATGCGCACCAGCGTGCGATCGGCCAGGGGTTGGACATGCAGGTCGCTGGCGCTGCGCCCGAGGGCCTCGAACAACAGGGCGTCGACGAGGCGGACGATCGGGCCCTTGCCGTCGGTACTGAGCAGGTCGCGGTCGGCGAGGTCGAGGGCGGCCTGGATGGCGGAGTCGGTGTCGGACCGATCAAGGGTGACGAGGCCTTCGGCCTGCGTCGGGGCGGCCCGGACCCGAGACTCGTACGCCTCATCGATCCAGCGCGCGAGCGGCTCGCCTTCGACACGCCGCGTCTCAACCGGGCGCCCCAGGCGAACGCCCGCGTTGTGGGCCGCGAGCGGGTCGGTGGAGTTGGCGATGAGAAGCCGCTCGATGCCGTCGGCCTCTCCGTCGCTCAGGATGAGGTGCAGCCTCGAGAAATCGTGAGATATCCGGTCTAGGAACAATGAGGAGGGCTCCGGACGAGGCATCTCGACCGGCGGGACAACCTCAGAGGCCCCGCGGATTCCTCCCGTCGTCGCCGTCATCGAATGACCCTCGGCGCAAGAACGGGAGCGTCGGCGTCGAGTTCCGCCGACTCCCGGACGGGGTCGCTCGCGTGCCTCAGGTCCTCGAACGAAGCGTGCCGCATGATGTCCGACCGGATGAACGCGAAGAACCGCGAGCGCGAGCCGGAGGTCGAGGTCGTCTTGAAGAGCTCGCCGAGCAGCGGGATGCTCCCGAGGAGCGGAACCCGGCTCTCGGCCTCCGCGTCGGTGACAAGCTCGATCCCCCCCACGGCGATCGTGTACCCGTCCGGGATCGTCGCGATACTCGAGATGCTGTTCTGCTGACGGGGGGGAGGGGTCGAGGCGTCGGGCGACTCACCCGTGAAACTGCTCAGCGTGATCGTGTACTGCAAAGTAAGGTGGTCACCCTCGGCGATCTGGGGCGTGACCGAGACCGTCGTGCCCGCACTCTCGAAACCGCCGAACGAGGTGGTCGCCACCGTGTCCGACGCGTTGGTGCTCAGGAACGGCTCCTGCACCACCGAGTCGATCGACGCCGACTCGTTGTCGTTGACGAGCACCTTGGGCATGCTCAGCGACCGCCCCCGGTTGACGGTCTCAAGCGCCCGGACGACCGCGCTGAAATCCCCCGGGTTCAGGACAACCGCGGTGCCGCCCGGCGAAGGGAGCGAGTCGACCCCCCCGCCACCGCCGAAAGGAGTGAGGTCGGTCAGGCCGAACAGAGAGCCCAGCGCGACGAGCGTGCCCGAGTCTGTGACGAGTTCCTGCAGCTCGACCCCCAGGTCGAGCGTTTGCCCCTCGGTCAGGCTGACCAGCAACACCTCGAGCATCACCTGCGGGCGGCGGACATCAATCTGGTCGAGCAGAGACCGGACCTCCTCGAGCAGGCGAGGTTCCCCAGCAGCGATCAGCGTGTTGGTGCCCCCGTCGACGGTCAGCCGGAGGCGGCGGGAGCGGTCCGCATCCTCAGCGCCGCGGGCGGTGGGAACGCCCCTCGCGGCCGGTCCATCCGAGTTCGGAACATCCGGCGCTTCCTCGAGCAACCCTTCCTGCAGCAGATCCTCCAGCAACCCACGAACATCCTCCGCGTCGCGGTTCTGGATCACAAACGACCGGATCGGTTGCCGGCTCTCGGGCGGGGCCGCGGCGAGCTCTTCAAGCAGAGCCTCGACCCGTGCGTGCTGGTCCGGCGCAGCCGTCACAACGAGCGACCCGGTGAGCGTGTTCTCGACAATCCGCCAAGTAGGCACATCCGTTGGGTCCGCTTGCTCCGCCGTGAGCAACTCGCCGATCAGGGCGCTCACATCACCGAGCGCGAAAAACCGCGGCCGGTAAGTCCGCGTCTCCACACCCGGCGCATGGTCGAGTTCATTGATGAACGACCGCCAGACCGGGACCGCGTCCGCGGGCGCGAGGAGGAAGAGCTCACCGTCGCTCGAGCCAACCATCGGTTCGCCGCGCAGCTTCCCGGCCCCCGCCAACTGTCGCTTCGCGATAAGTTGGGTCAGCTGGGTGACCATCGCCGCAGCCGAGACCGACTCCAACTCCACCCGCTCCAAACCCACCGACGCGTCTGGTGTGTCCAGCCGGGCGAGGAGGCCCAGCATCTGCTCCACCCGTGGCGTCAGGTCCGCCAGAATCACGACATCGGTTTCCGCGACCCGGCTCACCGAGCCCGCCTTGGCGCTCGAAAATGCTCGCAATGTCGAGACGAGCTGATCCGGTGGGGCGTGCTCGATCTCCAACGCGACGACTCGGAACCCGCTCGACCACGCCTCCTCGGCGGGCACGCCGGGGCCTTCGATCCGAGCGAGGCCAGCCGCCTCCGAGAGCGGCACCACCCCGATTGTTCCCTCGCCCGGCCGGCGGATCGTCGTAAACCCCCTCGTTGACAGCAGGCGGTTCGTCAGCGCCCAGAGTTCATCGTTCGATAGCGGAGACCCCAGACGAAAGGTCACCGCCCCGCGGAGCTGCGCCTTGTCGTACTCGATGTTCAGATCAAGCCGCTCGGCCGCCAGATCGACCAGCCGGAGAAGTTCGATCTCCCCGTCGAGCACGGTCTCAGAAACCCCCTGCGACCAAGCCGCCGCTGCACAGAACATAACAGCCAGCGCCGCCGCATGCGCACGATAGATAGG
>DAINDF010000030.1:0-9371 GCA_036732005.1 Phycisphaerales bacterium
TCCGCGATGCTCGGCAGCTCCTCCGTCGCCCCCACACGGGGGCGCGGATTGAAACCAGCGGGGCGGGCCCGTGAGAATCGCCGACGCCGTCGCCCCCACACGGGGGCGCGGATTGAAACTCAACTCCGGGGGCGTGCGGCGGGCCGGGTCGGGTCGCCCCCACACGGGGGCGCGGATTGAAACTTCTACGCCGACGAAAAACGCCGCGATGTAATCATGTCGCCCCCACACGGGGGCGCGGATTGAAACTCGCTCGAGCAGATGCAGGGGGGGACCGCCGCCGCGTCGCCCCCACACGGGGGCGCGGATTGAAACCACGAGTCGCCGCGAACCTTCGGGTTCGCCCAGCGTCGCCCCCACACGGGGGCGCGGATTGAAACGTCAAGCAACTGGGTTCGCGGCCGGTCGGGCTGGAGTCGCCCCCACACGGGGGCGCGGATTGAAACGCGGGCATGATTGAGTTCGCCGACGGAGAGCGCGGTCGCCCCCACACGGGGGCGCGGATTGAAACTTCCACACCGACAAGTGGAAGACGATCGTCTACCGTCGCCCCCACACGGGGGCGCGGATTGAAACATGTGGGCCCGGCTTTCGACGCCGCGGGGCGACCGTCGCCCCCACACGGGGGCGCGGATTGAAACCGGGGGTTGACGAAGGTCGAGCCGGAAAAGACGCGTCGCCCCCACACGGGGGCGCGGATTGAAACCCCGCGCGGATGCGCCACGGGAAGAAGAACTCGTGTCGCCCCCACACGGGGGCGCGGATTGAAACTCAGCTTCGACGCCTCCAGGCCGAGCTGCTTGAGTCGCCCCCACACGGGGGCGCGGATTGAAACATGTTCGCTGGCGGCGAGGACCTGGTGTACGGCGTCGCCCCCACACGGGGGCGCGGATTGAAACGCGCTCCCGGTCGCGGACCGCCGCGCTTTCGCCGTCGCCCCCACACGGGGGCGCGGATTGAAACCACGCCGCCACCCCGATCGGCTGGCCGGGGATGGTCGCCCACACACGGGGGCGCGGATTGAAACTGCGGGCTGCAGCGGATCGCGGTCAACGCCGACGTCGCCCCCACACGGGGGCGCGGATTGAAACCTGCGGGTCCATCCAGAGCCACCCCTCGGGGGCGGTCGCCCCCACACGGGGGCGCGGATTGAAACCACCCCATGCGGCAGGACGAGCTGCCGAGCATCGGTCGCCCCCACACGGGGGCGCGGATTGAAACGGCGTATCCGACCACGGCGTCCGATTCGCGGACCGTCGCCCCCACACGGGGGCGCGGATTGAAACCGATCGCGATCAGTCTCGGTCGTCATCGTCGTCCGTCGCCCCCACACGGGGGCGCGGATTGAAACAGCTTGGGAAGCTGAATGCCAGGTTACCGGTCGTAGTCGCCCCCACACGGGGGCGCGGATTGAAACGGCGCGGGGCGGCGCGTCCTGCCCGCCCGGCCCGGAGTCGCCCCCACACGGGGGCGCGGATTGAAACGGCCGCGTGCTGGACCGGTACGGCCGCTTCGACGGTCGCCCCCACACGGGGGCGCGGATTGAAACCTCGAGCTCGACCAGGGCGACGAGGTCCAGCAGGTCGCCCCCACACGGGGGCGCGGATTGAAACCTCCGCGTGCGGATGAACAGCGACAACGAGGCCGAGTCGCCCCCACACGGGGGCGCGGATTGAAACCTCGAGCTCGGGCCCGTCGCCGCCTGGCGGCTGGTCGCCCCCACACGGGGGCGCGGATTGAAACTGCCAGTGCTGGCACATCGCGCACAAGGCCGAGAGTCGCCCCCACACGGGGGCGCGGATTGAAACTCGAAGATTCGCAATCGTGCCCTGCTGGTCGCGGCGTCGCCCCCACACGGGGGCGCGGATTGAAACAGGTTGTATGAGAGTTTTACTCATGTGGGGAGTCCGGTCGCCCCCACACGGGGGCGCGGATTGAAACGAGTCCACCACCCGCGATTGGCGGAGCGATCCGCCGTCGCCCCCACACGGGGGCGCGGATTGAAACGTGATCGGCTTGCGGCTCTTGAGCAGGTTGATCCGGGTCGCCCCCACACGGGGGCGCGGATTGAAACGATCCAGATGGTGCCCCTGACCGCCGCCGCGTCTTGGCCGTGCCTGACGGATCGAGGATCACCATGTATCGCCTGAGGAAGGCGAGGTTGAGCATGCCGAGGAAGCCGGTGGCGAGCTTCTCGAATCGTGTTGCGATGCGTCGGTTCTCCTGGAGATGCCTGATGGTGCGTTCGACGGCGTTGCGGCCGCGGCAGACAACCCGTTGAGTCCGCGGCGGCCCTCGCGTGCGATCTGGTCGGACCGCTGCGGGATCACATCGAAGACGCCGCGTCGCTCGCACCACGCGCGGATGCGCGGGTAGCTGTACCCCTTGTCGCCGGCGATCCACATCGGGCGTCGGTTCTTCGGCCGCACGCTGGCGATCGCGTCCTCGAAGTGCCTGGACTCGTGGGCCTGGCCCGCCGAGACCGTCACGCCGATGGGGACTCCGAGCCCACAACAAACCAGATGGATCTTGGTCCCGAACCCGCCTCTCGATCGGCCGAGGGCGTGGTCCGCGGGCTCTGTGGCGCCCCCTTCAGCCGCCCCCGGCGGCGGCCTTCGAGGCCCGGATGTTGCTGCCGTCGACACACCAGGTGTCCCAGTCGATGAGCCCGTCGCGGTCGATGCGGGCCCGCAATCGAGCGAGGATCTTGTCGAGCGTGCCGTCGACGGTCCATCGTCGGAAGCGGGAGTACACCGTCTTCCACGGGCCGCAGCGTTCGGGCATGTCCCGCCACGGCGAGCCGCAACGCAGCACCCAGAGCATGCCGTCGAGGGTCTGCCGGTGGTCGTTCCAGCGGCCGCCGCGAGCCTGTCTCGGCAGCACCGGCTGGATCATCGTCCACTGCTCGTCCGTGAGCTCGAATCGTCGCATCCGTGGCCTCCTCGCAGCGGGTACTCTGACAGCACAATCACCGATGCGCAACCGGTCACGCGCCGAACAGACGATCCGTCAGACACGGCCCAGGCCCGCCCTCCGCTCCGCTCCGGGCGGCCCAGCCGCGGGGAAGCGTGCTTCTGGCATCATCGTGACTGATACGACCCATGGAAGCACATCACCGGAGCTTGGGATGGCCCGGTGCGAAGGCCGACGGCGGGAGGCGCCCGGGCCTCGATCGAGTCCGTGTGCGCGACCGCCCGTCGCGCCGTCCGTCAGGTCGACGGGAGGTCGTGCCGCATCACCGCGGTGCAGGGGATCGGCGGGAAGGGGACGCGCACGCGGAAGTGCAGGAAGTCGCCCGGGCTCCAGCGTGGGTCCTCAAAGACCGCGGAGATGATCTCGCGGAACCGGGGAACACTCAGCGATTGGGCGAACTCGACGCCGCGGCCGAACGACTGCACCGGGGCGTGCATCGGGAGTCTCTTTGACTCCCCGCACGCGGGCCAGGGCGGGCAGCCGAGCTGGCTGTAAACGGCGAACTCAGGCTCGGCCTGATCGAAGTTGTCCTGGTGCACGATGTAGTCGAACAGAAGAGTCTCAACGGGTGTGTGAACGCTGAGCCCGCTGGCCGCGTAGCGGTCGCCGGGCGTGCGCCGGAGCGGGCCGACCCGCTCGATGAAGTCGGCGGTGAGGACCGTGAACGCCCCCTCGTTACCGACCGGACCCGGGAGAATCTGCTCCTCGATCGTCCCGTCCCCGAGCGGCGTGACCACGACCTCGGGGGGATTCGCTGACGAGAACGATGGGAGAAGGAGCCGCTCGCCGCCGTCGGGCCCGATGGGGAGGGGTCGCGAGCAGGGATGCTCAGCGCCCGGACGGCCCGCATCATCCACGACGCGGCTTCTGGAGACCGTCCACGCGACATCGGGGCGGAGGCGGAGCAGGGAGACAAACCCGCGGACGCGGGCCATGTCGGCGCTCACCCCGTCGCGGGATGGCCCCACGACGACAAGTTTGTATTGCACCTTGGCCTGCACGCCGAACATGGCGCTGTTGGCCCGGAAGGCGCTCCGCCGCAGCGCGACGGTCGCCGGGGTTTCCGCGTCCGCCGCGCACGCGTTGAGCATCAAGGCGAATGAGGTCCGATCCCCCGCATGACGGCTGGCCACCTGATCAAGGGTGGACATCGCCTCGAGCACCGCGGACTCCTGCGTCGCGTTCGCGCCGGAAGCGCGCGCGGCTCTGACGAACGCCTCCAGCGCCGCCTTGCCCGGGAGCAGCGTGGCCGCCGCGAGCGGGTCGCCGGGCTCGGACAACAATCGCGAAATCTTCGACGCGAGGCTCTTGTCGATCCCGAGGTTTCGCGCCAATTCGAGGGGTCGATCGGCCGGCGTCGGGAGATGCTCGATCATGCCCGCGATCGCGAGGCGGAGGGACCGGAGGCCCTCGGCGGCTTCGATTCGGAAACTATTTGGGTTTTGCGAGACCTGTCCCGAGATTGCCATGGGAGCACTATACCGGCACCGCGATTGGGCCGAAAGTGATTTCAAGAATTCTTCAGAGAGGATGCTAGAGAGGATTGACGCAATGGACGAAGGTCTGTAACTTCCTCTTCAGAGAGCCAAGATCCCCAGGTGCTGGGGGCCGCAACAGTCGCGGGGTCCGTCCCGCTTGATCGAGGAGGGATATCAGATGAACCGGTTCACTTTGATCTCGGTGGCGGGGGCGTTGGCGTCGGCCTGTGCCCAGGGCGCGGTCTCGTTAGATCAGACGGGGTTCCTGGCCGCCAACCCGGGGCTGACGCGGCAGGACTTTGAAGGGATTGCGCCCGTGGGGGACTTTCTCATTCTGCCCGGGTACGCGAGCGGCGGGGTGACCTTCGCGAACGGGGGGCCTCTCGATGATCCCGCCATCCTGAGCAACACCGCCACGAGCGTGCAGTTCGGTCTTGTGGCGGCGCCGAGCGATTATCTCGTCCAATCGTGGGACGACACGCCGCTGGGGTTCACGATTGACGGCGGGGCCGCGTCGGTGGGGTTCAATGTGATCTCCTTCTCCCTGCAGGATCCCGCGGGGACCGGCCTGGTCGCTCGGGTGGAGGCGTTCAACGGGGCGACGCTGCTCGAGAGCATCGAGTTGACGACCGCGTCGCTCGATGTGTTCGACACCTTCGTGGGTTTCTCGGATCTCGGCGCGGAGATCACCTCGATCCTGATCACGCCGGCCGGGTCGTTCAGCGCCCGGGTGGTGGGGATCGACAATCTGTACTACGGCACTCCGGTCCCGACACCGGGGGTGTTGGGTGTCCTCGCGGTCTCGGGCGGGATGGCCTGCCTGCGCCGCGGGCGTCGCCGCTGAGTTCGCAGAATTCTGACAGAAGGAAACGACGATGTCACATCGAGACTCGCTGTCGCTGCGCCGGGCCGGCGCCGGGTTGTTCGCGGCGTGGATTGGGTCGGGGGGCGTGTGGGCGGGTTCGCCCTCGTTCCTCGATCTGCATGGGGCGTTTCCGGGCGCGGAAAGCACGCACGCCACGGCCATCTCGGCCGACGGAGGGACCGCGGTCGGCTGGGTTGATTTCGGCCCGGGGAACTCCGACTTCGGGGCCGTGTGGGATCTTTCGACCGGGACCGGGGCGCTGCTGCCCGAGCCCGCCGGGGTTCTGCCCGGCACGGTCACCGCGCACGGCGTGTCCGCGGATGGGTCGATAATCACGGGGTCGGGTTGGACGGGGACGACCCGCGCGTTGATCCGGTGGGAGAACGGGTCGCCCTCGATCGTGAGTGGTTCCCAATGGGTCGACAACTTCAGTTTGTCCCGCGATGGATCGGTCGCGGTGGGGCGCGTGCAGCAGGCCGGGAACCAGTGGCGTGCCGCTCGGTGGACGGCGGGCGGCGGTGTTCAAGCCCTGGAGCCGCTGCTCCCGGGCACATCGCCGGGCACGGCGTTCGGGGTCAGCGACAGCGCGGGCGTGATCGTCGGGAACTCGATGGGCCAGATCTTCGACCCGCTGTACCCGGGCTTCGTGGTGCAACTGGCGACCTGGTGGAGTGGCTCCGGGACGCCGAACCGCCTCTCGGTTGCCGGCGAGCTGTTCTCCGATGCGCTCGGCGTCAGCGCGGACGGGCGGTTCGTGGTCGGCACGGGCGTGTTCAGCACCGGGATGTCGTCGGCGATGCTGTGGGACCTGTCCACCGGCGATCACCGGTTCCTGACCCGCGAGGTCATCGCTTCCGGGGTTGCTCGCCCGACGGCGAGCCGGATCACCCCGGACGGCTCGGTGGTTGCCTTGAACGCGCACGAGCTCGGCTCGAGCGGCGTTGGGCTCTGGTCGGAGGCCGTCGGACTCCGGAGTCTGCGCGATGTTCTTGAGACGGATTTCAGGATCGATCAGTCTCACTGGGTGCTCTCCACGGTGGGCGGGATCACGATCGTGGGCGACGGTTCCATCGTGATGACGGGCGAGGGCAACTTCCGCACCGACCCCAACGACCCATTCACGCAGTCTCGGCGGGCGTTTGCCGCGAGCCTGCCGTCATTTGCCGGGAGCGGCGTCACTCCGGGGTGCGAGCCGCTTTGGGAGGCGCCGGCCTTGCTCGCCACCCCCGGCCTGACCGACATCAATGGAGATCCGGACCCGGCGGGTGTGACGGATCTTGTCGCGTTCGACGGCGATCTGTACGCGCTCGGCTCGTTCAATCGGGCGGGCGGCGCGAACATCGGCGCCGGCGTGGCGCGCTGGAACGGCTCGGCCTGGTCGTCCGCGGGGGTCGGGCTCGGCGGGGTCTCGCCCTCGGCGGGCACCGGTGTTGTGTTCGATGACGGCGGCGGCCCCGCGCTGTATGTCGGCGGGTTCTTCTCGATCGCCGGCGGCCAGTTCGTGGACAACATCGCTCGGTGGGACGGCACGCAGTGGTCGCCGGTCGGGTCGTCCGGGCCGAACGGCGTTGTTCGACAGATGGTGGTCTTCGACGACGGCGGCGGGCCGGCGTTGTATATCGGCGGCGGCTTCACGCAGGTCGCGGGCATCGCGGTGAACGGCCTGGCCCGCTGGGACGGGGCCTCGTGGTCGGCGTTCGGGCTTCCCGCGGGCGGTGGCAGCCTGAACATCGGTCCGACCAGCATGGTGGTGCATGACGACGGGACCGGCCCGGCGCTCTACATCTCCGGCTCGTTCCAGACGGTCGACGGCGTGCCGGCGGCCGGTATCGCAAAGTGGGACGGGGCCGCGTGGTCGGCGGTCGGCGACGGGCTGAGCGGGTGGGCGGACCACATGGAGAGTTTCGACGGGGGAGACGGGGCCGACCTCTACCTCGTTGGATCGTTCGCGGCGGCGGGCGGCGTCCCGATGTCAGGCCTGGTCCGCTGGGACGGTCTGGTCTACTCCCAGGTGGCCGGGGTTCAGAGCAGCGTGGTGCGGGATCTCGAAGTTCTTGACGACGGGCGCGGGCCCGCGTTGATGATCTCCGTGGACGGCGGCGTGTTCACCGATGGAATCACGCAGGTTGAGCGGGTCGTCGGCGGCGGACTTCTCCGATGGGATGGCGCTCGACTGACCCGGGTCGGGCTCCCGAACGAGGGGCTCGCGGGCTTCTCCGTGCCCGGCCCGCTGACGGCTTACGACGACGGCGAAGGGCCCGCGATCTATGTTGCCGGGGATTTCGGCTTCATCATGAGCGATGCCGCGGGAGGCGTTGTGGTCGCGGGCAACATCGCCCGCCTGGCACCCTGCGAGCCCGCTCAGCAGCCATGCCCCGGCGATCTCACGGGCGATGGGCTCGCGGACCTGGCGGACATCAACGCGTTCGTCGGTGGGTTTACGAATCAACAGGCGATCGCGGATATGAACGCGGACGGTGTGTTTGACCTCCTGGACATCAACGCGTTCGTCGCCGCGTTTCTCGCGGGCTGCCCCTGAGGCGTTGGGCGAGGGCCCTCCAAGATCGACCGCCGACGGGGCCAACGCTCCGTCGGCGGCTTTCGAGATCCGAACCCGGCAGCGCGGCGCGCCCGCCGATCGGGGCGCGGGCGTGGCCGGGTGCGCGTGGGAATCGTGACCGTGACGAACGGCCTGGAGGAATGGCCGCCCGCTGGACGAGCCGTACCGGCAGCGCATAAGCGCGGCGTCTGGCGGGGTCATCTGCCCGGGTGTTCACCCGCAGATTGAAGTTCACATACCGACCGTCGTGCAAGCCGTTGGCGTAGGAGGGCGGGTCGGTCGGGCCCAGAAGCGCGTCCCGGTCGAAGAGGCGACCCGAAGGGGCTCCATGCGAACGGCTCGGCGACCTCGCCCTCGTCGGTGGTGGAGGCGAACAGCCTTCCCGTCGACGCGTCGCGGATCGGGTACGCGAAGCATGTGGGTCCTCGGCCGATTGCTCATGGGCAGCCGGCCAGGAACCCGTTGACGAAGGCCACGACATCGGTCAGGTCGAAGATGCCGAAGGGCTCGGCGAGGTCGGCGAGCGGCTCGCTGTTCGTGAACGCCGAGACGAACGCGGTGATGTCCGACAGGTCGAGCACGCCGAACAGCTCGGCCAGGTCGGCGGGGTTGCACGCCTCCACCGTGCCCGAGAGGTTGATGACCTGGCCCGGGAGGATGGTGGTGGCGATCGACTCGCCGTTGAACTCGACCGCGACATCGGCCGGCAGAGACGAGGGGATGACCGTGCCCCAGGTGTAGAAGCGGGACAACTGGGCGATCGGCGTGCCCGGCAGCCCTGCGATGGCGCCCTCGCTGCCCCGGGAGGCGAGCGGGACCGTCGTGAGCGCGCCGAGGCTGGCATCGCCCACGGCGATCGCGGGGTTGGCGATCGGTTCCGGGTCGTTGTTGATCAGGAGGAGGTAGTCCATGGGCCCGCCCTCGCCGGCGAGGGGACGCAGGAGGCCAAAGGAACCATCGACCCCGCCGCTGATGCGCACGAGCCAGAGGCCCTCGGAGTCGAAGGGGACATACGCGAGGAAATCGAAGTCATCGACGATGCCGAAGTGATCGGGCCCGCCGGCCGTCGTCGTGATCAGCGGTGTGGTGGGTTGGCCCTGGACATAGGAGTTGGGGCCGTAGGCGGGGCCGGCGGTGCCGTCGGTGTAGCCGGCCGAGGCGAGGAACACCGGGGGCTCCGCGTTGAAGAGGGGCGATGATGTGAGGAACTTCACGCCGCCGTCTTGGCCGGGCAGGCCGGGCCCGTCGCCGCCGGAGAGGTCGAAGACGGAGCCGTCGAACTCGATCGTGACGGCGCGGACGCGGACGGTGCCGCCGGCTCCGCCGCCGCCGTGCCCTCCCGCGCCCCCGCCGCCGCCGTTCCCGCCCGCGGAGCTGTTGCCGCCTCTCCCGCCGGCCCCGCCGTTGCCTGAGAAGAAGCCGGGCTGGCCTGCCGCTCCGGCTGCGCCGGACGCACCGCCTCCGCCGTTGCCGCCGCCACCGCCGGCGCCGCCAT
>DAINDF010000031.1:0-6589 GCA_036732005.1 Phycisphaerales bacterium
GGGCGGGGCGGCCGCGCGGTCGCCCCCGGAGCGTCGGTCGCGGGACTCGGCGGCGACGGTCCATGTGTAGGTGAGGGGGGCGCCGTGCGGGTCGGTGGCGTCGACGGAGGCCCAGAACTGCTGGCCCGGCTCAACATATGACTTCGCGGCGGGGGATTCGATGGGAGAGGTCTGCGGGGCCCGCTGGGGCGGCTCGGCGCCGGACCAGATGCGGTGCATGACATCGAGGATCTCGGTGGACTCGCCGGTGGGAAGGAAGATGCCGTACCAGGTGGAGGTGGTCTCCTGCTTGTGGCCCCAGAGGAAGACATGGGAGCCGAGGCAGCGGTCGGGGCTCGCGGCGACGGCGATCTCGTAGCCGGTGCGGTAGGTCTCGGCCTTCTGGGTGCTTGTGGGCTCGACGGGGGCGCCCCACTCGGTGTTCTCGACTTCCCAGTGACCCCGTGGGCCGAACTCGGTGATGAGGTAGGGCCCCGTGTATCCCTGCTCGCGGAGTTCGTCGGGGACGCGGACGATGCCGGCGTAGGCGTTGATGCCGAGGAGGTCGACATCGGGGCAGTGCTTGATGAAGCTTCGGACCTTGCCGTTCCAGGGGCCGGCGAGGACGGCCATCGTGGGGTGGTTGGGGTCGAGGCGCTTGACGAGGCGGGCGAGGTTGTTGATCTCGGGGAAGACGAGGTCGGGGTCGCTCTCGAGTTCGACCTCGTTGCCGACGCCCCAGCAGAGGAGGGCGGGGTGATCCCGGTGGGCCTCGACGATCTCGCGGACCCTCTCTCGCTGGGCGTGGACGGCGGCGCGGTCGTTGTAGTCAAAGCCGTGGCGTGGGTGCTGGATCCAGATGCCGAGGGTGACGGTGAGTCCCCGGGCGTGGGCCTCGTCGAGGATGCGTCCGGCGTGGTCGGCGCCCCAGGTGCGGATGGAGTTCCCGCCAGCCTGGACGAGGGTGTCGAGGTGACCCTGACCCCCGGCGCCCTTGACGAAGTAGGGCTCGCCGTTGCGGAGGAGGACGAAGGCGTCGCCGCGTTTCTGGACGGAGACGACTGAACCGGCGGGGTCTCGGGGCTGGGGCATTGCGGTGCAGGCGCTGAGGGCGAGGGCGAGCAGGAGGAGGAAGGGGGCGGCGGGGCGCTTTGTTCGGTTCATGGGCGGTCTCGGGGTGGACCGGGACGGACGGGACGCTCGGGCTGAGCGTAACAGTTCCAAGGGAATCGGGCAAGGGCCCTGGGTCGGGGGAGGCCCGGGGCGGGGCGGAAGGGCGTGTTTTCTAGGAACAGAGATTCCTTTCTGGAGGCTGTAGACACACAGGGTCGATGTCGGTACATTGGAAATGTAACTGTTCCGATCGGAGGCGACCGCCATGGCATCCCGCTCCACGCACCGTCCGGGATCTTCTGGGTTCACGCTGATCGAGTTGCTGGTGGTGATCGCGATCATCGCGTTGCTGATCGGGATCCTGCTGCCGGCGTTGGGGCAGGCGCGGGAGACGGCGCAGAATGTCGCGTGCATGTCGAACCTGCGGCAGATGGGGCTGGCGACGCACGCGTTCGCGAACGAGAACGAGGACAAGATCTGGCCCCGGCGGACCTGGCTGAAGCGTCCGGCGGAGGGTGAGCCGAGCGACCCGTTGCAGGTTGATGAGTGGGAGCCGGGCTCGCTGGTTGAGTTCATCGACGCGGCGGACGAGATCTTCGCGTGCCCGAAGAACCAGCGTTCGAGCCCGCTGGACCAGGATGTGTCGGAGCTGTACCGGGACGATGTGAACATCCAGACGGATTCGGACTACGCGTTGATCCGCGGGGTGCAGGGTGCGGATATCACGACGCAGCGGAAGCTCGCGTACCTGGACCGGGTGCGAAAGTGGACCGGGGGGGCGGCGCCGCTGTTCTTCGACCTCGATGGGTGGGACGAATCGCTGACGCTGTTCGACCGGACGCCGGTGTTCGTGGAGGAGAGCGAGTGGTTCTACAACACGCGGCCGAACTCGGGGGGGATCTACTACGCGGACGGGGACTGGGCGCGGATCGATCAGCTGACCGACCGGCACAAGGGGGCGTCGAACATGCTGCTGATGGACGGGGGCGTGGAGCGGTTCGAGACAGCGTCGGGGACGAGCGCTTCGGAGGACGAGGCGACGCTGGATTTCCGGGCGACGGACCTGTACTTCTTCCTGTATGACAACGGGAAGTACTGGATGCAGACGCAGATTTACAACGATGTTCCGGGGAACGACCTGCAATCGCACGGCTGGCTGAACGGCCAAAGGGAGTTTTTCTGATGACACGGGCACGCACGAGCGGTCGGGTTCGGGATGGCTTCACGCTGATCGAATTGCTGGTTGTGATTGCGATCATTGCGTTGCTGATCGGGATTCTGCTTCCGGCGCTTGGGAAGGCACGGGACTCGGCTCGTCGGGTTTCGTGCGCGTCGAACCAGCGGCAGTTGGGGCTGGCGTTCACGCTGTACGCGACGGACTTCAAGGACAACTTCCCTCCGATCTTGGCGGGGTTCGGGCTGGTCGACCCCTCGAACGGGTTGCGGAACATGCTGTGGTATGACGAGGTACGGATCGGTCAGTACCTTCCGAACATGGACAACACGAACCTGATCCCGGGGGAGTCGACGGAGAACCCGACGATCGGCGGGGGCGTGGTGACCTGCCCGAATCACCCGGACGGGGGTCGTTCGTACACGATGAACCACTGGGGGAGTTCGGCAACCGGGGCGGTGCTGGACATGTCGACGGGGACCTACTCGTTTGTTCCCCCGGGCTCGACGCCGTCGGAGGCGGAGCTGGGGCAGGCGTTCAACGCGAATGTCTCGGAGTCGTCGAACACGATGATCCTGAGCGAGGCGTGGGGCTTGTGGATCGCGCAGGCCGGGCTGGGGGACGGGTCGGATGCGCTGGACCCGTCGTGGTTCACGAACGGTTCGATCGGGCGGCTGGGGCAGCCCGGGGAGCGTTTCGGGGGAGGGCGGGGCGCGGGGTTCGATGTGAACCCCGGTGACTGGCCCGGGCAGTGGCGGAGCAACTCGAACGGATTCCGCCCGCCGGAGATGGAGCCGACGGGGAATCCGACGAGTTACATCCCGTACTATCGGCACCCGGGCCGGACCGGGCAGTCCTTCGCGTTGGATGGGGGTGCGAACTTCACCTTCGTGGACGGGCATGTGGAGTATGTGTCGGTGAACGACCTGGTGGACCTCTCGACGGAGTACAGCCGGCTGAAGGTGCTGTGGTCGCCGAAGGACAGGAAGATCGTGCAGGACGCGATCGACGGAGACTGAGCGATGGCTTCTGTTCGCAAGATCGCCAAGGAAGTGGGCGTGTCGGTGGCGACGGTGTCGCGTGCGCTGAACGATCATCCGGAAGTGAACCTGGAGACGAAGCAGCGGATCATCAGCGTCGCGAACCGGATGGGGTATGTGCCGGCGATGAGCCGGACGCCGGCGAATGTGATCGGGCTGGTGTACCCGTCGGACCCGGTGCGGTCGAGTTTCGGGGACTTCGAGTCTTCGATGCTCGCGGGGATCTTGCAGGGGGTGAACGAGCAGTCGTTCGATGTGACGCTGGTGAACCTGTCGCGTGACAAGGAGGCCGGGGAGACTTACACGCGGTTCTTTCGGCGCAAGGGTGTGCGTGGGGTGATTCTGCGGACGCTGGACACGACGCCGAGGCTGGCGGAGGAGATCGCGTCGGAGGGGTTCCCGTGCATCATCGTGGCGGACCGGAGCGAGCGTCCCGGTGTGAACTTCGTGTGCGGTGATTCTCGGGCGGACAGCGTGCGTGCGGTGGAGCACCTGATCTACCAGGGTCACAAGCGGATCGCGCTCGGGGCGCACACGATCATGGACTCGGACCACCGGGACCGTGAGGCGGGGTACCTGGAGGCGTTGACGAAGCACGGGATTTCGGTGGATCCGGAGTTGGTCGTGGCGCTGCATTCGAGCCCGGAGGCGGGCGCGGAGACGATCAACCGGGTGCTATCGCTCGCGGACCCGGCGACGGCGGTGTACTTCACGACGCCGCTCTCGACGGTCGGGGCGTTGCACCGGTGCCTCGAGGTCGGGGTGCATGTTCCGAAGGAGTTGTCGATCGTGGGGTTCGACGACGGGGATGTTCGGAAGCGGACCTTCCCGCAGTACACGGCGGTGTGCCAGAACGCGGAGCAGCTCGGGATCGAGGCGGCGCGTTGGCTCACGCGGGCGTTGAACCGGTCTGGGGACACGAGTTTCCGGGTGCGTCACCCGACGACCTTCGAGATCAACGCTTCGACGGGGCTGAAGCCGCGGGAGCCGATCCGTCTGCGTCCGGACGGGGTCCTGATCCGCGGGCGTTGACGGAAATCTGGTAGGTTTGCTCGGATGTTCACCCGATCGGCGTTGGGCGTCTGGATCATCGTGGTGCTGGCGTTGGCGTCGAGCGCGGCGGTGGTGCTGCGCGGGGGGCGTGACGAGCCCGGGCTCCGGATGTGGACCTTCGCGAGGCCGCACGCGGATATGTACCGGCCGATCGTCTCGGCGTGGAACGCGGCGAACAGGCCGAGTGTTGATCTGCAGTTGCTGAGCCTTGCGGCGATGGAGCACCGGATGCTCGCGGGCTTCTACGCGGGCGTGGAGACGGCGGATCTTCTTGAGGTCGAGCGTGCGATCGCGGGGCGGGCGTTCACGGGCCCGCTGGAGGCAGTTGGGTTTGCGGATCTTACGGATCGGCTCGAATCGGAGGGGCTGTTCGATGTGATCAATGGGCCCTCGTTCGGGCCCTGGCGTTCGCGGGGACGGGTGTTCGGGATCCCGCACGATGTTCACGCGGTGATGCTGGGGTATCGGGTGGACCTCGTGGAGGGGGCGGGGATCGATGTCTCGCGGATCGAGACCTGGGCGGACTTTGCGCGGGAGATGCGGCCGCTGGTGGTTGATCTGGACGGGGACGGCGAGGTCGACCGGTACCCGCTGGCGTTCTGGCCGACGGACATCGACAAGGTCGAGCTCTTGATGAACCAGGCGGGGGCCCGGCTTTTCGATGAGGCGGGTCGAGCGACGATCCAGACCGAGGCGAACGCGGCGCTGCTGGCGGAGTTGATCTCGTGGTGCGTTGGGCCCGGGCGGATCGCGGCGGAGGTTCCGGACTTCAGCGCGTCGGGGAACGCGATGAAGCTCGAGGGGCGCGCGGCGGCGTATTTCTTCCCGGACTGGATGTGCGATGTGTGGAACAAGGAGCTTCCGCAGATGTCCGGGAAGATGCGGCTGATGCCGCTCCCGGCGTGGGAGCGCGGCGGTCGGCGGACGAGCGTGTGGGGCGGGACGATGCTGGCGATCCCGAAGACGGCGCCCGATTTCGAGGCGTGCTGGACCTTTGCGAAGCACCTTTACCTCTCGGAGGAGTTGGCGCGGGAGTTGTACCGGGTGGGTGACATCATCACGCCGATCACGGCGTATTGGGACGACCCCGTGTTCGACGAGCCGGACCCGTACTTCGGGGGGCAGGCGAAGGGGCGGATGTACATCGGGTTGGCGCCGCACATCCCGGAGCGGCTGAGTTCGCCTTACGCGCGGCGGGCGCTTGAACGGATCGCGGACGCGGGGCTGCGGCTGCTGAACCACGCGAACGCGACCGGGGTGTATGACCCGGCGGGGCTGACGCCGGTTGCGTTCGAGGAGTTGGGGGTGGCGCAGCGGTTCGTTGAGCGGCAGATGGCGCGGACGGCGGTGTTCGCCGCTGGTTCCGAGGGAGAGGGGGAGTGATGGGCTCGCGGTCGGCGGTTGCGCCGTATGTGCTGCTCGCCCCGTTCCTCCTGGTGTTCGGGGCGTTCACGGTGTATCCGCTGGGTCGGTCGCTTGTGCTGGCGACGGAGCGGAGTTTCGGCCCCGGGGTGGGGCGGTTCGTTGGGCTGGAGAACTTCGGGCTGCTGATCGCGGACCCGGTGTTCTGGCTGGCGGCGCGGAACACGCTGTTGTTCACGGCGGGCTCGGTGCTGGTGCAGTTGCCGCTGGCGTTGCTGCTCGCGTTGGCGTTGAACAGGCCTTCGCTTCGGGGTCGCGCGGTCTATCGGCTCGTGTACTTTTCGCCGCAGTTGATGGGGCTGGTGTTCTCGGGGATGCTGGCTTCGCTGATGTTCGAGAAGCGGACGGGGCTGGTGAACCGGGTGCTTCACTCTGCGGTGGGGTTCGATCTCGACTTCGCGTGGCTGCAGATGCATGTGATGCCGATGCTGGTGATCACGGCGCTGTGGATGTATGTCGGGTTCAACATGGTGTACTTCCTTGCGGCGTTGCAGAATGTGGACCGTTCGCTGACGGAGGCGGCGGTGATCGACGGGGCGAGCCCTTCGCAGCGGTTCTTCCATGTGACGCTGCCCTCGATCAGGCCTGTGGCGACCTTCGTGGTGCTGCTCTCGGTGATCGGGAGCGTGCAGTTGTTCGAGCTTCCCTACATCATCTTCGGGCAGACGCCTTTCGGGGGGAGCGGCCCGGAGAATCGCGCGTTGACGCTGGTGATGTATCTCTATCAGCAAGCGTTTGAGTCGGGCGACCTGGGGTATGCGAGCGCGATCGGGTGGGTGATCGCGGTGTTCCTGTTCGCGGTGGGGCT
>DAINDF010000032.1:0-5317 GCA_036732005.1 Phycisphaerales bacterium
CCTCGCAACCCACCGACAAAGCACCACGCGCCCTTCGGGCGGGTGGTGGCACCGTGCCCACCCCGCCGCGCCCTCCTTGCCTGACGGAACATCGATCCCCGCGCATCGACCAATCCACGCCGCGGGAACCCTCTCAGCGCCGCGCTTCCTCCGACAACTGCCGGAGCACATCGAAGGCCTGCATGGGGCTGAGCGCCTCGATCTTGATCTCGCGCAGGCGGTCGACCGCCGGGTGCGGCAGGAACTCGGTGAACAGCCCCATCTGCGCCCCCTGCCGCGCCCCGGCCCGCTCCACGCGCGAGGTCTCCACCCGCTGGCCCTCCTGCACGCTCAGGGAGGCGAGCACCTCCTCGGCCCGGGCCGTCACCTCGCGCGGCACGCCCGCCAGGCGGGCGACATGCACCCCGTAGGACCGGTCGGCCCGCCCCGGGGCGATGCGGTGCACGAAGATGATCTCGGTGTGCCCCGCCGCGTCGGGCCACTCGCGGACCTGCACATGCAGGTTGCGCACGCGTCCCGCCAGCCGCTGCTCCAGTTCGGTGATCTCGTGGTAGTGCGTGGCGAAGAGCGTCCGCGGGCCCGGGCGGCCCTCCTCGCCCGCCAGCCGTTCGGCGATCGCCCACGCCAGGCTCAGCCCGTCGAGCGTGCTCGTCCCCCGCCCGATCTCGTCGAGGATCACCAGGCTCCGCTCGGTCGCGTTGTGCAGGATCGCCGCGGTCTCGGTCATCTCGACCATGAAGGTCGACTGCCCCCGGTGCAGCGCATCGTCGGCCCCGACCCGCGTGAAGATCCGGTCGCAGACGCCGATCGTCGCCCGCTCGGCCGGGATGAACGACCCGATCGAGGCCAGCAGCACGAGCAACGCCGTCTGACGGATGTAGGTGCTCTTGCCCGCCATGTTGGGGCCGGTGATCAGCGCGAGCCCGGGCTCGGCGCCCCCCAGCCGCGCATCGTTGGGCACGAACCGCTCGCCGAGCAGCTCGTCCAGCACGGGGTGTCGACCGCCCTCGATGTCGAGCACCGGCTCGGGCACGACCTCGGGCCGGACCCACCCGCGGCGGTGCGCCTTCCACGCGAGCGCCCCCAGCAGGTCGAGTTCGGCGATCACATCGGCGTAGCGGCCGATCCGCCCGACCTCGCCCGCGGCGATCTCGAGCAGCCCCGTGAAGAGCGCCCGCTCCCGCTCGAGGGCCCGCTCCTCGGCGGTCGAGACCTTCGCCCCGAACTCGCGCAGCTCGGCGGTCAGGTAGCGTTCCGCGTTCTTGAGCGTCTGCGTGCGGGCGAACCCCTCGGGCGCCCGCCGGGCCTGGGCCGCGGGCAGCTCGATGAAGTACCCGAAGACCTTGTTGAACCCGACCTTGAGGCTCGGCAGTTCGTGCGTCTCGATCAGCCGCCGCTGATACGCCGCGAGCCACTCCCCCGCGTCGCGCTGGAGCAGGCGTGCCTCGTCCAGCTCCGCGTCCACCCCGTCGCGGATCAGCCCGCCCGCGCGGAGGCTCGCCGGGGCGTCCTCCACGCACAGCGCCCGGATCCGCGCCGCCAGCGGCGAGAGCGGGCCCTCCAAGTCGGCCAACGCCGCCGCGTGCCCCGCCAGGGCCGGCGAGCCCGAGACTGCCGAACGCGCCGCGCCGATCCGCTCCAGCCCGTCGGCCAACGCCACCACATCCCGCGGCGTCGCCCGCCCCAACGCGATCCGCCCGGCCACGCGGGCCACATCGGGCATCCGCCGCAGGCAGCCGCCCAACTCCTCCGCCGCGCGGCGGTCCGAGACCAGCGTCGCCACCGCGCCCTGCCGGGCCCGGATCGCCCCGACATCCGACAGCGGGCGGCAGAGCCACTCGCGGATCAGCCGCCGGCCCATCGCCGTCGCGATGTTTCCCCCGGACCCCGCGAACACCCCGAGCAGCGACCCCGACTCCTCGCCACCCCCGTCGCCCCGGATCGTCCGCACCACCTCCAACGCCCGGAGGCTCACCCCGTCCAGCCGGCACACCCCCGCCTCGGCCTCGCGCGAGGGCGGCCGCAGGTGCGCGAGCGTCCGCGACTGCCCCTGGTACTCGCCCCCGCTCGCGGCCCACTTGCCTCCCGCGTCGCGATCGGTCGACAGCGACTGCGTCTCGCGCAGATAGGCCACCAGGGCCCCGGCCGCCGCGACGCACGGGTCCTCGTCCGCCACGCCGAACCCGCCCAGCGAGGCGACGCCGAACTGCTCCAGCAGCGACCGCCTCGCCTCGTCCTCGCGGAACTGCCAGGCCGGCCGGGCGGTGAACGCGGGGCAGGGCTCCCCGCACGCCCCGCGCAGCGCCGCCTCGTCGCCCTCGACGCAGAGCATCTCCCGCACCGAGAGGCGTGCGATCGGCTCGGCCAGCCCCTCGGGGCCGGTCTCGAAGAGCGTGAACCGCCCGGTCGAGAGATCGACGGCGGCCCCGGCCCAGCCCCGGGCGGTGGCCGTCGCCGCCGCGACCGACGCCGACGCCTCGCCGAGCAGGGTCTCTTCGACGAGCGTCCCGGGCGTCACGACGCGGGTGACGGCGCGCTCGACGACGCCCTTGGCGTCCTTGGGGTCCTGGATCTGGTCGCAGACCGCGACGCGGTAGCCCCGGTCGATCGCCTTGCGGAGGTAGTTGTGCAGCTGATGATGCGGCACGCCGGCGAGCGGCACGCCCTTGGGCCGCTCGCTGAGCGTCAGCCCGAGCACGCGGCTCATCTCGACCGCGTCGTCGCCGAACATTTCGTAAAAATCGCCCATCCGGAAGAAGAGCACGCACCCCGGGTGCTCGGCCTTGAACCGCGTGAACTGGCGCATCGCGGGCGTGTCGAACGGGTCTCTCGCACCGGGCGGCATGACCGCTCAGCGTAGCACGGTTGCGTTGATCGCCTCATCTGATACCGTGTCGATCGCACCCGCCCCGCGGATCCGCGCCGGGGCCGCCGAAAGGTCCGCCATGTCACGCGCGAAAGCAGGCTTCGACTTCGTCATGGGGATCGCCGGCGGCCTCACCGGCATGGGCACCGGCGCCCCCTCCGCCGCGGGCGCCGCGGGCACCATGATCGGCATGGGCGGCAGGCAGAAGGTGCAGGAGATGCAGCGGGGCGGGCAGTTCCGCACGACGCAGCAGGTCGGGCGGACCCAGCACTTCGCCGGCACCGGGCAGCACACCCCGCCGCCCACGGGCTGAGACGCCCTTCCGATCGTCGTGGCCCCGCGGTAGAATCCCCGAACAGGGACCTGGGCTCCCTCCGCGCGGCCGCCGCGGGCTCTTCGAGGCCCCCGCGCCCGCCTCCAATGCACCGCCCAAGACACCGGAGCCTCGCGACATGACCACCGCCGCCGCCGCGTCCGCCAAGACCGCCGCCGATCCCCTGGCCCTGATCGATGTCGACCATGTCCGCTTCTATGTCGGCAACGCCAAGCAGGCCGCCTACTTCTACGCGCACACCTTCGGCTTCCGCATCGACCAGCTCGCCGACCTGACCACCGGCTCGCGCGACGAGGCCGACTACCTGCTCACCCAGGGCAACATCCGCCTCATGCTCACCACGCCCCTGACCAAGGACCACCCCGCGGCCGAGGAGATCAGGCTCTACGGCGACGGGGTCAAGGACATCGCGCTGACGGTCTTCGACGCCGAGAAGGCCTACGAGCAGGCCGTGCGCAACGGGGCCGAGCCGGCCCGCCCGCCGCGGACCATCCGCGACGACCGGGGCTCGGTGACGGTCGCGTCGATCAAGACCTACGGCCGGGTGATCCACACCTTCGTCAGCCGCACGGGGGCGTACGCCCTGCCCGAGGTCAAGAAGGGGGGCGAGTTCATGCCCGTCTTCAAGAAGATCGACAGCCCGGTGAACGAGTACAACGAGAAGCACCCGTGCGGCCTCAAGTTCTTCGACCACTGCGTGGGCAATGTCGAAGAGGGGAAGATGAACCACTGGGTGAAGTGGTACGAGGATGTCATGGGCTTCAAGATGTTCAAGCACTTCGACGACCACGACATCTCGACCGACTACTCGGCCCTGATGAGCAAGGTGATGGCCAGCGGCAACCACCTGATCAAGATGCCCATCAACGAGCCGGCGCCCGGCAAGCGCAAGAGCCAGGTGCAGGAGTACCTCGACTGGCACAACGACACCCCGGGCTGCCAGCACCTCGCGCTGCGGACCGACGACGAACTGGCGAGCGTGGCCGAGCTGCGCCGCCGCGGCGTGGACTTCCTGGCCCTGCCGGACACCTACTACGAGGCGGTGTGGGACCGGGTGAACAAGACGCTGCGTGAGAACGGGCACGAGGCGGTGAAGGAGGACCACCAGCGGGTGCGGGACCTCGGGATCCTGGTGGACGCGGACGACGAGGGGTATCTGCTGCAGCTGTTCACCAAGCCGCTGCAGGACCGCCCGACCCTCTTCTTCGAGATCATCTGCCGGCGGGGGAGCCAGAGCTTCGGGAAGGGCAACTTCAAGGCGCTGTTCGAGGCGCTGGAGCTGGAGCAGGAGCGGAGGGGGAATCTGTGAGGGAGTAAGCGTGGCCAAGAAATCCTCGAACAAGAAGCCGTCGAAGCGCTTTGATGTTGGCCAAGTTTGGGCGGAAGGTCGATGGCGAGTGATTGATGGCGAGCTTCGTCGACGCCCCGGTCGCCCTGGACGTATATCGCCGCTGTTCGAGACTGTTGGCGAAAAACTACCTTTTAACTCTCTCGCCTCGGTCGAGCGATCGATGCGAGATTATGGACTGCGGCTGGTAGGAATATATCTTGCGCATGATTCAATGGGTTGCGTTCGATATGCTGGAAGAGGTCAGGTATTTGGCAGACTCCGAGCGAGGTTCCGGGCCCAGCCGGATGAATTGGAGTATTACTCATTCTACATTGTGCGAGAACGTATTCACGAGCGTGAAATTGAAACACTGATCATCCGAGCAGCAAGCCCACTTCTCGAGTTTAACGATCGTAAGAAGCGAGTCGGAATTGCGCCTGGTTCCGTACGGGACTACGAGTCGGGAACAAACTACTATCGTCGCGCTTTGGCTGATGCTCGCCGATCGACGTCTGACTGAGATTTGTCGGGTGCCCCGACTTGAACCAGCCCGGTGCCACCACCCGCCGCGCCAGCGGCGCGTGGTGCTCGCCCAACCACCCCCGACCGAGCACGACGCGCCCTTCGGGCGGGTCGTGGCACCGCCCGCCTTCGTTGACCACTCGGGCCGGGCGCCCAACGGTGACCCCGACGGTGCCACCACCCGCCTTCGTCGACCACTCGGGCCGGGCGCCCAACGGTGACCCCGACGGTGCCACCACCCGCCGCGCCAGCGGCGCGTGGTGCT
>DAINDF010000033.1:0-4976 GCA_036732005.1 Phycisphaerales bacterium
GCCGTCTCCGAGGCCGCTGCCGCCTCTGACGCAACTGCTTCGACTGCGGCGTCCACCACCGCCGTCTCCGAGGCCGCTGCCGCCTCTGACGCGGCGGAGGACGCCCTCGGCGCCGCGACGTATAGCGAGACGGTGGAAGAGGTTTCCAGCGCCTCCGACTCGATCTCGTCCCAGCAAACGCATGTGGAAGCCGCCCCCGAGGCCGCCGCTGCCTCGGACGTTCTCGGTTCGCAGCAGTCGGTGTCGCTCAGTGTTTCCGAAGCCGCTACTGCTTCGGAGGCAGCGGACGGGTCGGTAGGCCCGAGGACGTTCGAGGAGGGCGTTTCCGAAGCCGCTGCGGGCGCCGACGCTTCTGCAGCGGCGGGGCAGTTCACGCACGCGGTCGTCGAGACAGCCAACTCGACCGACACCGCTGAGGACGCCGTAGGCGCCAAGGTGTTCAACGAGACCGTCGAGGAAGCAGCCGTTGCCGCGGCTGCCGTGGGCAGCTCCGCGGCGTTCAGTTCTGAGGTAGCCGAGCAGGGCCAAAGTGCCGAAACGGTTAGCTCTACTGCTAACATGTCCGCGGCGTTCCTCGAAGCGGCCACCGCCGCGGATGTGGCCGAAAGCTACGCCGTATGGCTGCTGTCTCTACTCGACGCCGCCGCGGCGACAGACTTTTCGGAAGGGTACGAGTTCTTGCCCGCCGGCGCCGCGCCGCAGCTTGTCGTCCCGGTCGGTGTGCTTTCGTTCGAGGTGCCCGCGGGCTCGATCAACGTACCAGTTCAACCGTGAGGGAATCATGATTCTCGGCGTACTGACCAAACAGCCTTCGGAGCGGCGGGACATTGACCTGACCTTCGCCAAGTGGCTCGCCAAGCGTCCGGGAGATTCTCTCGCTTCGGCGGTCTCGGCGGTTGACCCTGCCGGGCTGGCGGTGGAGAGCCCCGTCGTCGCTTCGCCGATAGTCAAGCAGTGGTTCTCCGGCGGCGTCGACGGGCAGACGTACAAGGTCACCGTAACGGTCACCACAACGCAGGGGCGCATCGAGGAGGTCGAGTTCAAAGTTCGCGTGCGCGAGGTATGAACATGTTGAAAGAGGAAATCAGTGCCCTAGCCGCAGGGGGCCACGTCGGGGAAGAGTTCATGGATCGGGTTATCTGGGAGGCGCATGAGCGCCGCCTGACCAAACTGGAGGACGGCTACGCCGCTATGGCCATGTCTGTGTCTCATATCGAAACCAAGATCGAGAAGAACAACGAGCTGACCTCCCAGATTCACAGCGACACCAAGGACATGCGCGAGATGCTCGCCGGCGCCCGGGTGTTCGGCAAGTTCGCCGCGTGGGTTGGAGTGATCACCGGCGCCATCGTGTCGATCTACGCCCTCGTGCAGTTGGCGAGCAAATGACCCGACTCGACACCGCCCTCGCTAACCCGAACGTCCGGGCCTTCCTGCGCGCCATCCGGCTCGGGGAGGGCACGTCGGACGACGACGGGTACCGGCGCATGGTCGGTGGCGGCGAGTTCGACTCGTTCGCCGATCACCCGCGTAAGCGAGTGTGGGTTGACAGGTACAAGGTTTACAGTTCGGCTGCGGGCGCGTACCAGTTCATCGCCCCGACGTGGGACGAGATGGCGCAGCAGTACGACCTGCCGGACTTCTCGCCCGAGAACCAAGACCGCGCCGCGGTCGGCCTGCTGATCCGGCGCAAGGCGCTCGACGACGTTATCGCGGGGCGCATCAAGGAGGCGATCGACAAGTGCAAGCTGGAGTGGGCGAGCCTGCCCGGCAGCACTTATGGCCAGCGGACCGAGAGTCTCGACCGCGTACTGGCCGAGTACCAGAAGTGGGGCGGGGCGTTCGAGCCCGCCGCGGAACAACCCCCGGCGCCGATCAGCGAGTCGAAGCCGGTATTCGTGAGGAAGGAACCCATGGACATCGGATTGATGAGCGTGCTGCTGCCGCGGCTGGTCACGGCGATCCCCGAGCTGATGCGGCAGTTCGGCGACGGCGAGGTCACCGAGCGCAACGCCAAGGCGGTCGAGACCGTGCTGACGACCGTGCAGGAGGTCACCCGGGCGCCCAACGTGCTTGGTGCAGTCGAAGCGGTCGAGACCGACTCGCAGGCGCGCGAGACCACCAAGGCCAAGCTCGCCGAGGACATGTGGCTGGAAGTCGTGGAGGTGGGCGACGGCGGGGTCAAGGCCGCGCGCGAGTTCGCCAGCAGCGACGGCGAGAAGTTCTGGCTGACCGGCGTGTTCTGGATCACGGTCCTCCTCCTGCCGCTCGTCTACATGACGGCGTACCTCGTGCTGACCGGATCGAACGAGCAGTTCTCCGGCGAGTTGCGCGCGGCCATCGCGTCGTCCATCGTGACGGGCGTGCTGGGCGGCGTGGTCGGTTTCTGGCTGGGCCTGAAGTTCCGCACCAGCCGCCGCGCGGCGGCCGAGGCAGGGTGATGCCGCCGCCGGTGCGTGAGTCGCGCGTGCTGCGCAGGATGGCGGACAATGTCTCCGCCGTCCACAACATGCTGCGGTCGGAGACCGACCACCTGATGACCCTCCTGATGGACGGCGCTTCGGAGTATAGTCGCGCCTTGGGTGTTATCGAGATGGCCGCTAACTCGAACGACCCGTATCTGCGCCGCGTCGCGCGGGAGTTCCTCAACTCGGTGAAGTGAGCCTGCTGTGATCCTGACGTTCTCCGACTTCGGCGGTATCGCCCCGGGCGTGGACCCGGTCAACCTGCCCGCCAACGGCGCGCAGGTTGCGGAGAATTGTCGCCTGCAGTCGGGCGGCTCCGTCGAGCCCTACAAGACCACGCTCAAGGTTTACCCGGCCACCGGCGTGATCGCCGGCGGGACGGTGAAGAGCATCTACCGGTTCGACCGCGAGACTGCGTCGAACACCGAGTGGTGGTTCACGTTCGACGCCGACACCGATGTGGCCAAGGGCCAGATCGCGGGCGACACGACCGAGCGCACCTACTACACCTCCGAGGCGCACGAGCCCCGCTACACCTACTCCGGCCTCGCGGAGGCCGGCGGCATCGGCCCGTTCCCGGTCAACCACTTCAAGCTCGGCGTGCCGGCGCCGACTACCGCCGCGGGCGTGACCAAGTCTGGTACGCCGGACGTTGGTACGACGCCCGAGCTGCGGTTCTACGTCTACACCTTCGTGACCACGGACGGACAGGAGAGCGCGCCGTCGCCGGTATCGCTCAGCATCGAGTGGTCGCAGGGCGAGACCGTGCAGCTGCTGAACATCGACGCGTTCCCGGCCGGCAACTACGACTTCACGGGCGGCAAGGTGCGCATCTATCGCACCGCCACCGGCTCGTCCAGCACGATCTTCCAGTTCGTGGCCGAGGTGTCCAACACCGCGCTGAGTGCCGCCTCCCCCGCGAGGTCGTGGCTCGACACGGTCAACTCCCTCGGCGAGGAACTGCTGACGACCGGGTGGAAACCCCCGCCCTCCACCTTGCGCGGCCTTGTCTCGCTGCCCAACGGTGTGATGGCCGGGTTCGTCGGGCAGGACCTGTACCTCACCCCGCCGTACACGCCCTATGCGTGGCCGGACCGCTACCGGCAGACGTTCGACTTGCCCATCGTCGGGCTTGCTGCGTTCGGCAACTCGCTCGCGGTGCTGACCATCGGCGAGCCCTACATCGTGTCGGGTTCGGACCCCGAGCTGATGGGGCAGCAGGGGCGCCCCGTGCCGTACTCGTGCGCGTCGAAGCGTTCGATTCAGAAAGTGGGTGACGCGATCCTGTACGCATCACCGCAAGGCATCGTCTCTCTTTCGGACGCGGGGATCAGCCTCGTCACGCAGGGCTACTTCACGCAGCGCGAGTGGGAGGCATTCAAACCCGAGACCATGCTCGGCGCGTCCTACGACGGGCTGTACATCGTGTTCTACGACAAGGGTGGTGGGGACCGCGGGGGCATCGTATTCGACCCGCGCAACAAGGCTGTCACCACGACCAGTCTGTTCGCTACCGCAGCCTTCGCCGACTCGGTGAACAACGCGCTCTTCCTGTGCATCGCACAAGAAATCCACAGGTTCGAGGGTGGCGCGTCCGTTCTGTCGATGCGGTGGAAAGGCAAGAAGCAGTCGATCCCGCAGCCGGGCTCGTTCGGCTGGGCGCAGGTCGTCGCCGACACCTACCCCGTCACCTTCAAGGCGTGGGCCGACGGCGTGCAGGTCGGCCTGACCAAGACCGTCACCAGCGCGGCTCCGTTCCGACTCGCCGTTGGACACGGCCGCTACTGGGAGGCCGAGGTGTCGGCTGCGACGGGGCGCGTGAGGGCCATCCACTTCGCCCATGAGGCGCGGGAGCTGGCTGGTGTCTAGGCGCCCCAAGCTCCCCACCCTGCCGGCCCCGCCGGCGGACGCATCGCCGCAGCAGCGATCGTTCTTCCAAGCCATCAAACAGCAGCTCGACGCGCTGGTGGGCCAGCTCGGCGAGAGGGACCGGGCGGTCACGTTCCGCGACCTTGAGGACGGCGGGCTCGCCCGGCTGCATGCGGACGGGTACACCATCCTCCCGGGGCAAGAGGGGCCGGAAGGCCCGCCCGGGCCGCAGGGTGACCCGGGCGAAAACGGCACGGGCCTGCCCACCGTAGCCGCGGGGGTGATCCCGCCCGCGGTCACCGGACTCAAGGCGACCGCCGCGTACAGCTCCATCATCCTGACGTGGAACGACCCGGACTGGCCGGCAGGCGCGAGCACGTTCAACGTCGCCTACTTTGAAATCTTCCGGGCTACGTCGGCTACGCCCAACCCCCCGGTGCCCGACGCATCCTATTCGTTCGGGCAGACGCGCTCGCTCGTGTTCAGCGACCTCGTCGGGACGAGCAAGACCTACTACTACTGGGTCCGCATCGTCGGCAAGAACAACGAGATCGGCCCCATCGCCGGCCCGGTCAGCGCGACCACCTCGCCCAACGTGCCGCAGCTGCTCGACGTGCTGACGGGGCAGCTGTCCGAGTCCCA
>DAINDF010000034.1:0-4134 GCA_036732005.1 Phycisphaerales bacterium
GGCGGCCGAGGTCGTTCGTCGGGCCGCCGCGACCGTCGGCCGCGCAGCGGGCGGCGGCCGTGACGCCGAAGGCCACCCCGGCCCAGGTCCAGACGCGGCGGCGCGCCGCGGAACGGCTCCGCCGCGCCGTCGCGGCGACCATCGCGCGGCTGGGAGGGCAGTGATATGAACGGCGGCGGCACGAGCGACGAGGCGCGGCTGGAGGCGATCGAGCGGCGTCAGGAGCGGATCGAGGAGGAGATCCGACGGCTGGCCGCTCAGGTCCAGCAGGTCCGCGAGACCCTCCGGTCCCTGGGGTTCCAGATATGAGGCACAAGCGGGCGCGGATCGAGCAGATCGAGCGGCGACTGGTGCGGGTCGGGTCGCACCTGGGGGCGCTGAGTGGCGAGGCGACCGGCCTGTGGGCCCTGACTGCCGGCGAGTCCGCTCGCCGGGTCTTCCGCGGCGACAAACCGGGCGGTGGGCCTCCGGTACAGGCCGACGAGTGGATTCCAGGACCTGGAACCCGGATCGCGGAAGTCTATTACGCGTACCCGTTTCATGGACAGGGCATCACCGTCTTGTTCGAGAACCTTACCGCGGGCGTGTCCACGACAGCCGTGACAGACGCCAACGGTATGGCTTCCGTGCCCGTGCCGCACGAACATCTCGTTCGGGTGACCGCCATGGTCGATCCGGACCGACACGAAGGATACGGCCCATCGCCAGCCCTGGCAACGCGCGAATCTCCACCCGGACCGACGACTGCGACAAGCGTCCTTCAAGTCACCGGCACCCCCGGGTCCTGGGTCATCGTCGGCGGCTGCCCGCCGATTGCAGCCGGGTCCTTCGGCTTGGACATCGACTACGGAGCAGGGCGATCGGCGATGTTGCACGCGGCTTCATTCCAGAGATTCATTAAACTCACAAACACCCTCACTAATGTCCCCCGATATGAGATTGATTACTCTGGCGGCGACATCAACTTCCTGCAATATTTTGATTCGTTCGGTGGGCTGGTTAGAGATGCGACCGAATACGACTGCGAAGCCGGCGAGCTGTACTTCAGCGGCATCACGGTCAGCGGCGTCAGGGTGTGGGTCACTTGACGCCTTTCAGCGAACGCGAACCCGATAGATCACACCGCCATCAGCGATGAGCCAAACGACGGAGCCCGGTGTTGGTCCGGGGCTGGCTGAAACCACCTGCCATCGCCAGTGCGGGGCCATAACGGGCACGCCAGCCTGATACGTGATCCCGAAGCGTTTCAACAGCCAAGGGTCAATCGTCGCTCCGCCGAAGCCTTGCCCGCCGAACGGGGTGGCCGACCATCCGGTCGCATAGCCCACCTGTCGGCCCTCAGGGTACTTCGATTGCGCATTGGCCACCGCACCGATTGCCAATGTCATCAACATTGCCAACGTCAATCGTCGCATGCTCCCACCTCCTTATCTCTAGGTTGGATGCACACGCATCCTACCGATAGGAGTGTGTTCGGCTCAATCCGGATTTTCTTCGAGGCTTTCTTCCTCCGGCTCCAGGATCAGCCCGTGAAAGCCCGGCACGCGGGCCAGGTCCAGCGCCAGGAGGATTACCACGACGCCCAGGACCAGGAGGAAGCCGGCCTCGTCGCCCATGAGCGCCCCCCCCTTGCCTGCATGCCCCCTGGCGCGGTATACGTCAGTACAGTATCCGTGAGGTGTCGCCGCGAAGTGCTCGTCGCCAAAAAATTCCAGTGTAACCTTGCATCGCGACGGGAAACGTGAACAATGGCAGTCCTATCCATCCTTCAGCGGCCCGTCGCGAGACGAAGTCGTCCCCGACGGGGGCGGAGCTGCCGGCCATGAAGACGCCGAAGTCTAGCGAAAGCGGCGAGGTCCGTCTAGGTCGCTTTGAGGTCGCGTCCCTGCGCCAGCGACCGCTCAAGGCGAGTTTCCTCGCTCGCGATCCGGCGACCGGGGTGCTGCACGAGACCCTGGTGGTGCTGTTCGCCCCGGACTCGCCCCCGCCGGACCTGATGGAACACGGCTGGCAGGTCGTCGCGCTGGCCGCGGACCTCTGCCTCGCGCACCGCCTCACCTCCGCTTGAGCGACTCGTTTTCGCGGGCCGTCACGATCGCCCTCGCCGCGAGCGGTTCCGCCACGCGGGGATGGGAATTTTGCGGCGCCGGGTCCGGCCGCATCAGCCGGGCGATCGCCTCGTGCGCGGTGACACCCTGGCCGTGCAGCGCCTTGTATACCTCAAGGACCGCCTCCTCTCCCGGTACGGGCGGAGAAGGCGGCTCGACCTGGTTCGGATCGACCAGATAGCTCACCGGCACGTCGAGCGTCTTCGCCAGCCACCAGAGCTGGCTGGCGGTCGGCTCGCCGTGCTCCCGCCACTTGCTGATGCGATTGACGGGAAGTCCAGCCGCACGCTCAACATGACTCTGTTTGAGCCCGCGGAGTTCGATCAACCGGAGGATTTTCTCGACAGTCGTCATGCCGGTAAGTGTCACGCCTCTGACACTTTGCGCCAAGCCCGCCAGGCCGCTCTCCGAAATTTCGACCGACATGGTTGACAGATCTCCCGATTCGGTAGATAATCCTCCCGGTGGGCACATGGGATCAAGCGGAACCGGGAGGCCATACGTGAACGACACATGCGTCCGGAATCGCGGGACGCGGTTCTACCTGCCGCCCGAGCAACTCCGGGCGCTGAAGGCGGCGGCGGCGGAGGAGGACCGTTCGATGAGCGACATTCTCCGCGAACTGGTGACCGCGTACCTAGACCGGCGTCGGGGCGAGGATCGGGGCGGCCGGAGGCGGCATTGAGCGACCCTCCCCGGGTAGGGCATTCGCCCCGCGTCGGGGCGGATTGAGGACATGAGCGATTTGGCCACGCGGGCGGACCGGGCCGGTCCGAACGATCGCGGTGCGCCCGCACACAGCGGAGGCGATGAATGCGAGCAGTGATTGTCTGCACGAAGCATCGGGGTGTCTTTTACGGTTACACCGAGGCGAAGGTCGGCGATGACCCCATCCTCCTGAAAGATGCACGCATGGCGATCCACTGGGGAACGACCAGGGGCGTGATGGAGCTGGCGGAGACCGGGCCGACTTCGCGTTCCAAGATCTCGGCCAGGGCGGACATCGAGGTCCGCGACGTGACGGCGGTCTTCGAGGTCCGCCCAAAGGCCGAAACGGCGTGGAGGGCGATCCAGTGAGCGACTGGCACACCTATCGGCCGGTCGTGACCGCCTTCGACCTCCTCGAAGCGGGGGCCTGCTTCGGAGGGGTGGCCGAGGCCGTCGAGTCGCACGGCCGACTGTCCGCGCCGGAGACGGTCTCCACCAACGATTGGGTCACGAAAGCCTCGCGACGCGACGGTATCAGCTACGACGCTGGAGTCGGCTCCAGCTACGGCTACGGCGACGGCTGCGGCTGCGGCTACGGCTACGGCTACGGCGACGGCTACAGCTGCGGCGACGGCTACGGCTGCGGCTGCGGCTACGGCTACGGCTACGGCGACGGCTGCGGCGACGGCTACGGCGACGGCTACGGCGACGGCGACGGCGACGGCGACGGCTACGGCGACGGCGACGGCTACGGCGACGGCGACGGCGACGGCTACGGCGACGGCGACGGCTACGGCGAGGAACTCATTACCGAGGAGGACGACTGATGCCGAGTTTGAGCACGCTGATCAGCGAGATTGAGAGCCTGGAGGATCGCGAGACGGCCCAGGTCGCGGCGCTTGCCGCTACGCGGCGGCGGATCGAGGCGCTGCACGGTCGGCTCGCGGAGCACCTTCGTGAGCACGGGGCTGTCACCACGCTGGAGCACGTATACCGGCTCCAGGGGGGCCGTGTGACGCGCCTCCCGGTCAAGGGAGCGGTGTGGATCGAGGTGCCCGAGTTTGACGGTCTGTCCGACGCGGCGGCGGCGGGGACGGGCCCGGACTCGGGGGGCTTCCTGGAGCCCACCGGGGCGGACGATTTCGTCGGGCACCCTCTCGCCCGCCGGAAGCGCCCGGTGCCGCCGGAGCCGGAGGGCGGCCCTGAGCCGGCCTTCGAGGCCGCACACGCCGTCACGGAGGGGCCGGTATCGTGAAGGCCGGGCGAGGCGTGGCGCGGCGTGGCTCGGCGCGGCGCGGCGTGGCCGGGCGCGGCGTGG
>DAINDF010000035.1:0-336 GCA_036732005.1 Phycisphaerales bacterium
ACTGATGGCCGTCGAGACCGCGTCCACGATCAGCGCCGCAAGTCCCGGCTCGGCGGCTTCCGCTTGCACCTCGTGGCGGACGGCGGCGAGCGCTCGGAGTCGATCCAAGAGCTGCGCCCGGGCCTGATCGTCCTCGAGCGTCGCCACGAGGTCCTCGAGCGTCTCCTGCGACAGCTCGGGCCCGCCCGTCGCAGCCTCCTCCGACGTGCCCGCCGACGCGCGCCCCGAAGATCCGTCGGCCGCCGCGCCACCCGCCGTCGATCTGCCCCCGATCGCGGCCGACTGCGCCACCGCCAGGGTGCTCGTCCCCAGGATCAGGAGAGCGACGACGGCGAT
>DAINDF010000035.1:382-1624 GCA_036732005.1 Phycisphaerales bacterium
ACTGAGGAAGGACGATAGCGAGACGACCCGGAACCCGGAATCCCCGAGAGGAGCCGCCCGAACCGGGCTCACACCCGCTGGCACTCACTCTCTGGCACTCCGCCTCTGGCACTCCGCGATCGCCGCCCCCGATGGCGCCCCGCGACGACACGCCCCCCGATGGCGCCCCGGGCAGGAATCGAACCTGCGACCCGCTGCTTAGAAGGCAGCCGCTCTATCCGCTGAGCTACCGGGGCGTGCGGGCGAGAGTAGCGCGGCTCGTCGCGGGTGGGTGACGGCGAGGCGGGAGAGGAACAGCCTCATCCCCCGCCATGACCGCCGTCGGCCGGCGCTCCCCGTGGCAGCTCCGCGCTTGCTCCGCTCCGAGCGGGCCGAGCGCCCGCTCCGCATAGCAGCGCACGCGCGCACGCTTCTTCGCGACCCGATGAGCCAGCGCCTCCCGGGCCGGCTCGGGGCGGGCGATCACCCCCTGCGCGCGCCGGACGAGCTCGGGACCCGAGATCGTGGCCGGATCGAGGCAATCGTCCTCGAGGCCCAGCCCCTTCATGAACGAGCCCACCTTCGGCAGGTAGCCGATGGCGAGCGTCGGCGTGCCCACGGTGACCGCAAAGACGGCTGCATGCAGCCGGATCGCGATCATCAATGAACACCCGGCGTAGACCGCCATCAGCGCCTCGGGATGCAGACGTTCCTCGACGAGCCCCACCCGCGAGCTCCCCAGCCGTTTGGCGTACCAGGCCGCCTCGACGCGGTCGTCGGACTCGGGGTGGGTGCACTGCGGGACGAAGATGATGGGATGATTCTCGAGGAGCGAACGGCAGGCCTCGAGCAGGGCTTCACGGATGCGGATGCGCTCGCGTTCGGGGAGGACCCGATCGAGGCAGCGAACGCCGATCGCGATCGGGCGAGCACGACCCGCGTCGGGCAGCGCGCGGCGCAATACCGCTTGCACGTCCGCCCGGGGATCCGGCCGCCCTCCGAGCGCCGGATCGGGCAGCTGCTCGATGTCGTCCCGCTCGGCGAGTGCGCTCAGATGCTCGAGCGTCTCGCGGTCACGAACCGTCGCCACGTCGACCGTCCTCACAACCCAGGCCGTCAGATCCTGGGCCCAGACGCGGCGCAACTCGATGGAGCTCAAGCCGTAGAGCATCACGGGCACTCGATGGAGCTGAGCCAGGAAGACGTAGAGTGCGAGCAACGGGATCGGTCCGCGGAACAGGTCGAGGGCGAGGTCGGTGATCC
>DAINDF010000035.1:1867-3016 GCA_036732005.1 Phycisphaerales bacterium
CGAGGTTCCGGACCATGCGGACACCGTAATGGGCCTGCTCCCAGTCCGCCGGGAAACGCGCGAGGGCCCGGAAATCGAAGTCGATCTCCGGGGCGAGGCGTTCGAGCTCGCGTCGCATCACGATCAGTGGCAGATCGTCGCCGGCGTTGCACACGCCGTACGCCCCTGCGAAGAGCACCGTCCTGCGAGCTCCATCCGGTCCCCGTCCCCCACCGCGGCGGAAGATCGGGCGCGGCGGGGCGACGAGCTCGTCCAGGGTCATGAGTAGAGTCTCCATATGCGGATCGACGGCGGGAGCCGCCCCGCGAGCGACCGGGCGATCTCATCCTCGAACGCGCGACTCGAGATCACGATCGAGTCGATTCCGAGCTCGGCCGCGCGGTCCACGGGATGGATCACTCCGTCGAGGAAGGGCTCTCCCCAGCGATCCCGATCGGAGTCGAAGAAAACGGTGACTTCGCGAAGCTCGGGAACGGCATCGACGAGCAGACGGGTGTGGACGCCGGCTCCGTAGATGCCCACGCGTTGTGGCCGCGCGAGCACGCCGGCGTCCTCCAGACGGCGACGGATCGAGCCCACGAGCGCGGATCGCCGGCGCGTGTAGTCGCGCACGCCGTCGATCACACCCCGCGCAGCCTCACGATCGCGAAAGGCCATGGGCGCAGAGCGGTCCTTCGCCGGTCGGGCCAGCACGGCAACGTCGGGGTAGTCCGGTGTCAGTCGCGTCGTGGCGAGCACCTCGAAACCGCTGCAAGCGAGCAGCGAAACGAAGGTGCGTTCGTCGTAGTAGGCGCAGTGCTCGATGCAGAAGAAATCGCTGATCGCGACGAGGGGGTCGGTGAGATCCGGAACGTTCGCGATCAGGTAACCGTTCGGTTCGAGGACCCGGCGCGCGTCCTCCAGCAGGCCGCGCGGATCGGTCACGTGTTCGACCAGCCCGAACGCAGTGCAGAGATCGACGCAGGCGCCCCGGGAACTCCACTCGGAGAGAGTCTCCTCGTGAACCGTCGCACCCAGGGCGGAGCGCGCATGCTCCGCTCGTCGCGAGTTCCACTCGAGCCCGATCCGCGTCCAGCGTCGGCCGTCGAAGGCGCCGAGGAAGTCGCCGTAACCGCAGCCCACGTCGCGCACCGTCCGTGAGGTCGACTC
>DAINDF010000036.1:0-357 GCA_036732005.1 Phycisphaerales bacterium
CGGCGTCAGCCTCCGGGTGGCCCCACGTGGTCAGGCGACCGGCGTCGATGCAGACTTCGGCCAGAATCTCGCACTGCTCCTCGTAGGACTCGGTGCCCTCGAACTCGATCTCGCAGGCGACGTCGTTATTCACCGCGTGGACTCCACGGATCAGTGTCTCACTCAGTTTGACCTTGGACATTCTCGTTACTCCCCTGTTCCGTTAGCGTTTACTCACAAACTATAGGGCGGCGCGGTCTAGGACGATACGGGGCCACTCCACGCCAGCTCCGTCGCCGACGCGTGCACGTAGAACGCCGGGGGCAGGTCGTAAGCCGCCTTCAGCCACGCCTCGCAAAGAGCGAACGCAGCACTCAT
>DAINDF010000036.1:367-2826 GCA_036732005.1 Phycisphaerales bacterium
ACGTCCTCTGCGGTCGTAAGACAAGGCATTACTCACCGGCATCTCCGGATCGACTCGCGAGAGAACGACCACGGCCTCGAAATGGGATAGGAGCCACCAACACAGAGCCGCGTCCAGAGCAGCCGCGACGACGTTCAGATCGGTGGAGTACGGAGCGACCGGGAGGGATAGTAGCCTCGCGAACTCGCGGTCGAACTCCGCTCCCGGCTCGCGACGAGCTATGAGGTGGCGCACGTCCTGGTGCGGTAGACTCGGGTCTATTTCGGTCACAGCCTACTCCTTCCAGCGATACTCCGGTAGTGCGTGACCTCCCGAGCCCTCGCGTGGACGTGACACACGACCATACCCCCGCGAGACTGCTGCGCCGTCTTGTGGCACCGGTGGTTATGGCGAGTGTACTCCTGGTACCACGATGGATGGCCGGGAACGAGCGCCTCGCATCGCTGATCGTCGGGCGCGGTGAACTCAGGTCCAGAGTGCCAGCGGCGGCGGGACTCCTCGCTTAGACTCACATCTTCAACCTCCGACACCGCTCCTCGAAGCCAACGACGTCCCCGGACGGAACCATCCGGAACGTGCCGTCGCCCAGAGGATCGGCTCCGTAATCTCCGGACCGCGACAGGTCGACTGGCTCGTGCAGTCGCCCCTCCTTACGCTGGGCGCGACGTATCGCGTCCCAGCCGACGCCCATCAGTCTGTCGTCTTCCATCACTTCGTCGTCTCCCTAGTGAAGCAAGTCGACGTCGTCGGCCTCGTACATGGCGTCGAGCACACGCGCGTCCCGGACGGCCTGCACCAGTCGGGGGTCCAGGACCCCGTCGGCGTCTATCCAGTACTCGGTCGGACCGAACACGCCCGACTCACACATGTCCGCGGCGACCTCCAGGTCGTCCTCGGGCGGCGTCACCCCGTTCTCCCGCGCGTTGGCTATGGCCTCCGCCGCGACCGCCGACAGTCTCTCTCGCTCTGTTCTCACTCTATCCTCCTGTGCACTACTCACTTACCGCCTAGCGTAGCGCGGCGGCGTCATCGAAGATACGGCCTACTTCACGTCGCTGGGGTGGATCGCCCCACGCGTCGCGGTCTTCGCCAGGCGCACCGTCGCGAAGACGCGCTCCTCCCGAGTACCGGAGTCACTCCAACAGAGTCCGTCCTTCAGTCGCACGCGGATGCCGGTCGTGTTCACCTCCCACAGGTCGGCGTTCCTCGGGACGGACCCCGTGTAACCGGCGTTACCCGTAGCGGCGGTGGCACGGCCCGAGTTTATTGACCCCGTGCGCCGATTTAGCCGACCCGCAGGGCTCGGCCGTGGCCCGGCCCGAGGGGTAGGGTCGGGCCGGAGGGCGCGATCCGCCTGCGCGGCGCTACGGCGCGCGGCCAGTTCGGCGGTGCGAGCCTCGCGAGCGGATATCGCGGCGAGGAGGCGGTCGGCGCAGGACCGGGAGGCTGACTCCGGCGTCGGTCCCCTCCCGGTCACGACTGCCTCGTGCCCGACACCGAAGCGGTCGCGGAGGACGACCTCGTAGCCGCCACCGAGCTCGGGGCACTTAGTCCGGACGCAGATCAGCGCCGCGTCCGGGTGCGGTAGGTAAACCTCACCGAGCGCCAGTGTCCGGGTGCTCACGGCGAGACGGCCCCGACCGCGTCGAGGATCGTGCGGAATTTGACGTTGGGGTCGCCCCGCCTCACCCACCAGTCGCCGTGACGCTCGTACGTCGCCAGTGGCTCGCGGGCGTAGGGGTCTGGAGGGTAGACGTGCAGTCTCTGACCCTGCATCGTCGTCAGGTGCGGTAGGTGGGAGTCGGGTTTCCGTCGGTCTGGTCGGGTGTTCGTCGGTCCCCGGTCAGTCCTCGACGCACCAAACTTTACCCGCGAGGCGCTCGGCCGCGCCGAGTTCTTCGGGGTCTCGCCCGTCTTCGGGCGGGTCTTCTTCGGGCTGAGGGACAGTCCGGTCCTCTGCGCAAAGCTGACTACGGACGACCGGGAGCGCCCCATCCGTCGCGCGGCGTCGGCGTAGGTCGCCCCTGCTGTGAGTAGAGTCCGCAGGGCCTCCGCCTCCTCGTTCGTCCACGGGGTGGACTTCACCCCTGGCTCTCGAGTCCTCCTGTTCTTACCAGTCACTTCCTCTTCTCCATCTCTATGTACACCATTCGGGCGACGTCGCGACCATCGAGACCGAGTCGCTGACCCCGCAGGATCGCCCCCGCCCCCGCGTCGGCCATCGCGGCGCTGACGTGGGACCCCGAGTCAGGGTCCAGGATACACTTGACGCCGCGCTCCTCCAGCCGGGGGCGCAGCCATCCCTGGTCGCTCCGCAGTAATGCAATCGGCGTCCAGCGACGCGTCGCGGCGTTGAACGTGGCGTCGGCCTCGACGCCGGCAACCTGGCGACGTACGAAGCTCTTCGCCCCATCGGCCGTCGCAGCCTCGTTGTTGACGGGTGTCGATCGCTCAATCAT
>DAINDF010000037.1:0-2566 GCA_036732005.1 Phycisphaerales bacterium
CAAGGTGCGCTAGACGCCTCACATCGAGAGAACCCGCCCGCTGGGGCGGGTTTTTTCATACCCCCCCCATTTCTTCCCCCGTCAACGTGGCGGGGGCATCGGCTCGACGCCGAACCCATCCCGCACAAGGAGCAACCCATGAGCGACACCGACGCCACCCCGGACACCACCGGAGACCAGGGCGCGACGCCCGTCCCCGCCGTGGTGCCACCCAAGGCCGACCCGGACCCGTCCGACTCCATCACGAAGCTGGAGAAGTCCCTCGCAGCGTCACGCGACGATGTGAAAGCCGAGAAAGCCAAACGGGAAGCCGCCGAGCAGAAGCAGCAGCAGACGCTCGACGCCATCGCTCAGGCCCTCGGACTCAAGGACGCCGACCAGGTCGATCCGGAGGCGCTCAAGGCCGAGCTTGCCAAATCGCAGGCCGCGCAAGCCGAGAAGGCCCGCGAACTCGCCGTTTTTAAAGCCGCCGGCCCCGCCAAAGCCGACGCCGGGCGTCTACTCGACTCACGCTCCTTCATGGCGTCGATCGCCGAACTCGACCCGTCCGACGCGGACGGACTCGCGAGCGCGATCACCAAGGCCGTGCAGGCCAATCCCGCCCTCGGTGTGACGGCGACGCCCGGAGCGTCCACCGTCGACCACGCCGGCGGCAGTGGGGAGAAGAAATCCCAAAAGACCCTCACCGAGGCGCTACAAGGCGTCTACGGCTGAACCTAGGAGAACACCATGGCAGTCTCACTTGCCGAATCCAAGAACAACGCCCAGACCGACTACGACCCGGCCGTCATCGACGAATTCCGCAAGGAATCCGCGATCCTCGACAGCCTGATCTTCGACGACTCTGTCAACCCCTCCGGCGGGGGCGGTACCCCGACCTACGGCTACCGCCGCCAGATCACCCAGGGCACCGCGAGCTTCCGCAAGATCAACAACGAGTACACGCCGGGTGAGGTCACTACCCAGAAGTACACGGTGGACCTCGTGCCCCTCGGCGGCAGCTTCGAGGTGGACCGCGTGGTCGCCAAGATCGGCCCCGCCGCATCCGGCGCCGTGCAGCTCAACCTGCAGGAGAAGATCAAGGCCACCCGCACTCGTTTCCAGGACGCCGTCATCAACGGCGACGTTCTCGGTACGGAGGCGGACGCCGAGGACGGCTTCGACGGGCTCAACGTAGCGCTCGCCAACTCGTCCACCGAGTTCCGGGGTGATTCGGTCACCGACTGGACCAGCCTGTCCGGGGCGAACAACAACGACGCCTCCATGACGGCCCTCGACGACCTCGACGAGTTCCTGTCGGTCCTGGACGGCACCCCGACCATCGTGGTTGGCAACCGCAACGCGCTCGCCCGCGTGCGCTCCATCGCCCGCCGCGCCGGGATGTACAACGTCAACCCGGTCGACGGGCTCGTCGGGCAGGACGGCCGCCCGATCACCCGCGAGACGTACGGCAGCATCCTGTTCGTCGACGCCGGAGAGAAGGCCGGATCGTCGGACCTGATCATCCCCAACGTGACCCGCAACACCAAGTGGGCGCTAACCCTGTCGGGCAGTGGATCGTTCAAGCTGCGCATCGACGGGCAGACCACGGCGGACATCACCGTGACCACTGGCGCAATTGGCGACGAGACCGCCACCATCGAGGCGCTGCCCATCGTTGGTGCTGGTGGCGTCGCCGTCACCGGCACGAACAAGAAGTTCGAGTTCGCTCGGGCCGTGTCCGTGGAGGTTGTCGACGTCGATACCGCGACGGTCTCCATCGCGACCGACAGCGGGGTCGGCAACACCGGACTCACCGACCTGTACGCCTACCGTGTCGGCCTGAACGGCTTCCACGGAGTGTCTATGTCCGGTGGGCAGCTGGTGCAGACCTGGCTGCCGCAGTTCAACACCTCGGGCGCGGTCAAGAAGGGTGAAGTGGAACTCGGCCCCGTCGCGGTCGCCCTGAAGGCGACCCGTGCGGCGGCTGTCTTCCGCAACATCAAGGTCAAGTAGCGGATCTAGCGGGGTGGGCGTCAAACCGCGTCCACCAAACGGGCCTCCATTCCCGGCACCTCACGCGCAAGGCGGACTGGCGATGTCCATGGTGGTCTTTCCATCGCTGTAACGGCCGACCTGCGCCCATCCCGCACCCCACCTGTTAGGAGGCGACGATGGCGCTGACCTACGCGACTAGCGGCGACCTGGCCACCTGGACCGGCAACCCGGCGCCAGCGAACGCCGATATGCTGCTGCGGTCGGCCTCCATCCTGGTCCGCGACGCCACCCGCGCCGCCCTCTACGACGTCGATTCGTCCGGCAAGCCGTCCGACACTGATGTGCTGGCCGCGTTCAAGGACGCCACGTGCGCCCAGGCGGCCAAGAGGGCCGCAGCAGACATCGCCCCCGCCGAGGGCGGTGACGGGCTCACCGAACCGGCCGTCGAGTCGAAGTCGATGGGCGGCAGGTCGATCACCTACGCCGACCTGTCCGGGTCCGTCACCGTCCAGCAGGCCCGGGCCAAGGCAGCCCGCCAGCTGTGCGACGAGGCCCGCGCCATCCTCGACGCGGCCGGGCTACTTACCGG
>DAINDF010000038.1:0-747 GCA_036732005.1 Phycisphaerales bacterium
ACGAAGGTCCGGCTCGCCCCCACCAGGGCCAGGATCTCGCGCTCGTCCCGGCGGGCGTACAGCGCCAGACGGATCGTATTGGCAACGATCAGCAGCGCCGCCAGTCCGAGCACCAGACCGATGCCCGTCGCGATTCCCCGGATCAGGGCGAGCGCCCGTGCATAGCCTTCGATCCATTCCTGACCGTGCGCGATCTCGTCGATGCCCGGCAATCCGTCGAGCGACGACTCCAGGATCCCGATCGCCTCGGACGTCCGGGCCTCGGGCAGCAGGTGGATCTCGAGCGAGGCGGGCAGCGGGTTCTCCTCGAGCCCGGGCAGCAGCTCGGCGCCGCCGGCGCTGCGCTCGAAGCGTTCGAGCGCCTGCTGCCGGGTCACGATCTCCACCCGCTCGACGCCGGGAGCGCCGCCCACGGTCGTCGCCAGCAAGCGCAGATCATCCTCCGCCAGCGACTTCTCGAGATAGGCCGTCAGCTGCAGGTCCTCGCCGAACTCGTCGAGCAGGCCGCTCATGTTATGCACGAGCAGCGATGCGCTGCCGACCAGGACCAGCACGATGGCGATGGTCAGCACGGCCAGGGAGCTGGTCGTGCTGCCCGTGCGAATGCCGCGGATGGCGTTGGCGAAGGCGATGGTGACGAGCACCCAGACGCGGCTCATCGCTCACCCCCGCTTCGCGCGCCGGCGGCGGGCACGTCCTCCGCAATGCGTCCGTCCTCGAGGCGCAGAACGCGCTTGCCGTAGCGCT
>DAINDF010000038.1:757-2191 GCA_036732005.1 Phycisphaerales bacterium
CGACGCGGGCCATGGCATTGTTGATCCCGGATGCCGCACCCGCGTGACGCTCTTTCACCGCGCCCATGACGGTCGTGGTCAGGGGCGCCACGCTGACCGCCATACCGAACCCCAACACCACCATTCCCGGGAAGAAGGTCGTCCAGTAGGAGCCGCCGATCCCCGGCACGGCAAGCAGGGCCAGCCCGATTGCGGCGACGACTGGGCCCGCGATCAGCGGCGGCCGCGCGCCGTAGCGCTCGATCAGCGAGAGGTCGTGGGTGGCGACCATGACCGTCGTGCCCCGGGTCGAGGCGGAGACGATCAGGTCCATGATCTCGATCGTGAGCTCGGGATCGAGGTTGCCCGTCGGCTCGTCGGCCAGCAGGATCTCCGGCTCGTTCACCAGCGCCCGGGCCAGGGCGACGCGCTGCTGCTCCCCGCCCGAGAGCGACAGGGGATGATGGAAACGGCGGTGCTGGAGACCGACCGACTTCAGCATCTGGAAGACCCGCGCCCGCGCCTCCCGCCGCGGGACCCCGATCACGTCGAGCGCCAAGCGGACATTCTCCTCGACCGTCCGGTCCTCGAGCAACTTGAAGCTCTGGAAGACGACGCCCACCCGCCGCCGCAGCGCCGGAATCGCGCCCGCCCCGAGCCGCGCGACGTTGCGACCGAGTACGAGGATCTGCCCCTCGCTGGGCTGCTCGGCTGCGAAGAGCAGCTCGAGCAACGTCGTCTTGCCCGCGCCGGAAGGCCCGGTCAGGAAGACGAGCTCCCCACGATGCACCTCGAGCGAAACGTCGTGCAGGGCGTACTGGCCCGCCATGTAGGACTTGGAGACGTGGTACATTCGGACCGGCGGCTCACCGGTCGCGATCGGCGCCCGGCGCCTCACCGTCCGCTGCGCTTCCGCTTTCGTGCGTTCTCCACGAGGTAGTCGAGAACGACCTCGTCCAGCGGCTTCTCACTCACCACCCGCTCCCCGAACACCCGCGACAGTCCCGAGCCCGGGGCCTCCCGATCCGGACGCACCCCGACCGACGCAACCTCGCGCGCAGGTCGCGTCGTCGAGCCCGTCTGGGAGGTCTCTGCGATGCTTTCCGCAATCGCCTCCTCGACGGAACGATCGACGGAGGGACCGGTCGGCTGCAGGGGATCCGTATGACCCGAGCCGTCGGCGCCGCTGCCGAAGATCCCAGGACCCAGCCGGTCGGCGATCACCTGGTCGTGTTCACCCCGGGAGAGCCGCTTGAGCATCGCCTTGTGCTGGCCCTCCATCAGCTTGTGGACCCCCGCCTCCACGTCCGCTCCCGACAGCAGGTGGGCGTAGTCGCGCTTCTCGGAGGCGATGATGTTGCCGCCGTGGAAGAGGTGGGTGATCACGTGGGGATGTCCGCGCCCGCTGTCCTCGGTCTGGACATGGAAGAGCACACCGCGGTAGCGGAAGTTCGT
>DAINDF010000038.1:2257-2558 GCA_036732005.1 Phycisphaerales bacterium
GCGGGTCCGGCGAGACTCAGCTGCCCACCGGCTCCACCTCTCTCCGACGCGTTCCGTTCCGAAGGACTCCTCCGGAGGCCGCCAGGCCCGAGAGTCCGAGTCCGAAGAGCAGCGCGCTCCCCGGCTCCGGCACCGGCGTGAACTCGGCGACACCGGGCGTGGGGGTTGCGAGGACGATGAAGTCGGCCAGATTGTCGTTCGTGTCCTGATCGGCGAAGCGTCTCGCCAGGCTCGAGCCCGGACTCACATCCGGGGCGGGCGATCCTTCGCCCGCGAAGACCTCTCCGACTCCGAAGACGCC
>DAINDF010000039.1:0-2525 GCA_036732005.1 Phycisphaerales bacterium
GTTTCGGGCTCTGGGTGCGGGGGGGGGGGGGGCTGGGGTCTGGGGGCGGGGTGGGTCTGCTGTTGGGGTTGGGGGCGGGCGGCGTGCGGGAGGCGGCGTTGGGGCCGGCGGGGGAGCGGCTTCGGGGGATGGTCCCCGTGGGTGTGTTCCTCGGGGTGCACGCGTTGACGATCGCGACCTCGTCGCATGCGGGGCTGAGCCTGGACCTGTCGGTGTTCATGCCGGTGGTGGCGATGGTGTTCGTGGTGCTGCAGCGGGTGCTGGTCACGCCGGCGGCGGTGGGGCGGCTGTATCTCGTGCTGGGCGTGGCGTGTGCGCTGATCGCGCTGGACGCGGCGGCGCACGCGGTCTTCCAGCGGAGCGTGCTGACCTGGCAACCCGTTGAGAAGGTGGACCGGGTGCGGGGCTCGCTTCCCCACCCCAACGACCTGGTGCTGGTGCCGATCCTGCTGCCGTTCCTGTTCGAGACGCTGCGGGCTTGCGGGTGGCGCTGGCTGGCGGCGGGGGCGCTGGTGGTGGGCCCGGCGGCGGCGGTGGCGCTGCTGGCGAGCAAGAGCCGGAACGCGTGGCTGACGACGGCGGGCGTGGTGTTCGTGTGGGCGTGGCTGGCGCTGGGGTGGCGCTGGGCGCTGGGTTCGCTGGTCGCGATCGGGGGCGTGGCGGCGGGGCTGTACGCGGGCGATGTGTGGGGGGCGAGGCGGCGCGCGGCGGACTTCCTGAGGCTGGGGCAGGACGGGCGGGTGGGGCTGTGGCTGGTGGCGTGGGCGATGTTCAAGGAATCGCCCTTGCTGGGCAAGGGGGTGTTCACCTTCGGGGAGTACTACACGCCGGCGTGGTACCTCTCGCGGGTGCGATTCCCCGAGGGGTACGCGCCCGAGCGGGGGATCATCCCGTGGGCGCACAGCCTGCCGCTGGAGTTGCTGTGCGAGCGGGGGGTCGCGGGGCTGGGGTCGTTCGTGTGGATGGTGGGTTCGGCGGTGGGGGGCGTGCGGCGCCGGCTGGGTGAACCGCGCGTGGCGGCGGCGGCGACCTCGCTGGCGGGCTTTCTCGGCGCGGGGCTGGTCGATCTGACGCTGATGAAGGACTGGGTGGCCCTGCTGCTGTTCCTGCTGCTCGGGCTGTTGTGGAGGCTTGGGGCGATGGGGGATGATGTTGGGATACGGAATCCGCGCCAAACTCGGGCGAGCCATGGGCGCGAGCCCACGGAGTGACCGGGAAACGAGGCTCCGCGGGCTCGCGCTCGTCGAGCACAAGACTGCACAGTGATCCGTTTGACAGGACGCCGGGGGAATCGGCACCACGCGCCGCTGACGCGGCGGGTGGTGGCACCGGGGAGGCCTGGGCTTTTGGCTTTCGCGTGCGCTTCAGGCTCGTCCGAGTGTCGGGCGGGGAACACACCACACGCCGCTGACGCGGCGGGTGGTGGCACCATCGGGGCCCGTGCTGCGGACTATTGCAGAGCGTCTCAGGTGCCGCGGCGGCGGGCGGCGGTGAAGCCCAGCATGAGGGCCGCGCCGGAGAGGGCGATGCCGGCGGTGGTGAAGCGGTGCTCGCCGAGGGCGTAGGCGGCGTCTCCCTCATCGAAGTTCATGCCGATGTAGTAGCAGTCGTAGGGCCCGGGCTGGCCCTGGCACTCGTTGGCGCTGAAGATGGTGACGAAGGCGACGAGGTCGGCGAGGTCGAACAGGCCGTTGTTGTCGAAATCGGCGATGGGCTCCTGGGCGGCGAATGCGGTGACGAAGCCGACGATGTCGGCGAGGTCGAGCAGGCCGCAGGGCTCGGCGATGTCGGCGCGGGAGCATGTGTTGAGTGCGCTGCCTGGGTCGTCGCCGGTGGCGTTGAGGGTGATGCCGATGTCGATGCGGGTCTCGACGAGGGCGGGGACATAGGAGACGACGATCGTGTCGACGCGGAGGAACGCGTCGAGCGAGATGGTCGTGCCGTCGGTGGTGAGGCTGGTGATCTCGAGCGTGGCGGGAACGGCGCTGAGGGACTCGAGGTCGAAGAAGATCGGGTTGTTGACCGGGTCGAGGCCGAGGAGGTCGTAGGCCGCGCCGGCGTCTCCGCTGGCGACGACATTGATGGTCAGGGTGGCGACCGCGGCTCCGCGGTTCTCGGCCGCGCCGGCGCTGGCGACGCCCTCGACATCGACGGTGTATGAGCCGTTGCCGAGGAAGGGGCCGCCGTCGAAGGTGCCCCCGTTTTCCGAGGGGATATCGAAGACGATGCTGACATCTTCGAGGTTGAGGTTGGTGAGGTTGGCGAAATCGTCGGAGGAGATGTCGATGGTGCCGCTGATGGGGAGGGGGCCGTCAAGGTCTGTATCCGACCCGAGGTAGGTGAAGAACTCGACATCGACAACGCCGGTGGCGCCCGGGCTGATGGTGAAGGTGACGGTGTCGCTCCCGGCCGAGGCAAAGGCGGCGGCGAGGGCGAGGGCTGAGCAGGCAGCGGAACGCATGGGCGGATCTCCCGGTTGAACGGCGAACGACGGGCCGTGGACCTCCGAGGCGAGTCTATCACGA
>DAINDF010000040.1:0-802 GCA_036732005.1 Phycisphaerales bacterium
CTCCGGCGAAACGCCACCCCCCTTCGAAAGAGCGCGTCTGCCGCTGCGCGACCCTTCTCGAGATCGCGCACCACGCTGACGATCCGGGCACCGCAAGAAGCCAGGACCCGGGTCGTCTCGACACCGAGGCCTGCCGAGCCACCGGTGAGGACGATCGTCTGGCCCGCCAGGTCCAGGTCGAGGGCAGCCGCCACATCCTCCGCAGTCGTCTCGGCGCCGAATCGATGGGTCACGCGGGCCTCCTCCTCGGATGGTCTGGCTCCAGGGGGTCTCGGTGCCGATCCCTGCATGGACAGCCCAGGACCCGCACTCCGATCTCTCGGGGAGACTAGTAGAAGAGCCCGGCCGAGACGACGGTCGCCAGCACGGCGAAGGGCAGGGCGGTCAGCGCCTCGAAATCCAACGCCATCAGGCACGACTCGGTGGGGATGCCGACGGCGACCGCCGTCACGAGCAGAGCGAAGGCGAGCCGGCGCGGCGCAATGGGAGACGGAATCCGCATGCGCCCATCCTAACAGGAGGCGGGGCGGTCCTGTCCAGTCCCATCGAGAGCTTTTCGGAACGAAAGAGCAGCAATCGCGAGAGCGAATGAGACGCTTCGATGGCATGCGGTGCGGGTGGAGCCGGGCCCCGGCTCGTACGCGCGAGTTTCCGGCAGACGAATGGCCCGCTCAGGGGCGGGTCGCCGAGTCGAGCTCGTCGAGGGCCTGCTGCAGCCCCGCGATTCGTTCGCGCACCGTCTGCATCGCCGCGTCCACGTCGGTCAGGGCGCCCTCGGCATCGAGCGCGCGGGCGGTCTGCT
>DAINDF010000040.1:812-2138 GCA_036732005.1 Phycisphaerales bacterium
GTTCGAGGGCGAGCTCGAACTCGTCCAGGCGACCCTCCAGACGGGCCCCCCGGCGGCCCTGGACGACGTTCATCGCGACCGAGACGAGCAGCAACAACAGCAGCACGACCGCGATCCTGCCGGGCCCGCGGCGTGGCTTCGGCTCGGGCCGGGCCGCCGGGGAGAGGGAAGGGGAGGAGGTCGGCCTTGCGGGGCCGCCTTCACCCTCGGCAGCGTCCTTGGCTGCGCGCTCGGCGCTCGCACCTCGTCTGGCGGCGCCGTCTGCGTCTGCGTCGGTGCCGGTCCGGGGCTTCGCCTGGGCTTCGGACTCGCTGGGCTGGCTGGACTCCTGGGAGAACGGGTTCGCCATGTCGGGGGCTCCTCTCGCATTGAGGTGGGACGCCTGGGGCCGGATTGCCGCTCCGGATCCCGCTGCCTCGCTCTCGATCGAGCCTAGCCGCGGGCCGCTGGGTCGTCCGCTGTCCTTGGTCTACCGTGGGCGGGCTCCCCTTCCGTCCGTGCTTGCTCCGCTGGAGCCGAGCCGGACGCTGGATATCGACCGTGTGGCTAATCGGCCTCGCTCGCCGCGACCGCGAGCGGCTGTGAAGCGCCGAGTACGCGGCGCACCATCGGCTCGAAATGCTCCAGCGGCAGCGTCTCGCCCTTCGGATCGAAGGCCGCCTGATCGTAGAGCTCGCAGAACTCCGCGCAGTCGTCGAAGAACTCGTGACCCCGGTAGGCCTCCCGGGCGTGGCGGTCCATGCCCACATGGTGCCAGAAGTAGTAGCCCTGGAAGACGCCGTGCCTGGCAACGATCCAATGCAGCCGGCGATCGACGTAGGGCTTCAGGATCGCCGCGGCGATCTCGGGATGATTGTTGGGGGCGAGGGTGTCGCCGATGTCGTGGAGCAGGGCACAGACGACGTAGTCCTCGGGGCGTCCGTCGGCGAGGGCCAGGGTGGCGGTCTGCAGGCTGTGGGTCAGGCGATCGACGGGGAAGCCGCCGTAGTCGCCGTCGAGCAGACGCAGATGGGAGAGCACGCGATCGGGGAGCCCCTCGCACAGGCGTGCGTGATGGGGCGCGATGCGGGCCCAATCCTCCCGGGTGCCCGACTTCATCTGCTTGAAGCTGGCGCGGTCGTTCTCACTGGGGGCGGCACTCATGGTCGTCTCCTCGGGTCGGGCCACGGGCCACGGGCCGCGCGGCGACGGGGCAGCGGGCATCGGCCTTCCGATTCTGGGACGATATCGGATGCGGGCGCGGCGAGCACCGCGAGGACTGAGAGGACTGAGAGGCGACAGCGATGAAGCTCCACCAGCTCCCGACACCCGCCCTGATCGTCGACG
>DAINDF010000040.1:2148-2510 GCA_036732005.1 Phycisphaerales bacterium
ATGGCCGCCGCTCGGCCCGGTGCGCAGCTGCGCCCGCACGTGAAGGCTCATAAATGCATCGGTCTCGCCCGTCGTCAACGCGCCCACGGCCACGCGCTCTTCTGTGGTGCCACGATCCGCGAGCTGGAGGGCCTCGCGGCGGCCGGGCTCGGGGAGGACCTGCTGTTGGCCAACGAGGTGCTCGACGCCTCGCGCCTGGGCGCGCTCGTCCGACGTGGCGTGCGGGTGACGGTGGCGGTGGATTCGGAGGAGACGATCGAGGCTGCGCGGCGGGGGCGCGTGCCCGAGGTGTTGATCGACGTCGATGTGGGCCTTCCGCGCTGTGGCTGCCTGCCCGAGGCGGCCGGGGATCTGGCCGAGAA
>DAINDF010000041.1:0-2415 GCA_036732005.1 Phycisphaerales bacterium
TCTACCATGCCCTTCCTAGACCACGGAGACCCCCCATGAAGATCCACGAGCACCAGGCCCGAGACCTCCTCGCCTCCTACGGCATCCCCGTCCCCCCGGGCCGCGTCTGCGAGTCCGTCGACGCCGCCGCATCCATCTACAAGCAGGTCACCGCAGAGGCCGGCACCGACCTCGCCGTCGTCAAGGCCCAGGTCCACGCCGGCGGCCGAGGCAAGGCCGGCTTCGTCAAACTCGTCCGCTCACCCGAGGAAGCCACCGACGCCGCCCGTTTCATGCTTTCCAACAAGATGGTCTCCCCCCAGACCGGCCCCGAAGGCCTCGAGGTCAAAAAGCTCCTCATCGCCGCCGGCGTCGACATCGCCCACGAGTACTACCTCGCCATCACCACCGACCGAGACACCCGACGCAATGTCCTCATCGCCTCCGCCGAGGGCGGCGTCGAGATCGAGAAGGTCGCCGCCGAGAACCCCGCCGCCATCATCAAGGAGCCCATCCACCCACTCATGGGCCTCCAGCCCCACCAGGCCCGCCGCCTCGCCTTCGACCTCGGCTTCTCCGGCAAGCAGATCAACCAGGCCGCCAAGATCATGACCGCCCTCGCCAAGCTCTTCGTCGACAAGGACTGCTCCCTCGCCGAGATCAACCCCCTCGTCCTCACCAAGCCCGCCTCCCCCACCACTCCCACTGGCACAGGCGTCCCGCCTGCCTCTCCCTCCTCCCCCGGTGGGACAGGCGTCCCGCCTGTCGCTCCCCCCTCTCCCCCCTCCCAGGAAGGCCAGGTCCTCGCCATCGACGCCAAGTTCAACTTCGACGACAACGGCCTCGACCGACACAAGGACATCCAGGCCCTCTTCGACCCCTCCGAAGAAAACCCACAGGAACTCAAGGCCCACCGCTTCGGCCTCTCCTACATCAAACTCGACGGAAACATCGGCTGCCTCGTCAACGGCGCCGGCCTCGCCATGGCCACCATGGATACCATCAAACACCACGGCGGCGACCCCGCCAACTTCCTCGATGTCGGCGGCTCCGCCTCCGAAGAAGCCGTCACCGAGGCCTTCTCCATCATCCTCTCCGACCCCCGCGTCCAGGGCGTCCTCGTCAACATCTTCGGCGGCATCATGGACTGCGAAGTCATCGCCAAAGGCGTCGTCAACGCCGCCCGAGGCTACGAAAACCCCGACGGCTCCAAAGGCTTCAAAGTCCCCCTCGTCGTCCGCCTCGAAGGCAACAATGTCGAAGCCGGCCGCAAAACCCTCCACGCCGCCGCCGCCGACCTCCCCACCCTCCAGGCCGCCACCGACCTGAACGACGGCGCCAAGAAGGTTGTGGCGGCGGTGGGGTGAGCAGCACATCTCCGGGTTCCCATGACCGGTGCCATCGCCCTGACCCGTAGGTCAGTGCTTCACACTAGCAGACCCTACGGCGAACACCACCCTGGCGCCTGAGGCATAGGAACGGCCATGGCGAAGCGCAAAGCAACACTGCGACGCAGAGTCCTGCGAAGTAGCGCGGTCATCGTCGCGTTTGCGGCCGCCTTGATCATCGCGATTCTTGTTGCGTGGGCGATCCCGATGGGAGACTTTGCTCCAGTCCAACCAGTTCCAACCCTGGCCGCCCAGCCATCTCCGCCGAGACTCCAGCGCCAGATCGAGGGGCACACATGCGGCTATCACGCCGCGAGCACCATCTATGAGGCGTATGGCCTCGATGTCTACGAGAGACGCCTTCGCGAGAGACTTGGAATCGACAACAGGTCCTTCCTCTACGACTCCAGCACCACTGGGTGCCTTCATCCAGATATCTATCGCGCAATGGACCAGGACGGCTTCGATGCCGTGGCTGTCGACTTGGACAGCCCGTCAGATTCCGCCAGCCTCAAGTCTCATCTGGAAGCAGGCGGACTTGCTCTTGCGCTTATTCACCGCCACGACAGCGGCATCATGCACTGGGTGGTACTAGGGGCTATGAGCGGCAACGAGGTCAATGTACTGGACCCATTAGAGCTCGAGATCCAGTCGACGCCCTATCAGGAGTACTGGGAGGATCGATTGCTAAGTGTGATCAAAGTGCAGCCTAGAGCGGGTGAGCCCGCCGATCTTTGGAAGCTACACCTTCGCGGAGCCGTCGACATGATCTCGGCTTTTCGACGTGCCCGCAGCGTCGACTAACAAGCCAAGTGCCACGCCTTGCCCCTCCCTCCCCGCCAAGCCGGGCACCCCTCCCCCGACGAACGCCCCCCCGGTGCCACCACCCGCCGCGCCAGCGGCGCGTGGTGTGGATCTCTCACACGCCGGGCCGGGTGCCACAGCCCTGCCCCTCCCCGCCAAGCCGTGATCCCCACTCTCCCCTCCCTCAACCTCTCCAACACTCGGGTCCCACCCCCCGCCGCGCCCCCAGCGCCCCGTGCCTCCC
>DAINDF010000042.1:0-2401 GCA_036732005.1 Phycisphaerales bacterium
GGGGAGCTGGAGCCTGGAGATGAACTGTTGGTCTCGACCACCTATGATCTCTCCGTGGCGGACATCGACGCGGGCGAGGTGGTCAACCGGGCCGAGGCGAGCGGGCGGTTCGGCACCACGCCGGTGAGCGACCGTTCCGGCCCCGATGCGGAGAGCGACGAGGAAACCGTCGTGCCGCTCGAACAGGCACCGGACCTGCTGCTGGAAAAGATGGCCGATGCTTCGGGCCTGAACGATCCTGCCGCCGTTGGCGAGGAAATCGCCTACAGCTTTGTCGTCACCAATAGCGGCAACGTGACCCTGCGCGACATTGCCGTCACCGACCCGCTGCCGGGGCTTGTGCCGCAGACCCTGCCGGTCGGAGAGCTTGCCCCCGGCGCGAGCGCGACCGTGGGGCCCGCGATCTACGCGATCACGCAGGCGGACATCAACGCCGGCGCGGTCGAGAACCGTGCCAGCGTCATTGGCACCTACGGCCCGCCCCATGATCCGCGCTCACACGAGGCGCCGTCGCGCAGCGAAAGCGGCGTCGACGGGCCGACCATCACCCCGGTTGCCGGCCGCCCCGGCATCGCCCTGATCAAGGAACTTGCCCCCGGGATTGATGCCGAGAACCTGCGCCTCGGCGACGAGATCCGCTGGGTCTTTGCGGTGGCGAACACCGGCAACGTGCCGCTCGGCAATGTCACGATCACCGAGGAGATGGTCTCGGCCGTCGTCTCGGGCGGGCCGGTTGCGCTCGATGTGGGGCAGGTGGACAACACGAGCTTTATCGCCTCCCACATCATCACCCAGGCCGATCTCGATGCCGGAGAGATCGAGAACCGGGCGCGGGCACAGGGCTTCTTTGACGCGGGGCCGGGCGATCCGGCCACGGTCGAGGACATGTCGGGCAGTGCGTTCGACAATGACGAGCCGACGGTTGCGCCGCTCGGCCAGCGCCCCGCCATCGACCTGGTCAAGACCGCCGACACCTCGGGGCTTTCGACGCCGCCGCAGGCGGGCGAGGTGGTCCGATACGGATTCACCATCACCAACAGCGGCGAAGTGACCCTGAGCGGGGTGACGCTGGACGACGCGATGCCCGGGCTCGAACTTGCCGGGGCGCCGATCGCGAGCCTTGCCCCCGGCGCCTCCGATGCCACGAGCTACAGCGCGACCTATGCGCTCACGCAGGAGGATATCGACAGCGGCGCCACGCTCGAAAACCGGGCCGAGGCAAGCGGCAGCTATACCGGCCGCGACGGAAATCCGCAGCGGGTGAATGCATTGTCCGCAACCGATGGCGGCGTGGAGGGGCCGACTCTGGTCATGGTCGACCGCGCACCGGGGCTTGAGCTCGTCAAGACCGCGGATCGCTCGGGCGTCTCCGAAACGGCGCTGCCCGGCGAAACCGTCACCTATGAATTCGCGCTGACCAACACCGGCAACGTGACGCTCCATGGCCTGAGTATCGACGACCCGCTGCCGGGGCTCGTGCTGCTGGGCGCGCCCATCGCGAGCCTCGCCCCGGGCGAGACCTCGCATGCGATCACCGGCACCTATGCGCTCACGCCCGAGGACATCCGCGCGGCAGAGCTGGACAACACCGCCCGGGCCCATGCGTTCTGGCGGCCCGACGGCGCGCCGCCGGTCCCGGTCGCGAGCAACGAGTCCTCGGTCATCGTGCCGCTCGGCTATCCCGAGATCGCGCTCGATATCACGATCGGTGAACTCCGCGACCTGAACGGCGACGGCATCATGGGGCCGGGAGACCTCGTGTTCTTCCGCTTCGAGGTGACCAACACGGGCACCGTCCCGCTGAACGACGTGACCATCGACGGGGCGAGCCTGTCGCTGCCGCTGCCCGGGCTTCTTTGCACGCCGATCACGCTCGCCCCGGGCGAGAGCGCATTCCTCGACTGTTCGGGCGGGGGCCATGCGATCACTCTGGCGGATGCAGAGCGCGGGCGGATCAGCCTTGCGGGCGATGCGACCGGAAGTTCGGACGCGGGCGTCATGGTCCGGTCGAGTTCGGCGGCGATCAGCTTTGCCGAAATCGCGCAGGGCGGCGTCACCATCGAAAAGATCGCCGGGGTCGAAACGGCGATGATCGGCGATCTCGTTCCCTACACGATCACCATTCGCAATTCGGCCGGTGGGGTCGCGATCACCGCCCGGGTCGAGGACATGCTCCCCGCCGGTTTCAGCTATCGCGCGGGCTCGGCCCGGCTCGACGGGGTGCCGCTCGACATGGTCGAGAACGGCCGCAGGGTCGGCTTCGGGCCGATCACGGTCGAACCGGGGCAGAGCCGGGCGCTCACCATGTCGGCGCGCGTCGGTGGCTCGGTGCGGCCCGGCGCGCACGAGAACCGCGCGCGGCTGCTCAGCACGCTCACCGGGCGCGAGATCGCGCCCGAGG
>DAINDF010000043.1:0-2313 GCA_036732005.1 Phycisphaerales bacterium
CGTTCCCGAGCTTCGAGAGATACGCACCCACCGCGAGATCCCCGCCGCGAACATCGAGCCCATGCACCTCGGAAGCCACACGCCCTTCCTTCGCACAGACACGCACCCACGCGGACCGGAGGACAGCCAGGTGAGAATCGGTCACGGCGCCCGAAGCGACGAACAGCAGGGAGTGATCGTGGGGATGCCAGCCGGACGACTGGCCGAAGGTGCATTCGAGAGCGGAGATCCGCCCGAGCAGCGCGAGATCCGCCAGGACGCCACGCACCGCCCAATCCCGGTAGAACCGGGCAAGAGCCCCCTTCAACGCGGAGAGCAGCCCCGAGAGGGGTTCTCCGCGTTCATGAGCAAAAGTGTGAGTCAGCAGAAGCACGGAACCCCCGGCAGCCAGGTGGGAGGACACCGCCGCCCCGCACTCGACCGCCCGGGCCGCCCCGATCCGGGACGAGCAGATCGGGCACTGCCAGACGCTCCCGCACCGAACGAGCTGGCGATACGCCGCCGTCCGCCGAGCCTCGGACCGCCAGACCTCGACCAACTCCCCGAGGGTCGTTCGGCAGCACTTGCAGAGCCGCGTCTCATGGGGGAGCAAAGCACAGGCGAGATCCTGCATACCCCAACGGGCGTTCGGGTGAAAAACCGCGTTTCCAGCGTCTGGAGGCCGTTTCCGCTCGCAATCCCGTGTAATTACCAAGGGGCCGTCCGCCGGAAGGTGGTTTTCGGCGTTCGGACGGGTTCCCGACTCGGCCCCGCTCTGTCCACGCCCGGACGGACCCGGGACGCCCCGCAGGACGCCCCCGGCCGGGCTCTCGTTCGCTTCGCTCACCCGGACCCGGCCCGAAGCCGGGCCGGTCCTCGGGGCCCCTGAGCGGCCCCCTACGCATCCGCCGTCGCTCCGACTCGCACAGCACGACCCGACACGCCCGGGTGCCCCCTCGGGGCTCTCTCGGGGAGAAGATGGGGGGGTGCTGGCGGGAGAGGCCACACCAGCACCAACCCCCGAGCGGGTCTGAGAAGCGGGGGGACTGGCACCACCCCCCGCCGCACCCCGCACGGTCGAACACCGGGCCACGGCTTGGGCCAAGGCCCAAGCCGAGGCCGCGGCGTCTGGCGTGCGGGGGGGAAGATTCACCGATCACCGCCCAACGCGGACGACACCGCCAGGTCACGGGCACGCTGCACCGCGTCGAGCAGCCGAGATTCGCACTCGACTTCGGCCTCGGAGATCGACCGGGCACGGTCCGCATCGTGCAGACCAACGCACCACGCGTGCAAACGGCCCGCGTCGCCGGACTCACGAACCAGCAGCACCGCGAACTCGGCGAACAAGTCAGAGAACACGACCAGATCCCCGTGCCCGAGCAGATCGCCGCCGACCTCGACCGCCACGGGGACGAGACGACAGCCGAAGCACTCCCCGCTCCACTCCCGGATCCACGCCTGAAGAATCAGGGACGCATGAAGCACGGTCATCGCCTGGGCGAGCGGATCACCGCCGGGTGGGGGCTCGCCGTACTCCTGCTGGAAGTCTGAGCCATGCAGCAGACGCCAGGACGCCGGCAGCCGCTCGTGCAGCTCGTCCACCTCGAATTCCACGGAGAGCCGTTCCCGCTCGTTGCTCGACTGAGTCCAGTACTTCACGCAGAACCCCCCGCCTTCTCCGCACCCCGCAAGAACTCGAGCAGGGTCTGGGTCTGCTTCTCGGTGAGCTGAGCCCCGAGAGCCTCCGCGATCGCGGACATGACACCGGGCCGCGTCATCGCCTCGGAGAAGGCCCGCAGCACGATGGGATCCCCCATCACCTTCGCCTGCATCTCGGCCTCGTCCAGATACGACCGAATCGCCTCCGCCAAGAAGCCGCTCCGCGACATCCCCAGCTTCTTCGCCGTGCGGTCGATCCGCCGCAGATGGGCCGCATCGACCGTGATCGTGACCCTCGGTTTCCAACCTTCCTTCGCCATATTGCCTCCCATCATAGCGTTTCATACACGCATTGCAAGCCCGAAGAATCCAGCCCGAACGCATCCAGCAACCCGACTGCCGACTCCATGTCACCGACGCCCAGGACGGCCAGCAGATCCCCGCGGAGACTCGACCGGACCACGCCCCGCCACAGATCCCGGGTGATCGTCGCGTACAGCCGCTCGTCCTCGTCCCCCTTCCCGGTCACGATCTCTTCGTCTGTCCGCTCGTTGATCCCGAATCGTGCCTTGAGGCCCTTCGACCACCGAAGGTGATGCCGCCCCTTCATCGTGCACGCGTACTCGCAGAACGCCAGGCGAGCCCAGACGGACCCGGTACCCGCGAGCTCGA
>DAINDF010000044.1:0-2313 GCA_036732005.1 Phycisphaerales bacterium
TCGAGCTCGCGGGTACCGGGTCCGTCTGGGCTCGCCTGGCGTTCTGCGAGTACGCCGTCACGATGAAGGGGCGGCATCATCTCCGGTGGTCCAAGGGCCTGAAAGCTCGCTTCGGGATCGCGGATCGGTCGGACGATGACATCGTGACGGGCAAGGGGGAGGAGGACGAGCGGCTGTACGCGACGATCACCCGCGATCTGTGGCGGGGCGTCGTGCGGTCGAGCCTGCGGGGTGATCTGCTGGCCGTTCTGGGCGTCGGTGACATGGAGTCGGCAGTCGGGCTGCTGGATGCGTTCGGGCTGGATTCTTCGGGCTTGCAAGCGGTGTATGAAACGCTATGATGGGAGCGGATATGGCGAAGGAAGGTTGGAAACCGAGGGTCACGATCACGATGGAAGCCGCTCATCTGCGGCGGGTGGATCGTCTGGCGAAGCGGCTGGGTCTGAGTCGAAGCGGGTTCCTCGCCGAGGCCATCAAGTCCTACCTGGACGAAGCGGAGATGCAGGCGAAGGTCATGGGGGACCCGATCGTGCTGCGTGCGTTCTCCGAGGCGATGACACGGCCGGGCGTCATGTCCGCGATCGCCGAGGCTCTCGGGGCTCAGCTGACCGAGAAGCAGACGCAGACGCTCATGGACTTCCTGAGCAACGCGAACAAGGCGGGGGGCTCCGAGTGAAGTACGCCTGTGAGTGTGGAGGTGGTGACGATCGGCTGTCCGTGGCGTTCGTCGTCGAGCAGCTGCACGACCGTCTCCCGGCGTCCTGGCGTCTCCTCGATGGCTCGGAGTTCATGCAGGAATTCCGGGAGCCCCCACCCGGCGGCGATCCGGTCGAGCAGGCGAAGAGCGTGCTTCGGGCGTCTCTCGTCTTGCAGGGCTGGATCGGCGAGTGGAGCGGCGAGTGCTTCGGCTGTCGTCTCATCCCGGTCTGGGTCGAGAGCGGCGGCGATCTGCTCGCGGCCGATCTCGTCGTGTTCTCCGAGTTGATGGCCGAGTATGCCGTGCTGCTCGTTCGTGAGCCGGGCGACGCGGGCGCCGAGCATGCGTGGTGCGTCCGTCTCGCGGACAGCGACCCGGACCGGCTGATCTCGTCGGCCGAGGTCGAGGCTGAGCGTCTGCTGTTGGCCGCGATCGAGCGAGCCCGCCACCTGGCGGCGTCTGCTCAGGTCGGCGGTGATGCGTGACTCTTCCCCCCCCGTCGTCAGGTGACACGCGGCCGGCGGTTTTGGCCATGGCCCAAACCGCGGCCGGTGATCCGAACGCGGGGGGTGCGGCGGGGGTGGTTTGGGGCACCCCTGCTTCTCTCGCACGCCTCGGGGGTGGTGCTGGGCTTACGCCTTCGCCCAGCACCCCCCCATCACTTCCCCGAGAGAGCCCCGAGGGGGGGCCGGGGCGTGTCGGGTCGTGTGCTGCGAGTCGGAGCGATGACGGAGGCGTAGGACGCCGCTCAGGGGCCCCGAGGTCCCGCCCGTCCTCGGGCGGGGTCCGGGTGAGCGAAGCGAACGAGAGCCCGGCCCGGGGCGTCCGGTGGGGCGTCTGCGGCCCGACCGGGCGTGCATCGAGCGGCCCCGAGTCGGACACCCGATCGAACACCGAAACCGCCCCCCCCGCCGACCGCCTCTTGGTAAATACACGGGATTGCGAGCCGGATCGGCCTTCAGACGCTGGAAACGCCGTTTTCACCCCTAACGCCCGTTGGGGTATGCAGGATCTCGCCTGTGCTCTGCTCCCGCACGAGTCCCGGCTGTGCAAGTGCTGCCGAACGGCTCTCGGGGAGGTCGTGGAGGTCTGGCGGTCCGAGGTCCGGCGGACGGCGGCGTACCGCCTCCTCGTCCGGTGCGGGAGCGTCTGGCAGTGCCCGATCTGCTCGTCTCGGATCGGGGCGGCCCGGGCGGTCGAGTGCGGGGCGGCGGTCGGCTCCCACCTGGCGGCCGGGGGCTCCGTGCTGCTGTTGACTCACACTTTCTCGCACGAACGCGGCGAAGGCCTCGGGGATCTGCTCCGGGCGTTGAAGGGGGCTCTCTCCCGGTTCTACCGCGAGCGTGCTGTTCGTGGCGTCCTGGCGGATCTCGGTCTGCTCGGCCGGATCTCGGCTCTTGAATGCACCTTCGGGCAGGGCTCGGGCTGGCACCCCCACGATCACTCCCTGCTGTTCGTCGCCTCCGGCTCCATCACCGATCAGCACCTGGCTGTCCTGCGGTCTGCGTGGGTCCGCGTCTGTGCGAAGGAAGGGCGGATTGCGTGCCCCTCCCGTGGTCTGGATGTTCGCGGCGGGGATCTCGCGGTGGGTGCGTATCTCTCGAAGCTCGGGAACG
>DAINDF010000045.1:0-2005 GCA_036732005.1 Phycisphaerales bacterium
TGCCCTCTCGTTCACGATCGCACCGGAGGCGGAGCTCGGACTCGCCTACGCCGAGCCGCTCGAGCTGCGGGGTCGGGTCCGTCGCATGACCCGGGTCAGCGAGTCCGCCGAGCACTCCCTGGCGCTGGTCTTCGATCCCGATCTCCCGGATTCCACGCGCGTGCGGCTGACCGCGCTGATCAATCGCTGGGCCTCGGGACCGAGTTCGACGGGTGCCACGGCCGCAACGAACGAGCCGCCGCTGCCGCCCTGTCGGCTCCCCTCGCTCCCAGACCTGATGCTCGACGACGAGACGGACCCGCCCGTGCGGGCGCGGGCCGAGGTGCGGGTCGAGATGCGGGCCGAACCGCGGGCCGAGATGCGGGCCGCCTCCGGCCTCGGCCTCGGCCCGGGGCCCGGTCTCGGCTGCGGCCGGTACCGGCGGCACGGGCGGTGCGAGGCGTCCGGGCGAAGCGATCGACCACGAGGCCGGGACGAAACCCCCCGATGCCACCCGGCGCGATCGCCGCCGACGGCCCCGCGGACGCTTCGAGACATCCTTCCTGGCGGAGACGCCCCGGGGTCCGCTGGTCCTGCTGGGTCGCGAGCTGTCGGCGCGGGGCATGCGCGTCGAGCGGCTCGAGGAGCTCCGGGTCGGCGATCGATTCCGACTCGCGCTCCACGGGCCGGGGCCCACCGAGCCCCTCGTCGTCGAGGCCGAGGTGGCTCGCGATGACGGGCCGGAGGGATACGCCCTGCTCTTCCGTGAGCTCGGCCCCCAGACCGAAAAGGCGCTGGAGAAACTCGTCGCCTGTCTCCCGAGTGACGACTCGGAGTCCCCCCTGCCCGGAAGCGGCGAAAGCGGCGAATCGCGCATGCTCGGGGCACTGCTCTCGGAGATTCTGAGCGCCTGAGTGATGATTCAGTGCCTGAGTGACTGGGCCCGACACGTAGAGTCGAGTAGGCGCGTCGCGACGACGATTCCTTCGACGAGCCCGGGAATCGAGGGTCGATCAAAGCGCGTCGGTCTGCGACCATGACCTCGGAATCCCTTCCTTCGATCCATCCGAGGAGCATGTCAGTGAGCGACGAACCCAATCCGCTCGGCGAGATCGCCGTCGACCAGGACAATCTCTACCGCGAGGAGACCTTCACGGATCTGCGGGTCGCCTCGATCCGACGGCTGACCCCCGTGACGCGCGACGGCGCGGACGATCCGAGCCGCCCCCTGATCTTCGTGGGCGAGACGACGCTCATGTCGCAACGCGGCCCGCTGCCGATCAACTGCCCAATCGAGGCGCGCAGCCTCCAGGAGGCCTTCGAGGCCTTCCCGAAGGCGGTCCAGGACGCCGGCGAGCGGCTGATGGAGGAGGCCCGGGAGATGCAGCGACAGGAGATGAGTCGCATCGTCGTCCCAGGCCAGGGCCCCGGCCCGGGTGGCATGGGCCCCCTCGGCGGCGCCGGAGGCGGCGGCCGCATCGTCGGCTGATCCCCGCGTCCTCACGCACGACTGCTACCCGACCGGTTCAGGTGGCTTCGACAGGAGCAGGTCTTCTTGTTCAGCCGTCCGGCCCCTCCCAGGGCGGCCGGCTTCTCCCGACGGCAGGAGGAGCGAGCCGATCCAATCCGAGAATCCCACGCGAGGATTCGAAGCGAGCATCCGAGAGAGCATCCAAGCGAGAAGGGGCCGGGCATCGAGCCCGACCCCTTCCTTGGATCGATCGACCAGACGATCTGGCCGAGCGGACGAGGCGCTCTAGAAGACCGACTGACCGCTCGTGCTCACGCAGGGACCTACCGTGGCGAGCTGGTTCTGGCCGGCACCGACACCGGCGGCAACACAGGCCGCATGGACTCCGGCGATTCCTGTGAGGGTCCCGGTCGTCGGTTTCACGTAGCCCCAGGACTGGTTGGTGCCGTCCGCGTCGATGTCCGCCTCAGCCGAGATCGTGTAGGCGCTCTGTGAAGAGGCCGGGGTGTAATTGACGGCGTACTGGAAGAAAACCTGCCCCTCCGGCGACCAACC
>DAINDF010000045.1:2092-2308 GCA_036732005.1 Phycisphaerales bacterium
GGCCTTGATTGCCCCCGGGACGGCATCCGGCACGACACCCGACGGGACGTACTCACCGAACTCGGCGAGGTAGGACTCCTCGGCGGTGCGGATGGCGGCGATGTTGACCTTGCCCTCCGAGCTCTTCGACTTGAGCTGGAAGCGGAGGAAGTTCGGAATCGCGATCGCGGCCAGAATACCGATGATGGCGACCACGATCATGAGCTCGATGAGAGT
>DAINDF010000046.1:0-386 GCA_036732005.1 Phycisphaerales bacterium
GCTTCTCCGCGCTGAATCCGACCCGCGCATCGAGCAGGAAGATCGTCCCGAGCGCGCGATGCCCCGCGAAGCTCCACAGCGGCGCGCAGGTGTCGTTCGTCGGCAACCGGATCAGCTCGATCGCGAAGTCGCCGTCGACGTCGAGCCGGGCGATCGTCGCAAGATCCGATTCCGAGATCTCGCCCCGCGCGAATCGCGGCGAGAGCTCGGCGCCAGGGACCTTGGCGAGCAATCTGCCGAAGAGTACGGCGCTCGCTTCGCTCGCGGTCACCAGCAGGAGCTTTGCGGCGGGCGGATCGACGTCTCGCGGAAGACCCGTCTGGACGAAGCTCCGCAGGCGGCGGCTCTGGGCCTCGTTGAAGAGCGCATGGACGGGGCTCTCGGGA
>DAINDF010000046.1:436-1135 GCA_036732005.1 Phycisphaerales bacterium
GCTTCAAGGTCCGCAGGACCTGGTAGTCGGAGTGGCTGCAATGATCGACCACGTCCCCGACCCGATCGACCTGCTCGAGCAGCCGCAGCACGTCCTGGGTCAGGGGATGGACGATATGCGGGAGCTCGGCGCGATCGATGCAGAGCCGGACCGGGCACTCGATCGGGGGCAGCGTCGTGGCAAGCCGATTACACTCGTCCAGCTGCCACAGGCCCTCCGCCAGCACCGCCCGCGTGGGCGTCCGGATCTCGGACTCGTCGCTGCGTGCGCCCGGCTCGAAGCCGAAGGCCCCGCTCTGCCAGTCGAGAATCCGGAACAGCGCCTTCTCGCCCCGGATCCGACCCACACCCGCGGCTCGGATCTCGCCGCCCTCCAGCGCCACCCAACCCTCCGTGAAGGCGTCGTCGTCCCCTTCCTGGGAGATCGTCACCCGGCCCGTGGCTCCGCGCAGATGCAGCATCTGCAGCAACTCGGCGGGGCGCAGCTCGGCCAGGGTGCCGCCGAACTCGAGATCCGTGGAGGCTCGCTGCTCCAGCACGCTGATCCGTTCCCGGCGCTCGAGCACGCTGGCCACCGCATCCAGCACCTCCGGCAGGTCCGCCTCGCCGTCGATCCGGAGGTCCCCGAGCTCGCCCGCCGAGGCACCGGGGGAGGCTTCGCCGAGGAAGACGAAGCGGGCGCCGCGCGTGCGCGGATTGG
>DAINDF010000046.1:1145-2191 GCA_036732005.1 Phycisphaerales bacterium
GCATCGACCAGCGGCAGCTCCGACTGGGCCACCACGACGTCGGGTCGTTCTGCCAGGGCGATCTCGAGTGCCGCCGCTCCATGCTGCGCGACTCGACACGGATGCCCCGCCGTCTCCAGCGCATGCAGCACCCGCTGTCCCCGTCCGGGATTGCCGTCTGCGATCAGGATCAACGGGGTCGACATGGAGGAGCCTTCCACCCTAGACCGACAGCGGGATGGCGAGCTCCCGCTGGAGCTCGAAGGTGAGGGTTTCGACGAGGGTTCGATCCCCGGTCTGGAAGATCGGCGTGCGGGCGGCGGCCAGGGTCAGCTGTCCGATCATCGCGAAGGCCGGGCCGTCCCCGAAGTAGACGACGAAGGGACGGCGGGTCTCGATGGTCGCCTTGCGGACCCAGGTGACCCGGGGCGAGATCGTCTGGGGCTCCCCATCGGCAATGATCACCACCTCGGTGCGATGGGCACGATCCCGGGTCTCGTGGAGCACCTCCAGGATCTCGGGCAGCCAGCGGGCGCCGGGCGAGAGGAAGAGCACGCCGCGATCGGCCGGCCGCCGCGAGACGTCCTCGAGCACGAAGCGAAGAATCTGGCCCTCGAGATCGACCGGCTCGACGCTGCCGAGCTCCAGCATCCGATCCAGAAGCGAGTCCAGGGGCTGCGGACGCATCAGCTCCGGTCGCGTCCGCAGCAGGCTCCTGCGGACGGCCTCCCGACGATCCTCCAACACGCCAAAGAGCGTTTCGATCTGGGTGCCGTCGATCGGGAAGGTGGCTCCCACGAGCAGCGGTCGGGCCTCTGTGGGATCCGAGGAGTCGTCACTCTCGAGGGATTGTCGGATACGCTGCCCCAGAAGGCCGGCGCCGAGGGCGTCGGTCTGGGGCAGCAGGATCTGGATCTCCCCCGCGTCGTCCGTCGCGACGAGATCGGTCGACCGCAGCACGCCTTCGAGTCGGGCTACGCTGCGCCGGATTCGGCGGCGGTCCTCGAGGGTCGGGGCCTCTCCGTGACGACGCCCGGCGGCGCTCGCGGCCGGCTGCTCGAGTCGCA
>DAINDF010000047.1:0-2185 GCA_036732005.1 Phycisphaerales bacterium
CTCCCCCACTGCTCTCGTCTCCGGCTCGTCTTCGTGCTCCTCGGCCGGGATTGGTTCCCGAGCCGGCGGTGCCGGCTCGGCCTTCGGCGGAGGGCTCACCTGCGGGGCGGCCGCCATCGCCGCCAGCCGGGACCGAACGGGGTCGATGGTGTCGTCTGCGGCGGCTCGCTTAGGCATTCGACGCCTCCCTCAGCTCGGGCTTGAGCTCGACCGAGGCGTCGATCTTCGTCGCCGTTTCCAGCCGGGCCAGAACCTCGCGGGCCAGCGAGCGGTACTGATCGGCGACCTTGTGATCCGGCTGGGTCTGAAAGAGCGTCTTGCCCTCGGCCTGTGCCCGCTCGACGGCGGTGGCCCGGGTGATGAACGTCTCGAACGCCCCTAGCTCCCCCGCCGCCTGGAACTCCTTGCGGATGCGATCGACGTAGGTCGAGGCGATCCGCGTGCGGCTGTCCACCTTGCACATCACCACGCCCAGCAAGCGGAGCTGGGCGTTGCCGGCCTCACGCACCGCCACGATGTCCGTGAGCGCATCGTTCAGGCCGTCCACCGAGAGCTTCGAGGCTTCGGTCGAGAGGATGAACCACTGCGCGGTCCGGTACGAGGCGATCGTCGGGGCCGAGGCGTTCGGGGCCGTGTCCAGGAACACGAAGTCGTAGAGGCCCCGGACCTTCTCCAGGACCGGCGCCAGCGTCCCCGTCGGGTCGGCGAACTTGTTCCGCTTCCGGTACTCGCTCTCGAAATCCTCGAGATTGCGGCGTGCGGGGATCAGCTCGACGTTCTTGGGCAGGTCCGTTCCTTCGGCCTGGTCAGTCGTCACCACGACGTCCAGGGGCTCCTGATCCCCCAGGAGGACCTCGAAGGTCCCGAGCCAGTCCGTGCCCACCCCGAGCCCCCTCGTGGCCCCGCAGTTGCCGTCCAGGTCGATGACGAGCGATTTCTTCCCGAGCTCCCCCAAGGCCGCGGCGAGATGCAGGGTGTTCGTCGTCTTGCCGACGCCCCCCTTCTGGTTCCCGACCGCGATCACCTGAGTGGCGCGTGCCTGATTGTGCATAACTGGCTTCCTTCCCCAGATTTTTTCAATCCGTTTGTTCTGGTCATATGCCCTGATGGTCTCATGGCCTTATGACCAGTTTGAACTGGTCGCTTTGACCGGGCCATATGACCGTATCGCGCCCTGGTAATCGGACGCAACCCCCACTTCGGCAAGGCGCTCGCGTTGTCCACAGTTTTTTCAGGCCATATGACCATATGGCCTTGTGGTCGTTTCAATATGGCCGCTTTGTTCTGGCCATATGGCCATATGACACGGACGGGGGGCGAGAAACCGGTCGTAAGTGCCTGTCAGCGCGCGCCTTGCAGGCTTGACGGGCTGGCCCGACTCGCGACATATTGGGGATCAAGAGTACCCATACCCCAAGATATCCCGTCGGCTCGCGGCGGGGAGGGGAGTTCAACCAGCAAGGAGGCGCAGACCGGTAGATGCCCTCACAAATGAAAAACCGCCCTGGTCCGGTGACGGACGGGCGGCTTTCAAGGCCGTAGCCCCCACGGACGGGAGGCGGCGGCTACCTAGAACTCGCAACTCCAAGGTAGCGCGAACCGCCCGCACCGTCAAGAGGGACCCTCTTCGGCCGGCGGTATCGCTGTGCCTGCGCACGGAAAGGAGTCCGTGCATGGATGTTGCCACAACCAGGCCAAGGAGTGGGGGGGGACGATCCCGCCCGGCCATCGGCGAGCGCGAGGCCCGCATCGAGGGCAGCTTTCGCCGGATCACCGTCCACCAGCTCGTCATGGCGTGGTGGCTGTACCGTTCTGGTCATATGACCCGAAGGCAGTACCGGGTGTATTTCGCCGCCCACGAGCTCGCCGAGCGTCGGCGCTACACCAGCCCCGAGCACAAGGGCGCCAAGCCGCTCTACACCATGCGGGAGATCGGCTGTCTCGTGGGAGGCCGGGACGATCCCAGGGCCCTCCGCGAGCTCCGCAGCGACCTCCGGGCCATCGCTCAGCTCGGGCTTGCCCGCGTCACCAAGCACCGGATCGAGTTCGCCGTCTCGGCCGACCAGCTCCGCGTTGACGACCTCTCGGGCTTCTGGTCGATGTACCAGGAGATGCCCAACCGCCGCCGCTCGGTCCCTGTGCCGAGGCGGCTCCTGCGTGCGCTCGCGGCCGGCTTCTCGAAAGG
>DAINDF010000048.1:0-2164 GCA_036732005.1 Phycisphaerales bacterium
ATGCCGATGCAGATGCCCTGAGGTCGATCAGCCGCGACCTGGAAGCAGGCAGGAATGGATGGAGCGAGGACCCTTCGCCTCTCCCGCAAGCGTCAGGATCGCTTCCTCCGCGTCGCGGAGCCCGAAGGCGTGGGTGTGCATCTTCTCGAGCGGGAGCGTGCGCGACTCGATCAACCGGATCGCCTCGGAGTAGCCCGTCGTCGTCACCCCGATGGCCCCGCGGATGGCGATCTCCTTCATCACGATCTTGTCGGAGACGAACTCGGGGATCGGCTTGTAGCCCTTCACGCCTGCGAGGACGATCGTACCCCCCGGCTTCGCGTAGTCGAGTGCGGCGGCAACGGGCTCGGTCGCGTAGGCGGAGACGTCCACCACCACGTCGGCACCGCCGTCGGTGGCCTCGAGGATCCGCGCGCGCGCGTCCTCGTTCTCGACGTCCACCGTGACGTTCGCCCCGAAGTCGCGCGCGAGCGCGAGCTTCGGGGCATCTGCCTCCAGACCCGTGACGACGATCGTGCCCGCGCCGACGTGCCGGCAGGCCATCACGCTCGCAAGCCCCCGCTGTCCTGGACCCAGGATCACGACGCTCTGGCCGGGCTGAGTGTCGGGAATCTCGACCGCCCAGCGGAACCCCGCCCCCAACGGGTTGAACAGGACCGCGATCTCCGGCGGGAGATCCGGGTCCATCTTGTGCACCACCGAGTTGGGCGCGACGTACATGTACTCCGCGTACGCCCCCCACAGCCCGGGTGCCTGATCGAGCGGTATGTAGGAGTAGATCCGACGCGTCCGACACAGGTGATATCGCCCGGTCAGGCACTCCTTGCAGAACTTGCAGGGCAGCATCGTTTCGACAGCGACGCGATCTCCCACGTCGACGCCCCAGCGCGTCGCCGCGCGGTCGCCGATCTTCTCCACGATGCCGAGGGGCTCGTGTCCGGGAATCAGCGGAAATGGCAGCGGCAACGCGCCGTGATACTGCTCGACGTCGCTGCCGCAGATTCCGCAGGCCTCGATCCGAAGGAGCGCGTCTTCGTCGCCGATCTCGGGGAGGGGGAGGTCGCGGGCCTCGAGCTTCCGCGGACCGGTCTGCACGATCGCCAGTGTCTTGCTGCTCATCGGAACTCCGGATTCGAGAAACCGCTTCCTTACGATGACTTTCTCACGCGACCGCTCTGCTGCACCTGGGCGTGGAGCTTCGTACGAAGACCCTTCGGGAAGTTCCCGACGACCAGGAAACGGGCAACGGAGCGTCCGGAGTTCCACCATCGGTGGGGAATCCCCGCCTTGAAGTGCAGCGAGTCTCCGGGACCGAGACGATACTCGTCCTCTCCGATCTGGAAGGTCACCTCGCCCTCTTCGCAGAGGACGACCTCTTCCCCCTCGTAGGTGTACATCCCCTTTCCGCTCCCGTACCCCGGATGGATCTGCGCCCGCCACACCTCGATGGCCGGGTCGAAGAGGTCTCCCGAGAGCCTCTTCACCCGCATTCGCGAGGAGGCGCTGATCACCGGATGCTCCTTGGCGCGCAGGAGGACGACGACGGATTCCTCGGACTGGTCCGAGACGAGCTCGGCCGGGCGGCGCTCGAGTCCCCGGGCGATCTTCAACAGCACCGCCACCGACGGCACCATCTGGCCGGTCTCCACCTTCTGGATGGTGCTGGCGGCCACGTCGCTGCGAGACGCCAGCTCGTGGAGCGAGAGCCCGAGCTCCTCTCGCCAGGTTCGCACGCGCGTGCTGATTCCGTTCAGTGCGTCTTCCACGTCCTGTCCCCCCTCCCCCTGGTGCGAAACAGAGATAGCAGGCCTCAATCGACGACTCGCCACCCAGGGGGCCAAGCGGCTCGTCGGACTTTCCGATAATACCAGGTCATTGCCAATCGTGATAGGCTAGGCTCCGGGACGCCGGCCGGGAGTGCGGACCCGGGGGAACGTCCCTGCTGATCCCATGGAGTCGGAGACCCCGATGCACCTGCTCTACGAGAAGCGCGAGGGAATCGCCTGGCTCACGATGAACCGGCCCGAGCGCCGCAACGCGCTGGGCCTCGACGGTCTTCGCGGGATCGCCCGCGTCGTCGACGAGTTGTCCGCCCGTCCGCCGAGGGTCGTGTCGATCGTCGCCGAAGGACCGTCCATCGGCGTGGGCGGGGACATCGGAGCCT
>DAINDF010000049.1:0-413 GCA_036732005.1 Phycisphaerales bacterium
GCTTCGGGCGGCCCGGCTCACGGGCGGGGATCCGGTCGTCTCGGAGCATCTCGGCGACGTCTCCCTGCTGCTCGGGGAGGAGCGGGAGGCGCTGCGATACTTCGAGCAGGCCGTGGAGCTCGGCGTGCGCGAAGAGGAGCAGCCGAATCTGATGGAGAAGCTCGAGCGGCTGCGACGGGAGCTCGGCCGGGTTGCACCGGCCGGATCGGCGGGCGAGAAGCCGTGAGCCGTCGACGGGCCGTCTTCCGGGTCGGAGTGCTGTTGCTGCTGCTGATCGTCGGGTGTCGCACCGGACCGCCGCCCCTCGTCCGGAGCTTCGGGACCCCTCTCGCCGTCGACGACCCGCGCGCGGAGCGGGCGCTGGAACGACATCTCTCTCTCGTGGCTGCGCGACCGGCGCTTCGGGGGCTGGC
>DAINDF010000049.1:556-2105 GCA_036732005.1 Phycisphaerales bacterium
GAACCGACCTCAACGCATCGCCGTCGAACGACCCGATCGACTGCGCTTCGAGGTGCTGGGCCTCTTCGATCAGCTCGCGGGGCTGCTGGTGGTGGAAGGACGCGACTACGGGTTCTTCGATGCGTCGAACGGGGAGATCGTGCGCGGCGAGGTGGGCCCGACGCTGCTCTGGGAGCTGGCGCGGATCGATCTCGAGGCGACCGAGGTGGTGGCGCTGCTGCTCGGTGCGCCGACTCCGAGCGCCGGAGCGGCGCGGGCCGGCGTCTGGCTGCAGCCGGATGGGCGTCTCGCGATCGCCTTTGCCTGGCCGGAGCCAGGGGTGCGGCGACCGGTCGCCTGCCACCTCGAGGCTGGCGCTGCGCTCTCCGAGCCGGGCTGCTACCCGCCCGCGTCGGCGATCGAGGCCGGGGGCGAGATCTTCGTCTTCGACGAATCCGATCGACTCCGCGAGCTGCGGGTGCTGGAGCCGGAAGGGCGGATCCGATTCCGGGCGATCTTCGAGGACTACGCGCCGCTGACTTCCGGGGAGGTCGCGGACGAGGCGATCGCCGAGGGCGGGGAGTTCGCGAAGACCATCATGATCCAGTCACCGGCAATCGAGTCCGCCGCGCGTTTCGTCTGGAAGCGGGTCATGTTGGCCCGCGGCCTGTCCGATCGCTTCTTCGAGATCCCGGAGCCCGACGGGAGGGGGCGAGGCGGTTGAGCGGGAGAGGGGTGAACTCGTCGGCAGGGAGAGCCGGAGGCGAGGGTGCACGGAGGGGGATCCGGGCACGGGCGTCGTCCCGCCGACGCCCGCGTCGCGGGCGGGCTTTGCTGGGGGTCGTGTTCGGGCTGTGGCTCGGAAGCTGCTCCAACGATCCCTACCCCCCCGAAGATACCGGCAAGAAGATCCTCTACAGCTCCTTCGTCGAAGCGCCCCGGACCCTGGACCCCGCCAAGGCGTACACCACGGTCGCACACGCGATCACGGGAGCCGTCTACGACACACTGCTCACCTATCATCTGCTGAAGCGTCCGCTCGAGCTGATCCCGGGGCTGGCGGTCGATCTGCCCGAGCGGACGGATCTGCCGGACGGGCGCTCGCGCTACCGCTTCGAGCTCCGTCGGGATCTGCTCTTCGCGGAGGACGATGCCTTCGAGCTCGCTGCGCCGGGCCTTCGGACGCGCGAGGTGGTGGCGGCCGACGTGGCGTTCCAGCTGGCGCGGATCGCCGACCCCGAGGTCGGCAGCCCCGTGATCGAGCCCTTCTCGAACATCGAGGGCTTCGCGACCTTCGGGGCCCGCTTGATGGCTCGGCGCGAGGCGGAGCCGGCCTTCGCCGCGCTCCCGGTGCACGAGCAGTACGAGGCTCTCGGTGGAATCGAGGGGATTCGGACGCCTTCCTCACACGTTCTCGAGGTGACGCTGGCCCGGTCCTATCCCCAGATCCGGTACTGGTTCGCGATGGAGTTCACGACGCCGGTGCCGTGGGAGGCGATCGCCTGGTACGACGGCCGTGAGGGACGGCCGCGCTTCGACGATCATCCGGTCGGGACGGGGCCCTTCGTCC
>DAINDF010000050.1:0-1206 GCA_036732005.1 Phycisphaerales bacterium
GAAGATCAGTAGCAGCACCGCCGTCATCGCCCCGATCCCCGAGACGAAGATCCAGGGCGAGCGATTCATCAGCGTCGCCAGGATGAGCAGGGCCGCGAGCAGGTAGACGACGATCGAGACGACCTGCAGATAGCCCTTGATCGGCCGCTCGCGGTAGGCCTCGTGGCTGTCGTAGATCGCCTCGGCGGCGCGCAGGAAGCGCATGAAGGTGACGGCGCCGAAGAGCAGCATCCAGGCGATGCCCAGGCGGCGTACGAGGTCGACGACGGTCTCGGGCATCCCCGGCAGCAGCACGATTCCCGAGTAGACGACGAAGGCGGGCAGGATCTGCGCGAGCGATCCGAAGACGCCCGCCCGGACGAGTTCGTCGTCCCAATGGGTCTGCGTCCGGGCCGAGAAGCCCGTGGCAGCGCGGCCCAGGGCCCAGCGGCCCACGAAGAAGGCGGCGGTCGCCACTCCGAGCAGGCCCGCCAGACTGCCGATCTCGACCATCCAGCTCCCGAGCCCGCCCGGGCCGAGCCACGCCTCCAGCGATTCCATCGACCCCATCGATCCCATCGACCCCTCCACAGACCCGGCCCACCGAGCTCGCGGCCTCGACCTCCCGGCCCCCGGATTCCCGGGCTCCCAGGCTCGGGCGGGGCGAAGGCTACCGCAGCCGGACGGGCCCTCGTCGCACCCGGAGATCGACTACGCTCCGGGTTCCCATGTCCCCCCGCGACGACTCCGACAGCTCCGTCCACCAATCCGGGAACGACCGATCCGGGAACGACCGATCCGCGAGCCGGCGATCCTCGAGCCAGCGTCCCACGACCTCGCCCCGGGGCGCCTCCGCCGCGTGCGCCCGCCGCCCGCGCTCGTCCCGCAGCGCCGGCGAGCTCGATCGCATCGAGATCCGCGGCGCCCGCGAGCACAACCTCGCCTCCGTCGACGTCGACATCCCGAAGAAGAAGCTCGTCGTGATGACCGGGGTCTCGGGCTCGGGCAAGTCGTCGCTCGCCTTCGACACGCTCTACGCCGAGGGACAGCGACGCTATGTCGAGAGTCTCTCCGCCTACGCGCGCCAGTTCCTCGGACAGATGGAGAAGCCCCGCTACGACACGATCCGCGGCCTGTCACCCACGATCTCGATCGAGCAGAAGACGACGGGCAACAACCCCCGCTCCACCGTCGGCACGATCACCGAGATCTCCGACTATCTCCGCG
>DAINDF010000050.1:1225-2080 GCA_036732005.1 Phycisphaerales bacterium
AGTCGACGGCGAGATCGTCGAGACCGAGGGGCTCGAGGCTCTCGACAAGCGCAAGAAGCACGACGTCGAGGCCGTGATCGATCGCCTCGTCGTCAAGCGCGGCGTCACGGGCCGGCTCACGGAATCCGTCGAGACCGCGCTGCGCATCGGCGACGGCCAGCTCGTCGCCGCGATCCCCGGCGGCGCCGACGAACCGCTCTCCGAGCACGCCGCCTGTGCCCGCTGCCAGATCTCGTTTCCGGAGCTCACGCCCCAGGCCTTCTCCTTCAACAGTCCCCAGGGCATGTGCAGCGAGTGCAACGGCCTCGGCAACCGCTTCGAGATCGACCCCGAGCTGGTCGTACCCGACGACTCGCTCTCGATCGATGCCGGGGCGCTGGCGCCCTGGGGCGAGAACGTCTCCGAGAAGGAGGGCTTCGGCAGCGGCTTCCGCAAGCAGATTCTGGCCCAGCTCGGCGTCGATCCCGGCAGGCCCTGGCGGCGCCTCACGCAGAAGCAGCGGGACCAGATCCTCTACGGTAGCGGCGACCGACGCTTTCGTGTGTCGTGGAAGGGCAAGAGCGGAGGCGGCGGCCAGTTCGACACTTCCTGGGAAGGGCTCGTCCCGCGCCTCATGCGGCGCTTCCGGGAGACCAGGTCCGAGAGCATGAAGCGCTGGTACGGCAAGTTCATGGCGAACACGGTCTGCACCGCCTGCCGCGGCGCGCGACTGCGGCCGGAGAGTGCCGCCGTGCGGGTCGCGGATCGCAGCCTGGTCGAGGTCTCGGCGATGACCGTCGACGAGGCGCGCCGCTTCTTCGAGGAGATCCGGCTCGCGGGCGCGGATCTCGAGATCGCCTCCGAGATCCTGAAGGA
>DAINDF010000051.1:0-484 GCA_036732005.1 Phycisphaerales bacterium
CCAGGAATCCGGCCGCGATCATCTCGCCGATGCCCCGGGAGCCCCCCGTCACGAGAGCCACCTTGCCGCGGATCGAGAACAGATCTTCGAGCATTCATCCTCCTCCGGATCTTCGGGTCCTCGGGTCTTCCCGGTCGTCGTGCCCTGCCTGCGCCCGGGGTCGAGGAATCTCCGGATCCCGATCATGGTTCGCGTTCGGGGCATTGTAGGCGGGTTCGCTCCCGGATGGCCACGGTTTCCGCCCTCCCGAAGCGGGACGCGAGTCGCTGGCCGCATCGCCCTTCTACGGAGCCCTGGGACCCTCTTGCACGTCTCGAGCGATCGGCACGACCAACCCGGAGTGGCGGCGGCCCGCTCCGGTCCGCCGTGCGGCGTGCGGCGCGCGGGCGGGCTCCGCTTCATGAGCAACGGCTCGCCCGGACGCCGACGACGGGCCGGCGCGCGACTACCAGAGGATCGGCCAGAAGATCGACGAAGTGCCCGG
>DAINDF010000051.1:659-1769 GCA_036732005.1 Phycisphaerales bacterium
CGCACGCGAGTTCGGAGCGCCATCGCAGCCCTCGCTGACTCGACCGACTATGGGGCGTCGCAGATGCCTACGTCCGCAGCGCGAGGCACGCCCTCGGCTTCACCGCTCCAGGCACAGCCGAAATCCGGCGCGGCGACCGCGTCCGCATCGAGCAGATCATCGCCCGCTGGACGTACGCCCGTCTCGACCCATTCGGCGAGGTCATCGAACGAACGCGCCACCTCGTACTCCGTGAAGGCGCAGTGCGTGACGCCCCGGGTCGCGCGGGTGACGAGCCAGTCCGAGGCGCCGTTCTCCTGCGCTCGTTCGGCATAGGCCTGCGCCAGTGAGAGTGGCACCAATAGATCGCCGAGGCCCTGTACGACCAGCAGCGGTCGGGTCGGGCGGCCTTCGGCCTCGGGAAACGTCCAGGGATCGAGTTCGTCCCGGGGCGGAATGCGCGGTACCCGCGCGTTCAGGTCGAGCTCCTCGGACGAGAGCGCAGGATCGGCATCGAGCTGGTAGACGACCTCCAGATTGCCATCGAGCGGCCAGGGCGCGATGCGACCCTCCGCGTCGCCGTGCAGCAGCAGAGCAAAGTCTCCCGAGCCCCCGAACAGGCTGAACATCGTCTCCGGTATGCCGAACACCGGGACGTCGGCGAGCGCAAAGGCGGTTTCATAGACGGGCCGCTGGCCGCCCGAGGCCTGGGCGGTCGCCCGCTCGAGCCGTACTCCCGCCGGTGTGAGCAGAGTGGGAAAGGGCGTCCCGAGAGGCGCGCGGATGGCAGGCACGACGGTATCGAGATAGTCCGGGGGAGGAGGCACGGAGATCCGGGACTCCTCCGCCGCAACCGTGGCTGCAAGCAGGTTCCAGTCGACCAGGTAGTCGCCCAGCTCGTGGCCGCCGAGATCGCCGCAGAGCGAGAGGGTGCCGTCGTAGGTCAGACCACGCTCGTTCGAGATGGCCGCGATCTTGCCCCCCATCGAGATGCCGATCATGTACGTCCGACTCGGCGCTGCGACGCGACGGGTGAACTCGGACTGCAACATCAGGTAGTCGAGCACGCCCTGGGAGACAGACCAGCCACTCGTGGAGAGGCTGCTACTCACCCAGGCATAGCCGCTCTCG
>DAINDF010000052.1:0-673 GCA_036732005.1 Phycisphaerales bacterium
ATATCGGGGTCGTCCCGGTCGTCCTCGTGAAGCGCCCCGGCACGCCGCTCGGTGTCCTCGGACACAGCCTCGTCTGCGGACTGCTGCCCCATGAGCGGCTGCTCGACGCGAAGACCCGGGAGTTCCGGGATCTCTACGAATCGAACGTCGCCGAGGGAGCCCGGGCGGTCTACGACCGCGGCATCGAGTACCTGCTCGGCTACTACGAATCGACCGACGCCTTCGATCCGGGATCGCTCACCTCCCTGATGCCGAAGGACTGCCCCCTGGTCGACGCTCTCCGGGCCGAGCCGCGCTGCGCGCTCGTCTTCAACGTCTTCGAGGCCTCGGATCCCCACAACCTGGGCGCGCCGCGCTGCACCCAGCTCGAAGTCGTGGCGGAGGTGCTCGACTCGGGCCCCGTCTACGAGAACGTCTGGTGGCATAACACGCTCTTTCACGGCATGGCCGACGCCCACGTCGTGATCCACTTCAAGCACCAACGGAGCTGGGATACCCGCTTCGGTCAGCTTCAGGCTCTTCGGAGCTGAAGACCCGATCCGCCCGCCAGCCACACGGGGTGGCCAGCCAGCGTAACTCCGGAGCCCGCCCGACGCGGACTCCGTCACGACGAGACAGAAAAGCAAGACAGGAGTAGATGATGCTGTTCGAGATGAGAAAGTGGACCCTGGTC
>DAINDF010000052.1:683-1421 GCA_036732005.1 Phycisphaerales bacterium
GTCGGCTGCGTCTGCGCGAGCTTCGGAGCCACGCTGGCCGCCCAGGCGACGACCGTCCCCTTCACGGAAGACTTCACGTCCGACGTGGCGGGCTGGGAAGACGCGACGAACAATCCGCTCACCTTCGTGGCCTCGGGAGGCGTCGTCGGAGGGGGCTTCGCGAGAACGAGCTTCAATTTCTTCAATTTCAGTAGCGGCTTCGGCGGCGGCCCGGTGCTCTTCCGGGCCTCGGCATCCGACGACCCGAGCGGGGGCGCCTTCATCGGCGACTGGCTCGCCGACGGTGTGGCTGCCGTGACGGCCTGGTTCCGCCACGACGCCCCGGAACCGATCACGCCCTTCATGCGCGTGGCGACCGGCTTCAACTTCCCGGGAGCGGTCCTCGCCCAGACGCAGTCGGTCGAGGCCGGCGTCTGGACCCGGATCACCTTCGCCGTGGATACCTCGAGCCCCTTCTGTATCGGGGAGGGCGTCACCTGTGCGGAGGCCTTCCAGAACGTCGGCAATCTGCAGTTCGGATCGGATGCACCGGAGGGCCTCGTCGCCCAGGACGCGACCTTCACGTTCGACATCGATCGGGTCTCCCTCGTCCCCGTGCCCGAGCCGGGGCGGCATTGCTGCTCGGGCTCGGCCTGGCCGGCCTCGGCTGGTCTTGCAACCGGAAGCCGGGCTGCACGAGAGCCGGCCGCACGGCGTCGGGTCTCGCGAGGATCAGCTCCACGCAGGCGCCCGGCGCCG
>DAINDF010000052.1:1431-1752 GCA_036732005.1 Phycisphaerales bacterium
GGGCCCTGCCGTTCCCTCCATTCCGTCGTTGCCCACGCGTACGCCGGCCGAGTGGTACGCCATGGGCGGCCCGACGATGCACGCGCTCGTGCTCTGCTCGATGGCGATCCTGGCGGTCGTGCTCGAGCGGGCCTGGGCGCTGCGGCCGGGGGCGATCGTGCCCCATCGGCTCGCCGCCGAGATCCGGCGGGCCCTCGAGGTCGGCAACCGCCACGAGCTGAAGGCGCTCTGCGAGAGGGATCGCTCGGTCCTCGGCCGACTCGCGCGTCTGGCCCTCGAAGGCGAGTCCGCCCGCGAGCGCCTCGAGTCCTTCGGCACGCT
>DAINDF010000053.1:0-1732 GCA_036732005.1 Phycisphaerales bacterium
GCTTCCGGCGGGCGCCCGCGCCGCCGCCTTCGGGGTGGCGGATCCGCTCTTCGGAGAGCGGGTCGCGGCCTAGGTCGCGTTGCGTCCCGGCCAATGCCTGGACCTGCCCGGACTTCGGGCCCATCTCGAGTCCGAGGGCGTGGCCCGGGAGCTCTGGCCCGAAGGGCTCGTGGTGCTGGAGGAGCTGCCCGAGAGTGCGGGCGGCAAGGTCGCCAAGCAGGCGTTGCGGGAGGACGCGGCACGACGTTTCGGGACAGCTGGCATCCTCGGCACCGATTCGACGGTGGGCGGAGCGCCGGACCCCGCGCGCGATCCCGATCCTGTCTGACGAGGGCGCCCGCCCAACCCCGAAGCGATTTCAGCCGTGCTCGGCGATCGCATCCGCGAAGGAGATCCCTCGCGCCAGACTCCGACGACAGGCGAGCAGCGGGCGGGGACGCTTGAAGCCGACTGCCGCGACCAGCCGCCCTTCACGACCGAAGAGCGCCAGGAAGCGGTCGTCCTCGAGGCTGCCCTGACCGATGTGCAGCTCGTCGCCCTCGCGGATCTCGCCGGCGATCGCGATCCGCAGGTCGAATTGATCGGTCCAGACGTAGGGGATCGGCGCGAAGGGCTCGGCCTTGCCGTGGAGGATCCGCTCGGCGACGACCTCCGCCTGCTCGACGGCGCTCGTCCAATGCTCGAAGCGCGGGCGCTCCGGGTAGTGCCGGTTCTCCCAGCGGGCACAGTCCCCCAGCGCATAGACACCGTCGCGTGTCGTCGCACCCGTCGCGTCGCAGAGCACTCCGTTCTCGAGCTCGATTCCCGATCCCTCGAGCCACTCCGTCGCGGGCGCGGCGCCGATGCCGACGACGACGAGATCGGCCTCGCGGCGCTCCCCGCCCGACAGTTGCACCGCCATCCCCCGCCCCTGATCGTCGCTCTCGAAGCCCTCGACGCCCTGCCCCAGATGGAAGACGACGCCCTCGGCGCGGTGCCGATCCGCCACCCGCTCGCCCAGCACGGGACCGAGCCCGCGGATGAGCGGCGCCGCCAGCGGCTCGACCACTGCCACCTCGAGCCCCTTCTGACGACAGCTTGCCGCGAGCTCCATGCCGATGAAGCCCGCTCCGACGATCACCACCCGCGGTCGCGAGGCGAGCGCCGCCCGCAGCCGGCGCGCGTCGCCGAGCGTCCGCAGTTCGAGGATGCCCTCCAGCTCGCGACCGAAGGGAAGCCGGCGTGCCCGGGCTCCCGTCGCAACGACGACGGCATCGCCCTCGACGCTCTCGCCCCCTTCGAGCTCGACGAGCAGACGCTCGGGGTCGAGGCTGATCGCCCGTTGGCCCAGCCGCCAATCCGCCTCGAGCTTCTCGATCCCGTCCCGGGCGAGACCGAGCTTCTGCTCCTCCCAGTCGTCGACGAGGAACTGCTTGGAGAGCGGCGGTCGGTCGTAGGGCAGCTCGGACTCGGCGCCCAGTACCGTGATGGGACCCGCATGCCCTTTCCGACGCAGACTCTCGACGACCCGCAATCCCGCCAGCGAGGCACCGACGACGACGATCCGATCCGGCATGCCCACGCGCTTCGTTCCTCCCTGCCCCGTCCAGCCGCCGGCGGCATCCGGCTTCACACCGAGCGTCGATCCCACCAACTACACCAGAGCCTCGGCACCCGATGCAGCATGGGCGCATCCCGGGCCGTCGCGGCGGGTCGCAGGATAGGCCACCCGGCTCGTCCGCATCGAGCTCCG
>DAINDF010000054.1:0-1728 GCA_036732005.1 Phycisphaerales bacterium
GGAATCAGCATGGAGCCGCCCGGCACCGCGGTGGCGCGCGCGGCGAGGTTGAAGCCCGTCACGACCCCCGGGATCCACACCAGCCACGACTCCGGCACCGACCAGTCGTAGTCGCGCGCCAGCCACGACCGGAACGCTCGTCGGATCGAAGGCGGATGTATATTGATATCGACCGCCACCGAGGGATTCGAACGAGCCGTTCGAGAACGTCTCCGCCGTCGCCTGGACCGCGGGCAGCCCGGGCCCGTCGCCGACGCCGCCCGGGTTCTCGATGCGCTCGATGAAGCTCTGCCACCGGCTCCGGTCACCGATCTGCGCGGGCGGAATGAGCCGGGCCAGGGTGAAACGTCCGTCGGAGGCGAAGAGATCGAGGACCGGAGCACCGAGCTCGTCGAGCACATCGAACTCGAAGACCACTTCGGTGCCACCGACGTCGACGGACAGGACCTCGGCGTCGAGCCGGCGGTAGCCCGAAGCCGTGAGCGGACCCGCCGGATCGGGGTCGACGAAATGCGCGTCGATGGGGTCGGTGTTGTCGACGACGGGGACGGCGCGGCCTTCGCCATGACAGCCGACACAGCCCTCGATGGAGACCGTCGGAGACGGATCGCTCGGCGGATCGCCGGGATCGGGTGCGCCCGGATCACCCGGATCCTCGCCAGGATCTCCGGTGCCCGGATCCTCCTCTTCCACCGGCGCTGAATCGCCGCCCCCGCCGCCGCCCCCGCTCGAGCAGGCCGTACCGAGCAGGCCTAGCACGAGCCCGAGTCCGATCAGGAACCATGAGATGCGTGTTCCGATTCGCACGATTCGACTCCCGTCCATGTCCTACACGGTACCAGTATCACCAAGACGGGCAGGGAACGGGATGATTTTCTGAGTACGACCGCATAATCCCGTCGCCTCGGCGACCGGACGCCGTGGGGACGGTACGAATTGTCACATCGGCCACACTGCGAGGGTGAAGATGTCTCATCGCTGGACCGGGTCGGCGCCCGGAACGACCTCCTCGACCCGTGTCCGAACGCCTCGGTCGACCGGATGGCGAGGGACTACCAGCCGGCCAGGTCGGCCGCCCGCGCCTGGTGCAGGCGGGGTGTGCCCAGAAAGACACGATCGAACATCGCCCGCTTGAACCAGATCTGGACGTCGCCTTCCCAGGTGAAGCCGATGCCGCCATGGGCTTCGACGGCGTCCCGAGCGATCTGTTGGAAGCGCTCCGTGACGTGGCTCTTGGCGCTCGCGGCGCTGCGTTCCGCCTCGCTCGGGACGTGATCCTGGGCGTGTGCGGCATACCAGTAGAGCGCGCGTGCCGGCTCGATCTCGACGGCCATCGTCGCGAGCTGATGCTTGAGCGCCTGGAAGTGGCCGATGGTGACACCGAATTGTTCACGACTCTTTGCGTACTCCACGCTGCGCTCGACGAGCGTCGAAGCGCCGCCGAAGGCGTCGGCGGCGAGCAGCACGAGGCCGAGGTCGCGCACCCGGGCCGCCGTGTCCGACGCGCCCGACTCGAGCAGCTCGCAGGAGGCGCCTTCGAAGGCCACGCGACCGAGACGACGAGTGCGGTCGGCGGATTCCAGGCGCTGGATCTCGACGCCCGCCGCGCCGCGCTCGACGACGCCGAAACGCCCGCCCCCGAGACCGACCACGAAGAGATCGGCGTGCTCGGCGGCCTCGACCCACTCCTTTGCGCCCGAGACCAACGTGCCCGAGTCCGTCGGGACC
>DAINDF010000055.1:0-314 GCA_036732005.1 Phycisphaerales bacterium
GGGCGTCTTCGGTTGGCTCTCGCATCCGGCGTTGCGGGCGAGTGCCTCGGGACCCGAGGCGGCGTCGGGCAACTTCGGGACCCTCGATCTGATTCGCGGGCTCGAGTGGGTTCGCGATCAGATCGCGGGCTTCGGCGGCGATCCGAATCGGGTGACGATCTTCGGCGAGTCGGCGGGCGGCGTGAACGTCTATTCGCTGTTGCTCTCGCCCCGGGCGAAGGGGCTCTTTCACGCGGCGATCTCCCAGAGCGGGCTGGCGCGGACCGTGACCCGGGTCGAGGCCGAGGGCTTCACGGACGCCGAGGCTCCGGGGT
>DAINDF010000055.1:542-1728 GCA_036732005.1 Phycisphaerales bacterium
CAACCGCGACGAGAGCAAGCTCTTCTTCGCGATGATCTCGCCTCACGTCTCGCGCACATTCGGCTTCCCGACCGGCTTCGAGAGCAAGCGGCTCTACGACGTGGAGGCCGAGTACGGGGGGCTGGTGTGGCGACTCCAGGGCGTCGACGAGCCGATTGCGGCGATGCGCTCCTCGGTCCAGGGTCCCTCGGCCTGGGCCTATCGCTTCGACTGGGACGAGGAGGGGAGCCTGCTCGGCGTCGACTTCTCCGAGCTGGTCGGTGCCGCCCACGCCGTCGAGCTGCTCTTCGTGTTCGGGCTGACCGATCTCGGCTTCGCCAACCAGATCGTCTTCGAGGATCGGGAATCCGCCGAGCGACTCTCGCGCCAGATGCGGTCCTATTGGACGAACTTCGCCCGGGAGCTCCGTCCGGGTCGCGGTGGGCGCGGCGGGCGCGGAGACCGCGGTGGCCGTGGCGGTCGCGCCGGGCCGGAGAGCGATCTGCCCGAATGGCGGCCCTGGAGTCCGGAGCCGGGTGCGGCGAAGTACATGATCTTCGACTCGACCGAGGACGGGGGACTCCGTCTCGCGAGCGACCGGATCGATCGCGGCTTCCTGATCGATCGCGCCCTGAACGACCCGAGACTCTTCGATGCGGCCGAGCGCTGCCGCGTCCTCCGCCACATGGTCGAATGGGGTCGCATCCTCTCGCCCGAGGAGTACCGTGAGATCGGGGACGGTGTGTGTCGGGCGCATCCCCTCGGAGCCCGATCCACGTTCGGCTCGCTGTCTCATCACGGGGAGGCCTCATCCGGAGAGGCGCGGTGAAGGGGCGAAATTCAGCGAGACGGGCCGAACGTCCGGCATTCTCGAGACGGAGGCTCATCGAGGACGGACGCCCGGGCCGCAGGGACGGGGCTCGGCCATGGGCATGAGCGAGGACCGGGAATCCGGGGCGAATAGCATCGAGCCCGGCCCCTCCAGACCCGACGTGCCCGCGCCCGAGACGAAGATGCTGATCGAGATCGCCCGGATGCGCATGCCCTTCGGTCGCTATGCGGGAACCCGGCTCATCGATCTCCCCGAGCCCTACGTCGTCTGGTTCCGCAATCGCGGCTTCCCACGCGGCCGACTGGGCCAGCTTCTGGCGACGCTCTACGAGGTGAAGGCCAACGGTCTGGAGGCGATGCTCGCTCCCCTGCGCGA
>DAINDF010000056.1:0-581 GCA_036732005.1 Phycisphaerales bacterium
CGCCGAGGTCATCGAGATCGGAAGGCGGGCGGCCTCGCTCTTCGGGCTCACGCTCACGAGCGTCGACGTCGCCCTCACGGCGGAGGGTCCGATGGTCTTCGAGGTCTCGGCCTTCGGCGGCTTCCGCGGGCTGCGCGACGGTCTGGGCATCGACGGTGCGGCGCTGCTCGCGGATCACGTCGTCGAACGCGTGAGTCGGGGGCGACGGGGCCCGACATGAAGCCGACGATTCGAGCGCTAGCCGATCGTCTCGAACGAGACGTGTCCGTGGACGGACGTCTTCCGCTCTGCTTCGGGGGGCAGCGGATCGACGTGCATTCCAACTCGCCGTCCCTGCTCGAGACCCTCCGGCGTTATTTCGAGGCCTTCGACGAAGGGGACTCGGAGCGCGAGGCCGACCTCGTGATCAGGGCCCATCAGATGGACGCGCCGGATCTCGGCCTCGACTATCGGGAGTGGAGCCGGGAGCCCGGCAAGCAGACACGCAAGGAGGCCTTCTTCGACCTCGAGGACGGACGCGCCGTGCGGAAGGTCCGCACCGACATGCAGTTCCTGATCGGGCCCGGTTTGCGTGTCGCGGT
>DAINDF010000056.1:591-1263 GCA_036732005.1 Phycisphaerales bacterium
AGTCGACGCTGGCCCTGCACCTGATGTCTGCAGGTCTGTCGTTCACGAGCAACGACCGGTTGCTCGTGGGCCCGGGCGCGGACGAGCTCGGGGATCGGGATGCGCACGGAGGCGGGAGCGGGATCGAGATGACGGGTATTCCGAAGCATCCGCGGAGCAACCCGGTCACGGCGCTCGCGAACCCCGACTTGCGCGGGATCGTGAGCGAGACGCGCCGGGCGGAGCTCGAACGGATGCCCCGGAACCAGCTCTGGGAGCTCGAGGAGAAATACGACGCCCTGGTCGATCGGCTCTTCGGCCGCGATCGAGTCGCGCTGCACGCGCCGATGACCGCTCTCGTGGTGCTCGGGTGGAGTCATCTCAATACGGAGCCGGCACGCTTCGAGCGGGTCGATCTCGCGGCCCGCCGCGACCTGCTCGACACCCTCATGAAGGCCCCAGGTCCCTTCTATCTCCCCGATCGAGGTCCCGCACCGCCGGGCTACGAGCCGCCCGACCCGGAGCCCTACCTCGAGGCGCTGGCGGGACTGCCGGTCTACGCGGCGAGCGGCGGCGTCGACTTCGCGGCCGTGGACGAGGACCTGATGCTGCGCGCCCGCCCCGGCGTCTTCGTCGCCGGCGAGATGCTGGACTGGGACGCGCCGACCGGCGGCTACCTGCTGCAGGCCTGTT
>DAINDF010000056.1:1273-1661 GCA_036732005.1 Phycisphaerales bacterium
GACGTGCCGGGCCTCTAGATGGCCGGCCTCGTAGAGCCAGCGCACGGTATCGGTGTAGGTCTCGCGGGCGCTGCGGAACTCGAGGCCCAGCTCGCGGGTCGTCCGCTCCGCGTCGCAGCCGGGCCAGAGCGTCGCGAACTCCATCGCGTCACGGGTCAGGGGGAAGTTGAAGTCGTAGACGTGCTTGACCGCGTCGCCGAGGACGCCGAGGGCGCGGAAGAGGGGACCGGGGATCGGGATCCGCCACAGACGCGTTCCCGTGATCTCGTCGAGCAGGCGGTAGGTCTCGGGCCAGCTCAGCATCGGTCCAGCCGCCGCATAACGATGTGCGCCACCGGGGAGCTCGAGGAGATCGGCGTGCAGCGTGGCGAGGTCGCGTACGTCCACG
>DAINDF010000057.1:0-290 GCA_036732005.1 Phycisphaerales bacterium
CGAGATCGCGACTGGGGGCTGTCTGGGTCGTCGTCGACATGGTGGCGCCTCTTGAAGGGACCGCTCGCAAGCTCCTCGTGCGGTCATCAGGCTCCGAGTTGAGCTGGAGCCCCCAACAACTTTGGAGAGTACTCCAAACTTATGGTGATCTCCAGAAGAAAACGCCTGGCCTGATTACCCCCTGGGGCGCTCGCCTGCTCGCCGGATCTACGCTCCTGACGTTGGTGACCTATCACTGGATGGTTCGATCGATCGGCATGCTCTGTCTCGCGTTCGGAATGCCGCCGAAG
>DAINDF010000057.1:527-1646 GCA_036732005.1 Phycisphaerales bacterium
GAGCTGACGGGCACCATCGTGTGGCTGCAGAGGCCGTACGGAACCGACGGCCGAGTGTTTCGGGATGTCGAGCACCCGGATCCTACCCGCCACGACACTCCGGTCGTCGGTCTCGTGATGTTGAGCGGCTTTCGACGAGAGTCGGCGGACCCCGGCCGGGCACTCGCTCCGTAAGCTCCTGGAATCACGTGAATTTCCGGGCCCGCGTCGGGCTCCGGATCCAGCTCGTCGAGGTTGCGTCGGGCTGCCCGCCGCGGGCCGGTCCATGGCGAAAATGGCGGAGAGGGTGGGATTCGAACCCACGGTACCCTTGCGAGTACACCTGATTTCGAGTCAGGCACGTTCAACCGGACTCCGCCACCTCTCCGCGGGCGCGGAGGCTAGCGGAAGTTCCGCGAGCGGGCAGCGCCCCGTGCAGCCTCGCCGCCGCAGGGCCCTCGTGCTAGCCTGCGCCGCTCCCGGGAGTCCGCCGCGCAGGTCGCGTGCTCATCCGGCACGTTCCGATGCGGGCGAGGCGAGTGGGTGGGCTGGACGAGGCCCAATGGACGGCTCGACAGGAACACTCGACAGGATCGACAGGAACAGAAGAAGAGGATCGATTTCATTTGGCTAGAGACGACCTGATTCAGGCGACCGGAAGCGTCGACAAGAACCTCGGCGGCGGGCGCTACAAGATCACACTCGAGAACGGGCAGCAGGTGACGGCCGGGCTGTCCCCATACGATCCCTCCCACGGATTCATCACGTTCCGCCTGAAGGAAGGGCCGACGGGCCCTGGCCGTTAGGCATCGTCTCGTCGGATCCGCCTCCTCCTCAGCAGCCCATGACCTCCCGCACGACCCGTTGGCGGCTCGAGGCCATCCAGGCCTTCGATCGCCTCAAGCTGCGTCGCCTGAGGGAACGTCATCCGGGCGTGGTCCTGCACCCCGAGAGCAGCAGCAACCTCGCCTCCGCGCGGTTCGAGCTCGGTCCGGGCGCGCGACTGGAGATCGGTGCCCGTGTCTACACGGAGCGGCGTTCACGCGGAGTCCACTTCGCGATCGCCGAGGGAGCCCGGGTGATGATCGGCGAAGATACCTGGCTCCGCTCGGATATCGCCCCGGTCCTGATCTTCGCCTT
>DAINDF010000058.1:0-1619 GCA_036732005.1 Phycisphaerales bacterium
TAGGCGTCGTCGTCGCGGTCGCCGGACCGGTCGGATCACTCTCGACTTCGATCCGACCGACGATCGAACGCATGGCCAGCAGGAGTTCTCTTTCTATCGAAGCCACTACGACGGTTACTGTTACCTGCCGCTGATCGGGACGCTCCGCTTCGAGGGGGAGTCCGAGCAGTACTTGATCTGCGCCCTGCTGCGTCGAGGGGATGCCGGTGCATCATTGGGGCTCGTCTCGGTGCGGAGCAGTGTGTTCGAGAAGTTGTGGGCCGCCTTCCCGAAGGCGCGGCTGCGGGTGCGCCTCGATGGCGGGTTCGGCAGTCCCGAGGTCCTCGACTTCCTCGAGGCCAACGGGGCCGAATACGTCATCGGATACGGCACGACGGGGCCGTTGAAGAAGCGGGCGCAGAAGACGGTTCGGGAGGCCGAACGGGCGTTCCGGAAGACCCAGGCGACGGTCCCCGCCTATGGCGAGACGATGTACCAGACCGTGAAGACCTGGGCGCACGAACGACGGGTGGTCTTCAAGGCGGAGGTGGTGTCGCTTCCCGGCCGCGAGCCCAGGACGAACCTCCGCTTCGTGGTCACGAACCTGAAGTCCTCGCCCGATCACGTCTACCATGTGTACGTGCAGCGCGGCGACCAGGAGAACCGGATCAAGGAGCTGAAGAACGACCTCGCGATCGACCGCACGAGCTGCACGCGGTTCCTCGCCAATCAGCTCCGTGTCCTGATGACGGCGGCGGCCTATGTGCTGATGCAGGAGCTTCGTCTCCGCGCTCGCCAGACCGACTCGGCGAACGCGCAGGTGAGCACACTCCGCCTTCGCCTGCTCAAGCTCGCCGCGTGGGTCGAGGTCTCGGTCCGACGGATCGTTGTCCATCTACCCCGGGCGTTCCCAGCTCAGGCGACCTGGATGCGGCTTGCACGATCGGCGGGCGGACTGCCGACCTGACCCAAAGAAAGACACTGTGCCCCTCCCCTCAAGGGAGAGGTCCGTCCGAAACTCGATCCGAGCCTCGCTACCCCGCGTTGCTGGCAACGCAAAGCGACTCCCGCTCAGTCAACGCGGCATGGAGAGCGCCATGGACCCTGATCAGCGTCCAGATCGAGCGACCAAGAGCAGGATCGTGAATAGTCCGGGTTAGAGCCTATCCCAATACCCCCGACCGAGTGAGGCGCGTGCATCACGACCGAGGGGGTATTGGGACAGGCTCTTAGCCGTCCAGTCCGGCGTGCTCGGCGACACGCTGCGCAGCGCGCTCCGCGACGCACTCACGAAGCAACCTCGACCCGCGGTCCCGCGGCGGCACCCCCGCCCGACGGCGCGGTGGCCCCGCGAGGCGACCCGGGGCCGGGGGTGGGCTCGGAGCCGGGACCGGAGGCGGCGTCCGCGATCCCGAAGCATACGACCAGCTCGCCGTTCTGATAGGCCACGCGCTCGACCTCGAGCTTCGCGAGGCCTGCGGGCAGCACGATGCGCCGCCGTCGTCCGGCCACTCCCACCACGAGTTCGTCCTCGATCCGCGCCACCTCGAGCTCAGCCCGGGACAGCCACGGCAAGGGCAGCCGCACCCGCGCCCCTTCGCCATCCCGCTCGAAGCGCAGCCGCAGCGATTCGCCCAGCC
>DAINDF010000059.1:0-424 GCA_036732005.1 Phycisphaerales bacterium
ACCTGCACCTCTGCCTTCTCGGCCACCTCGCGGATGATGTCGATGTCGCGCCCCAGGTTGATGGGCGTCAGGTCGACGAACGTGCGCACACCCCGTGCGCGGGCGGCCTCGATCTCGGAGACCGAGTGGCGCACGTGCGCATCCCGGTCGATCCAGTCGGGGAACGCCTTTCGCATCGAGTGATTCGCTACCAGGATGTGCTCGTGCATCAGCGTGAAGCCGAGGTCCTCCGTGTCGATCGGACCGAGCACGCCTTGGATCGTGGTCATGCGGATCCTCCCCGGAACGCGTTCAGGCGCTCGGCGTGAGCACGACGCGACCGCCGACTCCCCCGCCCGCAAGTCGTCCGAGCACGTCGTTCACGGCGTCGAGCGGTTGACGCTCGACCCGGGCTCGCACCAGGCCCCGCGCGGCGAGGCCCAGC
>DAINDF010000059.1:450-1071 GCA_036732005.1 Phycisphaerales bacterium
GATCCCGACCAGCACGACGATGCCGCCGCGCGCTACCGAGGCTCCAGCCGTCGCGAGCGAGGCGTCGGAGCCGACGAGGTCGACGACCGCATGCGCTCCTTCTCCTCCGGTGAGCTCGCGGATCCGATCGGCGGCGTCGGCACCTGCCTCGACGGCGTGGTCCGCGCCGAGGGCGAGCGCGCTCTCCAGCTTGTCCTTGGAGACGTCGACCGCGATCACCCGCGGCGCGGGGCCGATCGCCCGGGCGATCTGGATGGCCAGGTGCCCGAGGCCGCCCACGCCGACGATGGCGATCGCGCCGCCCTCCGGAACGTGCGGGAGCGCCCGCCGGATCGCGCGGTAGGGCGGCAGCCCCGCGTCCGTGAGGGGTGCGGCCTCGACGGGATCGAGATCCCCGAGCGGGATCAGGTGGCGTGGCTCCGGAACCGCGATCAGCTCGGCCCAGCCTCCGTCCACGCCGATGCCGGGCCAGCCCAGCATGTTGCACAGGTTTTCGTCGCCGGCGCGGCACAGCGCGCAGCGTCCACAGCCCCAGGCACCGAACACGGCCACCGGATCCCCGGGCTCGAAGCCGCTCACGGCCGGGCCGACACGCTCGACCACCCCCGCGTTCTCGTGGCC
>DAINDF010000059.1:1311-1606 GCA_036732005.1 Phycisphaerales bacterium
AGGACCAGCGGGGTCCGCGGAAGCGGCACGTCGCCCTGAGCGATGTGGAGGTCCGAGTGGCATACCCCGGCGCCGAGGACGCGGACGACCACGCCACCCTCGCCGGGCACGGGATCATCGACCTCCTCGATGCGCAGCGCCTCGCCGGGTGCATAGAAGCGTGCAGCCCTCATCGACTCCTCCTCGCTTCGGGCGCGGCCGCGCCCGCGGTCCGGTGCGGACCGTACTCCGATAGGATAGCATTCTACCGCATCGGAAACAGTCACCAGGAGACACCATGGACCACCCCGTGATC
>DAINDF010000060.1:0-1600 GCA_036732005.1 Phycisphaerales bacterium
GCAGGGCCGCTGCGAAGAAATCGACTTCCAGCCCGCGAGCAGCACGGGCGGAGAGAACTACGGCTGGCGGCTGCGCGAGGGCACGATCCAGACGCCGTCGGTCGGGGGTCAGAGGCCCGCCGACAACGTCGATCCGATCTTCGCCTATCCCCACGGCCCGGCTGACCCCAGCTGCCTCTCGCCCGCCGCCGGATTCACGGGAATCTCCGTGACGGGAGGCCAGGTCTATCGAGGGCCGGTCGCCGCCCTCGTCGGACGTTATTTCTTCGCCGATTTCGGAACGGGTCAGCTCTGGTCCTTCGTCTTCGACGGCTCGGCGCCGCCCGAATTCGACGGCACGAACCATCTCGACCTGACCAATCACGCGAACGACCCCGAGTTCACCCCCGACGAAGGCACGATTGGATCGGTCGCCGCCCTCGGCGAGGATGCAGAAGGCAACCTCTACGTGGTCGACCTGGGCGGCGAGGTGTTCCGGGTTCCCGAGCCTTCCTCCGGAACCGCCATGGCGGTCGGTGCCCTCGTCACCGTCGGCTTCGTCAGCCGTTTCCGCCACCCACGCGCTCGGATGGCCCGCGACCAGCGCTGAACCCGCTCTCCCAGGGGAGCGTTCGTTCGACCAGGGCCGCCGGCAGCAGCGGGCGGGTCGCATCGAGCAGCCCGTCGACGCGCTCGAGCCATTCCACCAGGACCGCGTCCTCGAGAAAGTGCTCGGCACCCACGTAGCCCGCCCGATATGGCAGCGCGAGCTGGGGATGGGCCGCGAGATCCGCGAGACTCGGCTCGGATTGCCCACCGAGGAAGGGCCCGCCTGCGAGCTGCTCCCACATCTCGGCACGCACGACCGCCTGAAGCTCGGGGAGCGGCCGGCTCGGCTCGGCCAGGGCGAGCTGGCGGCGAATGAAGCCGGGGCGCGAGACGATCAGGGGGTAGAGGATTCGCAACGCCAGGGGCAGCCCACCAGGCACGGTCGCGTGCAGCGCCCGGGCGCCGCGACGGCGATTGCGGATCCGCGCGAGCAGGGGCTCTCCGTCGGCGAGCATCGTCCGAAAGGCCAGCGTAATCAATCGCTGCGTGACCCTGCTATCGACCTCGAGCACGGCCGCGCGCGCGGCCGGATCGCGCGGGAGCAGCGGCGGCCGCTCTGGAAATCGCTCGTCGATCCAGAGCCCGATGGGTGTCGAGTCGTTGCGCAGCTCCTCCCCGATCCGCAGCACGGGAATCTGCCGGCCGAGGGGCAGCTCCTCGCGCACGCGCCGCGGATCGACGAAGACGGTCTCGAAGCGAAGCCCCTCGTACTGCAGGAAGCAGTGGACCTTTGCCGCGAAGGGGCTCAGCAGATAGCTGTAGAGCACGATCTCCGGATCGTCCCCGGCGCTGGCCCCTGCGGATCCGACTTCGGACTGGGACGCCTGCAAATTCGGATGCGGATTAGGATACGGATGCGGCTGGCTCATGGAATCCTCTCCTGCCCGAGCGGGGCTTCGACTCGTTCCCACTCGTTCCGACCCGCTCCGACCCGCCCCGATCCTTCGACCAGCGAATCCACAGGACGGCGGCCCTTCGCGGGACATCCTACCGTTGGGCGAACCCTCCTGTC
>DAINDF010000061.1:0-1597 GCA_036732005.1 Phycisphaerales bacterium
GCATCTTCGGACGCGGCCACGTCCGGCTGACCGCCACCTCGAGGTTCTCGATGAAGTCCGAGTCCTGGGTGAGCGGGACCGTCCGCAGATCCCCGCCCGCTATGATCACGGAGTACTGGTGGATCGGATAGGTCGGATCCGGGACCAGCACGACCTCCCCCGGACCGACCGTCATCAGGACGAAGTGGGAGAGCCCCTCCTTCGCCCCGATCACCGCCACTGCCTCGGTGGCCGGATCGAGTACCACACCGTGGCGTCGCGCGTACCACTCGCAGATGCCGGCCCGCAGGTTCGGTAGCCCCTGGGAGGAGGAGTAGCGGTGGTTGCGGGGATCGCGAGCCGCCTCGCAGATCTTGTCGATCACATGCGTCGGTGTCGCCAGATCGGGATTGCCCATCCCGAGGTCGATGATGTCCTCCCCCGCACGGCGACCCGCGCGGGTCAGCTCCGTGACCTCGGAGAGGATGTAGGGAGGCAGTCGATTCAGCTTGTGGAAGTCGTGTCGGAAGGGGTTGCTCATCTCACTCGATCCTGTGGTCGCCGTCCGCGAAGGCTGTCTACCGGCGGACGAAGCGAACGTGGCTGACTCCGAACCGGCTGCTCGGATCCCTGGATCCGTGCCGGATCGGCTTCGCTCCCTCGCTTGCCCACCGTTTCCCGATTTCCGAGCCCCGGTGGGCTAGCGAGCGGCCGCCCCGCTCCCACAGCCTGCCCTTCGGCGGCGAACCCCCATCTTCAACCCCCTTCAATGCGTCGATCTTACTGAAGAAAACCGCCTCGAGGTAGCATCCAGACTATTCCCGCGCCGGGCCTCGGGCAAATCCGAGGTAGATGAGCAGCCCGACCGCAAGCATCGCGATCGCCCCCGCCGCCTCGCGAGGGCTCCCGACCAGGATCGCCCCGGCGATCGCGAGCTGGACGACCAGATAGACCGCCGGTACGACGGGGTAGCCCCAGGCCCGATAGGGTCGTTCGAGATCGGGACGACGTAGGCGAAGTGCGAAGAGCGCCAGGATGTCGGCAGCGCTCGCCAACACGATCGCGAAGACGGTGAAGTCGAGAGCCCTGGGAAAGCTCTCGAGAAAGGCGATCAGCCCGATCGCGGTCAGGGCCTGGACCCAGATGGCGGCGGCGGGTGTGTGGCGCGTCGCGTGGACCCGGCCAGCCCGGCCGAGAAAGAGTCCGTCGAGGGCCATGGCATAGACGATCCGAGGCCCGACGAGGACCATGGCGTTGAGGCTGCCCGCCACTGAAACGAGCACGAAGCCCGCCACCAGTCGCCCTCCGATCGGACCGAAGAGGGCTCGGGCGGCCGCCTCCCCGGCATCGCCCGCCGCCATCAGCTCCGCAGGTGGGAGCGCGTACAAGTAGACCGCGTTCACGAGCAGGTAGAGAACGGCGCAGACGCCAAGGCCCAGGAACAGCGAGCGCGGCAGATTGCGGCCCGGATCGCGGATCTCGCTGGCCACGTAGACCGAGGCGTTCCAGCCGAGATAGCTGAAGAGGATCGGCGAGAGCGCCTGCCCGAAGCGGAGGCCGAGACCGCCTTCCTCGAGCGCGCCGAGCCCGGGTCCCACAGAGTCGGTGCCGGCCCGCC
>DAINDF010000062.1:0-410 GCA_036732005.1 Phycisphaerales bacterium
CCCCGCGCCACCCTCCGCGCCCCGTCCGAGCCGGGCCATTACCGCATCTTCGTCACCATCACCGACGGCACCGGCCGCGCCGCCACCGCGAACATCCCCTTCGCCGTTAGATAGCCGCAAAGCGACAGCAGCTCAGCCCAGCCGAGCGATCGATCGCACGACAGGTGCCACCACCCGCCGCGCAGCGGCGCGTGGTGAGCGGATCACGACCAACCGACTAGACCCGTGCCCAACGAGCGCAAGCCCGCGGAAGTCAGTTCCCTCTTCGTCGACCGGCTCGCCGGGTCAGACTCCGGGCCCCGGTCAGATCACATCGACCGGGGGCATCTACCCCCAAGAAAGGCCCCCCCCACCCCAGGAACCCAGAACCACCCCCCCCAACCCCCGGAAGACACCCCCCCCCCCACAAC
>DAINDF010000062.1:420-1583 GCA_036732005.1 Phycisphaerales bacterium
GCACCCCACCTCGAAACTGTCCGCGTCCAGCACCCCCCAGCACGCCCCGTCCTCATCGAAGCAGGGGATCACCAACTCCGACCGGTCCCGAGGGTCGCACGCCACATACCCCGCGCCGAGCGTCGCGACATCCCGAACCACCAGCGTCCGCCGCTCCCGCCAACTCCGCCCGCACGCCCCGTGCAGCCCGATCGGGCTGCACGCCGGCTTGTCGCGGTGGGGGCCCAAGACCATCGCCGACCCCGCCTCCGCCCCGTGGGTGTGCCCCTCCCGAGCGATCTCGTAGAACCCGATCCAGGAAACCCCAACGCCGTGCAACGCCTCCCACAACGCGTCCGCCGCCGCACGCATCCGCGCCGCCCGATCCCCCTCAATCGCCCGCGCACGAAAAAAAGCCGCCTCGAAGACCCGGGCGGCTTGGTCATCCGTCTTCCACAACATGCTCAGAGCGTCGCCGAGGTGTACGGCAGCAGGCCCATGAAACGCGCCCGCTTCACCGCCTGCGCAACAAGCTTCTGCTCACGCGCGTTCGTCCCAAGCCGACGACGACCGTAGATCTTCCCGTTCGGCGTCATCATCCGACGCAGCTCCTCGACATCCTTCCAGTCCACATACAGGATGCCGTTCTCGCCGGTCTTCGCGATCGTGCTCTTCGTCGGGGCATTGAACCGGGCAAATCGACTCATGGGGCGGTCTCCGTCTCGGTCTGTTCGGCCCGAGTCAGGCTCGGGCGACGGCGCGAATCCCGACGCGAACACCACGCCGGGACCCGGGTTTTAGGTCGCCTCCGCCCCTGCGTCCAGCGACGCCTCCGCCCGGCAGCCCCGCTCGCACGCCCGGTCCACCGCCAGCAGCCCCCCGCCACGCCAAGCCAGGTACGCCGACCCCGCCAGCAGCACCCCGTTCCGGGCCACATGGCACCAACCGACCCCGCCCTCGCAGAAAAGGTCCCGGTCCCCGAAGCACGCGCAATCCGTGTCGATCTTCCGCACGATCAGGCTGACCAGCCCCCCCGGGGAACCCGCCCACAAAAGCGGCAGCCGCCCCCCCGCCCCCCCCGCCTCCGCCAATCCCCCCCTCTCCGGCGTTGGCCGGTTACTCCTATTGTGGGGTTGCAGGGGAAACCTCCCCTGCACCGCGGACAGGCCGGCCGATCCCGCACG
>DAINDF010000063.1:0-343 GCA_036732005.1 Phycisphaerales bacterium
GACACCCACATCGACGGCGCCCACCTCGACGCCCACCTCGACGCCCACCTCGACGCCCGCCTCGACGTCCACATCGACGGCGACGGCGACGGGATTCCCGACGACGAGGACAACTGCCTGGCGCATGCCAACCCTGCGCAGCGGGATTCGGACGGAGACGGTTACGGCAATCGCTGCGATCCCGACGTCGACAACGACGGCATCGTCGAGAGCTCCTGGGGGCGGATCTATCCGATGGACGCGCGGGGCGATCTGGAGGCCATCGCGTTGTCGATCCGCGCGGGCCACTTCGATCCGGATCACGACCTCGACGGCAATGGCCGGGTGGCCGCGACCGACCTGG
>DAINDF010000063.1:353-1577 GCA_036732005.1 Phycisphaerales bacterium
CCTTCGGGTCGTGTGGGTCGAGCGGACTGACGATCCGACTGCGGCTCGGGCAGCCCATCGACGAACACGAGCTCCCGGGTCCGTCGCGCCGGCACCCGCTCGCCCGGCGTGAGGATCCCGATCAGGTTCAGCGGATCGCTGCCACATAGACGCACCCGCTCCCCCGTGCGGGGCCGCGCACGGACGCGCGCCAGCGCGTCGACGGCTTCGGGCAACGCGAATTGCTCGCCGGTGAATCCCGAGACGAAGCGCCCGCCCCGGACCGTACCTCGCGCCTCGAAGCGTCGTAGCGCCCAGACGATCTCGCGCCAGGGAATCGCCAGGCTCTCCCGCGCCACGATGTCGCGGAAGACGATGCCCCAGCGCTGCAGCAGCTGCTCCGCCACGGCCTCGGCCACCGCATCGGGCTCTTCGACGGGCTCGCACTCCGGCAGCCGCGCACACCGCCCCTCGACGCCCGACTGCGGCCCCGAGCCAATCCCCCTCCGCAGCCCGCGCCTCGTCCGTGTCTCCGCCCGACTCCGGGAGGCTCCGCGCACGCGCACCGCGAGCAGCGAGCGCAATGCCTGAATGCCGTCGGCTCCGACCCGACCCTGCCCCACCAGCTCCCAAAGAGCCGCCTCGACCTCATCCGGAGCTACGCCTAGCATCGGGACCAGCTCGCCCAGGAAGAGCGCACCCCGGGACCCGAGCAGCGTGCAGATCCGCTCGGCCAGAGAGTCCACCGAGCCACTCGCGCCCAGCGAATCGAGGGGCGCCACGAGCGACGGATCGAGACCATCGATCGATGCGAGCGGACGGGCCGGGGTGCCCGGCGTCGATGCGCCGACCGACGCCCCGCGATGCGCCTGAAGCAGCCAGCCGAGATCGTCGCGCATCACCAGCGAGAGCGGCATCGCACGGCTCGTCCGAGGGCCCGCGCGCCCACGCTCGCCCTGTTGCATCCGTGCCGCGGGCGCCGCGAGCCGCAGCCACGAGATCCGCCCCGAGAGACAATGCGCATCGAGCCACTCCGGGTGATAGTCACGCACCCGCGCCGTCAGCACCGCCGACTCCCAGGCCCCCGCCGCGAGTTCGAAGCCCTGGAGCTGCTCGACGACCTGCGCCACCCCGAGCGGGCCCTCGAGCTGGCTGCCCGGCGCCACGTGCTGCCACTCGAGCAGGAAGCGCATCAGGCCGCGCGCCGACGCCGGCTGGGTCGCCGCCCGCCGACGGCCCTGGGTG
>DAINDF010000064.1:0-1564 GCA_036732005.1 Phycisphaerales bacterium
ACCCAACCCGACCCGACCCGACCTGAACCGGGTCGACACCACGCTCGTACGACGACCGCCAACGCTACCCCGTCGCGACCCCGTCGCGCACGGCCCGCCGTCCGCTTCTCCCCGGGCCGGGTGACCCGATTTCACGGGTCGCTCGGGGCCCGGACTGGGATAGACTGACGCGATGGCGCGCGCCCTGCCCTGGGAGAAATGCTCGTTCCGGGAGCTCATGGACTGGCGGCTCTGCGATCTCGGCGTCGAGCTCGAGGGCAGTGCGCTCGAGGCGCCTATCGAGCGGCTCCATCAGGAGCTCGAGGCGCGGGATCTCCGCGTGCGTCCCCTTCTCTAAGCGCCAGATAATAGAAGACGATATGGGGGGAACCCAGGCGGAGTGTCTTCGTCTGCTGCGGCACGAGGCGGGGCATGCGGTGCAGCACGCCTTCCGACTTCATCGCCGCAAACGCTGGCGCGAGCATTTCGGTTCCTCGACCGAGCCCTATCCCGACTTCTACCGCCCCAATCCCAGCAGCCGCCGCTTCGTGATCCACCTGCCCTACTCCTACGCCCAGAGCCATCCCGACGAGGACTTCGCCGAGACCTTCGCAGTCTGGCTGACCCCGGGCTCGGCCTGGCGCAAGCGCTACGGGGGCTGGCCGGCGCTCCGCAAGCTCCAGTACGTCGACCGGCTGATGCACGAGCTCGCCGGAGTCGTGCCGCCGGTGCGCAGCCGTGCCCGCCCCGATCCGATCCATCGCCTGAGGACGCCCCTTCGTGAGCACTACCGGGCGAAGCGCGAACGCTACCAGGTCCTCGCAAGCCGCTTCTACGACCAGGACCTCCTGCGCTTCTTCGCGAGTGAGAGCGAGGCGGATGGCCGCGGCGAGTCGGCGTCGTCGTTCCTGCGCCATCATCGCGCCGAGATCCGCCGGATGGTCGCCCGAGCGCCCGGCAAGCACGAGCTCACCCTGGACACGGTGCTGGGGGAGATGATCGTGCGGGCGCGAGAGCTCAAGCTCAGGGCCATCGGACCGCGAAAGCGGCTGGTCGTCGACTTCTCGATCCTGCTCGCCGCGCGCAGCGTCGAGGTCCTCTACCGCGGTCGCGACTGGCACGCCCTATGACCGCCCGCGTCGCCACGCCGCGCAAGCGACGCGCCACCGCCCGGAAGAAGCTGCGCGTCCTCGCGCTCATGCACGAAGACCTCGTTCCGCCCCCCGACCCCTCGCTGCTCAGCGAGGCGGACTTCGACCGGATCAAGACCGAATGCGACATCCTCGAGGCCCTGGCCAAGCTGGGTCACGAGGCGCTTCCGCTCGGCGTCCGGGACTCGATCGTCCGGATCCGAGAGACCGTCGAGGAGTGGGAGCCCGACATCGTCTTCAATCTACTCGACGAGTTCCAGGGTGAGGCGATCTACGATCAGCACGTCGTCGCCTATCTCGAGCTCCTCCGCATTCCGTACACGGGCAACAACCCCCGCGGCCTGGTGCTCGCACGCGACAAGGCGCTCTCGAAGAAGGTCGCGATGTACCACAGGATCCGGGTGCCGCGATTCTTCGTCTGCCGGATGGGGCGG
>DAINDF010000065.1:0-1563 GCA_036732005.1 Phycisphaerales bacterium
CGAGCGCGAGCGAAGTCATGCGGAGGAGACGATCGAGTGGTATCGCGATCGCAGCGCGCTCAAGCCCGGGGTGCGTCGGCCGCGCGAGGACGCGAACGACGCCACTCCGGATCCGGAGGACCCCGCGACCGCCCGCCGGTCGCAGGGACAGCCCTTTTCGACGCCTTGCGTACGGGTTTCCCCGGATGCCCCACGCGGTCCGGGTCGACGATCCTTCCAGCATGACCTCGCTCTCCGAGCCTCATGCCCTCGCCCCCGACCAGGCGACCCGAAGCCGACGACCCGAAGGACCGGATCACGCCTCCTGGCGACCGCTCGAAGACTTCGCCCCCGTCAGCGCCTATCTCTCCCAGCTCGGAGCCGGCTCCCGGCGAACGATGCGCGAAGCACTCACGAAGCTCGCGCGCTGGGCCTCCGACGGACGTTGCGACCCTCACGAGCTGCCATGGCATCTGCTTCCGATCGCCCTGCCTCCGGTCAGCGGACCGGGGCGGCGACGTGCGCGCCGAATCGGCGTCGAGGAGATCCGTCGGCTCGACCGCCGCTGTGTCGAAGATCGGAGTCCCGCCGGCGCCCGGGACGCCGCACTGCTCGCCCTGCTCTACGGCGCCCAGCTCCGGCGGGCCGAAGCGGTGGGGCTCGAGCTCTCGGACTACGATCCCGCGTCCGGACGAATCCGTGTCCAGGGCGCTGGGGGCAGGCCCGTGCGGCGCTTCGCGGCCAACGAGCACGCCCGGGCCGCGCTCGATCGCTGGCTCGAGATCCGGGGAGGCGAGCCCGGCCCGCTCTTCAACCCGGTCAACAAGGGGGGGCGTATCGAAACCCGACGCCTCTCGGAGCAGGCCATCTACATCGCCTGCCAGAAGCGGGCAATGGAGGCCGGTCTTCCGCCTACGAGCCCCGAGGATCTGCGACGTGCCGTGCTGGACGCCGGCGCCGGCTCCGGGCCCTGCTCCGAAGACGGCCCGAATGGGCTGGAGCAGGCGGCAGAGGCCGCGGACGCGCGCGGCTCTGCAGGATCAGCCGCGAACGCTCCCGACTGAGGAGATCCTCCGCTGCCGCGCCCTCGCAGCCTGAAGTGCGCGTAAATCCTGCTCCGCATGATACGAGGAGCGCGTCAGCGGAGACGCCGAGACCTGCAGGAAGCCGCGCTCCCGGGCCTCCTGCTCGAGCTCTGCAAACTCTTCGGGCGGCATGTATCGCTCGACCGGAGCATGACGCGGCGTCGGCCGCAGGTCCTGCCCGACGGTCAGGAAGTCGACGTTCGCCGCGCGCAGATCGTCCATCACCGCCCGGATCTCGTCCCGCTGCTCGCCGAGACCGACCATGATCCCACTCTTGCTGAAGACCTCGGGCTGCCGGCGCTTCGCCTCGGCCAACAATCCCAGGGAGTGGCGGTAGTCCGCTCCGGGCCGCACGCGCCGATAGAGACGGGGCACGGTCTCGAGATTGTGATTGAAGACGTCGGGCGCAGCCCCGAGCACGCAGGCGAGGGCGTCCTGCTTGCGCCGGAAGTCCGGCGTCAGGACCTCGATCGTCGTACGGGGCGATCGGGCACGGATC
>DAINDF010000066.1:0-728 GCA_036732005.1 Phycisphaerales bacterium
GCGACCTCGAATCTCGTTCAGGAGAGCATCGCGGGCATGGAGGTCGTCAAGGCCTACGTGATGGAAAACGCGCGGGCCGAGCGATTCGCCGAGGCCAACGCTCATCTGCTGCAGCGTCAGCTCGGGCTCGTCCGGGTGAACGCCGCCATGCCGGCGCTGGTGAGCCTGCTGCCCGCGGCGGGGCTCGCCCTGGTCCTGATCGTGGGCCTGGGCGAGATCCGCAACGGACGCATGAACGTGGGCGATCTCTTCGCCTTCACGATCTTCATCCGCCAGCTCACCTTTCCGACCTTCATCATGGGCTACGCCATCAGCCTGATCCAGCGCGGCGCTTCGGCGATGCAGCGGATCGACGAGGTGCTGTCGACGGAGCCCTCGATCGCGGACCGCGAGGATCGGGTGCCGGTGGAGTCGCTCTCGGGCGAGATCGAATTCAAGGGGCTGTCGTTCCGCTACGGCGGGGAGCTGCGCAAGCACGCCCTGGCCGACATCGATCTGCGCGTGCCTGCCGGCTCTTCGCTGGGGGTGGTGGGGCCGGTCGGGTCGGGCAAATCGACCCTCGCATCCCTGATCCCACGGCTCTACGAGGTCGAAGACGGTCAGCTCTTCCTGGACGGCATCGACGTCAATCGCATCCCGTTGGCGACCCTGCGCCGCGCGATCGCGATGGTGCCCCAGGATTCCTTCCTGTTCTCGATGTCCCTGGGCGCCAACGTGGCCTACGGATT
>DAINDF010000066.1:738-1559 GCA_036732005.1 Phycisphaerales bacterium
GGACGCTTCGGCGGAACAGATCCGGGCGGCGGCGACGCGGGCCCAGCTGGCCAGCGAAGTCGACGACCTGCCTCGGGGCTTCGACACCCTGGTGGGAGAGCGGGGCGTGATGCTCTCGGGCGGTCAGCGTCAGCGGACGGCGCTGGCGAGGGCGCTGGCGCTGGACCCGAAGATCCTGATCCTCGACGATACGCTGTCCTCCGTCGATGCCGAGACCGAGCAGCGGATCCAGGCGGGCCTGGGAGAGGTCTTCGCCGGGCGCACGGTGATCGTGGTGGCCTCACGGGTGGCGACGGTGCGAAATCTCGACCAGATCGTGGTGCTCGACGAGGGTCGGATCGTCGAGCGCGGAACCCACGACGAGCTGATCGGGCTCGGGGGGCTCTACGCGCGTCTCGCGGTGGAGCAGGAGAAGGACGAGGAGCGGGCTCGGCTGCGCGGGGAGCTGCCGGACGAGGGCGAGATCCGGATCGGGGACGGACGATGAGCGGGGAGGGACGATGAGCGAGGAGGCTCATCACGAAGAGCTGGACCTCGGTCGGGTCTACGACGGCCGGCTGCTGCTGCGGCTCTGGCCCTACGTCCGACCCTATCGTGCGCAGATCGCGTGGACGCTGCTGCTCTTCGTGCCGCTGTTCCTGCTGGAGCTGGCGCCCGCCTGGGTCGTGATGGTGGGGCTCGATCAGATCCTGGCCGACCCGACGTTCTCGGGGGGTGGCGCCCCGTCCGCGGCCGCGTCGGGCTCCGCTGCCCCCTCATCCTCGCCCTCGCCCCTCGCGGGTCTGGCGGAGCTCTTCGAGCCGCTGATCGCCTGGATGGGT
>DAINDF010000067.1:0-1554 GCA_036732005.1 Phycisphaerales bacterium
CCGGGCATACCGAGGGCTCGGTCGATCTCGCGAGACTCGCCGGATTGGCGCCGGCCGGGGTGATCTGCGAGGTCCTGAACGACGATGGGACGATGGCGCGTCGCCCGGATCTCGAGAAGTTCGCCCGACGCTTCGACCTGATGATCGTGTCGATCGCCGACCTGATCCATTACCGTCGGGCCAAGGAAAAGCTCGTCGAACGTTATGTGGAAGACGACCTCGATTTCCTCCACGGCCGCTTCCGGACGATCGTCTACCGCAGCATCCTCGACCAGACCGAGCATTTCGCTTTCGTGAAGGGCAACGTCGCAGACGGGAAGCCGGTCCTCGTGCGCGTCCAGACGGCCCAGCCGATCGCGAGCTTCCATGCGGACCTGGGCCTGCCGAGCCCGCTCGAGGCCCCGATGCGACGGATCGAGGCCGAGGGCCGCGGTGCGATCGTGGTGATCGGGCAGCCCGACGGCGGCGACTCGATCGGCGAGCGCCTGAAGCAGCGCGTCGAGGGTGCCGACGCAGAGCCGTCCCAACGCAAGCCGGCGGAACAGCTCCGGGACTACGGTGTCGGCGCACAGATCCTCTGTGATCTCGGGATCCAGAGGATGCGGCTGATGACGAACCGACCGCGGCGGATCGTCGGACTCGAGGGCTTCGACCTCACGGTCGAGGAGACCGTGTCGATGAATGCCGAGCCGACTCTCGAACGCGCCGCGCCGCTGGCGACGGTGCATGCGATTCGCGATCGCGGCGACGACTGACTCGATACCCGGATTCCCGACCCCGCCCCGTTTCCGAGCGCCCGGGAACTCGGGATCCCGGAATCGGGGGGCTCGAAATTCTACGAACCGTCGGAACCGTCGAGGTCCTCGGACCCGATGCGATGCCCCCAATCGCGCTTGGCGTCGAGGTAGCGTCGGTTCCACTCGTTGACGCCGATCACGTGTTTCACGGGCTCGACCGAGTGGAGCCCGAGCGCGGCGAGATCGGCGATCTTCTTCGGGTTGTTGGTCAGCAGGCGCAGGGGCCGGTTTCCGACGAAATGCTGCAGCAGGGCCGCGGCGTCGCTGAAATCCCGGGAGTCGTCGGGCAGACCGAGGGAGCGATTCGCCTGATAGGTATCCTCGCCGGCGTCCTGGAGCAGGTAGGTCGCGGCCTTCGCCCAGAGCCCGATGCCCCGGCCCTCGTGTCCCGCCATGTAGACCAGGAAGCCGCCGACCGGATCCTCCGAGATCCGCTGCAGGGCGCTCGCCAGCTGGGGCCCGCACTCGCAGCGACAGGAGCCGAACACGTCGCCCGTCAGGCAGCTCGAGTGGACCCGCACGAGGGGGCTCTCGTGCTCCGATGGAGAGCCGATCACGAGCACGCTGTTGACCGCCATCGACGAGGCGAGCACCGAAAACAGATGCTGTCCGCCGCTCTCCCGGAGCGTGCCCGCCAGGTCCTCGACCTCGGAGAGCTCCGTACTGCGGACGCTGGCATACCACTTCACCCGGATGGAGATCCCGGCGAGCTCGATCGGCAGCGGGATCGGTCCGAGGATGTTGAGCGCCGTCTCGC
>DAINDF010000068.1:0-674 GCA_036732005.1 Phycisphaerales bacterium
GATCTCGCCGCCGCCGTCGCCGCCATCGGGACCGAGATCGATCACCCAATCGGCCGCGCGGATCACATCGAGATCGTGCTCGACCACCACGACGCTGGCACCGGCCGCGATCACCTCGTCGAGGCAGGCCAACAGGACGGCGGTATCCGCCGGGTGCAGGCCGGTGGTCGGCTCGTCGAAGACGTAGAGCGTGCGATCGGCGCCTTCGACCAGGGCCTGGGCCAGCCGCAGCCGCTGATGCTCGCCCCCGGACAGGGTGGACAGGGGCTGGCCGAGGGTGAGGTAGCCGAGCCCCACTCGGACCAGGGGCTCCAGTCGCAGGCTGATCTTCGGATCCTCTGCGAAGACGCGGCAGGCCTCCTCGAGGTCCAGACCGAGCACGTCGACGATCGTGCGTCCCTCGACTCGCACGTCCAACACCTCCCGGCGATAGCGCCGGCCGCCACACGCTTCGCAGGGCACGCGGAGGTCGTCCAGAAACTGCATGTCGATGCGTAGCTCGCCTGCCCCCTCGCAGACGTCGCAACGTCCGCCCGGGACGTTGAACGAGAAGTAGCCCGCCGACCAGCCACGGGCGCGGGCCGCACGGGTCGCCGCGAAACGCTTGCGAATGCCATCGAATGCCTTGGTGAAGGTCGCGGGATTGGAGCGGGCGCTGCGGACGGGGGGCTGCT
>DAINDF010000068.1:684-1535 GCA_036732005.1 Phycisphaerales bacterium
CGACGACGACGACGTCTTCCAGATGCTCCGCGCCCTCGATCCGGGTCCAGGGGCGGGGGCCGGATTCGAGGGAGGTCTGCGCAGCGAGTCCCGGGACGAGCACGTCCCGGACCAGCGTCGACTTGCCGGCGCCGGAAACGCCGGTGATCGCGACGAGTCCGCCGAGCGGGATCGCCAGGGTCAGGTCCTGGAGATTGTGGGCCCTGGCTCCGATGATCCGCAGTCGCGGCGTCTCCGCGAGATCCCGAGCGGACCGCTTCCGCACGGGGTCCAGCTCGCCCCGCAACGCCGCCCCGGTCTTCGACTCGGGTACGGCCCGAACCTCGGCCACGGTTCCCGCCGCCACCACCTGCCCGCCCTGGCGGCCGGCGCCCGGGCCGAGATCGATCACGTGGTCCGCCGCCTCGATCAGCTGCAGCGCATGCTCGACCACCACCACCGTGTTGCCCTGATCCCGGATCGCGGCGAGCACCCGCAGGAGGCGTTCGAGATCCGCCGCATGCAGCCCGATCGAGGGCTCGTCGAGGACGTAGAGCGAGGCCGTGAGACTCCCGCTGAGGGCGGTGGCGAGCTGGATCCGCTGGGCCTCACCACCAGACAGCGTGCGCACCGTTCGGTCGAGTCCGAGGTAGCCGAGGCCGACGGCGTGGATCGTGCGCAGACGCTGCTGCAGCAGCTCCAGCAGGCGGCGAACGCCCTCGCCTCCCACGCCCCGGATCGCCAGCCGTCCGGTCCACTCGAGCAGCTCCGCCAACGTGCATCCGCCCAGCTCCGCCAGGCTGCGGCCCTCCACCAGGACGGCCCGGGCATCGGATGAGAGACGCGTGCCGCGGCAGTCGGGGCAGGGGTCG
>DAINDF010000069.1:0-263 GCA_036732005.1 Phycisphaerales bacterium
CGGGTCTCGACGAAGCCGTGCAACGCAACGGCCTGATCGACGCCGACGCGCGCTACGACGCGGACGCCAACCGGGACGTCTACCTCGAACGGGCGCGCCTCGGTCTCACCGACACGGCGGATGGACGACCGACGGCGGAGTCGACCTTCGTCTACCAGAGCCTGCGAGAGCGCTATGGGATGGTCCGGGGTCGGGACTCCGTGCTGCCCTTCGATCTCGTCTTCCGGGGCAGCCTCGGCGACTTCGCCCTCGGCGCCTTCCCG
>DAINDF010000069.1:500-1484 GCA_036732005.1 Phycisphaerales bacterium
ACGGCGCGGGACATCTCGGGCTGGGTGAGGTTGTAGATGCCCGCTGCGCCACAACATGCCTCGGGATCCCGATGCGCCACGAGCTCCAGCCCGGGAATCGATCGGAGCAGGGTGCGGGGCCCGTCGGCGATGCCCTGCGCATGAACCAGATGACAGGGATCGTCGTAGCAGACGCGTCTGCTGATCGGCGCGAGCGGGATCCCCAGCCCCACCTCCGCCAGGAAGTCGAGTACGTCGCGCGTCGCGCCCGCCAACGCTCCGCCCGACGCTCCGATCCAGCTTTCCGTCTCGCGCAGGGCCGCACTGCAGCCCGCCGAGGTGACCAGAATCGCGTCGATCCCCCCCGCGTCGGCGGCGAGGACCGGGAGGAAAGCAGAGACGTTATGCCGGGCGAGACGTCGGGCGGTCTCGAGATCTCCCCCATGAGCCTGCAGCGCGCCGCAGCAGCCCTGTCGAGGGGGCACGAGGACCTCGTAGCCCGCGCGCGAGAGCACGCGTCGGGCCGCGTCGTTCACCCGACCGAAGAGCTCGGGCATCACACAGCCCTCGAAGAGCGCGACACGACCGCGGCGTGGGCCCTGCGCCGGAGTGAACGCGGGCAGTCGACGGCGCTCCTCGCGCGGGGGGATCGCGGGCAGCAGGGCCTGCATGCTGCGGAGCCGCTCGGGCAACACACGCCCCACCAGCCGGTCGAGCCCCAGCCGCTGTCCGAAGGCCAGGACCGAGATCAGCCACCCCAGGCGTCGGGGATGGGGCACGATCGCGCGCAGGGCGAAGCGCTCGAGCCGCGTCGACCAACGGGCGCCGGTCTGCTGCGTTCGCTCGCGGACGAGCGTCCGGGTCTGCTCGAGCATCTCGCCGTAACGAACCCCGCTCGGGCAGGCGGTCTCGCAAGCACGACAGCCGAGACACAGGAACGCCTCCTCCTCCAACACCTCCGTCTCCTCGAGGCGTCCCTCGGCGAGGCCGCGCATCAGGTAGATG
>DAINDF010000070.1:0-347 GCA_036732005.1 Phycisphaerales bacterium
TGCGGCGCGAGAGGCGGCGGAGACCCGATTCCGCCCGGTGCTGATGACGGCACTCTCCTTCATTCTGGGCGTGGTGCCGCTGGTGATCTCGACCGGCGCGGGCTCGGCGGCGCGACGCTCACTGGGAACCGCAGTCTTCGGCGGCATGCTCGTGGCGACGGTCCTGAGCCTGGTCCTCGTGCCGGCGCTCTACGTGATCATCCAGGGGGCGGCAGAGCGCATCTCGGGCTGGGTCCGCGGAGACGGGCGGGTAGCGGGAGCGGAGCGATGATCGATCGTCGGGAGTCGAGGAAGGGAATCGTGGCCCGCGGTGTCGGGACCGGGACGGCGGTCCTGCTCGCCGCGAT
>DAINDF010000070.1:476-1484 GCA_036732005.1 Phycisphaerales bacterium
CAGTCCGGGCAAAACGGGACCTGGAGCGCGCGCTCGAGCTCTTCGAGGTCGACGTCGTCAGCACGGCGGTGATCGACGAGAGACGGGCCGAGCGCGATGCCAGCGCCGCTGCCGTCGAGGCAGCCCGGGCGGCGGTCCGATCCGCCGAGCTCGATCTCTCGTACTGTCAGGTGAGGGCTCCGATCGCGGGGCGCCTGGGGCGGGCTCTGGTCGACATCGGCAATCTGGTCGGCGAATCGGGGCAGGATACGGTGCTGGCCGAGTTGGTCCAGGAGGATCCGATCCACGTCTACTTCGCCCCTTCGGAGGAGGAGGCATTCGCGTGGCCGCGGCTGGATCCGACCCCCTCCGAGGAGACCGATACGGGGAATCGGATCGAGGTCCGTCTCCGTCTCGGAGACGGCAAGGCCCATCCCCATGCCGGCTCGCTCGACTACCGGGCCCCGACCGTCGATGCGTTGCGCGGGACGATCAGCATGCGTGCGCTGATTCCGAATCCGGAGGGTACGCTGCGTCCGGGGCAGTTCGCGCACGTGATCGCCATCCTGCCGGAGATCCCGGAGGCGGTCCTGATCCCGCAGCGCGCCGTGCTCGACGAACAGGGGGGGAGCTATGTCCTGATCGTGGATCAGGACGACACCGCGAAGCGTCGACCCGTCCGTCTGGGTCGCACGGTGGATGGGATGCAGCAGGTGGCCGATGGACTCTCCGGGGACGAGCGCGTCATCGTGGACGGGCTCCAGGGAGTACGCTCCGGCGATTCCGTGCGCGTCCGATCGCCCGAGACCGCGGAGGCGGGGAGCTGAGCGCCCGGTTCTGCCGACCCCGCCCCCGACCCTGGCCCCGACCCCGGAACCGGTGCTGTTGCGGCGGCGTCAGCGTCGGCGTTGTAGTCGTTCGTCGGATGCTGGAGAACGGCGTGCGGGGCGGCGCGGCGGATGCGCCCGCAAAGCGTTGCGGGCTATACACACGAAATCGGGATCGACCGACGAGAGGAGCCGGATGGGC
>DAINDF010000071.1:0-1461 GCA_036732005.1 Phycisphaerales bacterium
TCGCTCTCCGTGAATCTCCGCGGTCCGGTCTTCCTGACCCAGTACTGTCTGCCCGCGCTGGAGCGGAGCCAACACGCGTCGGTGATCCACGTCTCGAGCGCGGGGGCCTTCCTCTTTTCGCCCTTCACCCACATGTACGCCGCGGCGAAGGCCGGGTTGCTCGCCTACGTGCGCTCGAACGCCGCCGAGCTCGAGCCGCTCGGAATCCGGGTGAACGGCATCGCACCCGGCACCATCGACACCGACATGGTGCGCAACAATCCGCCCGAGGTGCAGGAGGCGATGGCGAAGGCCTCATTGATGGGGCGCGCCGCCCATCCCGACGAGCTCTTGGGCATCGCGCTCTACCTCGCGAGCGACGCCTCCAGCTTCGTGACCGGGGCGACCTTCCACGTCGACGGCGGCCTCGTCGCGCGCTGACGCGCTGACGCGCTGACGCGCCGTGGCGCCGGGCGTCGCTCAGGGTGCCATCGTCTGCGGCTCGTCGAAGCCGGCCGGCCGGTAGACGCCGAGACAGAGATTCTCGTGCATGCCGTAGGCGACCTCGCCCGTCTCGAGCTCGAAGCGACAGAGCGTCTCGTTCAGGCTGGCATGGCGGGATCGGGCCTCCTGGGTGCTCATGTCGAAGACGAGTCCCTCGACGACCTGCTTGCCCTTGTAGAAGCCATGCCCCCAGTCCTGCGACGGCATGTAGCCCGTGCCGGCCGCGAGGTAGACCGTGCGGAGCGGAATGCTGTCGAAGCGGAGCGGCTCCTGTCCGGGTCGGGGCAGGCTGGTCCGGGCGCGCTTCATCTCCCGGGTTCCGGAGAGATACTCGATCTCGATCTCCGGAGGGCCCCAATGCTCGATCTCGCCCGGGCTCGCGAACGCAGGTACGAAGGCCGACTCCTCGAGCACGCGGCGACCGGCGTAATCCTCGTCGAGCGAGACCTTGATCATCCCCCGGTCGAGCTGGAGAGGAATCCAGTTGTGCAGGAACCCCGCCTGGGACGCGACGACGTCCTCGATCCGGATCCCGGGCGCCTCCGCCTCGCCGACGGGACGGATGCCCCAGGAGCGGTCACGGGCCCCCTGCCAGCGGGAGGGCTCGACCTCGTAGCGCTTTCCGTCGACCTCGAGGGTACCCCGGTAGGTCCCGACCTGCGCATAACGGGAGACGTCCTGGGTGATGCGGGCGCGGTTGCGGGTGAAGGATTTCGGCTCCTCGAGCGCGGGCACCGTCCCCTCGAAGAGAAGATCGAAGGCGACGCCCCACTCGTTCTCGTTACAGCGCAGCCGCAGGGATCGCAGCCCCTCGACGACCTCGACCGAGAAGGGGCCGACGGACGTGTCGAGACGATCGTGGCCGAGCTGACGCGACGCGCGCACCACCGTCTGCCGAGCACCCGTCTGCCAATCACCATGGGAGATCGCCACGAACGCATCCGTCACCCCGAGGTTCGGGTACTGCCCCATGCCCGC
>DAINDF010000072.1:0-493 GCA_036732005.1 Phycisphaerales bacterium
GATCACGGACATCCTCGTCGAAGGTGTTCTCCTCCGAGAGTGAGACCGACTCTCGCTCGGGCTCGACGTCGCGGAGATCCTCGCCCCGGGCAACCCGGGCAATCGCCACCCCCCAATCGCCGAGATCCCGCTGCAGGACCCCGATCTCCGCGTTCGCCAGGTCGGCGATGGTCCGATAGCCCAGGCTCTCGAGCCGCTCACCCGTCACCGGCCCCACGCCCCAGAGCTTGCGCACCGACAGGGGATCGAGGAAGTCGCGCAGATCCTCGGGGCGGACCTCCAGCAGGCCATCCGGCTTCGCCATCCCGCTCGCGATCTTCGCGACCATCTTGATCGGCCCGATGCCCACGGAGACGGCCAACCCCGTCGTTTCCCGCACCTCACGACGCAGCCGCTCACCCACCTCCCGCGCCGGACCGAGCAACCGCTCGCTGCCCGTCAGATCGAGGAAGGCCTCGTCCAGGGACAGCCCCTCGACGGCGGGCGAGAACCT
>DAINDF010000072.1:503-1440 GCA_036732005.1 Phycisphaerales bacterium
GCAGCATAACGCGACCGATCGCCCGAGACGAAGACCAGATCAGGGCAGCGGCGTCGGGCCAGGACGCTCGGCATCGCCGAGTGGATTCCGAAGACGCGCGCTTCATAGCTCGCTGCAGCGACCACGCCGCGCGGCCCCGAGCCTCCCACGACCACGGGTCGCCCCCGCAGCTCGGGACGATCCCGCTGCTCGACGGAGGCGAAGAAGGCGTCCATGTCGGCGTGCATCAGGACCCGGGGCCGGTGCGGGGCTCCCTCCTCCGTCGAACTCCGACCCCCGAGCGACGGCTTCATCGTGCGCTCCCGACCCGGGGAATCGGACGCACTCCGTCCAACTCCTCGGCGAGCTCGCGCGCCGCACCCATGCCCGCCGTCACCCGACCCTCGAGATCGGGGGTCGCCAGGGCCTCGGTCGCGAAGGCCAGCCGCGGGGACCGCTCGCCCCGGCGCTCGAAGCGTTCCCGGCGCTCGAGCGCCCCACGACCCTGGACCGAGATGATCTCGTCGAGTCGCTCGACCCGGGATGGCCCGGCAGGCAATGCGCCGAGAGAGGAGCCCCGAAAGGCGGCGTCTACGCGGTAGATGATCTGCTGATCGGTCATCTCCCAGTAGCGATCGACGGCCTCGACCTCGAGCGAGATCCGCAACCAGAAGGGATCCGAGGCATAGGGCTCCGAGAGCGATCCGAGGATCCGCAGATCGCGCAGATCGGGCAGCTCTCCGGGCACGAAGGTCACGCCCGCCAGGCCGCGCAGCAACCAGGCCTCCTCGCTCACCTGGCGATGAATCACGATCGACCGGCGTGCCTGGATCGATTCGAAATGACCCCGTTCGATGGGCGCCAACTTGGAGCAGACGCGCAGGATCTCGCTCGGGGGCAGCGCCGCGACGGCGGCGTCGGCCACCGCGCCGCGCTGCCCCGCGCCGGAGCGATAGCG
>DAINDF010000073.1:0-1440 GCA_036732005.1 Phycisphaerales bacterium
CGGGCAACGAGCACGGCCGTGCCTTCCGGGACGTGGAGCTCGAGGAGCAGATCCTGCAGCTCACGCGGGAGGTCGGGATCGGGGCCCAGTTCGGGGGCAAGTACTTCTGCCACGACGTGCGGGTGATCCGCTTGCCGCGGCACGGTGCCTCGTGCCCCGTCGGCATCGGCGTCTCCTGCTCGGCGGATCGCCAGATCCTGGGCAAGATCAATCGTGACGGCATCTTCCTCGAGCAGCTCGAGACCGACCCGGCGCGCTTCATGCCCGAGCTGGTCGCCCATGAGCTCACTCGCGAACCGGTCCAGATCGAGCTGGACCGGCCGATGAGCGAGATCCTCGCCGACCTCTCCCAGTACCCCGTGACGACCCAGCTCTCGCTCTCGGGCACGATCATCGTCGCCCGTGACATCGCCCACGCCAAACTGAAGGAGCGGCTCGACGCCGGCGAGGATCTGCCCCGGTACTTCAAGGACCACATCGTCTACTACGCCGGTCCCGCGAAGACCCCGGAAGGCTACGTCTCGGGCTCCTTCGGCCCCACGACGGCGGGTCGGATGGACGCCTACGTCGACCTGTTCCAGTCCCACGGCGGCTCCATGATCATGCTGGCCAAGGGCAATCGCTCGAAGCAGGTCACCGAGGCGTGTCGACGTCACGGTGGCTTCTACCTCGGCTCGATCGGTGGCCCGGCCGCAATTCTCGCGCAGGACTGCATCAAGAAGGTCGAGATCCAGGAGTACGAGGAGCTCGGAATGGAGGCAGTCTGGCGGATCGAGGTCGAGAACTTCCCCGCCTTCATCATCGTCGACGACAAGGGCAACGACTTCTTCCAGAACCTCTGACCGGGTCGCTCCAGCTCGCGAACGATCGACCGCGCTCGAGGCTTTTCGCGTCACCCTGCAGACGGGTCCCGGTACTCACGATCGAGGAGAGGGGCCTCCACGCAGCGGATCCGATCAGGCACGATCGGGCCCCATCAGGGTGGGCAGTCGATGGCGCATGTCTGGCTCTGGCTCAGGTACGGGTGCTGTACCGGTCTCGGTCTGTTGCTGATGGGTTGGGCGGCGTTCTACTGCCCGCTCCTGCGCTCCGAAGCCTCGTCCCTGCCTCTCCCGGGTCCCGATACGCTCCGCTAGCAGGCAGGTTCGGTTGCCCTCTGCTGACGCAGTCGACGTACGCGCCGGAATCGATCCTGCTGGGGGAGCGCGCGTGGTCGGCACTGGAGCCGCAGGTCCGGAGCGCGGCCCCTGGCTGCCCGGTCTTCATCGCTCCCCAGCCCCTTCTCGACGCGATCGTCGGCTTCCCGATCCACCGCGGGGCGCTGGCCCTGTGCCGTCGTGAGCCGGCCCGGGATCCCCTCGAGCTCGCCCGCTCGATGCTCGCGGCCGATTCGGCGCCGCGGCTCCTGGCCCTCGAGGGTCTGATCGATCACGACAACGT
>DAINDF010000074.1:0-1421 GCA_036732005.1 Phycisphaerales bacterium
ATCCTCCGCCTCGGGGCTTCGCTCGCTGTCGTAGCTCCGGCGGAAGGCCTCCTGCCAGAGAGCGGCCAGGGAGAATCGGAGCCAGCGACCTTGGGCGGGCAGACAGCATGTCAGTCGTCCGACCATCGATACGATCGCTTCCGCCAGGGCGCTTTCGAAGAAGCGTCGTGCATTGTCGTCCCGGCAGGCCAGCAGTCGGGCCGGCTGGGCGAAGCGAGCCCAGACGTAGGGATGGGCCGCGGAGATCCGGGTGCCGCGTTCGAAGGCGCGTCGATCGAGGACCCCGTACTTCGTTCGCAGGATGCGGCCGTCGCCCCCGGACGCCGGGGATTCCAGGTAGTAGACGTTCGGGGGTGCGATCCGGTTGAGCCAGGCATGCAGTCGACGCGAGTGAGCTCGATCGTAGTCGTCGACGATCACCCAGTAGTCGAGCACGCCCTCCGCCGTCGTCTTCCGCAGACAGGAGCCGTAGAAGAGGATTCCGAGCACGGCGTCCCCATGACGCCGACGAACCACCTCGGCCAGCTCGCGAACCTCGGGCAGCACGGGCCCTTCGAGCTCGCTCGCGACCTGACGGCGGTGTGCGACCAGGGGCGGTGCAGAGGGGCCGGCGGGGCCAGTGGGGCCAGCGGTGGCGAGTCGGTCACGATGCTCGCTCGGGGGCGGTCCCATTTCGGCTCGGGGCGGCGGAGGCGCGGGCGCCTCAGGCGCGCACGAAGTGGACGACCCGCTCCGCGGTCAGTGAGATGCCGCGATCGGAGTCCGGCTGCCAGAGCTCGCCGTCCACCGTGAAGCCGCAGCCCATCCGAAGCTCTGCGTGGTCGACGTTGCGACTCGTATAGCCGTTGTCGGGGGTGACCCAGTCCCGCGGTTGTCCGCGCAGGATGCCGACCGCAGCGGAGCCGATGCGGTGGGCCGGGCTCGCGATCGCGGTGAAGCGGACCCCGCCGGGCCCCTGGCCCCAGAACGGTCGCATGCGCGCAAAGAGGCGGCTCAGGGTGGCCCCCGGCACGCCCTCCACCAGCAGCTTCTGATCGTCGTTGTCGAAGAGGCGATGGTTGAGGTCGATGGCCCGCTTGATCAGCCCGGCTCCGAAGAACATTCCGTACTGCGAGGTACGCGCGATGCCATAGCCGTAGGAGACGTGGAGCACGCGCCGCGGCTCCACCCGCTCGGCGATCCGGCCATCCTCGGCACAGTCGATCAGCTCGGCCAGCCCGCGCAGGGGATTGCGATGGGCACCGAGATCCAGGGCGCTCATGTTGGTCCGACCCGCCCGAAGCGGTGCGATCATCGGCACGCGGTCGCCGAAGGTGCCGTGTCCGAGGATTTCTGTCAGGACGTATTGAAGGGTGACGTCACCGCAGTTCACGACGAGCAGGTCGCACTCCTGACGGGCCAGCTCAGCCAGGGCCTCGGGC
>DAINDF010000075.1:0-1131 GCA_036732005.1 Phycisphaerales bacterium
CGAGAGCGCCATGCGTCGGCTGCGACGGGATCTGGTGTACGTCTCGATCTCGGGCTTCGGCGAGACGGGACCCTACGCGCACAAGCGCGTCTACGATCCGCTGATCCAGGCGCTCTCCGGACTGGCCACGATCCAGGGTGATCGCGGCGCAGGCCGGCCGCGCATGGTGCGCCTGATCATCCCCGACAAGATCACGGCCCTCACGGCGGCCCAGGCGATCACCGCCGCCCTGCTCGGCCGCGAGCGCACGGGCGAGGGGCAGCACGTGCGGCTGTCGATGCTCGACGCGATGGTCGCCCTCGCCTGGCCCGAGGGCATGGCGGGACTCACGTTCATGGGCGAGGAGAACGAGCTGCCCCGCAACGCCCTGGCCCAGGACCTCGTCTTCGAGACGGCCGACGGCTGGATGACCGCGGGCGCCGTCTCCGATTCGGAGTGGCAGGGGCTCACCCGCGCTCTCGATCATCCCGAGTGGCTCGAGGACGAACGCTTCCGCACGGCGGGCTCGCGGGTGGCCTACGCGAAAGAGCGACTCGATCAGACGGCTGCGGTCCTGAAGACGCGCACGCCCCGGGAGTGGCTCGAGCGGCTCGATGCCGAGCAGGTGCCCTGCGCACCGATCCTGCCGCTGACCGAGGTGATCCGACATCCACAGATCGAGGCGAATGGATTGATCGTCGAAAGCGAGCATCCGACCGCCGGCCGCCTCCGACAGCCACGCCCGGCGGCCCGCTTCGGCGGGATGTCCGAGGACATCGGCCCCGAGGACATCGGCCGACCCGCACCCGGTCTGGGTGAACATACCGACGAAATCCTGCGCGAGCTCGGGCTCGAGCCGGCGAACCAGAACGAAACGGACAAGCAAGAGGAAGGCTCGTGACGCGCGATCCCGGATCCTCCAAGAATCGACCCTCGACGAACGGACAATGGCTTCTTCATCGACGACCCGAAGTCATGGTCCAGGAGTCGGACTTCGAGTACGCCGAGGTCCCGCTGCGCGAGCTGCGCGAGGGCGAGGTGCTCGTCCGCAACCTCTACCTCGCCTTCGAGCCCGCCATGCGCGGCTGGATCGAGGACGCCCCGAGCTACATCCCCCCGGTCGAGCTCGGCGCCGTCATGCGCGCTTCGACC
>DAINDF010000075.1:1141-1412 GCA_036732005.1 Phycisphaerales bacterium
CGCGGAATCCGGAGCATCCGACGGGCCAGCTCGTCTCGGGCATGCTCGGCTGGCAGCAGTACGCGATCGCCCCCGGCGAGCTCGGCCCGCTCGGACGTCTGACCCCGGTTCCGGAAGGCGTCCCGCCCACTCGCATGCTGAGCCTTCTGGGTACCACCGGCCTCACCGCCTACTTCGGCACCCACGACATCCATCCGATTCGCGAAGGGCAGCCCGTGCTCGTTTCGGGGGCGGCGGGCGCGACCGGCTCCGTCGTGGCTCAGCTCGCCCG
>DAINDF010000076.1:0-834 GCA_036732005.1 Phycisphaerales bacterium
GGTGCCTCGGGGCGCTGTCGTCGCGGAGAGGGGTGTTTCTCTGGTGCGGCGGAGCGGACTCGAACCTCCACGTTCTCGCCGTACCCCGCCGAATCTTCGATCATCTTCCCGTCTCCGATCATGAGTCAGCCGAGAGTCAGCCGAGATCGCGGTCCGTCCGCGACCCCTGCACGAGCTCGTCGAGCCGTGAGACGACGCCGCCCCGCCGCACGTCCTTCGCCTGGTCGTAGTGCTCGAGCATCGCCGAGCTCGTGAAGCGGTACTGGTCGAGGACGTCCTCGAGCGGTACGCCCGCGTCCCGCAGCGCTGATAGCGGCGTGTGCTTGATCGCTCGATAGAGCGGCACCGGCTCGACGCCCGCCCGGGCGCACGCCCGCTGCCAGGTGTCCCGGTCGACGGCCAGGATGGCGGCCGCGGTCTTCTTCCGGATCCGCCGCTTCTTCCCCGATCGGACGTCGATGATGACCTGCAGCGCGACGTCGCTCGCGGCGTGGACGGCCCGACGTCCGATCCCGCGGCGTTGCAGGGCTCGGAGGTGCCGCCGCGCCGGCCCCGCATCCACCATCCCATTCCAGACGACTCGCTCCCGACACCATCGGCATACCGGCCCGCTGTCGCTCCGAAGCCGGGTCGACCGCGAGCAAGGCTCGCCGGGGAGACCGCGGCAGATCCCATCGGCGGGCCGCTCGAGGCCGAGCTCGTCGAGGGCCTCCTGCTCGAGCCGTCTCCTCTCGTGGTACTTCTCCCGCCGCGCCTTCGTGCAGTCGGAGCATCGACACCCGGAGACGTAGGAGGCGTAGGTGCCGCACGGGGACGAGCAGGAGGCGAGGTCGG
>DAINDF010000076.1:1023-1393 GCA_036732005.1 Phycisphaerales bacterium
ACACCACGAGACCATTCGGGCGGGCTGGCGCCATCCCTCGGGCGGAATTCCCGTACCTAATGACATAGCCGTGACCTTTGCAGGACGGACATCCGCCCATTTTCCGATGCGGTCCGGTCTTCATCCCACTACCTCCAGCGCCTGCTTCCGCGCCATCGCCAGCGCGTGCCACTCGTCGACGCTCCCGCCCTGGTCGGGGTGACAGACGAGCGCCCGCCGCCTGAACGCATCTTCGACCTGCTTCCGATCGTCTGCCGGTCCGGCGAGCCCGAGCGTCTCCCAGATCCCGCCGGTTCCCGCCTGCTCCGGGAGCGCAGCGAACCCGCGGAACGCCTGCTCGAGCGAACCGACGCCCCATCGCTCCTGGCCG
>DAINDF010000077.1:0-1362 GCA_036732005.1 Phycisphaerales bacterium
CCATAAGCGCGAAGCCTTCGCCGAGGCCCGACAGGTCTTGACGGAGCTCCGGGTCTCCTCCGCTCGATCCGCCTGAATCGCCCTGCCCGTCGACCCGAAGCGGTCGAACCGCGGCCCGGATGGTATTTTGCGCCCGGAAAGCGGGGCACATGAGCGGAGCAGGCCAGGGTGGGGAGGAAGATCCGCGTGTCTGGCTCGTCGTGGGCGAGAAGCGCGGCGACAATGCGCAGATCCGCAATCTCGCCCGCGCGGTTGGTTGGGATTTCGAGGAGAAGCGGATCTTCGTCAAGCCGGCCTGGGCCGAGGCCACGCCGCGGGTGCGGCCTGCCCTCGATCACATCGATCGAGATCGATCCGATCGGCTCGAGCCGCCCTGGCCGGATCTCGTGATCACCGCCGGCCGCCGGCTCTCCCGGGTCGGCCTCTGGATCAAGCAGGCCTCCGGCGGGCACACGAAGCTCGTGATGATCGGTAGGCCCAGACGGATGCTCGACGCGGTCGATCTGATCGTGATCGCGGCACACGTCGCCCTGCCCGAGCGATCCAACGTCGTGCGTCACGACCTCCCCCTCATGCATCCCGATCCGAAGGCCCTGGAGCGGGCGGCCGCGAATTGGAGCGATCGGCTGGCTCGTCGCCCCCGACCCCGGACTGCGCTCTTCGTGGGTGGGAGGACGGGTGGTCTGCGCTTCGATCTCGAGCGGGCTCGCGATCTCCTCCAGGCGACGCTTCGAGCCGTACGGGCGTCCGGTGGATCGCTCTACGTGGTGACGAGTCGACGGACGCCGCCCGAGGTGGTCGAGATGCTGCGGCGGGAGTTGCCCGAAGACGCCGGGCTCTACGTCTACGATCCCGGGTCCGGCCCCGACGAGAACCCCTACCATGCGTTGCTCGCGACGGCAGATCATTTCGTCGTGACGACCGACAGCCTGTCGATGATGGTCGAGGTTGCGCGCCTGGGCCGCCCTCTCTCGCTCTACCCGCTCGAGAACGAGGACAGCCTCGTCGAGCATGTATTGTCGAAGCTGGGCCTCCTGCGCCCTCTCTCGGTGAAGCTCGATCCGCTTCCGGCGGGCGGTCTGCGGGCGCGCATGATGTATCGACTGGGCTGGCCGATCCATACCCGCGATCTCTCCGCCATTCCGAGGCGACTCGTCGCCCGCGGACTCGCCGTCTGGCTCGGTGATCCCCCTCTACCGCCGCGACCCCATGCCGATGACGAGCTCGACCGGGTCGCCGCACGCGTGCGTGCTCTGGTGCGTCGTGATCGCGGAGAGGCGAAGCCGGGGTCGGGCCTATGATAGAATCCGGGCGGCCGTCGAACGCCGAACCGCGGCAGCGATCGAGGGCCCGTGGCCAGTG
>DAINDF010000078.1:0-1354 GCA_036732005.1 Phycisphaerales bacterium
TATCACTCACCGTGACGATCGCCGTGGGCACCTTCGCGGGCGCCGCCCGCCGGTGGTGATGGGTGCCTTCGTTAGGCGACGGATCGTGCTCAGGCATGATCGTCGACCCAGTAGGCGCCATCGGTCGCCACCTCTCGCTTCCAGATCGGCACGCGTTGCTTCAACGTGTCGATCGCGAAGCGGCAGGCCTCGAAGGCCTCCGCCCGATGGGCCGAGGCCGCCGCCACGACGACCGCCGCATCCCCGATCTCGAGGCGCCCCACGCGATGGGCGATCGCGACCCGCGTACCGGGCCAGGTCGCGGCGGCCTCGTCGGCGATCTTCTCCATCTCGCGCTCGGCCATCTCCGCATAGGCCTCGTACTCGAGATGCTCGATCGAATGCCCCCGCGCATGATCCCGCACGGCGCCGATGAAGGAGCCGAGACCCCCGGCATCCGGTCCGGCCACCCGCGCCCTCACCTCCGCCTCGTCGAGGGGACGATCCGAGATCGTGCAGCGGCGCACGTCCGGGCGACCGCCCCCCGAGCCCCCTGCGACCGGCGGCAGGAACGCGACCTCGTCGCCGTCTGCGAGCACCGTCTCGGGCCGCGCCAGCTCGAGGTTCACCGAGGCCGCCAGTCGCCCCCCGAGCTCGTCGACCCGGGGATTGCGCTTGCTCAGCCATTGCCTCAGATCGGCCACGGTCGAGCCCGATTCGAGCTCCACCCGCAGGCTCGACTCGCCCGCCGCCTCGCGCAGGGAACCGAAAAGCTTCAGGGTAATGGTCATGGAGGTCATGCGAGCGCCAAGGCTACCCCTCGTCGTCCCCGAGCTCAATCGAGTGGGATCCGCGGATCCTCACCGCTCAGTGGCCTCCGGGGTGATCCCCATCACTTCGCGCGGCGATCAGAACGCCGATCCTCCCGGCTGACCGGATCGAGATCCGACTGCTGGCGTCCGAACGGAGCGAACGGAGCGAATGGGAGTCGCGGCCGCCCGCGGTCCGCGGCCGATCCGGCAGAGAGCGTCCGCGATCCGGCCACACCCGCTGACCGCGAGACCCGAGGCCAGACGGTCGGGACCAGACGGTCGGGATCAGACAGTCGAGACCAGACGGTCGAGAGAGCGACCGAGAGCACGACCGAAAGACCGCGAACGATCGATCGCAGGGGCCATGAGGGGGGCCCGTGTCGAACGAAGCAACCCACCTGCACCGTACACCCACGTTTCCGCCCGTGCCGGGTCGGGCTCGACGGAGCGGGCGACGTGGCGGCGCGATCGGCTGTGGGGCCGTATTGACTCTCGTCCTGTCGGGCTGCGGGGGCGGTGGGGGCAGTGGCGGTGGCGGTGGCTCGAGCCCGGAGCCGTCGAGC
>DAINDF010000079.1:0-980 GCA_036732005.1 Phycisphaerales bacterium
CATTGAGCGGAAAGACGAGCAACACGAAGCCGACCAACATGATGAGCAGTAGCTGCGGATCCGGGATCAGGACGAGCTCGTCGGCAGCTCGGGCTGGGGCCGCGGCGGCGGCGAAGACCGAGCCGAGCGCTCCACTGCCCAGCATCCGGGTCGGCAGGCGGCGTCCCAGGCGGGCGTCCCGGCGTTCGTTCGAGGTGATTCGGATTCGCACGAGGTGATTGCTCCGGGGTGGTCTCGTTAGGTGCCACCCGACATTCTCTCTCTTCAGCAGCAGACTCGCTTCAGCACGCTCTTTCGTCGCGGATTCAGCCACGAGAACGGATCCCGTTCCACGCGATGCAATGCAACACTCGCTTCACAAGCTTCCTGTCGGTCCGGACTCACACAGCGGTCGTCATCGTCGTCCCGGCTCTGCCTCGACCCGGTCGGACCGGACGACTTCGTTTCGAAGCGCTCCAGGCGGCGCTCCCGCCGGATCCCGGTCGAGCCCCCCGCCGTGACCGGAGACCAGCATCCAAGCCCGGCAGACGGGTCCGATAGCCGATCTCCTTTCCCGATCGTGCACGCTCGATCTGAAGATCTCGTCATCGGGCAGCGCGTGACGGGCGGAGTCCGTCCAGGCCTCACGGACCGCTCCCCGTCTGGAGTCGATCAGCCGGCCCGAGCGGCGCTGAGTTTGGCATCGGAGGCGTCTGAATTCAACCGCTTGGCGAGCCATCGGACGCATCCGATTCCCGGGTCGGGTGCGGGCTCGCCTGCCGAATGTCCGACGATCCCACTCGAGCGGCTCCATTCCAGATCGCGCTCGGACAGACCTCCATCCTCGGCGTCTCGACGTCGCCTTCCAGACGGGCGGCGGGACCGAGTCGCAGGGATCGACGGGCGTGGATGGGGCCGAGAACGGACCCATCGCAGTCGACTTCGTCGCATTCGATGGCGCCCTCGATTCGTCCCCGAGGCCCCAGCACCAGCCGGCCCTC
>DAINDF010000079.1:1104-1341 GCA_036732005.1 Phycisphaerales bacterium
GCGACGGTCTCGCGGCTCACCCGACGTCCCCGAGCAGCAGCCCGCCGATTCGCTCGAGATCCCCTGGATCGAAGTACTTGATCTCGATGCGGCCCGCGCCACCCGGGCCAGCGTGAAGCGTCACCTTGGTCTGTAGCTTGCGCTCGATGCGCTCGACGAAGGCGCGGGTGTCGGGGTCGAGCGGACTGGTGGCGGGCCGCCGCACCGTGCTCGAGCCCCTGCCCGTGGAACTCGCCA
>DAINDF010000080.1:0-1341 GCA_036732005.1 Phycisphaerales bacterium
GGAGTAGCTGCCCGCCCAGCCGTCCACGACGACGTGGAGGGCGAGCGAGACGTTGTAGGGATGTCCGGAGCTCCACCTCCGGACGGCGGCGATGCCTCCGCGGTCGGTGATGGCGCCCGAGAGCCCCATGTGCATCGCGTCGCGCACGAAGCTGACGACGTCGACGACGTTGCTCTTTCCCGAGCCGTTGGGACCAACGAGCACCGTGAAGGAGCCGAGGGAGACCTCCTGGCTCCGCCCCAGGCTGCGATAGTTCGAGACCGAGAGACGTGTGATGCGACCGATGGATTCGCTCATGTTGCCCGGGTCCCCGCTCTCTCCACGCCCCGCGCTTGCGAGATGATCGATCCGAGTCGATGAGCCCCACGGCCCCAGCCATCGGCGTTCGCCCATCCGGGGCGTGAAGCATACCATCGCCCGCGTCCCGGACGCCGAGGGCCGTAAACGGCCCAGATATATCGGCTTTTGGCTGCCATGGGGCTAAGGAGAAGATTTTTTCCTTAGAGGTCGGGGCAAGGCAAGGCTCCGATGTGGCGCGCGGCGTCGCTCAGTCCGGGACCCTCTCCCGGTCGGCGTCTTCTGGATTCCGGGTGGCAAGCTCGGCCTGGCACCGGCGTCCGAGGTCGGTGAGTCGGTAGCGCTGCTTGCTGCTGCGGGGCTTGTCGGGGTTGGTCATCTCGACGAGACCGGCGTCGAGTGCGGGTTGGAGGAACTCATTCACGAAGTGCATGCGATCCTTCAGTCCAACTGCGTGCATCAGGTCGGCCCGCAGCATCTCCCCTTGGATGGCCACAATTACCCTTTCGACTTGCGGGGTGACTTGCGGGGTGACTTGCGGGGTCACATGGGGGGTACCCTGCTCGATGACCCGAGGGGTGCCCCGCTCCGCCCGCTCGTGGACCGGCAGGCGGATCAGGAAGTAGGTGGGATCTTCATCGCTCTCGAAGACGGGCGGGGGCGAGCCATTGTTCGCCATCGCACGCAGGATCTTGGGGATACCGGTCGAGCGCCCTTCCGTCAGGTCGAGCTCTTTCAGGAACTCGCCGACTCGGCGGTTGCGGTAGCGGCGGCTCACCGCCCGTCCCGCGCGCAGGTCCTCCATGCGCACCGAACGATCCGGGCCGGGGAAGCTCAGCACGACCAGGTCCTCGGGGCTGATACGGACCTCGATCGGCTCGCGCGCCTCGTAGGAGCGGTGATAGACCGCGTTGACGATGGCCTCCTCGATGGCGACCCGCGGGAAGTTCCAGGAGCTCCTTCTGCATCGCGTCGACGCGCTCGGGGTCGATGCCCTTCGGAGGCAGCACCGGCTTCGCTGTGGGAGTGCTGCGATCTGCCGAC
>DAINDF010000081.1:0-584 GCA_036732005.1 Phycisphaerales bacterium
GCTGGCTGGGGTGACGATCTCGGGCTGCGGAGATCAGGACGCCGGCTGGACCGCGACGAGGGACGCCGTGGGTGCCCGCGAGGCAGACCGGAGTCTCGACCAGCGACGATGGCAGGACTATCGCAACGAGGTCGTCGTGAGTCTCGATGAGATGCGGACCGTTTTGGAGGGATCCCCCGGAGCCGAGACGGTGACCGACGAGCAGGAGGCCGAGTCGTTGTTGGAACGCATCGCGGTGCTTCGGAATCGCTTCGTCCAGGAGGCTTCGATGCCTCCGGAGCAGGCAGCGGAAGAACGCCCCGAGCTGGTCGAAGCCTTCGAGACGACCCGCCGGGCCGTGGATTCGTTCCTGCGGCGACTCGGACACGATCCCGCGGACATGGCCTACTGGCAGGACGTCGAGGCGCCCGGATGAGCCCGACGGTGCGGAACGGTTGGACGATCTCGTGTGGCGAGCGGGTAACACTCACGGGCGGAGCGACCCGGGCATCGGCTCGCGAAGAGAAAACAGGGGGACATGATGGAGATTCATTGGCGGAATCCCGGGGCGCTCTCGACCTCGGAGCAGGATCTCGCTCGGGAAA
>DAINDF010000081.1:631-1341 GCA_036732005.1 Phycisphaerales bacterium
GACCCGAGCAGCGCCCATCATCGCAAGGGCGCCGAACGGGTGACCATCCGGGCCCAGGTTCGTGGGGCGAACCTCGTTGCCCATGCCCAGGAGGAGACGTTGCGCCCGGCGCTGCGTGCGGCCCTGGACCGCTTCGAGCGGGAGCTGTTGCGTCGTCGCGACAAGCGCGGAGATCCCCGCGCGGCGCCCTCGGGCTCGTCCCCGCCCCATCTGGGCATCGTCGATCGCGTCTTCTCGGAGCGCGACTACGGCTTCCTGCTGAGTGACGCCGGCGAGCAGATCTACTTCCATCGCAACGCGCTCGGCGACGAGCTCGATTGGACCGGCCTGGTCGAGGGGCAACGTGTGGCCTTCAACTATCATGCGGCCGATGAAGGACCCCAGGCGAGCATCGTCACCGCGCCACCCCCGGGCGCCTCGGCTCCCTGAACCCGCCGAGGAGTGGGTCCGGAGCCCGATGTGTCTCGAACGGAACCTGGAGCGGACGGCGGGCGAACGGACTGCGTCCGGTGGGAGCCCGGGCGCGAGTCGGGAGCCGTGACCTGCGGGCGCGCGGGATCAGTGCAGGAAGAGTTCGTAGAGCGTGAGCACGATCTCGACCAGGATCAGGATCACGATGTACCACTCGACGCGCAGGGATCGGCGCTCGTAGAGCAGGTCGAGGGCGGTTCGGGCCGTGCGCGAGACGAGCTCGAGCTTGTGCTCGAGCG
>DAINDF010000082.1:0-1340 GCA_036732005.1 Phycisphaerales bacterium
CGCGATCGGTTCGTGCGCGTGGGTGCAGGTTTTTTCGCCGTAGGACTGCCAATGGGGGTGGCAGGGTGCGCGCGGGACTCGCAGAAGCGTCAATGGACCGACGCTGATGCGGAAGCGGGCCGGCAGATCGGTTCCGAATCGAACGCGAGCGCACGCAGGGGTGCGGCGGCTCGCTGGCGTGGAATCAGTCGTCCCGCGAGATCCCGCGCTTCTTGATCTTCTCGATCAGCGTCGTGCGGTTGAGGCCGAGCAGGGCGGCTGCGCGATTCTTGTTCCAGTGGGTCCGCTCGAGCGCCTGCTCGATCAGCTCGGTCTCGAAGCGGCCGACGGCGGCGTTGAAGTCGAGGCCCGTCTCGGGCACCCGGGGAACGCCGATGCGGGGCACGGGCTCCGCTTGCAGATGCGGCGGCAGATCCTCGATCTCGATCTCGCCGTCACCGACGAGCACCGTGAGCCGCTCGATCATGTTCTCGAGCTCGCGGATGTTGCCCGGCCAGGCGTATTCCATCAGCTGATGCATGGCGGAGTCGCTGATGCCCGGCGTCCGGGCGCCTCGCTCCTGGCGCGCGACGTCGAGGAAATGGTGGACGAGCAGGGGCAGGTCCTCGATGCGCTCGCGCAAGGGCGGCACCTCGATCGGCAGCACGTTGAGCCGGTAGTAGAGGTCCTCCCGGAAACGCTGCTCCGCGATCAGCTTGCGCAGATCCTGGTGGGTCGCGGCGATCACCCTCACGTCGACCTTCACCGTCTTCGACGAGCCGACCGGCTCGAAGGTGCGTTCCTGCAGCACGCGCAGCAGCTTGACCTGCAGGTTTGGACTCATGTCTCCGATCTCGTCGAGGAAGATGGTCCCGCCGTGGGCTGCGGCGAAGCGGCCCTCGCGATGGCTCACGGCGTTCGTGAAGGCGCCCTTCACATGACCGAAGAGCTCGCTCTCGAGCAGCGATTCAGGAAAGGCGGCGCAGTTGATCGCGACGAAGGGCGCCTCGGCGCGATCGCTGCGGGCATGGAGCTCCCGAGCGATCACCTCCTTGCCGGCGCCGGTCTCGCCCGTCAGCAGCACCGTCGACGGGCTGGTGGCAGCGCGCTCGACGAGGTCGAGGATCTCGCGCATCGCGGGGCTCGCCGTGACGAGTCGCGCGGGCGGCGGGGGCGCATTTGCCGCGGAAGGCGTGTTCGGGTCGATCGTCGCCGTCGTCGCCCTCGTCGTCGGCATCACCGTCGTCGTTGGTGCCGTCGGCACCGCGATCGCCGCGGAGCAGGCGGCGCGGGTGGGGGGGGGGGGGGGCTGGGGGGGGCGGGGGGGGGGGGGCGGGGGGGGGGGGGGGGGGGGGGGCGGG
>DAINDF010000083.1:0-1336 GCA_036732005.1 Phycisphaerales bacterium
CGAGAGGTGGGTCGCTGCTCTGGTGGCCGTCGTGTTCGGGGCTGTCTGGGCAGCGGGTCGCGAGATCATCCAGAATTGGGGTGACGATCAGAACCGCCTCGGTAACAACGTCCTCGACGGCGCGATGCGGCTCGTCGGATCGGTGATCGCCGGTGCGGTCATCTGCTGTTCGACATGAGCGATCCCAACCCCGAGCATCCCCATCCGCCGACCGATCCTCTCTTCTGTCCGCACGGCGGCCTCCGCCGCAAATGCGACTCGTGCACCCTCTCCAGGCTGGCCGCCGCCGCGATCGCGTTGCTCGATGCTGTGGTGTGGCGCGATGAGAACCGTCAAGTGGAGATCGTCGACCTGCGCGGGGTGACCCGTCAGCACCTGGTCGAGCTCGAGGAGGCGCTCCCGTGACGGCGACCCGCTCAGAGTCGTCCTGGCCTCGACGGAAGCCGCCGGAGACGGCCCAGAGCCCCGGATGGAGTCACGACGCCCTCCACGGCCTGGCGGCGGGCCTACGGGCCATGCGGGCCGGCCGAGCAGCGGGCGATCTGTCCCAGGACGAGGTCGAGCGCGTCGAGCAGATGCTCGGCGAGATCGAGCGGCTGGTCCTGTCGAGGTTCTTATGAGAGCCGCTGTACTCGCCTGTACCGCGCTCCTGGCCGCAGCCCCCGCCACGGCTCAGACGCTCGCCGATCTCCTGGCTCAGCCCCTCTCCTGCCCGTCCTGCCCCGCTCCTGCCCCGCCTCCCGGCTGGGATCTCGCCCTCGAGGTCCCCGCCTCCGGCTGGCCGGCCGGGACCCGCGTCGAGCTCGAGGTCCGGCCCGGGCTCCTCGTCGAGCCCCCGTACGGCCGCTGCGGGCTCCTCGCGGCCCGGACCGTGCTCGAGGGCCAGACGGCCGCGGCGACCCCGATCGCGCGGCCTGAGGGCTGCCCGCCGGTCCCGGCGCCCTGGGCGGCGGACCCCGAGGAGCTGGCAGCTCAGGTCCGGCTCGGTCTCCTCGAGCGTCATGCGCGGCTCCCGGCACGACGAGTGGCTCGTCCCTGGAGCGCCATCCGTTACGTCGCGCTCGAGGTGGCGCGGGCCGAGGCGATCCGGGTGCGTCGCGAGCGGCAGTGGCCGGAGCACGGACTCGCGCTGGCCGACCGTCCCGACCTGGCGCTCGAGCGGGCTGCGGACCGCGCCCTCGAGGAGCAGGCCGAGGACGCCGAGGCGGGCGCGCTCGAGGCCATGCGACTCGAGACCCCTCGCGAGCGGTGGGAGCGGGAGCGGGCGACGTGCCGGGCGCTATGCACGATCCCGGCCGGGCTCGGTGAGGTCGTGCTCGGGCGGGTGTGATTGGTT
>DAINDF010000084.1:0-369 GCA_036732005.1 Phycisphaerales bacterium
ACGGAACCTCGGGACGGACCGTGATCGTCGCCGTTCCGAAAGGGGTTTCGACGAGGGATCAGTCGAGGGGCAACGACGGAGAACGAGACGGCGGCCGGGGCCGGGAATCGACGCGAGGCCGCGATCGGGAGCGCAGCCGGGATCGCGATGGTGAACGAGACCGGGGTCGCGACCGTGACCGGGGTCGCGGCGGCGATCGGGGTCGCGGTAGGGAGGCTCGTAGCGAGAGTCCGGAGCGAGGCGAGCCCCGCAGCCGCGCTCGTCGGGGGCGAGGCGGGGAAGACGCGGCCCCGAGGGAATCCGTGCAACAGGAGCCCCGAAGGGCAGTTCCGAACTCGAAGGGATCAGTCAAGGGATCGGTGGGTCCCG
>DAINDF010000084.1:379-1332 GCA_036732005.1 Phycisphaerales bacterium
GCAGCTGATTGCGAACCAGGTTGCGATGCGTCAAAACGATGACGCGCCGCGTATTGTCGTGGACGTGGAGGGTGGTGGAGAAGAGCGCGAGCAGACGCTGGCGCGTCTCGCGGAGCGCGCGGTCAAGCGGGCGAGAGAGACCGGCAGGTCGGTCGCGCTTGATCCGATGAACGGACGCGATCGACGGGCGATCCATATTGCGATTCGAGACGAGGACGATGTGGCGACCATGAGCGTGGGCGAGGGTCGATATCGTCAGGTCCTGGTCGTTCCGGAAGGGGCGCCCGAGTACGAGGATGCTGTCGCGGAGTCCTCTCGCGCCTGATCTCCGGCCAGGAGAGCCAGGCTGACAGCTTGCCTGGGAGCGTTTGGCTTCGTTCCACGGGGAACGTATGCCTTGGGCGCCCCGCCCGACGCGCCTGGGTTCAATTGGATCCCGAACCCCCAAGCCCCCGAGAGGCGAGCGCCGCGAGTGCGTTCCACGGGGAACCAAACCCGATGACCCACCAATCCGGAGGCGGCGATGATGCAGATCGAGAGGACATCGCCGGCTCTGCGCACCTCCTTCGCGGACTCGAAGTTCTCGGCCAGCCGACCTCGCCTCAACAGCTCCGCCAGCTGACCCAACTCGTCCGGCTGCTGGCAGAGTGGAGTCCCAGAATCAACCTTACGGGCCACCGCGATCCGATCACGATGGCCACCCGCCTCCTCCTCGACGCCGCTGCTCTCTGCCGCGCCCTACCCGAGCTCCCCACAGCGAAGACACTCGTTGATCTCGGGAGCGGGGCCGGCTTCCCGGGCCTGCCTATCTCTATCCTCAATCCCCAGCTCCTCGTCCGCCTCGTCGATTCCCGGCTGAAACGAAATCATTTCCAGCGCGCCGCCCGCAGGACCCTCAACCTTCACAACGTCGAGGCCATTCTCGGGCGTTCCGACCAGCTCGAGGTCCAACC
>DAINDF010000085.1:0-1325 GCA_036732005.1 Phycisphaerales bacterium
GCTCCCACGCCGAGAGAAAGCCCTGGGCGCGCCCCGGATCCGGCGCCTGCGGCAGAGCGGGGCTTCGCCGTCGGTCGACTTCTGGTATGATCAGGTACTACTGTTTCCGATCGGAATTCTTCCCTTCGAAGGAGGTTCTCATGTCGCTCGCCACCTCGCCGCTGCTACCGGGCCCGGAGATCCTGGACCCGAGGCGATACGCGAAGGACGGGTATCCCCACGCCGACTGGGCGCGCCTCCGACGCGAGAGCCCCGTGCATTGGTGCGGTCGCGACGAAGGCGAGTCCTTCTGGGCGATCACTCGGCACGAGGACATCGTCTTCGCCTCTCGCCGCCCGGAGGTCTTCGAGAACGCTCCGAGACTCCTGATGAGCTACGACCAGGGCCTCGGGGAGAGCGACTTCCCGATTCGGATGCTCCTCAACATGGACCCACCGGAGCATCGTTCGTACCGGAGCCTCATCAGCCAGCGCTTCACGCCGCGCGCATTGCAGCGCATCAAGCAGCAGGTGGACGCGATCGCCGACGAGATCCTCGACGGCGTGATGGAGGGAGGCGCGGACGCCGAGACCGACTTCGTCGCGACCGTCTCGGCCCTGCTGCCGATCTGGGTGATCGCGGAGATGCTAGGCGTCCCCCGCTCGGACTGGGAGCTGCTCTTCCACTGGACGAACCGCACGATCGGCGCTGCGGACCCGGAGTATCGCGAAGAGGGCAAGTCGCCTGTCGAGACGGTGGAGGCAGCCAGACTCGCCCTCTTCCAGTACTTCAACGACATGACCGAGGATCGGCGCAAGAATCCGCGGGACGACCTGGTCAGCATCCTCGCCAACTCGGAGGTCGATGGCGAGCCGCTGCCGCCCTTCGAGCTGCTGTCCTTCTACCTGCTGCTCGTGGTCGCCGGAAACGAGACCACGCGCAACGCCACGAGCGGGGGTCTGCTCGCCCTGATCGAGAATCCCGCGGAGCTCGAGAAGGTGCGCCGGGACCCGGGTCTCCTGAAGCCCCTCGTCGAGGAGATTCTCCGCTGGACCTCCCCGGTGGTGCACTTCTGCCGCACCCCGAACCGCGACGTGGAGGTGCGCGGCCAGCGCATCCAGGCGGGCGAGCGCATGGTGCTCTTCTACCCGTCCGCGAACCGGGACGAGAACGTCTTCGAGAGCCCCGACGAGTTCCGCGTCGACCGGCGTCCGAACCGGCATCTCGCCTTCGGGATCGGGGAGCACTTCTGTCTGGGGGCGCACGTGGCGCGGCTCGAGCTGGAGGTCATCTTGCGCCTCCTGGTGCTGCGGATCGAGCAGGGGGAGCTCTCGGGTCCGGTGTTG
>DAINDF010000086.1:0-373 GCA_036732005.1 Phycisphaerales bacterium
GTCATCGGCCACCGCAATCCGATCGAGGATCACCGCCCCACCCCAGCGATGGGCCCGGTGATCGACGACCCGGGCCTCCGCCAGTCGCACGCCCGTTTCGACGTCCGACCGCGCTCGCACTCGTTCGGCATCCTGGGCGGCCTCCAGCAACCGTTGCGAGAGCCCCGTCCAGCCCACGTCGAAGCAGACCAGGCCCCCGATCAGCAGCGCAGGTCCGCGCAGATCCCGGCACCTGCGCCCCCAACGCGTGAGTGAGCCCGCCTGCGCCAGCAGGACGACGACCGCCCCGACAGACGTCACCCCGCGCGCGAGCTCCGAGGGCCAGGCGCCCCCCCGATCGGCCCAGAGGACGCCACTGGCCAGACAGAGCAAC
>DAINDF010000086.1:511-1324 GCA_036732005.1 Phycisphaerales bacterium
GACCGCGGTGGTCTCGGATACGATCACGGCGCCTCCGATCGAAGGGGCCGGGAGGTCGATTGCGCAATCCGGCTCGCCGACAACGTCGCGCAGCCAGCATGGGGAGCCAGGGGCGGAACGCGGGTTCACACCGGGATACCGAAGACCGAAGAGACGTTGGTCCGTCGCCATGGCGATGGAACAGGGGAGCCGCAGACTCAGCGGTGCTCGCGTCCTCGGGTCAGTGCAGCATGCCCCGAGCGGGCCTGGCGGGCTTGGCGCGCATGCGCTGGGCGTATGCCGAGAGGACCTCGAGCACCTCGTCGAGCTTCTCGAGCTCTCCGCTGAAAGCGCCGAGCAGCCGTTCGACCTCCCGGACGTCGCGAATCTGGCGCTCGAGGGAGCGCTGGACGTCGGCCTGGGCCTCCGTCGCAACCCGGGCGCCCAGAATCAGCGCCCGGGCCGAGCCCTCCCCGCGCTCCGCCTGCCACTCGCATAGCGCCGGCGCCAGGCGCGAGGCCCATTCCCGCGCGATGCCGCCCTCCTCGATCAGCCGCGCCTCCCACTCCGCCATCGAGGAGGGATCCGGCCGCGGGCGCGCCCCGTCCTCCCGATCCTGCACCGCCTGCTTCGCGCCGATCCCGCCCAGTCTCCGAATCCAGCTCATCGAGTCCAACCCTTCGCAGCCGCCGCGCGAAACGACGGGGCACCCGTTCGAAGGACGTCTCCGCCCTCATCCGTTCGGATCCCGAGGGAGCAAGATCGATGCCACGGCGCTGGGGGTCGACTCGGTCGGCGAGGGGCCCATTGCCCGCCCGAAACGGCCCAGGACCC
>DAINDF010000087.1:0-707 GCA_036732005.1 Phycisphaerales bacterium
AGCTGGACTGGCTGCCCTCGCCGGGGCGTTGGCCCGGTGCCATCCTGCGGGCTGAGCCGGCGCTGCTGCATCGCTATTCCGACGATCCCGAGCAGGACGGAGCCCTGCAACGCTGGCGCCGGGAGCGCCTCGGCCGGGATCGTGCGCCCGGGCTTGGGGTGCTCAGTCGCAGCGGGCAGATTCCCGCCGACCACCCCGCACTTCGGTTCGCGAGTACGGGCTTCGTCTGGACGAGCCGATCCGGTCGGAAGCGACTCGGACCTCGCGTCGGTTCGCTCGAGGTGATCGACGCAAACGAGGGGGCGGCCGTCGGAGCTGGAGCTGCGAGTCGGCGGGCGGAGGGGCTCGGCGGCGCGATCGCGCACGCGCTGTCGTCGGGGGCCGGGACCGTGCTGGTCGAGGCGGGACCGACGTTGACCCGGGCGCTCTACCCCGAGCCGCGGCGAGCGGATGCCGCGAACGCGACTCCCGCCGAGCCGCCGGCGTTGCTGGACGAGCTGCTGCTCTCCTGCTTCGAGGGGACGCTCGACCCGTCGGCCATCGGCCCGGGCTTCGTGTCGGAGGCCGCCGTTGGGAGCCACTTCCCGGACCTGCCCAGCGAGCGACGCGTGGAGGAGCCGAGCGGTCCCTGGCGCTTCCTGCGCTACCGCCGTGCGCCCGTCCCGGCTCACGGAAAGACAGACACTTGATCGTGTCGGAATCTGCAG
>DAINDF010000087.1:717-1300 GCA_036732005.1 Phycisphaerales bacterium
ATCCACTCCGCGTACGAGCGTGGATCACGATCGTGAACGAGCCGAGGGGGAGGATCGGCCTGCGCGTTCTGCGTGGGCGATCACCCCGGCGCCGCGAGGCGGGACTCTCAGGCGGGGCGTCGCAACATCGGCCAGAGGGTGGGACCGTGCTCGATCCGGATCTCGTCGACCACCTCGAATCCGTGTCGCTGATAGAAGGGAATGTTGTCCTCCTTCGAGGACTCGAGATAGGCGGGTCTGCGCTGCTCGTCGCAGAGCTCGAGAATCGGGCGGATCATGGCAGAGCCGATGCCCCGGCCCTGGGCCTCGGGCACGGTCCCCAGGATCGCGAGATACCAATGGGGCTCCCGGAGATGATGTCGACGCATGGTCTTGCCGAGCTCGATCGCGCGCCCTAAACGCCGACGGGTGGCCGCGGCAACCCCGAGCCCGAATCGGAGCTGGGTCCAGAAGCCGAGCTGCGGAGGCGAAGGTGCCTGCCAGATCGCCGCGCCGCGCACGGGGTCGGTCGTATGGATCGCGCCGTGGCCCGTGAAGGAATCGATCGCGAGCCGGGCGAAATGTCCGAAGCGTCGTCGCCGGG
>DAINDF010000088.1:0-782 GCA_036732005.1 Phycisphaerales bacterium
GTCCGGGGCGCGGCCGCGAGCCCGAGACGGGGGCATTGGCGCGATCCCTGGCCGTCGACGTGGAGAGACCGCTGGTGATCGACGCGGACGGGCTTTTCGCTTTGGGGGGTGCGCTGGAATCGCTGCGCGATCGCCGGGCACCGACGGTGTTGACCCCCCATCCCGGCGAGGCCGCGCGGCTGCTCGATTCCGAGAGCGCAGCGGTGAACGGGGATCGTCTCGGGGCGGCACGCCAGCTGGCAGAGCGCAGCGGTTCGGTGGTCGTGCTGAAGGGCGCCGGGACGGTCGTGGCGGAGGCTTCGGGACGGGCACTCGTGATTTCCACGGGCGGTCCGTTGCTGGCAACGGGAGGCACGGGAGATGTGCTGACGGGCGTCGTGGCGGCGCTGTTGGGAAGCGGGCTGCCGGCCTTCGAGGCGGCGGGGCTGGCGGCCTGGTGGCATGGGGCTGCGGCGGACCGACGGACTGCGGAGCGGGGAATCGCGTTCGGTCTGCTGGCGAGCGAGCTGGCGGACGCGTTGCCCGCAACGGCGGCGGCCCTGGGACCCGGGATTGCTGGCCAGGGGATTGCCGGCAGCCAACAGGACGGGGGAGGCCATGCAGGACTGGCAATGCGATTCCCCGGACCCTGAATGCAGCTTCGAGCTCGCCTCGGAGCTCGGTCGCGCGATCGGGGAGCCGGGTCTGGTCATCGGGCTCGTGGGTCCGTTGGGCGCCGGCAAGACCCTCTTCGTCAAGGGGCTCGCCGCGGGGCTCGGCGTGGATCCCCGGCTCGTCTCGAG
>DAINDF010000088.1:885-1295 GCA_036732005.1 Phycisphaerales bacterium
CATGTTCGCCCGCGGCTGCGTGTTGGCAGTGGAGTGGGCCGACCGCTTTCCCGGAGCGCTGGGAGCCGAGTGGCTGGAGGTCGAGATCGAGGGACCCTCGATCGGGCGGCAGTCGGAAGACGATCGGGAGGAGGGCTGGGAGGAGGCGGTCCAGCCGCCGCGAAGAATCCGGGTCCGGGCTCATGGCCCCGAGGCTCGCCGCGTATGTGCCGACTGGGCGGCCCGGGTGGATCGACTCGGCCTCGGCAGACGAATCGCGTCGGAAGGAGCAGGGCAGGAAGGAGCAGGACAGCAAGAAGACACAGCCGGGTCCCGATGCGCGGCGCGGGACACCGCGACGCGGACGCTGGCGGTGCTTCTGCTGGCCGCGGGAGTGGCTGGCTTCGCAGCGCGCGACGGGTCGGATCCGC
>DAINDF010000089.1:0-783 GCA_036732005.1 Phycisphaerales bacterium
GCTCGTCGAGCCCGAGGAGTAGTTGATCGAGACGAGCTCGTTCTCCCCGATCTCGGGTCGCTGCGGCGGCTCGGAACTCGCCGTCTCGAGCAGCGCGTTCCAGGACTGCCAGCCCGGCGGCGGATCCTCTGCGTCCGCGGCCACGATCCAATGCCTCACCTTCGGCAGGGCGTCGCGGATCTCGTCGATCACGCCGGTGTACTCGCCGTCGACCAGTACCGCCGAGACCCCGGCATGATTCAGGATGTACTCGTGATCCGCGGCGACGAGGCGGTAGTTCAGGGGGACGAGCACCAGCCCGATCTGCGCCGTCGCGTAGAAGCTCTCGAGGAAGAAATGAGAGTTCGGGCTCAGGATGCAGACGCGATCGCCGCGGGAGAGCCCCAGGTCGAGCAGGGCATTCGAGAGCCGATTCACGCGCTCGTCGAGCTCGCGGTAGCGGTAGCGGTTCACACCGTCGACGACCGCGGTCTTCTCCGGGTAGAGACGCACGGCGCGTCGCAAGAAGTCGGTGACGAGCAGCGGGACTTCCATCGTGGGGCCTCCTCCGAGTGCCGGTCGGGCGGATCTCGGTCGGGACGAGGCGGGTCCGCGACCGGCTGGGAAGTGTATCCAGACTGGAGCATCGTGGTCAGCCCGCCGTTGGTCGCGCAGGCGAGGTATCGTCCGGGCGTCGCCGGGGCCTGCTACGGTCCCGCTCCCGGTCGGCGCCGCCACGGATCGAGAGCCGGTGCCGCCAGAGACGGCCGGGGACCGCAACAGCGAGAGAGAGCCAGAGACAGT
>DAINDF010000089.1:907-1279 GCA_036732005.1 Phycisphaerales bacterium
CCTCGACGGCGAGAGCCACGAGCCGATCCGGGTGATGATCTCGTCCCAGGGAGGACACGTGGACTCGGGCTTTGCGATCCAGGACATGCTGCGCTTCATCGAGTCGCCGGTGATCGCCATCGGGGCGGGCTGGGTGGCGAGCATCGCCGTCCCGATCCTCTTCGGGGCGTCGAAGGAGCGGCGATTCAGCCTGCCCCATACGCGATTCCTGCTGCATCAGCCGTCGGGAGGCGCGGGCGGACATGCGTGCGACTTCGGGATCGAGGCCGAGGAGATCCTGAAGGTCCGGGACCGGCTCAACCAACTGATCGCGAACGAGACCGGCCAGCCGGTCGAGCGGGATGCCAAGGACAGTGATCGCAACTTCTGGAT
>DAINDF010000090.1:0-1279 GCA_036732005.1 Phycisphaerales bacterium
CGGCGAGGCCGTGCGACTGGCCCGCCATCAGCTCGAACGCACCCGCCTGCGCGCGCCCTGGGCCGGCTCCGTAGCGGCCCGCCTCGCCGACGAGGGCAGCACGGCCCTGGTGCAGCCACAGACGACCGTGCTGGTGCTGCAGGAAAGCGGGCACCTCGAAGCCCGTGCAGCGATTCCCGAGAGCCAGCGAGCCCAGGTCCGCGGGGGCGATGCCGCCGCGATCCACGTCGAGGGGCTGCCGGCACCGATCCAGACACGGGTCGCGGCCGTCGCCGCCTCGATCGATCCGGCGACGCGGACCTACAGCGTGCGAATGCCGGTGGACAACCAGGATCATCGGCTCAAGGCGGGCGTCTTCGCACTGATCGAGATCCTGCCCCAGGAGCGATCCGACACCCTGTTGATCCCGCGCAGGGCGATCCGCTCCGACGATGGACGCACGCGCGTCTTCACCATCGTCGACGGTCGCTCGACGCCGCGAGCGGTCGAGATCGGTTTGATCTCGGGGAGCGAGGCGGAGATCGTCGCGGGTCTCGAGGAGGGCGAGGTCCTCATCACCGGGGAGGCCGCGGGGCGGAGCGCGTCCGGGATGCGGGTCCGCGCGCTCGTGCGCGGCGATCACTCGTCATGAGGCTGTCGGAGGTCTGCATCCGCCGCCCCGTGTTCACGGTGATGCTGATCGGCGGCTTCGTCGGGCTCGGTCTGCTCTCCCTGCCCCGCCTCGGCATCGACCTGTTTCCGCGCGTCGAGTTCCCGATCATCACCGTCTCGACGGCGCTCGAGGGCGCGGCCCCGGAGACCGTGGAGCGGGAGGTCACGCAGATCCTCGAGGAGTCGATCAATACGATCGAGGGCATCCGCACGTTGTCGAGCGCCTCGACGGACTCGCTCTCGCTGATCTACGTCGAGTTCGAGCTCGAGTACGACGTGCGCGAGAAGGCCCAGGAGGTCCGCGACAAGGTGGCGGCGGTGCGCGGCCGGCTGCCGCGGGATCTCGAGCCACCGGTGGTGAACCGGATCGACCCCGATGCCGAGCCGGTGCTCGCGGTCATGCTCTCGGGTCCCCACGCGATCCGCACGCTGACGGAGTTCGCCGATCAGGAGCTGAAGACGCGCCTCGAACGCGTGCCCGGGGTGGGCAGCGTGACGGTCGTCGGAGGTCGACCCCGGGAGATCCGGATCTGGATCGATCCGCTGCGCCTGGCCGGCTACGGCCTCGCCGTCGACGACGTCATCCAATCGCTGCGCGAGGGCCACGTCGAGCTACCCGGCGGGCGCT
>DAINDF010000091.1:0-1269 GCA_036732005.1 Phycisphaerales bacterium
GTATGTTTGAGCACGGTGCCCCGCCCGGCCCGCCCCCTGGCACCACCGCTCCGCGAGGGTCAGTCGAAGACGATGACCTGACGCGCCGCTTCGCCCTTGCGCATCCGATCGAACGCCTCGTTCACCTCGTCGAGCGCGATCCGCGAGGAGATCATCTCGTCGAGCCGGAGGCGGCCGTCGAGGTAGAAATCGACGTACTTCGGCATGTCGAAGCGGAAGCGGTTCGAGCCCATGTAGGAGCCCGTGATCTTCTTCTCCTGCAGCGTGAGATCCGCCGCCGAGATCGCGACCGTCTGGGTCACGGGCACGACACCCACGAGCACGGTCGTCCCGCCGCGGCCCGTCATCGCCACCGCCTGCTGGACCGTCGGCACGAGGCCGATGCACTCGAAGACGAAGTCCGCGCCGCCGCCGGTGAGCGCCTGCACCGCCGCGACCGGGTCGCTCTCCCTGGCGTTCACGCAGTCCGTGGCCCCGAGGTCCTTGGCGAGATCGAACTTCCAGGGCTGGGCGTCGACGGCGATGATCTTCCCGGCGCCCGTGATGCGCGCGCCCTGCAGGGCCGAGAGCCCGACCCCGCCGCAGCCGATCACGACGACGCTCGCACCGGCCGGGATGTCGACCGTGTTCAGTGCCGCCCCGAGACCCGTCGTCACACCGCAGCCGATCAGCGACGCCCGATCGAGAGGCATGTCGTCGCGGATCTTCACCAGCGAGCGCTCGGGACATAGCATCTTCTCTGCAAAGGAGGAGAGATTCGCGAACTGACCAACCGGCGTCTTCTTCGCGTCGGTCAGGCGCGCGTTCGTCCCCAACGCTCGCCCGGAATACTGCGTGAGGCAGAGATAGGGGCGACCGCCCGTGCAGAACTTGCAGACGCCACACCAGGAGGTGATGCAGCCGATCACGTGATCGCCGGGCACGAAATCCGTCACGCCTGCGCCCACCGCCTCGACGACACCCGCCGGCTCATGGCCGAGAATGCATGGCGGCGGCATCGGCAGCCCACCCTCGATCACGTGGAGGTCGCTGTGGCAGATGCCGGAGGCGGCGGTCTTCACCAGCACCTCCCCGGGCCCCGGATCGTCGATCTGGATCTCCTCGATCTCGAGGGGGGCGTTGTTCGCACGCATCACGGCTGCCTTCACGGCGTCTCTCCTTGATGGCCCGGCCTGGGGCGGGGCCTGGGTATGGCAATGGGAATGGGTATCAGTTCAGTAAGGGTGGGTAACAGTATGGGTGTGGGGACATCAGGCTCGGAATCCGGCG
>DAINDF010000092.1:0-743 GCA_036732005.1 Phycisphaerales bacterium
GGCATACCCCGGCGCGGGACCACGCACACCCCCTCGGCAAGCGCGAGAACCTCGTCACCGTCGAGGAGACGGCCTCGCGTGACCGTCTTACGTGGGTCGACGCGCCCGCCCTCGACCTCGAACCAGAGCCTTCGCCCGAGAGGGGTGGGACGGCGGTACTCGATGCCGAGCCGCCCCGTCATTCCGCTCGCGTCGACCGCCATGTTGTGCTGGCCGAGCACCTGGTCGAAGAACAGTGCGACGAAGCCTCCGTGGACGCAGCCCGGCGGTCCCTCGAAGGGCAGCGGGAAGGTGACCGTCCCCCGCGTCGTTCCGTCGACGTGCTCGCACCGCGGCTCGGGGAACACGGGGTTGTGGGCGCCGACCACGGGGCCGAAGCCGTAGCGCGGGCGCCGCTCGGGCTCGCGGGTCGCGTCGGGTCGCGGGAGCAGGCCGCTGGACGAGAGGGCGTCGATGGCGCGCCGCACGTGGTGGTGGGCGTCGCGTAGCGGGGCCTCTGCGGGCGCATCCTCCGCCGGCATCTGGAGGATCGCGGTCTGCAGCTCTCTCAGGGATCGGCCGAGCTCGAGCAGGACGGCGGGGGGCTCCGCGAACCTCGGACGCTCCGTCGGCGACTCGGGGGCAGGGGTGCTGGATCGCATGCTCGGTTCCCGTCTGCCTGGCGTGCCGCCCGCCCGACGGGGAGGCCGGCACTTTTGTTTCTGATGGGAAATGATGTAGCATGGTTCGCAACGCGTGTCCTG
>DAINDF010000092.1:816-1267 GCA_036732005.1 Phycisphaerales bacterium
CGGTACGATCTCCGCCGATTCCCTCGTCGTCGAGCCGGCGAACTGCTTCGTCGACTTCATCGATCCGGCCTACCGCGAGGACGCCCCGCGTATCGTCTAACAGCCGGACGGGAGCGACGCGTTCTTCATCAAGGGCATGAAGCGGCCCGTCGGGCTCGGCCTGATGGATGGCGCGGGCTATACGCCGAAGGACCGGGCCCGGCGACTGCGCAAGCTCAAGGCCCACGACGTGCGTCCGGGCGGGTACGACGGACGAGCGCGCGCCGAGTACATGGACCGCGACGGCGTCGCGGCGGAGGTCGTCTACGCCTCCGTCGGGATGGCGCTCTGTCTCCACCGCGACCCGGAGTACAAGAACGCCTGCATGCAGGCCTACAACCGTTGGCTCGAGGGCTTCTGCGCATCCCTCCCCGATCGAATCTTCGGTCTGGCCCAGACGGCGGTGCTCTCG
>DAINDF010000093.1:0-589 GCA_036732005.1 Phycisphaerales bacterium
GTCGCCCTCCGGATGCCAGACCGGATCCTGGGGCACCCCGCGCAGCGCGGCGATCGGCGGCAGCACGTCGAGACGGTCCACCTGCACCAGCAGCTCGAAGCCCCGGGACGGCCGGTCGGCATCCAGGAGCAGCCGCCGCAGCTCCTCCGCGACACGCTCCGGCGGCACGTCTTCGAAGGCCATCTCGCGACAGATCCCCCGCAACTCCGCATCGGGCTCTGCGTCCAGGCAGGCCGTGAATCGGGCCACGCGAAGCAACCGCAGGGGATCCTCGACGAAGGTTTCGCGATCCACCACCCGCAGCCGGCGGGCCGCGAGATCCGCACGCCCTCCGAAGGGATCGATCCAACGGCCATCGAGCGGATCCCAGGCAAGCGCATTGACCGTGAGATCCCGATGGCGCGCGGCCATCCGGAAGGCGGCCTCGAGCGAGTCCGGAGACTCGGGATGATAGGCGCGCGCACCATCGCGGGGGTGGGCCACGTCCACCCCCGCCCTCCCGACACGCCAGACGGGAAAGCGGCGACCGACAGGAGCCTTGGCTCCGTGACCGGCCAGGATCGCAGCCAGTCGATCCGGCTCCAGCCCG
>DAINDF010000093.1:744-1261 GCA_036732005.1 Phycisphaerales bacterium
CCTTCAGGCAGACCGGATGGGGCGCCCACTCCGGTCCTTCGTCCCAGCCGGGAAGGCGGGCTGCCTCCTCCAACCAGGAGCGGGCAATGGATTCATCGACCGCGACGTCGTTGTTGTCGAAGCCTTCGGTGATCGACTCCCACAGCTCCCGCCCGCCGCTGGCCCACCACCGTTTTCCGGGATTCTCGAAGTCGATCGCGAGCTTGATCATCGTTCCCCTGCTCCTCTCCTGGCCCCGCCCCTCACCGCTCTCGAAGGCCCCCGCGTGGGCTGATGCGTCACCGTCGGTCGCGGTGGCCATCCGAAGCGTTCCAGATCCACCCGCCCCCGCGCATCGAACTAGACGCCCTCGGCCTCGAGCAGGCCGCGTTGCAGATCCGCCCACTCGGGCTCAGCGCGATCGCTGATCTCTCCCCGGGCGTTGATCACCCGCTGCCAGGGTACGTCATCCCGCGAGCCGAGGGCCGCGAGCGCCCAGCCCACCTGCCTCGCCGCCCCTGGCATCCCCGCCCGCGCC
>DAINDF010000094.1:0-1252 GCA_036732005.1 Phycisphaerales bacterium
CCTGATCACCGAGGGCAGCGTGACGCTCCAGATCCGGATCCGCGATGCGATCGAGCAGCCGTTGGCACGCCTCGAGACGGGCGATCTCTTCGGCGGACTGCCTCTGCTCGCCGACCTGCCCCACGCCGAGACCGCCGTCGCGAACGAGAACGTCCGACTGCTGGAGCTCGACCGCGCCGCCTTCCGTCACCTGCGCAGCATGAAGCCCTGGCTGGGCCATCGGCTGGGCGTCGCACTGTTGCGGGTGCACGCGCAGCGGCTCGCCGCGACCCTCGGTCTGGCAAGCCGCACGCTCTGATTCCGCCTCGGCGGTCCGTCCCTGGCACTCGCTCATCTCGGGTATGCTCCGCGGCCGCGCACACCGCAGCCCCGCGCGATCGCCGGAGGTTCGTCTCTCGATGCAGGATCCCGTGCAGGACCGGCTCGTCTTCCTGATTGGTGCCCCACGCTCGGGATCGACCCTGCTGAGCCGTCTGCTCGGCGCCCATACGGAGATCTTCGCCCCGGAGGAGCCCCATCTCATCACCCCGCTCGCCTTCCTGGGCTACTACGGGAGCGTCGACGAGGCCGCCTACGATCCGGTGATCGTACGGCAGGCCGCGCGCCATCTGGTGGCCTCACTCCCCGGCGGCGAGCAGACCTATCTGGAGGCGCTGCGCGCCTATCCCGACGCGATCTACCGGGGATTGCTCGGGAGCGACGCAGCCCGTGGGAGCTCGCTGCTGCTCGACAAGACCCCCGCCTATGCCCTCTGCCTCGACTTCCTCGCGCGGCTCTACCCCGCCGCGCGCTACATCGTCCTGACCCGCCATCCGCTCGCCGTCTGGTCGTCCTTCGTCGACTCCTTCTTCGATGGCGACGATCGTGTCGCCCACGCCCACAATCCCCTGCTCGAACGCTACGTGCCGGCGATCGCCGGCTTTCTGCGCCGCGCCCCGGTCCCGATCCATCGGGTCCGATACGAGCGACTCGTGCAGAATCCCGAGGACGTCGCCCGCGAGATTTGCGCCTTTCTCGGGGTCGAGTTCGAGCCGGGCATGGTGGAGTACGGCGCCGCCCCCGGTGCCCGGAAGGCCTCCGTCAGGGGACTCGGAGATCCCACCCAGGTCGCGCGCGAGGTCCGACCCACTACCCGGAGCCTCTCGAAATGGGCCAGCGCGGCGACGGGGCGTCCGGAGCGGGTGGGACTCTTCAGGGAGATCCTGGCGCGCCTGACGGACGAGGATCTCGAGATCTGGGGCTTCTCGAGGGC
>DAINDF010000095.1:0-1242 GCA_036732005.1 Phycisphaerales bacterium
TTTTCCGTCCCGTTGGACGGTCGGACGGTTCGGACGGTCGTACCCGGATGTCTCTCTCGCAGGGTCCTCTGCATGTCGCTATTCCCCCCCGCCTTCCGTCCGGCGAAGCGTGACCAGTCGCGCCCGGTTGCGGTCCGTGGTCCGCTCGCCGCGGAGGATCTCGACGCCAACCGCGCGAAGGAAGGTCGAGGCTCGAGCGAGTCGCGCAGTCAACGCTCGCGGACCCTTGGGCCATGTCCGGCCGTGGGTCGCGCCGTCGCCAGCCACGCCGGCCAGGTCCTCGAGGAGCTGCGCGGTCGTGCCGCTCCACGTGCCGCGATTGGCCACGATCAGCCGGACCGCAGAGGCCACGGGATCGCCCTCGACCACGTCCTCGACCGCCCGAGCCCGGTTCGCGGCGTATGCGTCCTCGAAGTCGCCGGAGAGCCACGGGGCTCCCGCCTCGCAGGCCGCGGCCCAGAGTGCGAAGTCGGCCATGCGCGGCAGTCCGTCGAGCTGGATCGACGGGAGCGCACGCAGCCCAGCCGACACGAGGTCGAGCAGCGCGCCGAGGATCGCCGGCCGGGCCTCGTCGAACCGAGCCCAGAGTGCGGCCTCCGGCTGCCGCTCCTCGTCGGGGATCGGTTCGAGTCGAACGAAGATCGAGCGGTCCGCGAGGTCGGGACGAGTGACTACGTCCTCGATGCCGTTGATGATGTTCGGGCGGGTGGCGTCGAATAGCGTCTCGTCGCCGTCGGTGTAGAGGGCGCGCACCGCGAACCCGCCACCCGTGGCCAGCCGGCAGAGCGTGTCAGAGAGCCAGGGGGGGATGCCCGAGAGATTGTCCCACGCCAGAACGTGAGAGTTTGTCGCGGCTATGAACAAGTCCCGGACGTCTTTCGGCGCGGTCCGCAGTGGCGCGCTATTCGGGTCGACGAGAGCCCGCAGCATGGCCGAGGCGGTACTCTTCCCCGTACCCTGCTCCCCCGTTAGTACGAGCGCCGGGTACGGCCCGCGATCTCGGAGGCAGGCGCAGAGCCAGCACACGAGGAGCACGAAGTCGGCATCGGTCGACACATTCACGAGGTCGCGCAGGTCGGCGACGCTCCCCCCTCTCACGGGCTCCGGCAGCGGCCGCATCCCGGCGGCTCTGCGGAATCGGACCGGCGGCTCGGCGACGACCCGCCACCCGCTGGCGTCGATCTCGATGGACCGCCATCGGTCGTCCGCGCGGTCGAGGTAGATCCGGCCCGCGTCGCCCCC
>DAINDF010000096.1:0-1233 GCA_036732005.1 Phycisphaerales bacterium
AGAGCGTCTTGGGCCCGCAGACGAGGCCCTCCGCGATCGGTTCGCCCCATTCCACCGCATCCCCCTCTTCCTTCAACCAGAACAGCCGCGTGAAATGCCGTGCGGCTCCGTCGCCGAGGTCCGGCAGCAGGAGCGGCAGCTCGCCCATGAGTTCGGGCGGCGGGGCGTGGTCGGGGTGCGGGTCGAACAGCCAGGCAAAGAAGGGGTCGGCGAAGTACGGCGTCCGCTGCACCACCGCCGGACGTGCGCCGCCGATGAGCACCAGGGCCCACCCGATCCGCCCGTTGCTCGGCCGGTCGAACATCACGCCGATCTCGTCCGGCGTGATGAGCGGTCGCTTCTGGATCGTCTCCGCCTGCCCCTCGTTCCGCGAGGAGGAGCGGCCCGTTGTGCGCGATGTGCTCTCGCCGGTGGTCTCCGACCGGGACTGTCCGAAACTGCGGGATTCGCTCTGGCCCTCGCTGACCGACTCCGAGCGTCCGAGCGTCTCGGAGCGGCTCTCCCCCAGGGTGGTCGAGCTCGAACTCCCGAGCGTCGAGGATTCGCTCGCCCCTTCGGTCTTGCTGGCGCTCTCCCCCGAAGAGCCCGATGTCCCCCGCGTGGTCCCGCGTGATCGGCCTGAGGATCGCCCGGCCGTGATGCTGGCGCTCTGGCTCGTGCCGTAGTTGGCTGTCTCGTTCTCGCGCAGAAACGGCAGATAGCGCATCGTGTTGCGGAAGAAGAATGGCGGTGGCGACCAGCTCTCGTTGTGAGACGTCCCCTCGGAATGCCCTTCGGAGACGTTCTTGCCCCAGTTTTTCGAGCTGGAGACCGACTCGCTCCACCCTTCCGTGAAGCTCCGCCCCTCGGTCACGCTCCGGTTCGTGCCCCTGGTGAGGCTTCGGCTCGTGCCCTCCGTCGTACTCTGGCTCTCGCCGGCGGTGGAGCTTTGCGAGCGGCTCTCGCTCGTTGATCGTGTCCGCCCCTCGGACACACTCACGTTCTCGCCGTCGGTCGTGCTCCGGTTGCGGCCGAGCGTGTCCGATTCGTTGGTGCCGTCGGTCTGTCCGCGTGAGCGGACCTCCCGGATCAGCTCCGTTTCTCCGATGAGCCGTGACACATACTCGCGGGTGAACTTGTCGTCGATCGCGAAGAAGAGCTTGGTGGCCGAGCAGCCCAGGAATGTCTCCCAGCCCTTGCCGTAGACCTTTTCGAGCTGTTCGAGGCTCTGGAGCACGAAGAAGAGCGTCACCC
>DAINDF010000097.1:0-1233 GCA_036732005.1 Phycisphaerales bacterium
ACTTTCCGCCCGTCTGGACCGTGCTGGAGCCTGAACCCGTGCCGATCTCCGTCTGCCCGGTCACACCCACCGCGTCGAGCAGCGCCTGGAAGTCGCCGGTGAACGGGAGCACCTGGCCCCCCTGCGTGCGGGCCGTGCGGGCGCGACGCGCGAGGGCGTTGCGCAGCTGCTGTTCCGGTGTGGTGGCCATCAGACGACCCTCCGCTCCTGATCGATCAGCGCCGCGATGCGCGGCACCGGGGACGAGTCCGCGCGACGACGCCGGCGGGTGTTGTTCAGCACGGCCGCGTTCGCTGCCTGCACGTCCAATTGCAGAGGCCGGATGGCGGCGGCGTTGATCTCGGTCAGCCGGTCGCCCAGGGCGATCTCACGCTCGAAGTCCTGACCGAACCTCGGGTTCTGCGTCGAGTCGCGGGTCTCCTGGAGGATCCCGATCGCGGACTTCCCGCCCGTCTGCACCTCCCGCTGGCTCGAGCCCGAGCCGATCAGCGTCCGGCCGAGCGTTTCCTTGGCCCCCCGGCGCGCGTTCAGCTGCGTCCGGATGATCGGCCGCAGCTCGGCTTCCGATCGCGATTGCCCGATGGCCATGGCTCACTCCCAGCCGGGAACGTACTCCGCTCGCGCCGTGGACGCATCCACCTCCCCGGCAAAGCCGTCTACGACCGGCGCCACAGGGTAGGCGAACGTGAGGGCCAGCGCATCCGCCCGGTCGGGGCTGGCCAACCCCTCACGCCGCATGGCCTCTTTCGAAGTGAGGATCAAGTCGTTCTGCCTCGACTCCCGGATGGCGTAGGTCTGCTGGGTCAGCTGCTCGAACAGCTCGGCATCCGCCCAGGGCAGCGACACCTCGCCCGCCAGCCAATCCCGCATCTCGGCCCACATGTAAGCCCTCCGGTTGGCATACTCGGGCGTCGGGCTGGTTCCCCCGAACTGCACGTCGTCGATGTCGAAACCCCAATGCCGCAACACGTCGACGCCGCCGACCCCCCGCCCGCCGCCGTCGACGAAGACGTAGTGCGGGCGTTGAAGCCGAATCTCCTCGGCCACCCTCGTCGCCAGCTCGATGGAACCTAGTCCTCGCCAGGTCCTGAAAGCTGGCACGCCTGCCACTCGTCCACGTCGGGTGGCGAGCACGCTTGCATCGGTACCATACCGAGCCACGTCGAGACCAAAGATGAGCGGATCGGTTCGATGTGGAGTGATCTGACCATCTCGTTGCTGAGCAGACAGCAC
>DAINDF010000098.1:0-1219 GCA_036732005.1 Phycisphaerales bacterium
CTCCCCACCCGCCCCCGGGCTCGTGGCGAGCTCCCGTTGCGTCGCGGGCTCCTCGCTCCGACTTCCATCGCAGCCGAGGGTCAGGGTGATCAGGGCGAGGCAGAGCGTCGCCGCAAGAATCTTCATCAGAGGCCTCCAGGTTGCGCTCGCCAGCATACAGGAATCTCGGGCCGGGCCACCGGTTGCTTCCGTTCGTTTCAACCCGATCGCTCATCGGTCGGCCGCGCGAGGGTGAAGAGCCGGTTCTCCCGGCGGATCAGGCGGGCGACCAGGAAGAGCCCCTCGAGTCCAGCTCGGGTCCAGGGTGCCAGGGACAGTCGTCCGAGCTGGGTGAGCTCGCGCTCGATGCGGATCATCTGCGGGCCGGCGCGATCCAGGCAGCGGCCCAGGCTCTCGGGCGTGAAGTAGAGGAAGTGCTGCTCGATGTAGAACTTCTCGAGAGGGCCGACGATGCGGCCGAGACTGGCTCGATAGAGGAGCCCGGCCACGAGGTCCAGGATGCTCCGTTGGTTCGGCGTCGACAACGCGACGACGGCACCCGGGGCGAGGCTCTGTCGCATGGCTCGGGCGAGCGCGACGGGATCTCGTGCATGCTCGATGACGTCCCAGCCGGTGATGGCGTCGAAGCGTTCGCCGCGGGAGACGAAGTCGTCGAAGGCCCCGACCCAGGGGTCGAGCCCGAAATGCTCCCGGGCCCAGTCGGTGGCCTCGCGGCTCTCGTCGATGCCGAAGGGCTCCCAGCCTCGGCGTCGCGCGACCGCAAGAAAGAGGCCCGTCCCGCAGCCCACGTCGAGCAGGCGTCCGGGAGGCCGTACGGACTCGATGCGATCGAGATAGCTCTCGTACTGCGCGACGGACGCGAGTTCGGGGACCGAGCCCTTGCCGGTGGTGTAGAGCTGTCGGAACAGATCCTCGATCTCTGCCTCGCTCGGGAGCGGATGCAGAAAGATCTGCTCGCAGCCGCGACACACGAGCACGTCGAAGCGGCGGAGCCGGTAGCGAAGATGCACGTCCGAGACGCCGCAGACGAGGCAATGGGGAGGCGGTTGTCGGGGTGAGGGTCGCAAAGCCGGCGAAGTCTACGGGATGGAGGTCGGCGCGAAAGGCCCGGTGATCAGTCGGGGCTCGCCCCAGCCGGCCATCATGCGAGACTCGCCGCTGGGTGCCGAGGCCTGGTTGATGAAGTCCAGCCAGATCCTCCGTCCTGCCCAGGGGCTGA
>DAINDF010000099.1:0-1217 GCA_036732005.1 Phycisphaerales bacterium
TCGATTTCCCGGTGATCTACGCGTCGGCGAAGAACGGGGTGGCCACGACCGAGTACGGGGGCGAGATGAAGGATCTGACGCCGGTGCTCGACGCCATCCTGGAGCATGCCCCCCCGCCGCAGGTGGACGAGTCGGGACCGCTGCAGTTCCAGGCCGTGACGCTCGGATACGACGCTTTCGTGGGACGGCTCGTGATCGGTCGCGTGGTGCGCGGTCGCATGAAGCGCGGCAGCCAGGTGATCCGGGTGCCGGTGGAGGGGTCGCCCGAGTCGTTCCGGGTGACCAAGCTCTTCGGGACCCGGGGCGTCGATCGCGTCGACGTCGCCGAGGCCCGGGCGGGAGACATCGTGATCGTCGCCGGCGTGGACTCGATCGACGTGGGCGACACGGTCTGCGACCCGGGCCAGCCGGAGCCCCTACCCCGGATCGCCATCGATCCGCCGACCATCCGGGTTCATCTGCTGGTGAACAACTCGCCCTTCGCGGGGCGCGATGGCAAGTTCGTGACGAGTCGGCAGGTGGGTGACCGGCTCGACCGCGAGGCGATGTCGAACATCTCGATCCGCATCGAGCGCACCGACAAGCTCGACACCTTCGCCGTCTCGGGGCGTGGGGAGCTGCAGCTGGCCGTCCTGATCGAGACCCTGCGTCGCGAGGGCTACGAGTTCGCCGTCTCGCGCCCGGAGATCATCCTGCAGGAGGTCGACGGCCGGAAATGCGAGCCCGTCGAGGAGGTCGTCGTCGACGTGCCGGAGACCGCCGCGGGATCCGTCATGGAGAAGCTTGCCCAGCGCAAGGGCCGGATGGACGCGATGGAGCATCAGGGCAGCCGGGTGCAGATGCGCTTCGTCGTGCCGAGCCGCGGGCTCTTCGGCTACCGCGGCGAGTTCCTCACGGACACGCGGGGGGAGGGCATCCTCTACCGCAGCGTCCAGGGCTTCGAGCCCTACGCGGGGGATCTGCCCGGGCGGGGCGTGGGCGCGCTGGTCTGCACCGACCGCGGACGCACGACGCCCCATGCGATCTTCAAGATCCAGGAGCGGGCGACGCTCTTCGTGCCGCCCGGGGTCGACGTCTACGAGGGCCAGGTCGTCGGCGAGAGCCGGCGGCCCGGTGATCTCAACGTGAACCTCACGAAGGCCAAGAAGCTCGACAACATGCGAGCCTCGGGGCGCGACGAGAACGTGATCATCACGCCCTACAAGAAGATCACGATC
>DAINDF010000100.1:0-1214 GCA_036732005.1 Phycisphaerales bacterium
CAGGATCGGATCCCCGAAGAGCGCCGCCGGATCGCCCGAGAGATCGACCCCACTCTCGTCCCGGAGCTCGACCGACATCGATTCCCAATGCAAGCGCAGCGGCTGTTCGAGCTCACGCCAGTCGGCCCGCCGGACGCGCCGCGCGCGGCAGCTGCCGGGATAGCGATGGCTGCCGTCCGGGGCGCGGGCTCCGACCGCTCGGATCCGGGAGCGGCTGCATTCGCAGGCGTAGACCCGACCTTCCTCGGCCAGTCGATCCAACACCGCCTCGTGTCGGATCCGCGAAGCGCTTTGCCGGACGACCCCGTCCCAGTCGAGTCCCAACCAGGCGAGATCGTCGATCATCGCCTCGACGAAGCCGGGCTTCGTCCGCTCGGCGTCGAGGTCCTCGAGGCGCAGGATCACCTCGGCCCCGCGAGAGCGGGCATCGAGCCAGCAGAGCAGACCCGCCAGCAGCGTCCCGGGATGCGCGCGCCCGGTCGTCGAAGGCGCGAAGCGGCTCCGGCCCCCGGTCGTCATCGCGAAGCCTGCCCGGACGCCTTCCCAGACGCCCGCCCGGAGGCCCGCCCAGACGCCCGGGCTCCGTGGCCGGCGGGCACCGCGGCCTCGACGAGCTCCGCGGCTTCCCCGTACTCGCGAGCGAGCTCTGCCCGTCGACGACGATCGAGCCAAGCGCCCCGGAAGACGACCACCTCGGGATCGCGCAGCAGCGAGAGATCGCGCAGCGGATCCCCGTCCACCACCAGGAAGTCGGCCGAGCAACCCACCGCGATGCGGCCGGTCTCGCCTTCCAGGCCCAGCGCCCGAGCGGACTCCGAGGTCGCGGCCCGCAGCACGGCCACCGGCGCGAGCGCCGCGTAACGCGCAAACGCCTCGAGTCCCGCGACGAGGTCCGCGTGGCCGACGCCCGGGATGCCCGCGTCGGTCGAAGCGATGAAGCGGACGCCCTGATCCCGTTGGAGCCGCAGGCAGCTCGACATGCGGAGAAAGAAGTCCGTCGGCTCGCCCGCCTCCTTCTCGATCCGCCGACCCCAGCCTCCGTTCACCGTGGGCGAGACCCAGAGCTCGGACTCCGCCATCGCTCGCATCAGCGACTCGTCGATCTGCGTCCCGAAGCCGTCGGCACCGGCGAAGGAGGCGTGCTCGATCGTGCGGACGCCGGCGCGCAGGGCGTCGGCGATGCCCTCGGTGCCGTGCCAGTGGGCCGCCACCGG
>DAINDF010000101.1:0-362 GCA_036732005.1 Phycisphaerales bacterium
GCACGGTTCTTCTGTTCGATCGGACTGCTGCTGGCGTTCGCCTCCGTCGCGGCAGCGGAGGACTTCCCGCGGCCCGCCGCGCTCGAGCCGGACATCTACTTCTGGAAGCGGATCTACAGCGAGGTGGGCACCGACGCCGGCCTGCTCCACGATACCCACGACCTCTCGATCGTCTACGAGGTCGTCAAGCTGCCCGGCAGGCTCGGCCCCCGCGCCCGGGAGCGCCATACGGACGCGTTGAAGCAGCGCTACCGCGGGATCCTCCGGAAGCTCGCAAACGGCTCGCGCTCGAATCTCTCGCGCGAAGAGCGTCGCGTGCTGGCACTCTTCGGACCCGGGGTCTCGGACTCGACCCTGCGGAC
>DAINDF010000101.1:372-1213 GCA_036732005.1 Phycisphaerales bacterium
GAGCGCGAGCACATCCTCGCCACCCTGCGCGAGATGAACCTGCCCCTCGAGATCGCGAACCTGCCCCACGTCGAATCGTCATACACGCCGACGGTCTATTCCCGAGTGGGCGCCGCGGGGCTCTGGCAATTCACCCGCTCGACCGGTCGCCGCTTCATGCGGGTCGACCATGTCGTGGACGAACGACTCGATCCCTATCGCGCCTCGGTGGCGGCCGCGCGACTGCTGGAGCAGAACCATCGCGTGACGGGCAGCTGGCCGCTGGCGATCACCGCCTACAATCACGGCGCCTCGGGCATGCGGCGGGCGGCGCGCGCCCTGGGTACCCAGGACATCGTGCAGATCGTCCGACGTTATCGTTCACGCACCATCGGCTTCGCCTCGCGCAACTTCTACGTCGAGTTCCTCGCCGCCGACCACGTCGCATCGAACGCCGAAGCCTATTTCGGCCCCCTCGCTCTCGACCGTCCGATCGCCTTCGAGACGATCGAGCTTCCCTTCTACGCCCGCCCCGGGGATCTCGCGAAGGCCATCGGGGTCGACATCGCCCTCCTGAAGGAAGCCAACCCCGCCTTGCGGAGCCCGGTCTGGGAGGGCGCCAAGTACGTGCCGAAGGGCTTTGAGCTGCGGGTGCCGCGCGCGGCCCTGCCCCGTCCCCTTGCCCAGGGCCTCGCCGCCGTCCCGCAGCCGGCCCGCTTCGCCCGCCAGACCCGGGACATGCATTACGTCGTTCGACGCGGGGACACCCTCTCGACCATCGCTCGACGCCACGGCGTCCGGATGAGCGAGCTGGTCGCGTTGAACGGACTGGCGAGCCGCCATCGGATCCGGATCGGGCAGA
>DAINDF010000102.1:0-582 GCA_036732005.1 Phycisphaerales bacterium
GGGCGCCGTGGCGGCATGTTGAACTCGGGAGGAGGGCTCCAGCCCATGGCGCGCATGGTCTCACCGATATGCGTCATGTTCAGCATGTCGTGGCTGTAGCAGAATCGGCCGTCGCCCACGTAGTAGAGGATGGAGAGACCTGCGACGAGCCAGGGGCTGCCATCCTCCTTGTGGCCCAGGATCTGATCCCATTGGCTCACGAGACGGTGGCCCTCGACCATGGTCCAGTTCTCGGGCGTCGACCAGCCGTTTCCGGTCAGCCCCGCCATCGATCGCTCGAAGAAGTCGCGGATGTTCTCGCGGCCTTCGATTCGGCCCCAGGCCGGATCGATGTACACGCCGTCCTCCGTGAAGAAATCGGCGAGGTCGGACCAGGGACGCCCGCCCCGATCGATCTCGTCACGCAGCGCGACGAAGCGCTCATAGGTTTCCTGGGCCTCTCGTTCGATCGAGCTCGACATGATGCGCTCTCCCTTCTCTCTCCTGATCCGTACCTTCTACCCCGTCATCGACGGTGCCGGTGGAGGCTTCGATCACCGGGCTCCGAGACCCATCGGCCCGCTCCGGATATCCGCCCGCTTC
>DAINDF010000102.1:592-1206 GCA_036732005.1 Phycisphaerales bacterium
GCTTCTGCTAGTTGGCAAGTGGGTAGCCCGTCGACAAGAAGCCGAGTCGCCGCTCGCAGAGGGGCCGGCGGCCGCACCTCGTTTACAACGAACGACGATAACCCATCGGCGAGCGCGGGAGGCCCCCGCGGAGCACCCCACGCAAGGAGTCCCCGGCAAGCAGTCACCAGCCCGCAGTGGGGCGAGTCGGACGAGTGAGGCGCGACTCCGAGGACGCTGCGGAGCCCTCTTCGCCCGACCTCCTACCCTTGCGGAGACGTGCGAGAGACTCGCGACAGGCCGCGCCGGGACGGTATGATTCCGGGATGCCGAACCGAACTCCCTCCGATTCATCACACCCCCACGACCCCTTCGACTCCTCCGATCCCGGCCCGATCGAGCTCGTCGTCCGCGGAGGAACCCTCATCGACGGAACCGGTACGCCCGGCTTCCGCGGCGACCTCGCAATCGCTGGCGGGAGGATCGTCGCGGTCGGTGGTCGGATCGATGCCCCTGGTGCGGAGGTCCTGGACGCCGACGGCGCCGTGGTCGCTCCGGGCTGGGTCGACGTCCATACCCACTTCGACGGACAGGTCGCCTGGGACGAGGCCCTCGACCCCTCGTTCAGCAACGGC
>DAINDF010000103.1:0-440 GCA_036732005.1 Phycisphaerales bacterium
CCCCGATCGCCTGCCGAGCAGCGGCCGCGGCACGGGCCCGGATCTCGCGTTGCTGGTCGACGACATCGCGAGCTCCGGAGCGACCCTCGCGGCGGCGACATCGCCGCTGCGGGCCCGGGGTATCGAGCGGATCGAGGCAGTCGTGGTCCACGCCCTCTTCGCCCCCGGCGCCGAGAGGATCCTGCAAGCCGCCGGACTCGCGAGAGTCGTGTCGACCGATACGCTCTCCCATCCAAGCAACGAGATCGGCGTCGCCCGCTCGATCGCTGCGCATCTGACAAACGCGCTCGGCCTCGGCCTCGGGAGCCAGACCTGATGTTCCAGCTACGACGAATGGGCATCGACACCCAGAGCGAGCACGTCGTCTTCATCGACGAGCGCGCCGTGCGCGAAGGCGCTCTCGGCTTCAACCCCCTCGACCGTGTCCGGGTGATCGGACG
>DAINDF010000103.1:478-1200 GCA_036732005.1 Phycisphaerales bacterium
ACCAGATCGGGCTTTCGGAAGTCGCCTTCCTCGATCTCGATCTGGCAGCGGGCACGGAGGTCGAGATCTGCCTCGCCCGACCGCCCCGGAGCGTGGACCGCGTCCGCGACAAGCTCCGGGGCCACCGACTCGCCCGCTCCGATTTCGACCAGATCCTCGAGGACGTGGTGGCCAGGCGTTATTCGAAGCCGGAGCTGTCGATGTTCGTGCTGGCCTGCGCGCTGCAGAACCTCGACGAGGAGGAGCTGATCGACTTCACCCGGGCGATGGTCGCCTCCGGCTCGAGCCTGGAGTTCGATGCGCCGATCATCGCCGACAAACATTGCATCGGCGGAATCCCCGGCAACCGCACGACGATGATCCTCGTGCCGATTCTCGCCTCCCTCGGCGTGCTGGTTCCGAAGACCTCCTCGCGGGCGATCACGAGTCCGTCGGGCACGGCAGATACGATGGGCGTGCTCGCGGACGTGGAACTCGGCGCCCGGGAGATCCATCGCATCGTGGGCGAGCTCGGCGGCTGCATCTGCTGGGGCGGCGCGCTCGACCTCGCGCCCGCGGACGACGTGCTGATCACGGTCGAGCGCCCGATGCAGATCGACACCGAGGCCCAGATGGTGGCGTCGATCCTGGCCAAGAAGAAGACGGCGGGGGCGACCCACGCCCTGATCGACATTCCGATCGGTCCGACGGCGAAGGTCCGCAGCGAGGCCGAGGCCGAAGCG
>DAINDF010000104.1:0-483 GCA_036732005.1 Phycisphaerales bacterium
TAACGACAGCCGATTCCCACGATCGCGATCGGTCGATTCGGCGCCAGGGACGGAGACCCGGGCGGGACGGACGAGACGGACGAGACGGACGGGACCGCGGGCGAGGCGCCCTCCGCCGGCGGCAGACTCACGAGGGTTCGATGGCCCGGTTCGCGCGCTGCCACACCAGCCGCCCGACCGGCGCCTCGGAGTCGACCGAGAGCGGAGCCGTCAGGATCTCGAGGCGGTCCCCGTCGATCTTGAACCAGCGCTCCTGTCGGGTCCCGATCCAGACGGCGAGCGAACTCACCTCGACCTGATGCAGGATGCGGTCGCCCTGGACCGAATAGCCGCCGCAGTAGGCCATGAACTGGTCGTAGCTGTTCGCGCGCGCGGCCGCGGCGAGATCGGCGCCCTCGGCGGCTCCGCTGCGTCCGGCGCTCATGAAGGCGGAGGACATGTAGCCCTGCTCGTTGAAGAAGAGATAACCGACGAGCTCCTCGC
>DAINDF010000104.1:493-1198 GCA_036732005.1 Phycisphaerales bacterium
GGAGCCGAGGAGTTCATCGCGTGCATCCATGTCGCCACCCCTGCGTCCGCGCACCGACGGACTCCGGTCGATCCTTCCCGAGCCGATCCGTCGGGAACGATGATGAGGTCGAATGATGAAGTCGGTCGGGAACGCCCCGACTCGAAGCCGGAGCCTATGAGAGCGGACGCGAGAGCCTCCAACCGGAACGTCGGACTGCAAGGTCCCGCCCGTTCGATATCAGACCCTCGAGAGAACGGAGTCAGACAGAAGCGGCGACCCCGGGCGAGGCTCAGCCGAGGTGGACGCCGCCGTTCACGTTCAGGACATGACCCGTCACGTAGGAGGACTCCTCCGAGGCCAGGTACAGAGCAGCCGTCGCAACATCGTCGGGGAGACCGATGCGGGCCAGCGGAATCGTCGCGAGGATCGATTCCTCCGACTCCCGGGTCCTGATGTCCTCATACATGTCGGTGTGGATGTAGCCGGGCGAGATCGCGTTCACCCGCACGCCGTGGGGCGCGAAGATCTTCGAGAGCGATCGGGTCAGGGAGATCAGGGCTGCCTTCGCCGCCGCATAGTGCAGGGCCTTCGTTCCCCCGGTCTGACCTCCCACGGAGGCGATCTGAATCAGGTTCCCAGTCCCCCGTGCGACGAAGTGCTCACGCACCTCCTGAGCGAAGATGAAGGCGCTCTTCAGGTTGCAATCGAAGGTGTAGTCCCAAT
>DAINDF010000105.1:0-794 GCA_036732005.1 Phycisphaerales bacterium
TCACGAGGCCGTCCCCGCCTGCCTGCACCGTGGGCAGCTCGATCGGGTCGGAGAAAAGCGTGACATCCACGGTCTCCCCCGGCTCGAACCCGCTGAACGTGACGGACTGCTGGTCACCGACGGCCACGGACTGCTGCGCGATCGTGTCCGGCGCCACCGTGGTGGCCGCCCCGCCGATCACCTCGGTCGTCATACTGGCGGTCGTCGACGGCAGTGCGGTACCGCCGGGCGGGGTGGCGAAGCGGAGCGGGACCTGGCCGTCGGCGGACATGTCGTCATCGGCGGCGGCCCTGATGTAGAGCGAGCAGCTGTCCGCGAGACAGTCCGCGTCCTGCCCGGAGGCGGACAGGATCTGCAGGGTGAGGGTGAACGAGCCGTTCTTGCGCCATTTCGCGACGACGGGGCCGGGGACGGGCGGCGTCCCGTCGGCGTTGACCACACCCCAGCTGGTGGAGGAGTTGAAGTCCGGGATCGGCCCGCCGAGGCAGTGCGTGAACGTGTCCGGGGCGATGCCGTCGTCCTGGCAGATCGCGACCCACAGTTCGTCCGTGCTGTCGAACCCGGAACCGCGCACCTTCACCTGCGCCCCGGAGGCGGGCAGCCCCTTGACCGGCGAGACGACGATCTGCGCGGCGCCGTCACCCGCGGCAAGGGTGGTGGTCGTGGAGCCGGATGCGGCCAGCGGGCGGGCGGGCGGCGCGGCTTGCGAGGAGGTCGGGGTGACGACGGCACCCGCGACGAGCAGCATCCCGGCCGCGAGTGCCGTGAGGAGCCCGGCCCGACGCGTGGGTGCG
>DAINDF010000105.1:919-1190 GCA_036732005.1 Phycisphaerales bacterium
ACGGTCAGTCCGCCGCCGGGGGAATGGGAGGCCGCCACCGTACCGCGGTGCATCCGCACGATCGCAGCCACGATCGACATGCCGAGCCCCGAGCCGCCCTGCTGGCGGCTGCGCGCCGGGGCCACCCGGTAGAAGCGGGCGATGAGCCTCGGCAGATCGGCGGCGGCGACCCCCGGCCCGTTATCGGCGACGGTGACGCTGACCAGCGTCGGGCTGGCGGTGACCGTCACCGTCGCGACAGTGCCGGCCGGGGTGTGCGTGCGGATATTCG
>DAINDF010000106.1:0-915 GCA_036732005.1 Phycisphaerales bacterium
CGCTCGAGATCGGGCTCTGCCTCGGGCTCTTCTGGCTGCGCCTGTTCGGGATCACCGGCGCCTACCATCGCTACTTCTCCCACAAGACCTACCGGACGAGTCGCGCGTTCCAGCTGGCTCTGGCCATTCTCGGCTGCAGCGCCGTACAGAAGGGCCCGCTGTGGTGGGCGGCCGGGCATCGACGTCATCACCGCTTCTCCGACCAGGAAGGCGACCTCCACTCGCCCCGGGAAGGCTTCTGGGCTGCTTCGCCGTCGGTGGCCTCTCGACCCTCGTCTGGGGCTTCTGCGTGTCGACGACCCTGCTCTGGCACGCGACCTATACGATCAACTCACTCGCGCATCGCTGGGGCTCCCAGCGCTACGACACGGGGGACGACAGCCGCAACAACTGGCTGCTGGCGCTGCTCACCCTCGGCGAAGGCTGGCACAACAACCACCACCACTACATGGCCTCCACTCGTCAGGGGTTCTTCTGGTGGGAGATCGACGTGACGTACTACGTGCTACGCGGTCTTCAGGCCCTCGGCGTCGTCTGGGACATCCGCGAGCCCCCGGCCCGGGTGCTCCAGCCCGACCGATCGATCCGCGACACGCCCGACCGACTGGCCGCCTGACGAGTCCGAGAGGCGATCCGACCGAGGCCCTGCCTAACGAGCCGTCCCGGACGGGAACACGAGCCGCAACCGCGTAGTCCGCTCCCGACTCGCCTCGACCCGCCCCCCGATCCCGTCCAGGAGCAGTCGGGCGATGGCGAGGACCAGCGGGCGCCCCCGCAGCGGCGCCGCCGGCCCTAGATCCTCCTCCCGACCGTCGTCCTCCAGCAGCAGGACCCGCTCCCGGCCTCCGGCTTCGACCTCCAGGGCCAGACGGAGGGCACCCCGCGGATACACGTGCGCCACGGTCGCCTGGACCA
>DAINDF010000106.1:925-1179 GCA_036732005.1 Phycisphaerales bacterium
CCCCGCCTTCGGCCGCAGGCGCGGCGGGCGCCAGGATCGGCCGCAGCAGCGCGAGCAGGGGCGTGGCCCGCCCAGCCAGCCCGTCGATCGCGACCGAGGCCTCCGCCAACCCGCGCGGCCCGAGCTCCTCGTCGAGCAGATGGGCCTGGAGCCGGATCGCGCCGAGGTGATTCCCGACCTCGTGGCCGATCGCGAACACGAGCTGGCTCCGTCGCTCGAGGTCGGAATCGGATCGCGTCGGCCGATGTGTCACC
>DAINDF010000107.1:0-671 GCA_036732005.1 Phycisphaerales bacterium
GGATGGTCCGAGTCGATGGTTAGAATCGATGGTCCGAGTCGATGGGTCGATCGACCGCGTCGATGGAGAGTGGGCAGATGGGAAGCGGACCGCTCGTCCGGGTCGAGCACGTCGAGGCCGAGGCGATCGGATTGTCGCGACCGATGCTGGCGGCGCTCGACCCCAGGCTCGAGCGGGTCGGGCCGGTCGCCTTCGTCGACCTCGAGACCACGGGCCTGCCCGAGAGTCGCACTGCGGAGATCGTCGAGATCGGGATCGTGCTGCTCGATCCGCCTAGCCCGTTCAGCCCGCTCAGCGTCCCGCCCGATTCGCAAGTGTCGCCCCGTCCGCAACGCGGGCCCGAGCCGGGGGTCCGGATCCTACGGACACTGCTCCGTCCGGGCCGCCCGATTCCGCCGCCGGTGAGCCGCCTGACGGGGCTCGTCGACGCGGACCTGGTCGCTGCGCCGCGGCTTCCGGAGGTTCGCACCGCGGTCCGTGAGGCGCTCGCGGGCCGTCTCCTCGTAGCCCATCAGGTCGAGTTCGAGCGGGCCTTCCTGCGGCGTGATCTCGACTCGAGATTCGGCGGCGCGGTCTGGCTCGATACCCAGGAGCTGCTCGCCTTCACCCATCCCGACGCGGCGGATCTGCGCCTCGAGACCTTTACGCGCAGGCTGCTCGGCCGCGAGGAG
>DAINDF010000107.1:736-1178 GCA_036732005.1 Phycisphaerales bacterium
CCCTGACGCCCGAGCGCTTCGCCGCCTTCGCGCACGCCGCTCCCCGGACCCGTCCCGCGGAGCGGGACGAGCGCTTCCTCCAGATCGGGTCGAGCGACGAGACGCCGGTGCCCTTCGAGCTCGATGCCATCCTCGAAGCCCTCTCGGATGGCGCGCGTGGCGAACGGCATTTCCCGGGCTATCGCGTACGCGAAGAGCAGCTCGAGCTCGCCCGCGAGTTCGTCCACCTGCTGCGCGACGGTGGGATCGCAAAGCTCGAGGGCGGGACCGGCGTCGGCAAATCCCTCGCCTACCTCTCGGCTGCGATCCCCTTCGCGATGGAGCGGGCCCGCGACGACGAGCGCGGGCCCGTCGTGATTTCGACGCGCACGAAGCTGTTGCAGGACCAGCTGCTGCGAAAGGACATCGCCGCCGCCGCGCGCTTCCTCGGCCATCCCGAGCT
>DAINDF010000108.1:0-1175 GCA_036732005.1 Phycisphaerales bacterium
CTCAATTGGCGACGACCACCCCCTCCTGGCCGAGCTGGCGAGCCAGCCGCTTCACGGCGGAGACGATGCCCAGGGTGTTGGGGCCCGTCAGCAGCAGCGGACCCCCCGGCTCGAGCAGACGCCAGGCCTCGGCCAGATCGTCGAAGCTGGCGGCGCGGCTCTTCTGCAGATGGACGACGGCCTGGGGCTGGCTTGCGTCGGGCAGCGACCGCGCGTCGGGGACGGCGTGCAGCTCCGTGGCCACGGCGGCGAGAAAGCGATCCCGCCAGGGCTGCACCGTGACCCCGCCGTGACGCTCTACGGCCAGCTCCGACTGGAACTCGCAGACGGGCTCCTCCCGGAGCACGCCCGGGTCCAGTACGAGTGCCTCGGATCTGCGATCCCGTCGATCGATCATGCCGCACCATAGGCGATGCGGGGCGCGATGCGAGCGGGGCGCGGCGGTCCCGGGACCCGGGACCCGGAGACCCGCTGCACCTCAATCCGCCTTCGGCCCCGACTCCGACTCCGACTTTGACTCCGACTTTGACTCCGACTCTGGTTCCGACTCCGGCTCACCGGGCGACGTCCGCTCCGCGTCGGGAAGACCCGCGTAGGGAGGTCGCTTCTCGACGTACGCCAGCCACAGAGCGTCGAGCAGGCTCCAGAGCAGATCGAGCTTGAAGCGCAGGACCTCGATCGCCCGCTCCTGTTGGGCGCGAGTGCGGAAGTGGTCGAGGGTGAGCTCGAGGCCGTGCTCGACGTCGCGACGGGCCTCGTCGAGGCGGCGTCGGAAGTAGTCGTAGCCCTCCGCGTCGATCCAGGGGTAGAGATCGGGCCAGCGCTCGAGGCGCCGGCGGTGGATCGTCGGGGCGAAGAGTTCCGTCAGCGAGGAGGCGACCGCTTCCTGCCAGGGCTCGATGCCGCCTTCGTCGCCCTCCCGGCCGTCGTGGTCGAGGATCCGCTGGATCCAGCGGCGTCGAACGTCGCGATCCGGACAGCGGGCGAGGATGGCGGCGTCCTTGCGCGGAATCTGGATCTGGTAGTAGAAGCGATTGGCGACCCAGCCTTGCACCGCCTCGCGATCGAGTCCGCCCTCGTTCATCGCGACGTGAAAGGGATGGTGGATATGGTAGTAGCGCTCCATCCCCCGCAGCCGCGCCTCGAACTCCGGGCGGGAGAGAGCGGGCAGAGCT
>DAINDF010000109.1:0-1172 GCA_036732005.1 Phycisphaerales bacterium
CCCTGCGCCGCTGCTGCGGGACGGGCGGATCGCCCGCCCGCCGCTCTCTCGGACTCCGGCGTTTCGTGTATCGTGGTCCATGCGGGAGGAGGCGAGCGGGCTTCCGGCCCGAGGCGCGAGGGCCCGAGGCGCGAGAGCCCGAGCCGCGAGAGCCCGGGGCGCGAGAGGAGGGAGCCACGATGAAGATCGACACGATCCTGGTACCGACCGACTTCTCCGAGGATGCGGCCAGGGCGCTGGAGGTGGCCGTCGATCTGGCAGGCCGCTTCGGCAGCCGGGTCGTCCTGCTCCACGCGTACGCGATCGAGCTGCCCTTCTCATCGCCTGCGATGGGGGGTGGGCTGATTCTGCCCGAAGGCTTCTACGTCGAGCTCCGGGACCATGCGACGCTCCAGGTCGAGCGGCTGGCGAAGCAGGCGAGCCGGGAAGGGGTCCAGGTCGAGGGACTGGCGGTGGAGAACTCGGCCTGGATGGCGATCGGCAGCGTGGCGGAGCGCGTGGTCCGGAAGGCGAGCTGCCCGGTGCTCACGGTGAAGGCCTCGTAGGAAACGATTCGGCGGAAGGCCGCCGGGCGAGCTCTCCGGCCTCTCCGAGGCAGGCTTCGACGTAGGCCCGCATATGGTGCATGTCTGCGGCGGCAAGCCCCTGCCCGACCAGGGCCGAGACGTAGATCCCGGTCGCCAGCACGGGAGCGAGTACCGGCACCACCCAGGCCCACGGTGGATGGCCCGAGAGGATCTGGGCGATTCCGAAGAAGAGGCTCGCGAACGCGACGATCGCCAGGATTCCGATCGCGAAGACGAACCCGGTCCAGATCTCGGCACGGGGCGAGAAGGTGCCCCAGACCCGGACGACCGGGGATCCGTCCTGGAGTCTCTCCGCGATCTCCTCGATGGTCAGATCGAGGCAGGGAGACCAGAATCGCCGATTCGCCTCGGGCATGCAGCGCACCCCGTGCCTGCGCGAAAAGCTGCCTTCGACGCCGTGGGCGTTGGCGCCCAGTCGAGTGCCCAGGATCTCCATCGCATCCTCGACACGACAGGCCACCTCCAGCGTGAAGGAAGGCCGCATCCGGGGTAGCGCCATCACCCCCTCCCGATCCCGACTCCCGCATCCCGCGCCCGTCGCGCCTCTGGCCCCTCGGCCGCGGCCCGATCCCGTCCGGCCCGGTC
>DAINDF010000110.1:0-371 GCA_036732005.1 Phycisphaerales bacterium
CCGTGCGCCTTCGCTCTGGCCCTCGAGATGGAGATGGGCGAGCTCCGAATAACGTGGGAAGAGGCTCGTATCGAAGTAGAGGCCGTCTTCGATGCGGTAGAGATAGCCGCCCGCTTCGAGGCGTCGGGCCAGCTCGATCTGCTCGGCGATGTGCTCGGTCGCCCGGGGATTGTGCTCCGGCGGCAGGCAGTTCACGGCGGCCGCGTCCTCGCGCCAGAGCCGGGTGTAATGCTCGGCGATCTCCTCGGCGCTGCGGCCGGCCCGGCGGGCGGCCGCCTCCATCTTGTCCTCGCCCTCGTCGGCGTCGGAGACGAGATGGCCCACGTCCGTGATGTTGATGACGTGGGTGACCTCGAAGCCCTCGCTCAGCA
>DAINDF010000110.1:381-1167 GCA_036732005.1 Phycisphaerales bacterium
GAAGAGTCGGGAGCGGAGGTTGCCGACGGGCTGCGGAGCGTACACCGTGGGGCCACAGGAGTAGATGCCGACCCGACCGGGCTCGAGCGGCTCGAAGCGACGGCGGCCTCGGGTCCGGGTGTCGTAGAACTCGATCTCGCTCATCCGTCGCTCGTCCCTCTCGCTCGCATCGTCTCGCGGGCCAGCCTCGGCTCGCCGGCCCAGATCCTCTCGCGGGCCGTCTCGCGGCTCCATTCGCGTCTCGTCGCGTGTCTCGCCTCAGTCGCTCGTGCGGCGGTCGTCATGCACGCCCACCGGCTGCTCCCGGTCCGAGGTCGGATGAGAACGCCCGGTTGGGGTCCCGATGGGGTCGAGCAGCACCACCGCGAGTGCGGCGATCCCCTCCTCCCGGCCGACGGCACCGAGGTGATCGGTGCTGGTGACCTTGAGGTTCACCCGCTCCAGCGGACTCCCGAGCAACTCGGCCAGGCGTGCGTGCATCGCGGGCTGATGCGGCGCCAGCCGAGGCGCCTGGGCCACGATCGTGGCGTCGACGTTCGCCAGCTGCCAGCCCGCCCGTTTCATCTTCTCCACCACTGCGGCCAGGATGCGGGCGCTGTCCGCGCCACGCCAGCACGCGTCGGAGGATGGAAAGTGGCGCCCGAGATCCCCCTCGCCGATCGCCCCCAGGATCGCGTCGGCGACCGCATGCAACAGCGCGTCCCCATCCGAGTGGCCCTCGAGCCCCCGCGCGAAGGGTAGCTCGATTCCTCCCTGCTCCAGCCGGCGGCCCGTCACGAGTCGGTG
>DAINDF010000111.1:0-1163 GCA_036732005.1 Phycisphaerales bacterium
CGGTCTCGCCGAGAGCGCGGAGGAAGGAGCTGATGCGATTGGCCCGGTCGGCGGAGAAGCTCGGGTACGCGCACCGGATCGATCCGCGGCTTCGAGCCCGCGTGCTCTCGACCTATTGTGACCACGACCGGGGCCTGCGCCGGGCGCTGCTCGCGGCGGCCCCGAGCGAGCGGCGGCGGCTGCAACGACATCGTCTGGGCTGGCGTCTGGCTGCCCGACTCCGGCGACTCGTCGCCCTCGGCCTCGCTCTGATGGCCTGATCTGCGGAGTGGCCCCGATCGATCGCAGCGAGAGCCTCAGCGGCTCGAGCACGGAGCATGCGCGGCGGGCCCGAGCGATGCCCGGCGACGCAGGACGAGACTTCGGATCGGCTCGAAGCAGGCCTCCGGCGCCTCGAGCTCCATCTCGATCCCCAGCACCGAGAGCTTCACGTCCTCCACCCAATGCGGCAGGATCTTCAATGCATCCTTCTCGGTCGTGATCCACTGCGTGACCTGCTGCCCGAGCCCGCGCAGATCCCGGGCATGATAGGCGTGATGATCGGCGAAGACCCTCTCGGCCACGCCCCGCGCGCCCAGCGACTCGAGCGTTCGACGCAACGCCCCGGGCCGGGCCACGCCCGCGAGCAGTCCCACCGCACGACCTCGCAGGGAAGCCAGCGGCTCGCGCACGCGGTGATCGAGGGAGGCGAGGAAGCGCGGACCGCGACGCGCCTGCAGCACCGGCCGACCGCTCGCCGCGAATCGGCGGATGGCCTCGGGCCATGCACCATCCTCGGGCGGATCCACGACACAGACGCAATCCGCGAAGCGAAGCGCCCCGATCGGCTCGCGCAGTGGACCCCAGGGCAGCACGTGGCCGTTGCCGAAGCCCTCCGTCCCGTCGACGCAGACGAGGTCGAGATCCCGTTCGAGTCGATGGTGCTGGAAGCCGTCGTCGAGCACGACGATCTCGGCGTCGACGGCCGCCACCGCATGATGCGCCACCACCCGGCGATCGCGACCGACCCAGACCGGTACGCCGGGCGCGTGGGCTGCCAGCAGGAGGGATTCATCGCCGGATCGGGCGACATCCGAGTGGATCCGCGCCCCATCCGAAACCAGCTGGACCGGCTCCCGCCCGGAGCCCCGATAGCCCCGGCTGGCCAGCGCGACCCGGAATCC
>DAINDF010000112.1:0-1163 GCA_036732005.1 Phycisphaerales bacterium
GTCCTTCAGACGCTGGATCTGGAGCGGGTTCTTCGTACCGTCGGGACGCCACCGCGGAAGCAGGAAGCAGGACAGGCCGCCGGGCGCCTGTGCCAGTACCAGGAAGGCGTCGCACATCGGAGCCGAGACGAAGTACTTGTGGCCGACGAGCTCGTGCAGTCGACCCGGGCCGGACCCACCCATCGGGATCGCCCGGGTCGAGTTCGCTCGGACGTCGGATCCGCCCTGCTTCTCCGTCATGGCCATACCGATCGTGAGGCCCTGCTTGTCTTCGGCGCGGACGTTGCGCGGATCGTAGACGCGCGCCTGGATCTTCGGCGCCCAGGCCTCGAAGAGCTCCGGCTGATGGCGGAGGGCGGGGATGGCGGCAGAGGTCATCGTGATCGGACAGCCATGGCCCGCCTCGACCTGGCTCTGGAGGTAGAACTTCGCGGCCCGGGCCACCTGGGCACCGGGGCCCGGATCCGTCCAATGGGCCGAGTGCAACCCGTTCTCGATCGCAACCCGCATCAGTTGATGATAGGCGGGATGGAAGCGGACCTCGTCGATGCGGATTCCGTGACGGTCGTGGGTGTGGAGACGGGGCCGGTTCTCGTTCGCGGCAAAGCCGAGCTCGATCAGCTCGGCGGAGCCGGTGCGCTCGCCGAAGGCGACGAGCTCGTCCTCGGCCCAGCTCGCGCCTTCCCGGGCAAGCGCCTCGGAGAGCGCGCGGTCGGAGCTGAAGAGGTTCCGATCCACGAGGGGCGGCGGCACGTTCTCCACCTCGTGGGTCTCGGCCCAGAAGCGATCGTGTCCCGGTTGCGAAGCCATGTCCGGATCGGGGAATGTCATACCCTCTCCTCCTGCCTGGCGGTCGTCGACTTCTCCCCGTCGACTCCCCGTCGACGCCCTGGTCGCTGCTTCGGCCTCTCGTTGGAGTCCTGGCAGAGCCCTGTCGATCCCGCTCACGTCAGGGTAGCGTGGGAAGCTCCCGCAGTCGGGCTGCGGCAGGCCCATTCGCACCGCCCTGTCTCCGGTTCGGAGTCGTCGTCGGGGCTCCCGGCCTGCAGTCGCAGGCTGGTTCCCGGGCGACAGCCCATCGTGTTGCAGGCGGGATCGCGGATTCCTGCTACCCTCTCAGGGATTGGTCCTTCCGATCGGTTTTCAGCTTTCGGCGTTACCCG
>DAINDF010000113.1:0-1154 GCA_036732005.1 Phycisphaerales bacterium
CCGCCCGCTGCCGGCAAACGCCACGGAGCTCGACGCCGGCTCGACCTCGATCGGCGACGGGATCCTCCTGCGCGACGGCGCCATGCATTTCCGCGGGCCCCTCTATCCGGGCGAGCAACAGATCGACTACCGCTACAGCGTGCCCCTGACGGCGGGCGTCCGTCACGTCGGGCTTCCGATCGAGCTACGGGAAGCCGCGGGGCGGGTCGTGCTGGTGGCCGGTACGCCGGGAATCGAGATCGAAGGCGAGGGACTCGTAGCCTCGCCGGCGCTGCGCCGCGAAGACGCGCAGCCCCTCGAGTCCTGGGCCCGCGCGGCTCTGAAGCCCGGAGAGCGCCTCGCCGTCGCACTCACGCTACCCGAGAGCCGGCGGGACCCGGAGCTCGTCTCACTTCCCCGCGCCGACGTGTGGCTCGAGATGGACGACACCTGGCTCACGGCCAGCGTCGATCTCCAGCTCGAGGTAGCGGATGGGGGCCCGGTCATGGGCACGCCGGACGAGCCCCTCCTCCATCTCCCGATTCCGGACGGTGCCCAGCTCTCGGGCGTCGCGCCGGAGGTGGAGCGGCTCGGACTGCAGCCCCGGGAACGAGGCGGCTTCGATCTGGTCGGACCGATCGGCCCGGGACCGGTCCGCCTCGGCTACTCCTATCGCATGCCCGCTGGACCGAGGGGCGCCGAGCTCGACCTGGAGTTTCCGAGGCCGGTCGGGACCCTGAACGTGCTGATCGCGGACACGGGCCTCGCCCTGGACAGCCGCCGCCTCCACCGTCGACGGCCCTTCCGCTCGGGCACCCGCAACTATCTCCATCGCGAAGCGTACGACGTGGCGGCCGACGAACGCGTCGATCTCTCTCTCACTCCGCTGCGGGGGGGCGGCCTCCCGCGCAACGCCTCGATCGGGCTGACGCTGGCGGCGGCGGTCGCGGCCGCGCTGTTCCTGACCGCGCCGCTGCGATCATCGGGACGCGCCCGCACGAGGTCCCTGCCCGAGCTGACCCCGATCCAGGTCGAGCGCGAGGCCCTCTACGCCCACATCGCAGATCTCGACCACGATTTCGAGACCGGCAAGCTCGCTCAGGCCGACCATCAGCAGATGCGGGAGGCCCTGCGCGCCCGGGCGATCGAGCTGCTGCGTGCCGAGCGTGCGGCGG
>DAINDF010000114.1:0-360 GCA_036732005.1 Phycisphaerales bacterium
CCGTGGTGCGTATCGACCAGGGGGAGCCAGGGGAGTGTGGGCTGAAACACCTTCACTGCGAGCGTTCGTTCCCTCGGGCGAGCGAGCCCCACCGGGCGCGGGCAGGGCCGGTCACGAGCGGATGCATCGGCCCTGCACGTCGGCGGGGCGACGATCGCGACCGCTCAGGCCGTCTCAGGCGAGCGTGCCTCCGTCGACGCGAATCTCCTCGCCGTTGATGTGGATGCCATCGGCGCTGGCGAGCATCGCGATCACGGCGGCCACGGCCTCGGGACCCCGCGGCCGCGTGAGCGACTGAGCCCGGAGCACCAGCTTCGGATCCGCATCTTCCGGCAACAGCCCATCCGTCATCATCGCGGT
>DAINDF010000114.1:386-1154 GCA_036732005.1 Phycisphaerales bacterium
GGCCGCGCCGTAGGCGAGCCCGGCGAGGGCGGAGGTCGAGGACGTGTTGACGATGTTGCCGCGGCTCTCGAGCAGATGGGGCAGGGCCGCCTGACAGAAGAGGAAGGTCCCGACCAGATTGACCTCCAACACGCGCCGGAAGCGATCGACCGTGATCTTCTCGAAGTGGTCGAGGAGCAGGATGCCGGCGATGTTGCAGAGCACGTCGAGTCGACCGTGGAGGTCGATGCAGGCCTGGACGCTGGCGCGGACCTGATTCTCGTCGGTCACGTCGCAGAGCGAGTGCCCCACCCGGGCGCCCTCCTTCTCGCAGAGCGCCGCCGTCTCGACCAGGCCCGGCTCCGCGACGTCGACCAGGTAGAGACCCGCGCCCTCGCTCGCCAGACGGAGCGCCGTCGCCCGGCCGATTCCCGCCGCCGCGCCCGTCACGAACGCCACCTTCCCCTCGAAACGTTTCATCCCTTCCCTCCCCCTTCTCATCGGACGTCTCCACGCCGGCCTTCGCCGACGAGCCCCCCGATCCGAGCCCGGACTCGGGGACGCAGAGGGTCTCCCAGACGGGGGGCGGGGCGCAAGGGACGTCCGGAAGCCCCTCCGCCTTCAGGAGTCGTCGATCCAGTCCCGGTAGCGCGAGAGTCGGGCGACGACGGTCGGTAGGTAGCGGCGCGTCTCGGCGTGGGGGAGATGGCGAAGCAGATGTGCGTAGACCTGTTCGGACGACATCCGGTTGATGCGCTCGAAGGCGGCTTTCGAGCGCATCCTTCCCGT
>DAINDF010000115.1:0-753 GCA_036732005.1 Phycisphaerales bacterium
GCTCTGCTCGGGAGAAAGTCGATGGTAGGCGTCGTAGCGCTGGTAGAGCTCGGTGACCCGCGTGGCCATCGGACTGTTCAGGAAGACCGGGACCGTGGGCGCGAGATCGCGACGGAAGATCTCGTTCAGGCAGTAGGCGAGCGTCTGGGCCCGGGCGACGGCGAAGGTCGGGACGAGCAGGGTGCCCTCCCGCTCGAGGGTGCGGTTCAGGATGCGCGCGATCTCCTCGATCGGATCGAGCTCCGAATGGCGGCGATCTCCGTAGGTCGACTCCACGACGAGCCAATCCGGCGAGCCGGGCGCCTGGGGAGGACGCATCAGCAGATCGTCGTCGCGACCGAGGTCCCCGGAGAAGAGGATCGTGCCCTCCGGTCCGTGTACGGAGACGCTGCCTGCGCCCAGGATATGACCGGCCGGTCGGATCGTGAAGGAGAGCGCACCCAGCGACCGGGTCTTCCCGAACTCGAGGGGCACGAGCCGTTCGAGCGCCCGTTCCGCGTCCTTCTCCGTGTAGAGGGGAAGCGCGGGGGAGTGCTTCGAGAAGCCTTTCCGGTTCGCGTAGGCGGCGTCCTCTTCGTGGATGCGAGCGGAGTCGGGCAGCAGGATGCGGCACAGGGCCAGGGTCGGCGGCGTGCAGTAGATCGGGCCCTCGTAGCCGTCGCGGACGAGCGCCGGCAGGTAGCCCGTGTGGTCGATGTGGGCGTGGGTGAGCACGATCGCATCGAGCTCCGCGAGCTCCACGGGCGGCCGACT
>DAINDF010000115.1:875-1152 GCA_036732005.1 Phycisphaerales bacterium
AATACCCGTATGAGTGGATCTCGGGCTGCGCCTCGGCGTAGTCCCGCGCGAAGCCGAGCTGCTCTTCGCTCTGGGCGTGGATCTCGAAGAGGGGCTCGCCGCGGGTCACGATGTCCCCGATGCCGCGTACCAGCAGCAGGCCCGCCGAGACGTTGGCGGGCGAGCCGGCGAGCTTGGCGAGGCGCGCGATCTCGAGGCAGTCGATCGATCGGATGCGCCCGTCGTGGCGCGCCTCGACCACGTGGCGGAACCGCGCGGGCGGGGGCACCGGTCGCGC
>DAINDF010000116.1:0-1150 GCA_036732005.1 Phycisphaerales bacterium
CCTCGAAGGAGAAGGGATCGTAGAGCTCGGCCACGTCGACGTCGGCCACGCCGAGCCCGCATTGCTGGAAAGCGAGCGCTGCCGCACGCGCGCCGACCCGGCCGTAGCGATCCCAGACCGGCGCCGTCACGTAGGCCATCCCCTGACGATCCAGGGCTCCGCCGAGTACGAAGATCGGCGTCGCGTCGAGATCCCGGGCCCGCTCCTCGGTAGTGAGCACGATGCCCGCGCCGCCTTCGGAGGTGATGCAGCAATCGAGCAGATGGAAGGGATTGGCGATCGGGCGGGAGGCGACGACATCTTCTGGTGTCACCTCGCGACCCGCCATCACGGCGGCCGGATTGCGGGCGCCGTTCATGCGGATCGCGGCCGCCACCTCCGAGAGTGCCTCCCTCCGCGTTCCGTACACGTGCATGTATCTGCGGGCCATCAGGGCGAATTCGGCGGCCGTGTAGAGCCCCCAGCACTCGACGAACTCGTTCTCGGGACGGGTCCAGGCGACGGTCGAGGCGCGGTCCACGTACTCGCCGCATTGGGCCGTCGCAATCAGCGCCGTATGACACTGCCCCGTCGCGATCGCCGCAGCCGCCTCGAGGACCGCCTCCACCCCCGGATGGGCCGTCCCGGTCCAGACCGGACGCCCCCCGAACCATTGGGCCACCGCGCGGGGATTCAAGGCCGAGACCCAGGTCGAGACGTTGAGCCCGTCGACGTCCCCCGGCGCGAGGCCCGCTGCCTCCAGAGTGCCCCGGATCGCGTCGAGCACCAGATCGTGCTCCGTCGTCGCAGGCAGCTTCCGGGCCTGCTTCGTGTCGTAGGCGCCGACGACCGCGACGCCGCGATAGGGGCTCTTCACGATCGACTCATCCCTGCGATTCAATCGAGCAGCGGGATCAGGCGTTCGACCTCCGAGAGCTCGTGGGTCGCCGCCACCATGTAGCATTCCTCGCAGCCCGCAGCGCGCAGGTTCTCGAGTCCCTCGTGCACTGCCTCGGGCGAGCTCCGCGTCATGCTGGTCGCGCCCCGTCGCGCGACCCGTTCGCCCGCGATCTCGAGATACCCGTACACGTAATCCCGCAGCTTCGTCTCGGCGTCGTCGGCGAGGCTGTACCAGAAGCCGCCGGCCAGATGGGGCGGGCCGTCGCGTCCC
>DAINDF010000117.1:0-349 GCA_036732005.1 Phycisphaerales bacterium
GCGTCTGGCGCGGGTGGAGGGAGCGAGATCGAGCTCCGCCTCGCGGCCCGTGAAGTGATTCACCGCACAGCTGGCGCGTCCCTGCTCCATCGAGTCGATACAACTCTCGCAGGAGATGCAGGGACGGATCCGACCCGTTTCGCCCCGCTGCGCCTTGCTCGGCAGCTCGGGATCCGCGAGCAGCGGCCGCCCCATTGCAATCAGATCCGCCCTGCCCTCGACCAGCAGCCGCTCCGCCAGAAACGGATCGTGGATCCTGCCCGCGACGATCACCGGCACGTCGACGACCTGCCTCAACGCCCCCGCCGCTCCGGCGTTGGGCGCCTCCCCGGCCTCTGCCCCCGCGACC
>DAINDF010000117.1:492-1149 GCA_036732005.1 Phycisphaerales bacterium
TGCGGCACGCCCGTGGTGACGCCGGCTTTGAAGGCCTCGGCGCCCGCGACCATCTGCGTCGTCTATGGATCGTTGACCCCTCCGCTGACGTGATATGCGTCGACGCGGGCCTCGACGAGCAGGGGAGCGTTCTGCGCCGTGTCCTGGATCGGGCGACCGCCGGGCGTGCGCTCGTAGCCCGAGATGCGCAGGGTGATCGGAAGCGCCGACCCCGTGACCCCCTTGATCGCCCGCAGGACCTCGACGAGCAGTCGGATCCGCCCTGCCTGGGTACCACCCGCGTACTCGTCGGTCCGGCGATTGCGCGTCGGCGAAAGGAAGGATCCCAGCAGCATGTAGCCGTGGGCGGCGTGCAGCTCGATGCCGTCGTAGCCCGCCTCCCGGATCCGCACGGCCGCCCGGGCGAAGGCTTCGATGATCGGTGGCAGCTCACCCAGCTCGAGCGCTCGTCACGGAACGCCCGTCAGATAGGAGGGGATCACCGACGGTCCGACGTTCGCGATCCCGAGGAGATGAGGCGCGAGACCGTCCGGTCCGGGATGTACCAGCTGGGGCTGGATCCTCGCGCCGGCGGCGTGGACCCGGGCAGTCAGCTCCCGGTGGGCCGCGACGACCTCGTCGCGGCCGAAGTCCATCGTGCGCAGCACCTCGCGATGC
>DAINDF010000118.1:0-596 GCA_036732005.1 Phycisphaerales bacterium
GGTCGGTTTCGTAGGCGAGGATCTGCTGGGTGCGAAGCGAGAGCTGTTGGTCCCAGGGTCGCGGCAGGCCGAGGGCCTCGTTCCAGGCGGGCAGCTGGAGGGAGCGCGCCCGCGCCCGCTTCGAGAGCGTCACACCAAGCGCCTCGAGGGCGATGCGGACGATGTTGTTTTCGGGCTGGGACTCGGTGAGGCCCAGGCTGGTGACCTGTACGCCGTAGCGCAGCCGCAGCATCTTGGCGTCGTCGATGCCGTAGCGATCGCGTCCGATCTCCTCCCACAGCCGCGTCATCGCCCGGCATTTGCACATCTCCTCCACGAAGCGGATGCCGGCGTTCAGGAAGAAGGAGATGCGCCCGAAGACCCGGGGCAGCACCGACTCGTCGATGTCGTCCCGCGCCTTCACGCGATCGAGCACCGAGATCGCGTTGGCCATCGCGTAGGCAATCTCCTGGACCGGCGTCGCCCCCGCCTCTTGAAGATGGTAGGAGCAGATGTTGATCGGATTCCAGCGCGGCACTTCATGGACGGTGTAGGCCACGACGTCGCTCGTGAGCCGCATCGAGGCGTCGGGCGGGAAGACGTAGGTCCCGCGCGAG
>DAINDF010000118.1:606-1146 GCA_036732005.1 Phycisphaerales bacterium
GTTCTGGGTGGTGCCCGCGAGCTGGTCGGGGCGGGCGCCCTGACGCTCGGCGGTGGCCACGTAGAGGGCGAGCAGCCAGGCGGCGGTGGCGTTGATCGTCATCGACGTGTTCATGCGATCGAGGGGGATCTGATCGAAGAGCAGCTCCATGTCGTCGATGTGGGAGATCGGGACGCCGACCTTCCCGACCTCGCCCCGGGCCAACGGATGGTCCGAGTCGTAGCCGGTCTGGGTGGGCAGATCGAAGGCGACCGAGAGCCCCGTCTGGCCCCGGGCGAGATTGCTGCGGTAGAGGGCGTTGCTCGCGCGGGCGGAGCTATGGCCGGAGTAGGTTCGGATCAGCCAGGGACGATCGCGTTCGGGGGACACGGGGGACTCCGATCTCCAGGAACTCGGAGGGCTCTCCAAGTATCTGGAAAGACTAACGAAACGATCGGGACGGGGCAAATCCGGGAGCGGCGGTATGCTCGCACTCGCGCGGTATCCACGCGGCATCCACGAGGCACCCATGAGCCACGACCTGAGCGAGTTCTTCTTCCG
>DAINDF010000119.1:0-1138 GCA_036732005.1 Phycisphaerales bacterium
ACGGGATCACACGCCCGTAATCCATTCTCTGGGGACCGATGACGCCGAGCACGCCCAGCGTCTCTTTCGGCGTCGAGGTTCCATAGGGCACCGCGATCAACGCACAGTCCCGCAGACCCGGTTCGGCGAGATCCGCCCCCAACGAGACTGCCAGGGCGACCCCCGTTCCCCCTGTTCCGGGTCCGACCGGCTCCGCCGCCGCGAGCTGTCGCAAGAGTTCGAGCAGTCGCTCGTTCGTCTCGAGCGCCGCGAAGAGCCCTCGGATCCGCTCGGGATCGGAGAACTCCGGCTGATCGAGCAGCGTCAGTCGGGTCGCGATCACCAGATCCTCGCTCGAACCCAGCGCCCTCGCAGGCACCCAATCCCAGCGCCCAGGCCCGACGCATCAGCTGGTCCGCCGCGCCTCGCAGCTCGATTCGCTCGCGCTCGAGCAGCGAACGGAGCCCCTCGAGCGTCCGCCCCCGGATCCGTTCGGCCAGAATTGCGCCGATCTGCTCGAGCTCGCGGGCTCCGAGGGGCTCGCCCGGAGCAATCGACCGCTGGATCACGGCGCCGTTCTCGGTGACCAGCACGACCAGCACCCGGTCGGCGCTGACGCCCACCAGATGGATGGAGCGAAGTCGCAGCCGCTCGACTCGTGGCGCCACGACGAAGCCGAGCTGCCGCGTGTGCTCGGAGAGCAGGTGGGACGCCTGCCGGGGCGTCTCCGCCGCATCCACATCGGCCAGAGCCCGATCCAGAAGCCGACGCTGATGGGAGCCGAGGTCCGTCACCTCCAGCAGCTCCTCCACGAAGACCTGCAGCCCGAGCGCGGTGGGGGAGCGGCCCGCGGACGCGGGCGCCTTGTCGATCAGTCCCAGCTCGTGGAGCTGACCGAGGGTGTTCCGAATGCTGGCCGCCGAGAGTCGGGCTGGCATCAGATGGGTCAACGTCTTCGAACCCACGGGGCCCGCCTGGCCGACATACGCCGAGACGAGCGCCCGCAGCACCATCGCCTGGCGCTCGGTCAGCTCCCCGGCGCGCCCTGGTCGCTCGATCCGTGTCGCCTCGACTTCGGCCATCGGATGAAAACCTCAACGATTTCGGAGACTCACGTATACCCGGCTCGTGGAGGAGCGTCAATTCATGAAGCCCCCCC
>DAINDF010000120.1:0-1129 GCA_036732005.1 Phycisphaerales bacterium
CGCTGTCTTTCGTCGCGGCAGTGAAGTGCTATCCCTGTGTGGTCGTGATGCCCTATACCATGAGCCCGGAGCGCCGCGTCACGATGCGCGCCTTCGGTGCGAAGAGCATCCTCACCGAGGGCGCCAAAGGAATGAGAGGCGCGATCGATCGGGCGAACGAGATCGCCGCGTCGATCGAGAACTCCTTCATGCCCCAGCAGTTCCGGAATCCGGCCAATCCCGAGATCCACTTCCAGACGACGGCCCGGGAGCTCTGGGACGACACCGACGGCACCCTCGACGCGCTGGTAGCCGGGGTGGGCACGGGCGGCACGATCACGGGTGTTGCGCGCTACTTCAAGCCGAAGAAGCCCGGATTCGAGGCGATTGCCGTCGAGCCCGTGGACCGCCCGATTCTCTCCGGCGGATCTCCGGGACCGCATAAGATCCAGGGCATCGGGCCGGGCTTCGTGCCCGAGATCCTCGATACGGATCTGCTCGACGGCGTCATCACGATCTCGAACGACCGCGCCGTCGAGATGGCTCGGCGGTTGGCCCGGGAGGAGGGGGTCTTCTGTGGGATCTCGGCGGGTGCGAACGTGGCGGCGGCCATCGAGTACGGCCGTCGGCCGGGCAACGAGGGCAAGACGATCGCGACGATCATCTGTGATTTCGGCGAGCGCTACATCCAGACCGTCCTGCTCGATGCCTTCCGCTACGAGGGAAGCGATTCGCTGGACTCCTGAGCCTGCCCGCGCCTTCCCATATCGGTCCGCCCCCGCCCGCCCGCCCGCCCGCCCGCCCGCCTGCCCGACGGACGGACGGACGGACGGTCGGAGTGGGCGTGCCGATCGGGCGGATCCGATCGTTAGGTTGCGCAGGGGGCCGATCGGGGACATAGTATCGCGGTATCGGCCCCTCTCCGGGCGGCGTGGGGAACGCGTTGGGAACGCTCCGGAAACGGACCGGAAACGGACCGGAAACGAGAACCATGACGCGAGACCAGAAGAAGGCCGAGAGCCGTCGTCGGATCCTGGATGCAGCGCGCGCCGTCTTCTTCCGCGACGGCTTCATGAAGGCCAATCTCGACGAGATGGCGGAGAAGGCGGGCGTCGCCGTCGACGAGCGCGGCTTCATCCCGGTCGACAAG
>DAINDF010000121.1:0-1127 GCA_036732005.1 Phycisphaerales bacterium
CCGTCTCGGGATGATTCCGGCGTCGCCGCCAGACCCGCCCCTGCACGGCGCGCAATAGCAGGGCCCGCTCGACGTCCTCCGTCAGCCGCCGCACCGTGACCCGCTGCGCCCAGACGACCCAGGCGCCTCGCCACTCCCCTCCATCTCTCGTATCCACGGGAACGGCGTCGGGTGCCGTCTCGGGTGAACCGGCAGGCAGGTCGTCGCGCTGATCTTCGTCACGGTCGAGCATCAAAAGCGGCAGCAGACATTGCGCCTTCACCCAGGAGAGCCGGCCCTCGCGGTAGGCCCGGCGCAGCTCCGGGCACACGTCGCCCGCGCGTTCGATCCGCAGCAGTGCTCGCACCTTGCGAGCCGACATCCCGAGCGCCTCGCAGGCGGAGGCCGGGAGCGAGGTCCGGGCACGCTGCCACTCGGGTTGGCTGCTCTCAGGCCCGCCACCTTCGCCGGCCTCTTTGCCGCCACCCTCTTCGTCGCCGCCGCCCTCTCCCCTCTCTCCGCCTTCTCCGCCCTCTCGCATGCCGCGCAGGAGCGGGGCGAGCGTCGCGTCGAGAACCTGCTCGAGCCGCACCGCCCGCCGCAGCCGGCGATCGAGTTCGAAGGCATCGGCGTCCTCGAGGCCCCGAAGCAGGGCTGCCACCTCCTCCCACTCTTCTCTTGACGGGTCGCTCGACGGGTCTTCCAAAAGGAACAGCGCAGACCGGACACCGTTCGCGCCAACCGCCCCAACGGACCCTTCCCGCGGTGGCCTCGGGACGACCCCCGCCCGCTACCAACTGACGGGAACGAGACGAGAGTCCTCCGAGCGCACGAGATCCGGATCGATCGAGAAGGTCGAGAAGGCCTCGGCGGCCACCCACTCGAGCGCCTCGCCGTCGCCGAGGCGCTGCCCGGCCGCGCACTCCGCCAGCTCGCGCACGACGTTCCACCTGGCCCGGACCCTTGGTGAACAGCGCAGCCGGACCCATCGCTGTCGTTCGGGATCCTCGGCAGCGAGCTCGGGCTCGAGGGCGGTGCCCCGCGCCTGCTCGCGGACCAAGGTCTCGAGCTTTCGGGTCGGGACCCTACGGGCCCGCTCGATCCAGTCGTCGACGGTCTCGGGGGGCGCGATCCGGGCAATCAGCCGG
>DAINDF010000122.1:0-1125 GCA_036732005.1 Phycisphaerales bacterium
CTGAGAGCGACTGCCGCGTGACGGTCGTTGGCGCTCCTCTCACCGGAGACGAGGACGTGCGGGTCGCGCGCTTCACCCCGTGTCGCTCGAAGGGAGACCCTCTTGGCTGATGTACTCCGGATCCTGACCCAGCTACCGAGCGGGCTCCTCCAGCCCGTTCGCGAGGCACACCCCGACGTGGAGATCGTCGAGATTCCTCACGAGGGGGAGCTCGAAGAGCGGGTCACGGGCGAGATCCTGCTCACGCCGACCTGGGGCAGCCCGAATCTGGCCGAGGTGTTGGCTCGGGGTGTGCGGTGGGTGCATACCTACGGGACCGGTGTGAATGCCTTTCCCTTCGAGAAGCTCGGTGATCGCGTCCTGACCTGCTCCCGTGGTGCGAGTGCCCGGGCGATCTCCGAGTGGGTGATGGCCGTGATGCTGGCGGCCGAGAAGCAGCTGCCCCAGTCATGGCTCTCCGAGCCGCCGGCACATTGGAATCTCGCCCGTCTGGGAAGCCTCGAGGATCGCGTGCTGGCGCTCGTGGGCTTCGGCGGGATCGCACAGGCGGTCGCTCGGCGGGCGTTGCCCTTTGGCATGCGGATGAAGGCGCTGCGTCGGACGACGGCCCCGAGTCCGGTCGAAGGGGGCGAGATCGAGACGAGCCTCGCGGCACTGCTCGAGGACGCCGACCACGTGGTGCTCGCCGCTCCCGAGCCGCCGGCGACGCGGCACATGATCGACGAGCAGGCCTTCGGGATGATGAAGCCCGGAGTCCATCTCGTGAACATCGCACGGGGTGGACTGGTCGATCAGGAGGCGCTGCGCCACGCGCTCGACCGGGGGATGGTGGGTCTCGCGTCCCTGGACTGCGTCGAGCCCGAGCCGCTGCCCGCCGGCCATTGGCTCTACGGCCATCCGCGCGTGCGGCTCTCGGCGCATGTCTCCTGGAGCGCGCCCCGGGCGCACGAGGGCCTGATCGTGCCCTTCGTCGAGAACCTCGACCGCTTCCGGCGCGGCGAGCCTCTGATCCACGTGGTCGATCCCGACGAGCGCTACTGACGGTGGCTTCGGGAGGCGGCCGGACGGGCGGGTTACGTCGGCCACCCGCACGACACGAACCACGCGCGCCGCGCGCACGGACCA
>DAINDF010000123.1:0-819 GCA_036732005.1 Phycisphaerales bacterium
GGCGGAGCGCCTGTGATCGCGACGCGCCGGCGACGGCGGTGCCCCCTTCTCGTGCCTGGGTGTCCCCTCGATCCCGCTGCTCCGCATCATCCCCGAGCCCTCCCGCGCGTTTCCGCGGAGTCGTCCCTGGTAGATCCTCTCGTCGCTTGCGGAAACGGGCTTGAGTGGGACCGGAAAGTTGCGCTGAGATTGGAATGTCTGCCCGGGCCGTCGCTCGAACGATCTCCGCAGACGGCCCCGGGTCTTCTCCCGAGCTTCGGCGATCCGGACCGACAAGCGGTACTCTTGGCCGCCATGGGCAGCGTCTACGGCACTCTCTTCCGGATCTCGACCTTCGGCGAATCCCACGGTGGCGGCGTCGGGGTCGTCCTCGAGGGTTGTCCGCCGCGACTCCCGATCGACGTCGCCGAGATCCAACGCGATCTCGATCGCCGGCGCCCCGGACAGAGCCGCCTCACGACCCCGCGCCAGGAGGCCGACCGCGCCGAGATCCTTTCCGGTGTCTTCGAGGGCATGACGCTGGGCAGCCCGATCGCGATCCTGGTGCGCAACCAGGACGCCCGCCCCAGCGCCTACGAAGAGATGCGGGATGTCTACCGCCCCTCCCACGCCGACTTTACGACCGAGGCCAAATACGGCATTCGCAACTGGCAGGGTGGCGGTCGGGCAAGCGCCCGGGAGACGATCGGGCGGGTCGCCGCAGGGGCGATCGCCCGCAAGCTGCTTCACGAGGCAGCGGGCATCGAGGTGCTGGCCTGGGTGCGCCGCGTCCAGGACATCGACTCGAAGGTCGATCCCGAGACGGTGGGCCAGGGCGAG
>DAINDF010000123.1:829-1111 GCA_036732005.1 Phycisphaerales bacterium
ATGTACGCGCGGATCGACGTGATGCGGCGGCGGGGGGATTCGGTGGGCGGCGTCGTCGAATGCGTCGCCCGCGGCGTGCCGGCGGGCCTCGGCGAGCCTGTCTTCGACAAGCTCGAGGCGGACCTCGCCCGCGCCATGCTCTCACTCCCGGCCGCCAAGGGCTTCGAGATCGGCTCGGGCTTCGAGGGCACGGCGCTCACAGGCAGCGCGCATAACGCCCCTTTCTACACTGACGGCGAGGGTCGCACCCGCACCGCCTCCAACCGTTCCGGAGGCGTCCAG
>DAINDF010000124.1:0-408 GCA_036732005.1 Phycisphaerales bacterium
GCTGGTCGGCGGCGTGGGCGAGATCATCGGAGGCTCGCAGCGGGAACATCGCCACGACGTACTCGAGCGGACGCTCCGCGAGCAGGGTCTCGATCCGGCGGACTACTGGTGGTATCTCGACCTGCGCCGTTTCGGCAGCGTGCCCCATGCGGGCTTCGGCCTCGGCTTCGAGCGGATCGTCCAGTTCATGACCGGGATGGCCAACATCCGCGACGTGATCCCATTCCCCAGGACGCCCGGCCAGGCCGAGTTCTGAGCACGGAGGGCTCGCAAGCCACGCGCGCCGCGCGTCGGCGGTCGGCGCCGGCCGCGTCGGGCCTCAGCCATTGCTTCCCGGGTTGCTCCCGGGGCTGCTTCCGGGGTTGCTCCCGGGGCTATAGGTTTCGCGCGCCCAGCGATCGAGCGCAG
>DAINDF010000124.1:418-1107 GCA_036732005.1 Phycisphaerales bacterium
CGGATCCGTAGATCGTTCGCAACGAATTGTCGCTCCAGCTCGTCGCGTTCGCGTTCGAGAGGCGCCCTCCGGGCGCGAGTCCGGGTCAGCCGACGCACGACCGCGTCGTATCGCTCTTCGGCGTCGGGCTCCATCGGATCGAAGGGCCGGATCATCTCGACGACGTTGGAGGAACTCATACGCAATTCCTCTGGAGGTTGGGGGTTCCCTGCAAGCTACGCGGACCGCTCCCGATCGGTGACACGTCTGGAACCGGACACTAGGAGCCGCCGCGTTGCTCACGAAGCATCATATTCCGGGTTTGAGCATTTTCCCGTTCTGGGCGCGGTCCGGCCCCCCCGACGAGCGTAGGGAGCCGGCGTCGGTCGGTCGGTTCAGGCGGCGCAGACGAAGTCGACATCCTCGGTGAACCCCATCCGCTCGAGGGCAGCGCGGATGAGGGCACGTGGGCCGGCGCCCGCCACCGAGGTCACGATCGGTCGCCGGGGCCGACCGACCAGCGCATCGGGCGGGATCACTTCAGCCCCGTGGATCCACTTCCCCAGCCGTCGCGGATGGACCTCCACGATCGACACAGGATGGTGTCCCAAGGCAGCGAGGGCCCGACGAAGGGCCCGTCCCGTCCTGCCATGCCCCCAGAGCACGTACTCCCCTGCTCCGGCGAGGAAGTTGCGACTGAGATGCCAGGC
>DAINDF010000125.1:0-674 GCA_036732005.1 Phycisphaerales bacterium
CCTGACCCTCGAGCGCGAGCACGAGGGATTCGGGCGCCTGGTCCGGGTCGTATTCGATCGCGATCGCGGTCGCGGTCGGGTCGGGACGGGGGCCGGGATCCCACTCGGGGCTGGAGGCTCTCGTCGCGGGCTCGGCCCGGACCTCGACGAGCAGGCAACGCCCGAAACCCTCGAGCACCTCGGCCATCCCACTCTCCTCGGCCGACTCGAACGCCATCCCCAGAGCGTTCTGCTCGGGCTCCACGCTGCGGTCGACGTCTGCGTCCGCGACGCTCGAGGAGCAGGACATGAACCCGGGTCTCGATCCACCGCCCGACCCCCGGCCCGACCCGGATCGATCCGGGGCTGCGACGAAGGCGATTCCGCCCTGATGAACGGTCGCGGAGACGAGCAGCTCCGTCAGGTCGGGCGGACCGGTCAGGATCCGAACGATCAGGGGAGCAGTGAGCCCGGAGACGGGCCTCTCGACCCGGACGCGATCCATGGGTAGGAGTGTAGGGGCACCATCTCATGAATCCCGCCGTCGAGACGCGTGCATCACGACCGAGAGGGGATTGGGATAGGCTCCTGGCATGGGGCCGGCCGCCACCTGCGACGCGTGCGACCGAGGGGAGGATCCATGGACTTCGAGCTGCCTCGCGAGCTGGTCGACTACCTCGACGAGCTCGACGCCT
>DAINDF010000125.1:684-1106 GCA_036732005.1 Phycisphaerales bacterium
CGAGCATTCGGTCGTGGGCAACAACGTCGGCCTGCTCCTGATGCTCCACTACGGCTCGGAGGCGCAGCAGACCGAGTGGGTCGAGGGACTCGCCAACGGCACGGTCGGATTCGCCTTCGGCATCACCGAGCCGGCCCATGGCTCGGACGCCACCCACATGGAGACGCGGGCCCGACGCGAGGGTGGCGAGTGGGTGATCGACGGCGAGAAGACCTGGAACACCGGCGTACACAAGGCGCGCGCGGACGTGATCTTTGCGCGCACGAGCGGGGAGGCGGGCGATGGCCACGGCATCACCGCCTTCCTCGTGCCCTGCGATGCGCCGGGCTTCCGGGTGGCGAAGTACCTGTGGACCTTCAACATGCCGACCGACCACGCCCATGTCGTGCTCGAGGGAGTGCGCGTGCCCCATGCGGCGATCC
>DAINDF010000126.1:0-567 GCA_036732005.1 Phycisphaerales bacterium
CCGCCTGGCCCAGCTCGATCCCGACGCCGCGGACCGCATCCATCCCAACGACGTCCGGCGAACGGTACGGGCGCTCGAGATCCTGGAGCAGTCGGGGCGCCCGGCCTCGAGCGTGCGCGCGGACCACGCCTTCGCGGATCGGCCCTTCCGGGTGCTGCACCTGGCGCTCGATCCGGGTCGCGAGGCGCTCGCGGCCCGCATCGAGCGACGTTGCGAGGCCATGATCGAGGCCGGGCTGCTGCGGGAGGTGCGGGCGCTGCGGGAGCGGGGCTACGGCCCGGAACTCCGGCCGATGCAGGCGATCGGATACCGCCACATCCAGCCCGTGGTCGACGGCGCGGATACCCTGGTCAACGCGGTCGCCGCGATGAAGGTCGACACGAAGCGCTTCGCCCGCCGCCAGCGGACCTGGCTGCGGGCGGTGCCCGAGGTGGTGTGGGTGGACCCGGCCCGCAGCGAGGGAATCTTCGAGCGCGTGGACCGCTTCCTCCGCGTCGCGGCATCGGAGGAGCCCGAATCCCGCGCGGAGGTGGGCTCGGCCGTCGCGGACGCCATCTCCGGCCACTG
>DAINDF010000126.1:609-1100 GCA_036732005.1 Phycisphaerales bacterium
CGCATCGAGATCGACGAGCGGACGATCTGGCTCGTCGACACGGCCGGCCTCGATCCGGTCAAGGGGCAGGGACTCGAGGAAGCGGTACAAGCCCAGGCGCGGGTCGCCGTCGAGGCGGCGGATGTGATCCTCTTCGTCGTCGACGGCAAGCACGGGCTCTGCTCCGAGGACGAGGCAATCGCGGCCACCCTGCGTCGCGCGGGCAAGCCCCTTGCGCTGCTCGTCAACAAGATCGACCAGCCGATGCACCATCAGGATCGGGTCCACGAGTTCCATCGCCTGGGCATCTCCCAGCTCTTCGCTGTCTCGGCGGAGCATGGAGGAGGGGCCTTCGATGCGCTCGAGCAGATTCTCGATAAATACCCGGAAATATTTGATAACGAAGGTTTTTATGATCCTTTGGATGAACGGATCCGGATCGCGATCGTGGGACGACCGAACGTCGGGAAGAGCTCGACGACGAACAGGCTCGTCGGCGAGGAGCGGGTGGT
>DAINDF010000127.1:0-518 GCA_036732005.1 Phycisphaerales bacterium
GGGTGAGCGGCTGTCGTTGATCAGCGATCGGAGCGATCTGCCGCCATCCTGGGAGGCCGATCCGGTCGGCGCCGAGGATCCGGCGGCTGCACGCTCGAGTCCTGAGGGCCGGGACAGACGGCTCGCTGCCCAGGGAGGCGGTGAACCCGGTGCCGCTCCTGCTCCCGCTCCCGGATTTCAATCGGATTTCGGCTCCGGGAAGCTGGTCGATGATGGGACGGCCTGGCGTCTCGCGAGCGACGGACGGCTCGCTGGAAGCCGGCTCACCCTCGACCGAGCGGTGCGCAATGCGCAGGATTTTGGTGCGATGGATCTGCTCGGCTCGATCGCCTCCGTGACGCTGCGACCGGCGCGACTGCTCGGACTCGAGCGCGAGATCGGGACGCTGCGACCGGGCGCCAGGGCGGATCTCGTGCTCCTCGACGCGGCGGGCGCGGTCGTCGAGACCTGGGTGGGGGGTCGCCGCGTCCATGCGGGCCCGGGCTCTTCCGCCTCCTCCCGCTCCATCGCGCCCTTCG
>DAINDF010000127.1:528-1096 GCA_036732005.1 Phycisphaerales bacterium
CGTGGCGGGGGAGTCAGGAGCGGGTCGGAGCTCGGGCTCGGGCTGACCTGGAACCGCAGCCGATCGGGCAGGCTGCGGTGCGCCTGTGCGTCGATCGCGCAGCGGACTCGGAGCCCGAAGCCGGTGGGACCTCGTCAGCGGGAATCGGATCCGGGCGCATCCACCGAACGCGAGAAGCGTCGGCGGCTCGTGGTCGCGGAATGCTCCGAGTGCCCGGAGTGCCCGGAGAGCCCGACGAGGCCGAGGCCCAGGCCGATCAGTACGGCCGTTCCGGGTTCGGGCACCACGTGGAAGCTGAGCCGATCCCCGATGAAGAAGGTCGAGCCGCCCGCCTGGTGGCTGATACGGAGGGTGTCGAACTCTATCTCCTGGAATCCGAGAACCTGGGCTGCGCAACAGCCCGCCTGGGCGTGCACGAAGCTCTCGACGACCGAGCCGGAGAGAAGGGCTTCGAACAGGAAGTCGTTGCCCGCGTTTCCGGCGAACTCGAGAGCGGCCCCGTCGACGACGCCCGAGAAGATGAACTCCACGACGGGATTCGAGATCGAGGTGCCCGTCAGGAAGTTGG
>DAINDF010000128.1:0-1090 GCA_036732005.1 Phycisphaerales bacterium
GGGGTGTGATTTTTTTTCTCTTCCGGAAGCGATGCTGGGATAAGTATGGGGATCACACCACTGTTTAACCAGATGACCCGTCCGGGACCTCTCACGGTAGAGAGTGCGCAGGCGACAGATAGCCCGTGGGGCATAAAGGGGGGCAATCAACCCGGTATTGGGGGCTCGACCCCGGTCGTCAGGATGATGCGATCCGGGCGCGTGGGAAAAACGAAGCGGCCCTGGGATCCTTCGAATCCCGGGGCCGCTCGCTCGAGTCGTGCCTTGGCTCCGGCTCGGGTCCGGCTCAGGCACGGGCACCCGACGTGGGGGAGAGACGCGAACCCGACTCCGGGGAAGGGCATGTTCAGGATGTTCATCGCCCCCGTCTCGTTGTTCGAGAGGAGCCGATGCGAGAGGCCGCCCGCGACGAGCGTGATGTGGCCTACGCCCGCGGCGTCCCGGCTGTCGGCTCCCTGGGCGGTGAGCGTCGTGGTGCCGGGGTTGCCGACGATCGTCTCGATGTCCATCACCGAGACACGGCCGGTCGTGAGCGGGAAGCCCCAGTTGAAGTTCACGTCCGCCGGGATCACCTGAGGAATCGAGGGGCCGACCGTCGTGATCTTGTTGAGCGTCGGGTTCGTCATGAAGCCGACGTTGCCGGGGCCGGGCTGGAGGTAGGCCGTATTGAAGAGCGCATAGCCTCCCCCCGTCACCTGTGAGCGAAGAAGACCCGTCTCGCCCGGGGCGCCGATCGGCTGGTGGGCGATGATCGGCTGGCCACCGGTGGTCCCGACGACGACGGTGACGAAGCCACCGTTGTCGAGCAGCATCGCCATGGTTCCGCCGAAGTTGTTGGCTCCGTTTCCGGAGTACTGCACGATGCCGTCGTAGGCGCCGGGGCCGGTGCTCGCGTTGGAGTTGGTGCAGTTGGTGACGAAGCCGACCTTCTCGAATCCGCCGCCCCCGGTCGACTGCACGGGACCCGGGCAGAAGGCGAAGGCCGCGCCGAGGCGTCCGGTCTGATTCGTCCAGGCGTTGGCGCGCAGGATCCGGTCCGGAGAGTCACCCGGGGTGCCGGGCCCCACCTCGGTGGCGGGAATGAAGGCCT
>DAINDF010000129.1:0-498 GCA_036732005.1 Phycisphaerales bacterium
AGGCCGGGCCGAGCTCGATCCAGTCGGCGCCCGCGGCGACGAGGCTTCGCGCATGTCGGGCGGCCGCCTCGGGGACGATAAAGCGGCCCCCGTCGGAGAAGGAATCCTCGGTGACGTTCACGATTGCTACGATTTCGGGCATACGACTCACGGCGCTTGTCTAGCACGCTCCGGGATACGCCGCGGAAAGCCATGGGATCCTTGGATCGTGACGCGTTGGAGGTCCATCATGCCGAAGCCCGTCCCCATGCCCGTCCCCATGCCCGTCGCCACTGACATCGAGCCCGTGCTGGATCCGGCAAGCCCGCAGGAGGGCGGGCCGTCGCGGGCCGACAGCGCGCAGACGACCGCGCTGCCGCGAGCCTACGCCGCGAGCCTGCGGCCGCTGGGGATCCGGGTGCGCGAGACCCGCGAGCTTCTGACCTATCGGGTCGAGCCGGGGCCGGATGGGGTCCTCGGGATCGTGTGCCGTTCGGGAGTGGCTCCGAGCAGGGCTTC
>DAINDF010000129.1:514-1080 GCA_036732005.1 Phycisphaerales bacterium
GGCGCTGCGATGGCTCTTCGTCGGACGCCCCGTTTACGACCCCGAGACGATCGATCTGCGGGACCGACGAGGGGCTCCTCTCGATCCCGCTCGGGGCTTCGCCCTCGGCGACGACCGCGAGGAGATGGCGCATTTCCTGCGGACGGCGGGCTACCTCTGGGTTCGCGGTGTGCTCTCCCCCGAAGAGCTGGAGACGCTTCGCGAAGAGGCCGAGCGGCTTCGCGTCGAGGCGCGTGAGGGCGATCAGGAATCGTGGTGGGGACGCCGGGCCGACGGCACCAGCGTGCTGTGTCGGGTGCTCCGCGCCGGCAAACAGCCCGCGATGCGCGCCTTGCACTCGGATGCGCGATTGCGTGGCCTCGTCGATCTCTGTGATACGCCGATGAAGCCCATGCAGGAGGCCGAAGCGAAGGATGGGGTGACCCTGCTCTGGAAGCAGCCCGGCGTGGAGGAGGGCCTCGGCGATCTCCCCTGGCATCGCGACTGCGGCATGGGTGGGCACGCGAGCATGTGTCCGACGGCGGTGCTCAGCGTCTTCCTCGGCCCGAATACGCCCGAGGCTGGTG
>DAINDF010000130.1:0-360 GCA_036732005.1 Phycisphaerales bacterium
AACCAGAGACATCAGAGACACTAGAGAAACCGGAGCCACCGAAATGAGACGCGCCGGGTGGAGGCTCGAGGCGGGCTTCACCCCGTTGAATAGGCCCGCCCCGAACCCTGTGCCTCCACCCGACGAATCTCGACCCCGCCTCGCTCCCGGTCCCGTTAGAGGAGCGCGACGAGGATCGCCTGAAGGCGATGGTCGAGCTGATTGCACGGGTCGTACCAGCCTTCCCCGACGCGCCGAGCCCGTTCTCGCCGTGTTTGTGGCGAGTAGACAGCGAGATCCGGGCTCCAGCGCGGCGGCGCGAGAACGGCGGGAAACGGGGGCGATGTGAAGCGAGGGGTCCTGATCGTCTTCGAGGGACTC
>DAINDF010000130.1:532-1080 GCA_036732005.1 Phycisphaerales bacterium
AGCTCGCCTGGTTCTTCGAGGATCGCCGGGAACACATGAGTGAGGTCGTCGAGCCGGCGCTGGCCGCAGGGAAGGTCGTCCTCAGCGATCGCTCGTATCTCTCCACGGTCGCCTATCAAGGCGCTCGCGGACTCGATCCCCGACAGATCCTTGCCGACAGCGAGGCCGAGTTCGTGGCTCCGGACCTCGTGCTTCTCTTCGAGATCAGTCCCGAGATCGGGCTCTCGCGGGTGGCGGCTCGTGGGGGTCGCGCCGAGCCCGCCTTCGAAGAGCGGGGCTTCCAGGAGCGGGTGGGTGCACTCTTCGACAGCCTGGACGTCGCGGGTCTGAGGCGGATCGACGCGGGGCGAAGCGAGGAGGTGATCGAGACGGAGGTGCTCGCCGCGATCGATCGCTGCCTCTCGGAGGCGGAAGCGGAGGCGGGGGCGGAGGTGGAGGCGGAGGACGCGGGTCACGCGGGCCCGAGACAGCCATAGGAAATCCCCCGCCTCTGCGGCGCGCGTGGGCGGAGGCTCAGGGCGGCCCGGGATCCTCCAGCCCGAACGCCC
>DAINDF010000131.1:0-1071 GCA_036732005.1 Phycisphaerales bacterium
CGCCGGGCGAGCATTCCCCGGCAATCCGAGATGGAGTCCTGCAGGCCGAGGTTGACCATTCGGAGGGCCTCATCCCGGACGCCCGCCGCTTCCGCATCCACGGTGCGTTCGAGGGCCGTCTCCAGGGCTTCCCGCAGGCGTTCTAGGGCGACCTGGGAATAGGTGCGGTGGGGGCGGAGAAGATAGGGCGATGTCATGTCTCACCCCTCCCCGGTGGCGGCGGCGATGGCGGCGCGGGCGATGTACCGCTCTAGATCGTCGAGGATCATCAGCACGGCACGGTCAAAATCGTCGCGGCCGGTGGCCAGCTCGCGCGTCCTCGCACGCATCAATGCGGTGGAACTGAGCGGCGTTGTCAGCACCCGCTCGCGGTAGACCTTCAACTGGTCGATAATGCCCTGCGCCCGGACGATCTCCGCATGCTTCTCGTCCCGCTCCCGCTCGGCTTCGGAGAGGGCGGACCGCAGACCCCGGATCAGGTCGCGGTGGAAGATCCCGCCGTCATTGAAGCCGTCCTCGTAGGCTTCCTGTTGGCTGTCGTAACGGGGCATAGCTCAGGACTCCGCGTTGGCGGCCGTTGCCGCTTCGTCGTGCCACTGCAGGAGCATCTCAATCGCTGTCGCCACGCGAGGGTCACCGACCGCCCGCTCGGCCTCGATCGTGTCCTCGAGGAGCTTGCGCGAGACATCGTTCAGGCGAGGGGCGCGCTGTGGGGCGGTGTCCATGTCGCTACTCCGCGTCAGAAGCAGGTGTCGCAGGTGCAGTGTGGGCGCTTGCCGCTCTCGCAGTACGGCGACGGGTCGTGGTACGGGGTGAACGGGACGCCCCGGTTCTCGTCGCAGTAGCGGCATTCGCCCTCGGGGGCTTCGGTGCGGCGGCGGGGCGCTTCAATCGGCGCGGGCCGGAGGGTCACCTTCACCCAGCCCTCGTTCATGCAATTCGGCTCGTAGACGATTTCACCCGCTTGCCAGCCTGCGGGCGCATCGACATGGATGAACAGCCCGTCTTCCTCAAGCGTCACGGCGTAGCGCACGCCGTTCGGCGCGGTGAAGGTGGCGGTGTCCATGTCAG
>DAINDF010000132.1:0-676 GCA_036732005.1 Phycisphaerales bacterium
GACGAGCGCCGGCACCTCTTCCACCATGGGCCCCGGCACGGTTCCGCCGGCATTATTCACGAGAATGTCGAGCCGTCCCCAGCGCTCGACGACGCGCTCGACGAAGGCGTCGATCTGCGCGAGATCCTCCTGGTTGCAGACCCACTGCGCGGACCGCCGACCCTCGTCGTCGAGCCCCGCCGCCGCCGGCAACGCGGGCAGCTCCCGCCGCGAGCAACCCACCACGATCGCCCCGGCCTCGAGCAGCGCGCGCGAGATCCCCACCCCCACTCCGCGGCTCGTGCCGGTCACGATCGCCACCCTGCCCTCGAGCTCACTCATCCGCTTCGTTCCTCACGCTCGGTTCCCTTCCCACACTCTGGATCCATGCCACGCTTCCTGCTCCGCGTGCCGTCCTCATGCGCCCCATCCTCTCTTCATACGCCCCATGCTCTCGTCGGGTGTTCCGCGCTCTGGTCGGGCGTCCCGTGCTCCGCTCGGGTATCCCGTCCTCCAGTCAGACGTCCCGTCCCGTATCCCGCGCCACGGCACCCGGACCTCCGTCCGCATCGAGCGATTCGACCAGCTCCTCGAGGTCCGGAAGGGGAAAGCGGAGCGGCACCTCGTCGGCTCCGCCGTGCACCGTGATCGTCTGCCCCGTCACCCCGCCGGCCGCCGGCGACGCCGTCGATCCCGC
>DAINDF010000132.1:686-1064 GCA_036732005.1 Phycisphaerales bacterium
GCCTTCACCTCGTCGCTCAGGACCGAGGCCGCTCCGGGCGTGTCGATCTGCCCGACGATGATGGCGTTCACCCGGACCCGGGGCGCGAGCTCCACGGCGAGCAGCTTCGTCAGCTGGTTCAGCCCCGCCTTGGCAGCCCCGTAATGGGCCATGCCGGGAAGCTGCTGCACGCTGGACCCCGACGAGACGTTGACGACGCTCCCCGCGCCCGCGGTCCTCACCATCCAGGGGACGACCATCCGCGTCAGCAGGAAGGGACTCGTCAGGTTGAAACGGACGACCTTCTCGAAGGAGCGCTCGGAGATCTTCAGGGCGGCGCGCGGAATCGCACCTCCCGCGTTGTTGACGAGCACATCGATGCGCCCGCAACGCTCGATC
>DAINDF010000133.1:0-300 GCA_036732005.1 Phycisphaerales bacterium
TCTCGAATGCCCCCGGTACCCAGAAGAGCTCGAGATCCCGAGCCGCCAGGCCGTGGCTCAGCAACGCCTCACGAGCCCCCTCGACGAGCCGGATCGAGATCAAGTGATTGAAGCGCGAGACGACCAACGCGACCCTGAGCCCGGTCGCATCGATAGAAGGGGTATGGCTCATCATCTCGAGTCTTCCTTCCTCGCGCCTTCCGCAACCCGACTCGGGTCGATGGCATCCCCACCGCCGCGCTCTCTCCGTCCGACCCGCGCCCGCCCGCCGCAACTCGAGGATCGTCGGATTCGTGCCTG
>DAINDF010000133.1:368-1054 GCA_036732005.1 Phycisphaerales bacterium
TACGACCGACTCGAGCGCGATCACGTCCGAGAGCGCCTCGAGTTCCAGAGGACCCAGGGCGGGCCGACCATCGCCGCCGATCAGACTCGGTGCGATCAGCCAGTGTACCTCGTCCACCAGTCCGGCACGCAGCAACGCCGCGGCGAGCTTTCCGCCGCCTTCGACCAGCACGGTCGTCAGCCCTTCGACGGCCAGGCGCTCGAAGGCGGACACGAGATCGATCCGCCCGCCGGCCGCCACCGGAAACGCGAGCACCCGCTCTGCCCGATCGCGCACCCGGCCGATCCCCCTCGCCCCCTCGCGACAGAGCACCCAGGTCCGCGTATCGCCAGGCGGCTGGTAGAGGCGCGCGGTCGAGGGCACGCGCAACCGCCCGTCGAGCAATACCCGGATCGGTCGTCGAACGACCTCGTCGCCGCGCCGTGCCGTCAGCTCGGGATCGTCCGCCAGTGCCGTCTCGGAGCCGACGAGCACGGCGTCGGCGCGCGCGCGCAAGCGGTGGACCAGAGCCCGGGCAGAGGGTCCCGTGATCCAGCGAGACTGCCCGTTGGCCAACGCGATCCGACCATCCAGAGTGCTCGCGAGCTTGAGCATCACCCAGGGACGCCCACGTTCGTGGACCGAGAGGAACCCTCGGTGTCGATCGCGACACTCTGCTTCGAGCAATCCGCGAACGACCTCCACGC
>DAINDF010000134.1:0-1051 GCA_036732005.1 Phycisphaerales bacterium
TCCGGCGATCGACGCCATTGTCGAGCACGACGCCGGACGCCTGGGCCCGCCGGAGCAGGTCCCGGATGACCGGTCCTTCCATCGCGCCGCGATGCAGCTTTCGAAGGCTCGTGTCGGAGAGGGCGTCCAGAGCAGACGATTCGTACATCGAAGCTTCAGCTCCCCGGCAGCGCTGGGCCCACTCCTCCGAGCGGCGAGTCGTCACGCCATCGTCTCGTCCAGTGCATCCTACACGACGGAATGGAATCCTTACAACTTTCATTCGGGCTTTTGTGGTCGCTGTGCCCGGATCCGGAACGACGGCGATCGAGATGGCCCTTCCGAAAAGGGGCCTCCGCGCTCGATGACCCGCTGGCCGAAGCTGCTAGGCGGAGACGAGAACCCATTCGCGACCGGCGTCCGGGCCCGGCTCCGAGCGGACGCGGCCCTCGCTCTCGAGCTTCTTGAGATGGGAGGTGAGCGACTGGGCGGCCGCCGGATGCAGGGACTCGGGGTAGCCCACGTAGATCCGGCGCACCATCGCCATCCCCTCCCGCTCGCCCGCCTCGAGGGCCTCGAGCACCTGGCGCTCGCGGGCCAGGCGATGCTCCAGGTACTCGCGGATCTTTGCGACGCCGTCCCGGATGCGGGGGCCGTGGGCCGGGTAGATCTCGCCCGGGGCCTCGGCCAGGGCGCGCTCGAGGGATCGCATGTAGTCGCCGAGGTCCCCGCTCTGTGCCGGGATCACCGTCGTGCCGATGCCCAGGACGTTGTCGCCGCTGAACAGGCTCTGCTCCTCCTCGAGCACGAAGCAGAGGTGGTCGGGGGCATGACCCGGCGTGAAGAGCGCCCGCAGACGGGCACCCTCGGTCTCCACCACGTCGCCCTCGCCGAGGGTCTCGAGGGGCCCCTCGGCCAGAAGGTCGGGGTTGGCGATCGCGATCGGGCTCACCTTGCCGCCCTCTGCGCTGCTTTCGTCCTCTTCGCCCTCGCTACCCGGACCGGCGAGATGGCGGTCCGTCGGCCAGGGCAGCTTGTAGACGGGCATCGGGCCGAAGTGGGCGCGGACCTG
>DAINDF010000135.1:0-1036 GCA_036732005.1 Phycisphaerales bacterium
ATGGTGACCCCGTCGAGAATGTGGAGGTCGAGGTCGAGGTCCGGATGCATGCCATGGGCGCGATGCCCGCGATGGGCGGACCCGCCTCCGTGCGCGAAGTGGGCGCCGGGCGCCATCGCGCCGACTTCACCCTCGCGATGGGGGGCAGCTGGAACGTCACCATCGAGGCTCGACCCCCGAATGGACCGACGGCCCGGGCGGAGGGCTCACTCACGGTCGGCACGCCCGGTCTGCGCCTCGAGGGCGTCGGCTCGGACACGGTGGAGGACGATGCGCACCGGCCCACCGAGTTCCGCTTCCCACTCGAACGCCTGCAGCGCATCGGCGTGCGGACCGCACCCGTCGAGCGGAAGGCCATGACGACCGACATCCGGGCACTGGGTCTCGTGGTCGTCGACGAGACGACTCTCGAGGACGTCTCGCTCAAGGTCCACGGCTGGGTGGGACGGGTCGACGCCGATGCGCTCGGCGACCCGGTGCGAAAGAACGACGTCCTGTTCACGATCTACAGCCCGGAGCTCCAGCTCAGGAGGAGTATCTGCAGGCTCTCCACAGCCAGGCTCGAGCGCGCGAGACCAGCGCGCCGGATCGAGCCGACTATCTGGTTCGTTCCGCTCGCAACCGCCTTCGGCTCTGGGACATCGCCGAGCAGGATCTCGAACACGTCGTCCGGACCGGTGAGCCGATCGAGCATCTTCCGATTCGGGCGCCGGTCAGCGGCTATGTGATCGAGAAGAATCTCGTCGAGGGCAGCGCCTTCACCCCGGGCGAACGCCTCTACCGCATCGCACCGCTGGATCGCGTCTGGATCGAGGCCGACGTCTATGAATCCGAGCTGCCGCTGGTCGAGGCGGGGCAGGTCGCCACGGTGACCCTGCCTCATGGGCCGGAGCAGGGTTTCGAGGCGACGATCGCCTACGTGCATCCGACCCTCCATCCCAGGACGCGAACCGCGCGACTTCGACTCGAGCTTCCCAACCCCGATCTCGTGCTGCGACCCGACATGTACGCGAACGTCGCGATCCGGGTGGAACGC
>DAINDF010000136.1:0-500 GCA_036732005.1 Phycisphaerales bacterium
GCCACGCCGATCAGCCAGTTGTCGACCAGATCCGCCAGCACCTCGGATGTGAACTCCGGCGAGCTCGTGAGGGCCAGCCGCGGCAGGCGATCGGCCCGGGCGACGTGGAGGTTGCGATCGGCGGCCAGCACGGCCAGATAGGCGCGGCGTACGTCGGGGCGGCGTTCGAGCAGCTGCGAGGGCAGGCCCGTCTCGGGGATCGCCCCCGGCTCCGGTAATGCTGGCGGAAGCATGAGCTCGAGATCCGAGGGCCCGCGCCCCCGCCGCACCGCCAGCGCGTGCCGGGCGACCTGCACCTCGGCCGCCACCCGATGCTGCTCACCACGGCGCTGCTCCGTCAGCTGTCGCTGTCGCAGGACGTCGGCTGCGCCGGCCTGGCCCGAACGAAAGCGCATGGTGACCAGCCTCGAGACGTCCTCGTTCGTCTCGATCTGGGCATCGAGCAACGTGAGCTGCCGTTCCTGCTCGACGACGGCCGCCCACTGACTCGCCACCTGGGC
>DAINDF010000136.1:510-1034 GCA_036732005.1 Phycisphaerales bacterium
GAAGCGGTCCACGCGTCGCAGCCCGGTTCCCCCGAAGCTGGCGGACGAGGCCCGCCCGGCCTGCTTCGACCAGGTCGTGCCGACGGTTCCGTCGAGATCGAGGGTGGGCAGCAGCGCTGCGCCCTCGCGACGAGCGACCGCTCGCGCCTGGACCAGCCGATCCCAGACGGTGCCCAGATCGAGATTGTCGGCGAGCGCTGCGGCGATGAGACGCGACAGCTCCGGATTCCCCAGACTCTCCCACCAACGATCGGATCGGGGCTCCCGGCCCGACTCCGAGAAGCCGGTCGGCAGCTCGATCGGAAGCGGGACGTCCGGGGGCGAAGCACAAGCCAACCCGATCAACGAGATCGTCATCAGGCCCGCAATCGTCGAGAACGATTCTGTCCGGGCCCCGATGTTCCTCACGGAGTGCCAACGCGTTCGGGCTCTCGCGGACCGGACCGACCGTCGAGCATCGCCCGACACTCCGATCCGAGTTCGTCCCGATGCGCTTCGAGGCAGGCCCATCGCTCTTGACGATT
>DAINDF010000137.1:0-407 GCA_036732005.1 Phycisphaerales bacterium
CGCTGAAACGCGATCTAGGGCACCTAGAGCCCGATTCTGAATCGGGTGGGCGTCAAAGTGGGCGTCAACCGCCCTCGCGTCGATCGTCTCGCGGGTCGCCGTTCCCTTCGTAAACCTTCAAGATCGCAACGGAATTGCGATGGTGAGCCCGCGGGGACTCGAACCCCGGACCGTGAGATTAAAAGTCCGCAGCATCGACCTAGCGCCGTTATGCAGACGCCTTCGAGGGCCTGAAACCCCCATGGATCGCGCCGCGACCGAATCGCTGCACGCCCCGGAAGGGCTTCGCGTGGTGGGTGGGCGTCAAAGTGGGCGTCAGCCGAAGAGCGTCTCGACCTGATCGGCGATCGCCCGGGCTCGGGACGGGATCGCGTGCGAGTAAATCGCGATGGTAGTCGTCGCGGAGC
>DAINDF010000137.1:628-1032 GCA_036732005.1 Phycisphaerales bacterium
GCCCGGCCTCGATCAAGAGCGGATGCAAGAGGTCGCGGTAGAGACGAGTCGTGAACGTCCATCCGCCAGTCGAGGACGGGAAGACGGGCGCCGTCGGGTGCGGGATGACCCCGAGCGCCTGCCGGTGGGCTCGCAGTCGATCCACGGCCCGACGCGGCAGCGTGACGGTCCGGCGCCCGGCTCGCGTCTTCGGCTCCTGGACGACCTGGCGGCCGCGAACCTCGGCGATGGCGCGCCGGATCGAGATCGTTCCCTCTTCGAGATCCACGTCGGCCCACGTCAGCCCGATGGCCTCGGAGATCCGGCAGCCCGTGAGCGCCACGACGTGGACGAGCGCCGTCGCCCAGGCCGGCCCGACCGCATCGGCCGACTCGAGCAGCTCGCGGCCCTGCTCGGGCTCGAGG
>DAINDF010000138.1:0-1031 GCA_036732005.1 Phycisphaerales bacterium
CGGATCCATCGCGATCCAATTCCTCCCGTGCGCGTTCATTCCGTTCACTGGACGGAGCCTAGCCTCCCGTCACGGGGGATCGAGTACACTGCGGGCGATGGGTAGGGGATCCCTTCCGGCGAGCGAGCGATCGAGGCGGTGGCACTCCCTGTTGCCCGCCGTGATCGGGAATGGGGATCCGGAGGAGATCCGTCGCGCGGGAATCCTGATCACGATCGCCCTGCTCGGCTCCGGAATCGGGCTGTTCTCGTCGGTCGTCCATCTCTCGGCGGGGGACGTTGCCCGGGCGGCGTTCACTTTCGGGATCGGGCTTCCACTCCTCTTCTCGGTGGTCGTTCTGCACTGGACGGGTCGCAACGATCTGTCGGCGCATCATCTCTGCGGCGTGTCGACGCTGGGGCTCGTCGTCAGCCCGTTGCTCTCCTGCAGGGGGGTTCGGCTCGATGTGGGGCTGGTGGGGGCGGGCTTCTGCGGTGTTGCGGCCGTCTTCGCCGAACGCTCCCGCGAGCGGGCCATGAGAGAGTCTTCTGCGGCACGTGAGCGGGCGGAGCACGATGCGCGGATCCGCGCCGAGGCCGAGCAGACCCTCGTCCGCTACCGCGACGAGCTCGAGGAGCGGGTCGAGGAGCGGGGCGAGCAGCTGCGAGCGTCTCTCGAGCGGTTGAAGGAGCAGGAGCGACTCGTCGCGATCGGGACGCTCGCCTCCGGAATCGCCCATCAGATCAACAATCCGATCGGGGGCATCGCTGCGGCGGCGGAGTTCGCGTTGTTGGTTGGGGAGGAGCCGGACGGCCCCGCGATCCAGAGACGCGCGCTCGAGACCGCGCTCGAGGAGGCGCGGCGCTGCGGGCGCATCGTGAAGGGCGTTCTGCAGTTCGCTCGGGACGAGCCGAATCTGAAATGGCCCGAGGATCTCAATGCCACGGTCCTACGGGCGGTCGAGCAGGTACGGAGGTTCGTCGTCGAGCGCGGGTGCACGCTTCGGCTCGCCACGACGCCCGAGTGTCTACAGGTGAAGATGAATCCCATCG
>DAINDF010000139.1:0-632 GCA_036732005.1 Phycisphaerales bacterium
GTCGAACCCGCTCCGCCTGCGCGACGCCATCGAGCTCCAGCCAATCATCGCCCATGCTGCTCATGAACCGGACTCCTCGGCGTCTTCACGCGCCCGCGTCTCTCCGCTCTTCATGCTCCGCCCCTTCATGCTCCACCGCCTCATGCTCCGCCGCCTCATGCTCCGCCGCTCACGCGTCAGGCTCCCACGAGCGTGACCGCGACGGCGCCAGCCACGGCGGCGAGCGTGATCACCCTTGGATTCTCGCTCTCCTCGCGGAAACGGAGCTTCAGGACCGTGGAGGGACCGAGGCTGCGCGCCCCGGTGCCCCACTCGACGTCCCCGGGCCAGACGGCGGTCAGAGGATGCCCGAGCAGCCGCCACCAGGGCTCCTCCTCCTGAAGTGAGATCAGGCCGGGGGGCAACGCCGCACGCTCCAGCACGTGCCGCACCGTCAGCGTCGACCCAGCCGTCGACCCGTCCCTCGCACCTTCCCTCGCGTCCTCCGTCGACCCGTCCGTCGCGCCCTCCGTCGCGATCAGGATGCGACCGATGTCGAAGGTCAGCACCAGCAGGCCGAGCTTCGGCCCCGTCCGGTCGCCCTCGGCCTTCAGCAAGCGTCCACCCGACCCGACCGCCCTTTCGAAGATCTC
>DAINDF010000139.1:643-1025 GCA_036732005.1 Phycisphaerales bacterium
ATCGTGGAGGGACCTAGGCTGCGCGCCCCGGTGCCCCACTCGACCTCCACAGCGGAACCGACAGCCAGCGCCTTGTGCGGCCCGACGGACTGGCGGTACGCCGCCGCCGCCACGACCACGGCTGGTCGCTGCGGGATCTGGTCGGCGCCATCGAGGCCGCCTGCCTGCGCGCGAGCGGGCTGCGCCGCTCGCTCACCCCGAACCAGCTCGAGGCGATCGAGGAGCGCGCCGAGCGGATCTCCTACGATGCGCTGCTGCTGCTGGCCGACGGCCGCGACTGCGACCCCAGCGACCTGTTGGCCCCGGACGATGCGTCGCTGTCTTCGTCTGATTCGCCCCATGCACCCCATTCACCCCATTCACCCCAGGAGACCTCTTCTTC
>DAINDF010000140.1:0-556 GCA_036732005.1 Phycisphaerales bacterium
CAATGCGGAGGAAGGGACTGGGACGGTTGGGACGGCGGGGGCGGCGGGGGCGGAGGCTGCACGTGCGGCGACCGGGTACGCTCGGGAGCCATGGAATCCCTCACCATCGCGACCGGACTGCTCGGCGGAGTAGGGCTCTTCCTGCTCGGCATGCGGCTGATGACCGACGGCTTGAAGGTGGCGGCGGGTGATTCCCTGCGTCGGATCCTGAGAAGCGCGACGCGCACACCCGCGCACGGGCTGCTCGCGGGCGCTCTGATCACGGCGCTCGCCCAGTCCTCGAGCGCGGTGACGGTGGCGACGATCGGGTTCGTGAATGCGGGCGTCCTCGATCTCGCCCGGGCCATCACGGTCGTCTTCGGCAGCAACGTCGGGACGACGATGACCGGGTGGATCGTCGCGGGGCTCGGTGTGAAGCTCGAGCTGACGACCTTTGCCGTGCCGCTCGTCGGGATCGGTGCCTTCCTCCACCTCGCGAGCCGCGGGCGGCGCGCGGCCCTGGGCGATGCGCTCTCGGGTTTCGGTCTCTTCTTCGTCGGCATCGGTGTCCTCGGTG
>DAINDF010000140.1:772-1025 GCA_036732005.1 Phycisphaerales bacterium
GGCCGGCGGAGTCGTTCCCTTCGACGCTGCAGCCGCGACGGTCATCGGTACCAATCTCGGAACCACCTCGACGGCCCTGCTCGCGGTGGTCGGCGCCACGGCGAACGCGCGTCGGGTCGCTGCTGCGCACGTCGTCTTCAATCTGCTCGCGGCGATTGCCGCCCTCGTGCTGCTTCCGCTCCTGCTCCTCGTCGTGGACCGACTGGCGGGTTGGCTCGCGCTCGAGGCGACCCCCGTCAGCGCGCTCGCCCTC
>DAINDF010000141.1:0-1019 GCA_036732005.1 Phycisphaerales bacterium
TCCCGCGTCGCGGGCCACCCTCGAATCGTTGCTTGCCGTCGATCGGCTCGCCGAAGACGTCGACCGCGCGTCCCAGCAGCCCACCTCCGACCGGGACCTCGATCGGATGGCCGGTATCGAGGATCGCCTCGCCGCGCGCCAGGCCCTGCGTCGCGGTCAGGGCCACGCCGCGCACCCTGTCGGGAGCGAGATGCTCGCCGACCTCGATCGCGATCTCTCCGTGCCCGCCCGTCCTGAGCAGGTTGTGGATTTCAGGCAGTCCGTCCGGGAAGATCGCATCGACGACGCTCCCGCGTACGGAGAGGACCGTGCCTTCTCGCTGCGGTCCTCGCTGCTCGTCCTGCTCTGGAAGTCGCTTCCGGGGTCTCTCGGTCACGGGGCCTCGCTCGCTCCTCGCCCGAGTCGGGCCGAACCGATCGCCTTCGCCCGTCCGGGCGGCGACGGCGGCTCGTGATGAACCACCAGAAGGTCAGCAAGCCTCGTGCCAGCGTTCCGCCCGCTCGCCGAGGACCGGTCCTCCAAGCTCGGCGCGCGGGGATCGCGGCTGGCAGGAGCGGTCGGCGGTGTCGCTTCCCGACCTGGGCCCGGCCGAGTCCGACCGCCTGCGCTTGCTCGAGCCAGAGACCGCTCACTGCAGAGTCGGCTCCGGACGAGTAGGGCGCGCTGACGCAGAACCGCGTGCGGCTGCGTAGAATTGTCACGCCAACTAGCGACCTCGCTCGACCGGGCGGGCGGATCCACCCACGGTCGCGATCAAGTCGCAGACCTCGAAATGGGTCGCCCCGATGGTGCCCGTCAGACAGAGGTGGTCGTCCCCGAACGTGACGCCCGTCTGCCCGGTTGGATGATGGGTCACGAGATCCGTCAGGCCATCTCCATCGACGTCCTCGAAATGCCCGCCATGGGCAGTCGGCGCCCGATCCGGACCGAGGCCGAGGCTGTCGATCCGGACCTCGGACAGGTCGAGGCCAGGCTGCGCGAGCAGCGCCACGGGGATCACGCCCCGGGAGTCCGGGTTG
>DAINDF010000142.1:0-1018 GCA_036732005.1 Phycisphaerales bacterium
AACGATCCCTGTCAGCCCCCCGATCCTCGGCCGCGGCTCGAGCGCGACGTCGAATCGGGCCTGCACGTCCTCTTCGAGTTCCAGGGTGACGGTCTGGCTGAGGTAGGCGGGATGCACCACCTCGAGTCGTCGGCTTCCGGGTGGAATCGAGAGCAGCAGATAACTCCCGTCGGCGTCGCTGGCTGCGGCCAGAAAACCATCGACGAGCCGGACTTCGGCCAGGGAGATCGGCTCTCCAGTATCGGCGTCGACGATCGATCCGGCCACGCTCGTTTCCGCGAGACTTCGCAGATGGAACTCGACGGTCCGTTCGCCGCGGGGAACGACGAGGACCGACAGTGATTGGGACTCATGGGAGTCGGTCGATGCCTCGATCCGCAGTGTCTCGAAGAGCGGCAGGTCCGTGAACGTGAAGTTGCCATCCGCATCCGAGACCGTGGAGGCGACGATGGGCCCGGCTGGTTCGGAGCGCGGGTCGGAGGGGGAGCCGGCGGAACGGCGTGGCTGCCCAACACGCCCTCGAGCAGCTCGATCTCGAAGCGGAGCTCGATCGGATGACCCGAGGCGTCGGGCTCGAGGTCGACGATCCGGAACACGTCCCGGTAGCCGTGCCTGCGAAAGCGGAGCGTCTGCTCGCCCGTCGGGAACGCCCGCACCACGAATTCGCCCTGCTCGTCGGTGAGTGCCTCTACCGGGGCCTGGAGCACATCGACGAAGACGCCGGAGAGGGGGGTACCGGTCGAGCGTTCGATCAGGCGACCGACGAGGGTCAAGGTGTCGGGAACGGGCCGGAGTGCGACGTCGAGGAGGACCGGGCCCGGCGCGTGGGCGTCGGTCGTGAAGACCTGGGGAAAGAAACCGACGCGACTGATCTCAATCTCGAAGGCGCCGGCCGGAATCTCGCGGAGCACGAAGCGGCCGGCTTGGTCGGTGGTGGCCGATTGCGCATGCTCGTCCTGATGGACTCGCACGCGGGCTCCTGGGAGCGGATCGCCCGTCTCCTCGTGGCGGATCGTTC
>DAINDF010000143.1:0-618 GCA_036732005.1 Phycisphaerales bacterium
ACGTCTTCGGTCACGGCCAGTCCGCGCCGCTCGAGCTCCGACACGATCGCCGCCTTGAGCTTGCCCACGAGCTCCGTCTGCCGGTCGCCCGACGGCGCGTCGTAGATGTCCCCCAGGTCGGCGGCCTCGAGCAGCCCCGCGGCCACCTCCTTGTCCGCCCAGAGCAGGTCGATCCCGAACAGGCCTCGCTGGACCCGGACCTTCTGGAGGCCGCGCGCGATGGCCTTCTGCTTCTCCTCGTAGGTGAGCTCCCGCTGCTGGTCCCCGCGGAGGAGCTGGGCCTCCTTCCGCACGTTGTAGATCACGAGGTTCTGCTCGTCGGTGTCCTCGATGCCGGACCGCAGCATGGCCTGCCGGGCGTCGGCGTCGATGCCGGACAGGGGGTCGCTCTTGGGGGCGAAGGCGCCCGCCTGCTTCCCGGCCTGCCACGCCTTCACGTACTCCTTCGCCTCGCCCTCCGGCAGCGTGAAGGCGTTTTCGAGGATCTGGCTCTCGGTCATGGCGTGGAACTCGGGCGAGCCCATCGCCGCGTAGATCGCGAAGCTCTCGCGGGTCATCGCCGGCGCAAACACGCCCCCCGTCTTCTCGAAGTTGCTCTGGAGTCGGAAGAGGGTCTCG
>DAINDF010000143.1:628-1016 GCA_036732005.1 Phycisphaerales bacterium
CCTGCGGCGTCGAGTCCGGGTCGCCGAAGACGGCGTACACCTGACCGAAGAGCGCGGTGTCCTCGCGGTCCGCCCTCCGCTTGAGCTCGTCGTCGACCAGCGCGATCAGCGCGACCGCCCGGCGCTTCGCTTCCTGGACGAGGGAGTCGGGGGCGTCGCTCCCCGTCTCGCGCTTGAAGCGCCGCTGGAAGGCCACGCCCGCGGCCGCGGACACCTGGAGCGGGCTCGCATCGGAGCCGGCCGCCCGCCACGTCCCCTGGACCACGTCGTCCATGATCCCGAGGCCCGTCTCCTTCTCGATCCGGGTGCGGACGCCGCCGCGCGCCGTCGCGTCCCACTGGTCGCCCCAGACGTCCAGCATCCGCCGGGCGCCCCCGATCCCGTTCAG
>DAINDF010000144.1:0-401 GCA_036732005.1 Phycisphaerales bacterium
ACGACCCGGTTTCGCCTCGAGGAAAACGCGTATCCACCCGCCGCGGCAGTGATTCTACTGCGACCGGGCGAAAGCGGAAAGGACTTTTCCGAGCATGGGGTCGAACCCGTCGCCCCGGGCGCTCGCACTCGGACGAGCCCCCTCTGGTCAAGCACGCGCCTGACATCGCGCGGTGGTTCTTTGGATTTTCTTTGGGCTTTCTTTGGAAAGAGGCGTGCTCGATCCATGTCAGAGTGCGATTCAGCTTGGTGATCCCGTGTCGCAGATCGCGCCATGTCCCCCCACCCGTCAGTCGTCAGGCGGGTGGACGCGCAGGCATCACCCCGACCGGAGTGTCGCCATGCCCCAGCTCGCATCGATTCGCGCCCTTCGCCCGACCGCCGCTCCCTTCGTCACGCCCC
>DAINDF010000144.1:416-1004 GCA_036732005.1 Phycisphaerales bacterium
GCTGTTGGCCGTGCTGGCCCTGCCCCCGACGGCGGTCGCCGCCGAAGACGTCTTCTACGCCTACGACGAGCAGGATCGACTCACGCACGTCGTCTCGGGCGGTGTCGAGGTGATCTATGCCTACGACGACGGCGGGAATCGCTTCGTCGTCGCGGTGCCCGAGCCGGGAGGCGTCGTGCCGCTGGCGCTCGGGGCGCTCGCGTTGATCGGACTCGCTTCTCGCATGCGAGACATTCGACGTCGGAGAGCAGCGCAGAGGGTCGCCTTGATCGGGCTACTCGGTCTGGGGACGCTCCTGGTCGGCGCCCCCGGCCCGGTCTCGGCGCAGACCGAGGCGACTCCCGGCGCCGATCGGATGCTTCCGGGCTTCCGAATGGCCCAGCCTCCCGATCCGACGCCGCTATTCGGGGGAACGCCCGGCGTCGCGGCGGCCAGCGCCGTCGAGGCCGGGTCTTCGTTGGTGGCCACCCATGCGGGCTCTTCCACCGAGATCACGCCCGAGATCGAGTCGCTTGCCCGGGCGCTCCGCCACGACGTCGATCTGATCTACGAGTACGTGGCGTCCCAGATCGACTACGACCCGATCTG